>NZ_CP013656.1:2514513-2579973 GCF_001518915.1 Rheinheimera sp. F8
GCAGGCTGTGTAAAAACTCATTTTTGCTGTATCGCGGCATGTTCCCCAGCATCAAGCGTTACAAATGACTCTACATGCTGTGATTTTTAGACAGGTATTAAAGGGAGGTTTATATGGCCTGGTATTTGTTGCGATACGGCGCTAAGCAGCGGTAAAAATGGCAAGTGCTGCTAGCCGTAGAGTTCTTCTAGCCTACTGGCCAATCCTGCCGTCCCCCAGATCGATATCATCCTTTTCAGGTTATAAGCCAGAATATGCAAACTAATTTCTGTACTGACGTTTTTAAATCGTCGCATCAGGAAATGAGTGGCTCCCATCCACATTTTGATCGTTCCAAATGGGTGCTCTACCGTTTGCTTACGTACAAGCGCAGTTTGCGGTAATGCATCCAGCCTTGCCTGCATAACTTCCATTTCATCTTCATGAACCCATCGTTTTATACGCCTTGCGGCTACTTTGGATGTGGTGCATTTCGAACGCTGACTGCAGTCGCGACAGGCGATACAGTTAAAGTACATTTGCAGCTCCAAACCGTCTTCAACACCTACAAACCTATTCTGAAGCTCGTTACCTGTCGGGCAAATATAAATATCTTTTTCCTGGTCATACTTAAACAACGAGCGGTTAAAAAGGCCTTTGCGATCAGCGCCAGAAGTATCACCTTTTGGCACCAGGGCTACAGCTCCGGTATCAAGCACTGCTTTAATATCGTTGCGGCTGTAATAGCCTTTGTCGGCGAGTACGGTTATATCCTTTTTGCCAACAGCTGCCTGAGCCAACTGAGTTACCGAGTGCAGCTGGCCACGGTCAGTGGTGTTCGTGACTTCATGGGCAACAATCAGATGATTCTTCGTATCCACCGCAGTTTGCACGTTGTAACAGACTTGCCGATTCATGTTATTTGTTTTCATTAACCGGGAGTCAGGATCGGTTAAAGACAGTTGCTTATCTGGTTGCTGTTCAACAGTTTGTTGGATTTCTTGTAGTTCGCCTAAACGTTTCTTTAGCCATGCCAGTTTTGTTGCGGTTAACTCAGCATTTACATCAGTCTGTGCGTCGCGGTCAGCTTTATCGAGCTTTTCAAGATAGTTACTTATGCTTTGTTCGACCCTCGCTATATAGTCTTTCGCTTTTTGCGGCGTGAAGTTATTTTGTTTGCTGTTCACTGCCTTAAATTTACTGCCATCGATGGCCACAGTGATATCCGTGAACATTTGCATCTGTCGACATAGGTCAATAAAGGCACGGCAAGCATTCTTAATCCCTTTACTGTTGTTTTTTCTGAAGTCCGCAATGGTTTTAAAATCAGGTGTCAGCCGCTCCAGCAACCACATCAGTTCTACATTACGATTGGCTTCCTTTTCCAGCCGACGTGAAGATTGGATACGATTCAAATAACCGTAAATATAGAGTTTTAACATCGTGGCAGGGTGATAGCCGGGACGTCCGGTTTGTTTTGCTTCCACGCCGTCAAAGCCAAGCGCTTTAAGCTGTAGACCATTCACAAAGATATCGATGACTCTGACTGGATTATCACCACTGACAAAGTCGTCCAACGCTTCCGGCAACAGAGTGACCTGGTATCTGTCTTGACCTTTGATATGTTCTGTCATGGCTGCGCACACTAGGTTGATTCGTATGCAGATAAGTTTAGAGCTGCTGACCTACGACAGTTCAGGTATATCCAGAATGATTGATCATAAAAACCGACCATTTAGACCAAAAGGTGATCAGCAGTTTTCACACAGCCTGCGCTCAAAGCTGCTATCCCAATCCCCAACAAAGCCAGCATCGGCAGCCATGGAGTGAGCGGTTAAGAGTGAGCGCGGGAGGCGCGAACGGGCGAACATGGTGGTGGCGATGTTGGCTTTGCCACTCTTAGCTGGTCAGTCGACCTTAGCAGCTCCAGCAATCTGCAATCAGCAATCCCACTAAAACCTGACCTTCACCCAACAAAAAAGCGCCTAACGGCGCTTTTTTCCATTCAAAATCCCAAACAACAACTCACTTCACAGTGTTGTAGTCTTTGCCAAAAATCTTGCCGAAGAAA
The DNA here is from genome assembly GCF_001518915.1 of Rheinheimera sp. F8. NCBI lineage: Bacteria > Pseudomonadati > Pseudomonadota > Gammaproteobacteria > Chromatiales > Chromatiaceae > Rheinheimera > Rheinheimera sp. F8. The sequence continues at coordinate 2,516,564 of NZ_CP013656.1, forward strand.
GATTCTTTGTTCCAGGTTGGGCGCGCTGGGGCGTTGGCGATTTCGGTGCCGATGGCGTAGTTGATGTCGGCGAATAAGGCGCCGTAGTCGTAACGGATGGCGCCGAAGTCTTTGGTGAGGCCGGCTACGTCATCTGTTGGTTTGTGGTAGTGCTTGGCGAAGAATTTGCCCCACACTTCACCGCCTTTTTGTTTCGGGTCGCGTGAGGTGAAACCTGTCATCAGGAACACTGAAGGCACACCTTGTTTCACCAGCGTGTAGTGGTCTGAGCGGGTGAAAATTGCCTGGTCTGGCATTGGGTCTGCCGCCAGTTTCACGTCATATAAACCAGCGGATTTTGCCACTACCGGGCCAAGGCTTGAGTGGTTCGCACCAAAGGCGACGATGTCGGCAAATGGGTATAACAGCACTGGCATGTCGAGGTTAACGTTGGCCACCAGCTTGTCAGCCGGGCGGGTTGGGTTGTGCGCGAAGTAGTCCGCACCCAGCAGGCCTTTTTCTTCACCAGTTACCGCAACAAATAAAATGGAGCGTTTTGGTTTTACCGGCGCGTTGACAAACAGCCGTGCGGTTTCCAGCATAATGGCCACACCGGCGGCGTTATCCATCAGACCGTTGTTGATGCGGTCTTTGCTGCGCATATCCACACCGACACCGATATGGTCGGAGTGCGCGGTCACTACCACGTATTCGTTTTTCAACACCGGATCTGAGCCTTCCAGCACAGCTGCGACGTTCGGGCTGCTGATTTGCTGGTGTTCAGACTGACGGCTGAAATTCACTTCACCTGGTAGCACAAAGCCTTTTGGCGCTTGTTTCTTTTCCAGCTGAGCGTAAATGTCTTTTAACGACACCGGCGCTTTAGCAAACAGCGCTTCGGCTGGTTTCATATCCAGTGATGCCGAAATTTTCAGCTGCGGATAATCACCTTCAGCCACGCCGTCGGCATGTAACCAGCGGATCCGTGGCTGGTGCAGGTACATAACGCCTTGCGCGAATGGACGCAGCTTTTCATCTTTAGGTGTGTTGACGGTGATAATACCGACAGCGCCTTTCTCGGCGGCGGTGCGGGCTTTTAATGAACTGATATGCGCCGCTTCTTCACTTGGCAGATGGTCCGGCCGGCCTGGCAGGATCACAACCACTTTGCCTTTGACATCCAAACCAGCGTAATCGTCGATGCCAAATTCTTTTGACACCAGACCATAACCAACAAACACCAGGCCGGCACTGACGTCGACTTTGCCTTCATGGCTGCTTGGGCCTGTCATAAATTGTTTCGGGAAAGCGAAATCTGTCGCTTTGCCATCAACGGTCAGGCTCAGTTTCGGGCTCGATTGCACCAGCTTGCTTTGTTTCATTGGTACCGGCTGCAGGTAACCTTCAGTGCCGGCAGGTTTTAAGCCTAACTGTTGGAAATTGCTGGCAATGTAATGGCTGGCGATCTGATGGCCCAAGCTTCCGGTATCACGGCCGGCGAGGGCGTCGTCAGCTAAAAACAGCATGTGGGCTTCAACACGTTCAGCCACAGCGCGCTGGCTGTTTTCTTTGTTGGCCACTTCAGGGGCGGCGGCAGCCGTTGGTGGCTGGCTGGTTTGCTGGCATGCGCTAAGCGCCAGTGCTGACCCGAGAGTCAGCCAGTGAATTGTTTTCATTTGTGTTCCTGTGAAATGATGACTGACGATTGACGTTGCCATCTTGTTATTAAATCAACTGTTTTTAACAAATCTTGCCGAGGCTAGCACAAAAGCAAACAACCGCCCAAGCGGGCGGTTGTGGTCAAAGCTGGCTACTGCGACGAAACGCAGGGAATCAAAGCCAGTCTGCGCCAGGGCGCTACTTGTGCTGACTGGGTTAATCAGCCAGCGCGCCTGGCATTTCTTCTTCTACCGGCGGATCTATCCGTTTGGCTAACACTTTGTCGATGCGCTTGCCGTCCATATCGACAATTTCCAGTAACCAGTCGTCCAGTTCTACTTTATCCGCCGTTTGCGGAATTTTACCGAGCAACATCATGATCAGCCCGTTTAAGGTCTGGTAGCGTTTGCTGTCTTCTTCTGGCAACTTACTGATGCCTAAGCAATCTTTTAAGTCGATCACCGGCAGCAGGCCGTCCAGTAAATAAGAGCCGTCGTCACGCTGCACCACCATCATGTCCTGTTCGGCGGAATCTGCCTGATTAAACTCGCCGGTCAGCGCGTCCATCAGATCCTGTAATGTCACCAGGCCTTTGAGGTCGCCATATTCGTCGACCACAAACACCATCTGGCTGCCGGAGCTGCGGAAGTGCTCCAGCAGTTCCATACCGGTTAAGCTGTCCGGCACAAAGTTACAAGGCTGCGCCAGCTGTTGCAGGTCGTTTAACGTGCCGGCTACCGACTGTGCCAGTAACTGTTTGGCGGAAATAATGCCAATTAATTCATCGGCGTGGCCTTTGCAAATCGGGAACCGCGAATGCGGCGACTGCATCACGCGCTGCATGTTTTCGCTGAGGCTCAGTTCAACATCCAGAAACACGATGTCTGAGCGGGGCACCATCAACGATGAAATGCTGCGCTCGTCCAGGCGAAACACGTTTTTCACCATGGTGTGTTCGGTATGTTCAATCACGCCGCTGCTGGAACCTTCCTGCAGCATGGCCTGAATGTCTTCGTGCGTGACGTTGGATTCCTGGCTATGGGCAAAACCAAACAGCCGCATCATCGCGTGGGTAGAGCCCGTTAATAACCAGACAAAAGGTTTGGTCAGCAGCGCCAGCAGCAGCATCGGCTTGGCCATGATGCAGGCAATCGTTTCGGCGCTGATTTGGCCAATGCGTTTTGGCACCAGTTCACCGACGACAATCGACACATAAGTGACGACCACAACCACCAGCACTGTGGCGAAAATCGAGCTGAAGCTTTCAGACAGACCGTAGCTTTGTAACCACATCGAGAATGGGCCAGCGAGCACGGCTTCACCGAAGATACCGTTTAAGATACCAATCGAGGTAATGCCAATCTGCACTGTTGATAAAAATTGCGTAGGATCTTCGGCCAGTTTCAGCGCGATGGCTGCAGAAGAACGGCCGTTGTGAGCAAGTGCTGTCAGACGTGATTTGCGTGCTGTGACTATGGCTATTTCGGACATGGCGAATAAGCCGTTTAACAAAATCAGACTAACAAGTATGAGGATTTCCATATAAACCATAAGGTGACTGAGGAAAGCCGAGTATATCAAAAACTTTTGTCAGGTATAGGGGGCTATTCAGCGGGATGTCAGTTTCAGCCGTTGGATCGCGCACTTAATGGACTAAAAATCAGCGGAAAGACCACAGTTTGTGCGGAGTCAGCACCCGCGGCAGCGGCACATCCCAGGGTTCTGCCGGAACGGTGCCGACTTGCTGACACTGATGCGCCAGGCCAATAAGCAGTGGCTTTTGGCTGCCCTGTGGTAACGATGCCAGTGTGCGGTCATAAAAACCGCCGCCCATGCCAAGACGTTGGCCCTGGTCGTCAAAAGCCACCAGCGGCATAAAAATAATGTCGAGCTGCGCTGGCAATATAATGGCGCTGACGTCTGGTTTGGGCTCGGCAATGCCGAATTTATTCACCGTCATTACGGTATTGGCATCATAACGCTGAAATAGCAGGTAACCGGCGCAAAATGGGTGTAACACCGGCAGATACAGGGTTTTGCCTAGTTTTTGCAAGTGCGCTAATAAAGGTGCGGTATCCAGCTCACCGTCATTGCTGAGATAAAGGGCAATGTGCTGTGCGCTGTTTAGTTCGGTGATGAGATTGCTTTGTTCAACCAGCGCGGCGGCGTTTTGTTGTTGCTGCACGGGGGAAAGGGCTTGGCGGGCCTGACGTACTTGCCGGCGGATCGCGGTGCGAAGAGCTTGGCGCGGTGCCAGTTTGTCATTATCCGCATCAATAAAATCGGGATTAACAGCGGGCAAAGTGTTCTCCGAATTGCCGTGACCGGCGTAAGCCCTTGAACCAGAGGTTCAAGGCGGGAAACTAATCAGCACCGCAGGCTTCCCGATACGGGCCGGGCTTGCACAATAGCGCTGGAGAAGAAACCCTGATGTAAAGAATTATCGGCTCAGGGACATCAGCCAGTCACAAACAACTCAGAGAACGGCTGAAGTATACCACCGGAATCCAGCGAAATAAGCCTTATTCGTCGCTCTTTTTCGCTTCCAGCAACTCATTGCACAAATTTAACGCAATCATCAGCAACACGTCTTCGGCGCCATGCACACCCGGTTGATACTTGGTATTGCTGACCCGGCTTTCCAGTTCGCTGAGGGCCGCCTGCAGTTTTTCTTCCTGACCGGCCGGGCAGGAAATTTTCATATGCCGGCCTAATACAGCGATGGTCAGTTGTTTTGGTTTGTTCGGATTGGCTGCTGGTTTTTGCGCTTTTGGATACATAAATTGTCTGCTTTTATTGAAACTACAGTGGCAATTGCCGCTGTCTGGTTAATAGGTTCGGGGTGGTGCGCCCTTGGCGCTCAGGAAGCCCGGTGTTAGCATAGTGGCATTCAGCTTCACCTACAGGGTGCTCTACCGATGCCTGCACATCCTTTAATGAATTACGACCTTTGGACCAGCACTTTAGATCAAAATGCACTGATGGCCTCGGCAGCTGAGCTGCACGGTCTGGTTGCCGGAATGTTAAGTGCCGGCGTCCCCGCAGATGCGAATCAGATTCTACCAGTTTTACACGACTTCTTAAACGACGGGCAAGCGGTCAATGCAGCTTTAAAAAGCCAGATCAGTGAACTGATCACGGAAACAGCGCGGCAACTGGCCGACGAAGAACTGGGCTTCAGTCCTTTGCTGCCGGGCGACGATGATGCACTGCCCGAGCGGCTGGAAGCCTTAGTCGAATGGTCACAGGCGTTTTTGGTCGGTTTTGCCATTCAGCAAACTGATTTATCCATTGTCGCCGAAGAAGTGCGCGACGCTGTTGAACAGTTAACCGAAGTGACGCGTATTGATATCTACACGCCGGACGATACCAGCGAAGCTGACAACGAAGAGTCGTATTTCCTGGTGCTGGAGCACGTGCGCATCATGGTGCTGACCTGCTTCAGTGAAGTCGGCCAAAAGTTTGCCGCCGCCGAAGTGTCCAGCCAGACATTGCACTGACAGGCAGTAAACTCCGCCTGTGCTGAAACTGTGATCCAAGCCCGTTTAGAATGGAATAAGAGGCCTTGATGACGCCCGAACAAGTTACTGCTGTGATCCCTGTTGCTGTATATGCCAAGCGCCGCGCCGCGTTGCTGGCAACTTTAACCCCGGGATCGGTGCTGGTGCACTGCGCAGCGCCGGAAGTGATCCGCAGCCGCGACACCGATTATCCGTACCGTCAGGACAGTGACCTGCTGTATCTGACCGGTTTTCCTGAGCCGGAAGCCTGGCTGATTTTAAGCAAAGACAGCGACGGCAGTTGCCATGAGTTGTTGTTATGCCGGCCAAAAGACGAGCTGGCCGAAGTCTGGCAAGGCCGGCGCTTTGGCCCGGCAGCGGCCGCGTTGCAGTTTGGTTTACCAGCGTTATGCCATGACGTATTGGAGCAGGAGCTGCTGCAGGCGCTCAATGGCAAACAGACGCTGGTATTTGCGCAGGGCGCTTATCCTCAGCTTGACAACAAACTTTTCCAGACGCTTAGCACGCTGCGTACTTATCCCAAACGCGGATACAGCGCGCCGGTGCATATCCAGGACTTGCGTCCACTGACGGCAGAACTGCGGCTATTTAAAGACGAACACGAAATAACGCTGATGCATCAGGCCGGCCGCATCAGCGCCGGTGCACATAAACGTGCGATGCAAATTGCGTCACCCGGTGTGTTTGAATACCAGCTCGAAGCCGAAATTCGCCATTATTGCGCCATGCACGGTGCGCGGCAGCAAGCCTACAACACTATTGTCGGCGGCGGCGAAAACGGCTGTATCCTGCATTACACCGATAACAACGATGCCCTCAAAGACGGCGATTTAGTGCTGATTGACGCCGGCGGCGAACTCTTTGGTTATGCCGCCGATATCACCCGCACTTTTCCGGTCAATGGCAAATTCAGCCCCGATCAGGCCGCTTTGTATCAGGTGGTGCTGGACGCGCAATATGCCGCTTGTGCTGCGGTAAAACCTGGCAACAGCAGCCGTGATACGGTGGCGGCGGCTATTGCCGAACTAACGCGTGGCTTACGTGATCTAGGCATTTTGCATGGCGATCTGCCGACCTTGATCGCCGAACAAACCTGTAAAAAGTATTTTATTCATGGCCTTGGCCATTGGCTTGGCCTTGATGTACACGATGTCGGCGCTTATAAAGTCGGCGAGATTGAACGGCCGTTTGAGCCTGGCATGGTGCTGACGATTGAGCCTGGCCTGTATATTCCGTCCGGTTCGGATTGCGACCCACGCTGGTGGGGTATGGCGGTACGAATTGAAGATGATTTGTTGGTGATCAAAGATGGCCACCTGAATCTGACCGATACTGCGCCCAAAGAAATTGCTGACATTGAAGCTTTGATGGCACGCCGTTGATTGTTTTACGACAGTTGTTGTTAGCGGCATTTGTAGCAGCCCAAGCACAGGAGCAGATGTGAGTTCAGCCCAAAGCACGGCAAAGAACAGTGACAAGCCATTTGACCTGGTGATCGCCGGCGGCGGCATGACCGGCGCCATGCTGGCGCTGCAAATCACCCGCCAGTTGCCACACCTTCGCATTGCTATCATTGAGCAACAAAGTGTTGAACAGCAAGGCGGTGAACAACACACCACCAGCTTCGATAGCCGTAGCATTGCGCTCTCTGCCGGCAGTGTGGCGCTATTAGCCCGCTGGGGCCTGTGGCCTGAGTTAAAACCGCATGCCTGTGCCATCGAGCATATTCAGGTGTCGGACCGCGGCCATTTTGGCAAAAGCCGGTTAACCGCGACCGAGTTTGGCCGCAGCGCTTTAGGTTATGTCATTGAAATTGAATGGATTGGCCGGCTGTTATATCAACAGTTACAGCAAGTACCGGCGAGCCAGCTGACCTGGTTCAGGCCGGATCAAATCAGCGCTATCCGCACCGAGCGCGACTTGCGGCATTTGCAGCTAAAAAGTGGTACTGAGCTTTCGTGTCGCTTATTAGTGCTGTGCGAAGGCGGTGATTCGCCAAGCCGCGCGCTTGCCGGCATCGATGGCGTGCAACATGATTATCAGCAAAGCGCGCTGATTGCGAATGTAGCAGTCGCTGCGCCGCATCAGGGCAAAGCTTTTGAACGTTTTACCATTGATGGCCCGCTGGCGTTATTGCCATTAACCCAGCAGCGTTATTCGCTGGTTTGGACTTGCCAGCCAGAGCAGGCCGTTGCGCTGAAGGCACTGCCGGATGCGGAGTTTATTGCTGCGTTACAGCAGGCGCTTGGTTACAGCGCCGGAGTTTTTAGCGGCGTCGGCAACCGCGTGTTATATCCGCTGAAGTTAAAAACTGCAGCCAAAGCGGCCGACCACCGGCTGGTACTCTGTGGCAACAGCCTGCACAACTTACATCCCATTGCCGGACAAGGTTTTAATCTGGCGCTGCGGGATTTAGATGCGCTGTTGCAGCTGCTGGCTATTCACAGCCCGGACGCTGGATCTTATGGGCTGACCCGGCAATATCAGCTGCTGCGAAGCGCCGATATGGCGCAGGTGGTGGGTTTTACCGACAGCCTGGTGCGATTATTTTCTAACGACAGCAAACTGCTGGCGCTCGGCCGAAGCCTGGGTCTTACTGTGCTGAACCAGTGCAGCGTGCTGAAACAGCCGTTCGCAGCGCTGACGATGGGGCTATCACCGCTCGCCAGCCAACAGCAACAAATCGCGTTGTACCAGCAAACAGCCTCTCAAGTGACAACTCAAACAGCCACTCATGCGGCCACTTATGAAGCAAAAGGCGCCGCCACCGGACATTCATCATGTTAGATACCGATATTCTGATCACCGGCGCCGGCAGTGCTGGTCTGACTTTGGCGTTATTGCTGGCGAAAAATAGCCCGGATTTGCAAATCACCGTGCTCGAACAAGGGCCGGCACCGCAAGCCGGTGCGGCCAGCTTAAACCGCGTCAGTGCACTCAATCTGGCCTCCATGCGCGTGCTGGACAGCCTTGGCGTCTGGCAATTGTTAAACGCCAAACCGGCTTATCAGCAGATGCAGGTGTGGGAGGCGGATAGTTTTGCCCGCATCGAATTTGCCACCAGTGATTTAGGCGCGCTTGATGCGCAAAACGGTAGCTCTTCACCCGCGCTCGGTTGGATTGTCGATAACGAAGAACTGCGTTGTTGTTTATATCAACGTGCCCAACAGTATCCGAATATCCAATGGAAGTTTGATGCCCGCATCCAGCAAATCAGTGCCAGCGAGCGACAGAATCTGCTGACGCTGGCTGACGGCAGCGCCTATATCAGCAAATTGCTGGTCGGGGCGGACGGTGCGAACTCGATGGTGCGCGAGCAGTTAAAAATGCCGTTGGCGTTCTGGGATTACGATCATCATGGTTTAGTCGCTGTGGTGCGCACCAGCGAGCCGCATCAGGCGACTGCCCGCCAGGTGTTTTTGCCGACCGGGCCATTGGCGTTATTGCCACTGGCCGATCCTCACTTAGTTTCAATCGTCTGGAGTGTGGCGCCGGAGCGTGCGGCAGAGCTGATAACTCTGCCTGCCGAACAATTTAATCAGGCGCTGACGGCGGCCAGTCAGTCGGTGCTGGGCGTGCTTGCTGTACAAAGTGAGCGGCGCAGTTATCCACTGAAAATGCGTTATGCCAGCCAATGGGTGAAGCATAACGCCGTGCTGGTGGCAGATGCGGCGCACACCATACATCCGCTGGCCGGGCAGGGCATGAACCTCGGGCTGATGGATGTTTGTGCATTAGCAGAACTAATAGTACAAAATATCTCCACTGGTCGAACCTGTAACGAGCAACGCATGCTGCGGCAGTACGAACGCTGGCGAAAAGCCGAGGCGCAACAGATGATTGCGTTGATGGAAGCCTTCAAACGCGGCTTTATGTTGCAGCATCCGCTGGCCAAGCTGGTACGAGCTGTTGGCATGGCGGCCACTAATCAGCTGGCGCCGGTGAAGCGGCAGCTGCTGGCGGCAGCGCTCGGCAATCATGGCGATTTGCCAGCTGTGGCGCGGCCTGGCGTCATCTCTTTGTAATGTTGTTCGGCTAAAGCGGTCATAGCGCCTGTTTTCGGATTATTAAATCTAATCGAAAAGGGGCTATTTGACGTGGAGTCCATCGGTTATAATCCGGGCCATCTTTTGGTGGCCAGTCGGTTATAACGGCATCCGCCCGACCTACTGTGTCACTTTCTGCCCTTACAGGTTTAATACCTAGACAGCCGGCTATGTACCGGCACCAGAGGAAAGTACTGATGGCTCAACAAACTGTGTTATACGCAAAACATCTGGAAGCTGGCGCAAAAGTGGTTGATTTCCACGGCTGGGACATGCCACTGCACTACGGTTCACAGATTGAAGAGCACCACGCTGTGCGCCAAGACGCCGGCATGTTCGACGTGTCACACATGACCATCGTTGACCTCAAAGGCTCTCGTACCCGCGAATTCCTGCGTTTCTTATTGGCCAATGACGTGGCCAAACTCACAGTCCCTGGCAAAGCCTTATACAGCGGCATGCTGAATGAAGCTGGTGGCGTCATCGACGATTTGATCGTCTATTTCCTGACTGAAGATTTCTTCCGCTTAGTGGTGAACTCCGCCACCCGCGAAAAAGACTTAGCCTGGATCAACGCACAAGCCAAAGCCTTTGACGTCAGCGTCACTGAGCGTCCTGAATTTGCGATGATCGCGGTACAAGGCCCGAACGCCAAAGCCAAAGTCGCTACTATCCTCTCCGCTGAACAACAAGCTGCTGTAGCTGGCATGAAACCATTCTTTGGTGTGCAAGCCGGTGATTTGTTTATCGCCACCACTGGTTACACCGGTGAAGACGGTTACGAAATTTCTGTCCCAGAAGCCCAAGCGGCTGATTTCTGGCAACAACTGTTAGATGCGGGCGTTAAACCTGCCGGTTTAGGCGCACGCGACACACTGCGTTTAGAAGCAGGCATGAACCTGTATGGCCAGGATATGGACGAAACCGTATCGCCACTGGCCGCCAACATGGGCTGGACTATCGCCTGGGAACCAAGCGATCGTAACTTCATCGGCCGCGCGGCGCTCGAGCAGCAAAAAGCAGCGGGTACTGACAAGCTGGTTGGTCTGGTGATGGAACAAAAAGGTGTGTTACGCCACGGCCAGCGCGTCGTCGTAGAAGGTGGCGAAGGTGAAATTACTTCAGGGACTTTCTCGCCAACCTTAGGTTATTCTATTGCGATGGCCCGTGTACCGGCTTCGACCGGCGACAGCGCTGAAGTGGACATCCGTGGTAAATTAGTACCGGTTAAAGTCGTCAAGCCGTCTTTTGTCCGCATGGGCAAAAAAGTCGTCTAAACTGGCTTTTGCAGAATTTTTTATACAAACACTCAATAAAAAACGTCGAGTTAGGTCCGAGGAATAAATAAATGAGCAATATCCCTACCGAATTAAAGTATGCATCTTCTCACGAGTGGCTGCGCAGTGAAGGCAACGGTGTGTACACCGTAGGTATTACTGAGCACGCTCAGGACCTGCTGGGTGACATGGTATTTGTTGAGCTGCCAGAAGTGGGTGACTCTGTCGCTCAGGGCGACGACGTTGCAGTGGCTGAATCTGTGAAAGCTGCCTCTGACATCTACGCACCAATCGCCGGTGAGATCCTCGAAGTGAATGAAGCACTGACCGATTCACCAGAGCTGGTTAACAGCGCGCCATACACTGACGGCTGGATGTTCAAAATCAAAGCGTCCGACGAGAGCGAAGTTGCTGGTCTGTTAGACGCCGCTGGTTACAAAAACGCCATCGACGAAGAATAAGCAAGGCTAAGAGCCAGCGCCGCAAAGCCCCGTTTTACGGGGCTTTGATTTAGCGGCGGGCACAGCCTTGTCGCCAGCTTGCTGGCCAAAACTGAATTTCGGCAACCGGTGGCCCAATCGCCGCCGGCAGCGTACAAACAGCTTTTAAGTTCACTATCAGGAATCTCAGGCATGACCACTTCAGTCAAAACCCTGTCGCAACTTGCGAATCATCAAGAATTTATCGCCCGCCACATTGGTCCGGACGCTGAGCAGACCCAGGCCATGCTGGCCGAATTAGGTGTCAGCAGCGTTGAAGAGCTGATCGCTCAGACAGTGCCGGCCGGTATCCGTCTGACCACGCCACTGGCGACAGGCGAAGCAGTTAACGAAGTGGAAGCGCTGTCCTACTTAAAAGCAGTCGCCAGCAAAAACAAAATCTTCAAATCATACATCGGTATGGGTTACCACCCAACGCACACGCCAAACGTGATCCTGCGTAACGTGTTAGAAAACCCGGGCTGGTACACCGCGTACACGCCATACCAGCCAGAAATTGCCCAGGGCCGTTTAGAAGCACTGCTGAATTTCCAGCAGGTTTCATTAGATTTAACCGGCATGGAACTGGCTTCAGCGTCACTGCTGGACGAGGCCACAGCTGCCGCCGAAGCGATGGCACTGGCTAAACGCGTCACCAAAAACAAATCCAACACTTACTTCATCGCCGATGACGTGCATCCGCAAACGATTGACGTGGTACGCACCCGTGCCGAGATGTTTGGTTTTGACACCATCGTAGGCAAAGCCGCTGACGCCGTGAACCACGATGTATTCGGCGCATTAATCCAATACCCGTCAACGACTGGTGAAGTGCGTAACGACGCGCAGTTAATCGCTGATTTAAAAGCGAAAAAAGCCGTAGTTGCGGTCGCAACTGACCCAATGGCGCTGCTGCTGTTAAAAGCACCGGGCGAATTGGGCGCAGACGTCGTATTAGGCTCTGCCCAGCGTTTTGGTGTGCCAATGGCCTTCGGTGGCCCACACTCAGCATTCTTCGCTACGCGCGACGATTACAAACGTTCTATGCCAGGCCGCATCATCGGTGTGTCAAAAGACCGCCGTGGCAATCAGGCGCTGCGCATGGCAATGCAAACGCGGGAACAACATATCCGCCGTGAAAAAGCCAACTCGAACATCTGTACTGCACAGGTGTTACTGGCCAACATGGCGTCGTTCTACTGTGTGTACCACGGCCCGCAAGGCCTTAAAAACATCGCTGAGCGCATTCACCGCTCTGCCGACGTGTTCGCTGCCGGCTTAATCGCCAAAGGCGTTGCACTGAAACACAACACCTGGTTCGACACTGTGACGTTCAGCCTGGCTAACCGTGCTGAAGTCATCGCGCGCGCAGAAGCCGCTGGCGTGAACTTCCGGACTGATCTGGCTGACTCTTTAGGCGTCAGTTTCAGCGAAGCCACCACTGCTGCTGATATCGCTGAACTCTTTGACATCGTATTCGGCACAGGCCACGGCCTGGACGTTGCAGCGCTTGACGCCGCTATCGTTGCTAAAGGCTCTGACTCAATTCCGGCTGATTTAGTACGTACTTCCAAGTACTTAACGCACCCGGTCTTTAACCAGTATCACAGCGAAACTGAGATGCTGCGTTATATCAAAAAGCTGGAAAACAAAGACTTAGCACTGAACCACTCGATGATTTCTTTAGGTTCGTGCACGATGAAGTTAAACGCCACCGCCGAGATGATCCCGGTGACCTGGCCAGAATTTGGCGCACTGCACCCGTTCGTGCCAAAAAATCAGGCGGAAGGTTATTACCAGATGATTGGCGAACTGGCCGACTGGCTGGTGAACATCACCGGTTACGACCAAATGTCGATGCAGCCGAACTCAGGCGCACAAGGCGAATACGCCGGTATGATTGCCATTCGCAAATACCACGAAAGCCGTGGCGAAGGTCACCGCAACATCTGTTTAATTCCGGTCTCTGCGCACGGCACCAACCCGGCAACTGCGGCAATGGCGAGCTTCGAAGTAGTACTGGTGGACTGTGACAAGTCAGGCAACATCGACATGGCCGATTTAAAAGCCAAAGCTGAAGCTGTGTCTGACCGTTTAGCGGCCATCATGGTGACTTACCCGTCGACACACGGTGTATTTGAAGAATCTATCCGCGAGCTGTGTGACATCATCCACGCCCATGGCGGCCAGGTCTACATGGACGGCGCCAACATGAACGCGCAGGTCGGTGTGACAGCGCCAGGCTTTATCGGTGCTGACGTATCGCACTTAAACCTGCACAAAACCTTCTGTATTCCACACGGCGGTGGCGGCCCGGGCATGGGTCCAATCGGTGTGAAGAAACAGCTGGCCCCGTTCCTGCCAAACCACGCGGTGGTGAAAATCGAAGACACCGGCGCCAACAACGGCGCAGTATCGGCCGCGCCATTTGGCAGCGCCGGCATTCTGCCAATCAGCTGGATGTACATCAAAATGATGGGCGGCGAGGGCTTACGTCAGGCAACTGAATACGCCATCCTGAACGCCAACTACATGGCGGCCAAACTCGACCCGATGTTCCCGGTACTGTACAAAGGCACCAACGGCCGCGTCGCGCACGAATGTATTATCGACATGCGTCCGCTGAAAGAAGCCACTGGCGTCACCGAAATGGACATCGCCAAACGCCTGATGGACTACGGCTTCCACGCACCGACGATGTCATTCCCGGTGGCTGGCACGCTGATGATTGAACCAACTGAATCAGAATCCAAAGTGGAACTGGACAAGTTTATCGAAGCCATGACTTCTATCCGCGCAGAAATTGCCAAAGTAGAAGCCGGCGAATGGACAGCAGACAACAGCCCGCTGCACTTCGCGCCGCACACTATGGCCGACATTTTCGACGCCAACTGGGACCGCGCCTACGACCGTCAATACGCAGCGTTCCCAACGCAGTACGTTGCCGACAACAAGTTCTGGCCAACAGTAACACGCATCGATGACGTCTACGGCGACCGGAATCTGATGTGTGCATGCCCAAGCCCGGAAGATTACCGGTAATAAAATTTTTGGGTTGTCAGCGTGTAATTAAGTTTGTGACTCACCGAAACACATAACCAAAAGGGCCGAAAGGCCCTTTTGTTTTAAATTCTTACTTCACAAGATATTTGGAGTGGTCTGGCGTAAAAGAATATTCGAGTTGTGCTAACGTGTTTTATGCATGCTAAGAAACGATTAATCGGACGAAAATTTGGTTAGTACTTACTTCCACTATTGAATATTCTGCTTACGCCAGTTATCAACAGCAATTGACAAGCGCTTACCTTTGACTGGTTTCTGCCATTCATCCCAGAAATTGACGGTCCCACTATTTGGCTTGTTTCTAGGTTCATCGATCCTAATTCTACTTGGCAGCAAACTCGCATCCCCAACTACTAACGCCTCGCCTGTATCAAGGGTCGGCAGGATGTCACTGAAACCGCCAAGACTATCGGGGAGAAGTCTCTTGATAACGCCCTGATCTTCAGCATTGGTCAGCCTCATGGACACGAAGTTGCTGCATTGGCTAAGCATCGTTTTATTAACCTCGGAAGGACGTTGGCTTATCACCACAAGGCTGACACCATACTTGCGTCCTTCTTTGGCAATGCGTTCGAAAATATCAAGGGAGATATCGTCAGCGGACTCCGCCATGTTTCGCTGGGGCATGTAAAGATGAGCCTCATCACACAGAAGTGCTATCGGATGGCGTAGTTCTGATGGTGTCCACTGCTGGATTGAGAATGTAACCCGCGCGACAAGGGAAACGATCAGCGGAAGAACGTCTGAAGGTACTTCGGAAAAATTGATGATCTTAATCCCTGCTTTGCCATTCTCCCCTGAGCAACCGAGCACTGCCGTGGTGAATTTTTCAAGCCAGGTAAAATCCAGAACATCTCCGCCGCCACTGAACATGAAACCAAGACGTCTATCAGAGATTTTGTTCTCAAGGCGTGAAATCATTCGTGCTAACTTTCCGAAGAAGTCTCCCTGCTTTTCTTTACCGGCCGATGCGCCTGGCACCATCTCCACGTTGATCTCGTTCAGCCTGCCCATCAGAACTTCCAGATCGAATGGAACCGGGCTATCTACTGTGAAGTGCTTCAGAATGTCCTCTTGGCCGTCGTCATCTAAGTACTTTCTTTTGGCCTGGTTGATCTCACGGGACATGATCATTGCCTGGTTAGGCGCATTCTGATCACTTCGGTCAACAAACATTGAGACGAGCGCTTCATACGAAAGCAGCCAATACGGCAGGTAAAGCACGCCCTCGTCAATGGTGCGTTTTGCCTCCACATCTGCAGGTCCGGCTACCTTGAAGTGCTGAATACTCTTTCCCACCAATGGTGAGTATTCACCATGAAGGTCAAAAACAATGGCGTTAGCCGTAGAGAGCCCTGCCATCTGTTCAATAATCTTGGCTGTCGTCCAGGACTTACCTGACCCTGTGCTGCCGCCGATGAAAGCGTGGCGCTGGAAAAATTTGTTACCGTTAAGATAGGCAATAGCGTGTTCGTCAAGTGTGTATTTGCCCAGTGTTAGGGCATTGCCATCTGCTGAGACGCTAGAGAGCGTACGCATAAATCCGGTAAGGTTTTCGCCCTCTAGCGAAAAGCAATTTGCGTCAATTTCTGGAACACTTTCCAGAGTGCGGCGAAATACATTTTCTCTATCTCCATCACGATCCAGCATCGTGCCGATCAGTGCGATTTTGCACAGATTCAGTTCTGATGTCCGCTCGCTGATGCCATCATTGACTACGTCCTCGATACCACGCTTACGTGTCACCTGGGTTATGAGCCCGATGAGATGCTGTCCAGGTCTACTGCTTTGGAGCACGGCCAGATGGTTGACTTGTAATCTTTTGAGTTGGTCTATATTTTCTACGTCCACGATAACGTTTGTCGTATCGACGGAAGCAACCTTTCCAAGGGCATCTTCATCCCTAAAATTGAAAATCGGCATATCTTCTTCCTACATGATAAGTGACAGGTAACCCTCAAGACTCCACAAGTTTCTTTCAACGGTCACTGAAGTCTTATCCAATGAGGAGTAAACGATTGACTGGTCGTCGCTGGCTCCCCGCTCTATTGCAAGGCAATTTTTCGCTTTACCGTCCTTGATTAGGTTTCTGGCAGCGTCTGAAAGGCCATAGGTAATAATCGTTATTGGGATATTCTGCCGCTGACATCTCGCCATGAGTTTTGGCTGTATGTGCTCGTCATTGAAACCGTAGCCAATACACAGGTATGAGTTCGCCATAGTAATCGCTTGGTCGGCATTGTTGATAATTGATCGGTATGGTTCTAAATGCGTCGTTTGGTATTTCTGAGTGCCGGGAGTTACTATCTCCGGCTTGTAGTTGACAGGGATTCCTTGAATATTTGATAGCGCTACAATGTCGTCGAGCGGCGATTTAAACCAGTCCAGCGAACCGTGCACCTTCCAGATATTGACTCTGCGGGCAGAGTTTATCTCATTCGGTGCAGCCAGTTGTCGGAAAAATCCGTGTGTGAAGCCCGTGTAATGATGAATTCGCGCCTGATCGCAGGCGTATTCAGCGAGTCGATCGTAATTCGTAGTAACAATATTTAATCTGGTAAGGCTGCTTTCAAACATGTGGCTCAGTAGCCGGCTTAGTGGAAACATAGCCTGATTCTGCAGGCTTTTATGGTAAATGTTGATATCTTCAGTGTTGAGGAGTGACCAGGTAGTACTAATAATTCTGGAGGTTAGCAGTTCTGTTACAGCTACCTGATGTAGCGCAGATTCTAGGTCAACTCCTGCAGTCAGTTTGTCACAGAAATTCTGCCAAACGGTTACCTCACCAGTGGATAATCCGGAAATATTGATATTTTCAGTCAGATACTTTGCGAGCGCAGCCATGCCGGACATTCCATGGGCGGCCGATGCGCCACTGCCTAAGATTATAAGGGGAGCCTTGTTGTAGTAGTCCTGAGCTTGTTTTTTGTAGTTCACATCAGACATGTCAATTGCACCATTATATTTCTCTGAATCATTTTTGTGAGCTCTGATGAACAGACACTTTTTTCTAAACGTATAATTTTCAGAAACCAAGGAATGTACTTTCTGAATATCAGTGTGAACAAATTAAGTCGTTTTTTCTATCTTTCTCGTGATGCGATGATCATTGCTTACCTTTTTTGAAAGATCTTTCAATCTTTTGATTGGGAACGATAGCAAATTTTTACCAAAACCCTTTCGGTGGATGTATTCCTCAGCAATAACGTATCCTGGGCCATTAAAAATTTCTTCGTATTGACCGTTTTCATAAATTTTGATGCCAATGTAGTAGTCGGATATTTTTCTAAATGTAAGTGAATCTTTGAAAGTGGCCTTTATTTGAACTTTCTTCCCGCAAGGAGTTTCACCGTCATAGTCTTTTGTTAGTCCTTCATAAAGTTTTATGTTGTAGTCACGTTGAACGATAGCTTCTCCGATATCTCCTACAAGCCTTCCATCGATTGTGAATTCCTTGCTTGGTAGAGCTTCTTTTAATAGCGCTATCCCAGTAAAAATATTCTTTAGGGCATCTTCTATTACTTTATGTGTAGGCATCACTCTGTACTCTGGTTTATAAAGACAAATTGCAATTAGAAATTAGATAGCAGCGTTATCAATCATAATTGTTCAAGCAATTTTCAACCGCTCATTCTCACAAACCAAAACTCCCTTATCACACTGAACTTGCGCCAACTGACTCATCCGTTCCACGGCAGGTGCTGTTGCACGCTGAAAGCCGAGCAGGCCCAAGGCAGCTGAAGCGGCGTCGCTGATGCTGATGGCGTGGGCGTCTTGTACTGTCAGTAATAAGGCGTTGGTTAGTTCTGCGTCGCAGACGTTTTCCAGTTTGCGGGTATTGGCGTCGGCGCTGTTCCAGTTGCGCAGTTTTACTGTGTTGCGGCCTTGGGGCCATAGCACTTCGTCTTGGTCCTGGCGGATCAAATCTCTGTTTGCGGCGCTCTCAATTGCCTGGTCTACGGTTCGGCGGATTTTGGCACCAACCCGAGTGAGGCCGGCGGCGTTGGCAAGGCGTGTGGCCACTAATGAGGCATAGATTGGGTATTCGGTTTCGACAATCCGCTCTACGGCATGCACCAGTACGCTCAGTGGAATGGCGCTGAAGTCATCTACCTGCGGGATATTGAGTTTAGATACATCGGTCTTTTTATAAGGCGTGGTACAGGCGGCAAATTCTTCGGGTTCCGCTTCGACCCGCAAAATAGGTGCAGCTTGTGCAGCTGCCGTACTCAGCGTTATTTTTGTTTTATGTTCAGTGTCGGCAGTCTGCGCTTGCAGCCGGCTGTCGTGCTGGGCAATGGCCTGTTCGATTAATGTGTTTAACCGCTGCAGTTCTGCTTCCGGGTCGCGGTACCAGTCGGTGGACCAGAGGCGGGCGAATGTCCAGCCTAATCCTTCCAGCACGGACTGACGCAGGCGTTCACGATCCCGTGCTGATGCGGCACTGTAATAACCGGCGCCATCGTATTCGAGCGCCAGCACAAATTTATCCGGCTCAGCCGGGTGACACACGGCAAGGTCGATGTAATAACCCTGACTCCCCACGCGGGTAGCCACCTGATAGCCCAGCCGCTGGATTGCCTGATGGAGCAGGGCACCAAAGGCAAAGTTTTGTTCCTGCTGTTCGTGGTGAGTTTTATCGAGTTTGCCCGAGGCAGCAAACTGCAAAAAGATTTGCAGCGCCCGCACGCCAAAAGGACTGTCAGTCTCGACTTTGAGCTCTTCACCTTTAAAATTGGCAAATACTTCCATGGCCAGCCGGGCGCGTGATATCAGCACGTTTAAGCGCCGTTCGCCGCCAGGTTTATTCAGCAAACCAAAGTTCTGGCTTAACTGGCCATTGTTGGTTTTGCCATAACAAATACTAATCAGAATAACGTCGCGTTCGTCGCCCTGAACGTTCTCCAGGTTCTTCACAAAGAACTCGTCGCCGCCGGCGTGCCGGGCAAAGAAGTCATCCGTTTCCGGGTGCAACCGGCGCTGTTTTTCCAGCTCCAGTAATATGGCGTCCCGCTGCGACAAGCTGAACGCCACCACACCCAATGACAAATGCGGTTTACTCAGCGCATGTTCCAGCACTGCGGTCACCACGGCTTTCACTTCGCCGGCATTGGTCCGGCTGCCGCCTTTGTCATAGTGGGTTTCGGGCAAATAGTGAAACTGTAAGCCGGTCGCGTCCGGGTGAAAGCCTGGGCTTGGAAAAGCGACCAACTTGTTTTGGTAGAACTGATCGTTGGATACGGCAATCAGCGAATCATGCCGCGAGCGATAGTGCCAGCGCAGCATTTTTGACGCAGCGCCACGCGCTTCCATCAGCGCCAGAATACTTTCCATTTCGGCCGTGGCACTGTTTTCCAGCTCTTCTTCTTCCAGCTCAACCGCTTTACCAAACAAACTGTTTGGCGGCATTTGTTTGCTGTCGCCAACCACAATCACCTGCCGGCCGCGCAGCATGGCACCTAACGCATCCGGGGCAGGGATTTGGCTGGCTTCGTCAAATATCACCAGGTCAAAGTCCAGGGCACCTTGTTTCAGATAAGTGGCAATCGACATCGGGCTCATCATAAAAATCGGTTTGATCTGCTGTATCACATTGCCGGCCTCTGCCAGCAGTTTACGGATGGGGATATGACGCTTTTTCTTCCCCAGCTCACGCAGCACCAGCTCCATTTCACCGATGGCGGTTTTTCTCGGCAAACGCTCATACAGTCGACTGACCAGCAACTCTTGTGCGTAGAACAAACTGGCACCATCAATCCGTTTAAAGTCTTGCAAAGACTGCTGGTGTTTATTGCGATCAAAACGTTTGATGGGCTCGCTATTGCCATACGCATGCTCCACGAGGCCGCGATAATAGCTGAGCTCAAACACAGTCATTAACAATTCCGGGGAACGTTGCCAGCTGTGCGCAAGTTCGGTGACAGGCTGAACCTGATAAGGCGAAAACGCTTCAATGATCTGGTTGTAGCGGGCGTAGTCATATAACTGAGCAGCGTTTTGCCAGCCAGCTAACATGGAAGTCAGTTGCGGCAGTGGCATGGTCAGAACATTAAAAACAGGTTCCGCCGCTGCGATTTGCAGTATTTCTTTTATAGTTGTCAGCTGGATCAGCAGTTTGTTTTGCAATGCAGTCAGCATGTCGGCCTGATTGCGTAATAAGGCTTTATCAGCGCCTTGGTCAATCAGTTCAGCTAAAGAGGGTGGTAACTCCTGGCGATTGGTTTTGGCATAAAAATCATCGATCCACTGCCAGATTGTTGTCAGCGCAGCATGGTCCGACAGCTCGCCTTGCCACTGCATGCCAAATACATGGCCAAGTAAAATCTGATAATCAGCTAGTTCTTGTTTAGCCGCCTGATATTGCAGTGCAGTGTCCAGCGCGCGTAACCAGTCAGCGTTGTTATCTGGCAACTGATTACGCCAGAGTCCAGCTAATCTGGCTTTGGCCTTACGGTAGTCTGATGACAAAAAACGCCACCATTTATCAGTTTTGCCAATCAGTCCCTGTCTGATACTGAGCAAGTCAGCGTCCAGCGCCTGTGCAATAAAATGCTGTTCGCAATCAGCTTTCAGGTTGATAAAGGTTTGCAGGCAATGCAGGCCGCCCTGAATTTTTTTCTGCTCGGTCTGCCAAAGCGGATTGTTCACTTTGACGTTTTTCAGATCTGGCACGTTCGCCAGCCAGTCGGCGCTTTTTGCCAGAGACTGCAGCTTCAGTAAACTCTCTGGCGCATTTAGCTGCAGATAATGACAAAGCGCATCACTGGAAATGGCCAGTTGCTCAAGCATTGAAGCTGAGGCTGTCAGCGTTGTTGTCAGAGTTTGTTGCAGTGCGGGAGAGAAATCAGTGCGGCCAGACATGGCAAATGGATGTTGATTTGGTATGCCAATCTTAACCAGCTGTTGTACCAACTCCGCCAGCAATTTCTTCGCATTGCTATATCGCTCTTTGTCCCAATTGGCAAAATAGTTAAATGGGATCAAAGGCAAACTGGTATCCAGATCAAGCTGTTGCAGCTGTAACAAAGTACCTAACGCATCGATGTAGTTTATGCCGCTGTTGAGTATTGGCTGACGAATAGCCTGTACGTATGCATCCAGCTGCGCTTTCGCTGTGATTAAATCAGCAAGTTCAGCGTCACGGTTTTGAGTTTGTGGTTTTCCCTGATCCAGTGACTCCGCAATAGAGCTGAGTACCGCTTTCTTCGTGCTCTTATGGCTGTGCAATTCCAATACGGCAAAACCCAGATGAGTTTCATCCAGCCGTTTTTTCACCACTTCCAGTGCAGCCATCTTTTGCGCGACAAACAGCACCTTTTTACCCAATGCGACTGCTTCAGCAATGATGTTGGTGATGGTTTGCGACTTGCCGGTGCCGGGCGGCCCCTGGATAATCAAATCAGTGCCGGCTTTCATCGCCAGAATCGCCTCAATCTGCGTAGAGTCGGCGTCTTTGACCAGATGCAGTTTTTCCGGCTGGTTCAGATCTTCTGCTTTGACTTCTGTGCTGTCGGCAAAACCATCGCGAAATAACCTGCCAATCAGCGGTAAGGCGGAAGGTTTTTTCTGTTCCGGCCAGCTGGCCGGGTCCAGATCTGTGTACATCTGAAACTTGCCAAAAGAGAACAGTCCTAAACCAATTTTATCCGGATGCACCCGCCATGACGGTTGCGCTGCGATAGCATCTGTGACGGCCCGGTAATAGTCAGCAACAGTGCTTTCGTCTGAGTAGGCCGGCAGTATTAATTTAAATTCGGTTCTGAGTTTGGCTGCCAGCGTTAAATTAGATCCGAGGTCTTCGCCGGTATAACGAATTTTGAAACTGTCGCGGGCGGAAGAACGCACTAATTCGACCGGTACCAGGATCAGTGGCGCATATCGCGCCACTGCGGCGTTGGCGGGCTCACTCCATTGCAGAAATCCCAGCGCCAGATACAGCACTTCAATGCCTTGTTCCTGCAGCATGGTGTGCGCTTCGGCTTCAAGCTTCAGCAGCGATTTATCAAGTTTGGCCGGAACCAGACCCGTTTGCAGGTACTTGTCGCTGAAGCGGGAGCTGCCTTTTTTCTCTTCGAGGTATAAATCCAACGGTGGTAATTCAGTGCCGTCGTCGGACTGAAAGAAGGTGCCTTCGTCTTCATCGTCGGCAATTTTTTGCTGGTAAGCTTCGGGCAGAGGTAAAAAGCTGAGGGTTTGTTCCTGCTCCACCAAAAGGTCAAAAATCTTGGCAGATTGCTCATCAATGATATCCAGCGATTTAGCATTGCTGCGGTAATTGAGCTGTGGATTGGCGCGAAGCCCCATATCCAATAATTCAAGGCGCGCCCGTTCCAGCTGCTGCTCAACAACCATAAAATCCCTCTTTGAATTGTTATCTGTGACTACGCTGCTGCATATACGCACAGTTTTGGCGAGATAAAAGAAACATAACAACCCTTATTTGCAAATGCAATCCAGTTGGATTGTAACAAGCCGGTTTACCTTGTTTGGATGAGCAGATCCATTGCACGATAAAACCCCTGCAGCTATTTCTGCTGACCAGGCTGCCGATCCCGGTTGCGCTTGAACTGTGCTCTAAACCCGGCCTATAGTGTGGGGAAATGACCGATGCTTGTATTCGCCGTTCGTCCGGTGAGTGATTTCATAGTTGAGAATTCATGCAAATAACGTCCTTGTGTGTACGTGCACAAAAAATGCTGACAACGCCGCTGCACCTGAAGTGTGCCGGCGTTGTTGCGCTGCTGATCACTTTATTAGCCGGCACGCCGGCCCATGCTGCAGCGACTTTTAAAACCAATATGATCCAGTTTGATCCCTGGACGCGATTAGTTGCCGGCAGTGACGGTTCGCAAACTGAGGGGATCATCGTTGATTTGCTGAATGAGTTCGAACGGCGCAGCGGTTATAAAACCGAACGCACTATGGTGCCGTATGCCCGGGTTGAACAAAATCTGCAGCAGGGCAGTACCGATTTTTCTTTGATGGCCTGGGGGGAAGCCCGCGCGAAGTATGCGGAGCGGGGCAGTTGTCTGGTGCCGTTGTCTTTTGGTGTACGCGCCCGTAAAACTTTCGACATTCCCGATTATGATGCGTTGTATAAGATCCGCATTGGCACGCCACGCGGGCTGAAAATTGATCCGCGTTATGATGCTGATACGGTGATGAATAAACAGCTGGTGCTGGACTACACCACCGGCGTGATGATGGCGGGCCTCGGCCGTGATGTGGATGCTGTGGCCGGATCTTTGTCGACGATTAACTATCTAATCGAACAAAACCAGATGCAGGATAAATTCGACCAGACGCTGGTGTTAAATACCACCCATCTGGCGGTGGCGTTTTCGCGTAAATCGCCGCTGTTTGCTAAGCGCCATCTGGTGAATGCGGTGTTTGATGCGATGGCGCAGGATGGCACCGCCAGGGCTATCTACGAAAAATGGCTGGGTTTGCAAAGCCACCAACTGACGGCGGAAGCTGCGGCTCCCAGTTGCCAGCCGGCGAAATAGCCAGCCGGCAAAATAGCGAACCGCCGCGACGCAGGTTTACCGCTTGTTGCCCGCAGACAACCAGCGTAGTTGGGAGGGCGTTATCCGGCAGCGCCTGACTTGATCATGCAGCACGCAGCCTGAATCGTTGACCGCTTAGCTTTATTCATCAGCCGCAATGGCTGAGCCATCGTGCGGACAAGGCCAGCGCAAACTGACTGCCGTGCCCTGACCTGCCGCGGAATGGATACAGACTTCCCCTTGATGCCAGCTGGCTACTTTACTGACGATATACAGCCCCAAGCCAAAACCAGAACTGTTATCACCGCGGCGAAACAACCGTTGCAACACATCTGGATGTTCTGCCATGCCCGGGCCATCGTCCGAGACGGTTAACTGATAAAACAGCTCATTTTTGACCCGCTGTTGGCTGAATTCGACCCGGATCTGTTGTTTGGCATAACGCAGGGCATTGGCCAGCAAGTTTTGGCCGGCCAGCAACAAGGCCGGATAATTAAACTGCGCATGTTGCAGCTGTGTCTGAAAAGTCAGCTCAAATGAGTGCTGGTAAATATCAAACTTCCCGGCCAGATCATTGAGCAAATCGGCCGGTTTTTGCAGAGGAAGTTGCGACAGGTGATGAAAATAATCCAGTCGTGAGAAATCCAGATAATTGCTGACCAGGGCGTCAATTTCCGCAATATCATCGAGTAAACGTTGGGAAAAACGCGGTTCAAGCTGGCTGCCGGCCAGGCTGAGGGTAAACTTCATCCGCGCCAGCGGGGTGCGGGTTTCATGGGCGATAGTGCGCGACATGTCCTGATTCATGCTGATGAGCTGGCTGATCTGAGCAGACATTTTTTCCAGGCTTTGCGCCAGTGGGTACAGACTGGAGCCTGATTTGAGTTTTGTTTGCAGTGGTCCTGGTGTGTTGGCAAATTGCCGGGTCAGATCCGTCAGTGCCCGGATATCCCGGAATACCGGCCACAATAAAGCCAGGAATAACAAGGCCAAAGCGCCATATAACAAGAAGGGTAAACTGTCGTCGGCGCTGGACAAGGTCGGCATTGGGCCCAGTTGATCCAACATACCTGGTTGCAGACTTTGCCGGTAATACAAACTCTGACCGTTTGGCAAATCCACCGCAACCACCTGTTTTTCAGCGATCAGCTGATGGATTTCAGGAGGGAAATATAAACTGGCGGCTGGCAGTTGTTGAAACAACGACAATTGCTGCTGTTGTAAATCGAACAATTGCGTGGCGTTGATTTGATAATGCCATTGCTCCTGTTGTAGCAACTGAAAAATACTGCCTAAGGCCCACAACAGTCCGGCGCAGGATAACAACAGTAACAAATAAAACCGGACAAATTGTTTTTTCATCGCTGCAGTTCCCTTGCAATGGATGCGTCGTCAGGCCGCGGCAATTCGGGCAGATAATTAAACAGATAACCCTGGCCGCGCACTGTGACAATGGCTAGGCCGGTGACAGCCAGCTGTTCCAGATGTTTACGCAACCTGCTGATCCGTACATCGATGGCCCGGTCCAGCCCATCGTAAGCCCGGCCGACTAAATGCTGAAATAACACTTCGCGGCTGACGATTTGACCGGGTCTGGTCATAAAAAAGCATAAAATATCAAATTCAAGACTGGTCAGTTGCAGTGGGCGGCCAGCCAGTAAGGCCCGGTTCAGGCTGAAATCAATCACCAAATCATGCAGTGCCAGGGTACGGCGGTTTTGCTGCCGGCGTTGGCTCGCGCGCAGACTGCTGCGGATTTTTGCCAGCAGCAGGCTGGGGTCAATCGGCTTACATAAATAGTCGGCAGCACCGGCTTCCAGGCCACAAATTTGGTCGTCAGCACTGCTGAGCGCAGTCAGAAACAACACCGGACAAGTCCAGCGTTGTTGCAGGGCAGCGAGCAGATGCAGTCCATTGCTGTCAGGCAGCATAATGTCACACAGGATCAAATCAAAATCGCCATGCACCGCTAAAGCACCTTGTGCTGTGGCCGCGTGGACAATGTCGATTTGCTGGATCTGCAGGTACTCCATGATACCGCGTGCCAGTCCGGCATCATCTTCAATCAGCAGGATTTTAGAATGCTGGTGCATCAGAGCATATTCCACAAATAACCGCGTTTATGCCGTTTGTGCACGCTCTGGTACTGCACCAGCATTAACTCCGCACTGGCTAACAATTCTCCTTGCTGACCTTTCAGATAGATGTGTTGGTTTTTATCTGTGTGAATGCTCACTTCAAACCAGCTGCTCTGTTGCGGGGAATGGCGCTGACAGCTATGCCGTACCGTACCGTGGAATAAACACAATTGCTGCGGGATGGCGCCGCCGGAGACTTTTACTTTCAGCTGGATATTACATTGCGGTTGTTGTTCAGTGATCACACAGGTTTGCGGCAGTAATTGCAGTTGCAGGGTCGCTGACGCAGCTTGTGCATCAGCGAAAATTCCCATGATTATCAGCCCGAAAGCCAGGCTGCAGCGTTGGCTCATCAAAAACTGTATCTCACACCGATAAAACGACTGTAGTAGTGGTCCTGGGCTAATAACGGGCTTTTCAGTAGGTCCTTGTCCAGTTGGTTTTTTTGCCAGAAGGCCTGAATGGCCCAGTGTGGATCAAACTGATAACTGAGGGTCAGTGCATAAAAATACTGCCAGCTGTCTGATAACCTGAACCAGGTTTCGGCGTTGTATAACTCGTAAGGCCGCAGATTATAGTAGTAGTTATTAATCTGCTGGTCTTTATGCAAAGCACCCAGTTGCCAGCGGAATTGCCATTGTTGATAACTATAACTTTTGCGGATACTGAGGTGTTGTTCCTGACCATGGTGCACGCCGCTGACGTCGGTAAGTACCGTCAGCCGCAGCTCGGCGAGGTCGGTGAGCCAGGTAACACTGGCGCCAGCCATATAAGACATATTGCGTTCGATGTCTTCAAAAGTACCAGGTGGATCAGCTGGTGCTTCACCTTCGAATTCAACACCGTGGCTACGCTCGATCCCCAGCGCGTCCCACCAGCCAAACTGATTGACACCATCGAGTTCGAAGAAAAAGCCGTCATCGTTCAGGCTGCCGACCAGATCCAGATACCAGTGGTCCCGCTCGACCAGGCTGTAGCCAACAAAACTGTTTTCAATAAAAAAACGCTCACCGTAATAACTGATGACAGGCAACACAGATCCTTGCAAATCATCCCGGTTGGACAGCGGCGTGGTGACTTTGCCGGTACCCAGTGACAAGGCAAATTCCCAGCGCCCGGCTTCAGTTTGTGCAGCAGGCAAACTTGTTTCAGCAAAAAGATTACCGCTGGCACCTAAGCAGGTAACAAGTAATCCAAGTTCGAAAAGTCTCATCAACAACCAATGGGTTCAAACAGGTTCTGACCTCACTTTAGCAATTCGTATTGTTGAAAGCAGCAGTTTTAGTGCATTGATACAAACTGATACATGAAAGGTTTCGCGGCCCGGACAACATGAATGATTAGATAAATTCAGCGACGGAAAAATAACCAGTCGCCTTAATAATCAAAAGTGGAGAGTCCAGTGAAACTAAAATCAATCGCTTATGCAGTTGCTGCCGCTTTGGGCAGTATTGCTTTGGCACATGCGGCAACAGGGCATTTGCCTGAGTCAGCTCATGTGCAAAATTCCGCCAATCACCTGAAGCCGGTCGCCATTAACGCCGATCAGCTGAAAAAGCGCCAACATCGGCGCAGTATGCAAAATAACCGGCTGGAAAATGACGGTTTAAACGTCAGCCTGCAACCAACCAAGGTCAAATTTGTCCGTGAAGCTGACATCAGCGGTGAGCAGGTTTACATAGTGCGGTTACGGCAAAATCCGGTCAGTCAGTACAACGGTGGTATTGCCGGACTTGCAGCAACCAAGCTGCAAAAAGCTGATGCGCAGCAGCGCTTGTTTGTGCAGGGCAAGCCGGTGAATTCCGCGGTTAAAAATTATCAGGAGTTTCTGCTGGAACAACAGCAGGCGGTACTCAGTGACATCAGCCAATTGCTGGGCAACAAGAAAGCCCGCCAGCAGTTTGTTAATGCTATCAATGGGTTCAGTTTAACTCTGACGCAGGACGAAGCTGAGCAAGTGGCTGGTTTGGCGGATGTTATCAGCGTACAGCGTTCAAAGATGTACCAGTTACACACGGATGAAGGCCCAAAGCGGATCAGTGCAGATAAAGTGTGGACCGGCAAAACCAGCACCAATTTACCTTTTAAAGGGGAAGGCACAGTAGTCGGGATCATCGATACCGGTGTCAACAGTGATCATCCTTCGTTTGCAGATGTTGGCAGTGACGGCTATGACCATGTCAACCCGCTCGGCAGCGGTAATTATGTTGGCGACTGTGCTGTGGACGAATTTAAGGACCGCTGCAACGACAAGCTGATCGGGATCCGCAGTTACGACGTCATTACCGACACTTATGAAGGTTTATACCCGGCTGTCGGTGAGGATGTGGCAGGCCACGGTTCTCATACGGCATCTACAGCTGCGGGTAATGTGCTGAAAAATGTAGATTATGTGGTGCCACAGTTAAGTTCTGCCGGCGATGGTACCGTGGTCAAGGCCGGTTTATTTCCGGAGATTTCCGGGGTGGCACCGCACGCCAATATTATTTCTTACCAGGTCTGTTACCCATTAGAAGGTTGTCCTGGGGAGGCGTTGGTCGCGGCGATTGAAGATGCGGTGACGGACGGCGTGGATGCTGTCAACTTCTCGATTGGTAATGTGATGAATATCACGTCGCCATGGGAAGATGCGATTGAGCTGGCATTTTTAGGCGCTCATCAGGCCGGGATTGCGGTGGCCGCTTCGGCCGGTAATGCCGGTACTGACGGTTCGCAAGAGCTGGGCACCTATATTGATCACGTATCACCCTGGTTACTGAATGTGGCGGCTTCGACCACAGGCCGGACTATCGATATTGATACCAAAGCAGAAAACTTTGCCGGTGGCGACAGTGTGCCGACAGAGCCGATTAAAGGCGGTGGTATTAACGCCGAGGCAGTGACCGGTGTCGTGGTGCAAGCGGTCAATTTTGGCAATGAGCAGTGTACCGAACCTTTTGCTGAGGGCACTTTTGATAACCTGAAGAACAGCGAAGGCCAGCCTTATCTGGACGCTGAGGGCAATCCAGCCGATGTCATCGTGGTGTGTCAGCGTGGCACCAATGGCCGAGTGGAAAAATCTGCCAACGTCGCCGTAGGTGGTGCCGAAGGTTTTATTTTATATAACGCCACCGACTATGGTGATGAAGGCAAGGTTGTCCACACGGATAGTTATGCGGTGCCGGGCATTCATTTATCGAATGCACAGTGGTGGGGCGGTTTATCCAGCTGGCTGAATACAGAAAGCAGCACTGGTCATCAATTGACCATTTCAGCAACGACGATTGACCGCAAAATTGATGCCAGTGAAGCCGATAAATTAGCCGATTTTTCCTCGCGCGGCCCCGGCATTGCCAACCCTGAACATATAGTCCCTTCGGTCACTGCGCCTGGTGTCGACATTTATGCCGCAACTAATGACGAAAGCCCGTTTGCACAGCGCTTAGGTCAAAACCCGGTCACTGCAGACTTTGGAGTGTACAGCGGAACTTCGATGGCTGCGCCGCATGTGGCCGGTGCTTTAGCGCTGCTCACGCAGGCGCGTCCTGCCTGGACAGTGGCGCAAAAACAAGCTGCGTTACAGTTAACAGCTGAGCCTGCAGTGACTTATGCCGTACATCCGGGCACCGCTTGGGAAGCGGATAAAAAGGCTGAAATCTACCGTGCCGGTACTGGCCGCATCAACGTGGCTGCCGCCATTGATGCCGGTTTAATCATGGACGAAAGCTACGACAATATGCTGGCCGCGAACCCGGCCAATGGTGGTCTGGTGCACAAACTGAACTTGCCGGAAATGGTCAATTTCAGCTGTAAGCCAACCTGTAGCTGGGTGCGTACTTTTACTGCCACTAAAGATGGCAGCTGGACCGTTTCGGCTGATGAAATTACCAACTGGTCACCTTCATATCAGGACAGATATGTGCAACAAGGCGCCAAGCTGGAAATTATCCCGAATAAATTTAGCTTAAAAGCCGGTGAAACTCAGACCGTGATGGTGCGGGCTTCGATTATGAATTCTCAGGATGTGTTGGGGAATTCAGAAGTCGAACTGCAGTCGCATCTGATGTTTAAAGAAGACCACAACAAAGCGCCGGATATGCGACTGCCGGTCGTGTTTAAGTATGACAATGGCGATTTGCCGGAGCGGGTGACTGTCAACGCACATCGCAATCACAGCAGCTATACCGTGAAAGATGTGCCAATGCCGGTGATGAGTCAGGCGGTGACCCGTGCCTATGCACCGGTTAAAGCTGAACGTCACCAGATCACATTGCCAAAAGATGATGATTTCACCTTCCCATGGCCGCGGCAGGAAGGTGATGTTGACCAGAACCGGTTGGACGAAGCTTCCCATAGTTTCTGGATTGATGTGCCGGCCAACAGTAAACGTTTAATCGTCGAGAACCTGCAAAGAACACACTCCAGTAATAAAGAAGCTTATAACTTCGGCAACGTCATTGTTTATCTGGGCAAAGACTTTAATAACAACGGTGTGATGGATTTAGATACCGAAATGCTTTGTGTATCCTGGCATGTCGTATCCAATAACTTCTGTAATATCAACGAGCCGGAAGCGGGTAAATACTTCGCTGTTTTATACAATGCCAATGATTACATGACGCCTGGCACCGATAGTTTTGAATACACTTATGCCGTGGTCAAAGGTGATCCGGCAACGGATGTTTCTGTGGCAATGCCAGCGCAAACCGATGGCAAGACGCCGGTTGATTTACAAATCAACTGGAACAAAGCTGAGATGAAAACCGGTGATCTGTATTACACCGGTTTTGATATCGGCTCGTCGCCAGCCAATGCCGGCAATATTGGGTTTGTACCAGTGAAACTCAGCCGTGGTGATGATGATGTCACATTAAAAGCAGATAAAACGGCCGCCCGCGCTGGTCAGCCCGTCACATTGCAGTTTAATACCCTGCCAAATAACTCAGGCGCCGATCGGGATTTCACCATCACTGCCAAAATTCCGGCGGGTTTAAACCTCGCAGCCGATGATATTCAGGCCAGCGACGACAGCATTGTTAAGGAAGCGACGCTGAAAAACGGTGTGCTGACGATCAAAGGCTTGCAGCCTGATACCTCAACAGTCACGCCAGAGTACAAGATCAGCACCAGCGATGAAGACGCGAAGTGTCGGGTGCCTGATTTTGGTCAAAACAATGATCGATATGTCGATTTGCGTAGTTTTGGTTTTACACCGGGATTTGGTGACGACCCGAATATGCTCAGAGAAGGCACATTAATTCCTTACAACACGATGTTTGGAGATGGTCAGGGTTTCGGTTTATACAACAATGAACACGCCAGATCACAATATATGGCGGTGCGCGGTAACGGCAATATTGCCTTCTCCGGCGACCCGTATTTCTGGCCACAACATATGCCATTCCCGTACAACAGCTTCCCGCATCAGGCCATCGGTACGTTGTGGCGTGGCTGGGGCGGTTACCCGAACTTTGTGTTGGAAACTGCCGCCACGCCGCTGAGCTGGGAGTCAGGTATGACCATCGCCAGCACACAAACGGGCTGGGGCATTATTGAATGGGATGGAATGCGCACCATGCCTTACCTCGGCATGGATGAAAACTGGCAGGCAATTTTCGGTGAAGGTGATGATCGCTTTGAGTTCGAACTGATCTTTAACAACAATGTCCGTTTTGGCAAAGGCGAGTACGAGCTTTACATGGCATACAACCAACTGGAGTTCGCCGGTAATAACCGTGGTTCTGTTGGTCTGCAGGGGTATCGTGGTCAAACATCGACATACGGTCCACTGGAAGGGCATTTAGGGACTGAATACGCCCTGGATGATCTGGACAGTAAACTGAGTGTCGGCAAAGTGCTGTGTTACAACTATGTTGGCCCGGAGTCATCGCAATTTCAGGTCAGGTTCACTGCTGAAGTTGCGCATTCTGCGGTTGGCAGCTTGTTGAAAGTGGAAGCCACCAGTCAGGTGAAAGGGATGGCTGATATCAGCATGACCCATGAGATTTCAGTGCCCGGCAACATCGCGATCGGCGCTATCCGCAACGCGACAGTTGCTGAAGACAGCGAACTGAAGAATGTGCAGGTGTTGTACGCCGATGAAAATAACAGTGCCAACACTATCAGCGTCAGCGGTGCCAATATCACAGCAACGGTGGATGGCCATAGTTCAGGCTCAACTATCAACATCAAACCGGCGGCTAACTTTGTCGGCACGACTAAAGTCACTGTCACTGTGGCGGATGTTGAACAACCGAACGATAAAATCAGCACCAGCTTTGACCTGACGGTCACACCGGTGAACGATGCGCCGGTGGCAAAAGTGGTGAGCAGCAATGTCGAAAGTGTCAGCGGCAGTAGTATCACGCTGGATGCTTCAGCCAGTACTGATGTCGACGGTGATGCGCTGAGCTACAGCTGGGTGCAGAAATCAGGCACTACGCTGAATACCACCGCCAACGGTGCCAGACTGACGCTGAATAATGCCGCTTCTGGCAGCTACAGCTTTGAAGTGACAGTATCGGATCAGGCGCTGAGTAGTGTGGCCATTGTCAATGTCACGGTCAAAGAGCAACAAGTTGCAGTTGAGGTGAAGCCAAAATCTTCTGGTGGTTCATCCGGCAACTGGATGTTGCTGCTGTTAACCATCGTTGGCGGACGTTTCTGGCGCCGGCGTTTGCACAGTTAAGCTGAGTGACTGGTCTGTCCGAAATAGCGGACAGGCGATTGGGGAAGGGCTGTGGTGATTCACCACGGCCCTTTTTATATCCAGGGATGGATGGTATGGCGAAAATGCAGGAGCAATTTTCGGCGAATATCCAGGGATGGATGGTATGGCGAAAATGCAGGAGCAATTTTCGGCGAATATCCAGGGATGGATGGTATGGCGAAAATGCAGGAGCAATTTTCGGCGAATATCCAGGGATGGTATGCTGAGACCGGGATTTCGAAAGGCCAACAATTTGGCCTGTTGCCGGTTGAACGTCATTTGCTCTGCAACAGACTGGGGAAAATGCAGCTACGTGGTACCCAGAGCTTTTCGGCGATTGTGCACGAAAAGCGGGCAGATGCGCCCAGCAGGCGACAGTGGAATAAATCTGCAGTTCAATCAACTTGATTTGATGGGTAACTCATTTTGATGTAATGTCAGAAGATGCAAACCGGAGGTGACCCATGGCTACGACATATCAAACTATTCCTTGCCAGACAATGTCCGTCAAAACCGTATCCGACGCCTGCGCTGTATCTACCGCAGTTTTTGCAAATAAACGCAGTTATCTGCAGCTGGTACGTGACGGCGTTTCCGGCGATAAAGTCAAAACCCTGCTGCAATGGCTGCCCGAATTAAAACCGGTATTGGTGATTGCGTTGTCGATCAGCGCCGCCAATATCAGCCGCCTGTATAAAGGCACTTTACCCAGTCATCAGGCCGAGCCGGTGCTGGATATGCTGCAATTGATTTGCCGCGCTGAACAGCTGTTTGGCACAGAGATGGCGCGGCAGTGGCTTAACAGCCCGATGCCGGCGTTATCCGGCGACAAACCTATCGCGTTATTTGACAGTTTCGTTGGCCGCAAAATGGTCGCCGATGTGCTGCAAGCTATTGAATTTGGTGACTTCAGCTGATGCAGCTGTACCGCATTTGTCCGGAAGCCTTTCTGGAGAATTACAGCGGCGAAGGCGCCAGTTTCAAAAGTGGCGGCCGCTGGAATCCACCAGGTCAGCGCGTGCTGTATTTCGCCAGTTCGGCGGCAGTGGCGATGCTGGAAGTAGCCAATTATCTGCCGTCACCGCGCTTTGTGCCCAAGAGCTACCGGCTCGGGCAATATCAGTTACCAGATGCGCTGGTCAGCCGCTTTCAGGGAGCTATGCCCACCGACTGGGACAGTTTTCCGTATCCGGTCAGCACGCAACAACTCGGCAGCGACTGGCTGCACAGCCAACAAAACGTGCTGCTGGAATTACCCAGCGTAACAGTGCCGCCAGGCCTTGGCAGCATCCTGCTATTTAACGCCAGCCACCCGGACGCCACACAGCTGCGGCTGCAGCAGGTATTCCACGATATCTATAACCCACGGCTGTTTGCCGGTATGGGCATCTAACCGGGTGTAATGCCTGCAAGTTTCACTGGTACGACTGGCATCACGCCGAGAAAGTATGCCGACCGCCACTTATGATTCAAAAAACGCGGCCAAAGCAGTTCGCTCAGCTATGCAATTCGCACCTGCAAAATGTAAATTAAATGTATATCGCCAGATCAACGGCGCCACGCCCGCTTTCGTTTGTTACAAAGCGGGCAGCAGCGGCAAAGGGTTGAGATCTGTAGGTTTTTTCGGTAGTGTTAACTGATGTTAAAAAATATCAAAGGCACAACGTAGGGTTAAAAGCGTGCGTTTTGCATTTGATTAATATGTTCTGTCTTGCCGGCGATTTTTCTAATAGATCTGAGATTCATAAAGTCCGGATTCTAGGAGCAAAGTAAGCTTGAAGAGTTTGTGTTTTTCTGCAACGCTCGAAGCGTTCGCGACACCGCTGATGCGTGCATGCAGACGGATGGCGCGGACTAGCTTCGAGTGAGGCCACAAACCCCGGGGCCGGCAAGTTGTAGCGTCGAGAATTGTTTTACCGCACAAGTGCTTAGGAACTCATGGATT
This sequence comes from Rheinheimera sp. F8, assembly GCF_001518915.1. Classification (NCBI taxonomy): domain Bacteria; kingdom Pseudomonadati; phylum Pseudomonadota; class Gammaproteobacteria; order Chromatiales; family Chromatiaceae; genus Rheinheimera; species Rheinheimera sp. F8. Next base: position 2,550,865 of record NZ_CP013656.1, read on the forward strand.
GATGGTCCGACCCAACTTACACACAGAACAAGTCACTGCAACGGACGCTACACAGCGCGCCGTTGAGTTCAATCGTTATGTATAGGGGGATTAATTGAAGAACCTAATGGAGCTTTATAAAGGATTTTTGTGGGGAGTAGGTTTTGCTCTTGCGACAGGGCTTATATATTCAGTGCTAATATCCACGTTAGGTGCATCTGTAGAATATGGTTACAAAAATCGCTTAAATGAGGTCTCTTCAAAGCAGTTAGGCTTGCTCGCAGATTCTTTAGGTTTAGAAATTGCGAAAACTTCAATTGGAACTGAAAGAGTTATCTTTGCAGTAAAGCACATGAACTTGAATGATTCTGCCTTTGTACATGATACGTACAAAATTTCATTGAGCATTTTTAATAAATCTGGAGATTTCATTTCAAAGTGTGAGTCTGATTTCCCTAATGAAAAATCGACTGATGAATACATTTATACAGTGGTTGAATGTCCAATGATATTTGGGGTGCCGGGTGATTTTGGTCATGCAAAGATTGCTATCAAACGAGTATAAGAACATAACAAGTAAATATTATTCGCCCTTGGCGCTAAATTTGGTAGTTATGAGTTTTGAAAATGCGAACCCCAACGACCATTGAAACACGAATCCTAAATGAGCTATTTATACGTGCAGAACTAGCGTATGACGCAAAATCGTTATTAGTGGAATCAATGGATGATGGCAGGATGGGCAGTTTAATGATTGGAATCAATCATTCTGAGCGTAGTTTTGGTTCAGCTTGCGCAGAGTTTGAACTAATCGATGATGATGGCAAATCAGTGCTATTTTCGTTGTACCTTGATAAAGCAGGCGCGCCTTATGAATTGGATGCATTCAAGAGTGATTTCAGTGAAACAATCCTGCTGCAAAATAACTCATAGCAATCGCCAGCATAGCGCGCCTGCGGCGCTGGACGACTCGCAACAAGTTGCTCGCCGTTTAGGCGATAGTTATGTGTACATGGAAGTGACCCGAATATGGCGCTAGATGCAGTTGGTGATTTACTGGAAGTGGTTGGTCGGTTTTTATTCAGAACCTTAAATGAAGTTTTGATAGAGTTTCTTTGCAAAGGAACAGGTTATTTAATTTGCAAACCGTTCAAATCAAATGTTGACCCAGATGGATTTTCGGTTTTTTCGGTGGGGTTTTTATTCTGGCTCTGTGCTGTAATTCTGGGTTTTCATGTCTATGAATTTATTCAAATTGATAAATGTTTAGATGCTGGCGGCAGCTTCGATTATTCGAACAATAGATGTATAGAATAACCGTTGTAGTAAAGGCCTGACGGATCCCCAGAAATAACCTAACCATATCATCCGCTCACTTTCCTGACATTGGTCCAATCAAAAAGACCCGCCCATTCAAGCAGTTGCCTGACTGCCGCCTGGATTTCCTCACCGCTGATACCGACTCTGGCTAATCGGCACAACCGTTTACCCAGATAATTGAACGACAACACTCTGCGATGTTTCAGCGAATTCGCCTGGAACGACCGATGCTTGCCGGCGAGTTCTGCTGCCAACCCAAGCATGTAATGCAACCAATTTGCCAGCGCAGCCAGCAGCAATAACACTTCTAACCGGCCTTTTTTCTTTGTCCGATGCGCGTTGCTGCCAAGGCCGTACGTCTGGCTTTTCTGATCGCGGAATGCTTCTTCAATTTGCATCCTTGCAGCATAAAGCTTGTTGATTTTCTTTGCATAATTGAAGCAATACGCCAGGTTAGATACCAGCAGCCACGGCTCTTTAAACGGCAGATGCTTGTCGCTTTTTTTCAGTTTCCAGCCTTTACCGGCAAGCACGGCGCGACAGGCATATTGCTGAGATTGACCAAGCGCAATCTCGCCGAGAACCATCGGCTGCTGCCGGGCCTTTTTATACACCTTCGCCACGCTGATAAATTCACTCTGGCCCGGTAATCTGAGCGATACCTGACCGCGCACCCGACCAATAAAATGCCAGCCTAAGGCACTCACTTCCTTAAACCACGGCACTTTGAAGCCTGCATCGGTGACGATGACCGGCCAGCAGCGCTTGGGCAGCATCGCCTTCAATCTCGCTAAAAATGCCTTATGCAGATGCGGACAGTTGTAATCGGATTCGGTCGTGACCATCTGCAACAGCGTCATGGCCCGGCCTTCAACAGCCAGGCTGGCGCGCAGGATAAAATGGCGGCGTTCTTTGTCGGCGTTACTCCAGTCGACCAGGATAAGTGGTTGTTTTCCCTTCACTAATGCGCCGGTCATCGCTGTGTAAAACTCTGGCACTGCCTGTTGCATTGTGGTGTGGCTGAGCAGACGGTCTGCCCGTTTAATGCAATGTCGCTCTGAGGCGTCACTATCAATGCCGCGACCAATCGCAGTGACAGTGCACTGGCCGTTGGTGAGTAAACTCTGCAGCGATGCCGTCAGCGAGTTTAAAAGATGTTTATGGAAATTTTTTGGGGTGACAAGGTCGAGAAAATCGGCGAGCATAGCTTGAGCTTTCATGGCGGTTATTCATGGTTTGTGATTTTTGGCGAAGGATCAGATCAGGGACTGCCATGAATGTTCCCTCCCGCGCCTGAATTATTGTTTTACCTACACAACTTCTGGGGATACTTCAGAGTAAAGGCACATAACAAGCAAATGTTAATCGTCTACGCTGCGCATGGACTGCGACGCAAAACACATGCGCGTTTTCCCGCGCTAAATTTGGTAGTTAGCAGGTAACTATGAACAGAGCTGAGTATCGGCAACTAAATGAAGCGTTCTTAAATGGTGAGCTGATTCTTGGAATTAAGTATCGACATAATTCTCAGGTTAGTATCATCGATGAGGATGGTGAAAGAGTTACAGGCTGGATCGTTGGAGTCGATACGCATGACTCGGAGCCTATTTATACGATTGAAATTTCTGGTGGCGATCCAAACTACGAGGTGAAACAGTCAGAGATAGTCTTACTACATGATCCTCATGTTTAAATTTTCTGCTAACAAGGAGCGTGGCACATTGCGGCCTGAGGCCGCAGCGACGCTCACCAAGGACCGGGTTCGTGCGCTAAACGTTAGCGGAGGAATCATGAGATTATTTCTAATCTTATTGAGCTTTTTTACCTTTCAGGTCATTGCTGACGAGCGCGCAGATTTTGAGAGATTGATAAATTTGACTGATAAAACAGAATTTTTGCAGTTCAAAGAAAACATAGTGTGGATCAAAAAGTCTCCAACGGTAACTTATATAGAAAAAGATGATCGCGATATATTCGGAAACGGTCGTCTGGCTACAGTTAAAGGATATGACTGTGATCATGATGGCAAAATAGATGAGCCGCCAAAGTGCGCAATTCTTTATAAAGAATTGAAAAAGTATTTTGAAACTCACTAATGCTGAAATTATTCGTATTTTTGCCAAACATAACAATGCTACAGCGTGATTGTTATCTTGCTGTTGTCAGTGTTTAAATTACACGGGTGGTGCTGTTTGTTGCAAGTTTGTCTAACAAAACGGGGTAAGCGCGTCCGTTGCCTCTGGGGCGTCAGACCTCAATCGGTTTGTCGCACGTGCGTTTGGCGTTAGAACCAACATGGAGCTGAAACTAAGCACGGATGCAATCATCACAACAGCAGCAATTGCGCTGCTGGCAGCAATTACACTAACGAAAGGTGATGTTCTTTTCATCGGACATTGGTACTACGCATCGGTCTTCTTATTAGTTTTCATCGCATGCGCTGTTATTAAAACAAAGCCTCTGTTTATCTCGGGCGCAGTTCTTGCTGTAGGGTTAACCTTCGGAGTCTACATTCGGGCCAACTGGGGGCCATCAGCAATAAACGACCTGCTGGGTCTAGGTCATATATTTTCATTGCCAGGCGCATTTGTCGGCCTGTTTATAACCGGAGTGATCAGCAGATCCTCAAAGTGTCACAAGCCAATTCTCGTTTTTATTATGGGCTTCCTGGGTTTCGGCACAGGCTTCATCATTAATCAAACAGTGTTGTGCAGCACTGTCATGGCCTGCAGTGCACTTTCAGGCTCCTGATGGCTGACAACTGGTTCAAGTTGTGCACTTCGTCACTGCGGGATCGACTAAAAGCCGTGCATAACCAAAGGTGAAGTTACAAAAACAGAATCTGTGCAATTGTGCTTTATTGGCTCATTCGGCGTGTCAGTTCGTTGGTTGTGGCAGCGCCTGTGTTAATCGCTCATCCAGCTTTAACTGGCAGTACCATGTAATTCAAGCCACTCGCGGCTCCAGGGAAGGAACACTTTATATGCACCGAACAGTCACGCAGCTGTGGGCCGACTACCTTGCTGGTCAGTCTCCACCATCACCAGCTCCTATTGATGCGCCACCAGCCTGGTATTTCTGCGACAACGAGGCTGATGCGAATGAGTGTGCCCGGCTGGTTTTGACTGGTCGCAAGCGTGCGACCTCACCGTCTTTGTGGTTTTTTGACAACAGTGGCGAGAGCCTGCCGGTTGTTGGCGATCTGAACATAGTGACGGACTGGAGCGGGCAGGCCATCTGTATTATTCGCACAACCCATGTGCAGATCCTGCCGTTTAACCAGATCACGGCAAGCCATGCAAAAATTGAAGGTGAGGGCGACGGCTCACTGGATTGGTGGCGCAAGGCGCATTGGGACTATTATCATTGGGAACTCCGGGGGACTGGCTATCAGCCTCAGCCTGATATGCCTGTTGTCTTTCAGCAGTTCGAGTGCATATTTCCGTCAGGCGCGGCCTGACCAAGCATTCAGGTCAACGCCGCTTCGCGGCTTAACTTCAGCGTCAGACAGCAAAGGAAGCCAGCATGCTTACGATAGAGGATCTCAGACAAGTCGCCGAGGAACGCCGCTCGGAGAACATGGCGCTTTCGCTGGCCTACGCAACAACACTGGCGCGATTAATCCCGGCCAATTTTATTCTGGTCATTGGTGCGGCGTTACTGGCGCTGGTGGCTGGCGGCGGGTTCCTGATCGATAACCAAATCTTAAGTCCAACCACAGCCGGAGTGTTGTCGCTGATTAGTGGCGCGCTCACCATAGTGCACTCCAAGCTTGGATGCGAAAGCTATCAGGCTGAGTGCAAAAAGCTGGCAAGCATTCACCGGGGCATTGCGGTCGACTATGGTCACACGCTGATCGTTGAGGACCTGCAAGAACTCAGGCAGCGATTGATGTCGCTGGATGAACAGATGGCAGCAACAATAAAGTCCGCCGGAGCTTTGCCCTTTGAATCGGCGCTTCAGCGGGCAAAAGCTGCCACAAATTGAGGCCGGGCACACTTTGACTATGCTGAAAATGACGCGATGACTACATTCCATACTGCGTACCATGCAAATATGGTTAATTTTATCGGCGATACAATCTGCTGCTATGCGCAGCAAAGGTTGCAACAGGCATAGCAGTAAGGCAGCAGCAAGATCTCTGCAGTGATACCTGGCTGCTGTGATCTTTGTGTCGGCTTTTGGCTGACAAGACGCGGATCTAATAGCGCAGCGACACTGCGCAAGGTTCAGCCGCGTACAGTTATCATTTGACGGTATGACTGATGATTAAGATTATTCCCTTTACAGCTGAACACGCCGCAGGCGTAGTTTCAGTCATCCTGCCCATTCAGCAATCGGAGTTTGGTGTACCGATCACGCTGGACGCCCAGCCTGATCTGCTGGACATCCCCGGTTTTTATCAGCGCAATTGCGGTAACTTTTGGGTCGCTATCCACGGCGAGCATGTAGTTGGGACTATTGGCCTGCTCGATATCGGTAATCAACAGGCTGCACTTCGCAAGATGTTTGTCGCGGCCGCGTACCGGGGTGCTGAACAGGGCGTCGCCAAGCAGCTGCTCGACGAACTGCTGGTATGGTCGGCAAAGCAGGGCATTGCAGACATTTTACTGGGAACCACCGACAAGTTTGTGGCCGCACACCGGTTTTACGAAAAAAATGGCTTTGCTGAGGTTCAAAAATCTAGTCTGCCGCAGACGTTTCCGGTGATGGCGGTCGATTCGAAGTTCTATCGGCTCGCCTTAACCCCGCATGCAGTCTGAGCTGTGGCAGGGCGGCGCAGGGATCCTGTGCGATAACTGTGGCTGCAGTGGGGTTGGTCTTTTTTAAGGTTCACGGCGGATATGGCAGTCGCAATATGGGCTTTAGCTATTAATACCGGAGGAGTCTTTGGCATGCATGAAGACACATTGTGGTACAACAATGCGCAATCTCTGGCGGATCTGCAGATATGCGCACTGCTTGCGCAAGAGATAGACAACGCCTTGCCTGACGCCCAAAACAAGGTCTGGCATGCACATCCGGTATGGTTTCTCGACGGCAATCCAATTGTTGGCTATAGCAAGCTGAAAGGATGTATCCGTTTGCTGTTCTGGAGTGGTCAGTCCTTTGCGTCGCCTGGCCTGACGGCTGAGGGCAAATTTAAAGCTGCAGAAGCACGTTTTGTGGCGGTGGATCAAATCGACGTTGTAGCCTTGCGCGCATGGCTTGCCGAGAGCCGCGATATACAGTGGGACTACAAAAACATCGTGCGCCGCAAAGGCCGGCTGGAACGCCTGAAGTAGCCGCGATCTCTGCAGAATATTGTCACAGCTAATCGCGCCGTCGAGCCGGTTCATATGATTAGCTATATGTAACGAACACAAAGTTTGCTTGATGAAAAATGCCAGGAGAGATGAAATGCGTACAGTGCTTATTTTGCTGGTCGGCCTGTTCCTGCTTGCTGCGATATCTATTTTTAGTAAGCTCTTTGCGGAACAATACCCTGCTGCAACAACATGGGGTATTTCAGCTTTTGTTCTGCTCTGGTTGTGTGCGACCGGGTTTAATATGTGGGTTGGCGTGAGCCGTGCGGGCTATTCAATCGCCGAAGAGTTACCGATCTTTCTGTTGTTGTTTGCTGTGCCCACCATTATTGCCCTTGTTGTTAAGTGGAAGTTTCTATGAGTGATATCCCGACTATTTGTTGATGCAGCGGCTGACCCCGCCATTAGCCAGCGTTGATTTTTTAAGTTTTTAGCGATAGCAGCCAGCACCAGCCAGGTTGCTTGTCGCGCTGTCTGGTAATAAACAGCAGTTGTGTTCTTTCTATCCCTTCTGGTAGTGTATTTTTCACTGTCTGTTTACAAATCCCGCTTTGCGCAACGTGGTTTGTTTATTTGCGCCTGCGAACGGCCTGGATTAAAAATGACTGCAATGACCTTGCTCAAAATTATCCTGAGCATCCCGATTGGGATTGGCCTGATCTATCCGTTGCTGCAACCTGATGCCAGTGGCGGCATCCTGGCGGAGCTGCAGATATTCGGTCCGGTTGGGTCCTTGGTCGCCATTGCAGTGTTTTTGCTGTTGGTGTTTTTCTATGCCCGCGATCTGGTTAAGACACTACAACTGGTTGCGCCGGCGTCAAGAACAGCCAGGCCCAATAGCGTTTGGTGGATGTTTGTGTTGCCGTACAATTTTATCGAAGATTTTTTCATAATCGCCAATGTCGCCAAATCACTGGAGGCCGAGGCGGTCAGCAACCCTGCACTCGGCGGATTTCGCTCCTTTGGCAGGATGTCGGGGCTTGGCTGGTGTAGCGCACAAGTCCTTTCCTTAATTCCCAATCTGCTTGGTTCAATCGCCGGCCTGGTCGCTATTTTTTGCTGGGTCTGGCATTGGCGGTTCATCCGCCAGGTTAATCGCGCGCTGTTGTTATCTCAAACAAGCTAAGCAGGCATTTATGCCTAAAAATGCCCGCTACTTTGATTTTTACAGACAGTTGCGGCGTCCGACGGTTTATCGATATTGATGATTTAACTTAATAAACAACAAGCAAACGAAGGGAAACGATGAAAAATAGAACTGTGAAATTGATGCTGGCAGTGATGTGTTTTGTGCATCTGCATGTGTTTGCCGCGATGCCGTTAGGCCAAACCGAACAATTCACGCTTAAAAGCCAACTATTGCTGCAGCCACGCGAGTTAATCGTCTATTTGCCGGCTGATTATGCGCAGTCAAAACAACAATATCCTGTGCTGTACATCACAGATGGTGATATTCAGGGCGCGCATACTGCCGGCACAGTTGATTATCTGTCAAAGTTTGATCTGATCCCCGCGATGATAGTGGTTGGGATTGTCACGCCGCGCCAGCAACGCGTGGAAGAACTGACCTTAGCGCAAAACAGTGCGGCCCAGTCTGATAAATTGGCCGGTGCTGACCTTATGCTGGCCCATCTGGCACAAGAAATCATCCCAGCTATCAAAAGCCGGTATCGCACTTCAGATTATCAGGCGTTGGCGGGCACGTCGCATGGTGGTCAGTTTGCCGTCAATGCCGCGATAAAACGACCAGGGTTGTTCAATGGTGTCATCGCAATAAGCCCTTCATTGTATTGGAATAACAATCAAATGATTGATTTGGCTGCGGCGGCGTTAAAAACACAGCGCATTTCAGGGCGGGTGTTTCTGTCCATTGCAAACGAAGAGCCTGTGATGACTAACGCTTTTCAACAGCTGGTGGATTTAACCAATCAATATCCGGGTCCGAAACTTCAGGTAAAAACCCAAACTTTTAGCGACGAAAGTCATGACTCGACAACTTTGGTTGGGCAATACCAAGGCTTAAAACACCTGTTTACCAATTGGGCTATCCCCAATGTCCCGCAAAACTTAGCTGATCTGCAGGCGGTGTTTAATGCCAGATCGCAGTTGCTGGGTCAAAAGCTGCAGATCCCGGAGGACAAAGCCAATGGTTATGCCCAGTGGCTGCAGTATTTAAACCGCCAGGATGAGGTATTGGAACTGCTGGTATGGAACAGAAAAAACTATCCGCAGTCGTTTAACACGCATATCAGTGTCATCCAGGCTTATTTGCATTTTAAGTTAACAGATAAAGCAAAAGCCGCTTATAAAGAAACCCTGCAGTCGCTAACAGGTATCACGGCGGCGCAACAAGCTGAGCTGGACGCATTGTTTAATGTAAAAGCCGGTTAATCTGGCCGTGAAGTTTCTGGCTGTGTCAGAATTGGCTGACACAGCCTGTCGTTTGGCATCCGTTGTCTTGCCGACTGGTATCGTCAGTATCCCCATCATCAAGGACATTTTCAGTGATGACCAAAATTTATATGTTGTTACCGCTATTTTGCGCTTTTCTGGTGTCTGCAGCGCCGGCAACGCTGCCACCAGGTGATGCAGCGCCATTGATCACGCGGATTGAAGCCGCGCAAACTGCCGGAAAAACGGAGTTCGATAAACTTGCACTGCCCGCATTGATGCAGCAGTTGCAGGTGCCGGGTCTCAGCATTGCGGTGGTCAAAGATTTCAACATTCATTGGGCCAAGGCTTACGGCGTTGCCGATGCCAACACTGGCCGTTTGCTGGATACCAATAGTCGTTTTCAGGCGGCTTCGATCGCAAAGCCGGTGACGGCAATGGCGGCGATGCGGATGGTCGAGGCGGGGCAGCTTGACCTGGATAAGGACATCAATACCTTTCTCACTTCATGGCAAGTACCGTCTTCGAAGCTAAACCAACAACAGCCGGTGACGGCCCGGTCATTGTTCAGTCACACGTCCGGTGCCGATGACGGGTTCGGTTTTCCCGGTTACGCCCCGCAGGCAGCGCTGCCGACCGTCGTGCAGATCCTCAATGGTCAGGCGCCCTCTAATGTGGGCAAAGTGTTGTTTGCGCGGCCGCCTTATAGCGAATTTAAGTACTCCGGCGGCGGTATCCTGATCATGCAACAGGCGATGATGGATTTGTGTCGCTGCGCTTTTGATAAGCTGATGCAAACCTCAGTGCTGACGCCGCTACAGATGACCCACAGTGCCTTTGAGTCCATGCCGGCAGCACAAACCGCGGCGTTGGCACATGATGAACATGGCAAGCGGATGCAGGCGCCATGGCATGTTTACCCGGAACAAGCCGCCTCGGCACTGTGGACCACACCGACTGATTTGGCCAAATTTATCATTGAAATTCAGACCGCGCTGCGTGCTGAAAAAGGCCAGCTGCTGAGCCGGCAGGCCGCCACAGAGATGACGACACCGGTGCGGGTCGGGCAGTTCGCGGTCGGCTTTAAAATCGAGCAGCTTGGCAAGGAACAGTATTTTTCGCACAGTGGTGCCAATTGGGGCTATCGGGCCTGGATGACGGGTCATCTCAGCAAAGGCTATGGCATGATCATCATGACCAATGGCGACAATGGCATGGCCCTGATGAATCAGGTGGCAGACCGTATTACCAACGCCTACGGCTGGAATGCTGAGTCTTCGAAGTAAAGCGGTTGCTGCGGGCCGGGTCTATAGTCCGGCCGGATAGCGGCAGCTCTGGTTTTTGATGTCGAGTCGCTGAGCAGGCTCCTGACGTCATGTGCGGTAATCGCTTTCAACGCGGATCATCAGCCTAAAGGTTTATTTTGATGTTTTTTATTGAGACTGAACATTTGATTTTACGTGATATGCGCATCGACGATGAGCAAGCATTTGTGGCCTTGAGCCGGGACAGCAAATATCAACGATTTTATGCGGAAGAAGATTGTACGGTGGAGAAATATCAGGCACTCACTCAGTTGTTTATTCAGCAAGCATGTGCCATCCCAAGAACTGCATTTCAATTGGCAGTTGAGTTAAAAGCCACTGGCAATCTGATTGGTACTGTTTGTTTAAGGCTGGAGTCAGATCATCAGGCCGCGATGGGCTGTGGTTTGGCCAGACAATATCAATGCAGGGCTCTGATGCAGGAAGCCGCTGTTGCGTTAGCAAATTTCGCGTTCACGAAATTGAATGTGCATAGAATTTATGCCGAGACTATCAGCGCTAACCGAGCGGCGGTAAAGTTATGCGAGCAACTGGGTATGCGTAAAGAAGCCGTATTCAGAGAAAACCGCTACTTTAAAGGACGCTGGTGGGACACTGTCGTTTTAGCGATATTGTGTACTGAGTGGCACAAACAGGCCTGACAAATCAGCGGCGCACTGGTGAAGTGTTTATCTGGTGTCTGTACTCACCAGTACGCTGTGTTTTATGTCCTGAAAGGTCTAAATTCCTCAGCTTGATGAGATCTGCAGCGATTGAATTTTGTCGTCATGCAGCAAAAACGCATACTGCAATTGGATTGGGCTGCCGGGGAAATTGCCGCTGACGCTGGCAAGCACGAGTTGGTGTTGATCTTTTGTGGTGATACTGAGCGGGGTGGCGCTGAACTGATACTTCTGCCGGGCCTCTGAAAACCATGCTGCAATCGCTGCCAGTCCGCGAAACGCGCCACCTTCATCAAACACCACTGCGTCTTTGGTAAAACAATCTTGTAGCCCCTGCAGGTCGGCGATGTTGCCGGCTGAAAAGTACTGTTTGATCGATTCCGGTAGTTCAATTGTCATGGCTTGTGCGCCTGCTGCTGTGTTGTTGAGCGGGCAGTTTCTGCTTAGACTGAACCGATTTCAAGAACGCACCAAAAGGTAAGTGACAGACCGATGAGAAAGATTTATACGCCATCTACCGCTGCGGCCGATGTGCAGGATGTGATTAAATTATTGGAAGGGCGCTGGAAGCTTCTGCTGTTGTTTCATCTGTTTGACGGCAAAGTGCAGCGTTATTCTGATTTTGAAAAATTGATCCCGCAGATCTCGCAAAAGATGCTGTCGCAGCAACTGAAACAATTGGAAGCCGACGGCATTGTGCACCGCACTGTGTACCCGCAGGTGCCACCAAAGGTTGAGTACCGGCTGACGGAATGGGGGCAGGCGCTCTGTCCCGCGCTCGACGCGCTGTTACACTGGGCAGAGCAAAAAAATAGCGGCGGGCAGGTGGTCTAGCTGCTTTGCGCACTGGATATCACTGAACCAGCTACGACGTATCGCCTGTTGATTCATTGCATTTAATTGACCACCTTAAGCCAGAGCAAAACCACGACAAAACCACGACAAGCTTTGCATTAACTTCAGGTTTTTGAAGGAAACTTTTATGCAAAAGCTGACACAAATATTCGCCAAATACTTCATCGCCCTCTGTGCTTTATGTCTGGGGGCTTGTACTCAATCTCATCTGCAAATATTCCCGGAGCTGGAGAATCCGGCCATGTCGCAGCAACAGCTAAGCGTTACACAGATGCACGCTGACATCGATCATTTAATTGAAGTGGTCGTCGCCTGGCATCCGGAGCTTAGCGAATACGCCGATCTGGCAAAGATCCAACAACAAGCAAAACTATTAAAGCAGCAGATTAATAAACCACTGCTGCGTACTGAGTTTTACACCGTGATTGCGCGGTTAAATCAGATGTTTAATGATGGCCATACCCTGTTATTGTGGCCCTATCCTGAGTACCAGCAATTGCAGTCGCAAGGCCATTTATTTTTCCCCTGGCAGCTCAAACTGGCCGAAAATGGCAGTTTGCTGCTGCAGCATAGCTACCAGTTAGCCGATGGTTTGCAGGTCGCCGCAGGCAGCGAAATTCTGAGCATCAACCAAGTGCCGGTTACTCAGTTACTCGATTCACTGCAAGCCTATGGCAATGGTGAAACTGCAGCTTTGCGCCAGGAAATGCTGGTGTCACGTTTTGGCCTGAGTTTGTGGGCGTCGCTTGGCTGGAAGGATCAGTTTGAAGTGACACTCAAACCCATGCAGCAGCCCGTGCAGACCCTGCAATTAGAACGGGGACAAGATTGGCAAATGGTTGACGCAGAGCGCCAGGATTATGCTTACAAGCAAATCCGGCCTGGGGTAGGTTTATTGCAACTCAACACTTTTGACCTGGATGAAGCCGAATTTGCTGATTTTCTTGATCAAAGTTTTGCCACTATACAACAACAGCAGGTGCATTCCTTATTAATCGACCTGCGGCAAAATACCGGCGGCAATACCGATACCGTCAGTTATTTAAGCCGTTATCTCAGTCATAAACCCTTTCGGTTGGTCTCGCAACTGCGGGAAAAACTCAACCCATATAACAGCGGTTGGTTTGGTTATAAAGGCCAATCCGGTACGCTGCTGCAGCAAGACTGGACTGAATGGGAACAGCCTTTTGCGGTCGATAAGCGTTTTGGGGGCAAAAGTTACCTGTTGATTGGCCCACGGACTTATTCTGCCGCCATCGTGTTTGCCACTGCCGCTCAGGATCAACAATTTGCCACGCTGCTCGGCAGCCCGACTGAAGGTTTTGCCAATCAGACGGCGCAAGGGAATTTATTTAATCTGCCACATTCACAATTGCGGGCTTATGTCGCAACACGTATCTTGGTCAGGCCTGATGGCAAACCGCATCGTCACAGTGTTGAGCCGGATGTCCGTTTTGACGTCCGTAATGACGACACAGCGTTGGCCATTCCGGGCGGCGCTGAAGCCGACCCTCAATTGCAACAGAGCCTGCAACTGATTGAACAGCGACAGCAAACCGCTCAGTGATCTATCAATCTCAAATAAAGAATGGCGATGAACGAAAAACTGCATATTTTAGTGGTGGAAGACAATGCCGTGCTGGCGACGCAGCTGCTGGACTTTTTGCAGGCGAAGGGTTTGGTCACCGATTACGCTGCCACCGGTCAGCTGGCGCAGTTGCTGATGCAACAGCAGCAGTTTGACTTGGTGATCCTCGACTTAACCTTGCCGGATGTCGATGGTTTAGTGCTGTGTCAGCAATTCAAACAAAGCGCTTATAACCCGCCGGTGTTGATGCTGACGGCCCGCGATAGCCTGCAGGATAAAATCAGCGGTTTTGAAGTAGGCGCCGATGATTACCTGACCAAACCTTTTGCGCTGGAAGAAGTGTATTTCCGCGTGCTGGCTTTGTGCCGTCGCCATCGGTTGCATCAAAGCTCTGCGCTGTTGTTGGGCGATTTAACCATCGACCGCGCAACGCGGCAGGCCAGTCGCGGCGGGGTGCCGCTCAACTTATCAGCCACTGACTTTAGCTTGTTGCAACTGCTGGCCGAAGCTTATCCGCATGCGGTCAGTAAACGTCAATTGAATGCCAAACTCTGGGGCGATGACGCACCGGAAAGTGACGCCGTGCGCAGTCATATTTACACCTTGCGTAACGCGCTGGATAAACCTTTTGCCAGCGCTTTACTCAAAACTGTGCATGGTATTGGCTTTCGGCTGGAGTTGCCCGATGCCGGACATTAGGCCAATCCGCACGGCTCATTCTATTCGTGTGGCGGTGTTAAAGCTCGTTACCGGCCTGGTGTTGCTGTTGACGCTGGGCTACAGCCTGTTGGTGCTGGTGTATGCCTGGGTCGTGGAAGACAATATTTTCAACCGGCTGGTCAGCGAAGAAGCCGCGTATCTGCAACAACATTATCAGCAATCCGGCATGGTAAACCCGCCAAGACCGGCTTTTATGCAGTTGTATCAGGGTTGGCAAGCACTCCCCGACACTTTGTATCAAAGTTACCTGCGTGAACCTATGCGGGTAGAATTTCGGTTGGAGGATGGCAAAACAGTACATTTGCAAGTGCTGCAGTTGGGTGGACAACCTTATGTGTTACTGGCGGATGTCGGCGCTTTTGAAGTGAGCCGCGAGTTATCGCCACTGTTGGCCAGTGCTTTGCTGTTACTGTTGTTGTTATGTTTGCTGGTCGTGCTGCCGGTCGCGCTGCTGTTAGCCAGACAGATCACCGATCCGGTGCTGCGTTTGGCCGCAGCGGTGCAGGATCCAGCCTTACCGGTGCTGGCGCCCGGATTTGCCAGCCTGTTTCCAAACAATGAAATCGGTACTCTGGCGCAGGCGATTGCCGACAACCAAAAATTTTTGCAGCAGGCCTTGGCGCGGGAAAGCCACTTTACCAAAGATATCAGCCATGAGATCCGCACACCGCTCAGCGTGCTGAAAAATCTGCTGCCTGATGTCACTCATGGTGCCACTCTCGGTACTGCGCTATCTGTACCAGAGCGGCAGGCTTTTGCGCAAGCAGTGTTGACGCTGGAACAAACCACTGAAACTTTATTGGCGTTGGCACGGGCGGAATCGGTACCGCAGCAGCAGTTCAATCTGACGGCGCTGTTGGAGCAAACTCTGCTTCAGCATTACGCTTTAAATCACAGTGCTGCCGGCCAGCGCTTACAGCTGGATATACAGTTGGCCGAAACGGTCTGGGTTGTCGCGAATCCCAGCCTGTGCCAGATGTTGCTGCAAAACCTGCTGACCAATTTGCTGCAGTATGCGTCAGAACCCGAAGTCGGCATTAAACTCTGCGCTGCGCAGTTAGTGATCAGCAACAGCTTTCGCTTGCCGTTACCAAGCGATCCACTCCGAAGTGGCCAACGCAGTGCGGCAAGCACAGGGATAGGCCAGGGACTGAGCCTGATCCAGCGCATTTGTCAGGTACAACATTGGCAATTGCAGCTTGCTAACGATGCGCATAAATTCGAAATCACCATCCGGTTTGATGCAATTTCAACCCTTGCCTGAGCGATTGTCGAAAAACACCGCTAACCGTTTTTCACCAACTCTCTGCCCCCCTGCAAAAATAGCCCTTCACAAAAGCACGACAAGCACCAGGGTAACTTCAGCCTGAATCAACACTAAGGAGTAAAAGATGAAGTTACCATTGATGATATTCGGCCTGATAGTTGGGCTCGCCATGGCGCCAGCTAAAGCAACACAACTGCCAGCCAAAGCAATACAACCGCCTGCGGCGCAACCTGCCAGCAACTCTAAGGTGGCCTTGCTGATTTCCGGTTATGGCAAGCAAGGTGATCCAGCCATCAGTTATGATTTGGAAGAGCTGGCCCAGGCGTATCTGGTGCTGCAACAAAACGGTTTGAGTCTGGATATCTTGTCGCCCAAAGGTGGTGCAGTACCGGTGCACAACCGCAAAGACGATTTGCCCTACATGCAGCAATTTAAGCAGCAGACGCCAGCCCTCATGCAGCTGAAACAGACCTTAGCGCCAACCGCTGAACTTGCCACTCAGTATGCAGCGGTATTTATTATTGGCGGTGATGGCGCCATGTTTGATTTGCCGGTGGATGCTGGCACACAGCAGTTCCTGCAGGCGATGGTGCAGCAAAAAAAAACGATTGCGGCGGTTTGTCATGGGCCAGCTGCGTTGGTTAATCTGAAAAATCCGGATGGCAGTTATTGGGTTGCAGGCAAAGAAATGAACAGCTTTACGCTGCGCGAAGAGCAGGCTTTTAGCGCTGAGTTGCTGGATAAGTTCCCGTTCATCCTCGAAACCCGTTTACGCGAACTTGGTGCCTTGTTTGTCGCCAACCAGCCGATGTTACCCTTTGTGGCGCACGACAAACTGTTGATCACGGCGCAAAACCCAATGTCGGTGCCTGCCGCTGCTGATTTATTAGCGCTGCAACTGGGCCAAACACCCCGCACCCGTACGCCTTTTCCGGAAGAAGCTACTATGGCGTTGCTGGCAACCGCCCGCAGCAACGGAGTCGCTCATCTTGATATCGCGCTGGCGCAACAGCCCGGTCTTTATGATCTGAACTACCTGGCTTTGTATGGCATGTACAGTTATCGCCTGGCGCAATCGCCCGCCGACAAAAGTACCGAACTGCGGCTGATGGCAAAAATCGCCGAACATTTTCAGCATCCACAATATCAGCTGGCGTTATTGCAGGCCTACCTGGCGGAGCAACAGCTGACACCTGCGCGGGCTTTGTATCTGCAGTTGCAAGAGCAAGCACCGAAATTATTGGAACAGGCAGGCGTCAGCAGCTTATCCTACTGGAGCGCCGTGAAACAGTAACGGTCGCCATTCCTTTACCAATTCATTCACCGTGCGCAGAGCCTGAGATTTGCATCAGGCTCTGCCTTGAGTTCTGTTCCTGCACGCCCAATACCTCCAATACCGATGTCACATGAGGCCATCAGATGGATTTGTTGCAAACTGTCATGTCCCCGGCAGTCTTATTTCTTTATGCCGCACTGGTCGCAGGGATTGTGTTGTTGTTCTGTACCATGGCAAAGTTAATCCGCTGGGCGAAGCGCAGGCCGGCTGGTGCCTATTTTTTGCTGGCATTGCTGCCGCTAATCTCGTTGTTGCCAATCCCGCCGGCAGAAGTCAAAAAGCTACAGCACATCAAACAGGAACAGGTCAAACGCAAGCAGGAAGCGGGCGAGCCGCCGCCAGATGAACCGACCGTTTGAGACGGGATGCCTGCAGAATGTTCCAGCTGGTTTGAGTTCGATACACTGCCGCTGTGCCAGACCACGCGGGCCCACCGAGGAGAATGCAGTGATGCAGGACTATCTGTTCTTGATGTACAACGATGCAACCGATCAAGCCGCGGCCGCCGACGATACCGCCTGGCAACAGTATTTTGCTTTTTTACACCAAAGTGGCTGCTTTGATGGCGGCAGTTCCATTGGTGCAGGACAGTCGTTTCGTAAAAGCGGCACCGCAGCAGGCAGCGCGAACCAACTGTCCGGATTTATCCGCGTTCGCGCCGAAGACTTGCTGGCGGCGCAGCAGTTTCTGTCCGGCAACCCGATTTACGAGGCGGGCGGAACTGTCGAAATTCGTGAGTTACTAAGGGATTAGTTTCATCGGCGACCTTTTCCAGCGTTCTATTTTGGATAGATTTGACCAAATCCGAGCCGGTGGGAATGATAACGCCAAGGTAAAGCATCTTTGACGGATTGGCGCTGCCCAAACAGACATGAATAGCTAACCTGCATCTGGATTTGAAAAACATGAACTTACTTTTTGTTTGTAGTGAAAATCGTCTGCGCAGCCCAACAGGGGAAGAAGTATTTTCGGCTTATGACGGCATTCATGCGATCGGCGCCGGCACAAACGCCGATGCTGAAACCGTGGTTAGTGGTGACTTGATAAGTTGGGCTGATGTGATTTTCGTAATGGAAAAATCGCATAAAAATAAGGTTGCCAAAAAATTTAGGGATCAGCTGAAAGGCAAAAAACTGGTGTGTTTGGATATTCCGGATAATTACGATCGGATGGATCCTGTGTTGGTGCGTCTGCTACGCAATAAAGTGGCCAAACATATCCGGCTTTTTGCCTGATAAAGACTCAATCCCAGATACTTTTCTGATTGAATTCATCAGCCCTCTTTGGTTTGTTATAAATATGTGGCATAAAAGAGTTGAAACTAAAAAGGCATGACGAACTGAAGGGACAAGTGGATATGGAACAACAGAATACTCAGACGGATCGCAAAATAAAACAACCGCCGGTCTTGTTTAGCAAAACTCAGGCTGTGATCTCACAACTCAGCAAACTGCTTGGTGGACCGCTGCTCACTTATTGGAATAACCCTCGGGGTTCTGTCTGCGCCAATGATGTGGTGGCACTGAATGAAATTCTTGAGCGGGTAGGTACCCATGAAACGCTCTATTTATTTTTGAAGTCTGACGGCGGCAGTGGCCGGGTTTCTCTTCGATTTGTCAATCTGTTACGTCAATATTGCCAGAAGCTGGTGGTGTTGGTGCCACTTGAATGCGCATCTGCCGCAACCATGATCACCCTGGGGGCTGATGAAATCAGAATGGGGCCAACCGCATATCTTACTGCTGTGGATACATCGCTGAATCATTCTTTATCGCCGGTTGATCGGGATAATGAGCGTGTCAGTGTCAGTTTGGATGAGCTGAACCGGGTGATTAACCGTTGGCGTTCTGAGCAGCATGATTCGACTGACAATCCCTATAAAACGCTGTTTTCATATGTGCACCCCCTGGTGATTGGGGCTGTCGACCGTGCCGAGTCATTGTCTGTGATGTTGTGCCGGGAATTGCTGTCTTACCATATCGCTGACGAAAACAAAGCGCATGAAATTGCGGCCGTGCTGAACTCAAAATATCCGTCTCATAATTATCCAATCCTGCTGAATGAAGCAGTGAAAATTGGCTTAAAAGCCGTGCCATTAAGTCGGGAAGTTAACTCCTTGTTGCTTGAACTGAATCGTTTCTATAGTGAAATGGGGCAAAAGGCGACCACGGATTTTGACGAGTTCCGCGCTCATGGCAACGAAATTCTGAATATCCTCGAAGGCGAAAACCTGCAGGTGTTTTATCAGCACGACAAGGACTGGTTCTATCGCAGCGAAGAACGGCGCTGGATCACGATGAATGACGAAAGCAGCTGGCGCCGGATAGAAAAAATTCGCGGCAAACTACACCGCAGTGTTATGCACGTGGCATAACGCCTAAAGCACCAGATCAGCAGCAATGTGCGACTGATACACAGGAGCGAACGATGATGTTATATCTTGTGTTTTACCGGCAGTTTTTTCAGTCTGGAGCTAACCAGTGAGTGCATTCACAATCAAAGGTCGCCTGAATCGGACAGTGTTGTCGAGTCTATTGTTATGCAGTAGTTGCATGGTACCTGCCCAAACACCGCTTTCTCCGCAAGCCAGCCTGCCCCAGGTTTTCACGACAACTGTCCCGTCACAGGCGCAAGTGCTGGCGGCGGCGCAAGCCAGTTTTACCGAGTATTTTCAGTTACTGGCGTTGCCAAATGACGCCGTGGTCGCCGCCGATATTCAGAAAAATACTGATTTCCTGCAGCAGGCGTTTAACCGCCGTGGTTTTACCACGCAACAGCTGGCCAATAACGGCAAACCGCTGCTGTACGCTGAATATCGCAGCCAGTCGCCTGACGCAAAAACGCTGTTGTTTTATATGCATCTGGACGGCCAGCCGGTGTTGCCCGAGCAGTGGGCGCAGACCAGTCCGTGGCAGGCGGTGGTGAAAAAACGCAACCAGCAAGGCCAGTGGCAGGTGGTTGACCCTAAAGTACTCCAGCACCAACCGCTGGACCCTGAACTTCGGGTGTTTGCCCGCGCATCGGCAGATGATAAAGGCCCGATCATGATGTTGCTGGCGGCCTTTGATGCACTCAAAGCGGCAGGGCAGGCGCCGGCGTTTCACGTCAAAGTGTTGCTCGACAGTGAAGAAGAAAAAGGTTCACCGACGATTAAGGCCATCGCCAAGGCTAACGCAGCTTTGTTAAAAGCAGATGGTTTATTGATTTTGGATGGTCCGCAGCACGCCAGTAATCAACCCACGCTGGTGTTTGGCAACAGAGGCGCCACCAGCCTGGCGCTGACGGTCTATGGGCCGAAAGCGCCGCTGCACAGCGGCCATTATGGCAACTATGTGCCGAATCCGGCGCAGCGTCTGGCTACGTTATTGGCCAGTATGAAAGACGATGCTGGCCGCGTAACTGTGCCTGGCTATTACGACACAGTGCAACTGTCGGCCACTGAGCGTGAGGCGTTAGCCACAGTGCCGGATGATGCTGCGGCGCTGTTAAAGCGGACCGGCATCGCCCGTCCTGATGCGGTGGGCGTAAATTATCAGGAAGCGCTGCAATATCCGTCGTTGAATATTCGCGGCATGCAATCCGCAGCTATCGGAGACAAAGCCGCCAATATTATCCCGCATCTGGCGGTGGCAGAGCTGGACCTTCGCACCACGCCAGAGGCTGATTCTGCCTATCTGACTGGATTGCTGCAGCGCCATATCAAAGCGCAGGGCTGGTATTTAACCAAAGGTGAGCCAACTGACGCTGAGCGCGCCATGCACAACAAAATCGCGTCATTGATCCCTGGTGCCGGCGGCGATGCAGCGCGCACACCGCTGGATTCTCAACTTGGTAACTGGGTATATGCCGTGCTGCTGCAAGACAGCAACTCAGTGGTGCGGATACGGATGATGGGCGGCAGTCTGCCAACTGAACAACTGGTCAGCGCGCTGCAGATGCCTTTTGTCATTCTGCCGCTGGTCAACGCCGACAACAATCAGCACAGTTTTGACGAAAACCTGCGCATCGGGCATTACGTCGCTGGCATGCAAACCTTGTTGCGCGTGCTGCGCACACCTTATTAAGCGGGTAAAAGCGTGTGGCAGGCGCTGAATGATCCTGCAATACCTGGGCTGCTGTCAGCGATGCTGCAGTAGCTAAAAATTTTACGTCAGAGCACATTTAAGGATCGGCAATGGCACTGGAACAAAATAATTACTTGATTGCAGCTGCAGTCTGTTGCGTACTGGCGGCGCTTGCGCATGCCGGTTGTATCCTGTTTGGCGCTGACTGGTACCGGTTTTTTGGGGCCGGTGAGGCGATGGCGCAAATGGCGGAAAAAAAGCTGTGGTATCCGACTGTGGTCACCGCCGGGATCACCGCGGTGCTGCTGATCTGGGCGGCTTATGCGCTGGCCGGCGCAGGTGTATTATCCGGATTGCCGCTGACCAGAATTGCATTGGTATTGATTAGCGCTGTGTTTTTATTGCGTGGATCCGCATTTGTTTGGCTGATGCCCAAGTTTCCGGAAAATTCTCTGACTTTCTGGTGGGTCAGTTCTTTAATTTGTCTGGTCATCGGTAGTTTGTTTGCTATTGGCACTGTGCAGCGCTGGCAGTTACTCGGCAGCAGCGCCTGAACTGCGGGTGGGTTGCCGCAGTCACGACATGAGCGGTAAGAACCAGTCTGCGGACCGGACATTGTTTTGTATTTATCAGGCGGAAGATTTTATGTATCAGGGTAGCTGTTTGTGTGGTGCTGTGATGCTGGAAGTGCATGGGCCCATTACTTCGATCATTCATTGTCATTGCTCGAAATGCCGCAAAAGCAGTGGCACTGCTTATGCGACCAATGGTTTCGTCGCCACCGCAGATTTACGCATCATCAGCGGCCAGGACCAGCTTGGTGCTTACGAGTCGGCGCTGGGAAAACGCCGGCACTTTTGCCGGATCTGCGCCTCGCCGATCTTCAGCAGCAATGCTGCAGTGCCGGAAAAATTGCGCTTACGGCTGGGTATTCTTGACACTGATATCGTGGAACGACCGATCTCGCACAACTTTGTGTCGTCAAAGGCCAACTGGGATGATTTGGATGCACAGTTACCGCGATCGGATAGTTACGAGCCTGGGCGATAGCCGTGCCCGGCGAATTATTCTGGCACGGATTACAACCATTGTGCGCTTGCTGCCGACTCTGCCTGAACCATATCTCAGGGAGACTCCGATGAAAGCATATCCATTTCATTTTTATTCTGCCATTTGTACCTTATTGACCGCTTGCTGCTTGCCACTGGCAACTGCCGCCACCATACCGGATCTGGCACAGCTGGATCGCGACATGACCGGCACGCGCACGCAAATTCTGGTGCTTGGCACTGTGCATCTGAGTGAACTGCCGGCCGGTTTTGATGAAACTAAACTGGATCCGCTGTTAGCCAGACTGGCTGCTTTTAAACCCGACATCATTACGATTGAAGCCTTATCCGGCGAAGAATGTGATTTGGCGCTGCGCCATGCGGCCAAATATGGTCAGGATTATTGCGCCAGTACCCAGGTGGCGCAGACTGCGACCGGCCTTGATGTACCATCTGCTATGGCGCGACTGACGTCACTGCTCAGCACCTTGCCGGCAACGCCGACTGCCGCACAGCGCCGGCAATTAGCGGCGACTATGCTGGCCGCCAATGATCGGGCGTCAGCCTATGTGCAGTGGTTGCAGTTGCCGAAGTCTGAACAACGCGCCGCAGATGGTCTGGATCAGACCTTAGTGGAGCTGCTGCAGACGATCAGCAAACGCAATAACGAAAATTACCAGTTGGCGGCGCGGCTGGCGGCCCGGCTTGGTCATCAGCGGGTGTATTCCACCGACAATCATACCGGCGACAACATCAGCTATACCGATCGCGACGCCTTTGGCCGTGAGGTGATGGCGGCCTGGGGCGCCGGTAAAGTAGCGCTGGATGCACGCGAAAAGCAGGTTGCGTCCTTACAACAGCAGGCCGATCTGTTGCCGCTGTATCGTTATATCAATCAGCCGGCGCATCTGCAGGTGCTGGCGGAGGTCAATGTCAGTGCCGCGCTCAGGGCAAAATCCAGCAGCGGTTACCCGCAAATCTGGGTCAGCGGCTGGGATATCCGTAATTTACGCATGGTTGCCAATATCGCCGAGACATTTCGCGAACAGCCCGGTGCACGGGTGCTGTCTGTGGTCGGTGTGTCACACAAACCTTGGTTTGATCAGTGGTTAGGGCAGTTGCAGGGCGTTGATGTGGTGGACACTCTGACCGTGATTGCGAAGTAACAACAATTACCGGTGTGTGGCCAGTGGGATTCTGCCTGGACCAGCCACACGCAGGTAAAATCAAGCGAATGGGCAGACCCAAGCGACTCGGCCCTGTGGCGACTATTTTTGCTAAAAATAACCCCAAATCTGCTTTCTAATCAAAAAATATGATGAAGGTGACTGATTTAAGTCAGTTTCCTAAATCGCATTTCAGGTCTACCTTTAATCCAACTCAGATGGAGCAGTGCGCTGCTGCTGAATTTAACCCGCGAATTGAACCAGGAAAAAGGAACCCTCAGATGGATACAAACAAATCAACCGGTGGCAAATGCCCTGTGATGCACGGCGCCAATACCAATGCTGCCAATGCGACGATGAACTGGTGGCCAAACGCGCTGAACCTCGACATCCTGCACCAACACGACAGCAAAACCAATCCGATGGCCCCCGGTTTTAACTATGCCGAAGCCTTTAAAACGCTGGATCTGGAAGCCGTCAAAACCGATTTAAAAACATTGATGACCGACTCACAGGACTGGTGGCCGGCCGACTGGGGCCATTATGGTGGCCTGATGATCCGGCTGGCCTGGCACTCGGCCGGGACTTACCGTATCGCTGACGGCCGTGGCGGCGGTGGCACTGGCAGTCAGCGGTTTGCGCCGCTGAACAGCTGGCCGGACAACGGCAATCTCGACAAAGCGCGGCGTTTGTTGTGGCCGGTTAAACGCAAATACGGCAATAAATTATCCTGGGCCGATTTAATGATCCTGGCCGGTAATATGGCTTATGAATCGATGGGCCTGAAAACTTTTGGTTTTGCTGGCGGCCGCGAAGATATCTGGCATCCGGAAAAAGACATTTATTGGGGTTCAGAAAAACAATGGCTGCAGGCGTCCGGTGGCGAAGGTAGTCGCTATAGCGGTGAGCGTGATTTAGAAAACCCATTGGCCGCGGTAATGATGGGGCTGATTTATGTCAACCCGGAAGGCGTGGACGGTAACCCGGATCCATTAAAAACGGCGCAGGATATGCGCGTCACTTTTGCCCGGATGGCGATGGATGATGAAGAAACCGCTGCATTAACGGCCGGTGGTCACACCGTCGGTAAAGCGCATGGCAATGGCAAAGCTGAACATTTAGGCGCGGCGCCGGAAGGCGAAGATCTGGAAGCGCAGGGCTTTGGCTGGCTGAACAAATCCGGCCGTGGCATTGGTCGCGACACGGTCACCAGCGGCATTGAAGGGGCCTGGACTACCAATCCAACGCAGTGGGACAACGGCTATTTTTATCTGCTGTTTACTTACGACTGGGCTCTGACCAAAAGCCCGGCCGGCGCCTGGCAGTGGGAGCCGGTCAATATCAAAGAAGAAGATAAACCGGTCGATGTGGAAGACCCGACTATTCGGCGTAATCCGATCATGACCGACGCTGACATGGCGCTGAAAATGGACCCGGTCTATCGCCAAATTGCCGAGAAGTTTTATGCAGATCCTGCTTATTTTGCCGACGTGTTTGCCCGCGCCTGGTTTAAATTAACGCACCGCGACCTGGGGCCAAAAAGCCGCTATTTAGGCCCGGATGTGCCAGCAGAAGACTTGATTTGGCAAGACCCGATCCCAACGGTCGATTATCGCCTGACCGATGCGGAGATCGCCCAGCTCAAAGCCAGAATTCTGACTTGTGGTTTAAGTCCGGCGGAACTGATCAGTACGGCATGGGACAGTGCCCGCACTTTCCGTGGCTCGGATTATCGCGGTGGTGCCAACGGTGCACGCATTCGGCTGGCGCCGCAAAAAGACTGGGAAGGTAATGAGCCGGCGCGGTTAGAAAAAGTACTGGCCGCGCTGAGTTCGTTACAGCAAAGCCTGACGCAAAAAATCAGTCTGGCTGATCTGATTGTGTTAGGCGGCACTGCCGCGGTTGAACAGGCGGCCAAAGCGGCTGGCGTTGATATCGTTGTGCCTTTTGCACCAGGTCGCGGTGATGCAACGCAGGCGCAAACTGATGTTGAATCTTTTGCTGTACTGGAGCCGCTGCATGATGCTTTCCGAAATTTCCTGAAAAAAGATTATGCGGCCGCGCCGGAAGAATTGATGCTGGACCGCGCCCAGCTGATGGGCTTAACCGCCCACGAAATGACGGTTTTAGTCGGCGGTATGCGCGTGCTGGGCACTAACTTTGGCGGCAGCACGCACGGCGTGTTCACTGATCGGGTTGGTGTTTTGAGCAACGATTTCTTCGTCAATCTGACTGACATGGCGTACAGCTGGAAACCGGTGGGCAAAAACAAATATGAAATCGTCAGCAGAAAAGATGGTCAGGTGAAATGGACCGCAACCCGGGTGGACCTGGTGTTTGGTTCTAACTCAGTACTGCGCGCTTACGCCGAAGTTTATGCGCAGGACGACGGTCAGCAGAAGTTCGTACACGACTTCGTCAAAGCCTGGGTCAAAGTGATGAATGCAGATCGGTATGATTTGAAGTAATTCGTTGTTTAAACGATAAAAAACGCCGGCAACTGCCGGCGTTTTGCTGTTTATTGTTGGGGGGATTAGATATTCACGGCGTTGCTTTAAGGCCACTTTGTGCCAGTTGTAGTTATTCGATTTTGGCGGTGTTTGTAGACCGCTAAAAGCATGAAGCAGATGTATCGTGGCAAATCCACCATCGCCACCACTGCGTTCGCCCGTTCGCGCCTCCCGCGCTCACTCTTAACCGCTCACTCCGCGGTTGCCGATGATGGATTTGTTGGCGTTTGGCAACAGCCGCTTTGAGTTAGTAGCGGAATATAACGCCGCAGGCACGATGCTTGAGCGCTACGTGCATGGCATTGGTAGCGACAACCCGTTAGTTATGACGGCAGTGGTACCACCAGGCCAACTTATCTGCTGACTGACGAACGCGGCGGCAATACGACGACCACGCTGATGCTGGACGGTATCTACGAGCAGGTGACGCTGCCAACCGGTATCACCGAACATAAATATTATGTCGGCGACGCCGTGGTGACCAAAAGGTCGAACAGTACCACCGATACCTTTTATCTGCACAAAGACCAGCAAGGCAGCACCACAGCTATCACCAATGCGGCTGGCACCACAGTGCAGCAGCTGATGTATGACCCCTGGGGCAAGCAATTCCTGGTCAATAACAGCATCCTGAGTTACAGCAGCCCGGCGCAAAGCAAAGGCTATACCGGCCATGAAATGGTCAACGACTTTGAAGTTATTCACATGGGCGGCAGAACCTACAACCCGACCTTAGGCCGGTTTATGCAGGCAGATCCGTTTATTCAGGAGCCGGGCAATTTGCAGAGTTATAACCGGTATGCTTATGTACAGAATAATCCGATGAGTTATACGGATCCGAGTGGGTATTTTATTGCAGGTTTGTTAAAGAGTGCTGTTCGTTCTGTTCTCAAACTGATCCCACAGAATGTTGGGAATTTTATGATTAGTTTAGGAGCCAAATTTTGTGGCCAATGGGCGGGCGCTTGTGCTGCAGCTGCAACTTATGAATTCAGCCGTGCTCATGGTATGAGCAGAACAGGTGCACTCAGAGCTGCAGCTGCTGCAGGTGCTGCTGCCTATGCATTTGGAAAAATTGGCGAGTATTATGGTGATGTCGGAGACCAAAATTTCTTAGATGCGTTAGAGAATGGTGCTGACTTTAGCCAATTGACATCCTTCGGTGGCAATCTTTTAACCGGAGGGCAAATCGCGGGTCAGATCGCGGCTCATGCGGTGACTGGCGGCATTGTGTCGAGTATTGGCGGTGGCAAATTTGGCCATGGCTTCTTTAGTGCAGGTGTGACTAAAGGGCTGGGGACGCCTATCTCTGCTCACTTTGATCAAGGCGTGATTTCTGGCACCATCACACAAATGGTGATTGGCGGCACAGCTTCGGTTATTGCGGGTGGTAAGTTTGCTAATGGTGCTAGGACTGCGGCTTATCAGTACTTATTCAATCAGATGAGTAAAGTTAACTATAAGCAAATATTGAAAGATGTGAAGCGGACGTGGCGTGAATATTGGCTGGATGAAATGGCTAGCAATACTCACGGATGTAATGTGATAGCCGGCATGGATTGTATTCCTCTAGCCCTAAATACGGGGATTACATTGACAGGTGCTGGTGCCTTAGTTACTGGCTCATTCAGACTTAGTGCATATTCTTTTTCTCTATCGGCTACGAAGTGGTCTGTATACGATCGAAATTCTGAAGGTGTTGGTTGGCTAGTTGTGGATGCAGTTAGTATGAGGGCAACATCTTTCTTTCACAACGATATATTCCTACATGGCGCGGACCATGTAATGAGTGCCTATAGCTATCTGTTTCAGACGGGTGATATGGTACATCAGATGGAAGTTAACCAAAATAAATACTGCAGTATCCCTATTAGGTGTGGACAATGAAATTTCATGTAAAAGATTTTATGTATTTTTGCTCGATTATGATGATCCCAACAATGATATTATTTAGTGGTGTGATCGGTTATGCATTCTTGGCTTACATGATCTCTTTCTTGCTGTTCAGGTATGATACCTTAATGCAGAAAATTCGGAATAATATTGATAAAACTGATTTCTTTTATTTTTCCTGTACGGCACTAGGTTTGTTATTAGGCACTACTTCAATATTGATTGATGGAGGGGCTATTTGGCCCCTTATCTGGGTTGCGTATTTTTTTGTTTATTCACATCCATATAGTGATCGATTTAAAAAATTTAATGAAAAAAATTGAATACCATAGAGAGCAAAACCTGACGGATCCCCAGAAATAACCTAACCATATCATCCGCTCACTTTCCTGACATTGGTCCAATCAAAAAGACCCGCCCATTCAAGCAGTTGCCTGACTGCCGCCTGGATTTCCTCACCGCTGATACCGACTCTGGCTAATCGGCACAACCGTTTACCCAGATAATTGAACGACAACACTCTGCGATGTTTCAGCGAATTCGCCTGGAACGACCGATGCTTGCCGGCGAGTTCTGCTGCCAACCCAAGCATGTAATGCAACCAATTTGCCAGCGCAGCCAGCAGCAATAACACTTCTAACCGGCCTTTTTTCTTTGTCCGATGCGCGTTGCTGCCAAGGCCGTACGTCTGGCTTTTCTGATCGCGGAATGCTTCTTCAATTTGCATCCTTGCAGCATAAAGCTTGTTGATTTTCTTTGCATAATTGAAGCAATACGCCAGGTTAGATACCAGCAGCCACGGCTCTTTAAACGGCAGATGCTTGTCGCTTTTTTTCAGTTTCCAGCCTTTACCGGCAAGCACGGCGCGACAGGCATATTGCTGAGATTGACCAAGCGCAATCTCGCCGAGAACCATCGGCTGCTGCCGGGCCTTTTTATACACCTTCGCCACGCTGATAAATTCACTCTGGCCCGGTAATCTGAGCGATACCTGACCGCGCACCCGACCAATAAAATGCCAGCCTAAGGCACTCACTTCCTTAAACCACGGCACTTTGAAGCCTGCATCGGTGACGATGACCGGCCAGCAGCGCTTGGGCAGCATCGCCTTCAATCTCGCTAAAAATGCCTTATGCAGATGCGGACAGTTGTAATCGGATTCGGTCGTGACCATCTGCAACAGCGTCATGGCCCGGCCTTCAACAGCCAGGCTGGCGCGCAGGATAAAATGGCGGCGTTCTTTGTCGGCGTTACTCCAGTCGACCAGGATAAGTGGTTGTTTTCCCTTCACTAATGCGCCGGTCATCGCTGTGTAAAACTCTGGCACTGCCTGTTGCATTGTGGTGTGGCTGAGCAGACGGTCTGCCCGTTTAATGCAATGTCGCTCTGAGGCGTCACTATCAATGCCGCGACCAATCGCAGTGACAGTGCACTGGCCGTTGGTGAGTAAACTCTGCAGCGATGCCGTCAGCGAGTTTAAAAGATGTTTATGGAAATTTTTTGGGGTGACAAGGTCGAGAAAATCGGCGAGCATAGCTTGAGCTTTCATGGCGGTTATTCATGGTTTGTGATTTTTGGCGAAGGATCAGATCAGGGACTGCCATGAATGTTCCCTCCCGCGCCTGAATTATTGTTTTACCTACACAACTTCTGGGGATACTTCAGGAGCAAAACTCTT
>NZ_CP013656.1:2580388-3885232 GCF_001518915.1 Rheinheimera sp. F8
ATAACCATACAAACTGCGTATTGACTGAAGTATCCCCAGAAGTTGTGTAGGTAAAACAATAATTCAGGCGCGGGAGGGAACATTCATGGCAGTCCCTGATCTGATCCTTCGCCAAAAATCACAAACCATGAATAACCGCCATGAAAGCTCAAGCTATGCTCGCCGATTTTCTCGACCTTGTCACCCCAAAAAATTTCCATAAACATCTTTTAAACTCGCTGACGGCATCGCTGCAGAGTTTACTCACCAACGGCCAGTGCACTGTCACTGCGATTGGTCGCGGCATTGATAGTGACGCCTCAGAGCGACATTGCATTAAACGGGCAGACCGTCTGCTCAGCCACACCACAATGCAACAGGCAGTGCCAGAGTTTTACACAGCGATGACCGGCGCATTAGTGAAGGGAAAACAACCACTTATCCTGGTCGACTGGAGTAACGCCGACAAAGAACGCCGCCATTTTATCCTGCGCGCCAGCCTGGCTGTTGAAGGCCGGGCCATGACGCTGTTGCAGATGGTCACGACCGAATCCGATTACAACTGTCCGCATCTGCATAAGGCATTTTTAGCGAGATTGAAGGCGATGCTGCCCAAGCGCTGCTGGCCGGTCATCGTCACCGATGCAGGCTTCAAAGTGCCGTGGTTTAAGGAAGTGAGTGCCTTAGGCTGGCATTTTATTGGTCGGGTGCGCGGTCAGGTATCGCTCAGATTACCGGGCCAGAGTGAATTTATCAGCGTGGCGAAGGTGTATAAAAAGGCCCGGCAGCAGCCGATGGTTCTCGGCGAGATTGCGCTTGGTCAATCTCAGCAATATGCCTGTCGCGCCGTGCTTGCCGGTAAAGGCTGGAAACTGAAAAAAAGCGACAAGCATCTGCCGTTTAAAGAGCCGTGGCTGCTGGTATCTAACCTGGCGTATTGCTTCAATTATGCAAAGAAAATCAACAAGCTTTATGCTGCAAGGATGCAAATTGAAGAAGCATTCCGCGATCAGAAAAGCCAGACGTACGGCCTTGGCAGCAACGCGCATCGGACAAAGAAAAAAGGCCGGTTAGAAGTGTTATTGCTGCTGGCTGCGCTGGCAAATTGGTTGCATTACATGCTTGGGTTGGCAGCAGAACTCGCCGGCAAGCATCGGTCGTTCCAGGCGAATTCGCTGAAACATCGCAGAGTGTTGTCGTTCAATTATCTGGGTAAACGGTTGTGCCGATTAGCCAGAGTCGGTATCAGCGGTGAGGAAATCCAGGCGGCAGTCAGGCAACTGCTTGAATGGGCGGGTCTTTTTGATTGGACCAATGTCAGGAAAGTGAGCGGATGATATGGTTAGGTTATTTCTGGGGATCCGTCAGGCGTATTGATGAAAATCAGGCAATTAGCGATGAAAACATAAATCCATCAAGCTTCGTAGTGTGGGATATGGAAAAATTTATTGAAGCAGCATCAACTCCCGGAAAGGTTGTTGATGGAATGTCCAGTCATTTGAATAGTCATAGGTTTTCTATGAAACCCGGTGAACTTCATTTCAAGCCTTTCGAGAAGAAATTCTGGATTTACCAAGGTATTGAAAAGTACCACAAGTTCAAAAAAGACAGAGACTATGCTATTTCAATTAGCGGGTTACCATTTAATGTGATGCACGAAGATAAATATGAAGAAATTGCTGTCCTTTCATCAAATATGGCTTTAATCCCTAAGGAGTGCACAACCCATCGAAAGTAATTCAGGACACCCATAAACCGGTGTCCTTTTTTCATCCCCAAAACCGCGCAAAATCCCCAGCAGCCCGATCAGTCATTTCCAGTAGAACTGATCAGTGCTCGCCAGCAGGGCTGTCATTTTGCTGCAGCGCCAACATAGCCAACGAAAATCCGAAGGTCTGCAATTAAGGCAAAGCAGAGATTCGTTTTTTCGAGAGCGCCTGATCTAAACAGCTGCTTATCGCTCAAAGCACCGATCTCCAAACGCGAACAAAGCCAACATCTGCAGTCGCGGGATGAGCGGTCAAGAGTCAGTGCGGGATCCGCGAACGCAGTGATGGCGGAGTTGGTTTTCTACTAAACAGGCGCTTTGCTGGCTGGTATCTACGCTGCCTGTTTGGTGTTTAACACACCGCTGATGGTCAGTCACGCTGGCGCATAGCCCAGTACAAACTCAACAAAATCAGCAGCGAACCTGCGGCCAATGTGCACCAGTTGACCGCGTGTTGCCAGAAGGCAAAATTCACCAGCAGACCGGCCGGAATGAGCACATTGTTCATCACCGCAAGCTGATTGGCACTGACTTGCCTTGCGCCGGCGTTCCACAGCCAATAACCCAGGCCGGAAGCAACCAGACCCAGCCACAGCAAAATGCCAATTTCCAGCTTTGTCTCCGGCAGGCGTTGCCAGTTGGCGAACAGTGCGGTGGCAGTCAGGCTGACGACAGTCGCGCCGACAAAAAACCAGCCGAACTGATGTTTTTGCGTACCGACTGAACCTAAAGCTAACCGCCGGTAAGCGACCTGGCCAAAGGCAAAACACAAATTGGCGCCCTGGATCAGTAAAAGCCCGAGCCAGAAATCGTTGCTGAGCTGCTGATAACGCATCACCAACGCGCCAGCAACGGCGAGCAGCGCCGGGCCCAACCAGCGCCAATGCAGTTTTTTATAGCGCCAGTAATAATCCAGCACTGAGATATACACCGGCGTCAGAATGGTGAATAACAACACTTCCGCCACCGAAAGATACAAAAAGCTGTGATAGAGCAGCAGGTACATCAGACCAAGCTGCACGGCGCCGATGCCAGCGAGCTGCAGCGCCTGAGTGGTGGCGGTGCGGTATTTCAATAAAAACGGACTGAATAACAACAGCGCCAGCAACATCCGGCTGCTGACGGCTAAATACGGATCGACCGTCGCGGCGAGAAATTCACCGATTAACGAAAAACTAAAGGCCCAGATCGCTGTGACCAGCCAGAGTAAGTGCATGCCATATGTCCGTAGCTTGGTAAAACCGGCGCAGCATACTGCAGTTTACGCGACAGACCAAGCCGGCGCTTTTCGGCTGGTCATGCGCAGTATCGATGTGTGGAACTCAGTCGAGTTGCCACTGCCAGATATCAATTTTAGGCACCGGGCTGTATTGCAGGATCAGCCGGTTCTCGGTGGCGTCAAAGGCCAGATTGGCAGCCAAATCGGTTTGGCCGGCCGGCAACACCACCAGACGCCGTGGTTGTTGACTGGTCAGTTGTTTGACCCAGACTTCCACACCGTCTTTGACCGCCTGCAGATAAAAAATCTGCGTTGGTGTCGCCAGCCAGCTGTAGCTTTCACTGAAAGCATCACCGCTGATGATTTGCAGCGGCGCGCTGGCAGGTTTGCCTTGTTGCAGCGCCTGCCACCAAATACCCTGGCCGCGGCCTTTGGTATAATAAAAACCTTGTTCATCCGGCATTTGCGCGTAATTACCACTGCCTTGCGTCATGACTTCTTTGTGGCCGTTATGCAAATCGAACCGGGTCAGTTTGCCTTGTACCGGCAATAACACGGCCTTGTCATCGGCTGTCCAGCTCGGCCGGCCATGCACCTGAATTCCGGTATCCGGAAAGCTCAGCTGACCGGTGGCGACATCAAGAATGGTCAGCCGGTCGTGCAGCGAACTGGCGCTACGTGAAACAAACAGTACCTTGTCGCCGCGATGCGACCAGCGCGGATATTTGATCACGCCATTGAGCCGGGTCAGCTGTTGTTTTTGCAGCAATTGCCGGTCGGCCAGCCACAGTTCGCTGTGGCCATTTTCGTTACTTAAGTAGACCAGCTGTTCCCGGCCCTGATGAAAATCAGGCGCCTGATAACTCAATTCGCCGGCACTGAGCGGGAACACGGCACTGGCGGTGTGCAGCGGCACATAACCTAACTGCGGCACCGAGCTGTCCCGGTGAAAATACAGCTGGCCGTCCGCAGTGACCCGGCTGACAAAGCTCATATCATCCACCGCGATTGCGCTTTGTTTACCGCTATGGATATCCAGCACAAAACCCAGGCTACGGCCGTTATTCTCAGTGCTGTAAATCAGCTGACGGCCATCGGGTGACCAGGCCAAACCGCGAATATCCGACTGACCGGAGGTTAACTGCCGTTCGCGACCGGTGTGCTGGTCATATAAAAACACTTCTTCCGACAGGCGGTTGGCGCGGCGGGTCAGCGCGATATAAGGCCCGTCCGGTTGCACGGCAATATCGCGGACCCGCTGCTCGCAATTGTCATGGCACGGCATAGCTTCTGCCTGTGGGTTTTTCTGCTGTAAATCCAGCCGGTACCAGCTGCGGCCCTGTGCGTCGCGGCTGCCGTTAAAATACAGATAACGATTGTCTGCTGACAGGTCGAGATAGATATCACCATGGCGGCCGCAGGTTTGCAGCGTGTGCTCCTGCAACGTTTGCAGCGATAACTGGTGGATCAGGCAACGTCCGTCCAACGGCGATTTGCTGGAATAATACAGCGTCTGGCCGTCGTTGCTGATCACAGGTCTCAGCTCGTCCAATGGCGTAAAAGTCAGTTGTCGCGGTGCGTCTTCCGGTTGTTGTAAATCCCGCAGGAACAAATCAGCCGGTTGGCCAAATTGCTGCCAGCTGTAGACCAGATAACGCCCATCCGGCGTCACCGTAGGAAACATCGCCCAGCCTTGCTGGCGGGTGATCTGGCTAAGGCCTGTCGCAGCGGCTGGCCAGCGCCAGTAAAGTAGTGAGCAACACAGAATGACCAGGGCCATGAGCCAACCAGACCAGTGCCAACCAGACCGGCGCAGCCAAGTGGTCTTGCCCGGGGAGGTTGTGGGAGGCGTTGCGACTGTTACAGCCGGTGAGTGGTCAGCGCCGGGGATCTGCGCTGCTAACGGCATCGCCACCGGAGCCAGTTGTAACCGGTAGCCCTTTTTCCGCACTGTAGCAATCAGGTCAGCCTGCCCAAAGGGCGTCAGTGCCTGGCGCAATTGCCAGATGGTATTGGTCAGTGCTTTTTCGCCGACATAAACATTACCGTCCCAGACGGCGTCGATCAGCTGTTCCCGCGTCACCAGCGCCGGGTACTGGCTGGCCAGATAACACAGTACTTCCATCGGTTTTTGCTGGATCTGCAGGCTTGTCGTCCCTTGTGACAACGTCAGCGTCAAAGGCACCACATGAAGATCAGCAAGGGAAAATGGGGTTTCAGCAGACACAGGGAATAACATCAGACTTATTGGATAAAGGTATGCTAACGGAAAAGGCGGGACATCGCTATGTCCCGCCGGCGGCAATTAGAACTTGTATTCATAACCCAGGTAGAACACCCGCCCAACAGTGTTATAGCCGGCATCTTCTTCAAAATACGGGTACACATTGCGGTTCGGGTGGCCGACCGGATACAGCGGCGGCATCTGGTCGGCCAGGTTGTTGATGCCGAGCGTCACTTCACCATATTGATCAAAGTCATAACTGGCATTCAGATTGACGCGCTGATAGGCCGCCAGTTTGCTCCAGACCTGGGTCTGCACTTCTTTGCCCGCCGCGTCTTTTTGCACCCAGTTATTCCAGCCCTCTGCCGTGCCGAGGTAGTACCAGCTCAGATTGACGCTGAGGTCCTGCAGTGACCAGCGCGCCGACATTTCAGCTTTCCAGGCGGGCAGATAGTTGTCGCGGGTTTCCTCGACACGTTCGCCACCAGCATAGGCCTGGTATTCCTTTTTCAGCAGGTAGCTGGCTTTGGGCGTCAGTTTTAATTTGCCAAAACCGGCCAGATCCTGCTGGAAACTCAGCTCAACATCAATACCCTGCGATGCTTCATAGGCGCTGTTGATCGTACCGCGGCGCACGCACAGCAAGTCCTGATAAGTCTGGCCCGACGGCTGTTGCATGATGTAGCCAATGCCCGGCAGGTCATTACAACTTTTAAAGCCTGCTGTTTGGTTGTAGCTCGGGTTGGCCAGGATCCGGCTGGCGCTTTCACTGTACACGGCGCCATCTAAACTGATGCGCCAGAGATCCAGCGTCAGGCTGGTATCGTCCGTCAGATTGGCGACCAGACCTAAATTGACAAAATGGCCTTTTTCTTCGGTCAGGGCAATATTGCCGGCACTGATCGATTCATAGCTGTCAGACAAACCTACCGGATGATTCGGGTCCAGTTTTAATGTGGTTTCAGCAAAAGAACGGCTAAGGCCGGCGTACATCCGGTGCAAGTCTGGTGCGCGGAAACTACGGCCGGCGCTCAGGCGTAATAAAATATCGCTGTGGGGCCGCCAGGTCAGACCCAGTTGCGGCGTCGTGGCGCCACCGACATCAGATTTGTCGTCGTAGCGGTCGTAGCGCAAGGCCAGACTGGCATCGAGCTGGCCTGTGGCCGCATCAGCGCCGAAAATAGGCAGTGCCAGTTCGCCGGCTGCGGCGTAGCGTTTACGGCCGCCTTCGCCCTGGGTGCCGCCCTGGCCCAATAAATTCCCGCTTAATGTATCGGCGTCTTTGAAGTCAAAGTACCACTCTTTCGCCCATTCGGCCGAGGCGGCAAATTGCACCGGACCTGCCGGTAAATCAAACCAGTCACCGGTCAGTACCGCGCTGTATTGGTTCAGCCCGGAGCCTGCGTCCGTCAGTGTTTCGCCATACAGCTGGTCTCGTTGTGCGGCGGTCAGTGGGTTCATCGGATACCATTTGGCCGGATTGGTAGCGTCCGCCGGATTAAAGCTAATCAGTTTCAGCAGCTGGTCAGCTTTCATCTGATTGCGGCCCTGACGGGTATAATCGCTTTTGCCATAAGCCCAGCTCAGTTCCAGCTCATAATCGCCAAGCTGTCCGGTCACCCCCAGGCTTGAAGTCAGGTTTTTTTGTTTGCCGGTGTAATCGCGTTGCTGGCCATAATCATCCAGCCGGCGATAGAGTCTGAATTCCCGGCTGGCGGCAAAATCGGCGGCGTTATAGCTGTAACGACCCGGATTATTGCGGTCCATAAAAATGGTCGGGCTGATGCTTTTTTGCGCGTTACCGCGGTCGGTGGTTTTATCGCCGTATTGCAGTAACGCATTAAAGGCCCACTGGTCATTGAGTTCACCGTGTTGGTTCAGGATCAGGTTCCAGTCATCCTTCGCGGTTTGCATGCCTTCATCGCGGTTGGTGTTGTAGCGGCATTTATAACGGCTTTCATTTTCCAGCCAGACGCCATAGTCCCCAAACAGTTGCTGACACTGCTGTTGATTCGCCATCACATATTCGTCTTTGTGAAACACTTTGGAGCGATCGCGGATATAGGCGGTGGTAGTGCTGTAGGTGTCGGTGTTGTCGGGGCCAAGGCCTGAGGTCAGTGTGCGGTCACCGCCGCGCAACATTTCATCTTTGCTGTAATCAACGACCAGCACCGTTTGGCCGAATTTGCTGTCAAAGCCGGTGGTCAGCGCCAGTTTGCTTTTATCGCGGCCGCCGTGTTGTGGGTTTTCATGGCGCAGATTCAACCGGGTGCCCTGATAGTCCTTTTTCAGAATAATGTTGACCACGCCACCGACGGCGTCTGAGCCATAAATGGCCGACGCGCCGCCGGTCAGGATCTCAATTCGCTCAACGGCGCTGCTTGGGAACGTTGAAGTATCAACAAAGTTGGTGGTACCGCCGGTCGCGGTCGGAAATTGCGGCACGCGTTTGCCATTAACCAGCACCAGCGTGCGGTTTTCGCCCATGCCGCGCAAGTTGATGGTATTGGCGCCCTGGGTCCAGCTCGATTCATTGCCTTCGACCGAGCGACCGGCATTGCCGATGCCGGCTTGTAAAATCTCTTCAACGTTGGCAAAACCGGATAAGGCGATATCTTCTGCGCTAATCACTGTCACCGGTGACGCGCCGGCTAAATCGGTGCGCTTGATGCGGGAGCCGGTGACTTCAATGCGCTCGGTTGTCGCCGCTGCTTTGTTGGTTGCTGCGACCTGCGCCTGAGCAGGGAGGGCAAACGCGCTGGTGAGTGCCAGCGCCAGATAACTTGTCTGATGTTTCATCTTGTTGTTCCCGGAAAGTGAAGGGCGGTTCAGGCCCGTGCTTTGTTATTGTTCGCTGCAGGGAGACTGCGATCTCATCTTCAGCGCTGCCGGTTTCAACACAATGGAGCCCAGCTCGTTTCTGTGCCCGTTTTATCTCTATTAATATCTATTCTTTTAAAAACAGTAATTTAGATTCTAATCTTTCTCTTTCGCCGGGGCTGGCATGACCGGGGTTAACTGACCATCCAGACCCGATCTCAGATAGCGACCGTCGATATAATGCAGCACAGCACCGTTTTTGCCTTTTTTGATACTACTGTCGACCGAATACACCAGGCCGCCGTGGTGACTATAAACGTCTTGCATGCTGGTGTGACCGACGACTATCTGCTCAGCGCCAAAGCGTTTTAACTGCTGTTGCAGCACGGACCGGTCAACCGGGTTGTCTTTGGCAAAATAACCGCGATACCACAGCGGTCCGGCAGAGCCTTGTAACAGTTGCTGCTGCGGTTGCAACGCCAGCTCGGTTTTACTGCGGCCCCAGCTCTGTTGAAACTGGTGTTGTAGTGTATGGGTGTCGGTCTGATTATCAGCCTGAAGCGCGGCAAATTCAGCGGAAATACCGCCATGAACAAATAACATGTCATTGATCCGCACAAACAGCGGCAACTGACGTAACCAGGCGCCTAACACGCTGTGTTCGCCATAAAGCGCCGGTAAAGTGGTGTGTAGTTTTTCAGCCACTTGCTGGTAGTCCGGATGCACGTAACGTAAATCGCCTCTGAGCACCATCGTCTCGTGATTGCCGGGCAACAGATGCACGGCACCACCGGCGCGCGCGGCTTGTTGCTGCAGGTCGTACAGCAGCCACAGGGCGGAAGTCACTTGATTGCCGCGATCCATCACATCCCCGACAATTACCAGCTGATTGCGACCGAATTGCCAGTTTCGATCGGCGTCGATGATGTTGGCAGCCTGCAGCAAGCGGATCATCAGATCGTATTGGCCATGGATATCACTGATGGCGGCCCAGCGCTTGGTCTGAAATTGCCAGCCGCTGGCAACGGCATTCTGTACCCGGATCGGTTTGTCGTAGCCAC
Source organism: Rheinheimera sp. F8 (assembly GCF_001518915.1). Classification (NCBI taxonomy): domain Bacteria; kingdom Pseudomonadati; phylum Pseudomonadota; class Gammaproteobacteria; order Chromatiales; family Chromatiaceae; genus Rheinheimera; species Rheinheimera sp. F8. Next base: position 2,589,460 of record NZ_CP013656.1, read on the forward strand.
AACGCGGTGCGACTGCTTTGGTCAGTGCCTGTGGTTGCTCAATCACTTTGCCCGCACAGACCCACTGCGCTTTGAGGGTATTGGCATCTTGGTGGCTGAGATAAGGCCCGTCCGATAAGACCGGATTTAAACTGACTTGCGCCGGACCGGACTGATTTTCGTTGGCCAAACAAGCGTGGGCAAGGCCGGCCAACACCAAGACACCGGACAAGTAATAAGCGGATAAATAGCTGTGCATCTGAAGCTCCTGAAAAAAGTTCAGCATGCCAAAGCCTGGCCAAAGCACCAACGCGCCGGACTCTGCTTCAGCTCGGTTTTGTCTCTTTTAATCTCTGTTGTGTGGCTTTGTCGGCAAAACTGCGGGTTTTGTGGCGCGGGGCTAGCCTTCGGCGTGAAACCGAAGGCCGTTGCAGGCAGGTTTTAGCTAGTGTTTTTCATCAGTCGCCGGGCTGGTTTTGGCCGTGCTGACCATCTTACGCACATCGCTGAGTAGCTGCTGGGCATCGTACACTACACCGTCTTTAATGGTGTAACGCACGCCTTTGGTGCGCTCAGGTTGGTTCTTATCATTGAGTTGATAATGGCCGTTACCGTACAACACTTTGAAGTTGGCCAACGGGTTTTCGGCAACTATCACCATGTCGGCTTTTTTGCCTGGCACCAGGCTACCGAGGTCTTTTTCCAGACCGAGCGCCATGGCGCCGTTCAGCGTCGCGGCCTGGATCACTTCCAGCGGGTTAAAACCAGCTTCGCGCAGCAGTTCCAGTTCCTGAATATAAGCAAAACCATAAATTTTGTAGATATAACCGGCGTCAGAACCTGCCGTGACACGGCCGCCATGGTTTTTGTAGTCGTTTAAGAACTGCATCCAGATCCGGTAGTTTTCCCGCCAGGCGATCTCCTGATCTGTGGTCCAGTTAAACCAGAAAGAGCCATGCGCATAACGATTTGGTTTAAAAAACTCGCTCAGCACTGGCATGGTGTACTCGGCGTGCCAGGGCGCATTACGCTGGGCTTCGGCATTGCGGGTGGCCTCATAAATCGTCAGTGTTGGGTTGATGGTGAAATTGAGGCTAATCAGTTCATCCCGCACCGCGTTCCATTTGTCCGAGCCTGGTGCTGCGGCTTGTTGCCAGAGTTTGCCAGCTTCGCCGAAGCGGTCCTGTTCGTTCTGGTAGTTGTAATCAGCTTTGTAGTTCTGCACCACCTGATTAGTGAACAGCGCTTCCGGCAAGCCGTACCAATGTTCCATTGACGTCAGACCGAGGCGGGCGCTGTCGAGCGCATTCATCCGCAGTACGTTCAGCTGGGCATGGTGCATCATGGTGCCAAGTTGCTGTTTTTTCGCTTCATCCAGTGCAGCGGCCATAATGGCTGGCGTGGCACCAAAAAATTTAATGCCGGCCGCACCGGCTTTTTTAATGTTTTGCACCCATTCCCGCGCCTGTTGCGGGCTGAACACCGGCTTGCTTAAACCCTGACCAAAACCGACATAAGGCACGATGCGTGGCGCAACAATCTTATGTTCATTTGATGCTTTGGCATGTTTCAGCGTCCAGTCGAGGCCATTAAAGCTGCCCGGTTCACGCACTGTGGTGATGCCATGCGCCAGCCATAACTTAAACACGTATTCGGCCGGCGTGCCCTTGGCGGAGCCACCGATATGACCGTGCATATCGATAAAGCCGGGCAGAATATACATGCCGCTGACGTCCATTTCTTTATCACCGGCTTTGGCTTTGGGCCGGCCTTCCGGCAGTACCGGCACACCCGGATTGCCGACGGCGGTGATTTCGCTGATGCGGTCATTTTCAATGACAATATCAACAGGGCCTACCGGCGGTGCGCCTTCACCACTGATATAAGTGCCGCCGCGTAAAATCAGCCGGGTATAAGGGCCTTCGCCTTGATCGGCGGCAGGGGCGGATGGCGTGCGTTCGGTGCTGGCAGCACTGGCCGCAACAGCGACGATACTCAGTGAGCAAATAACTGCGGTGCGCAACAAACGTTGCAACGGTGATTGGATCTGCATGGCGGTTCCCGGTATTGTGTGGATCAGCTTTTGCTAATCCTTGTTGTTTTTCTTTGTTTTTATCGCATCGCCACAATTTGCTCCTGCATTTGCGGCGTACCGTACATCCTGTACATAAAAACTGCGTTCTGGTCAGTGTGGCAACTGGGATCTGTCCATGCAAGCAGATCCGATCAACAGGCGGTTTGTTGCGATAACAGGGGAAGGGGCGGCACTGGTTGTTTATATCGCAAGCTGTTTATAATCGACTGGTTTCAGGCCAGAGTTCACCAGCAGGAAAAGGTGTATGCATCCGGATAAAGTCGACCGCAACCAACTGAAAAAGCTGACCGACCTGCCGAATATCGGCCCGGCCGGTGCCAAAGATTATCAGTTGCTGGGTTACCACAACCCAGAGCAACTGGTTGGTGTATCTGCTTTACATTTGTATCAGCAGCTATGTGCAGTCACTGGTCAGCAGCATGACCCTTGTGTGCTGGATGTGCTGTTATCCGTTGAACATTTTCTGGCCGGCGATGCCCCGCAAGTCTGGTGGGCTTATACGGCGCAGCGCAAGACTTTACTGCCATAACACTGATAGTGAATCTGTTAACTGACCTCATGCATCCACTCAGTATTTTTTGTTAATCACCTTTTTCCAATCCTGCCTGATGTATAAAAAACTGCACTAGTTTGGCGCTTTCGTTTCGATACAAATAATTACAAGTGTGAAATTTATGCTTGCGAGCTGAAACTGTTTCTGCCATGGTTTAGCAAGTTCTTAAGCAAACTGACTGCGACGAACCAACAAAATATTACGATAAATGTCAGTACACAACATCCAAATGCAGGAACAATTTATTATGCAAAAACTGATCAAAATAGCGCCGCTCGCTATTGCTGTGGCATCGACTCTGACTTTCTCTACAACTGCTCAGGCTGAACGCGTCATCCTCCAGGTCGACAATCTGAACAAAGGCATTATCACTGCTATCACCCGTCAGGCCGGTGGTGAAGTCAAAGTGGATGCAGACGGTTTTATTGCCGTCGAAGTGCCGGGCAAAAGCTTTGAAGAGCTCAAAGGCATCTTTAACAACCCGCATATTCAGTTGGTAGAAAAAGACGAGCTGCGTAAGCCAATGGCGCTGTTTAACGATACTGCCGGCAATCCGATGCAAACACAGGTGACGCCTTATGCGGTGTTCCAGTCGCAGGCCAATCAGGTCAGTTTTAACCCGGCCACAGCGCCAAAAGTTTGTATTATCGATTCTGGTCTGGACCGCTCAAACATCGATTTCGACTGGGGTTCAATCACCGGCGATAATGACAGCGGCACCGGTAGCTGGGACGTAAACGGCGGCCCACATGGTACGCACGTCGCGGGTACCATCGGCGCAGCCAATAATGGCGTCGGTGTCGTGGGCATGGCGCCAGGCGTCAAGATGCACATTATCAAAGTGTTTAATGCTGAAGGCTGGGGTTATTCTTCGGATTTGGCCTATGCCGCACAAAAATGTAGTGCTGCCGGTGCAAAAATTATCAGCATGAGCTTAGGCGGTGGCGGTTCTAACACCACAGAATCTAATGCCTTCCAGAATTTTGTTAACGCCGGTGGTTTGGTAGTCGCCGCAGCTGGTAATGACGGCAATAATGTCCGCTCATATCCGGCGGGTTATCCTTCCGTGATGATGGTCGGCGCGAATGATAACAACAATGCCATTGCCAGTTTCTCTCAATTCCCAAGCTGTACTGCAAATGGCAAAACTGATGAAAACATCTGTGTTGAAATAACCGCCGGTGGTGTTGACACGCTGTCGACTTATCCGGCAGGGATGGCAACAACGGCTGCGCTGAGCACAAACCTCGGGCCATTTGCGTCTTCTGCGATGGAAAACGTGGGCAACGCCAATGCAGCAACGTTCTTTATGGGCACTGCAGAGAGCACCAATGCCGCTGCGGCCGGCAAAGTCTGTCTGATTGACCGTGGCGTGATTTCATTCCACGACAAAGTGAAGAATTGCCAGCTGTCCGGCGGTGTCGGCGCTGTGATCATCAATAACGTTGCAGGCATGCTGTACGCGACTTTAGGTGAGGGCACTGCCAATACCACGTCAATTCCGGCCGTTGGTGCTGCTTTTGAAGACCGGGCGCAATTATTAGCATCAACCAGCGCAACTATCACTATTGGTGGCAGTGATTATGGTCTGATGAGCGGTACTTCAATGGCAACGCCGGCAGTCTCTGGTATCGCTGCGCTGGTTTGGTCAAACCATCCGACTTGTAGCGGTGCGCAAATTCGCAGTGCGTTAAAAGCAACAGCCAAAGACTCAGGTGCTGCCGGTAAAGACGTTTACTTCGGTTATGGTATTGCCCAAGCCAAAGCGGCCAACGACTATCTGCTGCAAAATGGTTGTGGCGGTGGCGGTACTACTGCCATTACGCTGACTGCAACAGCACAGATGCAGGGCAAAACCCGCTACGCCAACCTGAGCTGGGCCAATGCGACCACATCTAACGTTGATATCTACCGCAATGGCGTGAAGATTGTCACCACCGCAAACGATGGCTCGCACCGTGACAGCCCGACAGTGAAAGGTACATATCGCTATAAAGTATGTAATGCGGCCAGCACTACAGCATGTTCAGTTGAGAAATCGGTGACCTTTACGAAATAACGTTCGGTTTGGCAACATTGTTCTCTATGCCAAAGGCCTGCTCAAGTAGCAGGCCTTTTTTATTATGCGCCATCATTGGCGCTCACCGACAGAGTCACTGCACAGAGGCTGCACATAAATGTGGCAAATGTAAGCGGATCGGTTAATAAATGCGGTATCGTTTCTTAATTGTGAAAATTATTTTTCCGATGAAATTCAGTGAAATACGATGTTTTGGGTACGGCAGGACATATTCGCTACCGGAAATTACGACAATGATGTGACAGCTTTCTTTACATAACTGGTTTGGCGATAACACTAAAGCCAGACCGGATGACTCTTCGCGTGATTGGCATACATTATGAATTACTAAAATAGTCAAACCAAAATAAGGTAAAACCAAATGACAGCAGCACGCAAACTGACCTCAGCCGCGATGTTAACAGCGGCGCTGGTATGTTCACAATTTGCTCAGGCGACGCCAATGGGCGGTGCTAATAATAACTCGGGTGGTAATAATAACTCGGGCGGTAATAATAACTCGGGTGGTAATGACAACAAAGTCACTCCACCGCCTTGTATGGTTTCAGATATTTGGATCACTTCATATCAGAAACAAAAAATTGGCGCTGCAGAACAAGTCGTTGAACCGATCAACGCGACAGCATGTTACGGCGCTTTTACCGGAAACGATGATGTCAGTGGCTTAAACGCTGCGCCGCCTTCATCAAATTACAATTTGGGCTACGACGATATGGGCTGGCTGAACGAGGAATCGCCGCAGTACTGGCCGGGCATGGATGGCGCTTTTGTTCCTGAAGCCGATCTGCAAAATTTACAAGGCAAAGGGAATATAGATCCTGGTTGGATCTTCTTCGGCAAATATACAGCTGGTAATTTCGCGCCGTCGTCGACCTCAAAAGACGGGTTTGGCACTTATCAATATGCCAGTGATTTGATCAGTATGAGTAACTGCAAAAATAGAGCTGGTGGGACAACCAGTTGTACCGGCGGAGATGTAGTGAGTGGAGATTGGTTATATAAACCACCAGCCACTAACCCTGACGAACTGATGGACATGTTAGGCACCAACAAATTCTTTGATCAGGTGACAGTCATCTTTAAGTCTGCGCATATGTTCGCGATGTACAACTTCAACATTGCAGCACTTGGTTTGCCTCCGGTAGTAGGCACCACGGACGAAAATTATATGTTCAAAGGTTCATGGGATATGAGCAATACTTTATTGAATCCAAGTGGCGGTGGCGGTTTATCTCACGTCTCAGTCTGGGGCCGGGATCCGGTGACCGATGACACTCCACCACCAGTTGATGTACCAGTATCTGCGCCTGTAACTCTGGCAGGGCTCGGTTTATTATTATTAGGATTACATCGTCGCCGTCAGCAGGCTTAAGTTCTGATTGCACAAAAAAACCAGCGTGATGCTGGTTTTTTTATTTGTGGTAAGGCGAACTTCTCGTTATTTTTGCAACGATAGATCCCGTGCTGCTTTAAATTCTTTGCCCGGATACCAGTTTGGCCACAGCGCTGAATTGGCGAGTTCGTGCCCGACTAAATAAAACAGCCACAGGTCCTGCTGTGAACCGCGTAAATCCCAGCCCGGACTGAATTCGTCATTGACCTTGTGGTAATAATTCGCCGTGTAATCGCGCCGCTGCGCCAGGCCCCAATCTTTGCCATGCGCCACACTGTCGACACCACCGCGGGCATACAACATCGGCACGCCATAGCGCGCCAGCTGGAAATGGTCTGAGCGATAATAAAAACCATCCTCCGGTGTTGGTTCCGGTGCGATGTAGCGGCCTTGTGCTTTGGCATATTTATCCAAAAGCGACTCCAGCTCGGACGCTCCGTAACCAAACACCTGCACGTCACGCATCGGACCGTATACGTTCATCACATCCATATTGATGCCGGCGACGGTCTGATTCAGTGGAAACAGTGGATTGGCTGCATACCAGCGTGAGCCTAACATGCCGCGCTCTTCGGCCGTCACCGCAATAAACACTACTGAGCGTTCCGGCTGCGGCTGTTGTTGATAATGCTCGGCCAGCGCAATCAAGCCGGCAACACCACCGGCATTGTCTTGGGCGCCATTAAAAATCTTGTCCTCTTTGCGGCTGAAATCGAGACCAAAATGGTCCCAGTGCGCCATATACAACACAGCCTCATCAGGTTTTGTCTTGCCGGGAATATAACCAATGACGTTGCTGGAATCGATTTCACGAAGTTGGTTTTTGATGCTGATGGAGGCGGTGCCGCCCAGTGCTATCGCCTGAAAATCTTTCGCCAACGCTTTTTTACGCAGGCTCTGGATACTCTGGCCGGAAGCGGCAAACAGTTGCTCGGCGCTGTCTGTGGTCAGCCAGCCTTCGACGGCGGCTTTATGCTGGTTTTTGTTTTTGTCGGCCAGTTCAAAACGGATAGGGCTGGTGCCGGACACCACATTCCAGCCATAAGCGGCCGCATCGGTTTCGTGCACAATCAGCGCCATCGCTGCGCCCTGACGCGCTGCTTCTTCAAACTTGTAAGTCCAGCGGCCGTAATAGGTCATGGCTTTGCCGGTGAATAGTTTGGCATCGCCGGTGGCAAAACCTGGGTCGTTGACAAACATCACGACGGTTTTGCCTTTGACGTCGACATTTTTGTAATCGTTCCAGCCATATTCCGGCGCAACAATGCCGTAGCCGACAAACACCAGTTCGCTGTTTTTCACTTCAACCTGCGGTTGCATCCGGGTCGACCAGGCCATCATCTGCGTTTTGTAAGTGAAACTGGCTGGCAGTTTGTCGCCCTGCAGGGTAATTGCGGAGACGGCCACCGGGTCGATTTGCACCACGGGCACGGCCTGACGGTAGCTATCTTTTGCAAAGGGTTTCAGGCCAAGACGCTGAAACTGCTGTTCGATATAAGCCACAGTACGCTCTTCGCCGACGGTGGCCGGCGCGCGGCCTTGCAGCTCGTCGGAGGCGACTTCGGCAAAATAGCGGCCAAAGGCTGGATTGAATTCAGTTTGTGGCAAGGGCTTATCGCCGGCCGCCAGTGCACTGCCACCGAGTAGCAAAGCACAAAGCGGAATAAACAGGAAACTGCGCTGTAACATAGTCATAAGCAACTCTCAGGGACGTGCTGACCGCAGGCCGGCAAGTGTCAGAAAAGGGAATCGCTATGTTGCCATGGCGTTGCGGCTCACGCCTGCCTTTTTCGATTAAGCGGTTGGTGATGCGGATAAACGGTCAGTGCTTCACACATACAAACAACGCATTGCCGGACATGCCGTCCCAGGCCACCAGTTTGTCGTAATCGTGTTGCAGGATCTGCACGTCGAAATAAGGCGCCAATAGTTGTTGTAATTGCGCAAAAGTGACCGCCACCATCGGATGGGCGTCTTGCCAGATTTCGGTTTGGTCGTTTTCTGTCTTTTCGATGCGAAGGCGCAGCTGTTGTTGCTCACCGTGGCCGGGGTAAAACCAGCCGGACGTGAATACAAACCGGCTGGTGGCTTGTTGTGTCTGATGCGACACGACGGAAGCATTGTCGATTTGGCTTTTATCCACCGCATTAAAACAAAACACGCCGCCGGCATTTAATGCCTGATGCGCCTGACGGATACAGGCAGTGAGGCCGGCAATGGTCTGACTATAATGCAGCGAGTATAAAAAGCAGGTGATCAAATCCACCGGTTGGCTCACGCTGAATTCACACATATTCTGGCAGGAAAAATCAGCTTCAGGGCAACGTTGCTGCGCCAGTTCCAGCATCGGCTGATTGAGGTCGAGGCCTGCGCTTTGATAACCTAAATCCAGTAAAAACCGGATATGCGGGCCAGTACCACAGGCTAGATCGAGGTGCCGTTTGCCACCATTGCCAAAAAACTGATCGATACGGTGCACAGTGTCACTCTGCGCCTGATAATTGATGTCCGCGCACATCAAATCATAATAACCGGACAAATCAGTGTAGAGGGCAGTGGCAGTCATAACAGGTCCGGTTTGCGCTGGAAAAACGGCGCGCAAGATAGCATAAATTAACGCCTGCGGCGACCTGTCGCATCAGCTGGTGCGGTGGCCGGTTTTGCGGCAAAACTGGTGGTCGCGGTTGTCATCATCATTGGCCACAACAATGTGAGGAGTCTCCTGTGAGGATCAAACTAATACTAACGCAGTTGCTGCTATGGGGTTTGGCCGTTGGTGCGGCTGTGCTGACCGGTGCGCCGGATTTTTATGCACTGCTGTTGTTGCCGGTGATTGGTGTTATCGCCATGGCCGCTCTGTGGCGTGCCACTGCGCCCAAAGCGGACTGCTGTAATTCGTAACCGCAGCTGCGGATTCCATAAATGTAAGCGCTTTACAATAGCGCGGCAGGCGGGTCACTATCTGGCAAACCGACAAATAAGGAACGTCAGATGAAATTGAAGCTTCGCCTCAGTGGTTTGCTGTTTGCAACCAGCCTTGTCTCGGCCTTTGTGGCATTGCCGCTGGCTGCAACACCTGCGCTATCTTTGCTGGATCCGACCTTGAGTCAGTGGGAAACCTACCTTAGTTACCGCCATCAGGAGCAATACAATGGCAGTCAACCGACTGATGCGGCCGGTAAACCGCTGGCACCGTTTGGACTGTTTCCAGGATTGGATCCGCATGGCGTGTTCACGTTGCAGCAACAGGGCGGAGAAACGGTGTTGCGCGTCAGCGGTGAGATCTATGGCGCTTTGACCAGCAAACAGAGCTTTCGTAATTATCATCTGACGTTGCAATACCGCTTCGGCGAGAAAAAATGGCCACCACGGCTGCAGAAACTCAAAGATAGCGGCATTTTGTATCACGCCAACGGGCCCCACGGGCAAGAGTACTTCCGCTCCTGGATGTTGTCGCAGGAATTTCAAATCATGCAGGGCCATACCGGCGATTATTGGCAGCAAGCCAATTCGGCAATTGATATCCGCGCCTTCCAGCCTGAGGGCGACATGAACGCGGTGGCAGATACCACTCAGCCGTTTTTGGCCGCAGGCCGTGCCAGCGGCGGGCCGGGTTTTGTCATGCGGCAACTGAATGCGGAGAAACCTGATAATCAATGGAACACAGTGGAACTGATTTGTTTTGAAGGCCAGAGCCTGCATATCGTTAACGGTCAGGTGGTGATGGTGCTGAAAAACTCCCGCTATCAGCAGGATGGCCGTGACATGCCGATGTGGCAAGGTAAAATTCAGCTGCAAAGTGAAGCGGCCGAGGTGTTCTACAAAAATATCCGGCTGCAGGTACTCGACCAGCTGCCGGCGCAATACGCTGGTTATTTCTGAGCCGCAGTCATGCTTCTTTAGCAGCCAGATCTCAGACCAGATAAAGGTTGCACAATCCGGCTGGCACGCTGAGTATAACCCTCAGTGTTGCTGAGCCGGAGTTTCCTATGTCGTCATCTGCAATTGCGCTAATCACCGGTGCCAGCCGGGGCATCGGTGCTGCCACGGCACGGCTGTTCGCGCAGCAGGGTTATGCGCTGGGGCTGAATTATCTGAAGGACCATGTCGCCGCACAGGCGCTTGCCACTGAGCTTCGCGCCGTTGGCTGCCAGTGTATCCTGTTACAAGCCGATATTGGCGACGAAGCGCAAGTACTGGCGATGTTTCAGCGGCTGGATGCTGAACTCGGGCCTTTGTCAGTGTTGGTTAATAACGCGGGTATTTTACAACCACAAAGCTCTATCAGCGGGATCAGCGCAGCCCGCTTTGCCGCGATTTTACAAACCAATGTGATCGGTACTTTTTTATGTTGCCAGCAGGCGGTGCAACGGATGCGCACCGATTTGGGTGGGCAGGGCGGTTCGATAGTCAATGTCTCTTCGGCGGCGGCCAAAAGTGGTTCACCGCATGAATATATTGATTATGCCGCCTCCAAAGGCGCCGTTGACACCCTGACCCGTGGCCTTGCGCTCGAAGTGGCGGCGCAGGGGATCCGCGTCAATGCAGTCCGGCCTGGTTTTATCTATACCGATATGCACGCCGCTGGCGGCGAACCCGGCCGGGTCGACCGGCTGAAAAGCCGCATTCCACTGGGCCGTGGTGGCGAAGCTCTGGAGGTCGCAGAGGCGATTGCCTGGCTGGCATCAGGCGCCGCCAGTTATACCACCGGCAGTTTTATTGATGTCTGTGGTGGGGTTTAATGTGCAGACCATATTGAGGAGTGACAACATGCAACAACGATGGATACTTTTGCTGGTTGGTTTAGCGCTGCTGGTGCCGGCCCAGGCGATTGAACAAACTAAGGCGGTAAAAGTCAGCACAGTGCTGAAAACCCAAACCAGCTGGGACGGGCAGCCGCTGCAATATCCGGCGGGGGACGCCGAAGTGACCGGTATGTTGATTGAGATCGCACCAGGCGGAGAAACCGGCTGGCATCTGCATCCGGTGCCTTCATTTGGTATGGTGCTGGAAGGTGAGCTGGAAGTGTCCCTCAAAGACGGCCGGAAAAAACGCATGAAAACCGGCGATGCGTTGGCCGAGGTGGTCAACACGGCACACAATGGCCGCAATGTCGGTTCAGTGCCGTTGAAGCTGGTGGTGTTTTACGCCGGCAGCAAAGGCCAGCCGTTGTCGCAGAAAATACCGACAGAGATTGCGGCCGCAGCAAAGCCCTGAGCTAAAAACCACATTCAGTCTGACTGCATGGCGGCGCTTGCCCGATAAGCGCCCGGCGCCATGCCGGTGACACGGACAAACTCTTTGTGGAAATTCGATTTGGTGGCAAAGCCGGCCTGATACATCACCTCTGTGACCGCGAGGGGCGGGTTCTGCAGCAACAACTGTTTGGCCTTGCTGATGCGTTTATCGTTTAACAACACGGAAAAACTGGCGCCGTAACATTGGTTGACTGCCTGCGACAATTGCCGCGCCGGCACCTGCAGTTTGCGTGCGGCCTGCGCCAGCGTGATACCGAATTCAAGCTGATAGAGCTGTTGTTGCTCCAGCAGCTCTAGCCAGCGCTGATACACCACCTGCAATTTTTCATCAGCGGCCGCACTTCCGTCTGGAAGTGGTATCTGGGCTTCGTCAGCAAGTGGTGTCTGAGCATCGACAGGAAGTGGTGCCAGGGCATCGACAGGAAGGGGCTCGCTCAGGCTTGGCGTCTCTTGACGTTGCATCTGCGGTTTTTGCTGACTGCGTTGATACAGCCATTCCAGCAACGGGCTGCGCTGCAGCGCGAACAATAATGTCAGCAGATGCAACAGCAGAAACAGCGCTGCTGCCGGCAGCAACAGGCCTGAAGTGGGCACAGTGCCGCCTTGTTGCAGCTCAAGATATAGCATGGCTTCGACCAGCAGGTTAGTGCCAAGCAAAGTGCCCTGTAGCTGCAAATAGCGCCGCGCGACTGGCGCTGCGTCACCGAGCGAAGCCAGTCGCGCCGGATCCCGTGAGACTGTCACCAGCACCGCCAACAAATAACCGGCATAACTCAACAGTAAAAACAGGTCGAGATAATCCAGCAATATAGAGCCGCTGAGCAGCAGATAAAACGTCAACACGGCCGGGATTAAATGCCAAAGATCGCGCTGATGCAGCCTGGCGTCGGGCCGCTGTAACACTTGAAAAAAACACCAGAATAACGGTGCCAGCAACATGGCACCGACCGGCCGCAATATCGTTTGCGCGGGGAATAATTGCATGTGCTGCAGGGACAGCACCAACAACAGGCTTTGGCTGCCATACAATAAATAAGTGGCGCCGGTTAAGCGCAGCGGCCAGGGGCGGCCTTGCGGACTGAGCAGGAAATGCAGCCCAAGCAGCAGACACAACAACGCGATAGCGCTGTGTAGCATGATTAATTCATTCATCAGAAAACCATCGGCAACATCGAACCCGCAAAAACCAGTGTCAGGCCCACAAACCTGTGGCACCTGCGCTCGAACCGCAGTGTAACGTGCAAAAGCACCCGACAACAGGCGAATTTGACGTCCTCAAACGTGTTTCAGGACGCCCCAAAGACGGCAACCCCTTAGTCTGACGGCAGTTAATTAAATGAGGATTTCACATGGACAACACAATACAACACTGTCGCAGCTGGCTGCTGGCCATACCGGTACTGTTGCTGAGCTGGCTGGTCGCGCCAGTGGTTGCTGCCACCAACCCGGCCGCCAAAACCGCACAGACTCAGCTGCTATTTGGCGGTGCGCGTTCCACGCAATGTGTAAAGGCAGCGCCGATGCGCCAGCAAGGTTATGTCCGGATCGGCGGTATTGAACAATGGATCAGCCTCAACAGCACTGACTGCACATTACCGGTGATCCTGTTTTTACATGGTGGGCCAGCGAATCCGATCAGTCCTTTTGCCGATGCGATATACGCCGGCTGGGAACAGCAATTTACCTTGGTGCAATGGGACCAGCGTGCCAGCGGCAAAACCTGGTTGCGTAATCAACCTGCAGCCGGGGAACGGCTGACACTGGCACAAATGACACAGGATGGCCTGGCGCTGGTGCAGTATCTGCAACAAATCCTCGGCAACCGACCGCTCATTCTAATGGGCAGCTCCTGGGGATCAGCTCTGGGTATTAAAATGGTGCAACAACAACCTGAGTGGTTCGCCGCCTATGTTGGCAGCTCCCAGCTGGTCAGCGGTCCGCAAAACAGCCTGGCGAGTTATCAGACGGTGCTGAAATTAGCAACCAAAGCGCAGGATCAGGTCGCATTGGCGCAGCTTAGCAAACTGGGGCCACCACCATATGCCAAGCCAAATGGTATTCTGCGTCGCCTCAGCCGCCAGTATGAAGCAAAAATGGCCACGCCGGCGCCGGCTCACTGGTGGCAAAGTGCGGCCGAATTTGCGCTGGAGCAACATGCACCAGCTTATGAAGCGGCGGAAGATTATTCATTTTTACAGTTTATGGGTTTTGACCCTGAAACCAGCAACACCACTGGCGGTATGTACCATGATATCGAGTTACAACGGGATGCCACAGTGCTGAAACTACCGGTGTATTTTATTCAGGGCGAGGCCGACCTGGTGACAGTACCGGCAGTCACTGCTGCTTATGTCGATGCCATCAAGGCGCCACAAAAGGAACTGATCATGGTTGCCAAAGCCGGGCACGCTCCGAACGCTGCCAGCATTGCCGCCGAGTGGCAGCTGCTGCAGCGCATTCGTGCGCAGCTTGCCGCTCAATAGACCCGATGAACGCGGGTTGCCGGCTTAGCCCGGCAACTTATAGGCAGCGAAATCCGGCCGGCGTAGCCGCGGTGCTGCGGTGTAACAGCCCAGCACCAGCACACAAAGGCCAGCGCTGATCGCGAACAGGGCCGGTCCACCGAGGACATCAATAATCAGGCCACCGAGCAGCGGCGACAAGCTGTAGCCAATGGCATACAGGCTGGCAGCCCCAAAATAGCTGCCGCGCAGCGCCGGGTGCGCCAGCTGGTCCAGATGCACATTCATATTGGCAAACAACACTGCCTCACCGATGCTGAGGACGGCCATCGCTCCCAACCAGCCCCAGAACCAGTCAACCGGATTGAGCGCAAACCAAATCTGCGACAGACCCAGTAGCACCACGCCAAGGTGAATGCGTTTGATCACAGGCCAATGGCCAAGCAAACGCAGCAGCGGGAACTGGCATGTAACAATAATCAGCGAATTGACCATCACCAGACTGGAGATCAGCGTTACCAAATCCGGAAAATCCGCCCGCGTCAGGTATTGGATCAGGCTCGAATCGGCATGGGCGTAGATAAAGTTAATCAGAATATTGGCAAGGATGATCACGGCAAACAGCTGGTCTTGCCGCAGCAATTGCAGGATTGCGGCGAAATTCAGCGTGTGCGATGGCCGCGTTTGTGCCGCGCTGCTGGCCAGTTTACCGGGCCGGTACAACCACAACAGCCCCAATCCCAAAGCGCCATAAGACGCTGCCGTGATAAAAAAGCTATGCGGATTGCCGCTGAGGCCCGCCCATAAGCCTAATACCGGGCCACAAGCCGCGCCGGCATTGACCATAAAATACAGGCCCTGTAACGCCAGCTCACGGTCCTTGCTGTCGGGCAATAAATCGCCGAGCCAGGCTTTGCTCGGCGCATCCCATAAAGCGCGCGGCAAGGTGGCAAGGAAAATACAGCACAGCATCAGCGGCAAAGTGTCGGCCAGTGCCAGCGCAGAAAATGCCAGCACGCCGGTGACGGCACCGGCCAGCATCAGCGGTTTGCGGCCAAAACGGTCGGATAAATGGCCGGCATAAAAGCCGGCGACGACGGCGGTCAATGCAGCGGTGGTCAGCCAGAAACCGGTTTCGGTCGCGCTCAGCTCATAACGCTGATACAAAATCACCGCCAGAAAAGGCCAGACCATAAAATAGCTGCCACGGACAAAAAAATTGCCCCACAACATTAACCAAACCGGCGCCGGCAGCTGTTTTACCCGCTGCCACGACAACACTTGCGCTGACATTTTGCCTCCTGCATATTGAAGAGCATCAGCATGCCGAAAAAGCGCCCGCGAGGCCAGCAGGGAAACTTCTGTTTACAGAAAAGCAGTGTTTCCAGACATGACTGGTCTGAAGCGCGGTGACGATAGCAGGAGATAACATGTATCAGGGCAGTTGTTTGTGCGGCAAAGTGGTGTATCAGCTGCATGGCGAGCCGCGGCGCGTCTCGCACTGTCATTGCCGGATGTGTCAGAAACAGCATGGTGCTGCTTTTGCCACTTACCTGAGCCTGCCGGCGGCGGAATTGCACTACACGCAGGGCGCTGATGCCGTCAGGCGCTATCAGTCTTCGGCCTCAGTGACACGTGGTTTCTGCGGGTATTGTGGCTCGACACTGGAATGGCACGACAGCACAGACCCTGATGGTTATGTGGCGCTAACCGTAGCAACACTGGACAGCCCGTTTGAAATCACGGATATCCCGCACATCTGTACTGAAAGCCGCAGCAGTTGGTGTCCTTGCTGATAGTTGCCGGCCAGACTTTGTGGTATTGATGATATGTTGTGGAAATAAGCTTAATCAAATTCAGGGAAGTCCCATTGCCATATCAAATTCGTGTCGCTGACGCTTCGGACCATCAAGCCATCAGCGCTTTGTTATTACCGCTGGTTGAAAAATTTATCGCGCCGGACTGCTCGGCTGAAGGAACTGCTTTATTGCTGGGGTCGATGCAACCGCAGGCGATCCTCGGTTATCTGCACGGCGATTACCGGTATTGGCTGGCCGAAGATGCCGAAGGCCTGGCCGGTGTCATTGCTATCAAAGGCCGTAATCATCTTTACCATTTGTTTGTCGCTGAGCGGGCGCAAGGGCAAGGACTGGCACGGCAACTCTGGTTATATGCGCTGGCGCAATGCGCAGAAGGTGATGCGCCGGATGAATTTACTGTCAACGCGTCGTTATATGCCCAATCCATGTATCAACATTTGGGTTTTGTTGCCGAACAAGGCCCACGTGAACGGATGGGGATCACGGATGTACCGATGCGGCTGATATTACGGGCGCGTTATCAAGGGGACGCCCAGCCCTGACGATTTTCACCGCTGGTCCCGCCAGGGTTGTCACTGAGAGAACTGCAGACCACACTATTGATCCTGTTGCAAAAAAAGGAGACAGCGCGATGACAGCAATCGCAAAGTGGTTTTATCCGGTGGTAGTACTGGCGTTATTGTGGAATTTGATGGGGCTGTTTGTGTTCTGGACTGATGTGACCATGACACCGGAACAGATCGCTGCGATGCCGGCGGCCATGCAGGAGGTTTATCACAGCCGGCCGTTGTGGTCGGTTCTGGCCACTGCGACAGCTGTGATTGGCGGCACACTCGGCACTATATTGTTGTTATTGCGCCTGCCGTTGGCAACGCCGCTGCTGGTGGTGTCATTGCTTGGGGTGGTGCTGCAGGATCTCAGTTTTGCACTCCAACCGGCTGCCCGCGCTTTGGTTGACCAGACGGTGATCATTCTGCAAGGTTCAGTATTATTGATTGCACTTGGCTTGTGTTACCTGGCACGCCTCGCCGGACAACGGGGCTGGTTGAAAACCGGCTGATCTGCCAGCAGGCTGCGGCCGGGTGGGCGGACACAGATCGTTGATTTTGTTATGCTCCGGTTTTTGCTGCAACCGGAGCCTTTATGCAGTCTGTCATCGATTTTATCCTTGAGCTCGATAAGCTCAAAACCGTTACCCGCAAAACCAAAACCCTGCATAGCGATCGCTATGAAAATTCAGCCGAGCACAGCTGGCAAATCGCATTGTTGGCCTGGTCTTTAGCGCCTTATGCGCCAGCAGAAACCAATATCCACCAGGTGATCAAATTGCTGTTAGTGCATGACATCGGTGAAATCGATACCGGCGATACCATTGTTTATGCCAATGCCGACTGGTCGGCATTAAAAGCGGAAGAACTGACCGCAGTGCAGCGGATCTTTGGCCTGTTACCGGCCGGCCAGGCGGCAGAACTGTTGGCGTTATGGCAGGAGTTTGAAACTGGCGCGACTATCGAAGCGCAATTTGCCCATGCTTGTGACAGGGCTATGCCAGTGCTGTTGAATCTGGCTAATAATGGCCAGAGCTGGCGCGAAAACGGCATCAGCTATGCACGGGTGATCGCCCGCATCGAAGCGCCGATCAGCCAGGGCTGCCCGGCATTGTGGCACTATCTCAGTGGCAAACTGGCACAAGCCGAACAGGCCGGTTGGTTTGGTGGTTAACCGACAGTTGCGTGTTGCCGGTGAACATCCTAAGCTGGACAGATAAATAATAAAATTTCCGGAGACTAATCATGGGTATAGCTTTTGATATGGTCATGCTCGCTGTGATGGCAGTATCGGCTTTTCTGATCGGCGGCATCTGGTATTCAAAGTTACTGTTTGGTCCGCGCTGGTGTACTTATGCCGGCATCGACATGGAGAAACCGCAGGGCCATCCGGCGCGGGTTTTCGGGGTCAGTCTGTTATTTTCTTTCCTGGCGGCCAGCGGTTTTGTTTTTCTGTTTGGCCAGCCTGAATCTCTGCACTTGTCGCTGCATAACGGCCTGATGGTGGGGTTCTTTTTTGTGTTGTCGAGTTTTGGCATTAATTATCAGTTTGCCAACAGGCCCTGGCCTATGTTGTTGATTGATGGCGGTTACCATTTACTGCAGTTTGCCGCTTATGGTCTGATTGTGGGGCTCTGGCCGCGCTGATTGTGTTTATTCAGAAGGATCTGTAATGAAATATCGTATTGAACAAAAAATTCTCAGCCTCACCGACAGCTTTGATATTGATGATGAGGATGGCAGGCTCGCCTACACCGTCAAAGGCAAATTCTTCAGTATTTCCAGCAGCCAGACCATGTATGACCTGGCTGAACGTGAAGTACTGAAAATCAAACGTAAATATCTGACTATCCTGCCGGCCTGCCGTCTCGTTGCTCCTTCGGGTGATGAATGGCTGGTACGCAAGAAATTCTGGCCATTCTGGCGCGCGGCGTTTTCGGTGCAAACACCACAAGGCAGGTTAGAGGTTGATGGTAATCTGTGGCAACGCGAGTACCGCATCACGCAAGGCGAGCAATTACTGGCGCGGGTGTCCAAGGCCTGGTTTAGCTGGTCCGACAGTTATGGCGTAGAGATCTACCGACCCGACGCCGCCATCCAGCTGTTGGGCACCGTCATTGTGATTGACCGGATCCAGCATGCGGGCACTAATTCGGTCCTTAGCGACGACTAAATCCGGATTTCACCAAACTGGCTGCTGCGGTGTTTCATCGCAGCAGATCTGTAGTTAGTCGCAGCAAAAACCGAATAAAGCAGCTTCGCCTGATATAACCTTACAACAATAAAACTGGACTGCCCCACGTGATGCGATGGCAGGCAAATTGTTTTGAGGACAGCATGTACCACATTCGTCTGGACGATTTACAAGGCCCGGAAATCGCCGCCTTACTGACCGCGCATCTGGCTGATATGCAAGCCACTTCACCACCGGAAAGTGTCCATGCCCTGGATTTGACCGCATTGCGCCAACCCGATATTCGCTTCTGGACGTTGTGGCATCAGCCCGAAACGACGCAGCCTGCAACGCTTGCTGGTTGTATCGCATTGAAACAGCTGAGTGCCTGCTATGGCGAAAAACACGGTGAAATCAAATCCACCCGGGTGGCCGATGCGTTTCGTGGCCACGGCTGCGCCCGAATATTACTGAGCCATCTGCTTGCTGCCGCACAGCAAAGTGGCTTGCAGCGGGTGAGTCTGGAGACCGGCTCTATGGCGTTTTTTCAGCCAGCGCGCACCTTGTACCAGCGGTTCGGTTTTACCGAATGTGCGCCATTTGCCGATTATGCTGAAGATCCCAACAGTGTGTTTATGACGCTGGAGCTGCCTGCGCTCTGAAAGCCTTGTTTACAAAATTAGTTTCGACGCTGTGACTGAATCAGCGTAATTTAACATTCGGCGCGCAGGCACCAACGCTGCAGCCATAAAGCTAGAACGACAACCGGGTACTCCGGACAACTACAGAGGAACACTCCAGTGCGACATACTCTTTTAGCGCTTTCTATCGCCGCAGTGCTGACCGGCTGCAACCCGGCTCCGGACACTAAAGACAGTACACCAACCGCACCGGTACAGACCGAAGCGGCAAAGCCAGCTGAAACAGCGGCGGTGCAACAATCCGAATCTGAACGAATTAACCAATGGTTTGAACAAAAATACGAAGAACAATTGCAGATGAGCCCGCTGCAGATGACATTCCAGGGCCGTAAAGACAAAAACGATCAGATTGACGATGTGACCGAAGCCGGCGAAGACAAAATGTTGGCCTGGTATGCCGGCACCGTGGAAGAACTGAAAGCGAACTTCGATTACAACAAGCTCGATACTGAAGCGAAAACTTCATACGATTTATGGATTTATCAATACGAAGAAGTCCGCGATGCGGCGCCGTACCGCGTCAATCAATATGTATTTAACCAGATGCAAGGCATCCATGCATTATTGCCACAAGTGATGATCAACTTCCATAAAGTGGAAGAAGTCAAAGACATGGAAGCTTATATCACCCGGATTGGCGGCATTGCCAAAGCCATCGCTGAGTTGCAGCAACGGGCGAAAAAATATGCCGATGCGGGCGTACGGCCACCGCGTTTTGCTTATGAAGGCGTGATTGAACAGGTCAATAATCTGGTCACCGGTGCGCCATTTACCGAATCAGATAAAGAATCACCGTTGTGGAGTGACGCCAAAGGCAAAATTGAAGCGCTGAAAAAAGCCGACAAGCTCGATGACGCCACTGCACAAAAGCTGACCGACGATGCGAAAAACGCCCTGACCAGCCAATTCCTGCCGGCGTATCAGAATCTGGCGACTTTCCTGACCAGCGAACTGGAAAAAACAGTCGTCAATCCGACCGGTGTATCGACCCAGCCAAATGGCGTTGCCTATTACAATCTGCGGCTGAAACAGTCGACCACCACAGATTTAACCGCTGACCAAATCCACCAGATTGGCCTGGACGAAGTAGCACGCCTGACCAAAGAGATGAATACCATCAAAGATCAGGTCGGTTTTAAAGGCTCTTTGCAGGATTTCTTTAAATTTATCAAAACCGACAAGCAGTTCTTTTATGAAGACACTGATGAAGGTCGTCAGGCTTATTTAAAAGATTCGGAAGCCTTTATCCGCGAAATTGAAGCTAAATTGCCGCAGTACTTCGGAATCCTGCCAAAAGCGCCTTTGATCATCAAACGGGTAGAGCCGTTCCGTGAACAACCAGGCGCGGCGCAGCATTATTTCCCAGGCACTGCCGATGGCAAACGGCCGGGCATTTATTACGCGCATTTGTCTGACATGAAAGCGATGCCAAAAAATGAAATGGAAGCTATTGCGTACCATGAAGGCAGCCCAGGCCACCATATGCAAATCTCGATTGCACAGGAATTGACTGGCGTGCCGAAATTCCGCACTCAGGCTGGTTTCACTGCGTATCAGGAAGGCTGGGCGCTTTATACCGAAACTCTGGCGAAAGAAATGGGCCAGTATAAGAACCCGTACAACGATTTTGGCCGTCTGATCACGGAGATGTGGCGTGCGGTACGTTTGGTTGTCGATACCGGCATGCACGCCAAAGGCTGGACTGAGCAGCAGGCAGTGGAATACTTCCTGGCGAACTCACCGGTGGCCGAAGGTGCGGTGAAATCTGAAGTGCGCCGTTATCTGGTATGGCCGGGTCAGGCGACGTCTTACAAAATCGGCATGCTGAAAATTCTCGAACTGCGCGCCAAAGCCAAAGCTGACTTAGGCGATAAGTTCGACATCCGTGGTTTCCATGACACAGTGCTTGGCGGCGGCGCGCTGCCACTGAAAGTGCTGGAACAACGGGTGCAGAACTGGGTTGACAGCGTCAAAGCCAAAGGCTGAGCCGGCGACATCAGGTTGAACCGCCGGCAGCAACAACAGGATGTTTTGCGGTCGGCTACGTGACTAGCAAGCTGAATAACGCGATATCCAGAGGGCCATCCTAAGTGGCCCTTTGTTATTTATGGCACTGGCCGCTTTATATATCTGGCTGTCTGGCCAATGTTGAATGCGTAATGCCGTTACTGAGAGGTCTGTTTTTTTGCACTAAAGCGCTGGATTGGGTGGGCAACTCTTCAAAATGTACGTTATAAAAAAATTTATTTTAATAACTTAGCGAAATAAGTTTGACAGGATCGCCAAACGCTATACAATGGCCTTGCTTTGTTAGTCTGTTCAATATTTATGCACCACAACGAATGTTACTGTTGTTTTAGTACCTCCTGTATCCATAAGTTTAAACATCTCTTTCAGCACCATCGCCTGACACCAGGCACACTAAATTTAATTAATACAGGTAATTACCATGTCTAATACAACTACCGGCACCGTAAAATGGTTCAACGAAACTAAAGGTTTTGGCTTCATCGAACAGGCTTCAGGTCCAGACGTTTTCGCTCACTTCAGCGAAATCGCCAGCACGGGTTTCAAAACTCTGCAAGAAGGCCAACGTGTACAGTTCACTGTGACACAAGGTCAAAAAGGCCCACAAGCTGAGAAAATCGTTGTTCTGTAATTTGAAATTACAGTGACCGGAGCCAACAGAGCGAATCTGCGGATCCGGTAACAACCGAAAAAAAGGCAACTGCACCGCAGCTGCCTTTTTTTATGCTTTGTGTTTTGTACAAACCTAAACCATGGCAGCTGCAGTTTTCACCTCTGTTTTCCCCGCGCTTTCGCCGCCACAATCAAGAACAACACCATCAGCCCATTGCGTCTGAATCAGCGCAGGCGCTATGGTATATCCGGTATGTAGTGCGTCAGGAGTTACAGTGGATTTAGTCTATGGGTTTTTGCTGGGCTGTGTTTTGTTGGCGGCGGGCACTGTTTATTGGTACTGGCTGAGCCGGCTCTTACCGGCGCGGCATTGTTATCCGCTGGCTTTGTCGGTACCACTACATCAGTTGTGTACGTTGTTACTGGTATTTGGTCTTGGTGTGACGCCGGAGCAGGGCTGGTTTAGTTTTAGTTTGTTTTGTGTGCTGTGTGCCGTGATCCTGGGTATGTTGCTGTTGCCATTGATGATATTTGTCCGTTACGTCGGTCGTTGTCGCCCGCTGCAGGATAAGATCTAGCTTTGGCTTTAACCATTTAACCGCGAAAAAACGCAGCTGGACCTGCTTTGCCATAATTCGCTTGTCACACCGGTCTTGCTCTTTTAGTGTTGATTTTATCAACTCAGGGAGTGTCATCGTGTTTTCAGCTAAATCTCGTTCGTCCGGTTTTTTCAAGGCTGCAGGTCTGAGCGTCGCAGCCGGTGTTTGTGGCAGTTTTAACCTGTTGGCAGCAACAGCGGTACCAACAGAGGCCGCGCCACTGGTACAGCCATCTTATTTTGAATCCGAAGATATTTTTGGTCTGGAATGGGCCAGTGATCCGCAGTTATCGCCGGATGGCCGTACTATTGTTTATGTGCGCAACAGCAATGACATTATGACAGACCGCGCCCGCACTTCGTTGTGGCAAATTGACGTGGCAAGCGGGCAGCATACGCCGCTGTATGCTGACAAATTTAATTACAGTCAGCCACGTTGGGCGCCGGATGGTAGCCGGCTGGCGTTTATTTCCGATCAAAGCGGCAAAGCGCAAATTCACCTGCATTGGCTCAAATCAGGCCAGAACACCCAGTTAAGCCGGTTAGATAAGAGTCCTTCCAACCTGACCTGGTCACCGGATGGCAAACAACTGGCCTTTACGATGAATCTGCCGGCCACACCGTCTAAGCTGACGACGTTGGTCAAAATGCCGAAAAAGCCCAAAGATGCTAACTGGTCAGATCCGGTGATTGTGATTGACCGGGCGCAGTATCAGGCTGACGGTCAGGGTTTCCTGAAATCAGAATACCGGCAACTGTTTTTACTCAGTAGCGACGGTGGCACCGCGCGCCAGCTGACCAGCGGCGATCGCAGTTATGGTGATGATCTGACCTTCAGTCCGGATGGAACCGCACTGGTGTTTTCCGCCAATCTGGCCACCGACTGGGAATATCAGCCGCGCGACAGCGATTTGTACCAACTTGATCTGCAAACCGGCGGTCTGAAACAGCTGACCTCAGTACCAGGGCAGGAAACCAGTCCGGTATTTTCACCGGACGGCAAAAAGCTGGCTTATCTGTGGGGCAGTAATGCCAAACTGCCGTTCGCTAACGGTAAACTGAAAGTGCTGGACGTCGCGTCCGGCAAAAGTCGCGACATTGGTGCGGCACTGGATTTAGATCTGACTGCGCCGGACTGGTGGAGCACTGACGAGCTGACGGTGCAATATGATGAAAAAGGCCTGCGCAAAGTAGCGCTGCTGGATTTAGGTGGTGAGCTTAACGTCCTGACTGATCAGCTGTCTGGTACCGGCTTACCACAGCCGTATTTAAGTGGTGAGTATCAGCAAAGTGCCGAAAAGCTGGTGTTTACCAAAGGGGACGCGTCGCGTCCGGCCGATGTTGCGTTGTGGCAGGACGGCAAAGTGCGCCAGCTGACTCAGCTCAATGAAGATCTGCTGGGACATAAAAAACTCGGTCAGGTGCATGAAATCAATTACAAATCATCCTTTGATGGCGAGCCGATGCAGGGCTGGTATATCACTCCACCGGATTTCGACCCGAAGAAAAAATACCCGATGATGCTGGAGATCCATGGCGGCCCGCATCTGGCCTATGGTCCGCATTTTAGTGCTGAGATGCAGCGTTTTGCCCGCGAAGGTTATGTGGTGTTTTACGATAATCACCGCGGCAGTACTGGTTATGGCGAACGTTTTGCATTGTTATTGCACAACAAATACAGCTCGCCGGAAGATTATGCCGACCATGATTCCGGCGTGAATGCGATGATTGCCAAAGGTTTTGTTGATGCCGACAACGTCTATATCGCCGGCGGTTCCGCCGGTGGCATCGCCACCGCCTATGCCATTGGTCTGACCGACCGCTATCGTGCGGCGGCGGTGATCAAACCTATTATTAACTGGGTCAGTAAAGTGCTGACCGGGGATAGTTATTTGTATCAGACCTATCATCAGTTCCCAGGCGTGCCATGGGACAATCTGCAACACTACTGGCAGCGGTCACCGATTGCCAATGCCGGTAAAATCAAAACTCCGACGCTGATTATGACCGGCGAAGCGGATCGTCGTACGCCGATCAGTGAGTCAGAACAATTGTATCAGGCGCTGAAACTGCAACATGTGCCAACAGCGCTGGTGCGGGTGCCGGGTGCGCCACATGGTATCGCTGGCCGCCCGAGCCGGATGATCGCCAAAATTGAACATACGCTGGCCTGGTTTGAGTTGCATAAAAAGCAATAAGGCCGAACGGCGGTTTGAACCCAACAGAAAGGCGCTTTGGCGCCTTTCTGCTTTGTGGCAAAAAATTGCGCCAGCTCATGGCTTTAGCGCAAGAATAGTGCTGAAATCAACCTAGAACACTTTGAACCACTGCAGGTTTTGATGCAAACCGAACTGATCTTGTTACAGAACTTCGCCTATGCGCTGGCGATTGGTGCATTGGTCGGCATTGAGCGGGAAAAACATAAAGTCAGTAACCTGAGCAGTTTTGGCGGCGTGCGGACTTTTATGTTATTGGCGCTGCTTGGCGCTGTCGGCGCCTGGCTCGGTTTGCAACTGCAGCAACCCTGGCCTGAGCTGGCAGTGCTCGCGGTGGTCTCCTTGCTGGTACTGGCAGCCTATAACCGCAAGCAACGGGAAGAGCCGCAAGCGCCGGGTCTGACCACCGAACTCAGCGCGATGCTGGTGTTTCTGCTCGGTGGCGCCGTGATGCACGGCCATGCCGGGATCGCCGTCGCGCTGGCGATTATCACCTCGGCCATCCTGGCTTTTAAACAACCTCTGCACGGCCTGGTCGATAAAATCGGCAATGACGATTTGTACGCCGGGCTGAAGCTGCTGATCGCGACTTTTATCGTGTTACCGTTGCTCCCCGATCATGCCCTCGATCCCTGGCAGGCGTTTAATCCTTATAAGATTTGGCTACTGGTTATCTTAATCTCGTTGTTGTCGCTGATCGGCTATATTGCCACCCGGTTATTAGGTCCGGCGCGGGGCACTGCGGTGGCCGGACTGGCCGGCGGTCTGGTGTCGTCGACGGCGGTTAGTCTGAGCTTTGCCAGACTCAGCAAACAACCGCAGGACGGTGACAATCAGGACGATGCGCTGGCGTGCGGTATCTTACTTGCCTGGTCCGTGATGTCATTGCGCGTGCTCCTGATGGTTGGAATCGTTTATCTGCCGCTGTTATCCCCGTTATGGCCTTCGGTTAGCGCGATGGCGCTGGTGACGTTAACGCTGGCCGCCTACTTTTATCGCCGTGCGCCTCAGCTGCAGGCGAATTCTGCAACCAGTGTCAGTAACCCTTTTAGTTTGTGGGCCGCCAGTCAGTTTGCTCTGATGTTTGCCGCGGTGTTGCTGGTCGTGAAACTGACCGAACACTATGCGCCGGCGGAAGGCTTATATCTGGTCGCCGCTATCGCCGGGACGACCGATGTGGATGCGATCACGTTATCGATGGCGCAATATGCCCAGCAGGCAGGCCGGGAACAACTGGCTGCAACGGCGTTGGTGATAGCAGTACTCAGCAATACGCTGGTGAAAACCGTATTAGTTTGTACTCTCGGCAGCACCGGCTTGCGCCAGCGGCTGCTAAGTGCCTGTGGGTTGGTTGTGCTGACTGCCGCTCTGCTGCTGGCAGCGCTTTAAGCTCTGTGATTTGCTATGATGCGCGCCGCTGAAAAAAGGAGTCATCATGTCCAGAGCAGCCCGGCCTTCCGAAATTACCTTACCACCCATCAATCAGGGCTGGGACAACCTGTTTCAATTCGTCTGTAGCCAATTTCCGCGTATCGCACCGGAGATCTGGGCGGCACGTTTTTGCGATGGCAAAATGCATTGGCACAGTGGTGAGCAGGTCACGATGGAGACGCCATTTCTGCCGAGCCGGCGCTTATGCTACTACCGTGAAGTGACGGCCGAACCTGTTGTCGCGGCTGCACATCAGATCCTGTATCAGGATGAACATATCCTGCTGGCTTGTAAGCCACATGGCTTGCCAGTGATACCTGGCGGAGAGTTTGTTAATGAATGTCTGCTGGAACGGCTGCGCCGCGATACCGGTCTGGACGACATTGCCCCGGTACACCGTTTAGATCGGGACACGGCAGGACTGGTGTTGTTTTCGCTGGATCCACAAAGCCGGCCGGCGTATTACCAGTTGTTTGCCAGCGGGCAAATCACAAAGAGTTACCAAGCCGTGGCGCAGTTGCCAGACAGTCTGCGTGATACTGTGTTGCCACAGCAATTTGAATTGCATAACCGTATCGAAAAAAGTCAGCCACGTTTTCTGATGCACATTATTCCCGGTGAACCGAATGCGCATTCGACGCTGCAACTGCTTGACCGTCGCGAGCAACTTGGGTTATTTCAGCTGACTCCGCATACCGGAAAAACGCACCAGTTGCGTCTGCATATGCAGGCCATTGGTTGTCCAATTTTATTTGACCCTTATTATCCGCAGTTACTGAGCAAAACGGTTGTACTGGCCGGCCCTCTGCAGCTGCTGGCGCAGCAGTTGCAGTTTATTGATCCGGTCTCTGGTCTGCCGCATGTGTTTTGTTCGCCCAGGCAGTTGAGTACCTGGCAACGAACTGCCGGTTAACAGGCTACATCTCGCGGCGCATTAGAACCAACGCCGGCAAGCGGCGGCGGCATCCTGTGGTGGATGCCGCTATTACACGCTTCGTATCAGAAAAAAACTCAATATTTATCCATTATTTAACAAAATTTACCTCTAAGAAGGCTTTACCGCAGTCTTGTAACTGCTTACATTGATTCAGTAATAGCTGATATTGGTGATTAATGATTTCTGCAATGCAATTTTCCGCTGGTTCGGCCTTGTTGGCGATCCTGCTGTTGTGGTCCGGTTGGGCACCCTTTGATCGGACGACCTGGCTGTTGGAAATTTTCCCGGTGTTGCTGGTGTGGCCGTTGCTGTGGCGCAGCCGGCAGTCTTATCCGCTGACCCCTTTGTTGTATAGCCTGATCCTGTGGCATGCCGCTGTATTAATCCTCGGCGGTGCTTACACTTATGCCCGGGTGCCGCTTGGCTTCTGGCTAATGGACTGGTTTGCGCTGGACCGTAACCCATACGACAAAATTGGCCATTTGATGCAAGGTTTTGTACCGGTTCTTGCCGCCCGGGAGATCCTGCTGCGTGGCTGTTATGTACAAGGCAAAAAGATGTTGCAGTTTTTGTTGCTCTGTATCGTGCTGGCGATCAGTGCCGGTTATGAACTCATTGAATGGGCCGCTGCAGTGATGTTAGGGCAGGGCGCCGATGAATTTCTTGGCACCCAGGGTTATGCCTGGGATACGCAAGCTGATATGGCCTTTGCATTACTCGGCGCAGTGCTGGCGTTGTTACTGCTCAGTCGCTGGCATGATCGGCAGCTTGCATCGTGTCATGTTTAGAGATATGTTAAAACAATGTTTTATTGAAGTTACTTCGCGAATGGGAGCCCGGATGCACTGCTGCTGGACACTGCTGACATTGTTGCTACTGAGCAGCTTGCCGCTGCAGGCTGAAAGCCTGGCGCCAATTGTCGAATTTCTGCCGGAGTGCAAGCAAGAAGAGGTGATCCCGCTGAAGACGACCTTACGGGTTCGCAACAGCAATCTGCTGCGGTTTTCGCAGTTACGCGATGTGCCTGAAGTCGCCCGTTATTTACAACAAATCCGTGAGAATGCCAGCGCGCGCCGTTTTGATGCCGTGTTATTACAACAGCTGAAACAGTCGGAATTTAAAGCGCCGGGCAGCAATTCTGAAGTGCACGTGCAGCTGGAGATGTTTCGCTTCTGTGATGGCAATGATGCGTTATCAGATACCAGCTCTGAAACTGGTGGGATCCGGCAGAATATGGGCACGCTGGAAATAAAAACGTCCGTCAATACTGTCGTAGCGTTTGCTCGCGCGGAGTCGGAATACAAAGTCGTCGTACCGCCCCATATGCATGTGTCCCTGACTGAAGGCGCGATGGGAGTAAAACCGAAAATGACGGCCGGACAAGTGCAGGCATTGTGGGGCACTCCTTCCGCCGATTTGATGTTGCAGGATGGTTCCAGGTTGCTTGGTTATGGCCGCCGGCTCTGGGTATTATTGGATCCACTGGTCAAAGTTGTGTTTACCGACAGCGAAATCCTCAGCGGCGTCGGCCGGAATTTACTGGAATTTCATCCGGAGTTTGACGAGAAACTCTGGTTGATTGATGGCAAAGTACCTTATAAACAAGATATGGTCCGGGCAGGTTTGCAGCTCGGTTCCTGGCAAAAAAAATCCGCGTTATTATGGCGGCGTCAGCTCGGGACCCAGCAGCTGAGTGTGAAGTTTGAACAGTTTAATCCTGAATCTGTTGATAAAAATACCGCACTGCTGACTGGTTTCCGCCTGAGTGCCCAGCCCGACCCGGTAGTGAAAAGCCCGTTACAACAAGCGGTGCTGACTGATGTGCTGACATTTGTTGAATCGGTGAATGTCCGTAATCTTCGTCAGCAACCGCTGGCCAGCCAACTGCTACCGAATTTACGCGTGCATCAGTTGGCGCAGCGCCGCAATCTAATCTGGTGGATGCCGACCACACAACTGCATGTGTTAATCAATAAAGACAACATCAGCCGGCTCAAAGTGACAACGCCGATTGTACGCAATCCGCGAGAACCCGACCAAATTCCGCAACTGTTAAAAGCGCTGCAAATTCCGGTCAGCAAAGCCGGACTCCGGCTGGCATTTCCGGACATGCAGGATTATGGTGACCGCTTTCAATTGTATCGCGACGATTTTGATATTGTCATTGAGTTTGCCTCTGACGAGGAGCAGGCACCGATCGAATTGCTGGAGATTATTTATCATTATGCGCACTGAACGGTCGGGCGTTGCAGTGCGCTGATGCAGCGGGCATACTGGCAGTTCTTCTGATTGCTGGTCTTTTCACAAGGTTTTTCTGTTGTCCTGGTTGTTGCCACGTCCTGATCGTCGTTCTGTCTGGTTGTTACTGGGCTTAAGCCTGTTGTGTTCTGTGCTGGAACTGGCACTTCTGCAGCATAAATATCAGCTATTCAGTGGCGGGGGCTTTTTACAGCCCCATAGCTTTACGCTGACTTCAGAACGTGTGCTTTATGTCTTTGCCGGCTGGCTGGCCGATCTCACTGCGTTAACCTGTGCATTTATGCTGTACAACCTGCTGTGCCGGTTTCAGACCAGCAGCCGCAGTCATTTGTGGTTCGCGCTGTTTGTGCTGCTCAGTTACAGCAGTTACAGCTGGGTCGGTACTGAGTTATATCAGTATTTTGGTGACAACCTGGACTGGCAGGTGTTGGCAAATCTTGGCGGTGGCAGTGTGCTTGCTGCGATCAGCATGGTGCTGACAGAGCTGAGCCAACATCTGTTACCGGTGATTTTTGCTCTGCTGCTGGGCATCGCTTTGTTGTATTGCATACACCTGGCATTTCGCCGCTACAGAACACCGGTTAGTGATGCAAAGCAATGGTGGGGTTATACCGCATTGTTGCTGTTGCTGCTGTTTCCGTTACAGCTGCAATGGGTGGCGACCGCACAGCCTTATCGTTTTGGTCTGGAAAAGAAGTTATCGCAGCAGGTGCTGGCACAGTTGCTGAACCGGCTGACCGATGTGGATTTTGATGGTTATGGTGCTCTTGGTAGCAAAGCCGATCCCCATCCGTTAAATGCCGGCCTGTATCCGGGCGCGATGGATGTGCCGGGCAATGGCATTGATGAAGACGGTATTGGCGGTGATCTGCCGTTGCCGCCGGCCCACTCAGCTGACGCATTGATGCAATTGCCGCTGCGGGCCGGCCAACATATTTTTTTAGTGGTGCTGGAGAGTGTGCGGGCCGATGCGTTGTTTGCGAATGTGGATGGGCAGGCGGTGATGCCACACCTGGCAGCGTTGGCGAGACAAGGCAGTTACAGTGAGCATGCCTACAGCCATACCGGCTTTACCACCAGTTCGCTCAAAGCGTTGTTTAACCGCAGCCTCAGTTATCATCCGCCACAACAGAATTTATTAGACGCGCTGCAGGCGCGCGGATATCAGATCAATGTGTTGTCGGCGCAGGCGGAACGCTTTGGCGACGTGCTGACCAGCGCGCGGTTAAAACGCAAAGGTCAGTATTATTTTGATGCTGATTCGGCGCTGTCAGACCGGCTGGACCCGTCATTGAATGCCGGTGCACTGCGTCTGAGTGAACAACGCTTATTGCGCCAGCTGCAGCAGCGGTTTGCTGAGGTCAACTGGCAACAGCCACAGTTTTTTTATCTGAATGTGCAGGCTGCGCATTATCCGTATCATCATCAGGAAATGTTACCGCTACTGACCAAGCGGGCGATCAATCGCCAACAAATGCAACCGGCAAATAAGGCGCTGTTGCAACTGAGTTATTACAACTCCGTGGCCAATGCGGACTGGTTGATTGGGCAGCTGCAGCAGTTGATGCAACAGCAGGGGATTGCCGGACAGAGCACGCAGTTTTATACCTCGGACCATGGCGAGTCCTTGTTCGACGACGGTTTTCTCGGGCACGGCCATCAGCTGAATGATACCCAAACCCGCGTGGTGCTGGTCAGCAATCGCCAGGTCAGTTATCCGAAGGTACTGGGTCATGCCGATCTGGCGCCACTCATCCTGGCTACGGCGCAAGACGTAACGCCACCAGCGACCGAGGACGCGGTATTGCAGGTGGTCGGGCTGGTGCGTTCGCCGCAACAAATCGCCAGAGTGGATGCCGATGGGCGGATGCTGTATGACTTTCGTCAGCAACATTTCCGTCGCAATGATCAAGCGCCATGGCAGGATTTTGATCAGCTATCTGCCGCAGATCAGCAGCGCGCCCAACAGCTGATTAACCAGTGGGGCTGGTTGCGTTATCAACAGTCTGAGCTGTATCAGCAACAAAGTGCCAGACCCTGACGCGGTGTACGTGCCAGAGGATCAGCGATTGAGCGGCGCGAAATTGGCTTCTGCCTGCGCCATGCGGATCTGCAACCGGCCGATTTCCTGATTGTAGCCTTCCATCTGATAGCGCAGCCGGTCGGCCTGATTTAACAGCGCCGCCCGGGCCGAAGCGTTTTGTTCGACGGCGATGCGCTGATTTATCGCATAAATATCTTCCCGCAGCGTCAGATTGCGGTTTTGCAGATCATTGATGGCCATGGCGATATCGTCGACCACTTTTTTCGCTTTATACCAGCGTTGCCCTTGCTGAAAACCACTGCGAAATGCCGGTTCCATCGGCCCGGTACAAGCGGTGTTGTAATCCTTGCCGGCACGCCCCCAGGCTTCGCCATGCGGAAAATCGCAGAAAAAAACCAAGCCCTGGCTATGGCCCTGCTGATAGGTTTTAAAATCTGGGGTGACGCCATGCTTGGCGCAGTCTTTTTGATATTCACGGAATTTACTGCTGAGCTCACCGGCTTTGCCATCGTTGACGCCAAGACTATACCAGTCGCCCAACAAACATTCGTTTTTGCTGATACTGGCACAGGCCAGCAGCTGACTGGTCAGCATGATGAGAATAATTTGACGTAACATATTGATCCTTATATGCCAGCACTGGCGAGAGAACGATGCCGGTCCCGCCGCATGCTAACGAGGGTGTCCGGCTTTGTAAAGGGTCAGCACAGACGTACCACCAGAGCGAGTCGCTTGCCGGCTGTCAATGGCCTCCACTATAGTAACTGAGGATGGTGAACCGGAGTTTTTGATGCGATTTTTATGTGCCCTGATCCTGCTGTGCAGTCCATTGCTCGCCGCCGCACCAGTCCAGACGCTCCGCATCCTCGGACTGCAATCCAATGCAGAAGCCAGCGTGGTGTATTACCGCGAATTATTGCAGCTGGTGCTCGACCGCACTGCCGCCGAATATGGCGCAGCAAGGCTGGAGCTGGTGCCACCGCCGCCGCTGGGTGATTACCGTTACTTGCTGATGAAACAGGATTTTATTGATGTACATCACTTCGGTACATCACCGGAGTTAGAGCGTGACCTGTTACCGGTACGTGTGCCTTTGCTTGGCGGGGGCCTTGGCTGGCGGGGATTTGTGATCCGTAAAGTAGACCGGCTGGCGTTTGCGCAAATCAGCGAGTTTACCGAGTTGAAGCGGCTGACGGCTTGTCAGGGTGAATTATGGCCTGACACGGACATCATGCGGGCCGCAGGTCTGCAGGTGATCACCGCGGAGCGGCATGATCAGATGCTGGAAATGCTGCGCCGCGAGCGTTGTGACTATTTCCCGCGCAGCATTTTTGAAGGCCCGGTCGAGCAAAAAGCCTTTCAGTTGCAATACCCGGATCTGGAATTCAGCAGCAGCGTGTTATTGCATTACCCTTTTGCCATGTACTTTTTTGTCAAAAAGGATAATTACACGCTGGCCAGCCGACTGGAAAAGGGTCTGGAACAATTGGCGCAAAGCGGTGAGTTATTGCGTTTTTTACAGCAGCATCAAATTGCCCGCCAGGTGTTTCCGCTTAGTCGTTTCGCCCAGTCGTTAGTGTTTCATTTGGACAATCCATTATTGCCGGCCAACACGCCGCTGCAACAGACCGCTTATTGGTTTAGCATGCCGGCGGTGCAGCGGGAGATCACCGTAGCGCCGCCGCGCTGAACCTGACGCCTTCTGATATACTGCGCGGCTTTAAGCGATTGCTGAGCGCGCAGAGCTGCTGTTCAGCCGCGGTCAATTTGCAGGATAATACCGATGACCCAAGCCGATACTTCTTTTGAGCTGTCTGAATTCATTCAGCAGTTTTCTGCAGCATTTGCACAAAACCAGCTGCTGCGTCTGGTGTTATCCCGTTATGAAGGGCCACAGGCGGAGCTGGAACGGCTGCAGATCCGGCCGATTTTATTAAAAACCGGCACCCAGCTCAGTGTGTTGTTTGAAAACAAAACTTTTGACCAGACGAAAAACCTGTCGCTGCAAGCGTTGCAACCGTTGCTGCGCGAATGGCTCGGCCCCCAATTTAAAGCGGCATTGCTGGAATGTAACGGCTTTGAGATCCAGCTGACGATGTCGAAAAAAGGCAAAGTGCTGCTGAATAAACGCAAAACGAATCTGCAGCAAGAGCTGCAACCACAGCAGCACAACCGCGAAAAACAACGTTGGATTGACCCGCAGGCGCCATTTTTACGCGAACTGGGTATCAATGGCAGTGATGGCCAAATCGCGCCGACCATGCAAAAAAAATGGAAGCAGATCAATAAGTTTATCGAGATTTTTGCCAGAGCGCTGAAAGAGAGTGGTCTGGTACAGCGGCCGGAACTGCAGGTAGCTGATTTTGGGTCTGGCAAAGCATATCTGACGTTTGCCATCGCACATTATCTGCAGCAGACTGGCATAAAGGGCGCTGTGATTGGTGTCGAATTACGCCAGAGTCTGGTGGATTTATGTAACACCACGGCGGCGCGGCTAAACCAAAGCGGCATCCGCTTTGAGCAGGGCGATGTGCAGCATTATCAAAGTACCGGCCTCGATGTAATGATTGCGCTGCATGCCTGTGATACGGCTACCGACCATGCTATCCATATGGGGATCCGCGCCGGCGCCGCGGTGATCATGTGTTCACCCTGTTGCCATAAGCAAGTCCGGCCGCAGATGCATAGTCCGGCCGTGTTATCACCGTTGTTGCAACATGGCATCCACCTCGGCCAGGAAGCGGAAATGCTGACAGACGGCATCCGGGCGCTGCTGCTGGAAGCGCATGGTTACGATACCCAGGTGTTTGAATTTATTGCGCTGGAACACACCAGCAAAAACAAAATGATCCTGGCGATTAAGCGCCAGACGCCACTGTCAGCGGCCAGCCAACAGGCGGTGTTGGCGCAGGTCAGCGCACTGAAGCAGTTTTATGGCGTCAGCGAGCATTGTCTGGAAAGTCTGTTAGGCGACCAGCTAAATCGTTGATTACAGCCAGGTTTGGCATAGATAGGGAAATAATATTGATGAGCGACTTGTTTACGCTGGATTTTAAAGTGCGGGATTATGAGTGTGATATGCAGGGCATCGTCAACAATGCCGTCTATTTTCACTATCTGGAGCACGCCCGTCACGAGTATTTGTTATCACGGGGTGTTGATTTTGCCGCCCTGGCCCGGGAAAAAATTAACCTGGTGGTGATCCGCTCTGAGATGGATTACAAAGCATCGCTGCAAAGCGGCGATCGTTTTATCGTCACAGTCGAATATCAGCCGGTGTCTAAAGTACGCTTTGGTTTTCGCCAGCAAGTGTTGCGCAGTAGTGACGGTAAACTAATGCTGGACGCATTAATCACCGGCACCGCGCTGAATGCCCGCGGGCGGCCTTTTGTACCGGACTTTATCAGCCAATGGGCTGCGGTCGCTGATTAGGTAGGTCCGTTGATGACGATATTCAGATTGCTCATATGGTTGTTGTTGGTAGGCGCCGTGTTGCCGGCCCGTGCTGAATCAGTGCGCATCTGCGTGCAGAATATCGATTATTACCCGCATTATGATTTCAGTGATCTGCCAGGTCGTGGTTATGCTGCTGATTTGTTTGCTCTTTTTACGGCTAAAACCGGAGTGAAAATCATCTTGTTGTCACTGCCGGTCAAGCGGTTACAGGATAATCCGGATTGCCAGTTGGTGTATCCGGACAATCCACAGTGGCACAGTGCCAAAGGTGAGCCGCAACCGCTGTATTTTAGTCAGTCATTCACCGGTATTATTGGCTCTACGGTGGTTCGGCGCGGGGAAGGGGACACAGAGTTATCTGCTATCCGGTCTATTGCTATTCCGCGCGGGTTTACCCCGGACCACCTGCTGGCCGTGCAGCAAAACTATAGCTTTAATCTGGTTGAAGTCAGCGATGCAACTGCAGCCTTACAAATGCTGTTGAAAAAACGCGTGGATGCGGCCGATGTCGAATGGCATGTCGCCAGGCATTTGCTCAACAAGCTTGGACAGCCTGATGCTGTGGAGATTGGCCGATGGCTGCCACTCGCCAGTGTCGGATTTCATTTATCCAGCCGCGATCATGGCGACCTGTTGCGACGCTTTGATCTGTTTCTCCTGCAATACCAAAGTGAAATAGCTCTGCTGAAAACCCGTTATCAACTGCAGACAGTCGAGCAGCTCAAAATCAACATTGCTGAACCGTCAGCTCCAGCTCATTAAAGTCAGAGATCAACAAAGTGGTCCGGGCTGTGGCCAAAGCCATGATTCAATGCAGTCAATTTTAAAAAGTTCAAATTTTTATCTGATTATTTTACGAACAGGCTTGACTGTTTTTTTTAGATGATCTAAAACGATTAAGTTGAAAGTATTTGACGCATACGCTGCAAAATTACTGAAGCATAAAAACAACATCCAGTGACGCTGAGTATGTTGTTTTTTTGCCGAAGCAACTTAAACGATTAAGGTTGGCTAAACATGATGCTGATGGCAAGGTGCGGTCAACAAAGTCAGCAGCATCGGCGGCGGTGCAAAACTGTTCAGGCCCTGGCCGCGTAGGCAGTGATAGATCTAAGTAAACACAACACACTTATAAGCAACACAAATCGACAAGGGATAACCAAATGAGAACACAACTATTTAAACCCGCGTTACTGTCACTCGCAGTCTCGTCCGCCATCTGGTCGGTGTCTGCAACCGCGGCAGAGCAACAAGCTGCCGCCACTCAGGCGAAATCTGGTGAAGAAGTCGAAGTGATCGCAGTGCGCGGTATTCGCGGCTCGTTGATCCGTTCTCAGGCGGAAAAAATGGATAACTCATCCATTGTCGAAGCCATCTCAGCAGAAGACATTGGTAAGTTACCGGATTCATCGATTGCGGAATCTTTATCGCGGTTGCCAGGCCTGGCCGGTGAGCGTGTTGGCGGCCGCACCTCCGGCATCTCGGTGCGCGGCTTTAAAGAAGATTTCACCGGTACCTCGTTAAACGGCCGTGAACTAATCGGGATCGGCGACAACCGCGGTGTTGAATACGATCTGTACCCGTCAGAAATCATGACCGGCGCCACGATTTACAAAACCACAGATGCGACACTGATGGTGCAGGGCATTGGTGGTACCGTCGATTTACGCACAGTGCGTCCACTGCAGGCGAAAGAAACGCTGACCGTGAACGGTAACTACGAATCGAATAGCCGTGATTCTGACAACCCGGAATTTGATAACAAAGGCAAACGTTACGCGCTGTCTTTTGTCGAGAAATTTGCCGATGACACCTTAGGTCTTGCTGTGGCACTGGCATCGACGGAATCACCAAACAACCAGCGTAAATACGGTGTCTGGGGCTACAGCGCTAATGCGGCTGGTCAGGTATTGCCAACAGGTCTGGACATCGCGTCAATCAGCACCAAGCTCGAGCGCGATACTATTTCGACCGTGCTGCAGTATCAGCCAAACGAGAAACTGAACATTGTGTTTGACGTGCTGGATATCGATTATTCCGACTCGGGTGTACTGCGCGGTTTTATTGAACCGTTTTCATCGGCCAACGTGACGGGCAGCGGTACAAGTACCAAAGGGACGCAAGTGGGCGCCAATCCGGTACTGCGCACCGACCCGCTGAAAAAAGACGGTGATTTGCAGACTTTTGGTCTGAACGTCGAATATCAGCTGAATGATGACTGGCAAGTTGAATTAGACCTGGCTAGCAGCGAATCCAGCAAACGCGATTTACGCGGTGAGTCTTATGCCGGTTTAGCCCGCTCCGGCGCTCTGAACTCGTCGCAGTTAGGTTCACGTGAATTCACTATGAGCCCGGACGGTGTGTTCTTCACCAAACTGACTGGCCTTGGCGCTTTCTCTGATGCCAAAGCATTGCAACTGACCGGTCCACAGGTGTGGGGCGGTGGTATGGCGAATATTGCCAGCCAGTTTGCCACCAACGTGAAACAAGCAAACGGCGACCCGTACAGCTACTTCAACGCACAGGATGGCTTCCTGAACTACGCCGATTTCAGTGAAGAACTGAAAACCTACCGCTTAGAAGGTGTGGGTAACATCGAACTCAGTATCTTTAACAAACTGACGGTTGGCGTGAATTATTCTGATCGTTTCAAAGACAAAGATAACAAAGGTTTCTTCGCGACGGCGACATCATATCCGTTCTCCACTGCTATTCCAGCCAAGTACTTATACAACGGTCTGGCGGATTTAAGCTGGGCGGGTCTGGGCCAGGTCGTTGCCTATGATGGTTTCGCGCCATACAACGACGGCACCTATAAACTGAATGACGCAGGCTTGTTAGAGCCGGATCGTCTGGGTGATTCTTACGAAGTGAATGAAGAAGTCACGACCCTTTACTTCAAGTCGGATTTTGAAACGCAGTTTGCTGGCCTGCCGGTAACCGGTAATGTCGGTATGCAGTACGTCAAAACGGATCAGTCTTCCAGCGGTTTCATTGGAGTAGTGGGTGCCAATTTTGCAGTCTGTGATGACAACAGCGACAAACAAGTCGATGCAGACTGTATCACCGAACAGGGCGACAGCTACAGCCACGTGCTGCCAAGCCTGAACTTGAGTATGGAAGTGTCGGACAATAACTTCGTCCGTTTTGCCGCCAACAAAACCATCAGCCGTGCCCGTATCGACCAGATGAAAGCATCCGGTTTTGTTAAGTTCGACCAGAACATCGACCTGATTGCTATTCCAAACAGCACTGCTGCAGTGGAAACCTACGGTTCGCCATGGTCAAAATTTGCCGGTAACCCGCTGTTAAAACCACTGGAAGCCAACAATTTCGACCTGGCATTTGAAAGCTACTTTGAGGAAGAAGGTTACCTGTCTGTCACAGCCTTCTACAAAGACTTAGTGAACTGGACCCGTGACGGCAACAAACTGCTGAACTTCACCAATGATGAAACCAACAGTGGCGCCAACTATTTTATCCCTGGCTTCCATGACCGCATCATTGACCAGGCCGGTAACTATGGCCCGGCAGACATCTTCTACGCTGCCGGCGCGAAAGTCACACCGCCGAATTATGGTTATTTCTCTTACTTTGAAGATGGTCTGACCGGCCGTGTGCATGGTGTCGAAGTGACCGCCAACGTGCCATTCAGCAAGTTCTCGGACCTGCTGGAAGGTTTTGGTGTGGCCACGTCAGGCACGTTAATTGACGCGAAACTGAATGACGGCAGCCGGATCCCTGGCCAGTCTGACAAAATGTTCTCGTTAACGGCGTACTACGAGAAAAATGGCTTCGAAGTGCGGGTAGCCGGGACTGACCGTTCTGACTTCCTGACCTACGAGCGCGGTGGTTCGAACAAAATTTCTACTGCGAGCCGTAATGGCGTGACGCTGGTGGATGCGCAAATCAGTTACGACTTCTCTGAAAGCAATTTCACCTCGCTGCACGGTCTGCGCGTTTCACTGCAGGGCACCAACCTGACTGATGTCGACGAAGAAACGGTCAACGATGACGGCATTGTCACCACCCGTCGCCAGTTTGGTCCAACCTACATGTTGAACGTGAACTACGCGTTTTATTGATAAGCGACCCGGTAGAGGCACAGGTCAGGCGATGCCCTTCGTGAACTGACTTGTGTAGCAGGCCTCAATAAGTTATTGGTATTGAGGCCTTTTTTTAATGTATTGGTCTAGGCTTTACTTTAGATGGCAGAGTCCAGACCCATATATTATTTTGCAACGGAGTTGTTATGCATCAAACACCTGCAACCGGTTCAGCCGGCAAACCAATCCGTAAAGTGGTGATTGCCGGTGGCGGTACGGCTGGCTGG
The DNA here is from genome assembly GCF_001518915.1 of Rheinheimera sp. F8. Classification (NCBI taxonomy): domain Bacteria; kingdom Pseudomonadati; phylum Pseudomonadota; class Gammaproteobacteria; order Chromatiales; family Chromatiaceae; genus Rheinheimera; species Rheinheimera sp. F8. The sequence continues at coordinate 2,628,436 of NZ_CP013656.1, forward strand.
ATGACAGCGGCACTGCTGAAAAAAGTGCTGGCGGACAGCGTCGAGATTGAATTGGTTGAATCAGAAGAAATCGGCATTGTCGGCGTTGGCGAAGCAACTATTCCGCCTATCCAGATTTTTAACCAGTACCTTGGCCTTGATGAAAAAGCCTTTTTACGTGACACCCACGCCACGATGAAACTGGCGATTAAATTTGAAAACTGGCGCAAGCCGGGCGAGAGCTATTACCACACGTTCGGCGCACCTGGCGCCAGCCTGGGTTTTTGTAATTTCCAGCATTATTGGCTGCGAGCCCGCGCAGCCGGTTTGCCCCAATCCTTGTGGGACTACGATTTAAACTATCTGAGCTGCGAAGCCGGCAAATTTAATATCATCAAAACACCGAATCCGGTGTACGAAATGCCTTATGCCTATCACTTTGATTCAGCGTTGTACGGTCAGTTTCTGCGAAAAATGGCAGAAAGTGCTGGCGTTAAACGCACCGAAGGCATGATTGAAGCGGTGCAGCAACATGGTATCTCCGGTGATATCGAAGCACTGCAACTGAAAGATGGGCGCAAAATCCACGGCGATTTGTTTGTTGATTGCACCGGCCTGCGTGGGTTGTTAATTCGCCAGACGCTCGGTGTGCAATATGAATCCTGGGCCAAATATCTGCCGGCCAACAGCGCTTTAGCGGTGCCCAGTGAGCGTTTTGACAAGACCTTGCCTTACACCCGCAGCATTGCGCATAAAGCCGGCTGGCAATGGCGCATTCCGCTGACCCATCGTAACGGCAATGGCATTGTTTATAGCTCCGCCTATTTAAGCGATGACGAAGCTTACAGTACGTTAATGGGCAACCTCGACAGCAAAGCACTGGCCGAGCCGCGCAAAATTTCGTTTGAAACCGGCCGGACCAGCAACCAATGGGCGAAAAATGTCGTCGCCATTGGCCTGTCCAGTGGCTTCCTCGAACCGTTGGAATCGACCAGTATTCACTTGATCCAGTCTGGTATTGTGCGGCTGTTAAAAGTGTTCCCGAATCAGGGCATCAGCGATGCGGTGGTTGACTACTACAACGCCGATTCCAAACAGGAATTTGAAACCATCCGTGATTTTATCATCCTGCATTACCATGCCAATGAACGTGATGATTCCGGGTTCTGGCGCGATATGCGCAATATGGCGGTGCCAGCGCGGCTGCAGGAAAAAATGGCGCTGTTTCGCGAGTCGGCGCAGGTGTTTAATGATCACAACGATATTTTCCGCGACGCCAGCTGGATCCAGGTCATGTTGGGGCAGGGCATTATGCCACGCGATTATCACCCGGCGGCCAAAGTACCGACTACCAGCGAACTGATGGCCACGCTTGGTAAAGTGCAGGAAGCCAAGCAGCAACCACTGACACAGATGCTGTCGCACGATGAATTTCTCGCCCGCTACAGCGGAGTCTGAGCCATGAGTGGCAACCTGCCTCCGTTTCATTTTGCCATCGTTGGTGGTGGTACCGCCGGCTGGATGGCGGCGTTGCTGTTTGCGCACAAATGGTTAAAGCCCGCGGCTGAACAGACAAGACCGGTGCAAATCACGCTGATTGAAGCCCCCGACATTGGCATTATTGGGGTTGGTGAAGGTTCGACGCCATCGCTGAAACGTTTTTTTCAGCAGCTTGGCATTGCCGACAGCGAATGGATGCCGGCCTGTCAGGCAACTTACAAAACCAATATTCGTTTTGTGAACTGGAGCCCGGCCGCTGCTGCGATGGGGCTCGGGTCCGACTACAGCCATCCGTTTATTTCTCAGCCGGATCTGCACAGCGAAACGGCGTTTTACAGCAATTGTTTTAAGCGCCGGCTAGGGCTTGCAGTGGAAACTTCACCGGAGAAATTCTTGCTCAATGGCTATTTGGCCGCGCAGCAGCTGGCACCGCTGACGCCGGCGAATTTCCCGTTTCGCATCGAATATGGTTTTCACTTTGACTCGGGATTATTGGGCCAGTTTTTAAAACAAAAGGCCTTAGCGATGGGCGTGCAGTATCAGGCGCTGACTGTGACAGCAGTCAATCAATTGCCGGATGGCCACATTGCCAGTCTGACCGGCGAGATTGCAGACGGCGACAGTAAAGTTGTCCAGACGCTGGACGCCGATTTTTTTATCGATTGCACCGGTTTTCGCGCCAACTTATTGCAGCAGACGCTGCAGGTGCCTTTTGAGTCTTTTGCCAGCAATCTGTTTAACGATGCGGCTGTGGTGCTGCCAACAGAAGCTTTTGCGATTCCACCGGTGGAAACCAAGGCCACAGCGCTGTCTAACGGCTGGGCCTGGCAAATACCGCTGCGCCATCGCAGCGGCAATGGTTATGTCTACAGCTCGGCTTTTATCTCCAAAGACGCCGCCGAGCTGGAATTACGTCAGCATTTGGGTTTGCTCGATAGTGAGGTGAATGCGCGCCATCTGCAGATGAAAGTCGGGCAGGTGACGCGCAGCTGGGAGAAAAACTGTCTGGCGCTTGGTTTGTCGCAAGGCTTTATCGAACCGCTTGAAGCCACAGCGCTGCATCTGGTGCAAAGTTCGATTGAGCAGTTTATCGATAGCTTTGCTGATTTTTCTACTGAAGGACAAGCCGAATTCAACCGCCAGGTGCATCAGCGCTTTGAGGCGGTGCGCGACTATATCGTCGCGCATTACAAACTCAGCAGCCGCAGCGACAGCCATTACTGGCGCGCCAATAGCAGCAATATGCAGTTATCGGAATCACTGCGGCAAATTTTGGATGTGTGGTTTCGTCAGGGCGATTTGGCGCAGGAGCTATCCCGCCAAGAGCAGGGCCGTCAGCAATCGGGCAGCCACTTTGGCGCCACGTCCTGGCACTGTCTGTTAGCCGGTTACGGCATCTTCCCGCCGCTGCGACAACCACAACCGGCAAACGTTAGTGATGCTTTTACTGAGCTGGAGCTGGCAGCCTTTTTCAACGGCTGCAGCCTGAATTTTCAGCCGCAGCATCTGTTGTGGACCCGTTAAAACCGTTTGGAGTGCGATATGGCTTTTTATCAAGCAAAGGGATGTGGCTGGTGGCTCAAGCAGGCCGTGGCGCTGCTGAGTCTACTGCTAAGTCTGTTGCCGGTGCAGGCCGAAGAGCAACTGGTGCAGCCACATCGCTGGCAGTTGCTGTCACCGGATAAACAAATAGCGCTGGAGTTAGTGCTGTCTCAAGATGCTCTGACCTATCAGATTAGTTACCGCGGCAAAGCAGTATTGAAGCCATCCGTGCTGGGCCTTGCTTTTAAAGGTCAACCGCTGCTAAAAACCGGCTTGCTGGCCAACAAAGTCAGCACGCGCAGTCATGATGCACAGTGGCAACCGGTCTGGGGCCAGCGTGCGCAGATCCGTGACCACTATAACGAAATCACGCTCACCTTGCGTGAAAGCGCAGCACCGGGTCGGCAATTCACGCTGGTATTTCGCAGTTTTGATGATGGCGTGGCGTTTCGGTATCAGGTGCCGGCACAAGCGGCGCTGGCCGGTGAGCTGGTGATCAGCGACGAGCTGACCGAATTTGCTTTTGCCCGCAACTTCTCTGCCTGGTGGGTGGAAGCCTACCGCAACTTGAGTTTTGAATACCAGTATATGAATTCGGCGCTGTCGAGCGTGTCGGTGGCGCACACGCCGTTGACGCTGACTGATGAGGGCATTGCGGTGGCCGTGCATGAAGCCGCGCTGGTCGATTACAGCTCGATGACGCTGCGCAATATCACCGACAACCATATCACTCTCAAAGCCGACCTGATGCCCTGGGGCGGCGCGAATGCCGGCGCCAATACCGGCACAGACAGTTTTGCCGCGGTGGACCGGGTTTATACTAAAGCACCATTTCAAAGCCCGTGGCGCACTATCCAAATCGCGCCGACCGAAGCGGCCTTGTTAAATTCCAGCCTGATCTTAAACCTGAACGAGCCGATGGCTGCCGGTACTGACACCAGTTACATCAAACCCGGCAAATACATGGGGATTTGGTGGGAGATGCACATCGGCGAAAAAGACTGGTCACCGGGTCCGAAGCAAGGCGCGACCACAGCGCGGGCTATGCAATATATTGATTTTGCCAGCAAACACGACATTGATGCTTTGTTAATTGAGGGCTGGAATCAGGGCTGGGAAGGGCAATGGTGGCAGCGGCCGCCAACGTTCAGCTTCACTGCGCCGGTCAAAGGTTTTGATATCGACAAAGTCGCCGCTTATGCCAAAGCCAAAGGTGTGGAATTGATTGGTCATCATGAAACGGCGGCCGGCATCAGTTATTACGAGCAGCAAATGGCTGATGCGTTTAAGTATTACCAGCGTCTTAGTGTGCATAGCGTCAAGATGGGGTATGTCGGCAAACGGCTGGATGGGCGCGAATGGCATGACGGCCAGTTCATGGTGCGGCACTTTAAAAAAGTGGTCGATACTGCAGCGGCGCATCAGGTGATGGTCAATGCGCATGAAACGGTCAAAGACACCGGCTTAAGCCGGACTTACCCAAATCTGATGACACGGGAGTCGGTGCGCGGCATGGAGTACAACGGCGGCAGTCCGGATAGCGGCAATTTGCCCAATCATACCGTGATCATTCCTTTTACCCGCGGTTTGTCGGGGCCCATTGATTTTACGCCCGGTATTTTTAACTTCAATTACCAGAAGCACAGGCCGAATAACCGGGTGCCCAGCACTCTGGCCAATCAGCTGGCGCTGTATGTCACGCTGTATAGCCCGCTGCAAATGGTGGCGGATTTACCGGAAAATTATGCCCCTGGCGGCAAGCTGCATCCGGCCTTTGCCTTTATCGATGCGGTGCCGACTGACTGGCGGCAAAGCATGGCGCTCGACGGAAAAATCGGTCAATACCTGGTGATGGCGCGGCAGGACAAACATTCTGAACGCTGGTTTGTCGGCGCCACCAGCAACGAACAGGCGCGCACGCTGCAACTGCCACTGCAGTTTCTGGACAAAAATCGCAGTTACGATTTGGTGATCTATCAGGACGCTGCAGATGCTCATTGGCAAACCAACCCGATGGCGTATCAGATTCAGCGCCGGCAAGTCAGCAGCAAAGATGTGCTGACACTGCAGCTGGCGTCGGGTGGCGGTGCTGCGCTGGAACTGATCCCGCGCTAAAGTGCGATCAGCACTCAGTGATTGAGTTATTGCCGGCAGCACTTTAGGATCAGGTTTTTTCGCGTACAGGATGTTGTGTTGGCTATTTTTGCGAAGTTCACGTCAGCGCTCAGTAAATGGTACACGCAACAGCTGGAACCTTTATGGTTCCGGCGGCGTCGGCCAAAACGCTTGCAAAGTTTTAGTCCGGCGCTAGAGCTGCCTCTGTTGCCGGTGGCACAGTTACAACTGCAAGGCAGTCAGGGCGGTGAATCGCCGTTAATCCGGCGTTATCAGCGTTATTATCAGCAGTTTTTGCATGCCGGGCGGCCGCAGCACGGCGGCATCGCGATGTTGCTGCCACTGCATCAATATTCAGACGCGGCAGCGTTCAACCGGCAATTAAAGAAAAACGCCGGTAATTTCTGGCGGGAAGCGGACAAAGCGCACCGCGCTGGCCTTATCGCACAGCCATTTATGAGCGCCAATTATACCCCTGATTTGCTTGAGATCCGCCGTTCACGCAAGATCAGGGCTTTTGGCCCGGTGCTGGATGCATTTACTTTGCAGCTTGCTGATCTCGGTGGGGCGCCGGCCGATCTGCAACCCCTGCAACTGCCGGTTCAGGCCGAACATTGGGATCTGTATGTCGGTGTGTTCAGGCCGCTGGCCGGATATCAGCAAGGTGCCGTGACCACGGATCAGCAGTTGCTGGCTTATGCCCGGCTGCACCGGATTGGCAACATGCTGCGTTACGCTGAACTGATGGGGCATGCACAGTATCAGCGGCACGGCGTGATGAGTTTGTTGCATCAGCAGGTGGTCGAACTGTTGCTGACACGCCAAACGCCCTGGTTGCAAGGTATTGAATATTTGAGTTATGGCGCTTTGGAGCAAGGCAGCGACGGCCTGATATTCTGGAAACGCAAAGCGCAATTCTTACCGCACTTGCTGGCCCCGGATGAATAAAGTCAGCTCATTGTAATAGTACGTTGCTCGCGGCTGCTTTGTAATGCCAACTCGATCAGTTCCAGCCCTAAAATTGCCTCGGCCAGTGGTACCGGTGCCGGGGCTTTGTCGCGCAAAAAAAGCGCCAGTTGCTGATAAAAATCAGCGTAGTCGCTGGCTGGAAACGAGATGGTCTCAGGTCCGGTTGCACGCCAGATCTCACCGAAACGGCCATCAGTACGCTGCTGCCAGGCAGCGGAGGTAAAAACCGCGGTAGGAGTAGCAGGGTTTTGCAGCAGCGCGTCGCGCAGGATTTGCTCCTGCGGGTCCAGCCGGTAACTGATAAAACTACCACCATTGCCGTGTAGTTCAAACCGTGGCGCCGGATGGGCGCAATAAGGCGATGAACTTAACAGCACCTGCCGTGCCGGTGTGGCTGGACTGGTAATGCCAGTCGCTGTTTCTGCCGTGACTGCCGGCTTCGGTGCATAATCGAGCCGCAGCTGAAATGCGTCGATAGCGCCCGTCGCACTGTCGTGAGTACGCAGGCATTGGCAACTGGCCGTGATGGCATCAGGTTTACCAAACAGCGCAATGGTCTGATCCAATAAATGTGGTGCTAAGTCATACAAAACGCCGTTACCGGGTTCCGCCGATTCTTTCCAGCGGGCTTGTACTGTGGGCCTGAAACGGTCGAATCTGGAATACATCAGCTGCACAGTGCCAAGATTTTCAGACCGCACCAGCTGTTGCAGCGCTATAAAATCATCATCAAAACGCCGGTTATGAAACACGGCAAGCTTGCGCTGCAGCTGCTCCGCCAATACTTGCAGCTCTATAGCTTCTGCAGCCGTCACCGCCAATGGCTTTTCCACCAATACATCTTTACCGGAAAGCAGCGCTGTTTTGGCCAGGCTGAAGTGCGCGCGGTTTGGCGCCGTGATCACAATCAGGCTGGCGTCGCTGTGTTGGAGCAGGCTGTCGGCATCCGGGAAAATCCGCACGTCAGGCCAGCACTGTGCCGCGTCCGACTGTGAGGTGCTGATGCCAGTCAACTCAAATTGTGCAGAGCTGGCGATAAAAGGCAGGTGGAACACCCGGGCCGACAGGCCAAATCCAATCACAGCAGTTTTTATCATCAGGCGCTCCGGCAGCAGTGTGGCAATTGATAACGATCATACCGGTCCTCCGCGGGTTTGTCCCTTGTTTCACGCCTTGAAACAACAGCGCCGGCTTGTTGGCGCCGGCGCTTTTGGTTGTAGTACGTCATGCATCGTTAGCTGATCAGCCACAGCACCTGATAGGCCGTCAGCGGCACAGCACCTGATTTCACTGTTGCGCCGGTTAGCTTATCAGTAAATGTCAGGCCATTTTCGCCGTGCCAGTATTGCGGATGTTCGCTGAAATTAGCGACAACGCGCAGCCGTTGGCCGTGTTGTTCCCGCTCAAAACTAAACAGATGTGGATTGTCGCTGGTTAAGATCCGGGTGGTGCCGTCGCCGAGGACCGGCAAAGAGGCACGGGTTTTCACCAAATGCTGCAATTGCTGGTAAATGCGGCCAGACAAAGTTTCCGGCTGAGCTGCTTCAGCCAGCTGTGCTGCTGTGACCGCAACGCGGTTGACCCAGCGGCTGTCGTCCTTTTTCGCCGGATCATTCACATAGCTGTAGTCATTACGCAGGCCCAGTTCATCGCCCATATACAGCAGCGGCAAACCGCCGATACTGAGGATGATGCTGTTCAGCAGGTAAATGCGCGCCAACGCATGCTGCAGATGTTGCTGATTTTGTTCAGCTTCGGCTTTGTCGACGCCGGCTAAGGACGCCAGCATGCCAGCCACGCGGCAGTCGCCGGTCAGCGGATTTTGCTGAAACGGCACCCCGCTGGCAAAACTGCCGGGGAACTGGCCGGAATAAAAATGATTGAGGAACTGGCGGTGGTGATCCGGATTCATCCCCAGCTGCCAGGCGATATTGTCGTCAAAGGTCCAGCCAATGTCGTCGTGGCAGCGGATGTAATTGACCCAGCTGCAATGCGGATCTATGGCAAAACGCCGTTGCAGGGATTCGGTCAAAAGCCGGGTCTTGCGCGTTGCTAAGGAATTCCACAGCAGCGCCATCAGCAGCGGGTTATAGGACAGCTGGCATTCGTTGGGCGCAATGTATTTCACCACTTCGTCCGGATGGACTATGGCTTCGGATTTAAACTGCAACGCTGGCGCTGCGATCCGCGCCACCGCATTAAATGCTTTGATCAATAAATGCGCTTTGGGCAGGTTTTCGCAGCCGGTGCCGGCTTCTTTCCAGACAAAGGCCAGCGCATCGAGGCGTAAAACTGCTGCGCCTTGGTTGGCGAGAAACAACATCTCTTCGGCCATCGCGCTGAACACCGCCGGATTGGCGTAATTCAGGTCCCATTGGAAGCTGTTAAAAGTGGTCCAGACCCAAAGGCCCGAGGCTTTATCCTGGGTAAAACAACCACGACGGATCTCCGGGAAAATTTCGCGCAGCGTCGGCGCGTAGCGGTCACGCTCGGCTTCGGTCAGGAAAAAATAATAGTCGCGATAAGCCGGGTCGCCGGCTTTGGCTTTTTCCGCCCAGCGGTGTTCATCGGAGGTGTGGTTAAAAACAAAATCCAGTACAGGCCGGATGCCCTGCTGATGCAATTCCTGCATCAGACTGGATAACTGCGCCATAGTGCCAAGGGTTGGCATGGTGCTGCGGTAGTCCGACACGGCATAACCGCCGTCACTGTTTGGCTCTGGTGCTTTAAACAGCGGCATCAGGTGCAGATAATTGATACCGGTTTGTTTTAAATAAGGAATACGCTGTTTTAAGCCGTCGAAATCGCCGGCAAATAAATCAACGTAACAGGCAGAACCCAGCGCCTGGTTACTTTTGTGCCAGTGTTGCGGCGCGGCGTCTTCGGCCTGCAGATATTCCGGCCGCTGCGCCGCGCTTTTTGCCAGCAGTTTCAGCAGCTGCTCCAGCTGATAATAACAGTCAAACAAATCGCCATAGAGTTGCAGATAGAGCCCCAGCAGTTCTGGCAGCACTTGCGCCAAACGCGGTTGTAAAGCCGGCCAGCTGGATTTGGCGGCGGTTTTTAAGCTGGCGCTGTGGCGTTTGAGCAGGATCTCCGCTTCACGCTGCAGCAATGCCGGCTCAGCCAGCAACTGGGCAATAGTGTTTGGCATATCGTCTGGTCCGTTTCTTGCCTTGTCGGCACGCTTTCTATTTATTGTGTGGCGATCGCACTGTGTCAGGCACAGCGAATCGTTATCGTTTAGTTTTACATCAGTTTATAACTGGCGTACAGCATAATCTTAATCGATTTAGAAAAAAGTGCAAGGGCCAGTCAGACCGAATGTAAAACGTGGATTTCTGCGTATTTATTGCTATTGGATCACACAGTGGTAAACAGGCAGGCAGCGGGGGAGCCGCGTATCAACAGCCAGGGCAACAGAGCGGGTAAGTCTGATACCCGCCCGAGGGTCGCTGCTTATATCGGAGGGTTGAGATGTTTGGCCGGCCCAGGGCGGCGGATGACAAACCCAATACTGGTTTTGACGTCTTCGCCGCTGCAACGGGTGTTTTCCCGCATCTTTGTTTCAAAACAATTGGTGGCCGGTAATGTTGCTGTCGACATGCAGTATTCAAAACGGGTACTGGTTTTAACTGGTGCAGTTAACAGGCCGGCTGGCAGCTGCTGCCAGTCCCAGCGTTTGACCTGTGACAGCGCTTCTTTACCAAAGTATCTGCTGGTCGCTGTGACCAGGCGCAAATCTTTGATTTGATAATCCGGCGTAATGACATATTCAACTGTGGCACAGCCGCTGTTATTGCCCGCCTTGGCATCTTCAATAGGATACTTCGGCTCGGTCCGTTGCATCGCCTGCCATTTGGGTTGCAACAACACAGCTTCAGTCAGTGGCAAGTTGGCATAGGGACTGACTTTGGCTGGTTTGCCGGTACTGGTGCAGCCAGCCACGAGCAGCATAAAAATACTGAAACTGGTCAAACGATTAAATGTGCGCATTTGAAACATCCTGATGTTACGGAACCTTTTTGCGAATACGATAGCCGACGGATGTCTGCACGTCGGTGCCTGTGCATTCGGTGTTTTGTTGCATCAGGGCCCGGTTACATTCATCGTCAGGACCCACTTTGCTGGATACACAATATTCAAAGCGGGTGCTGGTTTTCAGCGGCGTATGCAAGAGGCCGGCGGGTAACTCCTGCCAGCGCCAGCGTTTTACCTGCGTCAACGATTCTTTGGCAAAATGCTTACTGGTGGCGCTGACCACACGCAGATCTTTGATTTGATAATCCGGTGTGATGACGTACTCGACCGTGGCACAGCCATTGCGGCCTTTTATTGCTTCTTCGATTGGGTACCTGGGCTCAAAGCGTTTTAATAGCTGCCACTGGGGTTTTAACAATTCTGCGTCGGTTACCGGCAGTGCTGCGTACAGGCTGGTGTTAGTTGCAGCGGCCTCAGTCGCAACCGGAGCTGAGGTCGTGCTGCTGCAGGCACCAAGTCCGGCTAAACATAAAACGACGGAAGTTCTGAGAAAGAGTCGCATGCTAAACAGTCCTTGTTATTGAAACATCTGGGTGTCGAGGTTATCGTAGACGATTGAAAAAAAGCAAGTTTGTTTCGGGGAGGGTTACAGAATTTTGTCAGCAGAACGATATCGGCCCGACCTGCAGGGAAGAAAAAATGAGCCTGTCTGTTCATATCAATTTTAATGGCCAATGCCAGCAGGCGTTTGAGTCTATGCGGCCGTGTGATTGGACGAAATCGGCAGCAAGCCAGCCCGGTCCGGGTTGGTCAGTTTGGGCTAACTGCTGCTGATGTTGGCAGGAGTTCCGACTTGCGCTCTATAGTGAAGCGATACGATATTACAACTGAGGCGTGGCCCTATGCTGCTTGTTTCATCGCAATCCCTCACTGTGCTGCAACTGGCTGCGCGGGTGTTACTTGGTACGCTGCTGGTTTTGTTATTGCCCCTGCTGGCGATGCTGTGGAGCAGCGAAGTGCGGTGGGGACCTGCTGATTTTGTCGCAGCGGGCTTGTTGTTGTTTATGACCATCTTTGGCGCACAGTTAGGCTGGCGCTATCTGCCTGCCGGACGCTGGCGGCTTTTGGCGGTGGTGTTCCTGATAACGTCAGCCTTCATGTTATGGGTTGAGCTGGCGGTTGGGATTTTCTGGTAATTAAGTGTTTTCCCGCCCGTTGGCGTTAAAGAGATCTGTGGTCTTGATACAATTTTTCCAGTTGCTGTCGAAATCTATCCACCAAAGCCGACCATGGCAGCGGACCTGCTTGCTGGTCTGTAGAAAACCGATATTGTTTACCATGGAGCGATGATGAAAATTTCAATTGAAACAACAGTAAAAGCCTCGCTGGAACAGGTTTGGCAGTGTTTTGTCACGCCGGCGCATATCACTGGCTGGAACTTCGCGATTACAGAATGGTGTTGCCCCAAAGCCGAACTGGATTTGGTCGAAGGGGGCACCTTCAATTACCGGATGGAAGCAAAAGATGGGTCTTTCGGTTTTGATTTTGCTGGAAATTTTATTGCGATCACGCCGCATCAGTTGATTCGTTATCAGCTGGGGGACGCGCGTCTGGTGGACGTTCGGTTTAGCGAGAGCCCGCAAGGCATCAGAGTACAACAAACCTTTGAGGCGGAAGATGAACATTCCGCCGAGCAGCAACGGCAGGGCTGGCTCGGCATTTTGCAGAATTTTAAGGCCTATGTTGAAAGTAAAAATGCAGCGTCATAACACAACGCTGCACTTGAACCATGACTAAATAAGCCGCGACCGGCTGGGGTTAAACCGCAAACGCACTGGTATAAACAGCCGTTCAGCCTTTCAGTACCTGCGACAGCGCCTGATAACCCTGCCGGATAGTCGTGATCCGGTTGTTGGAGTTGTCGTGTTCGATGAACTGGTGGCGGATGCCGGCTTGCCCGGCCTTAGCGAAAATAGCTTTAAAATCAATAGTGCCTGTGCCGACGTCGACCATAGCGCCGTCTTTCGCCATATCTTTGACGTGCACCAGTGGGAAGCGCCCCGGATTGGCTGCGAATAATGTCAGCGGGTCCACACCGGCTTTGACGGCCCAGAACAGGTCCAGCTCCATCTTGACTAATTCTTTGTCGGTTTCGCTCAGTAACACGTCGTATGGCAGACCACCTTTAACCGGCGTCAGCTCAAAATCATGGTTGTGATAAGCCAGCTGCAGGCCAGCGTCTTTGATTGGTTTGGCAAAGCCGTTCAGTTCGACCGCCAGCTTTTTATAGTTGTCGACTGAATCGCCGCGCTGCTCTTCGGATATCCAGGGCAGCACAATATATTGATGGCCAATCACTTTGGCATCTTTGATCACTTGTGGCAGGGCACTTCTGAGTACGTCCAGCGGTACATGCACCGATGGCGCAGAGAGACCGTTGGCATCAAGCAGTTTGCGGATATCCTCGGCGCTGTGGCCAAAATAGCCGGCGAATTCGACATCGCCATAACCGACGCCTGCGACTAACTTCAGTGTGTCGGCGACACTTTTCTCCATCATGTCACGCAAGGTATAGAGCTGCAGACCGGTTTTTTTCACAGCGCTGCTGCTTTGGCTCTCAGCGAGCGCCTGCAAAGGGTTGCCGAGCAGAGTCAAAGCGGCGATGCCGGCGCAGCTTTGCTGCAGAAACTGACGGCGGCCTGGTGATAGCAAATTTGGGGTCGTGATCATGATGAAGCTCCCTGTTGTTGTCTTGGTTCAGATAGCGGATTTACTATCTGCGCTAGCAATCTTTTACTGGTCTTTTACTGGCCTGGGGCCGGTCCGGTACTGGCTCTGACCACCAGATCAAAAGGCAAAATCACTTTCGGCGCTTTACTGAGCCGGCCTTCCAGCACATCTATCAGCAATCGCACCGCTGTGCGGCCGAATTCTTCGGCAGGTTGGGCTATCGTGGTCAGTGGCGGATCGGTAAAAGCGGCAAATGAAATATCGTCAAAGCCGGCCACGGAAATATCAGCCGGCACGCGCAAACCCTGTTGTTTAATGCGCTGAATGGCACCAATCGCCATCTCGTCATTTTCACAGAAAATAGCCGTCGGCGGATTCGGCAGGGCCAGTAAATCACCGGCGGCCTGAAAGCCGGATTGCAGCGAGAAATTGCCTGGTGACAGTAATTCTTCCGCAAAAGGCACGCCAGCGGCCTGCAGTGCGTCGCGATAACCAGCGACCCGGTCGCGGGTCAGCGGGCTGCGCGCCGGGCCTTTAATCATCGCAATGCGCCGGTGTCCCAGCGCCAATAAATGTTCGGTCATCGCACTGGCTGCCGCGCGGTTATCCAGCACGACAGTAGGGCAAGGTGCTTTGTCGAGCACTTCACAGGCATTGACCATTGGCAATAAGGCTGGCGCTTCGTCATTGGGTTCTGCCGGCTCTGCGGCGCTAAAAGGATTGTGCGCACGCAGCTGAATGAGGCCATCCGCCTGCGAGGTCTGCACCATCTTGGCGTAGGCCGCTTCCATTTCGTCATCACCGAGCGTGTTGCCAAGCAGCAGCGCATACTGGTTTTCGTGCGCGGCTTCCTGCATGCCGCTGATGACGCGGGCGAAAAACACGTTGGCGACGGTCGGCACCAGCACCACTAAATTGTGGGTTTTGCCGGAGCGAAACCGTACCGCCATTAAATTGGGTTTGTAGCCAGCAGCTTTGACAGCGGCCAGCACTTTGTTACGGGTTTTCAGCGACACCAAATCGGGTTGCTGCAAAGTCCGGGAGACTGTTGCCACGGACACTTCGGCCAAACGGGCCACTTCGCGGATATTGGACATAAGCGTTCTTTTTGTTGGATCCAAACCGGCATTCTACTCAGTTCCGTGACTGATGATGCAATAGCTTTAAATGTAACCGGTATCATTTATAAGGGATATTCGCCGCGCTGTGAAGGGGTTTTGTGGCTTTTCTGAGCAATAAATTAGTGCAAATGCTCGTTTTTGGTGCGGTGCATATTTTGGTTTTGCGCAAAAATGACGCAAATATTTTGCTTTTGGCCGGATTTTAGGTTGACGCGGCAAAATGTAATCCGTTACATTTTTTAAATCAGGCATGGCTGAAGTTGCTGCAACAGCATGCCCCCGGTTTTTCCACACAGCTTTTGGCAGGGATACACAGATGAGTCAGCCGATCCGACCCCGTTCGCAGAAAATTCGTTTAGGCATGCTCGGTGGGGGCGAAGGTGCTTTTATCGGCGCCGTGCATCGTCACGCCGCGGCGCTTGATGGGCAGACCGAGTTGGTTTGCGGTGCCTTTAGCCGCGACGCCGGCAATAACCAGCGCACCGGCGCGGCGCTTGATCTCGCGCCACAGCGTGTATACGACAGTTGGCAGCAGATGTTAGACGCAGAAGCGGCCTTGCCGGAACATGAGCGGATGCAGCTGCTGGTCATTGTCACGCCCAATCAACTGCATGTACCGGTCAGCCGCGCTGCGATTGCGGCCGGCTTTCATGTGTTTTGTGAAAAACCAGCCGGTGTCACGCTTGCTGAAACAGAATTGCTGGCGGCTGAGCTGGCACAAAGCGACCGCTTATATGGTCTGGCGCATACGTATCTGGGTTATCCGATGGTATGGCAGGCCAAACAGCTGGTGGCGGATGGTGTGCTTGGCACTTTACGCAAAATCTATGTCGAATACCCACAAGGCTGGCTGACTGACAACTTAGAAGCCAGCGCGCAGAAACAAGCGAGCTGGCGCACCGATCCGGCGCAGGCCGGCAATAGCGGCTGCATGGCGGATATCGGCACGCATGCGTTTGGCCTCGCCGAATTTATCAGCGGTCAGCGCATCAATCAGCTTTGTGCTGAACTGGCCAGTCATGTGCCGGGCCGCCGGCTCGACGATGACGGTGCGGCGTTATTTAAAACCAGCGGCGGCGCCAGTGGCGTGCTCATCGCCAGTCAAATCTGTGCCGGTGAAGAAAACGCGCTGAAAATTCGCCTCTATGGCGACAAAGGCGGGCTGGAGTGGCAGCAGATGGAGCCAAACAGCATCATAGTGCGGCCACATGGCGCACCATTTTATCTGTTGCGTGCTGGTGCCGGTCAGGCTGGCCTTGGCGCAGAAGCACTGAAACGTTGCCGCTTACCGGCCGGGCATCCGGAAGGATATTTAGAAGCGATGGCGAATCTGTACCGTGATTTCGCCAACGCGATCCGCGCCGGTGAGCGCGGCACGCCAGGTGGCGTGCCAGGCATCAGCGCCGGCTTACGCGGGATGGCTTTTATCGACACAGTCAGTACCACCAGTGCAGAAAAATGGCAGACCGTGCCGGATGTCGGCTAGAGCAACGCGATATCGGGCCTGATCTGGTCTAAACAATTTATACGAGCCATTTTTGCGAGGACACACAATGCAGAGTATTCAGGGCCCGGCGATTTTTCTGGCGCAGTTTATGGGCGACAGTGCGCCATTTAACAATCTCATCACGATGGCGAAATGGGCAGCGGACTTAGGCTACAAAGGCATTCAGGTGCCGACCAACGACCCGGCGCTGTTTGATTTGGAAAAAGCGGCAGCAAGTCAGGCCTATTGCGATGACATCAAAGCGCAATGTGCCGCCGTTGGCATCAGCATCACCGAGTTATCGACACACCTGCAGGGCCAGTTAGTTGCCGTGCATCCGGCTTACGACGAACTGTTTGATAACTTTGCGCCGGCACATTTACGTGGCAAGCCAAAAGAACGGACTGAGTGGGCGATTGCACAGCTGAAGCTGGCAGCGAAAGCCAGTCAGAATCTCGGCCTCAAAGCGCATGCGACCTTCTCCGGCGCTTTGTTGTGGCATCTGGTTTATCCGTGGCCGCAAAGACCGGCGGGTCTGGTTGAGCAGGGTTTTGCTGAACTGGCCGCGCGCTGGTTACCGATTCTGGATGCCTTTGATGCGGCCGGTGTCGATGTTTGTTATGAAATTCATCCTGGTGAAGATTTGCATGATGGCGCCAGTTTTGAGCGTTTTTTAACAGCCACCAACAATCATCCGCGCGCCAATATCCTGTTTGATCCCAGCCATTTTGTGTTGCAGCAACTGGATTATCTGGCCTTTATTGACCGCTACCATGACCGCATCAAAATGTTCCATGTCAAAGACGCTGAATTCCGGCCGGACGGTCGCGCCGGCGTCTATGGCGGTTATCAGGACTGGGTGGACAGACCCGGACGGTTTCGTTCATTAGGCGATGGCCAGGTCGATTTCAAAAGCATTTTCAGTAAGTTAACTCAGTATGGTTATCAGGGCTGGGCGGTACTGGAATGGGAGTGTTGTTTAAAAGATTCGGCACAAGGCGCGCAAGAAGGCGCACCTTTTATTGCCGCGCATCTGATTCACCGCGCCACCCGCGCCTTTGATGATTTCGCCGGGGGCAGTTCGGATACCGCGCGCAACCGGCGCATTCTTGGTTTGGAATAGCAGGCGGCAGTCACAATTTTTTCGAGTCTGACCACAGGAACCGGTGTAGCGCGATGACCGGTTTCGTTAATACCTAAAGCGCAACAGACAATACAACAACAAAAATCGAGGGGATGACGATGAGTACAATAAAAATACGCCTCAGTACCATGATGTTTCTGCAGTTTTTTATCTGGGGCGGCTGGTTTGTCACCCTGGGCACCTTTTTAAGCCAGAACCTGGGCGCCGACGGCCCGCAAACCGGTATGGCATTTTCCACCCAAAGCTGGGGCGCTATTATTGCGCCGTTTTTTATCGGTTTAATCGCCGACCGCTTTTTTAATGCCGAACGCATATTGGCGGTGCTGCACCTGATTGGCGCGGTGCTGATGTATCTGATGGCGCAGGCTACTGATTTCGCCGCGTTTTATCCGCTGGTGCTCGGTTATATGCTGGCTTACATGCCCACTTTAGCGCTGGTCAACTCGGTGTCTTTTGGTCAGATGCAACAGCCGGAACGTGAGTTTGGTCAAATTCGCGTCTGGGGCACTATCGGTTGGATAGCAGCAGGCCTTGTCATCAGTTATCTGTTTGGCTGGGATGCCGCTGAGGCGATTGCGGCCGGTGCTTTGCAAAACACTTTCCTGATGTGTGCGGCCGCATCTTTAGCGCTTGGTTTGTATAGCTTTACGTTACCGGCGACACCGCCTGCTGCACGGGGTACCGACGTCAAGCTGGGTGAGCTGATTGGCCTGGATGCGCTGAAACTATTAAAAGATCGCAATTTCGCGCTGTTTTTTGTTTCATCAATTCTGATTTGTATCCCGCTGGCATTTTATTACCAAAATGCCAACCCGTTCCTGACTGCCGTTGGTGTAGAAAATGCCACCGGCAAAATGACGTTGGGTCAGGTGTCTGAAGTCGCTTTTATGCTGGCGCTGCCGCTGTTTTTAAATCGTTTTGGTATCCGCTGGACGCTGATTTTAGGCATGGCGGCCTGGGTGCTGCGTTATGTGCTGTTTGCGTATGGCGATGCTGGTAGTGGTATGGCCTTGTTACTGGTTGGCATTGCGCTGCACGGTATTTGTTATGACTTCTTTTTTGTCTCCGGTCAGATTTACACCAACAGCAAAGCCGGTCCGGCTTACAAGAGCGCAGCACAGGGGCTTATTACGCTCGCGACTTACGGTATCGGCATGCTGATTGGCTTTAGTGTGGCAGGGCAAGTAACACAGGCCTACACCACAGCTTCGGGTGCCGACTGGACGCACATCTGGTTATTCCCGGCTGGTTTTGCTGCGGTGGTGCTGGTGCTGTTTGCGCTGATTTTCAAAAACGAGACCTTAGCTGCAGCTCAGGATGGCCGTCATGACTAAAACCACGGAGTCCACAGGCGTTTCCCGTCGCAGCATGCTGAAACAACTGGCGGCGGGCGGTGTGGCACTTGGCGTCGCCGGGCCGTCATTATTACTGAGCGGCTGTGCTGCAACTGCAGCGCAATCAACACAGGCAGCGGCCAGCGCAGATGACGTAGATGACGAAAAGCCGGCACTAAAAGGCCGGGTCCATCATTCGGTCGCCAGCTGGACTTATGCCCATCTGTCGATTGAGGAGCTGTGTCAGCTGGTTAAATCCTTAGGTTTTAGTGCGATTGATTTGGTCGGGCCAAAAGACTGGCCGACGTTAAAAAAATACGGCATCGACTGCTCGATGTGTAACGGCGCTGAGATCAATCTGGTCGATGGCTGGTGCAATCCGCAGTTTCACCCGGAGCTTATCAAGCGCTATCGCGCCCATATCGATTTGGTCGCCGACGCCGGTTATACCAATCTGATTTGTTTCTCCGGCAATGCCAGAGGCATGGACCGGGAAACGGCGCTGAATCACGCTGTCGTGGGTTTATCACAAATTCTGCCGCAGGCAGAAGCCCGTGGCGTGGTGCTGCAGATGGAGCTGTTTAACAGCAAAGTTGACCATCCGGATTATCTGGCGGATAGCTCAGGTTTTGGCATTGAGCTGTGTAAGCGACTGAAATCGAATCACTTTAAGCTGCTGTATGACATCTACCATATGCAAATTATGGAAGGGGACATCATTCGCACTATCCAGGATAACCATCAATATTTTGGCCATTACCACACTGCCGGGGTGCCGGGACGGCATGAAATTGATGAGACGCAGGAGTTGTATTACCCGGCGATCGCCAAGGCGATAGTCGCGACCGGCTTTAAAGGGTATCTGGCGCAGGAATTTATTCCAACGCCAGCGACACCAGAGGGCAAAGTGCAATCACTGGCGGACGCTATCCGCATTTGTGATGTTTGAACCGGGGTGAGCCAACTTTAAGCGCTGAGACTCAGTACAAAAAGAGTACGCAAAAAGAGCGCGCCAACAGCAATAACAGATAACAAAATCACAGGTAGCAAGAGATGACAACTGCGCAAAATCATTACGACGCCATCGTCGTTGGCTCCGGCATTAGTGGTGGCTGGGCTGCCAAAGAGCTGACCGAAAAAGGCTTAAAAGTGTTGCTGCTCGAACGCGGCCGTAACATTGAACATATCAAAGACTACACCAACGCGATGAAAGAGGCGTGGGATTACCCGCACCGCGACAGGCCCACCGAGCAAATGAAACAGGACTATCCGGTACTCAAACGCGATTATCCGCTGAATGAAAGTACCTTCGGCATGTGGGCCAATGAAAAAGACTCGCCATATACCGAGAAAAAACGTTTTGACTGGTATCGCGGTTATCACATGGGCGGCCGCTCGCTGTTGTGGGGCCGGCAAAGCTACCGGTTAAACGAAGCGGATTTTGAAGCCAACTTAAAAGAAGGCGTGGCGGTCGACTGGCCAATTCGTTATGCCGACTTAGCGCCCTGGTACGATTATGTCGAGCGTTTCGCCGGTATCTCCGGCAACCGCGATGGTCTGGACGTGTTGCCGGACGGGCAATATCTACCAGCGTTTGAGCTCAATATCGTCGAAAAAGACGTGGCCGCGCGGATCAAAAAAGCCTTTGGTGGCAGCCGTCACCTGATTTGTGGCCGCACCGCCAATATTACCCAGCCAAAGCCGGAGCAAAACCGCGTCAATTGCCAATACCGAGCTAAATGCTGGTTGGGTTGTCCATTTGGTGCTTATTTCAGCACGCAGTCGTCGACGCTGCCGGTCGCGATGAAAACCGGCAATTTGACCGTACGGCCGTTTTCGATTGTAACGCAGGTGCTGTACGACAAAGACAAAAAACGCGCGCGTGGCGTGGAAGTGCTCGACAGTGAAACCAATCAAACCGTTGAATTTACCAGCAAAATCATATTCTTAAATGCGTCGTCTTTTAACTCCACCTGGATTTTGATGAATTCAGCTACGGATGTGTGGGCAGGCGGTTTGGGCTCCAGCAGCAATGCACTCGGCCGCAATGTGATGGACCACCACTTAGGCGTTGGCGCTTACGGCGAAGTCGAAGGCTATCTCGACAAATACCATTTTGGCCGCCGGCCGACCGGTTTTTACGTGCCGCGGTTTCGCAACTGGGGCGGTGACAAACGCGATTATCTGCGTGGTTTTGGTTACCAGGGTTCGGCCAGTCGGGAAAACTGGCGGCGTGACGTCGCAGAGCTTGGTATTGGCATCGACTTAAAAGCGGTGTTAACCGAACCCGGGCATTGGGGCATTGGCATGGGCGGTTTTGGCGAAATGCTGCCGCACCATGACAACCGGATTTACCTGGATCCGAAAGTTAAAGATAAGTGGGGCTTGCCAGTGCTGGCGATGGATGTCGAGATGAAAGACAACGAACTGCGCATGCGAAAAGACATGATGCAGGATGCGGTCGAGTTCTTTGAGGCCGCCGGTGTAAAAAACGTGCAGGGCTATAACGGCGATTATGCGCCCGGTATGGGCATTCACGAAATGGGCACAGCCCGGATGGGGCGAGATCCGAAAACGTCGGTATTAAATGCCAATAATCAGGTGTGGGATGCACCGAACGTGTTCGTCACCGATGGCGCTTGTATGACGTCGGCGTCTTGTGTCAATCCGTCGCTGACCTATATGGCACTGACCGCGCGCGCCGCCAATTTCGCGGTCGAAGCACTGAAAAAAGGGGAGCTCTGAGATGGAAAGACGTGACCTGTTAAAAATGATCGCGGCCGCCACTGGTCTGGCTTTTGTTGGCGGAGAAGCCTGGGCCGCTGGCCCGGTTGCAAAAACTGCGGCAGCGGCAAAACCTTTATTTGGCGCCGGCGACATTATGCTGTTGGATGAAATTGCCGAAACCATTTTGCCACGCACCAACACGCCCGGCGCGAAAGATGCCGGTTGTGGTGCCCAGATGGCGGTGATGGTGCAGGACTGTTATGACGCGAAGCAACAGGCGCTGTTTGTCGCAGGCCTCGCTGCATTGCAGGCAACTTGTAAACAAC
The DNA here is from genome assembly GCF_001518915.1 of Rheinheimera sp. F8. Lineage (NCBI taxonomy): Bacteria > Pseudomonadati > Pseudomonadota > Gammaproteobacteria > Chromatiales > Chromatiaceae > Rheinheimera > Rheinheimera sp. F8. Next base: position 2,649,390 of record NZ_CP013656.1, read on the forward strand.
AATATCAGCGTGATTTTTTGCAGCTAACCGCGGCTGAACGCACGGCGTTACTGACACAGCTTGATAAAGACGCCAGCGCCCGTAATGCCGCAATCGCCAGCAATGACAGCACCAATGTGTCGAATCGCAAAGGCGATGCCTCACTGGAGCCGCATTATTTTACGCTGCTGAAACAGCTAAGTATTTTTGTATTTTTTACCTCCAAAGTGGGCGCCACTGAAGTGCTGCGTTATGTCGCGGTACCAGGACGTTATGACGGGGCTATGCCGTATAAAAAAGGCGATAAAGCCTGGGCGACCTGATGGCAGGCCTTGGTTTTTATAGCCTGGGTTTTTAGGCAACAGAAGGCGCTGTTTTTTCACAGCGCCCCCAACCACTTTGTGAGAGTTTTTTTATGCAGCAATTATCAGTTTTATTTAGCGCCGCGCTGGTTTTTAGTGTTGTGGCGCCAGCCTCGCAGGCAGCGACTGACACTTTCCCAACTACCGCCGAGCTTGCCAAAATGACAGACGCCGAGCGCCATGCGCAGGCCGCCCGGACTGAAGTCTGGACACCGGTACCAAAGGTGGTCAGCTTCGGTCAAAACAACCTGCCGTCGGATGCCATACCGTTGCTCGGTAAAGATTTATCGGCCTGGCGCTCTGTCAAAGATGGTGGCGCGGCGCTCTGGCAACTGAAAGATGGTGTGATGACCGTACAGCCGGGCAGTGGTGATATCCGCACTGTAGAGAATTTCTGTGATATCCAGCTGCATCTGGAATGGCAATCACCGCCGGCAGATCCGGCGAAAACAGGTCAGATGCGCAATAACAGCGGGATTTTCTTGCAGGATAAATATGAAGTGCAGATCCTGGATTCATACCAGAACAGTACTTATCCAAATGGTCAGGCTGGTGCTGTCTACAAGCAGACTATTCCGCTGGTCAACGCAACAAAACCGACCGGGCAGTGGCAGGTCTACGACATCATCTATAAAGCGCCACGTTTTGATGGCAATAAACGGCTGAGTCCGGGTTATGTCACAGTGCTGCATAATGGGGTGTTATTGCAAAACCATACTGAAATTGCCGGCACCACTGAATGGATCGGCCCGCCGCAGCAACCTGCGCATGGCTGTGCCCCGCTGAAACTGCAGGACCATGGCGATAAAGTCAGTTTCCGCAATATCTGGGTACGCAAGCTGTGATCCATTAAGCGTTGAGCCAGCCGAGCGGGGGCCTGTTGCGCCCCCGTTTTTATTGGACTGTTTATTGAGCCCTCTATTGAACCCTTTATTGAGCCAAGGCCGCCGGATCCATCCAGAATACTTCCCAGATATGACCATCTAAATCCAGCATGCTGCGGCTAAACATAAAACCGTGATCTTGTGGTGGATTTACATCGACTTTGCCGCCCTGTGCGCCCGCGGTGGCAACAAATTGATTGACCGCGTCAATGCTGTCGGCATTCAGCGCCAGCATCACTTCGCTGCTGCTCTGTGCGGGGATCGGCCTGGTTGTGAAGGTCTGCCATTTAGCGTGAGTCAATAACATCACAAAGATACTGTCGCTCCACACCATGCAGGCCGCAGTAGCATCACTGAACTGCATATTCTGATTAAACCCAAGCGCTTGGTAAAAGCTGATGCTGGCGGTTAAATCCAGCACTGGTAAATTGATAAAAATCATCCGCGACATAAAACACTCCTGTTTGTGATTGCCCGTCAATAAAATTCAAATTCGCTGCACAGCGCTTATCAACAGCTTGTGCCAACAGTAGTCGATGAGCAGCGCTGATTTTCGACAAGCCGATGTTTAATATTGCAGATGTTTAATAAATAGTGCGATGTACTTAAAACCAGTCCGGTGATAAAAACGGGATTAATGCCAAAATCAAGGCCTGCTGATACACGCTGCTGCGACTGAGTTTATGCTGGGTCAGCAGGCCAATCGCGCCGCCGGCCTGTTTGATATTTTGCGTACCGAACAGGTCATCCATCACATCACCGAGCTCGTCACCTTGCTCCAGTCGTTGCACGGCAACGGCCGGCAATTGCAGCGACGCGGAGCGGGCGCGGCCGTCGCGTTTGCCATCAGTGATGCGCATCCAGGCGAACGTCATGCCATCGTCTAATCCAGCTTCAATGGCCACATAGAAATCCGCTGGCTGCAGTTGCAGTTGCAGTTGCAGCTGTAAATTATGCAGGCGGTTGTCGGCGCCGAGCAGGGTTTCGGCGGAGCTCATTGGCTGTGCGGCGACTCCCGATTCGGTTTTATAGCCGCCGACGTGGCACTGCACGTCTGGAAATGCCAAAGCAAAGGCCTCGCGGACGGCGTTGATTTTGGCGGGATTGGTCGATGCAACTGCGATCTGCCATGACATACTGAGGTTCCTTCACACAAAAAACCAGAGTATACCGGCCAGTCATTGGGCTTGCATCTGTCCAGATATGGTTGGTCGGATTTCTGTTTCAGGCTACTTTGTGTTTACATAGATTTTACCCTGAACCCGCCACTTGCCGGAGCATGCTGATGGAAACTCAATACCCGCTGACCGATTTTGTTGAATATAGTCCTGCTGAGCTGCAACAACGCGCGGCCGATCATCTGGCGCTGATGCAGCGTCGCCATACTATCCGCAATTTTTCTGACAAACCGGTGCCACGGCAGGTGATTGAACAGCTGATCCAGGTGGCGGCCGGCGCGCCGAGTGGCGCCAATCATCAGCCCTGGCATTTTGTCGCGATCAGCGATCCGGCGGTAAAACAACAAATTCGCCATGAAGCAGAGTTACAGGAAGCCGGTTTTTACAATGGCCGCGCCGGCGATGAATGGCTCAATGCATTAAAACCACTTGGCACTGACGCGCATAAGCCGTACCTTGAAACAGCGCCGTGGCTCATTGTGATTTTTTCGCAAAAACGCGGTGGCATCGACAATAACGACAGCGACACCAATTACTATGTCCATGAATCTGTGGGCATCGCCACCGGCTTTTTGATCCAGGCGGCGCATCAGGTTGGTTTAGTGTCGTTAACGCATACACCAAAACCAATGAGTTTTTTAAGCAAAATCTGTGGCCGCGACAACGATAACGACCGGCCATATATGTTGCTGGTATTGGGATATCCGGCAGCAGACGCCACGGTACCGGCGCACGCGTTAAAGAAAAAGCCGTTTGACCAAATCTGTACTGTGGTTGAATAAAGTCGCGGTCAGCCACACCAGCCATAACTTAACCGCCAAAAAAGCCGCCTGCGGCAGGAGAACATGATGCGCACTGATGGACTAAACCGACTGGATCAGCACTTATGGTTATTATTGCGGCTGACGCTGGCTGGATTGTTGGCCGCGCATGGCTGGGCCAGGTTGCTCGGTGGCGGCGTGGTGCCTTTTGGTGAATGGTTGCAAACGCAGGGCCTGCCGGCCGGGTTTTATCTGGCCGCCGCAGTCACTGCTTATGAGATTATTGCCACGGTACTGTATGCGTTGGGGAAATGGGTTTGGCCTTTAACCCTTGGTTTTGTTGGCATCTACAGTACTGGTCTGTTAATGGTGCATGCGCCATTTGGCTGGTTTGTCGTTGGTGCCGGCCGCAACGGTATGGAATACAGCGTGCTATTGATTGTGACTTTGTGTTGTGTCGGTTATCGGGCATATGTTGCCGGCAAACAACGTGACGGCCAGTTCTAATGGTTGTTGCTGCGGGCCAGCGAAACACTGATCAGCAGCGTCAGTACTAAAAAGCCGCTGGACACCCACAAACAGGCGGGGAGTCCGGCAGCCTGATAGACAGCACCGGACAACAGCGTGCCAACTAAGCGGCCCATCGCGTTGGCCATATAATAAAATCCTACATCCAAAGACACACCATCCCGGCCTGCCAGCCGCACAATCAGGTAACTGTGCAGTGCTGAATTAACCGCAAACACCGCGCCAAACAACATCAGCCCGCCAATCAATATCCATAGCGGCTCGCTGCTGTAAACCATGCCAATACTGATGAATAACGGGATGCCGCATAAGATGGCCGCCCAGCGTACTGCGGCGTTGATGCTTGCGGACTGATCCTGCGGATCTGCAGTTGCGCGGCCTGTCAGCGCTGGTGCCAGCGCTTGCACCATGCCGTAGCCAATCACCCAAAAGGCCAGAAAGCTGCCAATCGCCGTTTGCGACCAGCCAGCAGTCGTTGCCAGATACAACGGCAGCGCAATGACAAACCAGACATCGCGGGCGCCGAATAAAAACAGTCGTGCCGCCGCGAGCTTATTTATCGCCTGGCTTTTGGAAAATATTTCTTTGAATTTGGGTTTGAATTTACTTTTGCCTAAATCGCGTTGCAGCAAAAACAAGCTCAGGCCCCAGATCAACGCCAGCGCCGCCGCCATCGCTGCAATCGCACCCTGAAACCCAAACAGGGTTAACAACAGGCCACCGAGGAAAAAACCAACGCCTTTGAGCGCATTTTTTGAGCCGGTCAACAATGCAACCCATCGATATAACGCACCTTGCGCATCCTCTGGCAGCAGAAGTTTCAGCGAACTTTTGGCGCTCATTTTATTCAGATCTTTGGCGATACCAGACAATGCCTGCGCCGCCATCACCCAAATAACGGTCAGCAGCGGTGCCGGCACCAGCAACATCAAAAGCGCCACGACCTGCAACAATAACCCGATATTCATCGTTTTATTGAGGCCAACACGCGCACCCAACCAGCCGCCGACCAGATTGGTGATAACACCAAACAACTCGTAAAACAGAAACAACGAAGCGATGGCCAGTGGTGTAAACCCAAGCTGATAAAAATGCAGCACAATCAACATGCGCAGTGCACCGTCAGTCAGCGTAAAAGCCCAATAATTGGCGGTGACCACGCCGTATTGACGTAGTGCCGCGTTTGCGGTTGTGCTGGTTGGGGTTGTCAAAGGCATGTCTTTCCGTTTAAGCCTGACCGACCAGCCTGGCCAGTTCAACGGTGCGGTTGGCATAACCCCATTCATTGTCGTACCAGGCATAAATCTTCAGCTGAGTGCCGTTGACGACCATCGTCGACAGCGCATCAATAATGCAGGAGCGTGGGTCAGTTTTATAATCGACCGACACCAGCGGCCGCTCCTCGTAACCCAAAATGCCTTGCAGTTCGCCTTCGGCCGCGGCTTTGAGCAGACCATTCACTTCTTCAGCACTGGTGGCACGTTCCAATTCAAAGACACAATCGGTGAGGGATGCATTAGCCAGTGGCACCCGCACGGCGTGGCCATTCAGCCGGCCTTTCAGTTCCGGAAAGATCTCAGTAATCGCGGTGGCAGAGCCGGTAGTGGTTGGGATCAGGCTGCTGCCACAGGCGCGGGCGCGGCGTAAGTCTTTGTGTGGCGTGTCCAGAATTGACTGGGTATTGGTTAAATCATGGATAGTCGTGATAGAACCATGTTTGATGCCTAAGTGCTGGTGGATCACTTTGACCACAGGCGCCAGACAGTTGGTGGTGCAACTGGCCGCAGTGACGATGCGGTGGACGGCCGGGTCAAACAGCTGATGATTGACGCCCATGACTACATTCAGCACGCCGGATTCTTTCACTGGCGCACTGACCACCACGCGCTTGACGCCCTGGTCCAGATAAGCCTGCAGCAACGCCGTGGTTTTCATCTTGCCGGAGGCTTCAATCACCAGATCACATCCGGACCAGTCGGTGTCGGCGATGGATTTATTGGCGCTGACCTGAATGGTTTTGCCATTGATCCGGATGCTTTCACCTTCGGCGCTGGCTAAATGGGACCAACGACCATGCACCGAGTCAAAATTCAGCAAATGGGCGAAAGTGGCGGCGTCGGCCGCCGGATCGTTGATCTGCACAAATTCCAGTTCCGGCCAGTCAAATGCGGCCCGCAGCGCCAGCCGGCCGATCCGGCCGAAGCCGTTAATTCCTACTTTAATTGTCATCGTTGTTGCTCCAGAAACAGCCTCAGAGTGCGTTGAAATAAGCCAGATGTGGTGCCAGCGTTAATGCATAGGGCCGCAGCGCCTGCACCCGTTGTTTGGCTTCGATTTTATCCAGCCCGAGTTCTAACAGAATTTGTGCAGCCATCAGACCGGTGCGGCCCGAGCCGCCTTTACAATGGATGGCAACTTTTTCGCCCTGACGCAATAACTCGTGCACAAAGGCGCTGGCCTGTTGCCAGCCTTGTGTAAAAGCCAGTCCCGGCGCCTGATCGTCTTCAATCGGGCAATGAAACCAGGCGAGGTCCAAAGCGCGGCATTGCGCCGGCAAGTCGGCAACCTGCAGCTGCTGCAGCTCGTGGTCCGGTGTCAGTGTTATCACCGCTTTGGCACCGGCGGCTTTGAGCTCAGCCAGTGCCATCGCCAGTGCGACGCCTTTGGTGCCGGGGCAGGGGGTAAACAGCAAGGCTGCGGTCGCGCTGGTGCCGGGATTAATCAGCAGTTCGTCAAAAGGGTGGTGCATGATAATTCTCCTGCAGGGGGGGCGGGGTTAAAGCGCCAGATTCAGGTACAGCAGCTGCTGACGCGTTCTGGCCGGTCGCCCATGGCATTTAAGTTACCAAGCAGCGGTTGTAGTAAAACCTGATGCCCAGCACGGGTCTGTTCGATGGCTGTCAGTGCCCAGCCTGGCAACGCCGGATTGAGCCGGTAAAACACCCACTGGCCCTGACGGCGGTCCAGTAACAGTTGTGATTTTCGTAACATCGCCAGATGGCGGGAGATTTTCGGCTGCGATAGATTTAACGCAGTGGTCAGTTCGCAAACGCAAAGTTCGCCTTCTTGGGCAATCAGCAGAATCGTATGCAGGCGGGTTTCGTCAGCAAGTAATTTAAAAAATTCAACAGGTTGCATAGATAGCCTCAGCAACTGATCCGCAAACAGTTTATATCTGGATATTCATATATGTGTTTTATCATATGTTTTACCGGCGATATGTCAATACTTTCATAAATCGCTGGCGCTATCTGTGCGACAGCGCAAAAAAAAAACCGGCTTACGCCGGCTTTCTGTTTCAAGGACCCAGACTGAATTATTCAGCCAGACCGACGTAGACGTGTTGCACGTCATCGTCATCTTCAATCGCTTCAAGGAAGTGTTCGACTTCAGCCAAGGCTTCCGCCGACAGTGTCGCCATGCTAACCGGGTTATTCGGTTTATAAATCAGTTTGGCGGCAGAGACAGTAAACCCAAATTCTGGCAGCGCTTTGGCAACTAAATCCAGATCAGTTGGCTCGGTGTAAAACACTGCATCGCCTTCTTCACCGGCCTCAAAATCTTGGGCACCGGCTTCAATCGCGGCCATTTCGATATCGGCGTCTGCATTGGCAGGAGAAGCGTCAATCTGACCTAAGCGTTTGAAATCCCAGGATACTGAGCCAGAAGAGCCTAACTGACCTTTGCGGAATAACACACGGATACTTTGTGCTGAGCGGTTTTTGTTGTCAGTCAGACATTCGACAATCACCGGCACCTGATGCGGTGCGAAACCTTCATAGACGATATGTTCGTAGTTCACCGGGCCGTCGAGCAAACCGGCGCCTTTTTTGATGGCACGTTCCAGTGTTTCTTTTGGCATCGATGCTTTGCGTGAGGCTTCAATCGCCATGCGCAGTTTGGAATTCATTGCCGGATCAGCGCCGTTGCGCGCTGCAACCATGACTTCTTTTGCCAGTTTGGTAAAAAGTTTGCCTTTTGCCGCGGAGGCATCAGCTTTGTGTTTGGATTTCCATTGCGCGCCCATGGCTGCTCTCTCACTTATTTTAACTTCGGAAAAAACCGCCGTAGTCTAGCCAATCCAACAGTCTGAGGCAACATCGCTGACCAGCTGTGGTAGACTGCAGCAGTCATTTTCTGGAGTACTCATAATGAAACGGCTGTCGTTATTTGCATTGATATTGGTGTTGTCAGGGGGCTTGTTGTTACAGCCTGGGTATGTAGTCGCCGAAGAACCGGTTGCGGCCGCGGTGGCAGCGACCACTGATGTCGAAGCGACAATGAAAAAAATTGGTTTTAATTTTAAGCAGGCGATGCAGGCAACGGAAGTCTCGGTGATGCAGGAAAAAGTACTGGCGATGAGCGAATTGGTTGCGTCAGTGCAGGCTTACCAGTTTACTCCTGAGAAGCAGGCGGTCTTTCAGCAGGGGCTCGACAAAGTGGCCGCACAGCTGACGCTGGTGCAGAGCGCGTTAGCCAAACAAGATCTGGCAACGGCCAAACAACTGCTGGGTGAAGTCGATAGTCTGAAAAAGCAGTATCACAAAGAAAGATCCCCGTCGTTCTGGCAGTTAATTTTTGGTGGTTAATCTTCAGCAATGCTGAATTAGACATAAAAATATTTTCATACATTTCAATAAATTAATTTAATTCAGCTATAAAAGCAGCAACCTTAATTTGCCTTAAGGTTGCTTTAAGTTTCCCCCGCCAGAATCAGCAACATCAGAGAAAACCTGTGGAGAGGTTGAAATGACTGCTGCTGTAACTCTATCCCCGGTTGAATACCTGCCGCCACTGGCTTACAAAGATTGCCAGTCTGGCGTTGCGACTGACCCACAATCTGCACAACTGCAGTGGTGTGACCGCAATCACACCGATCGCCACAGTCTGGAACAATTTATCGCCGGTGGCTTTGCTGCCGCTTATGACGCTCATATCAGTCAATTTATGCCGCATTTACTGGCCGTCACGCTGCATGGTCAGTGGCAGGCGGTGCTGGGTATTCGCAGCGGTCTGGCGCCACGCCTGTTTGTGGAACAGTATCTCGATGCGGATATCTGTACTGTGCTGGCCGGCGCCGGCATTCAGACCCAGCGTGCACAGGTTGCCGAGATTGGCAATCTGTACGCCAGCGGCCGTCAGCAAACCTTATTACTGTTTATCGCAATGGCAGTCGCACTGTATCAACAGGGGTACCGTCATCTGGTGTGCTGCGCCACACCAACGGTGATGTCGATGTTAAGTCGTCATGGCCTGCTGTTAAATGTGTTGGCGGAAGGTGACCCAAGCCGGTTAGGCGATGCCGCGGCCGATTGGGGCAGTTATTACCAGCGTCATCCGCAGGTTTGCCAGCTGGATTTAACTGCAGCTTATCAACTGATTATGGCTAAGCCGCAGTTACAGCAAATGCTGAGTGGTTTTCTGCCACTGCTGCAAAGCGCAGGCGCCAGCCTGTCTGAACAAGCCGGTCATTAGGAGCAGTATGATGAAGTTGAATATTCCTGCCGGCGCCCGCCTCACTGATTTAGTCAGTGGGCAATCCCTGGATCAAACCGCCATCGCCAGTGCAGTGCTGGAGTGGCAGCAATTGTTGCAGGACCTGTCGGCCCGGCGTTTAGTGTTGTGGGCTGATACCAGTCTGGACTGGGTGTTGTTAGATATCGCCTGTCTGCACAGTCAACAGTTATTCGTGCCAATGCCGCTGTTTGCCAGCCAGGGCCAGTTGGCTCACGTGTTAGCCAGTGTCGGCCCGGAATTTTTATTTAGTGACCGCGAATTGCCAACTGAAACTACACGCCAGCTTGGCCTGACTTTACGCGGTCGTTGCCGGAGCTTTTATCTGTACCAGACGTCGGCTGAGCTACAGCAAAAAGCCTTACCGGTGCCGGCTGGCACGCAAAAAATCACTTTTACTTCTGGTTCAACCGGTCAGCCCAAAGGCGTTTGTCTGTCGGCGCAAACTCAACTGACGACCGCGCAAAGCCTGGTTGAACGGATTGCGCCCAAGCTGCAAAACGTGACCCGGCCCCGGCATTTATGTCTGCTGCCGCTGTCGCTGCTGCTGGAAAATATCGCCGGCGTTTATGCGCCGTTATTAGCCGGTGGTGAAGTGCTGCTGATGCCAGATGCCGGCCGTGGTTTTGCCGGCAGTAGTCTGGCCAATCCGCAACAATTACTGGGCCTGATTAGTCAGACCCAACCCCATAGCCTGCTCTTAGTGCCGGAATTGCTGCAACTGCTGGTACAGGCGGCGTTAAAAGGCTGGCCAGTGCCTGCCAGCCTGCAGTTTATCGCGGTCGGTGGCGCCAAAGTGGCGGTCGATACCTTACGCCAGGCTGCAGCGCTGAAACTGCCAGTGTTTCAGGGTTATGGTTTAAGTGAATGTGGCTCGGTCGTCGCACTTTGCGGTGTCGACGCTGCGCACGCCAGCGATGCAGCATTACAAAGTGCCGGCAAACCACTGGCACATCTGGAAGTGCGCATTGAGCAAGGTGAAATTCAGGTCAAAACGCCATTTCTTGGTTACATGGGACAAAGCGAGGCGCAAGCCGACGCATGGGTCGCCACCGGCGATTTAGGCCAATGGAGTGCGGACGGTGATTTACAAATCCTGGGCCGGCGTAACAACTTATTGATTTCAAGCTTTGGCCGCAATATTTCGCCGGAATGGGTCGAAAGTGAACTGACCAAAACCGGTTTGATCCAGCAGGCTGTGCTGTGTGGCGATGCGAAACCTTATTGTGTTGCACTGCTGTATGCCGCGCCAACGGTCAGCGACCAGCAGCTGGCGGATTATCTCGACTGGCTGAATCAACAGCTGCCGGATTATGCCCGCGTCGCACGTTTTCACCGGCTGAACACGCCGTTGTCACAAGCGGAAGGCACCTTAACAACCAATGGCCGGCCACGCCGGGCCAGCATTATGCAGACCTATCAACAACAGATCGCCGCGTTATATCCGGCGGACTGAACTACTGAGCCTGATTTTTCGCGGACGACCGCTGTTTCCGGAGTGACTTATGAGCTTTTACCAGACTTTATTGCAAGCAACTGAACAAGACCGTTTATACCTGTTGGGCGCACCTATTATTGCCCGTTGCTTCCATGGCGATATCAGCCGCGATGACTATGTCGCTTTCCTGACGCAGGCCTATCACCATGTTAAACACACAGTGCCATTGCTGATGAGCGTTGGTGCCTTGTTACCGGAATCAAAAGAATGGCTGCGTGAAGCCGTGGCGGAATATATCGAAGAGGAACTGGGGCACCAGGAATGGATCCTGAACGACATCAAGCGCAGTGGCTATGACAAAGAAGTGGCGCGACACAGCACGCCGTCTTTTGCCACTGAAATGATGGTGTCTTACGCCTATGACATGGTGCGCCGTATTAACCCGGTTGGTTTTTTTGGCATGGTGCTGGTGCTGGAAGGCACGTCCACCGCTCTGGCGGAAAACGCCGCTGAAACCATCGCGACCAAACTGCAGTTGCCAAAGTCAGCGTTCAGCTACCTGACATCACACGGTGCGCTGGATCAGGACCACATCAAATTCTATGAAAACCTGATGAATAAAATCGACGACCCGGCTGACCAAGCGCTGATTGTGCACGCAGCCAAACGTTTTTACCGCTTATATGGCGATATTTTCCGTACCCTGACGCCGGAGCATGGCATCACCAAGCTGGCTGCCACAGCAGATGCCGCGGCAGAGGAGGCGGTCTGATGGAACTTCGTGGCAAAACGGTATTACTGACCGGTGCCAGCGGTGGTATTGGTCAGGCGATCGCGCTGCAGCTGGCAGCTGCCGGCGCCCGTCTGGTGCTGGTCGCGCGCAACGCAGCGCGTTTAGCCACGTTACAGGCTGAGCTTATCGCCAAACATCCGGCCGATCACCAGATCTTTAGTGCGGATTTAACCAAGGAACAGGAACGGCAGGATTTACTGGCGTTTGTGCGGGGTCTGCAAGGCATTGATCTGCTGATTAACAACGCTGGCATCAGCCAGTTTGGTCTGGTGGCGCAGCAGGATTATGCCACGCAGCTCAGCACCAATCTGCTGATGCCAATGTTACTGACGCAAACTTTATTACCCGAATTGCAGCGCAAAGCGGCGGCGATGATTGTCAACGTCGGTTCCGCATTTGGCAGTATCGGTTATCCCGGTTTTACTGGCTATAGCGCCAGTAAATTTGGCCTGCGCGGTTTTACCGAAGCGCTGAAACGTGAGCTGTCGGACAGTGCGGTGCAAGTGCTGTATTTCGCGCCACGTGCCACAGATACCGCCATTAACAGTGATGCGGTGGTCGCGATGAATCGTGAACTGGGTAATCAGAGTGATAGCCCGGCTTTAGTTGCCGCGGCTTTGGTACAACAAATTCAACAGGATCAGGCGCGGCGTTTTATTGGCTGGCCGGAGCAATTATTCGTGCGGGTCAATGCAGTCCTGCCCGGTATCGTCGACAAAGCACTGGCCGCCAAGCTGGCCGTGATCCGTCGTTACGCACAACTTTCCCAACCTTAAGGCTTATCACCATGAAAGTATCCATCAAACACTTATTCGCTGCTGTGACCTTATTGGCCAGTTCTACCGTGCTGGCTGATGTGTTGGCCGACATTAAACCACTGCAGGACCGCTGGGCCGAAGTGAACTACGCATTGCCGGAAGATGACCGCGAAAAAGCTTTTGCCGAACTGCTGGCGAGTGCCGACAAAGTGGTTGGCAGCAATCCGGATAAAGCTGAAGCGCTGATTTGGCGCGGCATTATTAAATCAAGTTATGCCAATGCCAAAGGTGGTTTAGGTGCGTTGTCGGTGGCTGAAGGCTCCAAAGCCGATTTAGAACAAGCGCTGCAACTGGACCCAACCGCTTTGCAAGGTTCAGCCTACACCAGCCTTGGTGTGTTGTATTCGAAAGTACCGGGCTGGCCAATCGGTTTTGGCGACAACAAAAAAGCCAAAGAATTGCTGTTAAAAGCGCTGGAACAAAACCCACAAGGGATTGATCCAAATTACTTTTACGCTGATTATTTAGCAGGAAAACGCGACTGGGCGCAGGCTTTGCGTTATCTTGAAATTGCCAAAGCGGCACAGCCGCGTCCGGGGCGTGAAAGTGCCGATGCCGGCCGCCAGCAGGAAATCGCGGCATTACTGGCCAAAGTGCAGAAAAAACTGAAAAAATAATTGTCAGTCAGATATACCCCGAATCTTCAAGGATGACGGGTATAAATACGGAGAACGGATGCGGGTATTATTAGTTGAAGATGATCAGGCGCTGGCGCAAGGGGTGCAGTTAGCGCTGAGCGATCAGGGCTTTGCCGTCAATCACGTCAATACCGGTGCTGCGGCATTGTCCAGTATCCGCAGCGGCGATTGTGACGCTGTAGTGCTGGATTTAGGCCTGCCGGATATGGATGGGCTCGATGTGTTAAAGCAAACCCGCCACAAATTCCCGCGCTTGCCGGTGTTGGTATTGACCGCGCGTGACGGCGTCGATGATCGCATTCGAGGCTTAGATTTAGGCGCCGATGATTATCTGGTTAAACCCTTTGCATTAACAGAATTGTTTGCCCGGCTGCGCGTCATTGAACGCCGGCTTGGCACTGCGACCAGTCACTTAATTACCGTTGGCCCTGTGGTGCTCGACAGCAGCGCCCATCAGGTGCAGGTCGATGGTGAAGCTTTAACACTGTCGCGACGTGAATATGTGTTGCTGAAGTTGCTGCTCGAATCGGCCGGCCGCATCAAAACCCGCGAACAAATTGAAGCCAGCCTGTATGCCTGGGGTGAAGAAGTCGCCAGTAATGCGCTTGAAGTGCATATCTCGAACCTACGCAAAAAACTGCCCAAAGACTTTATCAAAACCGTGCGTGGCGTTGGTTACAGCGTGAGTGCGGCATGACTTCAATCCGGCGTTATTTGGTGACTTTGTTAATCGCCTTGCTGACGCTGACCAGTTTTTTAGCGGCGCTGCAAAGTTATCGCCAAAGCAGCGCCCAGGCGCAACGCCTGTTTGATGAAGATCTCAAAGCGTTGGCGGCCAGTGTGCTGGCGCCATATCAACATACCAACTCACAGACCGCGGCCAATATGGCCGAAGCCAATGCCATCCAGTTATGGCAGGGCGACCGTCTGCTTTACCACAGCGCTCAGACGCCAGACACTTTAATAAGTCCACAGGATGGCTATAGCGAGCAGAATTTTGCCGGTAAACGCTGGCAGACGTTTCGCCAGACGGTGGAAGATTTGACGGTGATTGTCGCGCAGCCGTTACAGGATCGGCTGGCATTATCGGACCAGGTGGTGTTGGCGTCGATTTACCCGGTGGTACTGAGTCTGCCGCTGCAGGCGCTACTGATTTGGCTGTTGGTCGGGCGGGGCTTAAGGCCGCTGCTGGAGCTGGCGCGCCAGCTGACACACAAAAAAGCCGACGATTTATCACCGTTAAAACTGGAGCAAACCCCGCAGGAACTGGACCAGATGCTGTCGAGCACCAATCAATTGCTGGCGCGACTGGATGACGCCTTTGCCCGCGAAAAACGTTTTGCTGCCGATGTGGCGCATGAACTCAGAACGCCGCTGGCCGTATTACAGGTGAACCTGCACAATGCGCAGCAGCGCTGGCGTGAGGCCGGTCTGGCCGATCCGGACCAGATCATGCAGGCACTGCAAGATGGCGTCAGCCGGATGAGTGCACTGATTGAACAAATCATGTTATTAAACCGTACTAATCCGGCGCATTTCTCGGCCAAACTGCAGAAATTGGATTTAGCAGTGTTATGCCGCGATGTGGTCGCTGAGTTATATCCGCAAATTGAACGGCGCCAGCAGCAAATCGCACTGGAAGGTGATGAGCAGGTGCTGCTGGATGGAGACGCCTTTGCGCTGAAATTGTTAGTGGTGAATCTGGTCGGCAACGCCAGCAAATACACGCCGGAGCATGGCCAAATCCAGCTGACGCTGCAGCAAAATGCCGACCAGGCCCGCTTGCTGGTGGAGGATTCGGGCCCAGGGATCGCGCCGGAGGAATATGCACGGGTGTTTGAACGTTTTTATCGGGTCGGTGGGGACCGGCATCAGTCTGGACAACCCGGCAGTGGGCTGGGTCTTGCGATAGTGCAGGATATCGCGCTGTTGCATCAGGGCCGCCTGGCGCTTGGCCGTTCAGCGCTGGGTGGATTAGCAGTGACATTGGAGTTGCCATTGTGCCATCAAAGCCATTGATCAATCAGATGAGACCAACACCGGTTCACCAGCGCCTGACGCTGTGGCTGCGTTTGAGTTTGTTGCTGAGCGGATTCTGGTCAGTCTGGCTGGGCGCTGCCGAAATTCCGGTATTTCGCCTGACGCTGAAAGATCATTTATTCAGCCCCAGTACTTTGCAGGTGCCAGCCGGACAAAAAGTAAAAATCATTATTCACAATCAGGACCCAAACCCGGAAGAGTTTGAAAGCTTTTCGATGAACCGGGAAAAAGTGATTCTGGGTGGCAGTTCCGGCGTCGTGTTTGTCGGCCCGCTGCAACCCGGCACTTATCCGTTTAGCGGCGAATATAACCCCGACAGTGCCAAAGGCCAACTGATAGCGCTGCCAAAAGAGCAATGGCAGGCCCTGCAAGCCGGAGGCGATGATGCTGATTAATACCGTGGTCTTGCTGCTGCGGGAATTATTGCCGGTGGTGCTGTTATTAAGCTTGTTACTGGCGGCAAACCCGTCAGCGATGCGCGCCATTCTGTTACGGGTGCTGATGTTAGGCGCACCGCTACTGCTGCTGCAAAGCAGCCAATACAGCCTTCTGGCCGAACTGTGGGACGGACAGGGCCTCGAATTCTGGTATGCCTGTTGTTATGGCCTCTGTGCGTTGTTGATTGCCGCGTTGTTACTGCAAAAAAACCAGCATGTCTGGCTGGCTGCGACGGCGGTGGTGGCGTTGTTACTGGTCAACGGCAGTAACCTGGTGTTGTATTTATTTTTGTACCCACGCCAGCTGGACGACAGCCAAAGCCTGTGGCTTGGGGCTGCACTCGGCAGTGGCATCAGTCTGAGTATTGCCGTGCTGATTTATCATCTGGTGCTGGAATTACAGCTGTACTGGCGACAGGTGGCGGCAGTATTGCTGTGTTTTAGTGCTGCGCGGCAAGTCAGTGCGGCGGTGTTTATTCTGCATCAGATGGATTTGCTGGGGGGCGCAGCACCGATGCTGAGAGCGCACCTGTGGATCGATGAGAGTTCTGAATTGGGTTATTTTTTGAATGCACTGATCGGCTATAAATCCAGTCCGAGTCAGGGCCAGTTGCTGGCGTGGAGCCTGACGCTGATTTTGTTGCTGGTATTACGCCGGCGGGAGCTGAGGTCATGAGCAGAACATCATGGTTAACATCGCTGGGTTGCGGCTTGCTGTTGACTGGCTTTTCCGGCATAGCGCTGGCTGATGGCCGTGTCGTCGATAAGGTCTATCACCCTTATGTGCAGCCGTATGAGCAGGAATTTGAATATCGGTATGTCTATCAGAAGCAGAACGCGCACCAAAACGATAACGACATGGCGCAAAAGCTGGGTTATGGCCGGGCCATCGCCGACCGGGTGGCGCTGGAACTATACGTGATGGCAGAGCGGCGCACGCCACAGGATTATCAGATCACTGGTTACGAGCTGGAACTGCGCTGGATGTTAACCGAGCAAGGTCAATACAGTGCCGACTGGGGCATGTTGTTTGAGCTGGAACGCGAGAATCATTTAGGCAATTACGAATTTACCAGCGGCCTGCTGATGGAAAAAGAATTCGGCCCAACCAGCCTGACGTTAAATGCGCTTGCCGTTTATGAATGGGGCAATACGGTAGAGAATGAACTGGAAGGCGAATTCCGGCTGCAATACCGTTATCGCTATTTGCCGCAGCTGCAACCGGCGTTTGAATTTTATGCTGGCGAGAATTACAAAGGCGCAGGTCCGAGTCTGATGGGCGTACAAAAGTTTGAGCAAATGAAAATGCTGAAATGGGAGCTGGCCGTGATCTTTGCTATTGATGCATCGACGGTCAATAACACACTGCGGTTTGCGCTGGAATATGAGTTCTGATTGGCGTTGCTTGAGGGGGCTGGTCGGCAGAGCAAAGGCTTGCTGTGACCAGTAAATTTGTGTAAGTTTTGTGACGCTTACTGTTTGCCGCTTTCTTAAGGTTGATTTAAGAAAGCTCCGGCACACTACCCGATGTATAAAAATAACAAGTTGCAGGGTTTAGATGTCACAGCAATCTTTTCTGGGCCGCCTCAGCGGTCCTTATCTGGTATTCACTCATTTTATTGTTCTGGCACTGGCTGGCTTAACGTTGAGCCGGCTGGCCTTGATGTTATGGCAATGGGAGCGGGTGCAGGCTGCAGGCAATCCGCTGTGGATGTTAGTGCAGGGCGTACGCGCGGATTTGATTCTGCTTGGCCTGTTATTGGTGATCCCGCTGCTGCTGGCTCCTGTGCTGGCGGTCTCGCGCTGGAAAATACTGTGGCGCCGCTTTAGTTATATCTGGTGCCTGATTGCACTGACCTTATTGATTTTTATCGAATTATCGACGCCTTCATTCCTGCTGCAATATGACGTCCGGCCGAATCGTTTATATATCGAATACCTGAAGTATCCGAAGGAAGTATTTAGCACTTTATGGCATGGCTTTCGCGTGCCGCTGATTTTGGGCACTGCATTCACCGGTCTGTTGGTGTTTTTAGCGATGCGGCGTTTACGTGCGGTGTCAGCGCGACAAGGCTGCACCTCGAATCAAAAACTGTGGCTGAGCTGGCCGTTGGTGGTGATGCTGGTGTTTATCTGCATCCGCTCGACCACACAACACCGACCCGCCAATCCGGCGTTGTTTGCTATCACGCCGGATGCGATGGTCAATTCGTTGATCATCAGCTCGGGTTATTCGGTGTTGTATGCGATTTACAGCCTGCGCCATGAAGCACGCTCCACTGAGATGTACGGCAAGCTGGATGAAGCGACTATGTTAAAACAAGCGCTGGACTGGCCCTGGTTAAAACACTATCAGTTCAATAACCCGGCGCAGCCGACCTGGCATCAACAGCAGGCAACTGTCCAACGCGACAAGCCACTGAATCTGGTCATTGTGCTGCAGGAAAGTATGGGCGCGACTTTTGTGAAGTCGCTTGGCGGTGTGCCAGTGACACCTGAGCTTGAACGACTGAAGCAACAAGGCCTGTGGTTTGAACAGTTGTATGCCACCGGTACCCGCTCAGTGCGCGGTATTGAAGCGGTGGTGGCAGGCTTTGCACCTACGCCGGCACAAAGCACAGTGAAGCTTTCCAATAGCCAGCAAAATTTCACCACGCTGGCGTCAGTGTTAAAAGCGGCTGGTTTTCATACCCAGTTTATTTACGGCGGGGAAGCGCATTTTGACAATATGCGCAGCTATTTTACCGGCAACGGTTTTAGTCAAATCGTCGATATCAATCAGATTAAACAGCCCAAGTTTGTCGCCAGTTGGGGTGCCAGTGACGAGGATTTGTTTGATAAAGCCGATGCAGAGCTGACCCGCCTGCAGCAACAGCGCCAGCAAAGTGGCCAGCCATTTTTCAGTCTGGTGTTCACGTCCAGCAACCACGAACCTTTTGAATTTCCCGATGGCCGTATCGACCTGCACGAACAGCCGAAAAATACTGTCAATAACGCGGTGAAATATGCCGACTGGGCGATGGGACAGTTCTTTAAAAAAGCGCGGCAAAGCAGTTATTGGCAGGACACATTGTTTTTAGTCGTCGCCGATCATGATAACCGCGTCTATGGCTCGAATCTGATCCCGGTAGAGAAATTCCGCATTCCTGGCCTCATTTTAGGTGCCGACACCAAGGCCGGTAGTATTGATACACTGACCAGTCAGATTGACCTGGCGCCGACTTTGATATCGATGCTGGGTGTCAGCAGCTGTCATTCGATGATTGGCCGTGATCTGACCCTCGACAGCACATCACCGGGGCGGGCCCTGATCCAGTTTGACCAGTATTTTGCACTAAAGCAGCCGGAAGGCCTGACCATCTTAAAACCGGATGGCACTGTGGTGCGCGGTACTTATGATGAAGCAAAAAAAGCACTGCATTTGAGTGATTTACCGGCTAGCCGCCAACAATATGAACAAGCGTTGGCGCAAGTCCAGTTGCCGTCTTATCTGTATCGCGAAGGCAAATATAAGAGTGAACATCGCTGTGACACGCCGGTGGTCGCACCTTAACGTGATTCTACAGGCAAAGGCTTGTGTCATGGCACTGATCAGTTTTAGCGTCAGTGTCGTAACGAGTTGTGGATCACACATCCCGAATCAACCAGCACAGGAACCTTTGCCAATGACTATCTCTGTTCGTTTATTCCCTGCTTTTGCGCTGCTTGGCAGCGCTTTGTTTGTCAGTTCTGTTTGGGCCGCCGATGCGCCAAAAGTCAGTAGCCAACAACTGGCGCCACAGCTTTATCTGGTCAAAGGCAGTGGTGGTAATATCGCTGCGCTCCTTGGCAAAGATGGCGCTTTAGTCATTGATGCGCAGTTTGCTGCAACAGCGCCGCTGGTCAAATCCGAGCTGGACCGGCTGCAAAGCGGCATCAGCGTCAACACGCTGGTCAACACCCATTTCCATAAAGACCATACCGACGGCAATGCTGCTTTGGCTGGCGGTGCCCGCATTATTGCGCACCAGGCCGTGCTGACCCGATTGCAAAGTGATGCCAAGTTTAACCAAGCTGGTTTACCAACCGAGACTTTCAGCGGCGAAAAAACACTGAATCTGAATGGTCAGCAGGTGCTGCTCAGGACTATGCCGGTCAGCCATACCGATGGTGACTTAGTGGTGTGGTTTCAAGCACAGAATGTGCTGCACATGGGCGATTTGTTTTTCGCCGATCGTTTCCCGTTTATTGACCTCAGCAGCGGTGGCTCGGTTGCTGGTTACATTGCCAATACGAAGACCATCCTCAGTCAGGTCAACGACACCACCAAAATTATTCCGGGCCATGGCGATCTGATGGATAAAGCCGGTTTACAGCGCTTTCTGGCGATGATGGAGCAGACTTTAGTTGAAGTGCAGGCGATGAAAGCGCAGGGTTTAAGCGCAGATCAGGCGGTGGCGAAAGGCTTGTCTGCCCAGTGGAAAAAATGGAGCTGGAATTTTATCACTGAAGAGAAGTGGATCCAGACTTTGTATCAGGCCTGATTTCGCATGAAAGCGCCATCTGTCCAGTAGTAGGGTAGATGGCATTATCAGCTGATGGTATCGTCTTAAATGATTGCTTTGTTAGAGTCGCCGGCGCCATTCATCAGCGATTTATTAAATCATGGTGTGTATTCGTAAAAAATATACCAGCCGTCACTCAACGCAATGGTGTAATAAATTGGCTTGAATTCTTCTATCATTTTTTCGACGTCGATATCTTTATGGTATGGGCTTATTCTTTTAGGATTAAATACATATCCAATCATCTGACCGCTGCCTGTCATGAGAGTGTCCCATACACTCATAGATATGCGACAAGGCTCGCCAGATATTATGATGTCTCGCAAAAATTCACCATTGATAGTGTTTTTTAATTCATTGTCCAGTTCAGGATAAGCTTTTAGCTCTTCTTCAGTTGTTCTCCCTTCGCTGTCATGGAAAAAACGGTGAAAAACAATTTTATGTTTTTGTTGAGCAAGGCATGTCGTTTTTGACAAGTTTAAGAAGGTGTCTTTGTTTTCAGTAAAGTATGTGGCCAGTTCTTCGTTGGTTGGTTTTTCGTTGTATGCAATGATTGCAAAAAGCGAAAGAATTAGAACTAAAAAATAGTATTTTTTTTGCATCAAAAAGTCCGTTTTTGTACAGGCTCGTCATCCGAGTCATTTGGGCGGCGTTTGTTTTATCTTTTATTATCAACCAGTAATATCACGTGCGGTGTTAAAAACTGCCTGAAATTGATGCTGAAGTCAACAATGACGGAATGATACATAGTCAGCCTTGGGGAGGGCGTGTAGGCACATGGGCGATTTGTTTTTTGCTGATCGTTTCCCGTTTATCGACCTCAATAGTGGTGGCTCCGTCGCAGGCTACATCGCCAACACCAAGACCATCCTCAGTCAGGTCAACGACACCACCAAAATTATTCCGGGCCATGGCGATCTGATGGATAAAGCCGGTTTACAGCGCTTTCTGGCGATGATGGAGCAGACTTTAGTTGAAGTGCAGGCGATGAAAACGCAGGGTTTAAGCGCAGATCAGGCGGTGGCGAAAGGCTTGTCTGCCCAGTGGAAAAAATGGAGCTGGAATTTTATCACTGAAGAGAAGTGGATCCGGACTTTGTATCAGGCCTGATGCTGCATTGAATAGCCGGCCTGACCGTGATGTCCGCAGGTCGGTTATTTTAAGTAAACAAATTGTGATTAATGGTTGCGTCTTTGTATTTGTTTAGCTAGTGTGAATATTGCCATGCAAATATACAAGGACTGCCGCCAATGAAACTTCGTACTTCTGCCACTGTTATTGCCGCTCTGCTGTTAAATCCATTAACGACACCTGTTGTTGCAGCCTCCACAGTGCAGGCGCAAGCTGCACCATCCCAGGCTCAGCAATCCGGCCCAAATCAGACATTACCCGCCAGTTTTTTTGGCGGCGTAGAGCAAGGCAAAAAAATCGACTACAAAGTACTGGACTTGGTGCTTCGCACTTCAGTGCTCAGCGAAGGCATTCCGCAGCGCAGCACAGTATTGGAACGTGAGCAGCGTTACGACATTTATCGCAGCTATCCGGTAGGTGATCATTTTACTGCACTGTCGGCCAATCGTTTTCATTTTGAAGAGTATCAAAATAATCCGGAAATGCGCGATGTCGTGACGCAGCTGCGCCAACAGTTGTCGGCAGTACCGGACCAGACTCCGCTCAATCAGCTGAGCAAAAACGAACAACTGGCTTATTGGCTGAATCTCTACAACGTCACCGTGCTGGATGAAGTGATCAAAGTATATCCACGCAAAGATCTAGCAACGTTTTTACTAGGCACATCAGAACAACCTGGCTTGCTGAGTCAGAAGATCCTGACCGTCGCCGGTGTCCGGTTAAGTCTGGATGATATTCAGTTCGCTATTCTGCCGAAACAATTTCCACAGCAACCGGAAGTGATTTATGGCCTGTATCAGGGCATTATCGGTAGTCCGAATCTCCCGGCTATCGCCTATACCGGTAGCAATGTGCAACAGCAATTGGTGAAAAATGCCGCTGAGTTTATTAACTCTAACCGCGGTACTTTGCCAAAAGGCACATTAGGCTTCCGCGTATCCAGCTTTTACCAACGCAGCGCGGCTTATTTCCCAGACTTTCAGGCCGACCTGCGTAAACACTTAGCCACCTATCTGCGTCTTGATGAGCAACCTTATCTGCAGGGCAGTAAAACCATCCTGACCAATTTGTCGAATTATGCCGTCACCGATGTGTACGGCACTTTACCCAACACCAAGGGCCATAAAACAGCCGTTCAAGTGGCGGCATTACCGTTAGGGCCGGTGGTCGCCCGTAAACTGACTGCTGAACAGCGGGAACGATATCATTTACTGAAACAACGCGGTCAGACCATGCAAGCCAGCCAACCATCGACCGCAACACCGGAAAAACAACCGGCAGCGGCGATTTAACGTCATCTTCGGCAAAACAAAAAAGCCCGCAGTGCGGGCTTTTTGCTTTGCGGGAGTATCGGGACTACATCAGTTGTGGCGGTGTTTTAATGCCACGGGCATTGCGTTTACCGGCCAGTTCCAGTTCTGCCAGATGGAACAGATTGGTGAACACCAGTGGCGGCGCCGGATAGCCGAATTGTTCGATAAATGCGATGCGGGCTTGCTCCAGCAGCTGGTTACACAGCTGGTCGTAGGCTGAATAACCGTCGTAGCTGTACGGTTCCTGTAAAGCCGCCATCCCATGTTGTTGCTGCATCCGGATAAACCAGTTCAGTAAAAACTCGTATTCTTTGACGTCGAGAATTTCGCGGCAATCCAATCCCATCAGTGTGCTCCGGCCAGAGTTGATAGCCTTTAACAATCACGCCGTTATAGTGCGGCGTGGGCCTTGTGGATCAACCGACTGCGGCTGAAAACCAGCGCGGATGATTGGTCCGGTCAGTGCCTGGCGCACAATCCCGGGCTTAAGTGCCACAAAACGTCTGGTAGTTGCAAAAACTGGCTGGCGGCAATTCAGCCCAATGCAGCTCATCGTCAAACGGGGTTTGGCTGGCGTTTACAAATGCCCGTGCCGGTCCGAGATCACCATTGAGTGCACTGTCGATGATTTGTTCAATGCGGAAGTTACGCGGAATAAAAGCCGGATTGGCCTGTAGCAGCTGTTGGCTCAGCGCTACCGGGTCCAGAGCCGCTGCAGTCAGCCGTTGTAGCCAACGCTGTTGCCAGGCATTAAAAGCGGCAGGTTCAGCAAATAGCTGGCCGGCCAGAGCGCCCGGAATGGCGGCAGGGCGCGACAGCTCACGGAAAAATAACGTGAAATCAATTTGTTGCTGCGAAAGTAACGTCAACAGATCATCAATCAGCGGCAGATCAGGCTCAAGCGGCGACGGTAAGCCTAGCTTCGCGGCAAACCGCTTTAGTCGTGCGGCCTGATACAGTGCCGGGAAGTCGTTGAGCACGGTCATCGCCGCGGCGATGGCTTGTTGCTCGTCTTCGTGCAGCAATACCAATAATGATTCGGCAAGCCGCGCTAAATTCCACTGAGCGATCGGCGGCTGATTGCGATAGGCGTATCGACCCTGGCTATCAATCGAGCTGAAACAAGCGCTGGGGTCAAATGCATCGATAAAGGCACAAGGGCCATAGTCGATGGTTTCGCCGCTGACGGTCATATTGTCGGTATTCATCACGCCATGGACAAAACCAAGGCTCATCCAGTGCGCAATCAGGTCGGCCTGTGCCGTAGCGACTGCGCGCAACAGTGCCAGATAAGGCTGTGCATCATCGCGTATTTCAGCGTAATGCCGGGTGATGACATAATCGGCCAGCGCTTTGACATCCGCACTGCTGCCGTGCATCGACGCATACTGAAAAGTCCCGATGCGGATATGCGACGCCGCGACCCGGGTCAGCACTGCACCGGGTACCCGTGTATCGCGGTAGATGGTTTCGCCAGTGGTAACCGCAGCGAGCGCGCGGCTGGTGCGCACGCCAACGGCGGCCATCCATTCGCTGATCAGATATTCCCGCAGCACAGGGCCAAGCGCGGCACGGCCATCACCACGGCGCGAAAACGGCGTCGGACCCGCGCCTTTTAACTGCACGTCAAAGCGCTTGCCGCTGAGGCTCAGCACTTCAGTCAATAATAAAGCCCGGCCATCGCCCAGGCGGGGCGCCAAAGAACCAAACTGATGGCCGGTATAGGCTAATGCCGTCGGTTGCATCCAGGGCGCCAGCTGGTTGCCGCAAAAATACTGCAGGCCCAGTGGTGTTTGCCTGGCGCCTTCTGGCCACTGCAACTCTGCCGCTAAGGCAGCGTTAAACAGCAGCCAGTCTGGCGCTGCCACAGGCGTGGGTGCCACTGTCTGATAAAACAGCGGGCCCAGCGTGCGGTAAGTCAGTTCAGCGGTGAAAGGCATCAGTGGTGGTGATGATCGCAGTCGTCATCACATTCATGGTCGTGATCGTCAGCGAATTCGTCGTCGCCGTCCTGATGTTGCATCACGCCCCAACCGTCGTTATGGCCACTGAATTTTTTGGCAAATTTATCCAGTTCGGCTTCTTTGGCGGTGATCACCGCATGGTCTGGTTGCATGTTCAGCGACACAATCAGCTCCCACTGATCCAGGTCATTTAAATTCAGTTCGACTTCACCGGGTTGCTCCAGTTTGCTCATCGCTTCCAGCGCCTTTTCGGCTTTGTCGCGATTGGGAAATACCAGGTAAAAATCCAGATCCAGCGGTTTGGTTAAATCCATGCCGGAATCGTGCATGGCTTGCAGCATATCGCCGTTGCCGTCGTCAGGAAATTGGCTCATATCAGCTCCGAATTAAAAGAGGGAAGTAAATTGCGGATAGTGTAACATTTTTTTCTGCTGTACAGGCGTTTCAACCGGGCGCTTTGCTGGCCGCCAGCGCCGTTTGTTCCGGCCCCAGTTGCCGGACAAAAGCTTGCAGTTGTGGGTAAAACTGCAAAAACAGCTGGTCTAATTTGCGGTAATGGAAGCGAATTTCGTCAATGCTGCCGGAAAACTGGTTGGCAAAACGGATGCGGCTGGCAATACGGTCCAGCGCCAGACCGATGTCTTCGATACTGCGATAACTGGCAAACCAGTCGTGTTGCACAATGGACGTCACGGTGGCAGCCATTGCTGGTGGCATTTTGGCGCGTTGTTGCCATAAGTCCTGATAAATCTGCTGGCACAACGGTGAATAGGCCCGTTGTTCAAAACGCTGCCAATGCCGTAATAAAAAATGGTCAAACAGCACATCGACCATCACTGGCGCAAAGCGGCGCCGCTGTGCACTGAATAAGGCTTTGGCCGCGCGCACCTCGCTGGCAGCATCGGTAAAGCGGTCGATGGCGCGATGGCGCAGCAGGCCGGCATGGACGACCGGCGGCAGGGCGCTGACATCAACGCCATGACAAAAATCACCCAGCAGGTTACCAAAACGCGCTTCGGCGTTGTCTTCGGCCAGTACCAGATGGGCGAGGAAATTCAAGGCACGGGCCTGGGTTGGGGATTGGGTAGCGCCGGAACCCGCTGCTGATGCAACAACGATTGCACCAGACCAGCCAGCAAAATCATCGCCACGCCACCCAGTTGCAGCGGGCTCAGTGTTTCGCCAAACAGCCACCAGCCGGCCAGAATAACCGCAACGGGTTCGATATAAGCCAGCGTGCCAAACACCCGCGTTGGTAAATGCTCAAGCGCGACAATCGCCAGATAAATCGCCAGAAAGCCGGGGAAAAAGCCGGCTAAAAATACCCACAGCAGCGTGTCTGCGCCAGGGATTGGGGCTGCACTCAGAAACGGCAATACACATAAAGCGCCGATGATCAGCTGATAAAACGCCCGTTGTAGCGGTGATTCTGATTTACCGCTGTGCCGGTTCGCTAACAAAAATCCTGTATAGGTGACCAGTGACAGCATGCCATAGACAAAACCCGGCCACTGCGCTTCGGTCAGCACCAGGTCGAGTTTAAATTGCTGCAGCATGGCAAAGCCTAAAAACGACAAGGCGATCAACAGCCCTGAAGCCAAATCCAGTTTTTCATCGAACAGGAAATGCGCGGCAATGGCGGCGAGTGCCGGCGCCAGATAAACCAGCATAATGGCGTTAGCAAGGCTGATAAAACTAATGGCCTTGAGAAAACACATCATAAAGCTGGCCAGCAACACGCCATTGAGCACAATGCGCCGGTCCGGCTTTTGCTTCAGTTCGGCCTGTTTACCCAGTAGCAGGACCAGCGTAAACAAGCAGATGGCGCCAACAAACAAGCGATAAAAAGTCAGTTCAGCCGGTGCTAAGCCGGACAGGCGGGCAATGACGCCGCTGCTGGCCATCGACACGGCGGAGATTAAAGCAAGGATCAGATACAGGTTCACAACAACTCCAAAGGAACATTCAAAGCCCGGTCGCTGCGTACCAGGCTTTTTGTAGCGGCAGGCTGAGTGTTACTCGGCCATCGGCTGGATCAGCGCTTTGTGGATCACCGCCTGATTCAGCGGGCCGGTACGACCGCCTTTGCCGCCGGTATATAAATTAAAATGCTGCAGATAGCTCATGTTAAAACCATCTGAAATGGTGAGCTGGCAAACCTCGCCGGCTTTGACATGAAAATCAGCCCGGCTCGACCAGCCGGCTTCCAGGGCGGTCGCCAGATGCGGCATCACCAGCGTGGCCTGCTGTTTGCCAGACTGCGGACAGTCTGCACTGAGGCGTTTGACCACCGCAGTGATGCCGGTATTGATCGGGCCGTTGTCGATGAAGTACTGCAGACGCAGGGCATGCCTACCGGCGTGGCTGGCGGTGAAATTAAGTTGAAGTTGTTGCTCTGGCGCCCCCCAGTTTTTAAACACCGGATGCTGCAGATAGTCGCTGATGTCGTGATCTGCGCTGGTCAGCCCCTGACCCGCCACCAGTTCGACACTGGCTCCAGGTGTACACAAGGTGCGGCTCGGTTGCGAGCTTAAGCCGGTGTCTTTGTAGTGTTGCGTCAGTGCATAACACTGGCTGTATTCGGCTTTGGCTTTGCTGTCAGTCCAGTCTTGCTGACGGGGTTTGAGTTTTACCGGCACGCCATTTTTATACAGGCTGAAACGGGTGTCAGTTTCACCGGCGGCATCAAACTGCAGCGTCGGAATACCCTTGTCACTGAGGCTTAAGCTCAGCAGCGGCTCTTTCGGGGCCAGCAGTTTGCGTTTTTCGCTGCTGCTGATGCTGCCAAGCGGGCCACTGTTATTGGCGGTACGCAGCTCAGTCAGGCGGGACACCGGCGCATCCATCGCCTGCAGTTTCAGCACCAGCTCGTTGCGCTGCTGACTGAAATCATCAAGGTTGATACTGAATTGCTGGTTGCCGGTCAGCACTTGCGGCTGACCGTTCAGGCTGATTTGCGCCAGCCGGTACACCTGGCCACGGCGAGCCTGCGCTGGTAACTCGAGCTGTAAATCCAGTGTGGTGCCGGCCAGGTTCAGGTTTTGCAGGTGAAGACTGTTGCCAAGATCCAGTTCACGCGCCAGATCCGCCGGAATATACGGATTGATCGTCAGCGTGCCGGCACTAAGCTGCGCGCCAAACAGCTGACCGATCACCAAATCACCATAAGCCGCGACGGACCAGAGCTGGCGTTCAGAATTAATCACCGGACCGGATAAAGCACCATCTTCGACATGGGCTTTTTGACTGAGCCATTCCAGATTTTCCATATTCGACTGATTGAGCACGGCGCCCTGATACAACGACACGGCGATTTTGTGGAACAGTTCAGCCTGATTTTGCTGCCGTGCCGCGCGCAGTTGATAAGCGCTGACAAAAGGCCAGATCGCGCGGTTATGATAAATCGGCACGTCCGGCAGCGCCGGGAAAATCACCGGCGGACCGGCCTGCGTCAACGGGTAATTCTGCAAAATCTGCTCGGCTTGCAGCGGTGAGGCCACGCCATGGCTGATGGCCAGCGACAGACCCAGTAAATCGTATTGTTCCACCGGCATTGGGTTATGTGCGGCACCGATATAGCGGGCGTACAGGCCACGCTCTGGCAGCCAGAACCAGCTGTTGATCGCTTGTTTCAGCGCTTGTGCCATTTGTGCCAGCTCGTTTGCGCGCGCGGGTTCCAGCGTTTTGGCGGCCTCTGCGGCGCGGCTTAACGCGACATAATGCAGCACGTTGGTGGAGAGCGAAAATGACTCTGCGAGGAATAAGGTATCTTTGGCGGTCCAGCTTGGATAGCTCTGCTCGCGCCAGTCAAGGAAAGACGTTTCACCGCGGTATAAACCCAAACGGGCATCAAAAATATAAGCCCGGTCCTGCACAATAGTATTACGGGCAATGGCGTACCAACGCTGTTGCCAGGCGTCTGCGGCGGCCTGATTCGATGCGCCTGTGGGGTCTTGTGCCGTCAGGCCACTGGCAGCCAGCACCCAGACCACGCGGTCAGAACTGACCGGCCAGCTGCCACCGGAGCCTGTGTCCTGCAGCGCGACTTCCGTGTTGTCGACGCCGCGGGCAATCAGTTCAGGCCGCACCTGCGAGGTTTTAAACAACAAGGAAGTTTGTGCGCGTACCGGGTCCAGCGCCCCGAGGCCTAAATCCAAGGCATAGGATAAATCACGGGTCCAGACATAATGCCATTTGGCGCCGGTTTCAAAGCAAGGACAAGGCAGCGCCTGTTGGTCATTAAAGCCCCAGTCGGTGATTTCGCTGACACTGTTCTGCTGGCGTTCCTGCTGGCTTAACGCAAACGCGGCATCGAACAATGGGTTTTTACTCAGTAGCAGCGCGTCGCCTGCTGTCGGGCTGATGGTTTTTTCGGTAGGCGCTGTTGCCGGGCCGGCTTTGAGCACGAACTGGCGGCTGTTGACGCTGCCGTCCTCATTTTTTTGCGTCAGGGCTTCGACACTGACACTGCCAAATTTACTCTGTAGCTGGCGGCTTTGCAGTTCACCAGCCAGACGGGGCGCTGCGGGCTGTGCGCCAGTGGCTTCGGTCTGTGGTTCGATCGCAGGCTGAGCTGTCGCAGGCTGCGCCATGACCTGCTGCGCTTGCGTCAGTGCAGAGTAGAAAAATATTGGAGAAAGCAATAAAGACGCCGGCAGCACAGCGCCGGCACTGAAACGACACAGGCCACGGGTAACAGAATTCAGCAACATGGAGAAACCCAATAAAAACCAACAAGAAGATGCTTGAGTGTACTCAAAGGGGACGGCTTAGGGTACACCCTGCACAAGCTTTTTGCAGAGTTAACAGCTTAACGGTGTTGGAACTTTATGTTGTTTATGCGGCACGCGGGTTTTAAGTCCGGTCAGTGAGCGCTGCAGGCGACAACCATTGCCCTGATAACACCTGTTCGCGCTCGGTTTCGGTCAGAATGCCGCGTAAACGGGTGCGCCGGCGATGTTTGCAGGCCTGTGGTTCCGGACTTAACAGCGCCGCCCGGAATAACTGCGGCTGTTCAATCATCGCAAAAGCGCAGCTCCAGAATAAATAAGCGCTGTGGCGTAATAAACCTTGTTGCTGCTCTTGTTCAAGCTGTGCCACGACCGGCGGCAGCAGCGCCGGATTGGCGAGGATTTTATCCACCATGGCACTGTGCAGTTGCAAAATGGTGGCGTCGACGTTTTTTTCCTGCCGGCCTTTTGGGCTGTCATAGCGGGATTGTCGTTGTGCGCTGCTATTGTTGTCACGCAACGCACCGCTGCGGCGTTTTTGCAGGAACTGGTCAAAACGTTGGTATTTGTCTGCTTCTGTCATGGTTGGTCAGGATGATTGCTGTTGATTGATTCACTCAGATTCTACCCTGAACACGCGCCGGCGGATCAGTGGAAATCCCGGCTTGGGCTCTGAAACACCGGTAATAGCGGGTCCAGGCTTTCTATTCTGCCAACGACCAGATGGCTGACCAGGCCTTCGCGTTGCAGCACGCCATGCACCAACCAGAGCCGGCTGCTGATAAAGGTTTGCTGCTGTGCCTGTGCCGTCGCCTGCCAGACAATCAGGTTAATTTGACCGGTCTCATCTTCCAGCGTGACAAAAGTGACGCCACCGGCGGTACCTGGGCTTTGCCGCACTGTGACCAGGCCAATCACCCGCAGCACCTGACCAGAGCGGCAGGTGGCTAAATCACAGGCGCGTTGCAGCGACTGTTTCACCAGTGTCGGATGCTGGCGTAACAACGCCACCGGATGCTGCGTCAGGCTCAGCCCCAGACTCTGATAATCCTCGCCGAGTTGCTGCCAGGCGTCCGGTGTCGGCAACGGACAACCCGGAGCCTCTGGTTCGGTGTGCAAATCCAGTCCCAGCTGCTGTAACAATAAAGGCTCAGTGCTTGGCGGCTGTTGTGCTGGCTGGCGTACTGGCTGGCGAAACAGCGGCAGTTCATCCAGCCGGTCCAGCAACTGCCAGCGGCTGGCAAAACGATGGCCAGACAGCGCCTGCAGCGCATCACTGCTGGCCAGTGCGGCCAACTGGTCTTGTCTTAAGCCGCTTTGTTTCAGGCTGCTCAGGCTATGAAAACCTTCGGCGGGGCGCTGCTGTAATACCGGCAGTAATAAATCCTGTTGCAGTCCTTTGACCTGACGCAACCCCAGTCGCAGCGCCGGGCCTGTTGGGCTCTGCTCTATCTTGTGATCCCAGTCAGAATGCTGAATACAGACCGGCAATACCTGCAAGCCATGGCGTTTGCCATCCTGTACCAGCTGCGACGCGGAATAAAACCCCATCGGCAGGCTGTTGAGTAAAGCGGTCAGAAATTCGAGTGGGTAATAACATTTCAGCCAGGCCGAGGCATAAGCCAACAAGGCAAAACTGGCGGAGTGCGATTCGGGAAAGCCATATTCACCAAAACCACAGATCTGCGCAAAGATCTGTTTGGCGTAAGTTTCGGCGTAACCGCGTTGCTGCATACCGTTAATCAGCTTGGCTTCAAACTGCAGCAGTTCGCCGTTTTTTTTCCAGCTGGCCATGGCCCGGCGCAGCTGATCGGCTTCGCCGCCGGAAAAACCGGCCGCGACCATCGCGAGTTTAATCACTTGTTCCTGAAAAATTGGCACGCCCATAGTCCGGCTTAACACTGCCTCAACTGCAGGCGACGGATAACTGACGGGTTCCAGACCATCGCGGCGGCGCAAAAACGGGTGCACCATATCGCCCTGAATCGGGCCGGGCCGGACTATGGCGATTTCAATGACCAGATCATAAAAGCAAGCTGGCTTTAGCCGCGGCAACATACTCATCTGGGCGCGCGATTCAATCTGAAACACGCCGACAGTGTCGGCCTGTTGGATTTGCTGGTATACGGCAGGGTCATCACCGGTCTGACTGATCTCCGCCAGCGTCAGCGGCACTTCCCGCTGCTGATTGATCATCGCTAAGGCTTTACGTAGCGCCGACAACATGCCGAGCGCCAGAATGTCGACTTTCATCAGGCCCAGTGTTTCTAAGTCATCTTTGTCCCATTGGATCACGGTGCGATCGGCCATGCTGGCGTTTTCCACCGGCACCATTTCATGCAGCGGGCCGGCGGAAATGACAAAACCACCGACATGCTGGGATAAATGCCTGGGTTTGCCGCGGATTTGCTCCACCAGACTGATCAGCTGCTGCGCCGGCAGGCTGTGGATATCCAGACCATGTTGTGCCAGTTGTTGCCACCAGCTGAGGTCAGGATGGCGCCGGTTCAGTTGTTTCAGCCAGTATTCGAGCTGGGTGATGGCAAACCCCAGTGCTTTACCGACGTCACGGACGGCGCTGCGCAGCCGGTAACAAATCACCGTGGCCGTCAAAGCAGCACGTTGCCGGCCGTATTTCTGATAGATGTACTGGATCACTTCTTCACGGCGTTCATGCTCAAAATCGACGTCAATGTCCGGCGGTTCATCCCGCTCGCGGGAAATAAAACGCTCAAACAGTACCGAAATTTTCCGCGGATCAACGGCGGTGATTTGCAGGCAATAGCAAACGACTGAATTGGCTGCCGAGCCGCGGCCCTGATACAAAATTTGCTGTTCGCGGGCAAAGCGGGCGATATCGGCGATGGTCAGAAAATAATAGGGATAATCGAGCTCGGCGATCAGCTGCAGCTCGTATTCTATTTGTGCGGCGATCGCCGCAGGCACGCTGTCGCCAAAACGTACAGCGCTGCCTTCCGCCACCAGCTGACGCAGATATTGCATCGCCGTCTGACCGGGCGGCACCAGCTCGGCCGGATATTCATAGCGCAGGCTATCGAGATTAAACTGGCACAGTGCAGCGACCCGACAGCTTTGCGCCAGCAAATCCGCATGGAACAAATGTGTCAACTTGCTGATGGGTCTTAAGCAGCGCTCCCGGTTGGCGGACAAATCGAGGCCGACGTCAGTGACGGGAAGCCCCAGCCGGATCGCAGTCATCACATCGAGCAGTGGTTGCTGCGCGGCTTCATGCATCAGCACCGCACCGACGGCACAGGCCGGTAGCTCAAACTGGTGGCTCAGCTGCTGGCAATGTTGCTGATAGTCATAATCGCACGCATCCAGCACACGCTGCTGGGCCAGATATAAGCGGGAGCCAAACTGACGCTTCAGCCATGCGCCCCAATGTAGGTCGCTGGCGGGGATGGCACTGGGCAGCCACAGCACCAGGCAGTCCCGGCAGCTTTTTAAATCCCATTCTTCCAGCTGATATTGGCCTTTGACGGCACGCCGTCTGCTGTTGCTGATGATGCGGCACAGCTCGGCGTAAGCTTTCCGGTCCGGACACAGCAACAGCAGACGCAGATCTGCGCCGTAGCGAAAATACGATCCGACAATCAACCGGATCTTGAGTTGCTGTTGTTTGATTTGGCGATGCGCCCGTACCACGCCGGCGACGGAACATTCATCGGTCAGTGCCAGCGCCTGATAGCCCAGATTGTCGGCGGTACAAACCAGTTGCTCCGGGCTGGCGGCGGCGCTCAGAAAGGAAAAATGGCTCTGACAAAACAGTTCGGCATAGTCCATCAGGCAAACACGCCATGCACAAACCACTGCTGTTGTTCTGTGCGGTAAATCCACAACCAGCGGCCGTCGGCACTTTGCGCGGTCAGATAATCACGGGCTTCTGACGGTCCCTGCCACCATTGGCTCTGGATCCGCTCCAGACCTGGCTGCAATTGTACTTGCTGCTGCAGCGGCTGTGGTTGCGCAAGCAAAAACGCCGGCCGGTGTGGAGGCGGCAGACCGGTCACAGTGCCGGTCGTGGAGGGATCTGTACCGACTTTATATGTCGCCGGTGTTTGCGCGACAGTTTGCGCCGTAGTTTGCGCTAGCGCTGGCTGTTGCCTTGCCTGCGGCGTCACGCCTGCGGGGGCAGCGCTTTGCAGCGGGATGCTCACTCCGGCCATCTCCGGCAGATAAGCGGCGACCTGCGCTGGCCGGCAGACCTGGGCGCTGCCGAGTTTGGCTTGCAGCAAGCCAACTAGTTGCAGCGGCGTATATTGGCCACGCCGGCCGGCATACAGGTCGTCGCTGTCGGTATCGCGGCCACAGTATTGGCTGGCACAAAGTGCCAGGGCCAATACCGGTGCGGGCAGTCGCAAGGCTTCAAGTTTCAGCTGCCACAAGTTCAGCCAGCGGCAGGCCAATGCTTCGGCCTGCGGCGACTGCAGTTTCAGCGTCAGGGGCGGTTGATCCCGCAGCGTCAGTTCCAGCTGCAGCTGATAACAGAGCTGATCACGGCGCTGCAAATAATGCTGCAGTTGCAGCAACAAATGCTGCAACGGTTTGTGCAGCTGGGGATATTGCTCCAGCTGATATAGCAGTTCGAGGCGGGCGCTGAACTGCTCCGGTGGCTGATAATATTGTAATAATGGCGGCAGTTTGCCCTGCAGTCGTTGCAGATAGAGGTATAAGTCGGCACCAAAGCGCCGGCTCAGCTCGTTTGCCGGCAGCAGCAACAACTGGCCAAGCTGATTGATACCGAGACGCTCCAGCTGCTGAATGGTCGCCGGCGTCACATGCAGAAACGACACCGGGCAGCCGCTTAGCTGTAGTTGTTGCTGCGCCTGCGTCAAGGCCGTTTGCCCGGGCTGACTCAGGCATAACAGGCGCGCGGCTTCCGCGCTCAGGGCGACACCGTATTGATACTGCAACGGCCGTTGTTGCAGCTGTTGGAGCAGCTGTTGTAAAAATGCCGGCAGGCCGCCATACAGCTGCAGCATCGGGTCGAGCCGTAACCACAGCGCGTTCGGTGGCGCCTCTGCAATATCGGCGCACAGCTGATAACAATCCAGTGCCAGCATGTCCAGCAGCTGTTGCTCCAGTGCCGGTTGCCACGGCATGACCTGTAACGTAGCGCACATGGCACAGGCTTGTGCCAGCGTCTGACCTGGCTTGATACCAAGCGACCGCGCCGGCGCATTGGCCTGATGTACACGCAGATCCTGCGGGTGCAATAACACCGCTGGGTCCGGCGTTGCCGTTGGCTCTGGGCTGATAGCATCGCTATAAAGGTCCAGTTGCAACTGTGGGAACAGCAGATATAACCATAATGTTTGCATCAGAGTCCTCCGTTGTTCAGTTGCGCTGTGGCAGACCACTTCGGTTGCTGCATCAGGTCCGTGCAGCTTCAGGCCATGACGCTTCTGCACTTCAGATCGCAACAGCGGCGCTGTCATGCACCGGGCTTGGCCCATACTGTACCGGTCGCTGGACGTGCTGCTGCACCAGTCGGGGCCAGCGCCCGGAGAAATTGACCAGTTGCCGGGCACCTGGCCAGCCGCCGCGACGTTTTAATACCCGCACTTCAATGCCCAGGGCGGCGGGGCTCAGCGCCAGACTAAGGCCTACCGGTAAACTGAGCTGTGCCTGACCGGCGGGACGGATCAAGAATAATTCGGCCTGGCCTTCTGCGGCAGCCAGTTGCAGGCGTTTCAGCCGGGCGATATTCAGCGTGTGCTGCCACAACAAGACGGTGCTGCAACAGCCACTTTTCAGACATTGTTCGGCCGCCCATAACGCATCACGATCCTGCGCCCGCACGTCCAGCAATTGCCATAACGGCAGGCCCTGACTGCTCAGGAAAGGCGCATGCAGCTGAGCCGGTGTGTTGATATACACCTGTAACTTGCCAAGGCTGGCCTGCTGTTGCAGATAAGGTAATAACAGCCGGAATTCACCAATGCCAAAAGCCGTGCGCAGCTCAATCACCTGCTGCGTGGGCCAGCCACCGCCGAGTAACAGATCCAGCTCGGCAAAACCAGTCGGAGCCAAAGCTTGTTGCGGGGAAGGGGCATCATTCAGGCACCAGATGTGACCCTGTTGTTTCAGATCGGACAGTTGCATATCAATACCAATATACTGTTTATATATACAGTATATGTGTTCTGTTTTTTGCCGCAAGAGGGCGGCGGAAAAAAGCTGGCGGGTCTTATGGGCTGGAAAATAGCTGTTGCTCTGTAACCAGACCTGTCCCATTTCTGCTACCACTGGCAGAAAATCTGATGAAAATGAAGCAGATAAGTATTCGGTACGGGGTGAAGCCAGCAGTGTTTGTTACAGTCTTCAGCCTGCCATTCACAACTAATTTCGCCTGATATGCGACTCTGTAGATGATGTTGCAAACAGGAGAGCCATCATGCGTATTTTCACCTTTATCGTTTGTTGTATCGTCAGTAGTGCAGGCGTTGCCGCCGAACCGTTGTATGTAGCGGCAGACCCATCAATGGAAACAGCATTATGTATCAGCGCCGCGACGTCAGACCGGCTGGATTTTAAGCAGGACCTGCAACACAACCGCATTCGTCCGGCGGTTGCCGCGAATAAACTGCTGTGTAATGACCTGCCGGTCGCCAGTTTTGCTTTTCAGGCCGGCAATACCGCGGTGTACCAGCATCTGAAAAAATATGTCAAAGGTCATGTGGATATTCAGGATATCGCTGCAGTGCCTGGGCAGAGTACTGTGGTGGTGCGTGGGCGCTGACACTTGCCGGCGGTAGAAAAAAGGCCCGCTGCGATTGCGGGCCTTTTGCTGACAGGTGTTTCAGGCTCAGGGTAAATCAAACAACAAGGCAAATACCGGTTGTGCACCGCTGACCAACTGCCAGTCAGTCAGATCGGCGATTTTCACGCCATCGCCATCCTGCAGCGTGATCTCAGTGTCTGCACTTTGCAGGCTGAGTGGCCCGGAAACCAGATGCACATAGAGTTTACGGCCGGCAGCCGCCTGATACTGCAATTGACTCTGGGCATCCAGTCTGAGCTGATACAGCTTCGCATCCTGTTTTAAATGCAGACTGCCGGCTTCGCCGGTTTTTGACGCCACCAGCGTCAGGCCCGGCGTTTGGGCAAACGGCTTTTGCTGATAACCTGGTTCACCGCCGACGCTGTCCGGTTCAATCCAGATCTGCAGGAAATGCAGGTTTTTGTCCGGATTGGCGTTAAATTCACTGTGCATAATGCCACGGCCTGCGCTCATCAGCTGAAACTCACCGGCCGGCAGTTCTGCCACTTCACCGGTTGAATCGCGGTGGGCGATCACGCCATCCAATACCAGGCTGATAATTTCCATATCGCGATGGCCATGGGTATCAAAACCGGCACCGGGGGCAACCTGATCGTCGTTAATGACGCGTAAGGCAGAGAAGCCCATTTGCGCTGGATCGTAATAGCGGCCAAAGGAAAAACTGTGGCGGCTTTGTAACCAGCCGAAATTCGCACTGCCGCGTTGGCCGGATTTTCTTAATTCGATCATGAGGTGACTCCTGAATAGCTGTTTAACGGGAAGTACGGCAACCCGGGGGTTGCCGTCGTATGAGTGGCCGGGTTACGCCAGTTTTTTCGCCAGCCAGTTATCGATGGCAAAGCGACCAGCGCCGCTGAAGGTCAATGCCACGCTGATGGCGAGCAGTGACAGGGCAAATTCATAACCGTTGTTGCTCATAAACAGGCCGTTGGCAAAGTGCACGCTGAAAATCGCAACCAGCATCGTGATGGCCAGGACAAAGGCTGCCGGGCGGGTCAGCAGACCCAGGATTAACGCCAGGCCACCAAAGAACTCAGCACCACCGGCCATTAATGTCAGTGGAATGCCCGGGGTCAGACCGATGCTTTCCATCCAGCCAGCTGTGCCCTGCAGACCATAACCGCCAAACCAGCCAAACAGTTTTTGTGCACCATGTGCAGCGAAAATGATGCCGGCTGGGACCCGCAGCGCCAGGCTGGCGATGCTGTTGCCTGAATCTTGTGTGTTTTGTACGAAAGTTTTGATTAAATTTTTCATTTGTATTGCTCCAATATGTTGTTGAGGTTCTGCTGCATTCGCCGTTACTACCTGCGTTATTGCCTGCGTTCTGCTGCGTTGAGATAAATGTAACCGGCTTGCGTTCCTGAAAAAAGCGGAATAAATTGACACTCATGTTCAAAATATTTGAATGAACGGAGTTCAGCAAATGGCGCTACAGCCAGTGTTAACCCTTGAAGCGCTCAGAGCGCTGGATGCTATTGATCGTAAAGGAAGTTTTGCCGCTGCAGCTGAATCGCTGTACAAGGTGCCTTCGGCGCTGAGTTACACCATAGCCCGGCTGGAAAGCGACCTTGGCGTGCAATTATTTGACCGGAGCCGGCAAAAAGCCCAGCTGACACAAGCGGGGATGCTGTTATTACAGCAAGGCCGTCATTTATTGCTGGCCAGCCGGCAATTAGAAGAAGCGGTGCGGCAGCTCGATACCGGTTGGGAGCGTCAGCTGGTCATTGCGGTGGATTCAGTGGTGCCGTTGCAGCCGTTGTTCAGTCTGATTGACCAGTTCCATCAGCTCGGCCGACTGACGCAAATCATGCTGACCGAGCAAGTGATGGCTGGCGGCTGGGAAGCTTTACAAAGTGGCCGGGCCGATTTAGCCGTTGGTTTATCCGGTGAAGGCGTCTCTGGTCAGTTCCAGCTGCAGCCGATGGCGCAGATGGATTTTGTCTTTGCCGTCGCGCCGCATCATGAATTGGCGCAGCTGAACCGGGTGGTGACGCAACAGGATCTACAGCAACAAACCGCGATAGTCGTCAGTGATTCTGCACTGGATTTACCGGCGCGCGATTCCGGTTTATACGACAGCCGCCGCCGGGTGCTCGTCAGCAGCATGCAGGCCAAAATTGCCGCGCAGCAGGCCGGGCTAGGTGTCGGCTTCCTGCCCAAACATCTGATTAGCCAGGCGATCCAGGCGGGATCGCTGATTGTTAAAGCCTGCGAGGTGCCGCGCGCCGGAACCATGATGTATCTGGGCTGGCGCCGCCAGGCGCAACCGGGCCAGGCGCTGTTGTGGTTCACTCAGCAATTGAGCCAATATGACTGGGCTGCCGTATTCCAGAGCGACCTGACTACAGAGGATAATATTGATGCAATTGGGTGAACATCAGGGCGTGATCTTTGATTTAGACGGCACGCTGGTCGATTCAAAGCTTGATTTTAGTCTGTTATGTCAACAGCTTGGCTGGCCGGCCGGCACGCCTATTCTGGAACATCTGGCGACCATTACCGTCCGCAGTGAATATCAGCGCGCCGTGACCATCATTGAACAATTTGAACTGGCAGGGGCACAGTCCGCAGACTGGATGCCCGGTGCAGCCGAGTTGCTGGCGCTGCTGCAACAGCAGCAAATCCCAACAGCGATCCTGACCCGCAATATGCGCAGTGCTACCCAGCATTGCCTGCAACGGCTTGGCATTGCCGTTGATCTGGTGCTGACGCGCGAAGATGCGCCGGCCAAGCCGGACCCCACCGGTTTATTGATCATCGCCAGCCATTGGCAAAAAGCGCCGGCAGACTTGTTGTTTATTGGTGATTTTCATTTTGATCTGACTACAGCACGCGCGGCGGGTATGCCGAGTTGTTTATATCTGAACCCGGACAATGGTCATTATCGTGATCAGGCCGATTTTGTGCTGCAACATTTTGCCGAACTGGCGCAGCGTTATCAGCAAAAATTGGTACCGATTACATCCGGTTAGATAACTATTTTCATTTAAGTTACATATTCTTGGTGAAACATGGCAATAACCGCAGAACATCAGTCAGATCAAAGACATTTGTGTGATAGATTGCTAGACTCAGTGCAGTTCCAGTAGTCATTTCTACCCGGCATCGATGAATTTTGTGCCGAATCAAGGGGGTGGCGTGTCAGTTGCGAAAATAAGTCCGTCTCAGGTCAAAATTGGTTATTTCATTCAGTTACCGGTGAACTGGATGAAGCACCCTTTTCTGACCAATAAATTCAAAGTAGAAAATCACGAACAGATTGCCATTATCCAGACTCTGGATTTAACGTTTGTTTATTTCTTTCCAGATAAAAGCAGTGTGGAAATTCACGAAGATGCCGCACCGGCAGCAGAGTTGGCGCAGCATGCCTGTGAATTGCGTTATCAGCTGGAGCGGGAAAAAAACGAGCGGATCGAGCAGGCGAAAGAACAGCGCCGGCAGTTGCAGCGCACCGAAAAGGCGTTTGAGAAGTCGATGGTGCAGGTGCGCAATGTGATGTCAAAAATCGGCAGCCGGCCCTTGCAGGCGGTGGAAGAAGCCACCAGTCTGGTCCATCAGATCGCCGATACCATTATCAACGCTGATTCATTAGTGTTGCATTTGATTTCGCAAGCCAGCAAAGAACAGGAAAGCATTTATTTTCACGTACTGAACGTTTCCGTGTTGTCGATGATGCTGGCAAAAAATTTAGGCATGAATGCAGACCAGGTCAAACTGACCGGCCTCGGCGCGTTATTCCACGACATTGGTAAACTGAAGATCCCAACGCAAATTCTGCGTAAAACCGAACCTTTAACCGCGCCGGAAGCGAACTTGCTGAAAATGCATACCCGCTATGGTATCGAGTTGCTGAAACTGACCGAATCCTTTCCAAAAACGGCCTGGCCTGTGGTGGAGCAACATCACGAATATCTGGACGGCAGCGGTTACCCACTGGGGCTCAAAGATAACGAAATCGATGCGATGGCCAAAGTGGTGGCCGTGGTCAACGAGTTTGATAATCTTTGTCATCCGGTTGACGTGACCAAAGCGCGCTCACCGCATCATGCGATGTCCTATTTGTTTAAAACGATGAAAGGCAAGCTGGGCGCCAATGAAATGGGCCAGTTGATTAAAATGATGGGCGTGTATCCACCCGGCACTATAGTGCAGCTCAGTGATGACAGAGTGGGGCTGGTGATGTCGGTCAACAGCGACCAGTTGCTGTATCCGAATGTGCTGGTGTACGACTCGCAAATCCCGCGACTGGAAGCGCCGGTGATTACGCTGCAGGAAGGTAAACTCAGTATCAGCAAAGTATTAAAGCCTTCGGCGTTGCCGCAGGCTGTGTATGAATATCTGAATCCGCGGGCACAAGTCAGTTATTTTATTCAGGGCAACGAACGTAAATAACCTTTGGTCCAAACGGCACAGTTGCCACGCTTCTGCATTCAACATGATACCAACCAGGCCTGAATCTTCTGCGGCGTAGCTCCCGGGCGGTTCGGGCGGCGGAGTCCGTCGATGCTGCAATCCAATCTGTTGTTAATTCTGGCCGCTGCCATCTGGGGCTTTGGTTTTGTTGCGCAGCGCCTTGGCCTCGAGAATTTAGGCCCTTTTGGTTTTAACGGGGTGCGCTTTCTGATTGGTGCGCTGAGTTTATTGCCACTATTGCTGTGGCAAAAACGCCACGACAATTTGCAGGGCGCGGATATCAAAACCATCTGCCGGGCCGGATTGCCGGTTGGGCTGCTGTTATTTATTGGCGCCAGTCTGCAACAGGCTGCACTGCAATTTACCACTGCGGCGAAGACGGGTTTTATCACTGGCTTATATCTGGTGTTGGTGCCTTTACTCGGCTTATGGCTGAAACATAAAACCAGTGCCAATACCTGGGTGGGTTGTCTGATTGCGTTATCTGGTTTGTATTTTTTGTCGGTAACCAGTGATTTTGTGGTGAATCCGGGTGACTTGCTGCTGTTCGTCGGCGCTTTTTTCTGGGCCGCGCATTTGTTGGCGATTGACCATGTCGCCGGCAAAATGACGCCAGTGTTGCTGGCGATGTTGCAGTTTATGGTCTGCGGTATTTTAAGCCTGCTACTGGGGTTTTGGCTCGAGCCTATCAGTCTGGGCGCTATTGTTGCTAGTGCCGTGCCTTTGTTATACGCCGGCGTCATTGCAACCGGAGTGGCTTATACGCTGCAAATTATCGCACAGCGCCAGGCGCATCCGGCCCATGCCGCCATTATTCTGAGTCTGGAAACCGTGTTTGCCGCTATCGGCGGGGTTTGGTTATTGGGTGAAACCCTGACATCCCGTGCTTTGCTCGGTTGTGCGCTGATGTTAACCGGCATGTTACTGTCCCAATTACCGCTGCGCTGGTTAGTGCGCGCCTGGCGTCTCCCCGCAAAAAATGACTGAGTTCAGAACTGCAGGTTAAATAACAACTCAGCCAAATCCGGTTGCCAATGGTATTGCGCCGGCACTTTGACACCGCGCAGCAACACGCCTTCAGCTCGTAACAACGCGCTTTGTTCCGCCGCTTCGGCACTGCCGGGCGCAAACGCCAGACTCAGGTTGCTGCGCACCACCCGATACCAGGGCAGTGGCGATGGGCTATAACCCAGTGCTTTGCCTACCAGACGGGCGCGGCCGGGCAGGCCGGCTAAATCAGCGATTTGGCCATAACTGGCCACCTTTCCGGCAGGGATTTGTTGCACTGTTTGCCAGATCCGGCTGTAATGTGGATTCATCTGCACCTGATACCAGTAAAGTTTTCGGAGTCTTTATGCCTGCAGCCACTATTCCTGTCAAATTGCTTGAAAAGCCGGAACCGCCCGGCAGCAACGAATGTTGTGGCAGCGGCAGCTGTTGTCCTTGTGTCTGGGATTATTATCGTGAGCAACTGGCGTTGTGGCAGCAACAGCAAAAAGACCTGGCTGAATCAAAAACAGTAACAGAATAAGCCACTTTACTTGCTCAAACCGGGTTTCCTGCTTAGTGTTCATCAAGTGCCGGCTGGTTGCCGGTCTTGAGGATGTTGTCGCATGGCTGTCGCTGAAATCGGATCTTTGCAAAGCAGTATATTGTTCAGCGTGCTGGTGCTGTTTATTGCGACGACCGCCTATCTGCTGTTTATCCGTTCGCTGCCTGGCCAGCCGAATGCGTATCAACGCCGTGCTCTCCAGCTGTTCAGCTGGTTTTTCCTGACTGAGTTTCTGGCGTATCTGGTGTATTGCCTGCGTTTTATCGACCTGCATTTATTCTCTGTTGTTTGCAATAACATGTTGTATTTATGCGGGGTTTATCTGTTTTATTGCGGCGTACGACTGCGCTATCAACTCGAAATAAGCTCGCGGCTTCTCGGCTGGATCGCGGTCCATGTGCTGGGGTTAGCTGCGGCGCTGTTCTGGTTTACAGCGGTGCATAACGACATTTTTATTCGTTTGCCGCTGGCATTGGGTTCCTTCTGTATTCCGGTATTGATTACGTTTTCACTGATCCGGCAGCAACAAAGACCTGGGAATCTCGGCGACCGCGTTTTATTGCTGTGCACAGTGGTCGCTTTGTTGTTGCTCCCGCTGCTGTATCCGATCTTCGGTTATTTACTCAGACCAGACCAACAAGGTCAGCTGATGGTGATGACCCTGGTCACGCTGACGCTGGAAACCTTGTGTATTGGCGGGTTAGCAATTTCTTATATCTATGATTTGATTGATAAACTTCGCAGTGATGCCAATACCGACAAACTGACCCAAAGCAGCAATAGGCGTTACTTTTTTAAAGTAGCGCCGCAATTTCAACAACGGGTGGCTGCAGGCGAGAATATCAGTCTGGTGCTGCTGGATATCGACCATTTTAAACAACTGAATGACAGTTATGGCCATCAGGCCGGCGATGCGGTATTGCGTCATTTTGCCGCTTTGTTACGCCAATTGCTGACTAAAACGGACCTGATTGTGCGTTATGGTGGCGAAGAGTTTTTACTGGTGTTGCCGGGTTATACACCGGCGCAGACACTGCCGCTGCTCCAGCAGTTTCAGGCGCTGTTACGCCAGTCGCCGCTGCACTATGAGGGCGAAGATCTGGCCGTACGCGCAAGTTATGGCGTGGCGGCATTACATGCCGGTCAGGACATTGATCATTGTGTACACCGGGCTGATTTAGCTTTATATCAGGCCAAAGCGAATGGCCGCGACATGGTCGTTTTAGACAGTCCGGGCGCCACTTCCTAAATCATTTCAGCATGGTATAGTACAGCGCATGCCGCATCCGGCGGTACATAATGATAACAATCAATTCCGGGATCCCTATGACCTCAACACATGACGTGCTGGCTGGCCAAAAACAATGGCTGGGCCATCCGGTCGGACTCTTTGTCTGTTTTTTTACCGAAATGTGGGAACGCTTTGCCTTTTATGGCTTAAAAGCGCTGCTGTTTCTCTACCTGACACAACATCATTTATTCAACGATAAAAATGGTTATCTGCTGCTGGGCACTTATGCCGGCCTTGCCTATGCGCTGCCGGTGGTGGGTGGCTTGCTGGCGGACAAATATCTCGGCATGCGTAAGGCGGTCACTTTTGGCGGCACGCTGATGGCCGTTGGCATGTTAGGCATGGCGTACAAAGGCACGCAGGCCAGCGCTGAAAGTGGCGCTGATTTATTTGCGCTGCAGGTGATGTACGCATCGCTGGCGTTGGTTGCTGTTGGGGTTGGTTTCCTCAAACCGAATATCTCGACGATCGTCGGCCGGCTGTATATCGACAGCGACCCGCGCCGCGATTCGGCCTTTACGCTGTTTTATATGGGCATCAACTTAGGCGCAATTTTCTCCAGTTTGTTTGTTGGCTGGATTGGTATTGCCTATGGCTGGGAATACGGTTTTGGCTCGGCCGGTATCGGTTTATTACTCGGTTTAGTGGTGTTTTTAAAAGGCACTAAGCATTTCCATGGCCAGGCAGAGCCAGCGAACCCGGCACTGCTGACGGAAAAAGTAGGCGGTATTCGCCGCGAAACGCTGATTTATCTGCTGGCTTTAGTCGGTGTGGCTGCGGTGCAGCAAATTCTGCAGACCAGCATCGACTTTGGCGCTTTAGGTGCCATGCTGGGCATGGCGCCCGGCGCTGAAATCACCGCAACTGAAGTGGTTGCGGTGGCATTGACACTGGTGCTGATGGTCTGGTGGTTTAAGTTTATTTTTATCCAGTGTAACGCGCTGGAGCGCGCCAATATGATCATGCTGATGGTGTTAACCGCCATTTCTGCAGTGTTCTGGGGCCTGTATGAGCAGACTTACGGCAGCTGGCTGGCGTATTCAGATCGCGTGATGGAAAGCCCGACTTTTGATTTGGGGCTGTTCAGCTTCGCCTTTAATTCATCACAACTGACCTTTGTCGCGTCCTTTTTTATTGTGCTGCTGGCGTTTCCATTCGCCTGGTTATGGCCATGGCT
Source organism: Rheinheimera sp. F8 (assembly GCF_001518915.1). Classification (NCBI taxonomy): domain Bacteria; kingdom Pseudomonadati; phylum Pseudomonadota; class Gammaproteobacteria; order Chromatiales; family Chromatiaceae; genus Rheinheimera; species Rheinheimera sp. F8. The sequence continues at coordinate 2,693,686 of NZ_CP013656.1, forward strand.
GGATCGCAAAGGCTGGAATCCGTCTGCGCCCAACAAATTTGGTATCGCCTTGTTATGTGCCGGATTAGCGCATTTTATTTTGCAATATGCCGCATTGAACCCATTAGATACCGGGCTTGCCGGTTTCTGGTGGTTTATTCTGGCTTACTTCGTGCTGGTGATCGGTGAAATGGCGTTATCGCCGATTGGCCTGTCAGCTGTGACGGCTTTATCCGTGGCGCGGGTGGTCAGTCTGATGATGGGCGTCTGGTTCCTCGCTTCTGCTTTTGGTGAAATGATTGCCGGCCGTTTTGGCGCCTTAGCATCGATGCCGGCAGGCACTGCGGTGCCGGATGCACTGAATATCTACGCTGGCGTGTTTGCCACTTTAGGCTGGGTTGGGCTGGGCTCTGCAGTGCTGATGTTTTTATTGTCGCCAGTGCTGACCGGATTAATTCGCCGCGCTCAGCAAACGCAGAGCTAACCGATGCAGCAGCTGGTGATTTGGCAGGAAAAAGCCGTACAGCGGTTGTCGGGTGGGCGCAGCCGATGTGCGCATATCTGGCAGCAGCTGGATCTGGCACAACGCTGTTATCTGATATCGACGCTGCTGGTGCTTGGCTGGATGCTGAGCTTGGGCACCCAGCCTTGGCTGCTGGGTTTGCTGGGTGTCAGTTTGTTCGGTGCCGTGATCAGTGATATCTGGCAGGGATTTGTACGCATTTGGCACAGCCTGCCGGGTAAAGCTTTTATTCTGGTCTGTTATGCCGTGCTGGCTAATTTTTGTTTTGCGCTGGCGGATAGTTCTGTGAATAACCTGATCGGGGTGCGACCGGAAGTGGTGCCATTTAGTGTCAACCTGACCTTGATGCTGCTGGCGCCATTTTGGTGTTTCATCCTCGCCTTCGCTTTGCTGACGGTGTATCTGTTACTTCACACGCTGAAGTTTTGTTTATTGCTTCTTCTCAGGCCGCTTGGGGTGCGCAGTTATCACCTGCAAAATGGTTCTTATCCAAAGTTGTCGCTTGCAATCCGTGTGGCATTTTTGCCGGTGGTGTTTATGTATCTGACTGCTGCTATGACTGGCTATCTGACCGGCGATACAGCTGCTTTGGCCATGTTTCAGGCGGAAGATTCGACTGTTGAGGCCAGAACATCTGCAGGGCACAAAAAATCAGATATGGACATTGATCTGTTTAAAACTGGGCCGGAGCCTGCTGATCTCAGCGGGATTAATCCGCAAGTTGGTTGGATCAACCGTACTGTTGCAAGATTTTTATATTCAGTCGAAAGTCTGAACAAATCGCAGTGCCTGATGCAAGGGGCCGAGCATCTGGTACATCTGAATGATTATGAAGTACTCGTCATCACACCGGATGCTAAACAGCCCTATGGTTACCGTTATCAGGTGCGGGCTTGTGGCTCGCCGTCGTTGCCGACATTCAGTCAGAAGCCGGACATTAATCCCGTGCTGCCTACAGCTCAATAGCCATCAGCCAGGCGCCTAGACCCTGAAACAGGAAAAGTCCAGAAAAAACCGGTGAAAATCCGGTTTTTTGTTATTTCAATCAGTGCTTTGACAGCGGGCAATCGCCTTCCTATACCTTTGTTTTATACAGGACAGGGAGGCAGAGAATTGACGCTCAAATTTAATCTGGCATGGAGCTGTTTGTGCTGTACCTGCGCCACCTGCGCGGCTGACTTTAGTCAGGAATTCAGTGTGATCACGGATAATTCCTGGTTATCCGGTTATCAGGACCAACAATCACAAGCTTCCCGGGCACTCTTCAGCTGGGACTGGCAACTGGAAGCCGGACCACAGTGGTTGGTTGCCGGCAATCTGAAAGCATTTCGTGGCCGCAATGGCGAATTGCTGACTGGTAATGTGCAGGGTATCTCTAATATTGATGCCGAACATTTCAGCAAAATCTACGAACTGTATCTGCAATATAAATTTGATGACGAAACCCGACTGAAATGCGGACAAGTAGATGCCAATCTGGAATTTGCCTTTGTGCCTGCGGCCGGCGGTTTTATCTCACCGCCGCTTGGCATTACACCGACGGCAATCGCCTTGCCAACTTATTACGACCCGGCCGCATCCTGCAGTGTATTTTATGAACCTGAACACGGCTTGCAATGGATGGCAGGTTTGTTTGCCGGGCAAGACCATACCAATTTTTCTTCCCAGTTTATGGTGGCAGAAGGTCGTTATGTGACGGCGCAAAGCCGTACTTCTTATGGCTACTGGCACCACCATGGCGACTGGACCACATTAAACGAACAGCAGTTACGGGCTATTTCTGGCTGGTATCTGAATCATCAGCAACAGGTCAGTGCTGAGCTCACGCTGTTTGCGGTTTGGTCCGGCCTCAATGACGATGTGGATATTTTGCATCAGCACCGCATGCTGGGTTTAGTCTGGGAATTGCCTTTGGCGGGCCACCAACTCGGCCTGATGCACAGTACAGTGACAGCACAAGATCGGCAATCTGAACAGATGATCGAAGGATACTGGCAGTGGAGCCTGACACCACAGCTACAGCTGCAGCCCGTGCTGCAATGGATACATCATATTGACCCGGCACTTGACCATAGTCTGGTTGCGACGCTGCGGCTGATGGCACAATTCTGAGGGAGATAAGCATGACGTTGCGGGAAAAAGCGAATTGGGGGCTGTGGCTGATTTTTGCCCTATTTGTCGCGGTTGCCGGTGTCGGCTGGTGGGGCAATCAGCAGCAAGGATTAGTGCTAACACGCACAGTTCAGCAGGCGTGGCCAGCGATGGAACAGTCAGGTAAAGCAGTCGGTCTGGTGGACAAACAGCTCTTTGCGATGGAACAGCTGTTACAGGGGCTGCCGGTTGACTTAGCCACGCTGAATCAACGCGAAAAAGAATTAACCGGGGCGATTGCTGCGTTGACGGCTAACCCTCTGCCAGAGCGCGGCCAGTTAACCACCCTGCAGACGGCATTAGCGCAATTTGTGCAGGCCCAACAGCAACTCAGTCAGCAATATGCCAGCTATCAACAGCAGTCCGCTGGCTTGGATAAGACCGTGGCACAAATTGTGGAGATTGGTGAAATTGTCGAGGAAGTCGGCGATAGCCAGGTCGAAACGTTGATTTCATCGCCGCGTCAGCCTATCAGCTGGGAAGGCGGTCTGCAGCGGAAATGGGACGCCGCTGATGGTGGCATGGAAGCGAATATCGGTTTTTTCCGCCAATTGTATTTTCTCGAGCAAATTAAACGCCAGGGGCCAAAAACTGAACTGGTGAAAGAGCTGAACGACTCCATTGCTTTCCAGCAAGACGCCGTCGATGGTCTGGTGGCCACTGGTTTATTTGCCGTTCCAGGGCCAAAACATTTTGGCGACGCAACCTTAGGCGACACCTATCTGCAATTATTTGAACAACACAAACAGCAAATCAAACTGACGCTGGACGCCTTAGTGAAAATGCAGAAACAGCAGGCGGAGTACCGGCAACAGAGCAGTGCTTTGGTCGGCGCTTTGCAAGTTATGCAGCAATCGCTGGATGTTAGTACGTCAAAGATGGTGGAACAAGGCCCGGAAACTGCAGCCAATGTTGCCAGGCTGCTGATCGCAACCGGCGGCGTTACATTGATTTTACTCATATTGATCGGTACTTATGTGCGCAAAGGCATGTTGACGCAGCTGCATCAGGTGGCAAAAAATCTGCATGACGTCGCCAGCGGTGATGGCGACCTGACCCGGCGGCTTGAAGTGAAAAGTGATGATGAACTTGGAAGGATCGCGCAGAACTTTAATCTGTTCGCCGGCAAAATCCAGCAAATTGTGCAGGATATTCACCAGAGTGCGCAGGTGTTGATTGACACCAGTGCCCAGAGCCAACAACTGTCACAACATCTGAAACAGGAAGCTGAAGATACTGAGCATCATAGCGCGGGCCTTGCCAGTGCGATGCAGCAACTTGACCATTCGGCACAGGATATCGCTAACAGCTGTGGCATCGTGGTGAAACAGACGGAACAAACTTCCAGTGCCGTTTTACAGGGCAATGCCGCCATCCATGGCACTATCAACCAGATGCAGCAGATGAGCGATACTGTGCATCAGTCGGCCAATGCGCTGCAGCAACTGACCGCCAAAGCCGAAAAAATTGACCAGATTGTCGGCGTGATCCGCGGCATTGCTGAGCAAACCAATTTGCTGGCGCTGAATGCCGCGATTGAAGCAGCGCGTGCCGGGGAACAGGGCCGTGGTTTTGCTGTGGTCGCCGAAGAAGTGCGGAATCTGGCGCAGCGGGCTGAGTCATCCTCGCGTGAAATTTCGGCGGTGATTGCGGAGATCCAGCAGGAAACCCGCTTGTCGCATCAGCAAATGCAACAATCTGTGGTGCTGGCCGACCAGAGTATGCAGGCCTGCGAGGAATCGGGCACTGCATTGGCTTCGGTGCAGGATCAGATTAAATCTGTCGTTGAACAGATTAACCGGATGTTTAATGCCACCACAGAGCAGGCGCAAACCCTGAGCCAGATGCTCGGCCAAATCCGCGAAGTGGCGGCACTGGCGTCCAATTCCAGCCATGAGGCAGGCAGCGCATTATTGCTGATCGATGGGATGCAAGGCCGGGCGCAGGATTTGAACCGGCTGGTGGCGCAGTTCCGCTTCTGAGCGGAGGGTCCAGCAGATTGCGCGGCAGAACGCTTTTGCTGGTCGGTTCAGCGCGCCAGCCTGAGTCGCTGCTTGCAGGGCAGAGGACAGAGTTATAGGCTAGAGGTTTTTCCAGTCACGGATATTTCTGATGTATAAGTACGCTCTGTTCCCGGCGGCACTGCTTTGCAGTGTCGCTGCTGTTGCTGACGAAGGGCAATGGCAACCATATCAACTGCCGCAATTACAACAACAACTCAGTGCCCGCGGTATCTCAGTGCCAGCCGCCGATTTAGCCGATTTAAGCAAATATCCGATGAATGCGATTGTCAGCCTCGGCTATTGTTCTGCGTCTTTTGTCTCGCCGCAAGGCTTGGTCGTGACCAACCACCATTGTGCTTATGGTGCTATCCAACAGAACTCCACCGCGGAAAACAACCTGATTGCCAATGGCTTTCTGGCGAAAACGCAGACTGAAGAGTTACCGGCCGGGCCGTCTGAACGGTTGTATGTCACCGAGCTGGTCGAAGACGTGACGGCGAAAGTCAGCGGGGCTTTGCCGGCTAAACTGACCGATCTGGCCCGCTTTGAAGCGATTGAGAATAACCGCAAGCAATTGATCCAGGCCTGTGAAAGCGATGCCAACTATCGCTGTAACGTGGTCAGTTTTCATCATGGCCTGCAATTTTTCCTGATTAAACAGCTGATGATCCAGGACGTGCGTCTGGTTTACGCACCGTCTGAATCGGTCGGTAACTTTGGTGGCGATATCGACAACTACGAATATCCACGTCATACCGGCGATTATTCGTTTTTGCGTGGTTATGTTGGTAAAGATGGCAAACCTGCACCATTTTCTAAAGACAATGTGCCCTATCAGCCAAAATTTCACCTAAAAATCAACGCCAATGGGGTGAAAGCCGGCGATGGCATTTTACTGGCAGGTTATCCGGGCCAGACCAGTCGTTACCGTCTGGCCGAAGAGATTGCCTTTGCCCGCGATTGGCAGTACCCGGCGAGTGTGACCACCTTCTCGCAGATGATCCAGACCATTGATGAGTTCGGAGCCAAAGATCCGGCGCTACAGGTGCGGTATGCCTCAGTGGTCAAAGGCTACAACAACCGGATGAAAAAAATGCAGGGCCTGCTCGATGGCTTTAAAGTCACCGATATTCACGCCATTAAACAGCAGCAGCAGCAGGAACTGGCCGCCTGGATCGCGGCGGATAGCAGCCGTAAAGTGCATCAGAAAGCGCTGGCAGCATTAAAAGAAGTGGTCAGTGCTGAGCAGCAATATCAGCAGCAAACCTGGTATTTTGACAATGCCAAACGCAGTGATTTACTCAAAGCGGCCCAGGATCTGTACCGGTTAGCGCAAGAGCGGCAAAAACCGGATGCCGAGCGTGAGCTGGGTTATCAGCAACGCGACCTGAAAATGTGGCAGGGCCGGTTAAAACGTTTGGACACCAGCTTTGCGCCGACTGTCGATTTGGCGTTATGGAGCCAGCAACTGGCAGTGTATCTGCAGCAAAAACCAGATCTTCGGATCAAAGCGCTGGACGATGCACTGGGTCTGGTACCAGGAATGACTGCAGCGCAAATCAGCGCCACACTGCAACCCTGGTATAACAGCACCACGCTGGGCTCCAGTGACGGCCGGCTGGCCTGGCTTGATAAAACGCCGGCTGAGTTTGCCGCAAGTAAGGACCCCTTTATCAAAGCCGCAGTGGCAGTCTATCAGCAGCAAATTGCGCTGGAGCAGCAACAAAAAGCCATTCAGGGCGCGTTACTGAATACCCGTCCGGCATATATGCAGGCAGTCATTGCCTTTAACCAGAGTAAAGGTAAACCAGTATATCCGGATGCGAACAGTACACTGCGCATCACTTACGGTCATGTTGACGGATATCCGGCAGCAGATGGCGTCTATAAAACGCCATTTACTTCAGTGCGTGGCATGATTGCCAAACAACAACCAACCGGAGTGTTCCAACTGCCGGCGAAGCTGGTGCAGGCTTATCAGGCCAAACAATATGACGGTTATTTTTATGCGGACTTAGGTGCAACCCCGGCGTTGCCGTTTAACTCAGTGCCGCTGAACTTCCTGTCGAGCGCTGATACTACTGGCGGCAATTCAGGGTCAGCTGTGATGAATGGCAAAGGTGAATTGATCGGACTGAATTTTGATTCGACCTACGAATCTATCAGCAAAGACTGGTACTTTAATCCGGCAATCACCCGGGCTATCCATGTCGATATCCGCTTTGTACTGTGGATGATGCAATATGTCGATGGCGCGCAAAATCTGCTGGATGAAATGACGATTGTACGTAACTGATATTGTCGATACGCGATAGCAATAAGACGGGCAGCATCACAGCTGCCCGTCATCTTCAATCAGAAAATACTGAATAGCGCCGGATTAAGCAGACTCAGTATGGACATGCCTTCTAAGAAAGCAAAACTACTGGCGTCATGTAAATCGTCTTTGCTGAGTCCCAGCACTTCCATAATTTGTTTATCGACCAAATCATGCAGCTGAAACACATCGGCATTGGCTTCACTCAATGCCAGACAGCTGGCCAGATGCAAAATCAGACTGACTTTGTTCGCTGCGGAGTATTCCGGCTGATTCAGTTGTTTTAGCGGTTGAATGATCCGTTCCGGTAACTGCCAGTGTTTCAGCAGTTCAACGGTACAGTCAGCATAGCTGAAGCCTAATAATGCCTGCTGCTTCATCCAGGGCTTGACGCCTTTTTTGTACTGACCACAGATTTGCGCAACCTCCGGTTTTACCTGCACGACGACCAGCTCGCCAAGATTATGTAACAGGCCAGACAAGTAAATAGGTTCGTCTTTGCGCACGCCCAAATGGAACGCCAGATGTTTGGCAATTAATGCTGTATTAATGCTGTGCTCCCAGAACTTATCCAGTGCAATCACATCAGGCTTTAAGGTCGCAAAGGCTTCGGCGGCGCCACTGGCTACGACCAGGTTATACACCTGCGTTTCACCGAGCACCTGCACCGCTTTTTGTACCGACTCAACCTGTTTCGGGAAATTGTACAGGGCGCTGTTGGCCAGTCGCAGTAACTTGGAAGATAACACCGGATCGTACGACACTAACTCGGCAATTTCATCGATATCGCTGATTTCGTCATCGATGATTTCTTTAATTTTCAGACAGGTGTCAGGCAATGCAAAGATGTCACCAACCTGAAGAGCACATTCGGCAGCGTTCAAGTTCCACTCCGTTTTTTTATTAACAATGACCATTGTCTAGTGTTGCCTTCTGGCGCTGATTTACAAGGGGCGACAGCGTATTTCGCGGATTTTTTTTCGCCGGCCGTCACGGCAACACAGTCCGTGTCCTTGCCAATGCCGTTGTCATCAGATTGCCACACCATTTTCACACCACTGTCATTCCATATCGCTAACGTCTTGTTTTTTTAAGTCTCTGGAGTGAAAACATGAAGGCGTTAAAAGTTTCTGTGGCGGCGTTGCTGGTATCGGTGGCGCTGAGCGGCTGTGATCTGGACGGTAAAAATGGTGTGGATGGGGCCACTGGTGCTGCTGGCCAGACCGGCGCGACAGGCCCGTCAGGTGCGAATGGCAGTAACGGTCAGAATGCACCGGTCGGCATGCAATTGCTGCCTGTCGCCCGTTATGTCACCGGCAGTTATGGTGCCGGCGCTGCGGAAATTACCGCCTTTCATGCACCTTCCAAGCGGATATTTGTCGTAAATGGTGCCGCCAACCGCATTGAAGTGCTGGATGGTACCAATATAAAAAGCCAGGCGTTGTCAGACCCACTGACCGCCAGCAATCTGACCAGTCAGCCACTAACCTTGCCAGCGACCGCCACTGTGCGGAACAGTGCCGATCAGGATGAAACGGTGACGCTGGGTTTTGCCAATTCCATCAGTATTCAGGGCCAGTTGCTCGCCGTGGCAGTCGAAAATAAAAACCGCACTGAAGCCGGTGTTGCGCTTATTTATGACCTGAGCCAGGGTGCTCCGCTGTTAAAACAGGCGATCCGGGTTGGCGCCCAGCCGGACATGCTGACGTTCAGCAGCGATGGTAAATGGTTATTGGTGGCCAATGAAGGCGAACCGGCTGCTGACTACAGCGCAGATCCGGAAGGTTCTGTGTCGCTGATCAGTCTGACTAACGCCGTCGCTGCAACCCAGGCAAAAACGGTCAGCTTCAGTGCATTGAATGGCGACAAAGCCAGTCTGGCGGCAAAAGGCGTGAAATTTGCCGGCCCGGCCAGCACGACCGTAGCGCAGGATCTGGAACCCGAGTATATCGCTTTTAGCCCGGACCTGAAAAAAGCCTGGGTAGTGTTACAGGAAAACAACGCCGTAGCGGTGATTGACCTGGCGACTGCCAAGCTGGATAAAGTTCTGCCACTGGGCTTTAAAGACCATAGCCTGGCGAAAAACAGCCTCGACGTCAGCAACAAAGATGGCGTGAATATGCAGACTGTACCTGGCTTGTTTGGCATGTATCAGCCAGATACCTTACAAAGCTACGGCTGGCAGGGTGGTGCTTTTTACGTCAGCGCTAACGAAGGCGATGCACGCGACTGGGCTGGTTTTTCTGAGCAAAAACGGGTATCAGCCATCAAACGTTCTGCCGCGCTGAGTGCACGCCAGCCATACAATGCCGATGTATTAGGCCGGCTGAACGTGACTACTGCACTTGGACTGAACGCCAATGGTGAATATGACGCTTTGTATGCCTATGGCGCCCGTTCTTTTAGTATCTGGGATCAAAATGGCCAGCAGGTATTCGATAGTGGCAACGACTTAGAACGCATTGCTGCTGGTGTGCATGGCGATAAATTTAACTCGAACCACCTGACCGTCGAAGGCGACAACCGTTCTGACGACAAAGGGCCTGAACCAGAAGCATTGGCGCTTGGTCAGATCAATGGCCGGACTTATGCGTTTGTCGGTACTGAACGGATGAGCGGAATTTATGTTTATGACATTTCGAATCCGTATGCGCCGCAGTTTGTTGACTACAGCTATAACCGTGATTTGAATGCGGTCTACAACATCAATGACGACAAAGTCCCGGCGGTGCTGACCGGCAATGTGACGCAGGCCGGTGACCTGGGTCCTGAATCCCTGGTTTTTGTACCGGCAGCGAACAGCCCGACGGGTAAACCGTTATTGCTGATGGCTAACGAAGTCAGTGGCACTTTAACAGTGTTTGAACTGACCCCGAAAGTCTGAACTTGATCTGTGTTTGAATTCAGGCCGGCATTGCCGGCCTGAATTGTTTTCAGCGACCTGTGACTTCCGTAAATGATAATTTTGTGTAAACTGTTGTTTTTCTGGCATTCTTTTTTGCTTTTTAAGCAGTTCGGCTATACTCGGCTGTATTGCCTTTCGTTAGCAGACTCAACCTGAACTGCCGATCCGTTCAGCACAGAAGGACATTGTGAAAAGGTTATTTCTGGTTTTTTGCATGTTGTTGTGTCTGCCTGGGGTGTCTGCCGACCCGCCGGCGCCGCAAGTTCAGGTCATCGCCCATCCTTCAGTGCAGGTGGACGCATTATCTCAGGCGCAATTGCGCAGTATCTATCTGATGCGTCAGGTCGTCTGGCCTGATGGTGTCGCCATGTATTCACTTTAGCGCCGCGTTCTGCGGCGAATCTGCAATTCTGCCGTGACCAGCTCCAGTTGTTTCCTTATCAACTGGAACGGGTCTGGCAAAAACTGACGTATTCCGGGACAGGAACTCCCCCAACCGAATTACAGGATCAACAGGCCATGTTGCAGGCGATAGCAGCGACGCCGGGCGCCATAGGTTATATCGGGAAACAGGATGAAACTCAGGGTGTTAAAGTCATTCCAATTAAGCCTTAGCAGCGGCCTGCTGGCACTGTGTGGCGTTTTTTCTGTATCTGCTGCGGACAGCTGGCACTGGCATGGTTTTGTCTCGCAGGGGCTGATGCAGGCCGAGCAAAGCAACTTCGTTAATGACGATGGCGACATCAGCACTGACTTGACCGAATTGGGCCTGAACGGCAGTTACAAACTCAGTCCGGACTGGCGTGTGTCTGGTCAGGTGATGTACCTCGATGGCGGCAATCGCTATGCCACCGGCTGGCGCATTGATTACCTGTTTCTGAACTGGACCGCAGTGAATAGCCTCGACTGGCAGCTGAATCTGTATGTCGGTCGGTTTAAAAACATGCATTGGCTATATTCCAGCACCCGCGACGTGGCGCTGACCCGGCCGATGATTGTGTTACCGCAATCGGTCTATTTTGATGCATTTCGCGATATCGCGGTTGGCTCGGATGGCCTGGCGCTGCAATCGACCAACAGCACCGCGCTCGGCGAGCTGGAATTTATCTGGAGTTATGGCGCGACCCCGATTAACCGCGAGATCAGTCAGCGTGTGATCGCCACGCAAATTCAGGGCGACACCAGGCAGAAATTCGTCCATCAGGCCACAGTATTTTTCCGTCCGTCCGATAGTCAGATGCAATGGGGGATTTCGTTGCTGGATTCGGATTTCAGCTATCGCCGGGCGCCGGTGGATATGTTTTTTGACGGTGATTTTACCGTGCAAAGGGTGATGGCGAATTGGCGTTATAGTGCTGAATTGTGGGAATTGTCCAGTGAGTTAGTACAAGAGCGGGTGCACGCCAGAGGCTTCTATCTGCCAGTGTTTGAGCGCAATCAGTTTGCCCAGGGCGCATTTTTACTTGGTAGCTACAACTGGTCAGACAGTACCCGGCTATATGCCAGTTACGACTGGTATACCGCGAATAAAGATGATCGCGGCGGCGCTTTGCTGCCACTGCAATCAGGTGGTCTTATTCCGCGTTATTTCGGGTATCAGCGCGACTGGGGATTAGGCGTGACACAGGATCTGGCCAAACAGTTACGGCTGAAACTGGAGTATCACTGGATCACGGGTACCGGACGGCTTGGACCTAATGTGGTGCCAGCTATTGAGATTAACCGCAGCCGGCACCACGATATGTGGGCGGTCCAACTGATGTATTGGTTCTGATCCTATGCGGCCATTTTTAAGTTTACCGTGGAAAATTCTCGCGCTGACGTTAAGTGCCTTGTTGTTGATGACCGTGGTACTGACCAGTTTTGCCATTGTGAAAATGGAACAGGATTTTCGGCTGCAACAGCAAAAACAACTGCAGTTGCGTCAGCAGCAGTTTGAACATTTGAATATGCTGCTGGAAAACCAGCTACGCAGCTGGCTGGAGTCCTTCACCGATATGGCAAATATCCGGGAGCAGGATGATTTTACCGAATTTGCCAAAGCCCTGTCCCGGCACTACGACACTATTGCGCTGCATCTGAATGTGGAGCATCAGTGGCTGTTCGATAAAGACGGTGTGCTGTTATATGCCTCCACACCCGAAGTCCCGGGCCGGGTGCGTCAGGCGGTTCAGCAGGTGCTGATGGAGCTACAGCCATTTAGTGAGATCGTCTGCGCCGAACACTGTTCGAAGTTGGTTCTGGTACCGGTGCAGAACCAACGCGGTGATGTTGCTGTTGCGGCGTTGTCGACTACTTTGCTCGATGTGTTGGCATCTCTGAAGCAGGGCGTAGGCTCAGAAGTGGCCATAGTGCGGATTGAAGGGGACCTGGAACGGCCTGCTCGTGAACTGCAGTTATTGAGCTTATCCAACGCCAGCCGGATGGCGTCGGTGTTTTCTGCATTACCGGCCGAGGCGACAGTACAACAGGCAATTGAAAAGGGGTTGCCGGTACTTATCGGCGCTGAGCATTATCTGATTAGTTTTCTGCCGTTAGTCGGTAACGGGCAGGGCTATTATCTGGCGTTGGTGGATGACACCAATAAATTTGCCCGGACCAAGGCGGAATATCAATATCAGATGGTGATTTTCGCTGGCGCCTGTTTCGCCTTTCTGGCCGTGCTGATTTATTTCAGCACACAGCGCCTGAGTCTGCGTCTGTTGAAAATGGCGCAACATTTGCCTCTGCTGGCGCAGCGTCAGTTCCGCGAATTCCGCGAACGCGGCCACAATACACCGCTGTTGTTTCAGGACGAATTGGATGTGCTGGATACCGCGGCCAATCAGCTCAGTTTGGAACTGGAGCAGTTACATCAGCAAATTGAACAAAACACCCGTGAGCTGGAAAATATTGCGATGTATGACCTGCTGACCGGGTTGCCAAATCGCAATATGTTATTGTTTCAGCTGAAAAAATATCTGGCAGCACTGGAGCGCCATCCGGGCCGCATCGCAGTGTTGTTCCTTGATTTGGATAATTTTAAGCTGGTCAATGATACGCAGGGCCATGCGGCCGGCGATCTGTTATTAGTGGAAGCGGCAAGCAGACTGCGTGCTTGTATCCGGCCCTCTGATTTGGCATCGCGCTTTGGCGGCGATGAATTTGTGCTGGTGCTGACCGATGTCAGTTCAGATCAGCATCCGGCCGAAGTGGCCAACCGTATTCTGCAGGCGTTTGAACAGCCGGTGGAGCTCAATGGTCAGCTATTTTATGTGTCCGGCAGTATTGGCATCGCAATGTCATCGGACCCGCAGTCCATTCCTGATGATCTGATTCGGCAGGCGGATATCGCCATGTACAACGCCAAAGAACAGGGCGGTGCGGCATTTACCGGTTACGACCAACAGATGTATCAGCGCCTGTCCAGTCGCATTCAGCTGGAAAGTGACATTAAAGAAGCGATCCGCCTGCAGCAGTTCTATCTGGTACTGCAGCCGCAAATCGAGTTGTCGACCGGTCGGTTAGTCGGCTTTGAAGCCTTATTACGCTGGTTACATCCGCAACGTGGCATTGTGACGCCGGATGAATTTATCGGCGTACTGGAAAACTCTCCACAAATGGTAGAACTCGGTTATTGGGTGTTCCGCCGCAGTTTTGAACTGGTGCTGCAGTTGATCAATCAGGGTTATCGCCATATCCGTATTTCGATAAACTTATCCGCCGGTCAATTTCTTGATCCGCTGTTGCCACAGGTGCTGCAGGGTCTATTAAATGAATTTGGTTTAGCAGCGAATCATTTTGAGCTGGAGCTGACGGAACGCACCCTGGTCAAAAACATCGATACCACTTTACAGATGATGCGCCAGTTAAAAGGCATGGGCTTTTGTTTTGCCATCGATGACTTTGGCACCGGTTATTCCAGCTTGAGTTATTTAAAACAAATGCCGGTCGACATTATCAAAATTGATAAGTCCTTTGTATTTGGCATGCTGGAAAACGATGCCGACTATCAAATTATCGTCTCCACTATTGCGATGGTGCAGAAACTGGAATTGACGGTGGTGGCCGAAGGCGTGGAAAACCGCGCCCAGCTGCAACTGCTGAAAAAGCATAAATGTGATATCGGGCAGGGCTATTATTTTGCCCGGCCGCTGAATGATGAACAGCTGCAGCAATTCCTGACTGAACAGGTGCCGGATGGCTTTTTGCGGCTGGCTTAATTGCGTGGTGACAGGCCCGGCGGCTTAGCGCAGCGGGCTGTGGATTAATGGACGTCCGGGGCTGGTCTGCATCTGGTCATAACTTTCGACCCGATTACGGCCATTGTATTTGGCCAGATAAAGCGCCTGATCGGCATGGCGCATCAGCTCGCTGGGCTGATAACCACTGATCTGGCTGTACGACACGCCAAAGCTGGCTGTCAGCTTCAGACCGGGCTGAATATGACTGCAATCGAGCTGTTCGATCGCATCGCGGCAGATCTCAGCCAGCATTAACACTTTGTCTGGTTGGCAATCCGGCAACACAATGGCAAATTCTTCACCGCCGATCCGGCCAAAAATATCGCCGCTGCGAATAAAGTGGTTACAAATCTGGACAGTGGCCTGCAGCGCTTTGTCGCCAATATCATGACCATGGTTGTCATTAATCAGCTTGAAAAAATCGAGGTCAAATACAATGACTCCCAACGATTTCTGCAGTTGTTTGCAGCGTTTGACCTGCTTTTGCAGCTGCAAATCAAAAAAGTGCCGGTTGCTGATGCCGGTCAGTCCGTCGTTTTCGGCGGCAAGTTTGTAATAACGATGGCGCCGTACCAACCGGTAGGTGACATAGACCAGTATCAGACTGGCGAGGCTCAGCAGACCAATATACAAACTGTCGCGTTGTGCCTGCTGGTTTTTCAGCTGATTTTCCAGCTCTACCACGCGAAATTCTTCTTTAATCAGCTGTAACTGCTGATTTTTTTTCAACAATTCACCTTTGGCCAGCTGGTAGGCCAGCAGCTGCGCAGAGCGGTCGTCCCGCATGGCGCGTTCGGCCTCTGAAAATTGTTTAGCAGCCTGATAGGCGTGTCGGAAATCGCCAAGCTGTGCAGTCAGTTCGGCTTTTAGTTGCAGTCCAGCCACCAAGGGAGTGCTGTAAGGCAGGTTTTTTGCCGCCTGTTCCAGCTCTTTGATCAGTTGCAACGCCACTTCAGCCTCACCGAGTTCGGCCTGTGCTTGCGCCATCAGCTGGTACAGACCGATTAATAACCGGTTGTAACCGGTCGCTTCGGCATCAGCCCGTTGTTGCTGTAAGCTTTTTAATGCTTGCTCCGGCTGCTGTTGTTTTAAGTAAAACCAGCCACGTTGCAGCGTGATCATATGCATGACCATTTTCTCGCCAGCTTGCCGGCAGAGTTCGGCTGCATTTTCTATCGTCGCGAGATCAACAGGACTGTGTAAAGCGACTTTATTCTGTAAATTGACCTGTCCGGCAATGCAAAGATCGCGTTGACTCATGACAGATGTATCCATGAGTGCAATGAACTCAATACTTTCCTGATATAAACCAGATTCTGAATAAATGGCTGCACCACTGAGCAAGCCCTGATTGCGCCATTTCATGTCATCAACATCTGCCGATAATAAAATGGCCTGACTCAGATTAGAAAATGCTTCGACAAACTGGCGTCTGACAATTTGCACGTTGGCCAGCGTATAAGCTGCTCTGAATCGTAACAATGGTGCATGCTTGGGTAACAGCAGGTCTTTTAACAGGATTTCTGCTTCCTGATGCTGACCGGAATAGGCCAGTTGGTAAGCAGTCAGAAAGTCGAGATAACTGCGCTGGCCGGGCGACATCTCGCCTTTAGCCAGCGTCAGTTGACTCAGTAAAGTTGAAAATTGCTGTGGTGATGAACTGCGTTGTTCGTCGGCTTCACTTAACATCAGATCAATGCGGCCAGACGGGCTGTCAGCCTGAGCAAATGCCAGCCCTGAATCCAACAGGAGGAACAGGTAAGTCAGCCGTAGCAGGATCTTCAACACAAATGCAGACCTTTAATGCCGACGGATTTTTGCATCGTCTTCCGGCTCATCTTCATCGTCCGGCTGATCTGGTGAATCAGGCGCCACGATGACAAAACAGCCCCGGCCCGGAGCGCCAGCTAACTGGACAAGGCCAGAGAGGTCGGCGTTTTTGATGGTTTCGGTTAAAGCTGCCGGTAACTGATGGGCATCGGCCAAACGGTCAATATTGTTATCGCGTTCAGCTTGCGGCGCGGTACTGACCGCAAGTTGCGTTAACATTTGGACTAACTCTGACATAGCATCTTCCTTTTTTGACAAAATGAACACAGAGATAAACCACTCATCGCTTGGAGTGGGGACCGGCCGTTGAAAACATCCTTGCCGGCCCTTCAGTAAAACAGGTTATGCCGATACTGAAAAGGTTTATTGCTCAAATAACGACGGAATTTTGGTCTCGGTTGTCACGCAGTTCAGCATACTTGCTCTGCGATATAAAGCTATGTTAATCATCAGGTTTTAAATGCTTCAGGCTGGATGGCATATGACACAGGGCAGGATTGTGATTGTCGGGACCGGTATCATGCTGGGCGCTCATCTGACGCCAGTGGCAAAAAGCCATATACAGGCGGCGGATGTGGTATTTGCAGCGGTTACTGATGGCATCAGTGAGCAGTGGCTGCAGACATTGAATGCTGATGTGCGCAGTTTTGCGCCTTTATACGCTCTGGGGAAATCCCGGCATGAAACGTATCAGCAAATGATCGATTTGATGATGACCGAGGTGCGGGCCGGCAAGTTTGTCGTTGGCGCTTTTTATGGTCATCCCGGCGTTTTTGCCTTTGCGCCGCATAAAGTCATCGAACTGGCGCGGCTGGAAGGCTATGAAGCGCAGATGCTGGCGGGTATCAGCGCGGCGGATTGCCTGCATGCAGATTTGGGCATAGATCCGGGCCGGGTCGGTTGTCAGTACTATGAGGCCAGCCAGTTTATGTTCTATCAGCGGCTGATTGATCCCAGTGCTTATTTAGTGCTGTGGCAAATCTCGCTGGCTGGCGATCGCTCTATTGCCCGTTTTGACACTGGTGCGGATGAATTACAGTTGCTGGTGGAGTTGCTCGCCGCTGATTATCCGGCCGATCATCAGGTGGTGATTTACGAAGCGGCCAGTATGCCATTTGAAACCCCCAGAATGGATTGGCTGGCACTGGCGGAATTGCCCAAAGCACGGCTGACACTGAAATCTACCTTAGTGTTGCCACCGGCCAGGGCGTTGCAAAAAAATGTGCAATTGCTGGCACGGCTTAAAGCCTTGCAGGACAGCTGATGCTGCGGCCGGAGCATTTTGCGTTCCAAACCGTTCTTTGCACGGTGCGACCACTGTCCGACGCAGATTTGCCCGGCCTTACCGGACTCTACACGGATCCACGTACCCAGCAGTTTGTCGGCCAGCTGTTAACTGAAGCTACCGCCATCAGCAGATTGCAGGCTTGCCTGCGGTCAAATCAGCGGTTACCGCTGCAGCAAGTCTATCTGACGGTGGAAAATCAACGACAACAACTGGCGGGAATGGCAGCAGGTTTTGCGATACAGCCCGACAGCTCATGGCTGGAACTGGGCATCATGTTATTGCCGGGTCTGCAGGCGCCAGGCCTTGCCAAAGCGGCGTATGCCGGCTTGATCCGACAGGCTCTGGGCCTCGGTTTTGTGCAGGTGCAGGCCAGTATGCAACCACAAAATCTGGCCGCTTTACGGCTGGTCCGCCAATGCGGCATGCAGCTTCTGACTGCAGGGCCTGCTGAAGTGCGTTATCAGATCTGTCGTGCTGAAAGTTAACGGGACAGCGGCTGACACATTGGGCTGGTTTTCACCACATAAGGCCGCAAAATCGGTGCCATGCCCTTCAGTACCTGCAGCGGCAGGGCTGAGGTAAAGCTGAAATCGTCAGCACCTTTACCGGGGACAAACGCAGTCAGCGTGCCGAAATAACTGTCACCGAGGTAAAACACAAAAGTCGCCGTGCGGCTGGTCGCCGTCGACGCCACTGTTTTGCCGCGGATCACTTGCGTTGCAACGCGGTTGTCGCCGGTGCCGGTTTTGCCGCCGACCTGGAACAGCGAGCCATCAGCTTTAACAAAACTGCCGTTTAACCGTCGGGCTGTGCCTTCAGCGACCACCTGACCCAGCGCTTTTTTCAGTGCCCGCGCCACTTCCGGACGCATCACCCGTTCGCCGGCGCTGGCATTAAAACCAAGCTGCACTTCATAAGGCGTATGGGCAGCAAAATGCAGACTGTCGATCCGGATGGTCGGCAAGCGTATTCCATCGTTCTGAATTATCCCCATCAGTTCTGCCAGTGCGGCCGGGCGGTCACCGGAACTGCCAAGTGCCGTGCCCAGACTTGGCACCAGGTGATCAAACGGATATCCAAGTTTGGCCCAGCGCTGATGGATGTCGGTAAAGGCTTCCACTTCCAACATGATACGGATCCGCGCATCACGCGCTTTGCGGTTTGGCGTTTTGAACAACCAACGATAAACCTGTTGGCGTTGCTCGGCACTGGCCTCGATCACTTCTTTCATTGTGGCTTGCGGATGGGTGTTCAGATAATTCAGTACCCACAGTTCCAGCGGGTGCGCGCCGGCGATATAACCCTGATCCGGCAGACTGAATTTACCTGGGCCATATTGGGCATACATGTCCTGCAGCTTTTTATTGGTCAGCGTGGCTGCATCGGGCAATTTAGTGCGTAAAAATGCGGCAAAGTCGGTAAAACTGGCATCCGGCAGTAAATACCGATGCACCGCAGCGAGGCGATCCGGCGTTTGTTTCAGACCATCAAAAAAGGTTTCCAGCCGTTGTTCCATCGGTTTTTGCTGGTACTTGCGGAAGAAACGGCGTAAGAACTCGCTGCCTTCTTTGTCGACGAACTTCCGCAGATATTCTTCCCGTTTCGGGTCGTTGTCGGCGCGCAATAACAATGACGTACTGCCTTGTGTCTGATAACTGCTGGCATAACTGACGATGTCACGTAATAACCGCACAAAAGGCAGGTTATGCGATTGCTGCAGCGACTGGCGGATCGTCGGCACTTTGCCATCTTCGTCTTTATTGAAGTTGTTAAACACCTGCAGACCACCGCCGGTAAAGAAGCGTTCCGCTGGTGACGCTGAATAAGTGCGCTCCAGCGACGCTTCTAACATGGCAGGCAAACTGCGATCGACAGTAGTTGCCATGTAATTAGCAGCCCAGCGTGTAATATGGTCGTTCGGTGCAATGTCCATCGTCAGCAGGCTGTCCGGCAACTCATCAACAAACGCCTGATGCAGCTCGGCGATAATTTCCAGATAGCTGGACAACACCCGCAATTTGGCGGTGGAGCCAAGCTCCAGTTTACTGTGTTCGTTTAAATCAAACGGTTGATCGGTACTGTCAGTCTGTACCCGGACCCGGTTAGCGTCTGCAGTCTTTTCAAACAGGGTAAAGCTGTACAGCACATCAGCGGTGCGCGTTGGCGCCAGCAAGCGTTCGCCAATCAGACCGTGTTGCGCCGCAGTATTTGGATTGGCCAGACTCTTCAGGTAAGCACTGACTTTTTGCTGTACATCACCATGCAATGTGCTGTGGGCGTTTAAATCGAGCCGGTCTAAATCGTACATAGACTGATTTAGCAGGTTGCCCAGCCGCAGTCTGGCTGCATTAATACCTTTGCGACTGTCGGCTTCGTCTTTGGCTTTATTCGGTTGCAGCCGGACAAACGTCAGGCGCTCATTTAACGCTTTGTCGCGTAAACCAGCATCGATGATGCCGGCGCGTGCCAGCAAGCGAATATGGCTGTCGGTCAGCTCTTCCAAATCGGCATGGCCCTGCAACAGATAATAAGAGGGCCGGCGCTGTGCGATCATCAGTGACAGCATCTGGCGGAAATAGCGTGCCCGTTCCGCGGCGCTGTCTGCTTGTTCGGGCTGGCTCAGCAACAGGTTAGCGCGTTCAAAGTCGGTGCCAAACCAGGCATACAACGCATCACCAACACCATGCACTTCACCATGACCAGGTGCGGATGACAGCGGCACAGTGTTGAGGTAATCCTGCACAATGCGCGTGCGGACGGCCTGGGTATTCGGACCATGCTGATAGGCGCGGATAGTGCCGGAAATAATCTGAATGGCTTTGTCTTCGAAGTTTTGCGTCAGCCCCATCGGCGAGTGGCGGAATTTTTCGATCTGAGTGGCGAGCGTAGAGCCACCGGCCGACTGTCCGCCAATCGCCAGAACTTTCCCGACCTGACTGACGGCGGCCATGACAAAACGCGGCCAGTCCATCACCGGGTTGGCGTGCGGCGGAATAGTCAGCAGATTGCGGTTTTCAATAAACAACAGGCTATGCGCGACCAACAATGGGATTTGTTGCGGCTGGCGATAAACCCGCTGCGGGTAGTTAAAATCGAAGATGGTCTCGTTGCGGCAATCTGCCAGAAACAAACCGCTTTGGACTTTCTCCCGATACGGCGGGAAAAAGCCCTGGGCCGCGAAACTTTGCATCGCCGGGGAAAATTCAGCCTGGGCCCTTACCACAAAACCGCGCTCGGTCAGGCGGGGCAACAGCGTCGGTAATTTGGTGTAACCGTGGCGCTCATCAAACGGGCCGGCCGTTGGGTATATAACCTGCGTGGTCGGGCCGCTTTGCAGCTGCCAGGTCAGTGTTTTGGCGTATTCGCTGATCGGTTTGGCGCTATACCAGGCCGTACGCATCTCAAAAGCGGCCAACACGGCAAGGGCAGCCAGTAATAAGAGTAACAGCACCGGAATTAACGAGCGGCGTTGTATCGTCACTTCTGGTTCGGCAGTTGACACTCCAGCTGGTTGTTCCCGGTAATTATCAAACTGAATGTTTTCTAAAGGAAGTTGCGGTGACAACGGCTGGATCCATGTGCTGAACTGAAAAAACAGCCGCAGATTTTAGCCTGAAGCGCGTTTGATTGCAGCTTATATTTAACCTTTCCTCAGCGGCTCTGTTCCGGCGGATATGGCGGCAGGTTGTCGCCAAACCAGAATTGCAGATTTTGCCGTAACGCCTTGTCTTGCCTGATGTTGTCGATAATAGCGTTGACCCGCAGCACCGCGAGCTGCCCCCAGTTACTGTCAGGGCAGCTGACGGCGCCGGCCAGCCAGTCTTCGAAACCGGCGATGGGCAGGAACACCAACGGCTGGGCGGAGTGGCGGTCGTAGTATTGCAGGCTGCTGATGTAATCAATTGTCGCATCAAGCTGATGCTGGCTGAGCATTTGTAAATGCAGCATGGTGGCATCTTTCCCGGTATCGAGACTGATGTGGTAAGGGCTGTGGATCCGGTGTTCATCCAGCAAAGGTTGCAATTTGCCATAACGGCGCTGCGACGGAAAACCAAACCGCAATTCACTGGCCAGTAATTTCTGCAGATTAACCGGTACGCCAAATCGTTGACGAATCGTTTCGGCCAGATCTGGCCGGGTAATGATGCCATGCGGCCGGTAATAATGGGTTGGCTTGCTGAACAAACGGCCTTTGGGATCCTGTGGTGCAGGCACATATAAGGCACAGGGGTAACACAGATGTTCTTTGGCATCCATGCGCTGACGAATGCGGGATTGCGGTTCGATCAGTGTCTGGTGCCGGACATCGGGCAGGTAGACCTGTAAACGCTGGACCAAAACATCACAAAAACCCTGGCCCTGGTCTGGTCCTTCCAGAATATGAAATGGTGCTTCCGGATTAGTCCCCCACAGCATACGGAACTGGCGGGCACTGCTTTGCTGGATCAGCAGCAATTGCTGTTCTGGCTGTAATGCCGGCAATTGGGGGGCGCTTTGTTGTGCTGCTGGTTGCGGCGCAGTGACTGGGCCGGCAGCACTCAGCCGATACAAATTCAGCCCGAACAGCACCAGTGTCACCACAATTAATGAGAATAGAATTTTCATAAAGCAGGCAGGCTAAGCAGGCGTTTTCTAAGCCTAGCATAGTGGCTGCATAATCAGCCACTTGCCATTTTTTTGAGCTTAGTGATGGTGGTGACCACCAACGCCATGCGCATGTCCGTGTGCGACTTCTTCGGCGGAAGCGGCGCGGACCGAGACCACTTTTAATTCAAACGTCAGTGTTTTGCCGGCCAGTGGATGATTCACATCGACTTCCGCTTTAAACATGCCCATTTTCACAATCTTGACCTGACGCGGGCCATGTTCGGTTTCGATGACGGCGGTCATGCCTGGCGCCCATTTTTTTGCGCCTTTTAAATGTTTGACCTGGACACTCTGAATGGCATTTTCGTCACGCTCGCCGTAGGCATCTTTTGGTGCGACGACCAGCGTTAACTCGTCGCCGGCGGCTTTGCCGGCCAGAGCCTGTTCAATCGCGGGCAGCATATTCTGATGGCCGTGCAGATATAACATTGGTTCGCCATTGGCGGAGTCTTCAATCAGATCCTGCGCCTCTGACACACGGTAATGCAATTGGACAACACTGTCCTGAGTAATGATCATGGTTAATTTCCTGCTTGTCTGTTTCGCGAATGAAAGGCGGCGATTATACCAAGTTCGCCGCCCGGCGAAACCCGCTTAATGATCACAGTCATGATGATGGGCGTGGCCGTGGCGCCGTTTATGGCGTTTCGGTTTGTGCCAGTGCCGTTGTTCCTGATATTCCCGCACTTCGACAAATCGCACGGACTGGTGACAGGCACCATAATGATGGCAGTAGCGGCCCCAATCGCGCTGATGCGCATAAGGCGCTTCAATCACTACTATGCGGTCATAACGTGGATACGGATCTGCGACCCGTACATGACCATGCACGCCTGGCAGCACCTGGCCATACAAATTAACTTCAACATTTGCGGCTTGGGCAGGAGTCATCAGGCTTATCGCACTGAACAGGCCTGCCAGCATACCCATAAATTTGCACATAACGCCTCCAAAGTGACATCAGCAGTTGCTGATATAGCCACTATGGCGGGTTCATCTGAATTGATTCTGAATAGCCGGGCACCGGCTCGCGGTCAGTATTTCAAATGTTGGGCAGCTCTGGCCGGCAGTTCAGCTTGCTGCAGCGGCCAGCTTTGTGGGTCGAGCTGAAAAAATTGCTGCATCAGCTGATACAGCCTGGGCTGGCATGCGGCCAGATAGGCCGGCATTTCAAAAAATAATTCGCTGAGTACGGCAAAAAACTCGGCCGGATTGGTGGCGGCATAAGGGTCAATCCACGGCGCGATACCTTGCTGCAGATCCTGTTGCAAGCGGTTAAAAGCTGCTTGCATTTGTATGCTCCAGTCTTGCTGCAGCTGGGCTGTTGGCAGCGGCGGGAAGCCGTTGACACTGCCGGTTTGCTGATCTAGCTGATGGGCAAATTCATGCACCACCAGATTGCGGCCATCATCAGCAACAGCTGCGCCCGCCAGCGTATGGCGCCAGGACAAAATCACCTGGCCCTGTTGCCAGGATTCGCCTTCGCGCCACTGCATGTTGTTATGCACCACGCCAGCGACATCGGGTCTATCTTGCTTTACCGCAAATGCATCCGGGTAGACCAGTACCTGACGCAGCCCCGGATAATCATTGACCGGCAGTTTTAACGTCAGCAAACTCGCTTGTGCCGCAATCATTACCCGCATCGGATCGGTCACGGTCAGACCATCGCAACCAACAAATTCCACTTCGGCGATAAAACGCTGAATTTGCCGGCGCAGCTCCTGCTGTAAATCGGCTGGCAAAGCCCGGTACAACGGCCAGCGCTGTTGCAACAATTTACGCCATGCCCGCGGGAAAGGGCGCTGGCGTAAGAGCTGACGCCTGTGTTTACGTCGCCACGCCGGATACAAGATCGCTGCGATCGCCAGTATCGTGATCAGCAGCAGTGAAAGTGACTGACTGTTGTTTTGTAAAAATTCCGCTAGCATAGGGGTTTAGCAGTTCCTGGTTGTTTTCCTACAGATGGGCGTGCCGCCTGACTATTTCAAGTTCAGCGGTGATAAACCTGTCAGACAGCGCAGTTTTTTTGGAGTATTTTTTATGCATCTTTTTGAGTTAAATCAGCAGCTTTCCGTTGCACAAAGCCTGCTGGCACAATTGCGTGATCCGGATATCCAGCAAGATCGCTGGCGTTTTCGCCATAACCTGCAACGCCTTGGCATGTTGTTGGCGTATGAGTTGTCAAAAACGCTGCAATATCAAGGCTTTCCGCTGCATACGTCGCTTGGAGTGGCCAAAGCCGCCGATCTGGACCAGCAACCTTTATTAATCTGTGTGATGCGCGCCGGTCTGCCATTTTATCAGGGCTTTTCTGATATTTTTGATCAGGCCGACAGCGGTTTTATCGGTGCCTACCGTCAGGCTGAACAGGCCGGTATGGATCAGGATATTTTCCTTGGTTATAGCGCCAATCCGGCAATTGATGGCCGGGATTTAGTGTTGATTGACCCGATGCTGGCGACCGGTTCATCGCTGCTGAAAGTCTGGCGTTTGCTGCAACAAAGCGGCACACCACGCAGCCTGCATATCGCCGCTGCCATCGCGGCACCGGAAGGACTGGCATTGCTGCAACGTGAACTGGACAGCAATGCCCATTTCTGGATTGGCGCAGTTGATGAGCGCCTGAACGAGCAGGCCTACATAGTGCCGGGGCTGGGTGATGCCGGCGACTTATGTTTTGGTAACAAAGGCTGAATTTGCTTATTGCTTCATCATCAGCTCAGCCAGAACTGCTGAGCTGATGATGGCGGTGTAGCCGGTACAGTAAAAAACTGACACCAAGCACCACCAGCGGCAGGCTCAGGCTGCGGCAACTTTCCAGCGGCAACGCCGGCCACCAAAAATGCAGTGACTCCAGCGTTTTATCGACCAGCGCTATCGCGTAATAGCTGATTGCCACCACCGACACCCGTTCAACGGCGCGTTGCAGACTGAGCTGTAGCCTGACTCTTTTCTCCATCGACGCCAGCAGATCAGTATTTTGCCGCTCCAGTTGCAGATTGATCCGGGTGCGCAGCAGCTCAGTGGAACGCCCCAGGCGGTTGGACAAACTGCGTTGCCGGCTTTGCACCGATTGCGCTGTGCGAAAGGCCGGTGTCAGCCGTCGCTCGGAAAAATCCTGCAACGTCATCATGCCGTCAACTTGTTGTTCCCTGAGCGCTTTTAACCGGTCCAGCGTCAGCTGATAATAGGCCGCACTGGCGTCGAGCCGGGCACTGTTATTGGCGATCAGATGCTCAGTATGTGCCGATAACTGACTGATCTCGCGCAGCAATTGTTCGTCCGAGCCTTGCTGTTGTTCAATGCGCTGGGTGATATCCGACAGCTGTTGTTCCAGTAAATGCAGCTGACTCAGCGTCTGGCGGCTGATTGGCCAGCCGAGCAGGCTCAGTTTACGATAATTGCCAAGGTCAAATAATTGCTGCACCAGCCGCGCCAGTGCTGATGGCGACAGGCCGTGATCGAGCAGTAACATGCGACCGGCGCCTTCCGGATGTTTGCGAAAATCAGTCCAGACCCGTGCTTTGCCATCGGCCAGCAGGCTCGACATACAATGTTCGGCAGCGAACAAGTTACTTGCCGTCTGTTGCTCTGCGCCGGTCAGAATTTGCAACTGCACCACGCGAAATAACTGACCTGGCAGCGGATTAAACCAGTCCAGGCTTGGCAGGAAACTAAGCGGATCTTCAAAACCGCTGGATTGACCCGGTTTAATAAAACTGTAAGTAGAGAATTCGGAATGCCGTTCCCAGCGCAGCATCACGTTGCCTAAATCCAGATTTAAATCGACATCGCCGTCCAGCAGTGCCACACCATATTGATGGGCTAGCTGTTGCAGGTGTTGGAATTCATGGCTGCGTGAAGCCGGCGACAGGGTCAGCATCCAGTGGCAGATGCGGCAGGGCGCCTGTAGCGCCGGGAAAAAGCGTTGTTGTAATTCTTTTTCCAGTAAATCGCGTTGCGGATGATTTTTCAGGTCCAGCATAAGTCCTCCTCAGCGGATGCATCAGTCTGACCTGCTTCTGTGTCAGCCTGACGACACCCTGTACTGCAGCAAGGGGCGTTCCAGAAAGATAGTTTTTTATCGTATTGATTTTTAACATTAAAGATTTGCCTGCTTGAATGAGCATCCGCTGCCGGTACCAGTCTGGTGCAGCAACAGCCAAAAAAGGTGCAGGAGGCAAAAGCGTCATGTTAGAGTAAAAACTTCGGTTTTTAGCTGCAGTGTGGTGTGCATGGTTCCGGTAGAAGTGATCCTGATTTTGTTAAGCCCGGTGTTTTTCCTGTTTATCGGCTATGAGTGGTATCACAGTGCCCGCCGCAAGCTGGCGATTTATCAGTGGCGCGATTCACTGGCGAATATGGTCCTGGCCGCGATGCATCAGGCTGGTGATGCGCTGTCCTTATTGCTGCTGTTACCACTGTTTTATTGGTTACATCAATTTGCCTGGTTGGATTTGCCATTTACGGCTTTGAATTTATTGCTGTTATTTGTGCTGCAGGATTTTCTGTATTATTGGTTTCACCGCGCCTCACACCGGGTACGCTGGCTCTGGGCGTCGCATGTGGCGCATCACAGCTCGCGGCTGATGAATTTCAGCACGGCGTTTCGTCAAAGTCTGACCTATCCGTTATCCGGGATGTGGCTATTCTGGCTGCCATTGGTGTTGCTGGGGTTTGATCCAAAACTGGTGCTGGCGGTGGTTGCGATTAATCTGGGTTTTCAGTTTTTTGTACACACGCGCTGGGGCAAGCATTGGGGCTGGCTTGGTTATGTGCTGAACACGCCAGCCTGGCACCGCGTTCATCATGCCTGCAACGACGAGTATATCGACAAGAATTTCGCCGGCGTGCTGGTGATTTGGGATCGTTTGTTTGGCAGCTTCGAGCCGGAACACGCCGCGATCCCTTGTCGTTTTGGTATCACCGAAGATTTTGAATCCGTTAACCCACTGACGATCACTTTCCACGAATGGCGGCGTATGCTGAGCGCTGCCCGCGATGCCAAAGGCGTGCGCGCTAAAATTCAGGTGTTGTTTGGGCCACCACGGCCAGACCCGCAACAGGAGTCTTTATCTTGATCAATCTGAGCCTGATGGGCTTGTTTATTCCGACTTTTTTATTTGTCTCCATCACGCCGGGCCTGTGTATGACACTGGCACTAACGGTCGGCATCAGCCAGGGCGTGCGCCGGGCCTTATGGATGATGGTCGGAGAACTGCTTGGCGTCGCACTGGTGGCCATGGCGGCAGTGCTTGGCGTCTCGGCGTTGTTGCTGGGCATGCCGGGCTTATTGACCGCATTTAAATGGCTGGGCGGTGCTTACCTCGGCTATCTGGCGCTGCAGATGTGGCAAAGCAAAGGCAAACTGGCGATCCCGGAGCCTGGGCAGGCGCAGCAAAGTTCACGCCGTGAATTGTTTATGCAGGGTTTTATTACCGCAGTGTCCAACCCCAAAGGCTGGGCTTTTCATATGGCGCTGTTGCCGCCATTTATCGACGCCAGTCTGCCGTTCTGGCCGCAACTGACTGTCCTGCTGGCGATTATCCTGCTATTGGAGTTTGCCTCATTGTTGTTATATGCCAGCGGTGGTAAAGCGCTGCGGGTGCTGTTTATGCAAGAAGGCAACGCCCGGCTGATGAATCGTATCGCCGCGGCGCTGATGTTTGGCGTCGGTGTCTGGCTGGTGTTGTCTTAATGTGCGCTGCGGTGCTTGTGTAGACAACAAGCCCTAGTCAAACCGCCAGATCAGACTCAGCTGACTCTGATAAAAATTGCGTTGTAACGGCCAATTATCCCACTGACCACGTGAAGCCTGATGACTGTTCAGCCGGCTGAATTCGCCGAGTACAGTCCACTGTGCCGACAAAGGATATTGCAATGCAACAGTCCAGTTGTGGCCACGGCCGCTATTGTCATCACCCAGGGTCTGGTCGCGATCCCATTGTTGCCAGTGGTCGTAGCGCAGACTGGCCTGCCACAGATCCTGTTGATAATTCAACAAGACAAAAGCAGCGCGATAATCCACCAGCACAGTGTCATAGCCCATTTCGGTATGGCCATCGAGCCATTGGCTGACCAAGCGCCATCTTTCACTCAGTTGTTGTTGCACGGCCAGCTGATTAAAGCGGTTCAGCCAGGCATATTGTCCTTTGACAAATACGGTAGGGTCGGCCTGATTATCATAATGGTAGAGCCTGATTTCCGTATCCTGCTGATACAGATAATGCAGACCGCCATACCAGCCGGTGTGGCCATCGAGTTCCTCAAACGGCTCGACCCAATCGGGCTGAAGTTCCAGTGGAAATCGCCGCAAGCTCGGGTAGTGGGCAAAATCAATCCGGCCACCGATGCGGGTTTGCAGGTTATGCACGGCAAATCCACGCCAGGAAATCAAGGTGCCGAGCGGGTCGTTATCACGAAACGCACCAAGCACCCCTTGCCAGCTGTGGTTGGAGGCAAAACTGCGGCCCGGCCGGCTCAGGCTCAGCTCCAGTGTTTTAGCGCGCAGTTCTTCAGCGTACCAGCTGTTGATTGCCGAAAACGTGCTGGTATAAGGCGAGCTCCAGACGATGTCGGTATTTTCCAGCGACAATGCCGGGTAAAACCAACCGGCGCGGGCTTTCAGCCGGTAGCCGTAAATGGGCAATGGCTGATACTGCAGCCAGGCTTCGGTGATGCCACTGGCTCCGTCCAAGGCTGATTGCTGACTCAGATGCAGCCGGGCGGAAAACGCGCTGTCGCTGTTGATCTGGAGTGCCGCGAGGATTGGTCCTGTGGTCAGCCGGTCATCACTGCTAGCTAATTGCCCGGTACCATGTTGCCACCACGGGCCCAGATTGTTGTTTTGTTCGCTGTGTTGTACCCAGCCAAACTCTGCTTTGGCCTGCAGTTCCAGCCAGGGGGTTAATTCCGCCGTATGGCCGTGATCAACCAGCAGCAATGACGAAGTGATCAGACAAAGCTGTGGAAAGGCGCGATACATCAATCTGCTCATGCTGAGCTCCGGGTAGACATCAAATAATTGGAAACTATAACCTTTGTTGCAGGTATACCGGTAAAAAGCCGGAAAAATTTCCGCACTCGGATAGATTTCAGACTGTTATACTGCCGGCTGAACCAGCTGGTCATCGCTTGCGTACCAGCACCCTGTTGGCGTCTACCCGGAGCGACCAGATGACCTTTCTGAACAAATTGTTGTGTGGTGCCTGTCTGCTGCAGGCAGCCGTGACTGTGGCAGATCCGCTGCAAATCCGCATCACTGATCAGCAGGGTGTGCCACTGGAAGACGCGGTGGCTGAGCTGCAATTACCCAATCCGCCAATACTAAAAACACCGGCTGAACTGGCACAAAAAGATCTGACCTTTGTGCCTTTTGTCTCGGCAGTGCAAAAAGGTACCGCCGTTGAGTTTCCAAATCAGGACAAAACCCGTCACCATGTTTATTCATTTTCACCGGCGAAAGTATTTGAACTGAAGCTATACGCCGGCAAGCCGGAAGCACCGGTTTTGTTTGATAAATCAGGTATTATCGCCATTGGCTGTAATATTCATGATTACATGCAGGCCTATGTCTATGTTGGCGACAGCCCTTATCTGGCGGTCAGCCGGGCTGATGGTTCTGCGCAGTTTGCTGATGTCCCCGCAGGCACCTATCAGCTCAAAGTCTGGCATCCGTGGCAGGACAGTGACGTTGCGCTGCAAGCACTGACATTGCCGGCCACTGGCGCTGTTGAGATTAAACTGCCGGTGACCCGGCAACAAAAACCGCAAAAACCGAAAAAAGGTTTTGGCAATTCATACAACTGAGTGTCACTCGGAAATTTAAGGAATCGATATGGCGACCGTAACGTTAAAAGGAAATCCATTTCAGACAGTTGGTAATCTGCCGGCAGTGGGCAGCCAGGCAGCTGATTTTGTGCTGACAGGTGCAGGTCTGGCCGACGTGTCTCTGGCCGATTTTGCCGGCAGCCGTCTGGTACTGAACATTTTCCCAAGTGTTGATACGCCCACTTGTGCCACTTCAGTGCGCAAATTTAACCAGGCGCTGAGCAGCCTGCAAAACACTAAAGTGTTATGTATCTCTGCTGATCTGCCGTTTGCTCAGGCGCGTTTTTGTGGTGCCGAAGGGCTGGAAGCGGTACAAAACGGTTCAAGTTTCCGGAGCAGCTTCGGTCAGGACTATGGCGTGACATTTGCCGATGGTCCACTGCGTGGCCTGTTATCTCGTGCCGTCGTAGTGATCGACACCGACGGCAAAGTACTGCATACCGAGCAAGTGGCAGAAACGGCAGATGAACCTTCTTATGAAGCTGCGCTGGCTGTGCTGGCCTGATTTCAATGGATTTCAGCAAAAGCAGCCTTCGGGCTGCTTTTTTTATGGCCGAACAGTCCGGCTCAGTCTGCATGCCGGCTGTCGCATCGCAGGACTATTGTGTGATGATTTTCCGCTTAAAACTTACATGTGTACTCTGAAATTAATGTTTATTGAAAATTAAATTCAGTTTTTATTTTTTAAATGCAGTATAAAAACAATGAGTTAAAATCTTAACTGGTTTTACCACTAGTGTTTTTTGCTATTTAAGAGTACAAATGTGCGCTGAAATTAATTGATTCAGTGATTTTTTATGTCTGCTGTTTACCGTCGCATCCACACAGAACTGTGTCAGATGTTATTTCGCCAATCCAGTTTTACCGGCGCCGCCGAACCGCTGATCCAGTGGCTGTTGCCTTGGTTCAATGCCGGGTTTTATGCGGCCAGAGTGCTGCAAATCAAACCTCAGGCCGGTTGTCTGCGGCTAAAGCTGAAAGTGAGTAGATTATTTCCATTATTTACGCCTGGGCAGCACCTGCAATTGCGGGTAAATATCAGCGGCGTACCGACGGAACGGACCTTCAGTATTTGTAGCAGCGTGCAACAATTGCATGACCAGCGTGAAATTGAGCTGGCGGTGAAAATTCAGCCGCAGGGCCGTTTTACCGGCGCGCTGAGTGGCGAATTAACGCCTGGAAACTATGTCCATCTGGGAGCCCCTACTGGCGATTTTGCTTTTTCTCAGGACAGCGCAGCTTGCCTGATCGCAGCCGGCAGTGGTGTCACGCCATTCTTTTCGATGCTGACTTCACTGAGCCGTCTCACGGTACCAGTGCTGTTTGTGTACAGCTATCGCGGTACTGAGCAATTACTGTTTGCTGAACACTGGGCAGCATTGCAGGCAAAGTTTCCATTGTTGCAGTTAGTCCTGTGGGATTCTGCGGTGAGGGGACGGCTGACACCAGAACGCTTATTTGCAGAGCTACA
Organism: Rheinheimera sp. F8; assembly: GCF_001518915.1. NCBI lineage: Bacteria > Pseudomonadati > Pseudomonadota > Gammaproteobacteria > Chromatiales > Chromatiaceae > Rheinheimera > Rheinheimera sp. F8. The sequence continues at coordinate 2,724,856 of NZ_CP013656.1, forward strand.
GCCAGAGCTCCACGGTAATTTTCTGTTATGTGGTCCGACCGAGTTTACGCAGGATCTTCGGGCCGCATGTTTGGCGCGAGGTGTCAGTCCAACCCAAGTTATTGCAGAGAGTTTTGGTTTGATCCAGCGCAATGCAGCAACCAGTCAGCCGGTGCGATTAGTGCTGGGTCGGCAACAACATGATTTGGTTGGGCAAGGCTCTATCTTACAGCGGGCGGAACAAAGCGGTCTGGTGTTGCGCTATGGCTGCCGGCGTGGTGTCTGTATGCAGTGCCTGTGTGACAAAAGCAGCGGCGTGGTGCGCAATCTGCTGACCGGTGAGTTATCGGATGCCGGTGCAGGCCGCATTCAACTGTGTATCAGTGAGGCGGTCAGTCCGGTGGAATTAAGTAGCGAAGGGTTAATAGTCTGATGAATCATTCACAAAATCCGCAGCCGGATGCGCTGCAACTCGAATCATTGGCATCGGAGCTTGACCAGTTGTTGCGCCAGGAAAAAAGCCGCCTGGGACACGCCGACGCCCGATATTTGCAGCAACTGATGTTCTGGCAACGCTGTGCGGCGCTGTGTGGCCGGTTGGGGATGCTGCTGTGCTGGTTCAGCTGGTGGTGGTTAGTGCCTTGCGTGCTGTTACTGGCGCTGGCAAAAATACTCGACAATATGGAAATCGGCCATAACGTATTACACGGGCAATATGATTTTCTGCGACATCCGCGGCTAAATTCTCAACAGTATGAATGGGATATTGCCTGTGATGCCAAATCTTGGCAACGCACACACAACTTTGAACATCATACTTATACCAACATTATCGGTCTGGACCGGGACTTTGGTTATGGTCTGCTGCGACTCTCGGCCGATCTGCGCTGGCGCTTACAAAACAGCTGGCAGTTCCTGACGTATCTGGTGTTAAGTACGTTTTTTCAGTGGGGGATCGCTTATCACGAACTGGCCGCACAACGGGTATTTTTCGGTCGGAAAAAAGCGGATCGTCACAGTCAGGTATCTGATCAACAACTAAAATCGGCTTTTTTCACGAAAGCTCGCCGGCAGTTGCTGAAAGATTATCTGATTTATCCGTTGCTGTGCTGGCCGGTGGCGTTGCCGGTACTGCTTGGCAATTTGGCCGCCAATTTGTTGCGGAACTGGTGGACTGCCACGGTGATTTTTTGTGGTCATTTCACCGGGCAAACGCAAGTGTTTCAACCGGCAGATTGCATTGATGAAAGTCGCGGGCACTGGTACTACCGGCAAATTCTCGGCTCGTCCAATTTTACCGGACCGCGCTGGCTGCATATTTTGACCGGCCACCTCAGTTGTCAGATTGAGCATCACCTGTTCCCCGATCTGCCGGCCTGGCGTTATCCGGCCTTGAGTCACGCAGTACAGGCTATTGCACAGCGACACGGCATCCCATACAACAGTGGCAGTTTTGGCCGGCAATATCTGAGTGTACTGCAGCGGATTTTGCGTTATTCCCGCCCTTAATGACTTGACCTGTCTGGCAGAAATGTTCAGGCTGATATTTTGTTCTGACAGACAGGTTTAAATATGACAGCAACTATTAGTGCCCTGAAACAATTGGCTTATGTAGTCTCTGATGTGCCACGGGCTGTGGTCTTTTTTCAGCAATTGGGCCTGCCGCTGTTGTTTCAGCCTGCTGCGCAGCTGGCATTTATGGCGCTTGGACCTGTGCGGTTAATGCTGACGCAACCTCAAGGGGCTGGTCTGGTTGGGCAAAACTCAGTGCTGTATTTGCAGTGTCAGCAGATTGAAGTCGAATATCAGCGCTTACTGGCAGCGGACATTGTCGGTGAAAAGGCGCCGCATTGTGTGGCTCAGATGGGGGATCATGATTTGTGGTTGGCCTTTTTCCGCGATCCTGATGGCAATTTGCTGGCATTGCTGGAAGAAAAGCTGACGAAAATCTGATATTTTCTGGCAAAAATGTCAACTGGTTGCTATTCGCGCGCAAGTCTGGGTACACTCGGTTTGAGAATAACAAAAATATTATAAATCTGAGGCTTAGCTTGAAAAATCTATACTCGGGGTTCCTGCTGGGATTACTGCTGATTAGCTCTAGTCTGTTTTACGGACTGGCCCTGACTAATTCCGATAAAAAATTTCAGCAACAGGCGTCTGTACTGGACGGTACCTGGCGCTTGGTATCTGTACGTCAGTTTGATGCAGCCGGAAAACCACTGCCAGTGTCTGCATCGGCGCAGGCATTGCAATCATTGAAAATTGTGGCAAACCGTCATTTCAGTCGTATTACGACGGCGGACGATGGCAAAGTTATCAGTGCCACCGCCGGCCTGATTGAACTCAGTACTGATTTGTACCGCGAATACACCGGATTTAAACCGGATACCCGCAGCAGTCTGGCTTATCAGTGGCAACTGGAAGAGGGTCTGCTGACACAACGCCGGACCGATAAAGATCAAGTGATTGAAGAGGTCTGGCAACTGGTTGACTGAACATCAGTCCACAGTTGTTTTTAGCACCAGGCCAGCTATTTCCCGAGGTTTTTCCGTGACTTCGTAAATATTTATCTACAGCTTCGGCAGATCAGATGCAAGGTGACGGAAATGCACTAAGCTTGCTCAGAACGAGTCAAATCGACGGGGCAAGTTATGAAATCTTCAGGTTTTGTGTGCTTTATATCCGTGCTTTTCGTCCTTGCAGCATGCGGCCCTCAGGCGCCAATGTCTGCCCAGTCAGAATCCAAACCAGCCAGCAGTTCCACACCAGAAGTCAAAACACCCGCAGCAGTTGCTGCAGCCAATACCGCCGCTCCTGAGGCGGCGCAGTGCCAGTTGAAGCTTGGCTTTGAGGCATGGGAACCTTACCAATACACGGCACTGGATAATAAACCATCTGGTCTTGATATTGAGTTAGTGGAAGCGATAGCGCAGCAAATGGGCTGCAAAATCAACGCACAACAAGGCAGCTGGACTGAATTAATCAGTGCGCTGAAAGCTGGAACTGTCGACTTGTTGCTTGGCGCATCTATCACGCCAGCCCGGCAGGAATATGCGCATTTTTCCGACCCATACCGGCAGGAACAATTTGTGTTGTTTGTCCGTTCTGCGGACGTTGCAGGTTATCCACAAAACTCGTTGGCAGAATTTATTGGTGCCGGTAAAAAAGTGGGCATTATCAGTGAATACTACTACGGCGCTGAGTTTGCGGATTTATACAATCAGGCGGCCTTGAAACAACAGTTTATTGAAGCATCATTGGGTGAACTGAATCTGGCCCGGCTGTTGGATGAGGATATCGATGGCATGCTGGAAGACAGTTTTGTCGGCCATGCGATGCTCAGACGCAAAGGCCTCGACAAACAAATTGGCGCTCATTCTATTTCAATGGGCAATACCGATGTGTTTGTGATGTTCAGCAAAGCCACGGTAAAAGCCGAACAGGTCAGTGCATTTAATCAGGCGTTAGCCGCGATAAAAGCCGATGGCCGCTACAACAGTATCATTCAGCGTTATGTGCATTAAAGACGACTTGTCGCCTGTTGCAGGATTTCACTGGTAAAACTTGTTTTCAGATAAAACCCGCGTGGCAGAGCCTGGACTGGCTCGCCGCCGGGCCCAATTGCCTGAGTCAGTGCTTTGCTGTTGGCACCCTTCGGCCGTAACTGCAGAACCTTACCGTGCGCACCGCGGATTTGGTTAAGGCCACCCAGCGCCAGTAAATCCATCAATTCTTCCCAATCCTGCTGCAGCAACAGTTGTTGCTGTGCGTCGGGTTGCCATAAAAACGCCCGGCCAATCATCCGTTCACCTAATGGAATATCCCGGGCGGCCAGTACAGGGACCCACAGCACATGTTGCAGTTTTCGGCAGACCCAGGAATCCTGCCAGCGCTGCAAAGTTGCGCCTGTCATCGGCGCTACACAGACATAGGTGCTTTCCAGCGGTTTGCCATTGCGGTCGACCGGCAAAGTCTTCAGTTCAACCGCTAAATGCGGGAAGTCGGGTTCGGCCCTGGAACCGGCACTGGCACCCAGGGCAAGTTCCATTAGTTGGCCAACTGTCCCTTTGTCACGACGCAGATCGGCAGGCAAAATTTGCCGCAATTCGTCGGCCAGTTCATTCAGGGTCAGACCCGCCAGCGTATGAGCGCGGTGCAATAATTCAGCAGTGGAAGCAGGGGGAGAAGGGCGCATATCAAAATCCGTGTATCACTCTGAACACACTAACATTTTCATGCGGATCTTTCTGGCGAATTTATCAGCAATCCAACTTATGCACAGAGTAGTGCGACTTCTAATGTAAAAAAAAGCGACCTAAATGCATGAAAAGTAATGTATTTTAATATCGTAAATCTCTGGTTTTATCGTGGCGTGATGAGTTATTCAGGGATAAGAACATGGATATACACAGTTATATGCACAGTCTCTGTGTAAAAGTGCACAGAGGCATACTGTATAAATGCCAAGTTGTGGATAACTCGAGTCGCGACAGACTGAAATTCAGTTTGCTGTCCCTGTCACTTTGTGAAAGAATCAGGGTAACGCTGTTGTAAACAAGCCAGAGGTTTGTGTGATCGATGCCGAAGGCTTTCGGGCCAACGTCGGTATAGTGATTTGTAATCACCAGGGACAGGTGTTTTGGGCTCGCAGATACGGACAGCATTCATGGCAGTACCCGCAAGGTGGCATTGATGACGGCGAAACGCCAGAACAAGCGATGTATCGGGAACTCCATGAAGAAGTTGGATTAACCGCGGCAGATGTAGAAATAGTGGCAACCACCAAACATTGGTTGCGCTATAAACTGCCGAAGCGTTTGATCCGACGGGATTCAAACCCGGTGTGTATCGGGCAAAAACAAAAATGGTTTTTGCTGCGGTTAACCTGCCGGGATGAAGATGTCAATCTGTTGAAAACCACGCATCCTGAATTCGATGACTGGCGTTGGGTCAGTTATTGGTACCCGGTGCGGCAAGTTGTGGCTTTTAAACGGGAAGTTTACCGGAAAGTCATGAAAGAGTTTGCCCCAATCGCTTTACCTTTTGTTCGACGGGAAGTTAAAAAGAAATAAACAAATGCCAGCCTGTGGCTGGCATTTGTTGTTATGTGAGGTCAGACATGCTCAGCCAGTTGCGACGCATCGTGCAGGACGTAGCTCAGGAGCCTTCGCTGGACAGCGCTTTGGCCGGTTTGGTCCGCAACGTGAAACACGCGCTGCGCACCGAATGCTGCTCGGTTTACCTCGCTGATTACGAACAACAACATTTTATGCTGATGGCTACTGACGGACTGAATCCGGATGCGATCGGCAAAGTCTCCATCGGTTTTTCTGAAGGTCTGATCGGCTGGGTTGGCCAGCGCGAAGAGCCGATTAATCTGGCGCAGGCCCATCTGCATCCACGCTTTAAAGTTACTCCCGAAGTTTCTGAAGACTGTTTCTCCGCTTTTTTAGGTTGCCCGATTATCCATCACCGCAAAGTTCTGGGTGTACTGACCATACAGCAATCCGATTCGCGCATTTTTAATGAAGATGAAGAGTCGTTCCTCGTGACATTGGGAGTGCAGCTGGCGTCTGTGCTGGTTAACGCGGAAATGCGCAAAGTGTCGGCCGGCACCTCATCGTCGCAGCAAAACAGTCAGATGCAAGGCTTGATCGGTGCGCCGGGTATTGCGATTGGTGAAGGTTATATTCTGCAACCAGCCAGTGATTTTGATGCGATTTCGCTGAAACACAGTGACGATCCGGAAAAAGAACTAAACCGGTTTTACCGGGCGGTCAAAGTCACCAAAGCCGAGTTTAATCGCCTTGCCGAGCGGATGAGCGGGCATTTACCTGCCGATGCGCTGGCTATTTTTGATGTCTACCATCAGTTGCTGGACGCTGCCAGTCTTGGCAATGAAATAGAAGCACAAATCAAACTCGGCTGGTGTGCCAAGAGTGCGCTGAAGCTGGTCGTCGAGCGCTTTGCCCGCCAGTTTGATGATATGGACGACCCTTATCTGCGTGAACGTGGTACTGATATTCGTGATTTGGGACAGCGGGTGTTGAACCACTTGCTGGAAACTGAACAACGTCAGCACCGTCTGCCAGCGCAAGTCGTGCTGGTCGCCGAAAATGTCACAGCGTCGATGCTGGCTGAAATTCCGCGGGCACAACTGGTCGCGATCGTGTCATTAAAAGGCTCGGTGAACTCTCACGCTGCGATTATGGCGCGCGCGTTGGGTATTCCTGCCGTGATGGGCGTTGACGAGTTGCCTTTAATGCAATGGCAAGGTCAGCGCCTGATTGTCGATGGTTATCAGGGCCACATTCTGGTGTCACCGGCTGACGCGATTTGTCAGGAATATCGTCAGCTGATTACCAAAGATGCAGAGCTGAGCGCCCGCTATCAGTCAGAATTACATCTGCCGGCGCAAAGCAGTTGTGGTCAGAATTTCAGTCTGATGGTGAATTCGGGCCTTGCGATTGAAATTGAAACGACGCAGTCGGAATTCACCAACGGCGTCGGTCTGTATCGGACTGAATTTCCTTTTATTATGCGTAGTCGTTTCCCGACCGAGCTGGAACAGGTTGAGCTTTATCGCAAAGTGTTTCAGGGCTACCCGGGTAAATCCGTAGTGATGCGGACCTTGGACGTCGGTGGGGACAAACCGTTGCCGTATTTTCCAATCTCAGAGGAAAATCCGTTTTTAGGCTGGCGCGGGATCAGGCTGACACTCGATCATCCGGAAATTTTCCTGGTGCAAATCCGCGCCATGCTCAAAGCAAACATCGGTTACAACAGTCTGCATATTTTATTGCCGATGATTTCTGATCTGGCTGAAGTAGACGAATCGTTGCGGTTGATCCGGCAGGCCTGGTTTGAGGTCGACGACGAGTTTAATGGTGAGAATATCGTCGCTAAACCGAAAGTCGGTGTGATGATTGAAGTGCCGTCCATCATGTTTCAGCTGCCTGAACTGGCACGAAAAGTCGATTTTTGTTCGGTCGGTACCAACGATTTAACCCAGTACCTGCTGGCGGTTGATCGAAATAATCCGCGCGTCGGTAATTTATACGATGCGATGCATCCAGCGGTATTACGGGCACTGAATCAGTTAGGCCAACAAGCACATGGTTTGCAGTTTCCGATCAGTATCTGTGGCGAGCTTGGCGGTGAGCCGCTGGGCGTGTTGACGCTGGCAGCGATGGGCTTTAACAGTTTTAGTATGAACCACAGCAATCTGGCGAAAATCAAATGGTTATTGCGCCGGATTGATTTAGCCGAACTGCGGTTGTTGTTGCCGGACGTGCTGGCCTGCCAGTCGCCAAAACAGGTCAGAGTGCTGGTACAACGTTTTCTTGATCAGAAACAGCTGTTGAATCAGTTACGCGCCTGATCGGCTGCAATGCTAGATCCGGCACAAAGCCCTTGGCTTTCGCGCCGGTTCTCGTATCATGTGGCCTTTATTTTTTTATCTGCTGACGAGTTGTCCAATGTCGCCATCTTATCTGGTATTCCCACAAATTGACCCGGTGATTTTCAGCCTGGGTCCGCTCAGTATCCGTTGGTACGGGCTGATGTATCTGATTGCTTTTGTTATGGCCAATTATCTGGCCAACCGTGCTGCCGATAAGCCGAACTCAGGCTGGACGCGGGATCAGGTCAGCGATCTGATGTTTTATGGCTTCCTCGGCGTCGTGCTGGGTGGCCGCGTCGGTTACGTGCTGTTTTACAATTTCGGCGAGTTTCTGGCAGACCCCCTGTATCTGTTCCGCACCTGGGAAGGCGGCATGTCGTTTCACGGCGGTGTGCTGGGCGTGCTGACCGCGATGTGGCTGCTAAGCCGGAAATTCAACAAAAGTTATCTGCAACTTGGTGATTTTGTTGTCGTGTTGCTGCCACTGGGTCTTGGCGCCGGTCGGATTGGTAACTTTATTAATGGTGAATTGTGGGGCCGCACTGCAGAGGTGCCCTGGGCTATGTTATTTCCGGGCGCGGGCCCTTTACCGCGTCACCCGAGTCAGCTGTATGAGTTCTTCTTTGAAGGCATAGTGCTGTTTTTATTGTTGGTATGGTACAAAAAACGCAATCCGCCGGCTGGCAATGTCGGTGGTCTGTTCCTGTTGGGTTATGGCACCTTCCGTTTTGGCATTGAGTTTTTCCGCGAGCCGGATGCGCATCTTGGTATCCTCAGCCTTGGCATGTCGATGGGGCAGTGGCTCTGTATGCCGATGATCCTCAGTGGTATTGCCTTGATTGTCTGGGGTTATCGCCGCGAAGGGAGCAAAGCATGAAACAGTACCTGGATTTGATGCGCCATGTGCTGGAGCAGGGGCACCGGAAAACAGACCGTACCGGTACCGGCACTATTAGTGTGTTTGGTTATCAGATGCGCTTTAATCTGGCCGAAGGTTTCCCATTGGTCACGACCAAAAAGTGCCATCTGAAATCGATAATTCATGAGCTGCTGTGGTTTTTGCAGGGCGATACCAATATCGGTTATCTGAAAGCCAACGGCGTGTCGATTTGGGATGGCTGGGCCACTGACGAAGGTGAACTCGGCCCGGTCTATGGTGCGCAGTGGCGCAGCTGGCAAGGTGCCGATGGCCAGGTGATCGACCAGATCAGTCAACTGATTACTGATATCAAACGCACCCCGGATTCGCGCCGGCTGATCGTCAGCGCCTGGAATCCGGCGCTGTTACCGGATACGCAGTTCTCACCGCGCGAAAACGCAGCGCAGGGCAAACAGGCGCTGCCACCTTGCCATACGTTGTTCCAGTTTTATGTCAATGACGGCAAATTGTCTTGTCAGCTGTATCAGCGCAGCGCAGATATTTTCCTCGGCGTGCCATTTAACATCGCCAGCTACGCCTTGCTGACTTTGATGGTGGCTCAGGTCTGTGACCTGACCCCCGGTGATTTTATCCATACCTTTGGTGATGCGCATCTGTATCTGAATCACCTAGAACAGGTCGAAACGCAACTGAGCCGGACGCCATATCCATTGCCCCAGATGAAGCTGAATCCGGCAGTGAAAGACATTTTTGCCTTTTCCTTTGCCGATTTTGAACTGCAAGACTATCAGGCTCATCCGCATATCAAAGCGCCAGTGGCGATCTAGCGCAGTTAAAGCCTTAGTGCGGTAGTTCATTGTTTTCCAGCAGAGCCGGTGTTAAACCGGCTTTTTTACAGCAAAAAACGGCTCTGAACGGCTGAATATCCGCACGATGGTTTTATTTCATTATTTTTAGCCAGTGCTTTAAACCATTGGCAACAGCCTTGCGACTACACTGACAACAACAACTTAAGATGGAAATTGCATCCCGATGCAGCAACAGGTGGAAACCTGGGTTAATCAGGCAAAAAAAGGTGATCAACAAGCTTTTTATCAGTTGTATCATCAATTTAAAGGAAGGGTTTATGCAATCTGCCTGCGCTTGCTGGCCGATCGCGGCCAAGCCGAAGATGCCACTCAGGAAGCATTCGTGCGGGCCTGGCAGCAACTCCCGGGATTTCGCGGCGACAGCAGCTTTTCGACCTGGTTACACAGTATCAGTAGTCGCACCGCTGTCGATTTATGGCGAAAAAACAAAGTTATGCGATTAGTTGTTGATGAGGAACCGGAAGAGCAGGGTTATCTCGATGTGCCGGAAATGCCGCAGTTAGAGCAGGCAATTTTGCGGCTACCGGCTCAGGCCCGCGCCGTTTTTGTGTTATTCGCGCTGGAAGGTTATCAGCACAATGAAATTGCTGAAATGCTCGGCATCGCCGAAGGCAGCAGTAAAGCCCAATATCACCGGGCAAGACAGTTATTACGGAGTTGGTTAGATGAAAACTGAGCAGCAGTTAGATGCACTGATTTCACAGTTAGCGCCAGAGCTGGAACCGTCACGCGATTTATGGCCAGAACTGTCACAGCGACTGGCGCCGCGCCGTCAACCGGTTTACCGCAATTGGCTGGGGGTTGCCGCAGCGGCAGTGCTGACACTGTGGTTTTGGCCACAGCAACCGGTAACCGAACCGAAGTTGAGCTTCGAAAACGTTGAAACAACCGATGACAGCGGGTTGCTACTGGCGGTCAGCCAGCAGCTACAACAGCAACTGAACGCTGAACAAACCCGTCAGCTGAAAGGGTTACAACAAGTACCGGAAGGTTTTTCTGACTGGTCAAGGCAACTGTTAATCTGGGACAAGGCCCAGGGGCAGATTGAGCTGGCATTACAGTTCCAGCCGGATGACCAGAAATTAATTCAACAATTACAAAGACTTCAACAACAACAACTTAACTACATTGCCAAACTGGTAAAAACCAGCGAACTGACTTAGGAGTAAGACCATGGATCTATCAATGAAACAACAATTGAAACTGACAGTGCTGGCGCTGGCCTTATTACAGGCACCTGCCTGGGCTGCCGGCGAGGCGATCGACCAAAGCCGCAACGTCAGTGCCACTGAGAAAATTGAAATTGAAAATATGCGCGGTGAAGTGCGGATCATCGCCGTCAAAGGCAACAAATTCAGCGTCAAAGGTACACTGGACGAAAAAGCTGAAGGCTATGAGCTGACCTCAGAGAAAGGCGTCACCCGTTTTCAGGTCAAGATGCCACGCACTATGTATAGCGGCTGGAATTCGGAGAAACAGGAAGGTTCAGATTTGACGATTGAAGTGCCGGTTGGCAGTGAGCTGAAATTCAGCGGCGTCAATGCCAATGTCAGCGCCGTTGGTGTAGAGGGCGGCGCCAGGCTGACCACAGTCAACGGGTCGGTCAGTGGCGAGAAACTCAAAGGCGATATCGTGCTGGAAACCGTCAATGGTCAAATCAATAGTGTCGACAATGCCGGTCGGTTACATCTGACCACTGTCAACGGTGAAATCAACGATAAAGGCTCGAGCGGATCGCTGGAAGTAGAGTCTGTTAATGGTGAGATCTCTGCGCAAAGCAGCGCCCGTGAAGTTGAACTGGAAGTCGTGAACGGCGAAGGCAAGCTGGACCTGAACGGTACTGAGCGGCTGGAATTCAGTAGCGTCAATGGCGAGATCCGTGCGGTACTGAAAAACAGTAAGCAACCGAAAGTATCTGCCAGCAGCGTCAGCGGTGCCAGCCGCCTGACCCTGGATGCTGACGTCAGTGCGCGGTTTGACCTGGAAGCCAGTGCCGGCGGCGATATTGACAATGGCCTGACTGCCGACAAACCAACCCGCGCCAAATATGGCCCACGCCGTCATCTGGAGTTCAGTACCGGCAGCGGCGAAGGTAATATTGAGATCTCAACGGTGTCCGGTGAAATTGAACTGAAGAAAAACTAAACCGACTTCGTTCAGCCCGCATTGTTGCTGCAGGCGTGTCGTTAAGCAAGACCCACCACAGGTGGGTCTTTTACTTTGTGTTTCTTTAATAGCGATAGTTCAGCTGCATGCCCAATAACCAGGCTTCATTATTAAAATGCGCATTCAGACCTGATTTATACAACGCGACTTCCTGCACATTGTATTCGCGTTCCCGTATATTCAATGCGTCCATCCACATCCAACCGGCGGCCAAATCTAACGTCCAGTGGGCTGATAACTGCTGGTTCATACCGATGGTCCACCAGATGCGATCAGTGGTCGGCACCCGTGCCGTGCGATGTGATTGTTCGATCGGATTTTCGTCAAACGCCAGCCCGGTTTTCAGTGTGCGATCGCTTTGGATTTGCCAACTCAGGCCCACCGCGGCTGAAACACTGTCACGCCAGTGTTCCGGAATATAGCCAATATAACCGGCTTGATTCAGGTTCTGTGGTTGTTGGGTGGACAATGAAATGGACGGGGCAGTATCACGGCTGATGATGTCAATCGAGCGGAAATCACTCCACAGCGTCCAGCTCAGACTGGCTTGCCACGACCATTCGGGACTGAGCTGCTGATCAAGACTCAGTGCCAGGCTGGCAGGTGTGGTCAAAGCCAGTTCACTCGCTTCGGTTGCCAACGGATTGATGGCGAGTTTTCCGGTTTGTTTGCTGATGGCAGGTAATGTCGGGCCTACCACGATAAAATTACTATTACCGGCAACTTGCGCGCCTGTAACGGGCGTGTTGCTGATCACAGAATCGCCTTGCAGATTAAAACGGATAGCACTGTGATATGCCAGCGCGACGCGAAGGTCAGGGTTTAACTCACCATGCAGGCCCAAGCTGTAACCGAGCGCCAAATCATCCCCAGTTACCGAGTAATGGCTCTGACAAACCATTGGATTGTAAACGTCGGCTTTGTACAGTTGATTGATACCTGCGCCCAGATCACATAAACCATTATGATCTTTAAATTTCGACAAAGTGCCTTCCGCCTGATTCAGGCTGAGGCCCAGGCCCACAGACCATCGTTCGGTCAGTTTGTAACCGGCTACTGCAGATAATGCCAGCACTTCTATTGCAGTTTCATCGGCGAAATATCGACCGGCCCAATCGTCCTGATAATCGGCCGACAAGCCAAATGGTACATAAAAACCGGCGCCAAGCGATAACCGGTCGTCCACCGGCGTGCTGTAAAACACAAAAGGCACCAATTCATTCAAACTATTCTGACCATTGGCACGACCAACTACTGCAGAGCCAGCAGCACTTTGTGCACTGACCTGATTGTATTTGGTTTCGGCATGGATCAAATCTATTCCACCAGCCCATTGCGCCGCTGATAATTCTGTAATAGCAGCCGGGTTAGAATAGACCAATGTGGCATCGGTGATTTGCGCGCCCCGGCCGGCATACGCATTGCCCATGGCACTGACGGACTGCTCAAAAAGTTTATAGCCTTCGGCCTGGATAAGCTGACTGTAACAAACTGCGGAGATCAAAACGGCAAGACTGGATTTTTTCATCAGGACATCAAACTCTGTGAATGGAAAAGATTTCTGGACGGACCAGTTGTAAAGGCGCCGCAGTATAAGGCGATTCACCGGCGTGGCATAGCGGAACGTATCGCAGAAAAGTGTGATTAGTCGCAAGCGGCATTTGAGCTAAACGACTAATAAGTAGCGGAATTTACTATCGTGTCGAAACATTTTGTTGCAACTGTACCAGTTGAATGCTGTATATCTTAATGATTTTAAAGCATAAAATTCATGATATCGGACATGGCACGACAGCTGCAAACTGCCAGCATCACAGTTTAAAAATTTGACCACCAGGCAAGGAACTCAACATGAACAATATCTCTCAACTTTCCAAAGCAATGTCGCTGGTATTATTGACCTCGACGTTGCTGCTCAGCGGCTGCGAATCTGCCAACAGCAGTCCGGATACCGAGAAAAAGGACATCGTGGTCAGTATCCCGGTGGAAGCGGCCAAAGTCAGCCGTGGTGAAATCAGCAGCACCTACCGCACAACCTCTACCTTAGAAGCCAAAGCCGATGCTGAAGTGAACAGTAAAGCCACGGGCATTGTGCAAACCCTGTTGGTGGAAGAGGGGGATCATGTACAGGCCGGTCAGGTGCTGGCGACTTTAGATACCGAACGTCAGCAACTGGCGCTGGCAAAAGGCAAAGCGGACTTAGGTCAGCTGAAAAGTGAATTAGAACGTGTAGAGAAAATGCACCAGCGCAAACTGGTCAGCACCGATGTCTATGACAAATTGAAATGGCAGGTTGAATCGCTCGATGCTTCAGTGCGGATGCAGGAACTGGCGCTGCGTGATACCAAAATCATCGCGCCAATTAGCGGTGTGATTGCCCGTCGGTACGCCAAAGTTGGTCAGCTGATTACAGAGTTTTCATCCAAAGCCCTGTTCCATGTAGTGTCACAGCAATATCTTGAAGCAGTGATTAATCTGCCTGAACATCAGTTGACCCGTGCCAAAGTTGGCCAGACCGCATATCTGAACTTCGCCGGCCTGCCGCAGTTACAGGCAAAGATTATCCGCATCTCCCCAGTTGTTGATGCAACCACTGGTACTGCCCGGGTCACCATCGGTGTGCAAAACGATGACTTAAGCCTCAAAGCCGGTATGTTTGCCCAAATTGAACTGCAATACGACACGAAAGCTGCCGCTTTATTAGTGCCAAAACGGGCGGTGCTGGCGATGGATAACAGTAGTTCAGTGTTTGTGGTCAAAGATGGCAAAGTGCTGCGTAAAGCCGTAAAAACCGGTTACGAAAACGATGCCATGATTGAAATTACCGACGGTATCACCGAAGGTGAAGAAGTAGTGACGGCAGGTCAGGCTAGCCTGAAAGATGCCAGCAACGTCACTGTGATCGCCAGCAACAGCTGATTCAGACCACACGGGAAGCGGCTCCGCTTCCCGTCCTTCCAATAAAAAAATACAACAGGAATGTGCTTATGAAACTGGTCAATGTCGCGGTGGCCCGTCCGGTCACGATTTGGATGTTTACCCTGGGGATCATGTTGTTTGGTCTGGTGGCGATGTCGCGTTTAGCGGTCAATCTGCTGCCGGATTTGTCTTATCCAACTTTAACAATCCGCACCGAATACGCTGGTGCGGCACCGGCGGAAGTCGAGCAGCTGGTCAGTAAACCAATTGAAGAAACCGTTGGTATTGTCAAAGGCATCCGCAAAGTCGAATCGGTATCCCGTGCCGGCCGCTCCGACGTTATTATGGAATTCGACTGGGGTACCGACATGGACCTGGCTGGTCTGGAAGTGCGGGAAAAACTCGATGTTTTGTTGTTACCGCTGGATATCAAAAAACCACTGCTGCTGCGCTTTAATCCAAATCTGGATCCGATTTTACGCTTAGCACTGACCCGTACCGACGCGCCGGACGGGCTGTCAAGCGCACAGCAAGTAGCCCTTCGCACCTTTGCGGAAGAAGATTTACGCCGTCGTCTGGAATCGCTGACTGGTGTTGCGGCAGTGCGGCCGGATGGTGGCCTGACCCAGGAAATTCAGGTACTGATCGACAATGAAAAGCTGGCGCAGCTGAAACTGGATATTAAAACCGTCAATGCCCGCCTGACAGAGCAGAACATTAACCAGTCTGGCGGCCGACTCGAAACTGCGGCACATGATTATCTGGTCAGAACCATTAACCAATTCGCCACGCTGGATGAAATGCGCAACCTGTATATCGCCACTGTTAATGGCAGCCATGTCCGTTTGTCGGACATCGCTGAAGTTCGCGATGCCTTTGTTGACCGCAACAGTATTACCTATGTGAACGGCAAAGAAGCGATTGAAATTGCCATTTATAAAGAAGGTGATGCCAACACAGTACAAGTGGCGAAAACATTGTTGGGGCGGCTGGACGACCTGAAGAAGAATTTACCGACTGGCTACGAACTGACGCTGGTGTATGACCAGTCGACTTTTATCAGTGATGCGATTAACGAAGTGAAAACCTCGGCCTGGCAAGGTGGTTTACTGGCGATGCTGGTGATCTATCTGTTCCTTCGCAATGTCTGGACCACACTGGTCATTTCTATTTCAATTCCGTTGTCGGTGATTGCCACTTTTAATCTGATGCACAGTCAGGGTATTAGTCTGAACATCATGAGCCTGGGCGGTATTGCGCTGGCAATTGGTATGCTGGTGGATAATGCCATTGTGGTGTTGGAAAACATCTCCCGTTATCGTGAACAGGGTATGGCGCCATTGGAAGCTGCGAAAAAAGGTGCCAGCGAAGTGTCAATGGCGATCACCGCCTCGACATTAACGACTGTCGCAGTGTTTTTTCCGCTGGTATTTGTCGAAGGGGTGGCTGGCCAACTGTTTAAAGATCAGGCGTTGACCGTCACTTATGCCTTGCTGGCTTCGTTATTGGTGGCACTGACGCTGATCCCGGCGATGGCCGCTCGTGAACGGGTTGGCGCGGCTGAATCGGCAGCAGCTGCTACCGAGGAGAAGCCAGCCACAGTGAAAAACTGGAAATACCGGCTGGCGTTGCCACTGCGGTTAATTGGTCGCTTGCTGACTGCAGTGATCTCAGGTTTTATCACGCTATGGACCCTGATTTGGCGTTTGTTGTGTAAGGTTTGCAGTTTAGTATTCGGCCCGTTAGTGAATGGCGTGCAGCATTTTATTGTATTACTGGAACGGGGTTACCGCCGGGTATTGTCTGCCTTGTTACAGGCGCGCGCCATGACCATGACTGTAACTCTGGCTGTCACTCTGGCTTGTTATGCCTTAGTCCCACGGCTTGGCTTTGACGTGATCCCGACCATGAGTCAGGGCGAGTTCTATGTCGAGCTGCACTTGCCGGTAGGTACGGCGATTGAGCATACCGACAAAGCACTGAAACAGCTGTCAGCGGCAGCCGCGAAAGAACCGCAAGTTGAGCGTACTTATGCCCAGGCCGGTACCGGTCAGCAAATGACGGTTGACCCAAGTATCGGCGGCAGTCATTGGGGCCGGTTAAACATTGTTTTAAAAACCGGATCTACCGCGGCAGACGAACAACGTGTGATGCAGGCAATGCGGGATACGGTGGCCGCTATGCCGGAAGTGACAGCAAAAATTGATACACCGGAATTGTTCAGCTTCTCGACGCCACTGGAAATTGAGCTGGCGGGTCACGATCTTGGCAGTTTAAAAACAGCGTCAGAGCAAATTGCGCGGGCGCTGGAAGCGCAAGATCGTTTTACTGATATCAAATCCAGCTTGCGGGCCGGTCAGCCGGAGATCACTTTGCATTTTGATCATGCACGCTTGTCGCAACTTGGTATGACAGCTTCTGACGTAGCAAAACGAGTCGCGAATTACGTCGGTGGTGAGGTTGCCGGTCAATTCAGTATCCAGGATCGCAAAGTCGATATCCGGGTGCGCCTCGCCGAGCAATACCGTAATTCTGAACAGGAACTGGCACAGATCATTATCAATCCGGGTAGCGCATCACCATTACCACTGTCGGCAGTCGCGAATATCAGCCGTGAAATAGGTCCGAGCGAAATCACCCGCATTGGTCAACAACGGGTTGCCGTGATCAGTGCCAATCTCGCTTATGGTGACCTTGAGCAGGCAACGCAAAGCGCCCGTCAGGTCTTAAACAGCCAGCAGTGGCCCTATGGCGTGACAGCGACGCTGGTCGGCCAGAGTGAAGAAATGGAACGCTCGTACAATTCACTGATGGTGGCTTTAGCGCTGGCCGTATTCCTGGTGTATCTGGTGATGGCGTCCCAGTTTGAAAACCTGTTACAGCCGATGCTGATCCTGTTCACCGTGCCTTTGGCTGGTGCTGGCGCTGTGCTTGGCTTATGGCTGACAGATACCCGCATCTCGGTGATAGTCTTTATCGGTTTCATTATGCTGGCTGGTATCGTGGTAAATAACGCCATCGTGTTAATTGACCGCATCAACCAGTTACGTACTGAGGGCTGGGCATTAGCGGACGCAATTATTGAATCCGGTGGCACCCGTTTACGTCCGGTGTTGATGACGACACTAACCACTGTACTGGGATTATTGCCAATGGTGTTTGGCGGCGAAGGTGCTGAATTACGCGCGCCAATGGCGATCACCGTAATTTTTGGTTTGTCTCTGTCAACGCTGCTGACGTTGTTTTTTATCCCGGTGATTTATCACCTGACCGCCCGTAAAACGGTCTGAGGAGTAACCCGTCATGGAACATAAACCATTAGCGCTCACCCGGTTCGCGTTAAACCGCCCGGTTACCCTGTGTATGATGTTTTTATCATTTCTGGTGTTTGGTTTACTGGCCAGCCGGATGTTGCCGCTGGAGAATTTTCCAGGCATTGATATCCCGGAAATTTATATCAATGTGCCTTATCCGAATGCGACGCCGGCAGAGATAGAGCGCCTGATCACCAGACCAGTGGAAGAAGCGTTGTCGACCGTGACCGGCATCAAAAAAATGCGCTCGTTCTCGAAAGAAGACTCTGCAGAAATTGGTCTTGAATTCAATTGGGAAGAGAACATCAATACCAAGAGTATTGAAGTGCGCGAACGACTGGATGGCATCCGGCATTTGTTACCTAAAGACGTCGAGCGGGTGCTGGTGTTTCAGTTTAATACCAATGACATGCCGATTTTTCAGGTGCGTATTTCCAGTGAGCGGGACTTGTCGATGGCGTATGACCTGCTGGAACGGCAAGTGAAACGGCCACTGGAGCGGGTGCAGGGCGTATCGAAAGTGGAACTTTATGGCGTGGATAAACGTCAGGTCACGATCCGGTTACTGCCCGAACGGCTGCGGGCATTGCAACTGGATGCCGGCCAGCTGCTGCAGACACTGAACCAACAGAACTTTGCCATGACCGCCGGCGAGATCAGAAGCAAAGATGAAAGCATCCTGGTGAAACCAATTGGAGAATTTGAGTCACTGGACCAGATCAAACAATTGGCGATTGGCCGCGGTCTGCAATTGGGTGATGTCGCGGAAATCAAACTGGAACTGCCTAAACGCGTCGAAGGCCGCCGGCTGGATCAGCGCTATGCGGTCGGCATGAATGTGTTTAAAGAGTCGAATGCCAATTTAGTCGATGTATCGCGCGCCGCAATGAAAGTGATTGATCAGGCAGGTAAAGATCCGGCTTTTAATGGCATCAATATCTATGTGATGGATGATACCGGCAAAGGCGTGACCGAAAGTTTGTCCAATTTGCTCAGCTCCGGCGCCATCGGTGCATTGTTATCATTTATTGTGTTGTTCCTGTTTTTACGGCACACGCCTACCACATTGTTAGTGGTGTTGTCGGTGCCGGTATCCATCAGTATTACCCTGGGTCTGATGTATTTCCTTGACTACAGTCTGAACGTCCTCAGCATGATGGGCTTGATGTTGGCGGTGGGAATGCTGGTCGACAACTCAGTGGTGGTGGTGGAAAGTATTTTCCGCGAACGTGCGCTCGATGGTGATGTCCGTCGGGCGACCGAGCGGGGGGTTTATCGGGTCAGTCTGGCAGTGCTGGCAGGTACTGCGACCACTGCGATTGTGTTTTTGCCCAACATCATAGGTCAGAAAGTCGATGTGACGGTATTTCTTGAACATGTCGCGATTGCTATCACTATTGCGCTGACGGTGTCTTTGCTGATGGCATTGACGTTGATTCCGTTGTTATCAACCCGGATTAAAAGTATCACCGGGGCTGAACATGCTGAGCCATCGAAACTGGATAAATTTTATGGCCGTACTTTGCGCTGGACTATGGCACATCCGCGCTGGTCGACGCTGATTGCGGTCGCATTGTTGTTCAGTATTGCCATCCCGATGCAGTTTATTTCCGGCGGCGATGAGAATGAAGGCGATACCAACCGGCTGTTCCTGAACTACAACATTCAGTCGAACTATGCGCTGGCGGAAGTCGAGCAGGAAGTCAGCCGGATGGAGTCCTATTTGTATGCCAACAAAGAGAAATTCTATATCGATTCGGTGTACAGCTATTACACACCGGGATTTGCCGTGTCTACCATCATGTTTATCGACAAATTACCGGTGCCATTACAGCAGGTGAAAGATGCGATCCGTAAAGATTGGCCGGTGCTGGTGCGCGGAAAACCACAGTTTGGCTGGGGTGATGCCGGCGGTGGGATGCAACTGCATTTACTGGGTCCTTCCACACAACAACTGACCAAACTGTCACAGGAACTGGTGCCTGTACTGAGCCAAATTAAAGGGCTGGAAGATGTGCGTTCTGAAGTGCAGGGGGGACAGAAAGAGCTGCAGATCCGGCTGAAACACGACGAATTACAGCGTCAGGGCCTGACTGCCCAAAATGTGGCGCAAGCGATTAGTCTGGCCTTACGTGGTAATAACCTGCGAACTTTCCGCACCCTGGATCAAGGCGAAGTGCAATTACGGGTGTTGTACGACGAAAAAGTAAGTCACTCCAGACAGGAACTGGAATCTATTCCGGTGAAACAACAAGGCACCGAAGTGGTTCGCCTGGCCGAGGTTGCAACATTAACGGTCAGTGACCGTTTGGGTGAGATCCGCCGCTTTAACCGGCAGACCGGCCTCGCTGTTGGCATGAACCTGAACAAAGACCTGAAAATGGATGATGCGAAAGACCAGATCAAAAAAGTGATGGAACAACTGCAGTTACCGCCAGGATATAGTTGGTCGTTTGAAGGCAGCTTCCAGTATCAGGATGAAGCGCAGGGCATTATGCAAATTAACATGCTACTGGCTGTTGCGATGATTTATCTGGTGATGGCGGCGTTGTTTGAAAGTCTGTTATTGCCAACTGCGGTGATTGGCTCGCTGTTATTCTCGATGGTCGGCGTGTTCTGGGCATTTTTAGTCACCGGAACAACCATGGGCATCATGGGGATGATCGGCATGCTGGTACTGATGGGCATTGTGGTCAACAACGGTATTGTATTGGTGGACCGCATCAACCAGATGCGTGAGGAACAGCCGGACGCGGCCTTGGTACCGTTAATTGTTGAGGCCTGTGAAGCGCGGTTGCGGCCCATCCTGATGACAGTGTCGACCACGGTACTAGGCTTGATCCCACTGGCATTTGGCGATGCGACTATCGGTGGTGGTGGCCCCGGTTATGCGCCGATGGCAATCGCGATCATTGGGGGGCTGGTGTTCTCGACGCTGACCAGTTTGTTACTGGTGCCATTAACATACTGGGGACTAATTAGACTCGGCATGTGGTGGAGCCGGTTTAATGTCCGTGCGCGCAACCGTGCTGATCGCTGGCTGCCAAAAGCGGCGAAATCAGAAAGCTGATCATCCAGTCTGCGGCAGCGCAATAGTTCCGCGCTGCCGTTGTTTCTGTATTTGCATATTTTACTTGCCTGACGTTTTGCCGCTGCTTAGAATGCACGCTTCCTGACTTGGGGGAGTAATCGCCATAAGCACCCTGCTTATGGGTTGCCGTCAACATACTTGTGCCAATGCACATGGCGGCAGCGGGACTTGCAACAGCAATGTTCTGATGAGACCTGAGACAGCGTCGTGGCCCAATGCGGGAGCCACAACGTTGTCTTTGGCTTAATCCCGCTGAGTACCCAAATGGACGCTTTTATTTCCTCTTTTACCGGTGTCGCTATCGCGGAGATCGGTGACAAAACCCAGCTACTTTCGTTATTCCTTGCCGCCCGGTTTCGTGCCCGTGGCGCGATAGTGGCTGGCATTTTAGTCGCAACTTTACTCAATCACGCAGCGTCAGCCTGGTTTGGTGCCTGGGTTGCGCAGTTTATCCCGGCGGGTTGGCATGCCTGGTTATTAGGCGGCTCTTTTATCGCTGTGGCTTTGTGGTTATTGATCCCGGATAAAGACGACAGCGAAGAAAACGCCATGCTGAAATACGGGGCTTTTGCTGCCAGCACCGTGTTGTTTTTCCTCGCGGAAATTGGGGATAAAACGCAAATTGCCACTGTGATCCTGGCTGCAACCTATGATGCAACGACATTGGTCATCATTGGTACCACTCTGGGCATGCTGGCGGCCAATGTGCCGGTGGTGTATTTCGGCAAGTATATTCTGGAAGTAGTGCCACTGGACTGGGCACGCCGCGTGGCTTGCGGCGTGTTTATGCTGTTAGGTGTGCT
The DNA here is from genome assembly GCF_001518915.1 of Rheinheimera sp. F8. Lineage (NCBI taxonomy): Bacteria > Pseudomonadati > Pseudomonadota > Gammaproteobacteria > Chromatiales > Chromatiaceae > Rheinheimera > Rheinheimera sp. F8. Next base: position 2,746,282 of record NZ_CP013656.1, read on the forward strand.
GACGATTGCAAAAGGCATGGCCTGGATTTAAAACCGCAGGCTCAGCTCCACGCCGGCAAACCATTGACCATCATCTGGCTGGCCATGGACCCAAGGGTCCAGCGCCGCCAGATATTCTTGCTCATAACTGCGCAAATAGCGGTAGCGGCCAAAAGCACGCAGGGACAGGTTATTGAGTTCGATGCCGGCGCCTACGCCGGCGAACCAGTCAATCGGTCCCATCTTTTCATAATGACCACCCCAGCGATCATAATAATCCTCCTCTTCTTCATCAAAGATCAGTTCATCCAACGCCAGACCGACTTCACCATACAGGCTGATGTTGTCAAACACACCGACCCGTACGGAGGTGTCCAGATTGACAAAATCCAGCTCCGGCTGATAACCGTTATGCTGGCCGTTATTGTCACTCTGGTAAGTCGCAACGCCAACCGCCAGCTGAAAATGCCGACCGGTCTGAAACAACCCGCCGAGGGTGGTGATCTGACCAAGATCATTGGCTTCATAACTGACATATGGAGATAACCAGGACACATCCGGGTCATCGACATAAACGACAGAGTGGGCGTGGCTGGAACTACAAGCAAAAGGCGAAAGGAGCAATAACAAACCGGGTAAGACGCTGCGGGTGATCATTTGGCTGTCCTGAATTGTGGCGGGATCACAGCCAATCTAGGCGGCTTAAAATTAACAGTGACTTAATATGCTGTGGCATCTGTGGCGGCTGAAAAACTGCATTGTGGAAGCGCAGGGCGGCCAGCGCTATAGTCTGCTGCAACGCCCCTTATCTTTTGGAAAGAAATCATGCTGCGTCTGGTATTGATCCCTTTTAGTCTGTTGTTGAGCCAGCCCTGTCAGGCCGAATGTTCGCCTGCCACTGTGCTTGCCGGTCACTGGCAAAGCGACGCTAATCAAAAAGGCAGTTATTGGCAGGAGCAGTGGAGCAAACTCGATGTCAACAACTGGCAGGGGCAGGGCCGCACAGTTAATCAGGCCGGTGCTGAGACCGGACGTGAAGAATTGCGGCTGCTGCGGATGAGCGGGCAGTGGTTTTATCTGGCGAAGGTCAGCCACAACCCGCTGCCGGTGGCGTTTGCCCTGACTGAATGCAGTGCAAGCCGCTTGCAGTTCGACAATCCGGCGCATGATTTCCCGAAAAGGCTGGTCTATCAGGCAGATAACGACCGCTTGTCCGTGGATGTGTCAGACGGCGCCGGCAAAGGCTTTCAGCTGAAATTTAAGCGGCAAACCAGCCAGTAATGGCAGTCGCATTCAGCAGAATACTTGAGTATAATGCTCAACCTTTTTTCGAGGCCCATGAGACATGGCTATGACCAGCACCACAGTTCCATCCCGAAAATCCGCTCCGGTCGAGCGTATGTCCGCCGAACGCGGTCTGTTTTCTTATCCAAAGTACCGCGGCGACAATTTTAAACCGGCGCCATTTTTACCAATGAGCAAGGCCGAGATGGCGAAGCTGGGCTGGGACTGTTGCGACATTATCCTGGTGGTTGGCGATGCTTATGTCGACCACCCGAGTTTTGGTATGGCGGTGGTGGGACGGATGCTGGAAAGCCAGGGTTTTCGCGTCGGCATCATCGCGCAACCCGACTGGAACAGCAAAGATGATTTTATGCGCCTCGGCAAACCGAAGCTGTTCTTCGGTGTGTCTGCCGGCAATATGGACTCGATGATCAACCGCTATACGGCGGATAAAAAACTGCGCCACGACGATGCCTATACGCCGAATAATGAAGGCGGTAAGCGGCCGGATCGCGCGGTCATTGTGTATTCGCAGCGCTGTAAAGAAGCATTTAAAGATGTACCTGTGGTGATTGGCGGTATTGAAGCCAGTCTGCGCCGCATTGCACATTATGACTACTGGCAGGAAAAAGTCCGCCGCTCCATTATTTTTGATGCCAAGGCCGAATTGCTGATTTACGGCAATGCCGAGCGGCCGCTGGTAGAAGTGGCGCACCGCCTGGCCGCAGGTGAAGCCATCAGTACTTTGCAGGATATCCGTGGTACTGCCGTGATCCGCAAAGAGCCATTGCCCGATTGGCGTGGTGTTGATTCCACCGCTATTGATAAAGTCGGCAAAATCGACCCGGTGCCAAATCCCTATGGCGCTGACGACGTCGGTTGCAGCAGTTATTCTGAATTTGCTCAGGCCGGTATCGATTTGTCTAAACCGGCCGAAGTTGAAGCCAAGCCGATCCTGGTGCAGCCGCCACGGCAAAAACCGTGGGAAAAAACCTATGTGAAATTGCCGGCCTTTGAGCAGGTCAGCGTGAATAAACCGCTGTATGCGCATGCGTCGCGTATCCTGCATCAGGAAACCAATCCGGGTTGTGCCCGCGCTATTATGCAGCGCCATGGCGACCGCTCGGTTTGGCTTAATCCACCGGCGTTTCCGCTGACGACCGAAGAAATGGATGGCGTGTTTGGTCTGCCTTATCAGCGCGTGCCGCATCCGGTCTATGGCAAAGCCAAGATCCCGGCTTATGACATGATTAAAACCTCAGTCAATATCATGCGCGGTTGTTTTGGCGGCTGTTCTTTCTGTTCGATCACCGAACATGAAGGCCGCATTATTCAAAGTCGTTCACAAGAATCTATTTTGCGTGAAATTGAGGAAATTCGCGACAAAGTACCGGGTTTTACCGGCGTGATTTCCGATTTAGGTGGTCCTACCGCGAACATGTACCGGCTGCGCTGTAAAAATCCAAAAGCAGAACAAACCTGCCGCCGGCCATCCTGTGTCTATCCGACCATTTGTGAGCACATGGACACCGACCAAAGCCCAACGGTGGATTTGTATCGTGCCGCGCGCAAATTACCTGGCGTGAAGAAAGTACTGGTCGCTTCCGGCGTGCGTTATGATCTTGCGGTAGAAGATCCGAATTATGTGCGTGAGCTGGTGCAGCATCATGTCGGCGGCTACTTAAAAATTGCGCCGGAGCACACCGAAGATGGTCCATTGTCGAAGATGATGAAGCCGGGCATGGGCGCTTACGACAAGTTTAAGGCGATGTTCGATAAATACAGCCGTGAAGCCGGTAAAGAACAGTACCTGATCCCTTATTTTATTTCAGCGCACCCGGGCACCACCGATCTGGACATGGTGAATCTGGCACTGTGGTTAAAAGAGCGGGATTTCCGCCTCGACCAGGTGCAGAACTTCTATCCAAGCCCGATGGCCAATGCGACAACTATTTATCATACCGAATTGAATTCGCTTAAGAATTTGAAAGGGAATACCGAATCGGTGCCGGTACCCAAAGGCGAACGTCAACGTCGACTGCACAAAGCCTTGTTGCGTTACCATGATCCGGCGGGCTGGCCGATGATCCGCGAAGCGCTGCAGAAAATGGGTTTGAGTAAGCTCATTGGCAAAGGCAAACAATGCCTGGTGCCGGAAGAAACACGGGACGAGAAAAACCTGAAGCCCAAAGCTGGTGGCAAAATTGCCGTGACCAAACACACCGGCATGAATCCGGTAAAAGAAGCACTGATCCGCAAACAACAGCAGATCTCCAAATCATCCGGTCATGCGTCCTTTAAAAAAGGTAAAGGCTAAGCGAACACGCAGGAAGCAGTTTGATGGCTGAAATTTTAACGACGCCGAGGCTGCAGTTGCGGCCATTTACCCTGGTTGATGTGCCGGCGATGTACCGACTCGGCGCAGATCCGGCCGTGATGCGTTATATCGGTTCGGCGCCGATGCAGACTGAAGATGAGGCCTTGGCTTATCTGCAAAGCCATCCGCTGGCGGATTATCAGCGCACCGGCTTTGGCCGCCTGGCGATAACCTTGCCAGAAAGTGACGATATCATTGGTTTTTGCGGCCTGAAATGGGTTGATGAAATTAATGGCTTCGATTTAGGTTACCGCCTGTTACCACAGTATTGGGGGCAGGGACTGGTAGTTGAAGCGGCTTTGGCCGTACTTGATGATGCGCACAGGCGTTCAGTTTGTTGCCCACAAGGCCTGCGGCAGGATCAGATCTTCGGCTTAGTCCATCCGGACAATCTCAGTTCGATTCGGGTGCTGGAAAAACTCGGGTTTACCTATCAACAAGATATTCGGTTTAGTTTACTGCCGGATTTAGCGGTGCGACAGTACGGCCTGAAGCTGGACTGTGCTAGCATGAGCGCCGGTTTTTCAACAGATTCAGGTACATAGATGCACTGGTCCATCGAACAAATCCCGCTGAGACTCCGGGCTGCGGCTGCAGGTGTATGCCTGTATCTGCTGTGGCCTGTTGCTCATGCCCCACAGTGGCAATGGCAGGCGTTATGGCAGTCCGAAGCTGAAACGGCAACTGCATTGGCACCGTTGTTGTCCTTTTATACCAAATATGGTGAACAGGCACTGCCGGCGCTGCAGGCACAGCTGGAACTGAATAAATTGCGTGATTTGGAGCTTGCGCTTATTGCCGATAATGCTGGATTCTCCGATCAGAGCCGTGACGATAGCTGGGCCGAAGCCACAGAGTTTATGATTGCACATGTGGCACAGAATGTCGGCGCGAACGAGTTGCGCATATACGACAGCGAATGCCGCAACAATTTATGCCGGATCGAGCTGGCCGCACCGAAGGGACTGAGTCCGGAATTTCGCGCGCTGGTGCTTAAATATGCGTCGACATTAAAAGCTGGTGATTTGGAATTTCATGATCTGCAAGAAGGCAAAGATCGCATCATGCTGGAGCTTAAATCCGACAAACGGCTGCAATATGGGTATTTTGCCGAACGCGCATTAAAACCAGCCGAACGTGAACAATGGTTAGCAGAGGTAAAAGCATGGCTTGGCACCCAACAACAGAACAAAAAGTAGCGGCAGGCTATTTTGTCGCAGGCTTTTGCGCCATCGCACTGCTTGATGCTGTTGCGACGCAGTTGCTGCCAAAACCTGCAGTGCTGGCATCACAGCCGGTTTTAAGCAAAGCCATGTTGCAGCAGGATGTAACCCTTGAACAGTGGAGCAACGCCGCTGAGCGTCTGGAAGAGAAGCGAAAACTGGCCAGATTATAATTCGTTACTCACGCTTGACTACCTGCGTTGTCTGTGGCAATCATTGAGACAGCTAAGTTCAAAGTCGTGGTCTGTATAATGCGGTCAATTACAGTGTTCTTACGTTATCTTGCTGCCTTTTTGGCTGGCGCCGCCGTGGTTGCAGTTCCGGGTTACATTTTGGGGCTGTTTTTTATGATCTCTACACCGCTTGGGGAAATGAGCCTGGTAAAAGGTGAGATTGTGATGTTAAAGGGCACGGGTCAACATCTTGAACCGCAATTTGCCAAAATGCGAAAACGTCACTGCTTGTTTTTACGTGGTTCGCTGGAAAACTTGCAGGCATTAAACCAGTCGCAGTTGCCATCCTATCGCTTCGAGAACTATGACTATATGAAGCAAAGCGCTGAAGAAACGCTGCGCCTGCTCAAAGATACCAGCTATTGTGAGCCTGCCGATTATCAGCAATATCTCGACAATATGAAAATGCTGGAGCTCACACCGTTGTAATTGATTTTCCGAAGATCATTGCCCGCCAATCCGCAAACTATGCATGGCGAGATTGCCCAGCGTAAAATCCTGATTAAACCAAAACAACGACTCCGCTGTGTACGCAGCGCCAAGCAGATAAAACAGCGGCAGCAAGTGATCCGGATGCGGCACTGCCAGCGCTGCCGCCTGGCCCCAGCTGCGGTAATCTGTAAGTTTTTGCCAGTCGCGGCTGGCGATACAGCGCTGTACCTGCTGTAAGAATTGCGCTGCCCAGTTTGGTGCAGGGCCGTCGCGCCAATCCAGTAAAGCTAAGTTGTGGACTATGTTTCCCGACGCCATGATAAGCACACCTTCGGCGCGTAATGTCGCCAGTTTTCTGCCCACCAGTAAATGCCAGGCAGCATCTTTTTGACTGTCGATCGACAACTGCACCACAGGCACATCGGCTGCAGGGAAGGCATGGCAAAGGACTGACCATGCACCGTGGTCAAAGCCCCACTGACTGTCTGGCTGTACGCCAACCTCGGCCAGTAATTCCAGTAACAATCCGGCAAGGGCTGGCGAACCCGGTGCTGGATATTGCTGCTGGTACAAAGCTGGCGGAAAACCACCAAAATCATGGATGGTGCGTGGGTTGGGGTCTGTCAGTACACGTAGGCCTGGTTTATCCCAGTGCGCCGAAATCAGCAGAATTGCTTTTGGTTTCAGGTTCGCAGCGATCTGGCGCCACTGCTCTGTCCAGCGGTTCGACTCCAGCGCATTCATTGGACTGCCATGACCGAGAAATAACATTGGCATCAGAACTTTCACAGACACGTCAGACTCCTCACTACAAATTTGCAACAGCATAAAGGTGCAACCAGCCGCCGAAAAGTGCATAAAAAATGTCGAACAGGTGCAGAAAATAGCAAGAAAAACGCCGGCAATTACCGGCGTTTGGTTTCACAGCAGCAGACTAAATTTAGTGTTTTTCGAAGTAAAACGGCACACGTTGTTGTTGCTGGCCATTCAGCTCGTGCATCGTTTCCGCGTCAAACAGGCGGCCATTCACCATCGTATATTGCACCCGGTCGCTTTGACGGATATCCACCAGTGGGTTGCCGTCGATGACTATCAGGTCAGCCAGTTTGCCGGCTTCAACCGAGCCTAACTGGTGGTCCATGCCAAAGGTCTTGGCTGGATTAATGGTGGCCGTTTTCAGCGCTTGCAACGGGCTCATGCCGCCCTGAGCAAACATCCAAATCTCCCAGTGCGCACCTAAACTTTCGCGTTGGCCATGCGCACCGATATTGGTGATCACGCCTTCATCGCTCAGTTCCTTCGCCATTTTAGCGATGCTGAAATGGTTGTAATGTGAATCTGGCGCTGTCGGGCGGCGCATACTACGCGGCCGTAACTCATCCATTGGCACATATTTCGACAAGCGCGGATGTTTCCACACCTCGGTTTTGTCATACCAGTAGTTTTCGCCCCAAATACCGCCATAGGCCACCACTAAGGTTGGGGTATAAGCGGTTTTGGTGGCGCGCCACAACTGTTTGACATCGTCATACAGTTTCGCGGCGGGCAGAGAATGCTCCAGCGTGGTATGGCCATCAACGGCCATGCTGAGGTTGTGCTGTAGCAACGAACCACCTTCAGGCACCACCATCATCTCGAGTTCTCGGGCCGCCTGAATGACTTGCTGACGTTGATTGCGCCGCGGTTGGTTGTAGCTCTTCACCGAAAACGCGCCAACTTTCTTTAACCGCTCCAGATGGAACCTGGCGTCGTCGACGCTATCGACATGCGAGGTATAACCAGCGCCATAAGCACCGTATAAAATAGTGCCGGTGGAGAAGATGCGTGGGCCAACAATCTGACCGGTTTTTTGCATTTCACTGGCAGTGAAAATTTCCTGTGTGTCGTTCGACGGGTCGTGGATACTGGTGACACCCAGCGCCAGCGACGCATAGTTGGCGTAATTTTGCTGCGGAATGATTTGATTGACGCCCTGACTGCCATGCGCATGCGCATCAAACAAACCTGGCATCAGAGTCTTGCCTTTGATATCGATGACTTTGGCGCCTGTCGGGACTTTCACTTCTGCAGCGGAACCAACCGCTTTGATTTTGTTCCCCTCAATCAGCACGACACCGTCGGCAATCACTTGATCACCAGCCATAGTGATGACCTGACCACCGACAAAGGCAACCAGTCCCTGCGCCTGATAAGCCGGGGTGGCAAAACTGATGTTCTGGCCGTTGGCGACTTTAAAGCTGTCTGCGGCTTTATCACTGCCGACGGCAAAAACGCTGCTGAGATTGGCGTGATAGAGTTCAGGACCGAGATTCCAGTACAGCTGTTTGCTGTTACCGCTCCAACTGATGTTTTCACCTGCGCGCACCGATAACTGGCGCACCGGGAACTGGGTATCGCTGCCGCTGATATCAATCGAGGCGCCACGCTCGGCAAAAGGCGTGACGTACACTTTGAAGCGGTCGGCAAAAGCGACGTATTTGCCATCCGGCGATACTTTAAACTCAGTACCGTATTTGGCGCTGTAGAGTGTGCGTTGGGTTTGTGTTGCGAGGTCGATCGCCAGTAAAGTCGGTGACTGACCGTAATCCATCGCAAAGATCCGGTCATTGCGCTCCGCAAAATGCGGCGCAAAGCCGTTGCGGCTGACCAGCTTCATCTTACCGCCTGCGGCCGGTACAGTGTAAATGCCGGTATTCAGCGACCAGCGTTTGTCGAGCAGACTACCGGCGCCGCCTTTACGGAAGACCAGCGTGTTGCCGTCCGGACTGAAAGATGGTTCCAGGTATTTGCCCGGCTCACTGACCACGGTTTTCACCTGATTGCTTGTTAAATCAATGACTTTGATTTGACCTTGTTGCTGGTCCTGCCAGCTGACATATACCAGCTTTTTGCCGTCACGCGAGAATTGCGGGTACAGTTCAAACTGCTCGTTTTGCGCGGTCAGACGCTGCGGTTTACCGCCTTTCGCGGCAACTTTGTATAAGTGGCCCAGCGCGGAATACACAATGGTATTGCCATCCGGTGACGCCTGGACAAATCGCAGCATCTTCACGTCAACCTGGTCGTGGTCCAAATCCTGTTTGTAGCGAACCGCTTGCTGGATTTTTTTCTCGACATCGACTTTAAACGGGATCTGCGCCACTTGTTTGCTGGCGACATCCAGTTTTTGGATCTTGCCGCCGGCCCAGAACACTATGGCTTTGTTATCCGGTGTCCAGCTCATCTGTGGGTATACGCCGTGAATGGCCCAGGTTTCCTGCATATCGCGATCAAGCTTGCCATACAGCTCAGTGGTTTCTCCGGATTCGAGGTTGTACAGCATCAGCGTGGTCTGAAAATCGATGCGGCGGATATAAGCGAGGAATTTTCCGTCCGGTGATGGGGTTGGGCGAATGGCACCGCCGGCACCTTCTAATAACACCTCGATTTTGCCGGTTTCCCGCTCAAAGCGTTTAATGACATAAATGCCTTGCTCAGAATCTTTGCTGTAGTGGAAAGTTTTACCTGGCGTATCGTCTTGCGAGAAATAAACATATTTGCCATCTGGTGAAAAAGCCGGTTCGCCTAAGTCTTTCTCATCATTGGCCTTTTCAGTCAGCATCACGCCGCTGCCACCAGACTTATGGTATTGCCAGACTTCACCGGCGCCGAGCGAGCGGGTATTGGTGAAATGTTTGCGCGCGACAATAAATTCGCCGTCCGGGCTCCAGGCCGGGCTATTGAGCAAACGGAACGTCTCATCCGTCACGGCATGGGCATTGCTGCCATCGGCGTTCATCAACCAGATATTGTCGCCACCGCCTTCATCTGAAGTGTAAGTAATATATTTGCCATCAGGGCTGAAGCTTGGCTGCATTTGCCAGCCGATATCCGAAGTCAGACGTTTGGCGCTGCCGCCACTGACCGGCATACTGTAAATGTCACCCAGTACATCAAACACCAGTGTTTTGCCATCGGGACTCACATCCACATTCATCCAGGTGCCGCTGTCGGTGTTGATTTGCACCGTTTCGAATTTACCTTGTGGGGCATTGACGTCCCATTGCGCTTTTTTATCTGCGGCCAATGCCGGGAAAAGAGCAGAGCTGACACAAAGTGCCAGTAATGCCGGTTGCCATTTGTTCATAGATATCCCTGGGATTGATGTCTGCTGTTGCAGATCTGGTTGGTCAAAACTTAAAACTGCCACAGCCTTTGACGGAATGTAAGAGGCAGCCCGGCAACCTGCGCCTGTCAGGCGCTGCGCAGCGACAAACGTCAGTGTTTTGCCGGTTCAGGTACAGACTGCAGCGGCGCCAGACGGATTGCCCGCGCCAATCCGACAAATTTTTGGCATACTAACGGCCAAACTTGCCAGCGAATCTGGCGGAGGCCCTGATGGATTCACCTTGTGTTGCCTGTTGTAAACTGAATAACGAAAAAATCTGTACCGGCTGCTATCGTCATATTGAAGAGATTGTCGACTGGAATAAAAGAACGGACGCCCAGCAACTGCAAATCCTGCAACTTTGTGCAACACGCCGGCAGGATATTGATGCACATAGCAGCCCGACATCGGCCATTACTTCTGCCGAATGGCAAAGCGCAAAACAAGCGCTGGCACTGAAAAAACAAAGCCAGCTCAGTTGATCTGGCGCAACCGGTGAACTTGATGGCTGCAACTGTTGCTGTCAGACTAAACAATAAGAGTGACAGGGAGATAGCGTTGATTTTAGAAGCCGTCTGGATTGGATTTGCCTTTAGTCTCGGTATGCTGGTGCGCCTGTGCGGCCTGCCGCCACTGATTGGTTATCTTGCCGCAGGTTTTGCCATTACCGCCAGTACCGAAGCGCTGCAGTTGCCGCAAGGCCACGCCATTATCGAGCATGTGGCACATCTTGGCGTCTTACTGTTGTTATTTACTGTGGGCCTTAAGCTCAACATGCGCAGTTTGCTCAAACCCGAAGTACTGGGCGGCAGTGTGCTGCACTTTGCGCTGTCAGGCTTGTTGTACGCGCCGGTGATTTGGCTGGCATTTGACTCAAGCTGGTATCACGCCTTGATGCTGGGTGCTGCACTGGCGTTTTCATCGACAGTATTAGCCGCCAAAGTATTGGAAGGAAAACGTGAGATCCGTGCTTTTCATGGCCGGGTAGCCATTGGTATTCTGGTCGTGCAGGATTTAATTGCGATGGCCATGCTGAGTTTTTCCAGCGGTATTACGCCATCTTATTGGGCGTTGTTAGTCCTCGCAGTTCCGCTGCTGCGGCCACTGCTGTTTAAACTGCTGGATTTAACCGGCCATGACGACCTGCAAATCCTGTTTGGTGTACTGCTCGCCGTAGTGGCTGGTGGTATGGGCTTTCATGCCGTCGGCCTCAGTGCAGAATTGGGCGCACTGGTGTTTGGCGCTTTGCTGGCAAAACACCCCAGAGCCGGTGAATTGTCGAAAACTTTGTGGAGTTTAAAAGAGTTTTTTCTGGTGGGTTTTTTCCTGCAAATCGGCCTTGGTGGTTTACCGGATCAAAGTGCCTGGCTGTTTGCCGCGTTAATGTCGATCTTATTGCCGCTCAAAGCCGCGTTGTTTTTTGCGCTGTTGGTGTTGTTTAAACTGCGGGCGCGCAGTGCTTTCCTGTCAGGATTGACACTCAGTAACTACAGCGAATTCGCCTTGATAGTGGCCAGTGTCGCGATGCCACAATTTTTGATCCCGCTGGCTTTGACGGTCGCTTTATCCTTTGTCATCTCGGCGCCGCTGAACCGTTATGCCCACCCGCTGTATGAACGTCTGGCCAGCCGGTTGATCCCGCTCGAGCGTAATATCCATCATCCGGACGAACAACCGGTCACCTTAGGGGATGCTGAAGTGATGATTATGGGGATGGGGCGCACCGGCGGCGCGGCATATGACTATTTGAAGCATAAAACGCATCTGGTAGGGCTTGATTCGGATCCGGCGCGGGTCCGGCAGTTCCAGGAACGCGGCGACAACGTGTTGTTCGCCGATGCAGAAGATCAGGTGTTTTGGCAGGGCCTGGATTTAGGCCGGGTCAAAGCGGTGATCCTGTGCCTCAGTGACAGTGAGGCCAAGCTGATTGCCACACAAAAACTGCGTGCCGCTGGCTTTGCCGGCCTCATCGTGTCGCATTCGATGCAACAGGATGAAGCTCGCAAAATTATGGCGGCAGGGGCCGATCATACCTATCTGACGATGTCCGAAGCCGGTTTAGGTTTGGCGGAACGAGTGCGGCAACATATTAGTTTGCCCGGTTAAATTTGGCGTAGTGTCAGTTTATTTTGCATGTCATGTAATGTAATCGGGCAACCGCAAATATCGTCCGCGCGTCAACTGTTGCTCTATCGCTATTCTGTAGATTTTGCAGGGACACCGCTGGTGCTGGCACAACTTATGCTTAGATCCACGTCCTTCATTTCAGTCTGACTGAAAGTACAGAACAACAAGCCCGGCACAGGGCTGCTAAGGATCTCTGGCATGCGTGTACAAAGCCATTTTATGTTTTTGCTTGTCCTGGTGTTATTTAGTGTCGCGGGCATCTGGCGTTTGAGTAGTTTGCCTGATCTGCAGGTGTTTGGTGAGATAAAAAGCCAGGCAATAGTCTCAGAAAAAGTGGTCGCCCTGACGTTTGACGACGGTCCAACCCCAGACAAAACCAATCAAATTCTGCAAATTCTCGCTGAAGAACAAATTCCCGCCACCTTTTTCCTGATTGGCCAGGAAGTTCAGCAACATCCACAGCTGGTACGGCAAATTTTGGCCGCCGGTCATCAGGTGGGCAATCATAGTTTTAGTCATCAGCGGATGATTTTTAAATCACCGGCTTTTGTTGCCGGAGAAATTGAACAAACTGATACGCTGTTACGCGACAGTGGGGTGGACGGGGTGATTTACTTTCGCCCGCCGTATGGCAAAAAGTTATTGATATTGCCCTGGTATCTGATGAAGCATCACCGCGTCAGCGTAACCTGGGATGTGGCGCCGGAAAACTTTCCCAAAATAGCCAAAGACCCGCAGGCGTTAGTCGACTATACCGTGCAACAGACGAAGCCCGGCTCGATTATTTTACTGCATGTAATGTATGACAGCCGCCAGGCAACAATGCAGGCGGTGCCAGAAATCATCCGGCAGCTAAAAGCGCAGGGCTACCGGTTTGTTACTGTGCATGAATTGCTGAAACTGGAGCAGGCGCAGCACTAGTCCAACGTTCCACCAACAGCCGCGATATCCTGTGAATATTGCTGGCAACACCGGACAATTTCCGTCAGCGCTGTGACAACAGTTGCTACCGCCATGCTGGCTGCGTCCGCTTTACCGGCAGCTTGTTCCGGCGTATATGGAATATGGATGAATCCACCGCGACCGCCGGCCATGGATGCCAGCTGATGCAGCATCTGGTACATCAGGGCATTACACACATAAGTACCTGCCGTGTATGAAATATTCGCTGGGATCCCGTTTTGTTGCAGCTGCTGTCGGATTGCTTTGAGCGGCAGCGTACTGAAATAGGCGGCGGGGCCAGTTGCCACGATCGGCTCGCCACTGGGCTGCCAGCCACTGTTGTCCGGGATACGCGCTTCGAGCAAATTAATCGCGACCTGTTCAAGACTGATCTGCGGCCGGCCACCAGCCTGACCAATACAAAGCACCAGGTCGGGTTGCCAGCTGTTGATGCTGGATTGTAGCAGAGTGGCACTACGCCTGAATTCGACAGGCAGGATCAATGCCTGCCACTGCACACCTGCCGGCGGCGGTAGCCGGCAAATCTGCTCCACTGCGACAGCGCTTGGATTAGTGCTTTCGCCGCCAAAAGGTTCAAAACCGGTAAACAGAACTTTCATCAGAATGCACCCGTTACAAAAATGCCAGTTGATCCAGCAATATGATATTGACGGCCAGCAGCAACAGCGCCGTCGGCGCCTGAGCTTTGATCACCGCATGCTGGTCTTTCAGCCCTAACAATGCCACCGGCACGATATTAAAATTCGCCGCCATCGGTGTCAGCAATGTACCGCAATAACCACAGAACATCCCAATCGCCGCCATCACCGCCGGATTTGCGTCATGCTGCTGAATCAACAATGGAATACCAAGGCCTGCAGTGATCACCGGAAACGCTGCAAACGCATTGCCCATAATGATGGTAAAGCCAGCCATCGCCAGCGCATAAGCGGCGACTGCGGCCAGGCGGCTGTCCAGCTGCAGGTATTCATGACTGAGCGCCGCAATAATTTGCCCGACGCCGGCCTGATTAAACAACAAGCCTAAGGTTGCCAATAAATGTGGCAATAAAAACGCCCAGCCAATCGCTTCCAGCAAGCGTTTGGCTTCAAGACCGCCTTGACGTGGTGATTCGCGGGTCAGGTAACAGGCGATGGCAAAAGCCAGCACACAGGCAACTCCCAGACTCAGTAAGGTCAGGTTTTTCGGATCAAACCAATTAAGGGCCGGAATCTGACCCATGACCAGCACCAGCAACAAGGTAAAACCTGGTATCGCCAACGCCGGAACAAACAGTTTTTTGCCAAGCCGTTCCAGTGACGCCAGTTGCAGTTTGTCTGGTAATGCCTGATAAGGTCCGGCCGCCAGTCCGCCAAGCCCGGCCAGCAAGGCCATGCCGAGCACCAGTGCGCCAACAACTGACGTCGGCAGATGATCACCGATGACAAAAATAGCGGCGTAGCTTAACCAGAACAAACCGCTGCGAAACCGGCGGGGATGTTGCGGATCCAACAGTGTCAGCACAGCGACCAGTGCCATAATCGCGCCAACCAGCCAGTACAGATGGGTTAATGTCAGCATCAGTTGCGCTCCGTTTGCTGTGGGGCAGCCTGAGCCAGCCTTGCTTGTTCTGCAGCCAGATAGTGGTCAAGCCGGCGCAAGCGAATGGCGTGAATCAAAAACGCCGCAATTGCGGTTGGGATGCCCCAGAATGCAATGTGCATCGGATCAGTTTCGATGCCGGATTCGCGCAAAAAAGTATGCATCAGCACGATGGCGCCAAAGGCGACGAAAATATCTTCTCCAAAAAATAAACCGATGTTATCAGTGGCTGCAGCCATGGCTTTTACTTTGTCACGCACTTGTTGTGACAGTCCCGGATGCTGCCGTTCTGCCAGCGCTTCCGCCATCGGCGCGACCAGCGGCCTGACCATTTGCGGATGACCGCCGAGGCTGGTTAAGCCCAAAGCGGCACTGCCTTCGCGCGCCAGCAGATAAATACTAAGTAGCCGACCCACAGTGGCGCCTTTAACGCCGGCGATAAAACGTTGCGCCTGTTGTTTCAGACCATGCCTTTCCAGCAAACCAATAATGGCCAGGGGTAACAGTAAGATCACCGGCAATGAGCGGGTTTTCAGAAAACTCTCGCCGATGGCGCTAAGCAGCTGCACTGGCGGCATCAAGGCGCAAAGACCCGTCACAATACCGGCGCTAATTACGACTAATACCGCATTAAAACGCAGGACAAAACCAATCATCACGACCGCGATGCCGAGCAAAGGCCAGTAGTTCATGCTGCGCCTCTGAAAAACGAACGAATATGGACGCCAGCCTGCTGTAATGCTGAGGATAAGTCGCGGGCGAGTTGTAACGCTTCCGGGCTGTCACCATGCAGACACAAACTGTCAGCGTTGAGTTGGATCTGTTGATGGTCAATGCTGTTGATCGACCCCGTCTGTACCAGTCGAAGGCTTTGTTGCAGGGCAGCCTGATGACCCAGCACCGCGCCTGGCTGGCTGCGTGGCACCAGCTGTCCTGATGCCAGATAGGCCCGGTCGGCAAACGCCTCCTGATACACCGTTAAGCCTGCCGCTTTGGCGGCATGAAACAGTGCGCAGTCTGGTAAGGTCAACACCGCTAAATCGGCGCGATGCGCCTTGACCACATCCGTGACAAGAGTTGCCAATTGGATATCCACTGCGGCCTGGTTATACAAAGCGCCGTGTGGTTTGACATAACTCATCGAAATGCCGGCTGCATCAGCCAGTGTTTGGAAATAACTGAGTTGCTGTTGCAGACTGGTAGTCAGTTCTGCAGCGGACATTGTCAGAGCCTGACGACCAAAGTTGGTGCGATCCGGATATGACGGATGGGCACCGACACAAACCTGGTGTTGTTTACAGGCCTGCAGCGCTTTGAGAATATCGGCTTCGCTGCCAGCATGGGCGCCACAACTGATATTGGCGGAAGACAACAGCGGGATAATCGCCAGATCATCACCGCAACCTTCGCCAAGGTCGGCATTTAAATCAATATATTTCATCAGGACACCGTCAGGGGGAGTGCAGACAGCACCTTAACAGGCTGTGGTTTTTGCTGTAAAGCTGGCTGCCGTCAGGTCGTACCGGTACACTGCTGCAGTGATAGGTCTGGCATTGATGGTTCAGGACCGCAGTATAAACAGGAGTGTATATGGTGCAATTGTCAGGTGGCGTGTCCTTTGGGCCCATCGTAAAAGCAGAACTTGCCGCTGTAGCCGAACTGGAAGTCAGCGCGTTTCCGCCACCGGTGTATCCGGTGTTTTTCTTTCGTCAGGCTTTTGATTTATGGCCAGATTTGTTCTGGGTTGCCCGTCAGGATGATCAGATCCTGGCTTATCTGATTTGCGGCCCTGAATTTGCCGAACCGTCCCGACTCAGTCTGATGTCTTTTGCTGTAGCGCCGCAGGCGCAAGGGCAGGGCATAGGTAAGGGCCTATTACAGGCATTTTTACGACAATTACCAATGGTTGCTCCCAAGATCCGGCAGCTGTGGCTGACCGCTGATCCAGACAATCTACCCGCCGTGCGACTCTATCAGCAGCATGGTTTTGTCACCAGTGCTGAGGAACCGGATTATTATGGCGCTGGTTACCGGCGTCTGGTTATGACGGCTGAAATCCCGGCAAAATAGCTGGGAAAAAAGCAGCAGAACAGGGGTGAAACTCAGCGCCAGGGCGCGCCAATGCTGGGTTTTAATCAAATGCTCGACGCCTCGAAAAACCCCCGCTATAATGCCGCGTCCTATTAAACGTTCAGCTTGGCGGCCATAGCTTCTAATGCAACAGTGCCAGGCTCTGGTAAGCAGGCGTATCGCTACGCCCGATTTTGATTTTGAGGTAACAAAATGCAAGTTTCTGTTGAAACCACTCAGGGTTTAGAGCGCCGCGTCAATATTACAGTTCCGGCCGCCGCCATCAGTGTTGAAGTCGAGAAAGAATTACGTCAAATTGCCAAAAACCGTCGTGTAGATGGTTTCCGTCCAGGCAAAGCGCCAGTCGCAATCATCAAGAAAATGTTCGGTTTATCAGTGCTGCAAGACGTGGCTTCACGTCAGATGCAAAACCATTTCTATCAGGCTATCGTCAGCAACAAGCTGAACCTTGCTGGCAACCCGACTTTCGCTCCAGGCCAACTGGCTGAAGGTCAGGATCTGGCATTCACAGCTACTTTCGAAGTGTATCCTGAAGTTGTGCTGTCTGGCCTCGAAAAAGTCGAAGTGACCAAACCAGTCGTTGAGATCGCTGCTGATGACATGAGCAAAATGATCGAAACACTGCGTAAGCAACACGCGACCTGGGCTGCCAAAGCCGATGCCGCTGTTGCTGGCGACCGCGTCAACATGGACTTCTCTGGTTCAATCGATGGCGAAGAATTCGAAGGCGGTAAAGCTGCTGGTTTCAGTCTGGACCTGGGCCAGGGCCGCATGATCCCTGGTTTTGAAGATGGCATCATCGGCAAAAAAGCCGGCGAGCAATTCACTATCGACGTGACTTTCCCGGCTGAATATCACGCTGAGAACCTGAAAGGCAAAGCTGCTCAGTTCGCAATCACGTTGAACAGCGTGGAAACGCAAGTGCTGCCAGAAGTGAACGAAGAATTCGTTAAACTGTTTGGCCTGGCTGACAACACTGTAGAAGCGCTGCACACTGAAGTTCGCAAGAACATGGAGCGCGAGCTGAACCAAGCCATCAAAGGCAAAGTGAAAGAGCAAGTGATCAAAGGCTTATTAGCAAACCATGAACTGGACGTGCCACAAGCACTGATCGACAGTGAAGTAGAAGTGCTGCGTCGCCAGGCTCTGCAACGGTTTGGCCAGAACATGAATGCGAAAAACCTGCCAGAACTGCCAGCAGCGCTGTTCACTGAACAAGCCCGTGACCGCGTCAAAGTCGGCCTGTTACTGGGTGAAGTGATCAAAACCAACAACCTGCAGGTTGATGACAGCCGCGTACAAGCGCTGATCGAAACTGTAGCATCTGCCTACGAAGATCCAAAAGAAGTAGTGCAGTACTACAACAGCAATAAAGAGCTGCTGCAAGGTATGCGCAACGTCGCGCTGGAAGAACAGGCCATTGATCTGGTGCTGGCAAAAGCCAAAGTCACTGAACAAGCGGCGAAGTTTGACGAAATTATGAATCCGGCTGCTGCGAACTAAGATTGACTTTAGTCGGGGCGACAGCTTTAATGGCCTGAGCAGCAGTGTTCGGGCCATTTTCATTTGTGCTGCCGCATTTCAGGGAATCAGTTATGGTGTCAACACCTCATATGAATGAATTAGTTAACGCGTTAGTCCCCATCGTCATCGAGCAAACCGCCAAAGGTGAGCGTTCTTTTGACATTTACTCTCGTCTGCTCAAAGAGCGGGTTATTTTTCTGACCGGCCAGGTTGAAGACCATATGGCTAATCTGATTGTGGCGCAGTTGCTGTTCCTCGAATCAGAAAATCCGGAAAAAGACATCTACATTTATATCAATTCACCAGGAGGCTCTGTCACTGCAGGTCTCGCCATTTACGACACCATGCGGTATATCAAGTGTGATATTGCGACCGTGTGTGTGGGGCAGGCCGCCAGTATGGGCGCGTTCCTGTTGTCGGGTGGCACCAAAGGCAAACGCTATGCACTGCCAAACGCCCGCGTGATGATCCATCAGCCGTTAGGTGGTTTTCAGGGCCAGGCGACCGACTTTGAGATCCACGCCCGGGAAATTCTGACGATCAAAGAAAAACTGAATCGTCTGATGGCCGAACATTGTGGCAAGACCCTGGAAGAAGTGGTCCGTGATACCGAGCGGGACAATTTCTTAAGCGCGCAACAAGCGGTTGATTATGGTCTGGTCGACCAAATCCTGACCAAACGCGAAGCCAAATAAGCTTAGTTTTAAGCACAGATTGAATAAAAGCGGTGTGAAAGCGTCGCTTTGGGAAGAATGAGGTAGTTCCATGTCTGATCACCGCACTGACGGCGAGAAGAGCAACAAGTTGCTGTATTGCTCTTTCTGTGGCAAATCGCAACATGAAGTGCGCAAGTTGATCGCAGGTCCGCAGGTGTATATCTGTGATGAATGCGTTGACCTGTGCAACGACATTATTCGTGAAGAAATCAAAGACATTTCGCCAAAACGCGATGGTAATAAATTGCCAACGCCAAAAGAGATCCGCAATCACCTCGATGATTATGTCATCGGTCAGGAACATGCGAAGAAAGTTTTGGCCGTTGCTGTGTATAACCATTACAAGCGGTTACGTACTGTAGGGCAAAAACAGGATGTTGAACTGGGTAAATCAAACATTCTGCTGATTGGCCCAACCGGTAGCGGTAAAACCTTACTGGCAGAAACATTGGCCCGTCTGCTCGATGTACCATTTACGATGGCGGATGCCACCACATTAACCGAAGCCGGTTATGTTGGTGAAGACGTCGAAAACATCATCCAGAAATTGCTGCAAAAATGCGATTACGATGTAGAGAAAGCCCAGCGCGGTATTGTCTATATCGATGAAATCGACAAGATTTCGCGGAAATCTGAGAATCCGTCGATCACGCGAGATGTATCGGGTGAAGGCGTGCAGCAAGCCCTGTTGAAACTGATTGAAGGCACAGTCGCCTCTGTACCGCCACAAGGTGGCCGTAAACATCCGCAGCAGGAATTCCTGCAGGTGGATACGTCGAAGATCCTGTTTATCTGTGGTGGCGCTTTTGCCGGCCTGGATAAAATCATCGAGCAGCGCAGTGCTAAAGGCTCCAGTATTGGTTTTGGCGCTCAGGTGAAAAGCAAAGAATCCAGCCGCAGTCTGACCGAAAGTTTCCGTGATGTGGAACCTGAAGACCTGGTGAAATTCGGCTTAATCCCGGAGTTTATCGGTCGTCTGCCGGTTGTCGCGACGTTGACTGAACTGGATTTAGCGGCACTGATGCAAATTCTTAGTCAACCGAAAAATGCGCTGATCAAACAGTTTGGCGCACTGTTCCAAATGGAAGGCGTTGAGCTTGAGTTCCGTGAAGATGCGCTCAAAGCAATCGCTCAAAAAGCAATGGAGCGCAAAACCGGCGCCCGTGGCCTGCGATCGATTGTTGAAGGTGTATTGCTGGAGACGATGTATGAACTGCCATCCATGCAGGATGTGGCGAAAGTGGTCGTTGATGAGACGGTTATTCGCGGCGAGTCGCAACCGATCCTGATGTATCAGAACCCGGAAAAAGTAGCAGCTGAGTCACATTAAGCTGCGCTTGATGCGATGCTTGGTGCATCGATATCCATGCCATTTCCGTTGAATCATAAAAGGAGCTTCAGCTCCTTTTTTTTTGACCTGATTCAATATCTTGCCGCACATTTAATCAAAGGTATGTCACAACAGGCATTTTTTTTGCTGTGGCGTTGAACTGAAGCTTTTGAACCCCATATACTCCTTATCTCACGCCTGCAGTAACTAATTCGAGAGTAATTCTAATGACAGAAGCAACAGTCGAACGTTTGCACATGCCCGTGCTGGCATTACGCGACGTAGTCGTCTATCCGCATATGGTGATCCCATTATTCGTCGGGCGGGCAAAGTCCATTAAGTGCCTGGATGCGGCCATGGACAAAGACAAGCAAATTTTTCTGGTGGCGCAGAAAGACGCGACACTGGACGACCCGGCTGAGGCTGATTTGTTTACTGTCGGTACTGTCGCCACAATTCTGCAATTGCTGAAATTGCCAGATGGCACGGTGAAAGTGCTGGTAGAAGGGGGGCGTCGTGCCAAACTGGCAGGCTTTACTGAAACCGACAAAACCTTCATGGCCTACGTCGATGTCATTGCCTCACCAGAACTTGATAGTCGCGAGCAGGAAGTATTCCTGCGTTCGGCGGTGAATCAGTTTGAAGGCTATATCAAGCTGAACAAAAAAATCCCACCGGAAGTTCTGACAGCTTTATCCGGTATCGATGATGCCGCTCGTCTGGCTGATACGATGGCCGCGCATATGCCGTTGAAAGTCGAAGACAAGCAAAAAGTGCTTGAAATCATCGACGTGACCGAGCGTTTAGAATACCTGATGGCGATGATGGAAAGCGAAATCGACATTTTGCAGGTTGAGCGCCGGATCCGCAGCCGTGTCAAAAAGCAGATGGAAAAAAGTCAGCGCGAGTACTACCTGAATGAGCAGATGAAAGCGATCCAGCGCGAGCTGGGTGAGCTGGATGACGCGCCGGACGAATTCGAAGCGATTAACCGTAAAATTGAAGCGGCACAGATGCCAACTGAAGCGAAAGACAAAGCCAGTGCTGAATTGTCTAAGCTGAAAATGATGTCACCGATGTCAGCAGAAGCCACGGTGGTGCGCTCTTATATCGATTGGCTGACACAGGTGCCGTGGAAGTCCCGTTCTAAAGTGAAAAAGAATCTGGCGCTGGCAGAGGAAATCCTTAATGCTGACCACTATGGCCTCGACAAGGTCAAAGAACGTATTCTGGAATATCTGGCGGTGCAACAGCGTGTCAATAAATTAAAAGGCCCGATTTTGTGTCTGGTGGGGCCTCCGGGTGTTGGTAAAACGTCATTGGGTCAATCCGTGGCGAAAGCAACCGGCCGCAAATACGTGCGGATGGCGCTGGGTGGCGTGCGGGATGAAGCGGAAATTCGTGGACACCGTCGCACCTATATCGGCTCTATGCCTGGCAAAATCATTCAGAAAATGGCCAAGGTCGGTGTGCGCAATCCACTGTTCCTGCTGGATGAGATTGACAAAATGGCATCGGATTTCCGTGGCGACCCGGCGGCAGCATTGTTAGAAGTACTGGACCCGGAACAAAACTCAGCATTCAGCGACCATTATCTGGAGGTTGATTACGACCTGTCAGACGTGATGTTTTTTGCGACCAGTAACAGTCTGAACATTCCGGAAGCCTTGTTAGACCGGATGGAAGTGATCCGCTTATCTGGCTACACCGAGGACGAAAAGCTCAATATTGCCAAGCAGCATTTAGTCAGCAAGCAAATTGAGCGCAATGGTCTGAAAAAAGGTGAACTGGAAGTTGAAGACAGTGCCATCATCGGCATTATCCGTTATTACACGCGGGAAGCCGGCGTGCGTAGTCTGGAACGTGAGATCTCCAAACTGTGCCGAAAGGCAGTGAAACAAATTCTGCTGAACAAAGCATTGAAAACGGTGCGTATCAACCAGGAAAATCTGGAAGAGTTTTTAGGTGTGCAACGGTTTGACTACGGCAAAGCTGAAGACAGCAACCGGATTGGTCAGGTCACCGGTTTAGCCTGGACTTCTGTCGGCGGCGATTTGCTGACGATTGAAGCAGCTGCAGTGGTGGGCAAAGGCAAGCTGACGCATACCGGATCGCTGGGCGATGTAATGAAAGAATCCATCCAGGCGGCAATGACGGTTGTCCGTAGCCGGGCTGAAGCCTTGCGCATTAATGAAGATTTCTATGAAAAACGTGATATCCATATCCACGTGCCAGAAGGTGCTACACCAAAAGATGGTCCGAGTGCTGGTATTGCGATGGTGACGGCGCTGGTGTCCAGCCTGACCGGTAATCCGGTACGGGCGGATGTCGCGATGACCGGAGAAATTACTTTGCGCGGTGAAGTACTGCCGATTGGCGGTCTGAAAGAGAAGTTATTAGCGGCGCGCCGGGGCGGTATCAAGCGAGTATTGATCCCACATGACAACGTGCGTGACTTAAGAGACATTCCGGAGAACGTCAAAGGCGACATCGAAATCTGCCCGGTACAATGGATAGATGAGGTGCTAGAACTGGCTTTACAGGAGCCGCCAACCGGTATGTCTGTGATCACTGAAGAAAAAAAGAGCACAAGAGCCAAAAAAAGCCAAAAAAATCCGGTTTAGGGGCTTTTCAAAAGCTCAGGCTGTGCTAATTTAGGGGCAGTTTCGGTGCAGCCCTTGTCGGACAAGGGCTGGCGAGACACCAAGAATTTTTCAGGACCCTTGGATTTGTGCTTGCAAGCCTGTTTATGGCTTGATATAACAAAGGCCGAACACAAGAATGTACTTTGAATCTGGTTGTAGAAAATAATAACAATTGAAGGGGATGATATTGTGAACAAGTCTCAACTTATCGACAAAATTGCTGCTGGTGCAGACATTTCTAAAGCGGCAGCGGGTCGTTCTCTTGACGCGTTCATCGAAGCCGTTACTGAAGCTTTAAAGGAAGGTGACTCAGTTGCGCTGGTTGGTTTCGGTACTTTCGCAGTACGCGAGCGTGCAGCCCGTACTGGTCGTAACCCACAAACTGGCGAAACGATCCAAATCGCTTCTGCGAAGATCCCTTCTTTCAAGCCAGGCAAAGCGTTAAAAGACAGCGTGAACTAAGAAACGCTGATCCGGCGCGCCGGGTAAGTGATTCGGGCTCAAAGGAACCCGTGCCTGTTGCCACTGTCGCTCAGATGACAATCAACTAAGCTCGTTACAGTTCCTCTACAGCTTCTATAAAAAAGGCGCATCTGATAAGATGCGCTTTTTTTTTAAGCCAGCTATTGCAGCGAAAAGAGATAAATCAAGCATGTTAGAAAAGATCAGAGATGGTTCGCAGGGCATTATTGCTCAGGTCGTGCTGGGCCTCGTTATCCTGACGTTTGCGGTTTCAGGCGTCAGCAGCTACTTCGGTAACAATGCCGACCAACCGGTTGCCGTGGTCAACGGCGAAGAAATCAGCCGGACGAAGTTTGAACAAAGCTATCAGAATGAACGCGCACGAATGGAACAGCAGTTTGGTGAGATGTTCGCTAACCTGGCTGCCGATACCAACTACATGAATAATTTCCGTAATCAGGTATTGGAGCGTTTGATCGATGAAACGCTGTTAAAACAACAAAGCACTGTGTTTGGCATTGCGATCAGCGATCAATTTTTAAAAGACGCTTTGCTGAAAATGCCAGAGTTTCAGGTTGATGGTGTTTTTAATAACGATCGCTATCTGGCTGTGTTACGGCAGAGTAACCTGACAGCCAACCAGCTGCGTGATTTATTACGTGAGCAATATAGCCGGAATCAGTTGTTGGTTGGTCTGGCTGGCTCAGATTTCGCCCTGCCAGGCGAAATGAAATCGCTGATGACGCTGCAACAGCAAACACGTGATATTGAATATGCCACGGTGAAAGCCACAGATCTGGCAAAAGATGTCAAAGTTGATGATGCTCAGCTCAATACCTGGTATCAGCAGAATCAGGCTCGTTATGCCACACCAGAACAGCTTTCATTGCAATATGTCGAGTTAAAAGCCGCAGATTTGGCTAAAGACATCCAGGTAAACGATGGCGATATCAGTGCATATTACAATGCGAATCTGAGTCGGTATCAGGGCGAGGAGCGCCGTCGCGTATCCCACATCCTGCTGGAATCGGCAGAAGACAACGCCGATGTGAAAACCAAAGCCGAAGGGATTCTGAAAGAACTGCAGGGCGGAGCCGATTTTGCGGCGCTGGCGAAGCAGCATTCTGCAGATACTGTGTCCGCTGAAAATGGTGGTGATCTGGATTTCATCACCAAAGGTGTGATGGAGCCTGAGTTCGAAACTGCAGCCTATGCACTGGCCAAAGCCGGTGATTTATCGGCAGTGGTCAAAACGTCGTTCGGTTACCACATCATCAAGCTGACTGAAGTTGAAGCAGCGAAAGTGAAAACTATTGATGAAGTGAAAGACTCTATTGTTGCCGCAGTCAAAACTGAAAAATCAGCAGAGAAGTTTGCAGAGTTACAACAAAAGCTGGCCGAAGTCAGTTTTGAAGTCGCAGACAATCTGGAAGAGGCTGCAACTGCAGTGGGCGCCAAAGTGCAAACTGCTGCCATGTTCAGCCGTGCGACAGCACCTGGCCTGCTGAATACGCCAAAGTTTCTCGATACGGTGTTTAACGCTGATTTCATCAGTGCTGGCACGAACAGCGAAGTTGTAGAACTGGCACCTCAGCATGTCGTGGTCGCACGTCTGGTTGAACATCAGCCCGCGAAGAATAAGTCATTTGACGAAGTGAAAACTGAAGTTCAGACGGCTTATATTGCTGAGCAGTCAGCCGAGCTGGCGCAGCAAAAAGCTGCGGCATTACTGGCTGAATTACAAGCCGGTAAAGCGATCAGCGAACTGGTTGCTGCCAATAGTCTGACACTGGAAAAATCCGTTGCTACCCCGCGGTTTGGCGGTGCGTTGGATGCAGAGATCCGCACCAAGGCGTTTGAGTTGGCAAAACCAACCAAAGACAAAGCAGTGAGTTTTGGCAGCACCAAACTGCAAAGCGGTGATGCAGCGTTGGTGTTAGTCAGCAAAGTGACTGATGTTCCATCGCAAGGTGAGCCAGCTCAGGCAGAACTGGATAATCTGGCGAACCAGCTGAGTCAGTCCCACTTTGCAGTTGTGCAAAAGGCACTGCGGGAACGGTCGGAAATCAGCCGTAATCTGGCTGTGTTGACTGCAGCGACAGAGCAACAGTAACTTATTACTGAGACAAAAAAGCCCGCTTAGCGGGCTTTTTTTATGGCTGGAGCCGTGTTGGCTGACATCAGGTGACATTAACGCTGAAATTAAAGCTGGAGATGTCTGTCCATGGTCATCGGTATGATTCAGTACTGCACGCTGTTAATCAGCTTGCGGCTGAATTCGTGAACAGGGTTAGCAAAAATTTCAGCCGTTGGGCCATAATCGAGACACTCGCCACGATGCAACACCATCGTATAATCGGCAAAGTGTCGAACCAGCCGCAGCTGGTTTGTGATCAGCAGATAGGCAATACCGGTGTTTTGCTGTAATTCCAGCAACAGATTGACAATTTGTGCCCGTAACGATGGATCCAGCGCTGTCAGCGCCTCATCCAGAATCAACACTTTGGGATCCAGGATCAGCGCACGCGCCAAGGCTACCCGTTGCAGCTGTCCACCTGAGAACATATGCGGATAATAATTGGCATGTTCATTTAATAAACCCAGTAATCTGAGCGTCTGGCTGATTTTTTGTTCACGCTGATCAAAACTCAGCACGGTACTGTAGCGCAACACTGCATGCAGGATCTCGGCAATTTTCTGATTCGGATTCAGTGAGCGGGCGGGGTCCTGAAAGATATAGCGAATAAACTGATTGGTTTTGCGATATTCACTGCAATTAATCTGACTGCCGGCATACCAAATTTCGCCTTGATCCGGTTGTTCAATCCCAACCAGAAGTTTTGCCAGCGTACTTTTACCTGAACCCGTTTCGCCAACAACCGCCAGTGTTTCCCCCGCCTGCAGGGTAAAGCTGACATGGGCCAGCGCTATAATTTCTTTATGGTTAAACAGGCCGGTTGCTTTCCGATAAGTTTTGCCAAGGTTGCGTACTTCGATTAAATCACTCATCCGCAACGCTCCGCTGAATGGGGAAATGACAGCTGAAGAAGTGGTTCTGGTGGCGCTCCAGTTGTGGTGTTTTCACACATTCTTTGCGTGCATTCGGGCAACGTGGCCCCAGTCTGCAGCCGATCGGCAAATGTTGCAGGGTAGGGATGCTGCCGTGTAAAGCATACAGTTGTTGTTTAAACCCGAGATCTGGCTGGAATTCCGGTACGCTGCGGATCAGTGCATCGGTATAGGGATGTCGCGGATTCTGCAGCAGATCAGCAGTTTCTCCGGCTTCAACCAGTTGACCACAATACAACACACTCAGTGTATCGGTATTCTTGGCGACCGTTTCCAGTTCGTGACTGATCAGCAAAATAGATGTGCCTTTAAGCTGATTAAAGCTAGCCAATAAACGAAAGAGTTGTGCTTGAGTGGTACTTTCCAGTGCGGTAGTAGGTTCGTCGGCAATCAGCAGTTTAGGGTCTTTGGCGATAGCCATCGCAATCGATATTTTTTGGCACACCCCTTCCGACAGCTGATAGGGGTAACTGTTCAACACTGCCTGATGATCACGAATACCGACTTTATGCAACAGATTCACCGCGCGTTTACGGCGAAAATAACCGCGTTGCCACCATGAGACGCCTTCGACTAAGTGGTCGGGCACAGATTCTGCTAACTGCTCGCCGACAGGTGCTGTTGGATCCATGCTGCGGCTGGGTTCTTGATAGATCATCGCGATATCCCGGCTGATAATCTCACGTTGCCGGCGATAGGGCAGGCGCAGCAAATCTTCGCCACACCAGCTGAAGCGATCCGCAGAGATATGCCAGCGCTCATGTAATACACCCATAATTGCTTTGGCGATCAAACTTTTACCTGAACCTGACTCACCAACCAGTCCGCGAACTTCACCTTCTTTGAGCGATAAATTAACGCGATCAACGGCTCTGACAATGCCGTCAGGCGTTTCGAGTTCCAGTGTCAAATTGCGGATATCCAATAACTGCATCAGCTTTCCCGCCGTTTTTTCATCGCTTTGCGCAAGCCGTCGCCGACCAGATTGATTGATAAGACAGTGATAAAAATCAATAGACCGGGCAAGGCAACAGTCCAGGGTGCCAGATAAATCGAATCCAGTGCATCGGCAACCATACTGCCCCATTCCGGGGTCGGCGCCTGTGCGCCTAAGCCAAGAAAACCTAAAGCAGCGATATCCAGAATGGCTGTCGACAATGCCATAGTAAACAACAATGAAACTGGCTCCCACAGATTGGGCAATACCACCGACCAGAGGATTTGCCAGTTATTGGCGCCATCCAGACGATAAGCGACCACATAATCCTGCTTCAGTTGTTGTTGTATGGCGTTGCCAACGCCATGAACAAATTGCGGTAATAACGCCAGCATAATGGCCCATATCGTATTCATCAGACCAGGGCCGAGCACAGCGACGATCACGATGGCCAGCAGCAGGCTGGGGATGGTCAGGGCAAGATCCAGTAAGTGGTTAAAAATACTGGATTGGACGCCACGTGTCATACCGGCGAGCGCTCCGAGTATCAGGCCAACAATCATCGAACCCAATACAGCCAGTATGGCCAGACCAAAGCTGTAACTGGCGCCCAACATCAACCGGGACATCAGATCACGCCCTAAATCGTCGGTGCCAAATGGATAAGACACCAGACCATTGCCTTGCCAGGATGGCGCCAGCAGCAGTAACTCAGAGTTCTGTAAGTAGGGATCATGTGGACTGATAAAAGGGCTGATGATTGCGAGCAGGACCAGCACAGACAAAATAATCAGGCCAAACAAAGCGAAGTGCTGTGGCATAAAATGCCGCCACAGCAGCTGGTAAGGCTTTTTATTGTACTCTTCATAATACAAGCGCAACTTTTTCATCAGAGCTTCCGCGCCAGTGGGTTAAACAGCGTATGCAGGATCTCGGTCAGCATGTTGACGCAAATCACCAGACTCGAGACCACCAGTAGTCCTGCTTGGATCGCCGGATAATTGCGCTGATAAATGCTGTCGATCAGCCATTGTCCAATACCCGGCCAGGAGAAAATGACTTCGGTCAGCATCGCGAGTGTGATCAACGTACTGAATTGCAGACCAACCTGCCGGGTGACCGGCAGCAGTGCATTGCGCAGACCATGCCGGTACAGGACCTGCGCGCGTGACAGACCTTTGGCTCTGGCGGTTTTGATGTAGTTTTGTTCCAGTACTTCGAGCATCGAATGTCGGACAAAGCGGATCATCACGTTAGTCGGGTAACTGGCCAGAATGAAAGTCGGCAATGCAAGGTGTAACAATGCATTGTAAGCTGCCGCGCTGCGGTCAATAGCCGGTGTCAGCAGAATATCGACAAACACAAAGCCGGTCTGGGCCGGTACTTCATACAGAACGCCGAGTCTGCCTGAGGTAGGCAGCCAGCCGAGTTGCAGTGAAAACAACATAATACCGACCAGTGCCAGCCAGAATACCGGCATGGAGTAACCAATCAGCGCCAGCCCCGAAATAAGCTTATCCAGCACGCTGTCTTTTTTTACTGCCGCCAGCAGCCCTAATGGAATACCGACCAGCAGGCTGAGGCACAGTGCATAAGATGCCAGTTCCAGCGTTGCCGGCAACACCCGGCCAATCTCATCTAACACGCTCTGCTGACTGGCGAAAGAAAGTCCCCAATTACCATCCAGTAATCTGTGGTTATATTCGATATATTGCTGCCACAGACTTTGGTCCAGCCCAAGTGTGTGTTGCAACTGTTGATGTTGTTCCGGCGTGATATCCCGTAATCCGGTCAGGTTACTGACCAGATCGCCTGGAAACAGATAATTCAGGCTAAACACAAAGATGGTCAATGCGACAAAAACAAAGCCAAGTAAAAATAAACGACGGGCGAGATAACGCAGGATCATGGTGTTTTCCCAGCATGGACAAAACTGATACCGCCATAGGGGTTGATACTGACCCCCTGGACCCTGCTGTTTTTAACCTGAAAGCGTTTTGAGTGGGCGATAGGCACCAGTGGCATTTGTTCCTGCAGATATTGTTGGGCTGCCAGATAATAACTACGGCGCTGCGGTACATCAGTCGTCTGCAGTGCACTGGCAATAAACTGGTCAAATTGTTCATCGCACCAGTTGGCGCGGTTGCTGCCGGATACTGCAGCAGCGCAGCTCAACAGTGGCCGCAGAAAATTGTCGGGATCGGCATTATCAGCTGACCAGCCAATCAGCACTGAATCATGTTCACCTTGACCTAACTTGCGGCGAAAGGTATTCCATTCATAGGACACAATCCGGGCCCGTACGCCAATGACCCGTAAATCAGCCTGGATCAGCTCCGCCATTTTTTGCGCATTCGGATTGTACATGCGCTGCACGGGCATCGCCCAGATGTCGAGGTTAAAGCCATTGGGATAACCGGCTTCTTGTAATAACTGGCGGGCTTTTTCCGGGTTAAAACTGTCTGCTGCAGCGTCTTTCCGGTATGCCCACGAATTTGGTGGCAGTACCGAGGTCGCTTCTTCCGCCTGACCGAAATAAACCGCCTGCAGAATATTGGGTTTATTAATCGCAAGGGCCAATGCCTGTCGCACTTTTACCTGATTAAATGGAGCTTTTTGCGTATTAAAGGCCCAGAAACCAACGTTCATGCTGGTTTGTTGATCGACGCGAAAATCGGCGCGATTTGACAGCATTTGCAATTCTGCCAAGCGGGGGATCGGCGCAACGTCGCATTCCTGCGTCAACAGTTTTGCCAGCCGTTTGGTATTATCCGGCACAATATCGATCACCAGTTGCGCCAGTGAGCCATGTTCGCGCCAATATGCCGGATGGCGGTAATATCGGATCAGCACATCTTTTTGATATTCGCGGAACATAAAAGGCCCGGTGCCGATCGGCAGTAAATCCAGTTGCGCTTTCTGGTTGCTTTGCACCAGAGCATAACCATATTCCGCCGATAAAATGGCAGCAAAGTCGGTCGCGAGTACTGATAAAAATGAGCTGTCGGGCTGATTCAAGCGGAATTCGACTTCATCGCTGCCAAGTGCGGTGACGCTTTGAATGCGCTGACGCCAGTCGATACTGTCAAAGTATGGGTATTCTGTTGCCGTCTGAAAAAATGGATGATCAACCAATAACATCCGGTTAAAGGTGAAAGTGACATCATCTGCATTCAGTGCACGCGTCGGTGAAAAATACGTTGTGTGGTGAAACTGTACATCTTGGCGGAGTTTAAAACGATAGGACAAACCGTCGGCGCTGACCTGCCAGCTATGCGCCAAAGCTGGTTTTAATGCGCCGCTGGTCGCGTCGATATCTAATAGCCGGTCATACAAATGTTGGCTGATGGCATCAATAGTGGTGCCCGAAGTGACCAGTTGCGGATTAAAGGTTTCAGGTGAACCTTCGGCACAATAGACCAGGCCATTGATGCTGTCCGTAGGGCTGGCCGGTTGGCAGGCAGCCAACCACAGTACCAGACTGAGGCTGCCTAAGCGGCATGGGGTTGAATTCATTGTTGGCTGTCTAACAATTTGTATTTTTTCATATAACCACGAAGTTGATGATACGTCAGATTTAACGCATCCGCAGTCTTTTTCTGGTTGTACTGGCAGGCAGCCAGTGCTTGCTTAATCAGGGTTACTTCGTAGTTTTCAGACAGCAGTTTAAAATCCTGCAGTTGGGAAAAATCAAATTGTAATGCCGATGTCGCATGTGTCGGTACCGGTGTGTGTACCACATGGGGAGCAGAGCTGGCGCCCGTAGTTGCGATAGGCGCACTGACCTGGCGGTCAACAGTCCTGACCCTAGCCAATGGTCGGAATGGCGACGCAAAAGGATCAAACAGAATATCATGCACCGGCACATAGGGATTGTTGGTGCGATAGACACTGCGTTCGACCACATTTTTTAATTCCCGCACATTGCCAGGCCAGTCGTAATCCATCAGTTGGCGTTTGGCTCTGTCACTAAAACCGCTGAACAGCTCGAAGTTCAGTTCGCGCGCCATATTGATTGCGAAGTGTTCCGCCAGTTGCATGATATCTTCCTGCCGCTCGCGCATTGGCGGTAACGTGATCACGTCAAAGGCCAGGCGGTCTAAAAGGTCAGCACGAAACTCGCCGCGCTCAGCCATGCCAGGTAAATCTTCGTTGGTCGCACAGACCAACCGCACATCGACTTTAATCGGCCTGCTGCCGCCGACTCGTTCAAATTCGCCGTATTCAATCACCCGCAGCAACTTTTCCTGCACCAGCCCCGGGGTATTGGCCAGTTCGTCTAGAAATAAAGTGCCGAAATTAGCGCGTTCAAAGCGACCTTCATGGCGTTTACTGGCACCGGTAAAAGCGCCTGCCTCGTGGCCAAATAGCTCACTTTCCAGCAGATTTTCATTTAGAGCAGCACAGTTCAGCGTCAGATAATTTTGATCCCAGCGTTGCGATAAGTAGTGTAGTCGCGCTGCGATTAACTCTTTACCGGTACCGCGTTCGCCAATAATGAGTACTGGTTTATTCAATGGGGCAATCTGAGACACCTGATCCAATACGTTGAGAAAACTGTTAGATTGGCCAATCAGGTTGTCTTGTTGAAATGCGCGTGCCATGGGACTGCCATTTAGTGGTTAAATTTGCTAATTAGTAGTCTATTTGAAAGCAGGCTTTGGTGACAGCTTTTAGTGAAAATAAATAAAGCATTCAAATACAATAACTTAAGTTTGTTTGCAGAGTTGGCAAGGATCCTGAATAAGAATATCTGACTCAATCAGACACCAAACGGGGTAAACATCATGGGTATTTTCTCTCGCTTCTCAGACATCGTGAATTCAAATATCAACGCACTGTTAGATAAAGCTGAAGATCCGGAAAAAATGGTTCGCCTGATCATTCAGGAAATGGAAGATACGTTAGTTGAGGTGCGTTCAACCTCTGCCAAAACCATCGCAGAGAAAAAAGAATTACAGCGTGTCGTCAGCCGACTGGAAGAAGATGTGGCCGACTGGCAAGGTAAAGCCGAACTGGCGCTGAGCAAAGATCGGGACGATTTAGCCCGCTCTGCGTTAATCGAAAAACAAAAAGCTGCAGATCAGGCCGCTGCTGTTAACGCTGACATTGCAAATTTAGATTTACATATCAGCAAGTTGCAAGACGAAGTATCACAGCTGCAGGAAAAGCTGGCGGATGCTAAAGCGCGGCAGAAAACTATGCTGATGCGTCAGCAAACGGTTGCGTCCCGCTTAGAAGTGAAGAAATCATTGGACAGCACCCGCTTAAACGACGCGATGTATAAGTTTGAACGTTACGAACAAAAGATCGACAATCTGGAAGCTCAGGTCGAATCTTACGACTTAGGTAAAAAGACTCTGCGCGATGAATTTGCAGAGCTGGCTTCTCAGGACAAAATTGACTCTGAACTGGCAGCGCTGAAAGCAAAAATGAACCAAGAGAATAACGCCTGATTGTCAGGCGTTTCTGGAGCCGAACATGGATATTACCGAAGCTTTTGCGATACCGATGATCATCTTTATGATTTGTGTGGCACCGATCTGGATCATTATGCACTATCGCAGCAAACGCAAAATTTCAGAAGGCCTGTCCGAACATGAACTGGCGCAACTGAATGATTTATCATTGAAAGCTGAGCGAATGGCGGACCGGATCAAAACGCTGGAGGCCATCCTGGATGCTGACGCACCAAACTGGAGGCGTAAACATGAGTAGCAAACGTCGCGAGCTGTTGCGGGATGACCGCAACGGCAAAATCGCCGGGGTCTGTGCCGGCATTGCCGATTACTTCGGTTGGGAACTGTGGCTGGTTCGTGTAGTTGTGCTGGCGTCCGTTTTACTGGGTTTCGGCGGGATTTTACCGGTCCTGTACCTGGTTGGCTGGATAGTGCTGGAGAAAAAATCGGTCGCCGAACAACGCAGTGGCGAACCAGTTCGCGCTGCTGCAGAGCGGCCAGTCGAGGTGAAAACCCGCGTCTGGCAACGTGGTGAAGCACCACCGCGTGCACTGAATCATCTGAAACAACAGTTTGACAGCATTGAATACCGGCTGCGGGATATGGAGTCTTATGTAACGTCCAGTAAGTTCCAGTTACATCGCGAGTTTAATAAACTTTAACAGGCGGCAATAGCCGCTTATCAACCGCAGGAACAATGTAACTGATGGAATTTCACCTGCCAGGCCGCGCCAGAGAACTTGGGCAACGTCTGGCGAATCAGCATCTGCGTGTAGGGATAACTGGTGTCAGTGGTGCAGGTAAAACTGCATTTCTGACCAGTTTCATCCATCAGCTCACCAAATCGCAACAGCCTCAGCTCCCATTTTTCCAGGTGATGCAACAACAGCGTTATCTGGGAGGGCAGTGCGTGCCGAACCTGATGACACAACGAGCTCGTTTTCCATTTGAATTAAATTTGCAGCAATTGCAACTGGGGCAATGGCCTGCGTCCACGACGGCGCTGAGTCAAATTACCCTGCAGCTGCGTTATAAACCGCAAAATCCGTTCAAACAAAAATTCCTGGATTGGCAAACACTGACACTGGAGATCACGGATTATCCGGGTGAATGGTTGCTTGATTTGCCAATGTTATCCCTGGACTACGCCAGCTGGTGTGACAATGTCTGGACGATGTTAAATGCAAATCCCGTGGGCCCGTTGGCGGAACCATTCCGCCAGCAACTGCAAATGGCGGATACGGCTGGTGGGCCTCTGGTGCTTCAGCAGTTAACCGATCTGTATCAGCAGTTGCTGCAGACATTAAAACAACAGCAACTTAGCCTGATCCTGCAGCCTGGCCGGTTACTGCGCCCTGCAGATCTGGCTGGCGCACCGTTATTGCAACTTTTTCCTTTGTTACCGGCCCAGCGGGCTCAGGACAACGCGCTGACACGCCAGCTTCAACAGAATTTCGACGATTATAAACACAAAGTGGTCGCGCCATTTTATCGTGATTATTTCGCCGGGCTGGACCGCCAGGTGATAATGGCTGACTGCCTCGGTGCGCTGAATCGGGGACATCAGGCCATGCAGCAACTGCAACAGGCGTTGATGTTAATCATGCAGCATTTTTCTTATGGCCCCGACAGTTGGTGGCGCCGGCTTTGGCAGCCTCGTATTGATAAAGTGTTATTTGTCGCATCCAAAGCTGATTTATTGACTCCGGACCAGCATCGCAATCTGTTGTTATTGTTACAGCAAATGCTGCAACAACCACTCTATCAGCAACGTTATCAACGTTGTGAAACCGAAGCGCTGGCTGTTGCGGCAGTGGTCAGTTCCGAATTGGGTGAGGTACAGACGCCACAAGGAAACAAGCCATGCCTGCGCGGCCGGCTGGCCACAACCGGTGAACTGCAGATCCTGTACCCGGGCGAAGTACCATTATCCATGCCATCGCCACAGTTGTTTCAGCATCATCAGTTTGCTTTTCCTGAGTTTCTGCCGCTCGTTGGTTCGGGGTCGTCCTTTCCAGAGCAACTGCGCATGGACCAGGCGTTGCAATTTTTGCTTGGAGACCATCTGCAATGAAACCATTAAAAACGGCAGAGCATTTCAGTAATGAGGATTTTGTTAGTCTGAAGCCTGCGGCAACTGAGCTACCGCTGGCGGCGGCACAACAATTCTCTGCAGATACATTTATTGCCAACACTGCTGCCAGCCAGAACGATGTCCCCGTAACTGTCAAAAATGCCGGTATCTCACGCTGGCTTGGCGTTGGTCTCAGTCTTGTGCTGCTGGTGGCATTGCTGCAATGGGCCGAATTTGTGCAACAAAGCCTGAATAGCAGTGTTTTGCAAGGTGGTGCTGCACTGGCACTGACTGGTTTTGGTCTGGCGGCCCTGGCTAAAACGCTGTGGAGTAGCTGGCGCAGTCGACGGCAGCATACAGAGCGTCAATATTGGCGCCAGCAAGGTGCGGCCATGCAAAATAGCTTGCAATATGGCCAGGCATCAGCGTTATGTCAGCGCATGTTAAAACAAGTTCCGGTTTCAGCCGATGCTTTTTATGCCCAGCACAATGCGCAGCATTCAGATGCGGAAACATTACAGTTATTTGATCTGCTGATTTTGCAGCCACTGGATCAGCAAGCTGCGGCGGTGATTAGTGCTGCGGCAAAACAAGCAGGTCTTGCCGTCGCTTTAAGCCCATTTGCGCTGGCCGACATGGTGCTGGTCAGCTGGCGGGCCTGGCGATTAATGGCCGAGTTGTCGGCACTCTATGGTGTGAATGTTAGTGCTATTCAACGTTTACAGTTTATCAAGCAGTTTGCCAATCTGCTGTTTTGGACTGGCGCGACTGAACTTGCGATAGATATTGGCGGTGATTTTCTTGGCGTGGAATTAAGTAGTAAGCTGTCGGCCCGCGCCGGGCAGGGCGTGTTAGCAGGACTGATGCTGGCGCGACTCGGCCGGTTTGTGCAACAGGAACTGCGGCCTTTGCCGCTACTGACACAGCAAGCCACTGTTCAACCTTTGTTACAGTCATTATTGCAACGTTTGATGCAACGACCACCTGCACAATAATATTTACAAATCAACAGTTCGGACCTGCGGCGACTGCGTCGCAAACAGACAGACAGATGTCTGCATGCCTTGTCGTGGTTATAACTTGTTTGCTTAATTGTTTGATAAAATTATCTAAGCAGTCAGGTTGTTATGAGCAGTAGCAGTAAACACGCAGAAACGATGTGCATCCACGCCGGTAAAACTTATGACCGGCAGTTTGGCAGTCTCGCCACCCCGTTGTATCAAACCTCCACATTTGTATTTGACAGTGCCGAGCAGGGCGCCGCGCGCTTTGCCGGTGAAACTGAAGGGTATATTTATACCCGGCTTGGCAATCCGACCACCCGCGAGCTGGAACTCAAAGTAGCGGCGCTGGAAGGCATGGCAGACGGCGCTGCGACTGCGACCGGCATGGGCGCTGTGGCTGCAGCGACCTTGGCTTTCTTGCAGCAAGGGGACCATCTGATCGCCAGCAATGCCATTTATGGCTGCAGTTTTGCGCTGTTTAATCACCAGTTTGCCCGTTATGGCATTGAAGTCAGTTTTGTTGATATGACTGACCACGCGGCGGTCGAAGCGGCACGCCGGCCAAATACCCGAATGCTATTTGCCGAGACGCCGATTAATCCCAATCTGGTGGTGCTGGATCTGGAATTCCTCGGTCGGTTTTGTCGCCAACATCAGATTAAATCAGTGATCGATAACACATTCCTGACGCCATTACTGCAACAGCCGGCGCGATATGGCATCGATATCATTATTCATAGCGCGACTAAATATCTGAACGGTCACGGCGATGTTGTTGCTGGCATTATTTTGTCTGATACAGACACTGTTCAAACCATCAAGCTGACCACCCTGAAAGATATGGGCGCAACAATCAGCCCTCATGATGCCTGGCTGATTATTCGGGGCTTGAAGACTTTATCGGTGCGGATGGAACGGCATTGTCAAAACGCGCAGCGTGTCGCCGAGTTTTTGCAGGCGCATCCGGCAGTAGCCACTGTGTATTACCCAGGTTTACCCGGTCATCCGGGCCATCGTTTTATTGGTACGCAAATGAAAGCCGCCGGCGGTGTGCTGGCATTTGAACTGAAGGGCAGCCTGGACGACGGCCGGTATTTTATTAATCAATGTGAGCTATTGAGTCTGGCAGTCAGTCTTGGCGATGCTGAGTCCTTGATCCAACATCCGGCATCAATGACGCATAGTCCATACACTGCAGAAGAGCGCCGGTTGGCTGGCATCAGCGACGGGCTTATCCGCATTTCAGTTGGACTTGAGCATGTTGAAGACATCATTGCCGACCTACAGCAAGCATTGGTAAAGATGCAGTTACAGCAAAAATAATCAATAAAAACAGATGGATGTGTGTGTCATGCGTCGGTTTGTACATTTTTTTGAACAGTTGCGCTGGCGCCAGTTTATGGCGCCGGGTTAACAGCTTTGATGCAATCCACTAGGATGCCTGCCATTCAGCCAGCCCAACCGAGGCCGGCAAGCAGAATTAACAGGTTGTAACATGACATCTTATGTATCCCGAGAATCGGATGCCGACGGCATTATTGCCTGGTCCGACGAAGAGAACCAGATTTGGTCAGATCTGATCAAGCGTCAACTCAGTTGTATCGAAGGCAAAGCCTGCAATGAATACATGGCAGGACTGCAACGGCTGAAACTGTCACAAGATCGGATCCCGCAGCTGCACGAAGTGAATGCCGTTTTGCAGGCAACCACCGGTTGGCAGTGTGCCGAGGTACCGGCGCTGATCAGTTTCGACCGCTTCTTTGAATTGTTGGCAAATAAACAGTTTCCGGTCGCCACCTTTATCCGCAGCCGCGAAGAATTTGATTACCTGCAGGAACCCGATGTGTTCCACGAAATTTTTGGCCACTGTGCCATGCTGACGCATCCTGATTTCGCCGAATTCACTCATATGTACGGTAAATTAGGACTGGCCGCCAGCAAACAGGATCGTGTGTATCTCGCTCGATTGTACTGGTTCACTATTGAATTTGGTTTGATTGATACGCCAGAGGGATTACGTATCTATGGTGGTGGCATACTGTCTTCACCGGGTGAGACCCAATATGCGATCCATTCTGATATTCCTGAGCGTAAGGTACTCGATGTGGTAGATGTGTTCCGCACGCCATATCGTATCGACATTATGCAACCCATTTACTTCCGCATTCAGAGTATTCGCCAGCTGTTTGACATTGCACAGATGGACCTGATGACATTGGTGCAGCAAGCCAAAGCGCTGGGCCTGCATGCGCCTAAGTTTGCGCCGAAACAGAAAAAAGCCAGTTAATTTTTAACGATAAAGAGCATTACAATGACTGAACTTGCCACACAAAAATGTGAAGCGTGCCGCGCCGATGCGCCGCGCGTATCTGATGAAGAATTACCGCAATTGATGCGACAAATTCCGGACTGGACTCCGGTGGTCCGGGATGGCATTTTGCAGCTGGAACGCGAATATAAGTTTAAGAACTTTAAGCTGGCTTGGGCATTCCACCACAAAGTGGCGGAACTGGCAGAAGCAGAAGGTCATCATCCGGCATTGTTGCTGGAATGGGGCAAACTGACGGTGACCTGGTGGTCGCATTCCATCAAAGGTCTGCACAAAAATGATTTTATTTGTGCCGCCAAAACAGATGCGCTGCTGACTGAATAAGCCAGCATGCAACATTAAGAAAAGCTGCCCCGGCAGCTTTTTTTTCGCGGTTGATTTGGCTTTAAATACTGCTCACGTTCACAAAAGTTTACAAAAGAGCTGGTCTGAAGCTTGTGCTTTGCCGTATGATAAAAATACCTGTCATCTCGCAAGGTTGTCATTCAGATGCGCTTAGAAATCCATTGTCAGGACCGCGTTGGTATCGCTCAGGAAGTGTTAAATATCCTGGTGTCGTTTCAGATTGATTTGCGCGGTATTGAAGTTGATCCCGAACTAGGCCGGATGTTTGTTGCTTTTCCTACGGTCGATTTCGAAAAATTTCAGGAATTAATGGTGAAAATTCGCCGTATTCCTGGCGTAGAAGACGTTAAAACTACTGCTTTTATGCCATCAGAGCGTGAACACAATGAGCTGTTCACGCTGTTAAAAACGCTGCCGGATGGTGTGATCGCTATCGACACCAAAGCCAACGTGACCGTGATCAATGAAGCCGCTCTCGATGCGCTGACACTGCAACGCGACGAAGTTGCTGGTTTGCCGTTGTCGCCTTTGGTGAAAGGCTTTAATTTTCAGCGCTGGCTGGAAAGTGATGATGTGCTGGCGCAAACCCGCAAAATTGAAATTCATGGCAAAAAATTCATTGCGGATATTCTGCCGGTGATGGTGCCGGCCGAAGCGGGCCATGAAATTCTGGCCGGCGCCGTGATCACGTTAAAATCTGAGAGTCGCCTCGGTGAGCAGATGGTGGCCTTTAAAAAAGGCGATCAGGAAAGCTTTAACTCGATTCAGGCCAGCAGCAATCTGATGCGCAAAGTGGTGCGGGAAGCGAAAAAAATGGCGCAGCTTGACGCGCCGATTTTAATTACCGGTGAAACCGGCACCGGTAAAGAATTGCTGGCACGGGCTTGTCACGGCGCCAGCAGTCGCGCGGGCAAACCTTTCCTTGCCGTCAATTGTGCTGCATTACCGGACAATGTCGCAGAGTCGGAATTATTTGGTTATGGCCCGAATGCATTTCCGGGTACGACCGAAGGTAAAAAAGGCATTTTTGAACAGGCCAATCGCGGTACTGTGTTTCTGGATGAAATCGGTGAAATGTCGCGTGAGATCCAGACCAAACTGTTGCGGTTTTTACAAGACGGCAGTTTTCGCCGCGTGGCAGATGAAAATGAAGTGCGGGTCGATGTGCGGGTGATTTGCACCACGCAGAAAGATTTGCCCGGTATGGTACAGGAAGGGCGTTTTCGGGAAGATTTATATTACCGGCTGAATGTGCTGACGCTGGTGTTGCCGCCGCTGCGGGATCGCAAGCAAGATATTGTGCCTCTGGCAGAACACTTTATGGCTCGTCTGGCTGCTCGACTTGGGCGTAAACCACCGAAACTTACCGAAAACTGTGCCAACTTCATTCAGCAATATCCCTGGCCAGGTAACGTCCGGCAGCTGGAAAACGCGCTGTATCGCGCGGTGACCCTGCTCGAAGGTGCTGAGCTTGACAAGGAACAGTTACAGTTGCCAAGTTACACCAATGATTTTGGTTATCTGGAAAAAGATTTTGATGGCACGCTGGATGAAGCGGTGAAACGCTTTGAAGCCAGTTTATTGCGAAAACTATTCCCGGCTTACCCAAGTTCGCGTCAACTGGCGAAAAAGCTCGGCTTAAGTCATACCGCAGTGGCAAATAAATTGCGCGAATATGGCATCAATCGCAAGAGCGTAAAAATTTAATTACGCTTTGTCCTGCATTCGCTACTGAAAAAAGGCCGTTTTGCCCACAAAACGGCCTTTTTTATCGGTTTAAGGCCAAAATGCTGTTTTCGTATGCTAAACGATACAAAACGACTGTTTTAAGCTGTTAGCAGTATGTAAGCAGCCAAGCTTTCTTTTTCTGTGGCGAACGGCAAGATAGCAGTAATCCCCCTGTATTTAATTCCGGAGTTTGTCATGTTTGACCCAATTAATCCGCTTGGTACCGATGGTTTTGAGTTTGTCGAGTACACAGCTGCTGATGCCGATGGTATCCGTCAGTTAAAAGAACTGTTTCAGTCACTGGGTTTTTCTGAAGTTGCCCAGCACCGTTCAAAACAGGCCTGGTTGTACAAGCAGGGTGACATCAACTTTATCGTCAATGGCGAGCCGAATTCGCAAGCCGAAGAATTTGCCCGCGTGCATGGTCCGAGTGTTTGTGCCATGGCCTTTCGGGTGAAAGACGCTGCAGCAGCGCTGAAACATGCCGTCGCGAACGGTGCGAAAGAATATAAAAATCAAATTGGCCCGATGGAACTGAATATCCCGGGAGTATATGGCATAGGTTCCAGCCTGCTGTATTTCGTCGACCGTTATGGCCAAAGCTCGGTCTACGATATCGATTTTAAATTCTACGACAACTGGCAGACGACAATGGCGGCGCATGGCGTCGGCCTGGAAGTGCTGGACCATCTGACCCATAACGTCAAACGCGGCAATATGAATGTCTGGGCCGGTTTTTATGAACGGATCGGTAACTTCCGTGAGATCCGGTATTTTGATATCGAAGGCAAACTGACCGGTCTGGTCTCCCGCGCTATGACTGCGCCTTGTGGCAAGATCCGCATTCCTATCAACGAATCGTCAGACGACAAATCACAAATCGAAGAATTTATCCGTGAATACAAAGGCGAGGGCATCCAGCATATTGCCCTGACCACGGAAAATATCTATGAAACAGTACGGACATTGCGTAGCCGTGGTATGGATTTTATGCCAACGCCGGATACTTATTACAACAAAGTGAACGCCCGGGTCGAAGGTCATACTGAAGATCTGGACGCACTGCGAGAGCTGCGTATTCTGATTGATGGCGCTCCGGAAAAAGACGGCATTCTGCTGCAAATTTTCACCAAAACCGTGATTGGTCCGGTGTTTTTCGAAATTATCCAGCGCAAAGGCAACGAAGGTTTTGGCGAGGGCAACTTCAAAGCCCTGTTCGAATCGATTGAAGAAGATCAAATCCGCCGTGGAGTATTAGCAGATGCGTAAATGGGCGCAATTTCCGTTAAAAGAAGGCGATATTTCGCGCCAGGCGCATGCCGATTTCCCGGAACAGGCGATTTATGAGCGCGAAACCGGTCGTAGTGGCTTTTTTGGCCCGGCCAGCCATTTCCATCACACCCATGCGCCGACCGGCTGGAGTAACTGGGAAGGGGCGTTAAAACCGCGCCTATTTAACTTCAATGACATCGGCGAAGATAAATCCAATTCGCCGTGGCAAGTGCCGAATTTGCTGCACAATGCGCATTGTAAAATGCGGACCTGGCGGCTTGAACAATCGATGGATTTCCTGGTCCGCAACGCCGATGGCGACGAGCTGCTGTTTATCCATGAAGGCAGCGCTGAGCTGTTCTGTGATTATGGCCATCTGAGCCTGCGCGATGGTGACTACGTGGTGATCCCGCGTTCGACCTGCTGGCGGCTGGAGATCTCCGCGCCAATATTTGTGCTGCTGATTGAAGCGACCAATGATTCTTATCAGTTGCCGGAAAAAGGCCTGGTCGGCAATCACGCGATTTTTGACCCGGCAATGCTGGATACGCCAAAAATTGACGATGCCTTTAAGGCGCAGTACAGCGAACAGGAAACTCAGGTCCATGTAAAACGTCATGGTCAGGTCTCAGTGATCACCTATCCATTTAATCCACTCGATGCCATTGGCTGGCATGGTGACTTAGCAGTGATGCGGATTAACTGGCGGGATATCCGGCCACTGATGAGCCACCGTTATCATTTGCCACCGTCGGCGCATACGACCTTCGTTGCCAGTCGTTTTGTGGTCTGTACCTTTGTGCCACGGCCGATTGAAAGTGACCCGGGTGCCTTAAAAGTGCCGTTTTATCATAACAACGACGACTATGATGAAGTGCTGTTTTACCATGCCGGTGATTTCTTCAGCCGCGATAATATCGAGCGCGGCATGGTGACCTTCCACCCGGCTGGTTTTACCCATGGCCCACACCCAAAAGCCTTCCAGGCTGGTCGTGAGTATCGCAAGAAGTTCACCGATGAAGTCGCAGTGATGCTGGATACCCGTGATGCGCTGGAAATGGGCGCGGCGGCAGTCGCCACTGAGAATCCGGATTACGTCAACAGCTGGAAAACCAAACCAGCTGAAACGAAGTAACAGTCTGACAGGAAAGATAAAATGAAATTAGCCAGTCTGAAAAATAACAGCCGCGATGGCCAGCTCGTCGTCGTCAGCCGGGACCTAACCAAAGCAGTCGCGGTGGCGCATATCGCCGCCACTATGCAATATGCGTTAGATCATTGGTCCGTAGTGGCGCCACAACTTGCGGAGGTCTACCAGGGGCTCAATCATGGTACTGTACAGGGCGAATTTGCCTTTGACCAAACGGTCTGTGAATCGCCATTGCCGCGCGCTTACCAGTGGGCCGACGGCAGCGCTTATGTGAACCATGTCGAATTAGTGCGCCGCGCACGTAATTCAGAGATGCCACCGAGTTTTTGGACGGATCCGTTAATGTACCAGGGCGGCTCGGATGACTTTATTGGTCCACGTGATCAAATCGATGTGGTCAGCGAAGACTACGGTATCGATTTTGAGGGCGAAGTTGCCGTGATCACTGGTGATGTCGCGATGGCATCTACGCCTGAACAGGCGCGTCAGCATATTCGTTTAGTTATGTTGGTCAATGACGTATCACTGCGTGGCCTGATCCCAAATGAATTGGCCAAAGGTTTTGGTTTCTTTCAGTCGAAGCCAGCCTCTGCTTTCAGCCCGGTTGCTGTCACACCAGAGGAACTCGGCACTGACTGGCAGGACGCGAAATTACACCTGCCGCTGGTATCGCACTTAAACGGTAAACTGTTTGGTAAGCCGAATGCAGGTGTCGACATGACTTTTGATTTCGGCCAACTGGTGGCGCATGCCGCTAAAACCCGCAATCTCGGCGCGGGTGCTATCATCGGCTCTGGCACTGTGTCTAACAAACAAGGTACTGACTACGGCACCTCAATTGACGAGGGCGGTCTGGGTTATTCCTGTATCGCTGAAGTCCGGATGATTGAAACTATTCGTGATGGTGCACCGAAAACATCTTTTATGAAGTTTGGTGACCGGATCCGGCTTGAAGTGTTGGACGCGCAAGGCCAAAGCATTTTTGGCGCGATAGACCAGCAGGTTGTGCAGTATCAACCGCGCTAAGCGTTGCACAATTTACTCAAAATCAAAGGCCGGCATTTGTCGGCCTTTTTTAAACGGAGTTTCTGATGTTGACCTTATACACTTACTGGCGTTCGTCGGCGGCTTATCGGGTGCGTATTGCGCTGGCGCTGAAAGGGCTGGATGCCACGCAAATCCCGGTACATTTATTAAAAGACGGTGGCCAACAGCGTGCGGAACCTTATAAAGCTTTGAATCCTGCTCAGCTGGTACCGACGCTGCAACACGACGCACTGACGCTGAATCAGTCACTGGCAATCATTGAATACCTCGATGCGGTCTATCCACAGCAGCCACTGTTGCCGGAAGACCCTGCCACAGCAGCTGTGGTGCGGGCACTGGCGCTGGATATCGCCTGTGACATTCATCCGCTGAATAACCTGCGGGTGCTGCAGTACTTAACTGGTACGCTCGGTGTAACTGAGCAACAAAAAACCGACTGGATTCAGCATTGGTTGCGGCAAGGCTTTGCTGCACTTGAACAGCGGCTGGCGCATACAGCGGGACAATACTGCGTTGGCGATCAAGTCACGCTGGCTGATTTGTGTCTGGTGCCGCAAGTTTATAATGCATTGCGCTTTGCCGTTGATTTAACGCCTTATCCACAGATCCATAAGGTGTATCAGCACTGTCTGCTGCTGCCAGCTTTTGCCAGTGCCGCGCCAGAGCAACAGCCCGACGCCCAGAACTGAGCCGTCTATTGCGGTGGCGCATCGCTGCATGGAAACCGTAATGTAAAAGCGGCGCCACCAAGATCGGAGCGGCTGACACTGAGGTCACCCTGGTGTTTTTCCACTATAGCCTTGCAAATCGACAGACCAAGACCTGTGCCTGTACCCGGCGCTTTGGTGGTAAAAAACGGTGTAAAAATATGGGGCAGAACCTCGTCGGCGATGCCGGGCCCGCTGTCTTCAATACAAACCTGCAGACTGTTATCCAGTCGAGCCGCGCTGATCCGCAGTTTCCCGGCACCCGCACCAATCGCTTGTGATGCATTGAGCAGTAAATTAACCAGTAGCTGTGTTAGCGCTGCTGGTTGTCCCTGCAGCCATAGCGGCTCGGGTCCGGTATCTTGTGATACTGTCACATGCGTTTTCAGTTCATTTCTAGTTAACCTCAAAGCCATATCCAGCAACGGCTTAAATTCCAACAGCTGAAATTCTGCATGGTCCGGATGCGAAAATCGCCGTAGGTCCAACACTAAATCCCGTACCCGATGTGCGCCTTGTACTGAATCAG
The DNA here is from genome assembly GCF_001518915.1 of Rheinheimera sp. F8. Taxonomy (NCBI): domain Bacteria; kingdom Pseudomonadati; phylum Pseudomonadota; class Gammaproteobacteria; order Chromatiales; family Chromatiaceae; genus Rheinheimera; species Rheinheimera sp. F8. The sequence goes on from NZ_CP013656.1 coordinate 2,791,046, forward strand.
CCAGCAAACTTTGGGTATCATCGAGCAACAGTTGCAGATTTTCCTGCTGTTGTAATTGGGCCAGCTGCTGGTGCAGATCCTGGCGGGCAGTGGCATCGTCACAGTCAGCAATCTGTTGCAACAGCGAAAAATATTGTTGGAATACCGGCAGATATAATTGAAAGCTAGTCAGGTTGCTGAGAATGTAACCAATTGGATTATTCAGCTCATGGGCCACGCCGGCGGTCAGAATGCCAATAGTTGCCAGACGGTCAGTCTGTTGCCAATGTGCGGGTGTTTGGGGAGATTGCGGATCCTGCGACATGCATGAACTCCAGTTTTGAGAAGCGTAGCCGGTGATGTCATCATGGGCGGCAACACGACGCAGAGCAAGGGGGATGGAAAAAACTTGCGGCAGTGGCATGCACCTGTTTATGTTCATATATCGGTATTTACTTTTCATTGGGCGGGACTGTTCGTGGCAAAAACTATTCTGTTGGTCGACGATGAGCCTGCTATCCTCAGAGCCCTGCAACGGACGTTGCAACGCGCCGGCTACCGCGTGTTGCTGGCCGAACATGGCGCACAAGCGTTGAGTCTGCTGAGTACGGAGCAGGTGGCGCTGGTGATCTCAGATTTCCGCATGCCTGATATGAACGGGGCTGAGTTATTGCAGCAGGTCCGGTTGCAATTTCCGTCGACCATTGGGCTTATCCTGAGTGCCTATGCCGACCGCGAAGCGTTGTTGGCCTGCCTGAATAGCGGCGCCGCCTGGCGTTTTATGGAAAAGCCCTGGGAAGATACCCAGTTATTAAAAGACATCACCGCAGCGCTGAGTGAACGCGACCGGCGTCAGGCTGAGCAACAACGCACTAATCTGTTGTTATCCAGCAATGAAGCACTGTTGGAGTTATCCGCGACTGGTCAGGTATTACGATTTAATAATGCAGCCAGCCAGGTGTTGGGATTGCAGCCATCGGAGCTGCGTGGTCAGGTGTTGTCGGCGCTGTTCGTTGACATCAATCCAATTGAACTTGCCGGTTTTTTTCATAAAAAAGATCACGATATTCAATTACACGGTATTCATGGCGATTATTTCAGCTTCAGCCACCGGATATCGGATCTGCACCACTATCTGCTAAAAGTTACTTTAGTCCAGCCGCTCAGCGACCAGGTGTTTTGTGGTGTCAATGAACTGCTGAATGCGGACGATGTGCGGTCACAGATTGAAGATCTGTTGTCAGCCGGCCAGAACGATTTTGCCGTTGTTGCGTTGATGCTGCCAGACTTTGCTTTGTACAGTGATTCATTATTACAGCAGCAGTTAGATGAGCTCATCGAACAGGCTGGGCTTGTGCTGAAAACCCGGATGCCGGCAAAAGCGTTATTGGGCTATGTCGCGGCGGATAAATTTTTGTTGGTGTTGCCCGGCGCTGTTCAGGAAAGCCAACTACAACTGCTGATAGAACAATGCCTGCAACCATTTCGCCAGCCGTTAGTATTGAGCTTTAACCGTGTGCAATTAGCTTTTTGTGTTGGCTATGCCGTTTCACCGTCAGATGGCACTACAGCGCGGCAGTTATTGCAGCATGCTGATGTCGCTTGCCGGCACAATCTGGCAAACCCGGCTGGATTTTATCTGCGATTCGCAGCAGAGATGGTGACACAAAAACGGCAGCATTTTGAAATCAGTAATTCGCTGTATGCGGCACTGGAAGGACAGGAATTCACTTTATGTTATCAACCCAAGATCCGCTTGTCTGATGGTTTTTGTGACAGTGCCGAAGCGTTGATCCGCTGGCAGCACCCGACTTTTGGCGCAATTTCTCCAGCAGTTTTTATTCCAATCGCGGAGCAAGACGGTCAGATCCAGGCCATTGGGGATTGGGTATTGCAACACGCTTTAAGGCAGCTTCACAGCTGGCGCGCACAGGGGCTGGCCTTGTCACATCTGGCGATCAATTTGTCAGGCCGGCAATTGACCGATGTTCGGCTGGCTGAACGTATTGCCGGTTGTCTGAGTAGTTTTGGTTTAGAACCGGACACGCTGGAATTAGAAGTCACTGAGACCTTTCTGATGGCTGATATTGATGCCAGCAGCCGGTTATTAAGCAGTTTGCATCGGCTTGGCTGTCAGCTGGCAATGGATGACTTTGGCACTGGTTACTCTTCTTTGGCTTATCTTGCGAAATTGCCGGTAAATAAACTGAAATTAGATCGCTCCTTGTTGCTGGACCTTGAGGACTCGCCGCAATGTGCCAGTATGATCAGACATATGATCCGGATGGCGCATGAGCTTGGTATGCAGGTCGTTGCCGAAGGAATTGAGTCGGTGAATCAGGTGCTGTTGCTGCGCGATATGCAATGTGATTACATCCAGGGGTATGTATTCAGCAAACCGCTGAGTAGTCTTGAGTTTGGTCGCTTTCTAACGGCCCAGCCGGTCCGCCTGCAATGGGAGGAGTATCTCAATGTTTGAAGCTGATCGCTGGTTAGCCCTGATAGTCGAACCCGACACAGCCGCACGGGCGGCGACTAAACGATTGTTACAGCGGCTTTGCCCGCATTGGCAGTTAGAAGTATGCGCCGATGCGTTGAGTGCAACGCAATATCTGCTACAGCAGCCAGTAGCGCCGCAATTGCTGTTGACCGACCGGTTGGACGCATCGTTACGGGGCGAGGAATTGTTGGAGTTTTGTGCTTCGCATTCACCCGCCACCATCAGAGTGCTGATGAGTGCTGAAAACGATGATGCGGTCATGCTGGCCGCCGTGCAATCCGCGCAGATGTTGTTGGGCAAACCTTTTACGGAGCATGATTTACTGGCAGTTTTCCAACGTGCAGAGCAGATTATTGAAGGCCCTTTCTCAGAGCATGCACGATATCAATTAGGGACCCTGCAAGCACTGCCCATCCAGCGGCGACAGTATCAACAAATTTTGGCGTTACTTGACAACAATGACAGTTCACAACGGGAGCTGGCACGGGCATTGGAACGTGAAGCGCCGCTGGCCGGGCGGTTAATTCAGATGGCAAATTCAGCGTACCTCGGCTTTCGCCGCCAAACCCTCGATTTACAGGAAGTGGTCAGCAGGCTGGGGCGGGAGATGATCAAAGCCATCATGCAGGCATTTTTATTGAACCAACAGTACCAGGGGAAGATCCAGCCTGAACTGCACCAAAAATTACAGGACTATGCTGTCGCGTTGGCATCTGTATCTTTCCAACTGGCCCGCAGTCAATGCCGTGACGATGCCACGCTGGCCGAAAAAGCCTACGTCGCCGGACTGATGCAAGCGTTGGGTCCTCTGGCGTTGCTGGCGACTCAGCCAATTGAGTCGCAGCATCTGACACAGGAAGATATGTTTCAGGATGGCGTTGCCGATCATTGTATTTTGACCGGCTATTTGATGACGTTATGGGGATTCTCTGCAGATATCTGTGCTGCGGCGATGTACCGGCTGAACTTGCCGGGGTCCGCAAGGGTCGATCGGTTGCAGGCGATCTTGCATCTGGCAAGTTATGTGTTGTCGTTGCAACAACAAGATCCAACCGGGGTAAAAATTACCCCGGATCTGGCTGCTCTGGAACGGTTTGCACTGACTGACAGTTTTTTAACCTCAGCGAGTGATTTATAAGGCGTTAAAGTATGTGGCAATTAGGGCAACCCAGACGCTGGTTTAACTCGCTGTTATTTTATACAGGATGGTTGGGACTGTGCTGTCATTTGCTACTGATGCTGTACTGCTGGTGGCAACAAATCCCGTATCAGCTCAGCTGGTGGTTTACTGCAGTAGCTCCGGCATTGTCGGTATTGTGGGGCGGGGTACCTGCGCTACAAATACAGCGCGAGTGCCCGGCCCGCAGTAAATCGTCATTTATCAGTTAAAGACAAAAAGGATGTGTTGAGCCCTGTTTAGCGTTTTGGTTGTATCATGGATTCAACTTCGACTTCAGAAATGCCCTTTTCATCAAAATGAAAATGGACCTGCGCGGGTTTCCCCTCAATAAAATGGTAACGCAGACCATCGACCATTAACACAAAATCACCGGGGCGCACCGGCTGTAACTGTTGTTTAAACAACTGCAATGAGTGTTTGCCGATTTTCCAGTCAAAGCCTTTTAGTGGCTTTTTCGTGAAGTCGCGCGCCCAGATCAACTGGTCTTTATTCAGCATCAGTGCCAATGTGTAGCGTTTGGGCACTTCTTCAACCGCCATTTTGTAAGGACCAACACTGAACTGGAAAGCGCCTTCGCTTTCTAAAAAGGCAAAACCGAATGCGGTATTTTCTTTACTGTCATCAGCAAAGGTCAATGCGATAGGACCGGTAAGCTCAAATTGCGCATAGCTGAACGGACTCAATAGCACTGCAAGCAGTTGCAGCAGAAACAGGAAATTTTTCATATCAACCTCATGTAGTGTCAGGATTGCCGGCGTTTGGGCGCCAACAACAACTGTTGACCTGGTGTTAGTTTACTATCGGCCTGCAGTTGATTCCATTTCAGCAAGTCAGTCAGTTTTATTTTGTATTTGCGGGCGATCCGATCTAATGAGTCACCTTTTATCACGGTATGTTTTGGTGTGAGTTTATTGTCTGCCGTTTTGCGCTTCACGGTTGTAGTAACGGAGGCCGGAACCTGCAGTGATTGGCCAGGTTGTAAATGAACCCCGGATTGCAGCTGATTAAATAGCCGTAACTCCTCACTGTCGATCCGCAGTTTTTGTGCAATGGTCCACAGACTTTCACCGGCTTTGACCTGATAAGTTTGCGCTTTTCGGCTTGAACGTGCTAATGCTTGCTCCGACGATTTGACCGCAGGTAGCTGTAAAACCTGACCAACTTTCAGTTGATCTGATTTCAGCCGGTTGAGCTGACGTAAAGTCTTCACACTGGTGTGGTTTTTGGCAGCAATGCTGCCTAGGCTGTCGCCATTTCTTACCTTATAACTGCGTTTTTGCGTTTTCTGCGGTTCTGCTGCTTGCACTACTGTGACTTTTTTCAGCAGATGTTGTTGTCGTTCAAAATCATCAATTGCTGACAACGGCAACAGCAATGGAAAGTCTTTGCCTTTTGGCGTCATCGCAAGGCGAAAACCAGGATTCAGAGTCTTCAGTTTGCTTAGTGAGATCCCGGCCAAATCGGCAACTTGTTGCAGTTGTACGGCGCCGGCGATCCGGGTTTTGCCAACTGCAGGCTTATTTGCAATAACCGGAAGCTCCAGTTGATAAGCGTCCGGTGATTTAATCAACTGAATCATCGCCAACCATTTCGGCATGGTCTGAACAAATCGACCAGGAATTTGCAGGCTCCAGTAGTCGGTTGCTTTGCCGCGTGCTTTATTTCGTGCCACAGCCGCCATAATTCGGCCTTCACCGGTATTGTAAGCTGCAACAGCATTGAGCCAGTCGTTGCCGAGACTGTCATGCAGATGTTGCAAATAGTCTAATACCGCTACGGTCGAACTCAACGCATCTTTGCGGCCGTCATAGCCGCTTTGAACTGTCAGACCAAAATTTCGCGCAGTTTGCGGTACCATTTGCCAGAGTCCGGCCGGACCATTGCCTTGCGCTGCTGGGTTGTAAGCACTTTCCACAATAGGTAACAGCGCCAGTTCCAGTGGCATCCGGCGCTTTTCCAGTTCTGTGACTATTAAATACAGGTACGGTTCGGCGCGTGCCGAAACTTCATTAAAAAACTTCTGTTTACTGGCATAGAAGGCGATTTCGCGCTTCACGTCAGCGCGTGCTGGCACGGGGATATGCATTTGCGTACGGATGCGTTGCCACAGATCCGGCATGGCCTCGAGCTCATTATGTTGTAAGGCAGGATCTAATGGTGACATGGGCAACACAGGGGCATCAGACTGTGCTACTGACTCCGCTCCACCATCGGCGGATGGATCTGCGGTAGCCACCGCTGGTTGGTCCTGTGCCAGTCGGGCGCAGCCAGACAGCATAAGTAGTGCCAGCAGCATATAACAGGGTTTGAACATGCACTCTTCTCTCATTCAGCCGCAACAGGCGCAAAGGGGGCGTATGTTAACGGCCGTTGCGCCAAATGCAAAGCAGGCTAAAAATTGTTTTTCCATTGCCGCAAAAAAGTAAATAACGCAAGTGGATCAGGTTGTTGCCAGCGTTGCTGCAATTCTGGCAACGCGCAGCGCAGAAATGGATTGATCTGTAACTCCAGACCAATATTCGTTGGTAGAGTTGGTCTATCGCAGCCACGCAACTTTGCTGCTGTCAGCTGATATTCGACCAACGCCTGATTCTCAGGTTCCACCGTAACGGCAAACTTAAGGTTTGCCAGCGTATATTCATGCGCGCAGCATACCAGCGTGTCTGCCGGCAAAGCAGCCAAGCGTTGCAAAGATGTCAGCATCTGTAAGGGAGTGCCTTCAAACAGACGGCCACAGCCGGCGCTGAACAACGTATCCCCACACAACAACACTGCAGGTTCACCCGTTTGCAAATAGGCGAGATGATTCAGTGTGTGACCTGGTACAGCCAGTACCTGAATAGGTGTTGACCATCCGCTGGGCTGCAGATATTGGCCGTCGTGCACCTGAATGCCATCCAGTTGGACGCCTTGTATCGAAGGGCCTGGGACATAAACGTCTGCATCAGGCCAATAACCACGTAATTGCGCCAGACCACCGATATGGTCCGGATGCTGATGCGTGATCAGAATTGCACACAGTGTTAGCTGGTGCGCCAGCAGATACTGTTGCACTGCGTCGCATTGACCCGGATCAACAATGATTGCTTGCTGTCCTTGGCGCAACACCCAGATATAGTTATCCTGCAGTATCGGGATCGGTTCGGGGATAACATGCATAGGCGGTACCCGTTGTCAGTGTGAGTCATCAGTGTGTCGCAAACCGGTGTAAGTGAGTACCGGGAGCCAGTCCAATCGCAGTATACAGGGGAGTCCGCCAATGAAACCAGCCTTAAGCCGCTATGCGTTAAGTCAAGTACCACAGTCCTGGCAGGCATTTGCCCAGGGCGAGGTGTTGGCCCATCAGCTGGAAAATCAGTTCAATTTGTGGTGGCCACGTATTTTTGGTTATCACCTGTTAAAGGTGGGCACTTTAAGTTGCCAACTGGACACCAGTGCCTGTGGTATCCGCCATCAAATAAATCTGGCAGGCAGTGGGGAGCAGGTTTCAGTCATTGCTGATCCGGATGACCTGCCTTTTATCGAGCATGCCGTTGACGCCGTTTTGCTGGCGCATTGCCTAGAATATACACAAGATCCGCATCATGTGATCCGCGAGGCACATCGCGTGTTGATGCCTGATGGCTATCTGCTAATGAGCGGCTTTAATCCATACAGCCTGATGGGGCTGTTAAAACTCTGGCCGGGTCTGCACCGGCGTTTACCTTGGTCTGGACGATTTTTCTCACAGGCGCGAGTCAAAGACTGGTTACAGCTGCTTGGCTTTGAAGTGTTGTATGAACAACGTTTATTCTGTACCAGTATGTTGGCACAATCGCCGGCTAATTCAGCGTTCCGGCTTTGGGCAGAGCAGCATCTGAACTATTTTGCCGCGGCCTATGTGCTGGTCGCTCGTAAACGGACTTTACCGTTAACGCCGATAAAACCGAAATGGCAACTAACCAATAGTTTTAAACCAGCGGTTAAAGGTGTCAGTGTGCGTCAACAGGGCGGGGTCTGACTGTGTGAGTCAGGAATAAACTATTGTTGAGTGCGTTGCCACTGCTGCAGGTATTGGTCTAATGCATTGCCAAATTTTTGCCGGTCCCGCTGGTCGATAGCCGGTGGCCCACCGCTGACCATACCGGCGCCCCGCAGTTCTTCCTGCAAATTGCGCACAGCCAGCCGAGCCTTGACGTTATCTTTGTCGAGTTTGTCGCCACGAGGGGTTAATACAGTCGCCCCTTGTTCTACGCAAATTGCGGCCAGCGGAATATCCTGCGTCATCACCAGATCACCAGGACGCACCGAAGTTGCAATCAGATTGTCTGCCACATCAAATCCGGCTTCGACACGAAACTGGCGGCACCATGGCGTCCGCGGCAACGGTAGCGCGTGATTCGCAACAAAGTTCAGTTCTATTTTGAGCCGCTCACCAGCCCGCAGCAGCATATCGCGACACACCTTTGGACAGGCATCAGCATCAATCCAGATAGGCATTACAACAGTCCTGTTGCTGTGACTATTGCTGGCGCTTTCGCAGCAAGGACACGACTGGCTGGATTGCTCAGGGTCATAAAATACAGATCGGAACGGTAGGCGCCGGGTTGCGTGGCTTCTGAAAATCCAAGCCGCAGATAACTGCGCAGGGCTGGCTGGTTGTTACGAAATACATAAAGAGATGCTTCGCGTGTTGGCCACAATTGCAGACCTGCGGCAAGCAGGGCATTGATCAGGTGTTCAGACAAATGTTGTCCTCGATAGGGGGGCAATACTAATAATCGCGCCAGGTGTAGCCGGTTAAACCGATCACAGATCTGACCAAAAGCCAGCGTATTACGCTGGCCATCCAGCAAAACATAGCTTTGTGTGTCCGGCAGCTGAAGTCGCTGCAGGAATTCGGTGCGGCGCGGTGGGAAACGAAAGCCCTCGCCGCCCCATTGGGTCAGCGCTGCTGCATCATTAAACTGATCAGCCAATGACCATTGCTGCTCAGTATTTGCAAGGCAAAGTTGCATCAAAGTTGCTGTGCCAGATGGTAACAACCAGGGATCAGCAGCAGCCATAGCAGGATCATGCTGGTTTGCCAGGCCAGCCGGTAAAAAGGCTGACCATAGAAATCAGGTTGCTGGCGGATCCACATCAACATTGCGGCGCCAATCACACTTGGCAAGCCATAAATTGTTTCAAACTGACCGTTGAGAAAACTGGCCCAACATGCGACGACGCCAGTGACTGATAACAATAACCAGCTCACAACCATGGTTTTACTCTGATTTACAGACATCTCAGCTCCGGCTATTTGTGGCATTACCACATCAGGTCATCAGGTATTTTAAAATCGGCGTAAGGATCGTCGGCCGGCATCTGCTCATCTTGTTGATTTAACAAGACAACGGCGTCAGGCTGGCGTACCAACAATTTCTCGGCGATTTGGATCGGTACTAAGTGATAGTGCTCATCCAATCGGGCGATAGCAATCAGACCTTTGACTAATTGTTGTTGCACTTTGTCACTGACATAGATTTTTTTGATTTTATTGCCATCGGTGAAATTAAAACCAAGTTCACCTTTGTCACGGATGATATTCATCTCGATGATTTGTTTAACTTGCGCCGTCAGAGCTTTTTTGTCGGCTTCTGCTTTTTTCTGCTGATTGAGTTCTTTATCGCGGGCTATTTGGGCTTGACGGGCCTGTTCTGCCAGAACCGTTGCCTCATTGACAACCTGTCCGTGTTTACCGGCCTGCACACGTTCTTTGTGTTGTTCTTTCTTGATGTTTTTCAGTTTTTTAGCATCGCCAAGACCCGCTTTTAACAATTGTTCAGCCAGAGATTTACTCACGGTCAGTTCCTGTTTGCCCGAATTTAATGTGTATATTGTTCCATGACGATCGGGTACTTGCCAAGCGCCATGGCTGACGGCGCTAACGTTTTACAGTACACTACGTGATTATCTTTTGATTCAGAGTATATATGGCTGCTTTTCAGGAACTAGCGTTAGATCCCCGGTTGTTGCGTTCAATTCAACATTTAGGTTTTACTCAACCTACTGAAATACAACAAGAGGCAATACCTGCAGTGATGCAGGGTAAAGATCTGATTGTTTCGTCGAAAACTGGTTCCGGTAAAACTCTGGCCTATCTGTTGCCCATGATGCAGCGGCTTTTACGCAGTAAACCCTTGTCTGCGAAAGACCCACGCGCCTTGATCCTTGCGCCTACCCGGGAGCTGGCACAACAGATATATGCACAATTGCGTTTGTTTGTTGCCAATACCCGACTCACACCAGCGTTTATTGTGGGTGGTGAGAATTTTAACGATCAGGAAAAACTGCTGAAACGTCAGCCACATATCATCGTGGCAACTCCCGGTCGATTGGCGGATCATCTGGAACACAAAAGTTTCTTTCTGCAAGGTCTTGAAGTACTGATTTTGGATGAAGCCGACCGGATGTTAGATCTTGGCTTTATGCCTCAGCTCAATGCAATCCATAAACAAGCGTCGCACCGGTTACGTCAGACCCTGATGTTTTCTGCAACGCTGGACCATGCTGAGGTCAATGAACTGGCGTTGTCATTGTTAAGAGACCCATATCGTGTTGCCTTGGGAGCAGGCTATGACCCTCACAAAGACATCACACAACGGTGTTTTTTTGCCGACAACCTGACTCATAAAGAAGCATTGTTATTACATTTTCTCAAATCGGAAGTTGTCAGGCAGCTCATTCTGTTCACCGCAACCCGGGAAGATACCGATCGGCTGGCCGCCCTGGTACAAAAAGCAGGTTTTGCAGCAGTTGGATTGAATGGGAAACTGACGCAAGCACAGCGAAATTCGGTCATGCAGGCGTTTGCTGCTAATAAGTATCAGGTTCTGGTCACAACAGATGTGGCATCACGTGGCCTGGATTTGTTGCAGGTATCGCACGTGATTAACTTCGACTTACCAAAACATCCTGAAGAGTACGTCCATCGGATCGGCCGTACAGGCCGTGCCGGACAGCAGGGCTGCGCGTTTTCTTTGGTAGGTCCCAAAGACATCACTGCATTTTCAGCAATCGAACAGTTTTTACGCCGACCGCTTGAAATGGCTCAAGTGGACGGATTGACTGCCAAATTTGATGGCACAATCAAGAAAAAAACTGTTGCGTCGTCTACGAGATCATCAAAAGCTACAGGGCAACAATCAGGCTCTGTGAAAGCAAAAATTCGTTCTGCAGACAGTCCCTTGCCCAAGAAAAAGCCGAAGTTTTTTGAGTCTGGTGATGATGGCGCTGCGCCACCGAAAAAAAAGCAAAAATAATTGCTTTTGGTCACATTTCATCCAGGAATCAGTGCTAAACTCGGGAAGTCAGTTGAATGTTAAATAAACACTTTTTCTGGCAATGTGTTGTTTGTAAAGGTAAAAACCAACAAGCAATAGGAACGGTCTATGCACGGTTAATTTTATTTTCCGTTTGTTCAGCAATACCTATTGACCCCACAATGTGGTTCACACATAATGGGGTCGTAATATGTACTAGCACGAACGTGGCCGGTAATATTTAAGTCGCCTATAAAGGCAAATATAGTTAAAGTAAGAGAATGTTATGTCACAATTAATTTCCGGCACCGTTAAGTGGTTCAACGAAGATAAAGGTTTTGGTTTCATTGAGCGCGAAGGCGGCAAAGATGTATTCGTACACTTCCGCGCTATTAACGGTACTGGCCGTCGTACGCTGGTAGAAGGTCAGAAAGTGACTTTCGAAGTAACTGAAGGCCAAAAAGGTCCTCAGGCAGAGAACGTAACTGTAGTTGCTTAATAGCAAACTCAGAAAGTTTCTTGAAAAACCGGCTTTCGCCGGTTTTTTGTTTTTATAAATCTTAAATGTACTCGCTTTAATTCAGCAACAAAGTAAGTCTCTCTTTTGAAGCGTCAAAACTGCGCGAAACGCGACAGGCGTACTCAACGCTGACACATGTAAATTTCTGCAACTATGAAATACCAAGAGCAATGCGAATCGGCAAAGTAAGCAAGTAATATTCAGGCATTTGAATCTTAGTGTTAGCCTGCCTAAGCCTTTCGCAGATAGGCTGGAAACTTGATTTTAGCTTGGTTATTAATGCATCCAGTCCAAATCCAGTTGTGCCTGTGCTGCGTTGCTTTTTAATCCGACATGAATACCCACCAGCCTGACCGCTTTTCCCTGACCGCGTAGCCAAGCCTGCGTTAATAGCTGCTGCAGCAATTGGAAGCACAATTCAGGATGTTGACGTTCAATCGTTGTTTGTCGGAAATCCTGAAATTTTAACTTGATACCGATTTTTTGGATTTGTTCTTGAGCGTCACAGCGTTCTATCCGTCTGACCAGTTTTTGGTACATTTCTGCTAGCGGTTGCATACTTTGCTCGGGCGTCGTCAGATCCTGACTGAACGTTTGCTCGACGGCTACAGATTTACGCTCTCGTTCATTATGTACCTCACGATTATCCAGGCCCTGGCTTCGTTCCAGCAATACTTCCGCAAAACTGCCAAATTCTCGTACCAGCATTTGCAAGTCTGCTTTTTGTACGTCACTGCAGCGGTGTAAACCCAGTTTCGCCAGCTTTTCTGCGGTTTTTTGACCAACGCCCGGAATTTTTCGCAAAGACAATGTTGCAACAAAAGCACTAACCTGGTCCGGAGGTATGACAAAAAGGCCATCTGGTTTATTTTCATCGCTGGCAATTTTTGCCAGAAATTTGTTTGGCGCTACACCCGCGGAGGCGGTCAGGCCTGTTTCCTGAAAGATAGTTTGGCGAATATGTTCCGCAATCCGCGTTGCACTCCCCTGAAATAGATCACATGCGGATACATCGAGGTAAGCTTCGTCCAAAGACAGTGGTTCAACTTTATCTGTATAGCGGTGGAAGATGGCCTGAATGCAGGTACTGACCGCTTTATATTTATCCATATTGCCAGGCACCAGCACCAGTTGCGGGCAGAGTTTAAATGCCTGACCGGTTGGCATGGCTGACCTTACCCCGTATGCACGCGCTGGATAGTTACAGGTACTAATTACGCCGCGCTCAGTTCTGCTACCTCCAATGGCCAGCGGGATATGTCGCCATGCAGGATTGTCCCGCATTTCTACGGCAGCGAAAAAACAATCCATGTCGATATGAATAATTTTGCGCATGATTTGGGTTGACTGTTTAAATATACAGTTATCATATGCGAAATTGTTAAGCTGTAAAGGTCAGATTGGTACTCATATGATTTAATTGAAGATCTAAAATGTTTGACCATATGGCCACTGCTCTGACGTGCCACCAAATACTCCATTTGGATGTTCAGACGTCTAAATTTACAGTGCACACCTGTCTGAACCGGTGTATCATACCGCGCAGTTTTTGTATCTTAATTTGCGACTGTGCCAAAGCAGGAGAAACCATGTTAAAGCGTGAAATGTCGATTGCCGATTTTGATCCACAATTATGGCAAGCTATTGTTGATGAAACTCAGCGTCAGGAAGATCACATTGAGCTGATCGCTTCTGAGAACTACTGCAGCCCACGTGTGCTGCAGGCCCAAGGTTCACAGCTGACCAACAAATATGCCGAAGGTTACCCGCATAAACGCTACTACGGTGGTTGTGAATTCGTTGATATCGCTGAAGATTTAGCTATCGCTCGTGCCAAAGAACTGTTTGGTGCTGATTATGCCAACGTGCAGCCACATTCTGGTTCTCAAGCAAACTCGGCGGTGTTTCTGGCGCTGTTAAACGCTGGTGATACCATTCTCGGTATGAGCCTGGCGCACGGTGGTCACCTGACTCACGGTGCAACGGTCAGCTCATCAGGTAAGCTGTACAAAGCTGTACAGTACGGCCTGCACCCGGAGACTGGCGTAATTGATTATGATCAGGCTGAAGCGTTGGCGCTTGAACACAAACCAAAACTGATCATTGCCGGTTTCTCGGCTTATTCAGGGATTGTGGACTGGCAACGTTTCCGTGACATCGCGGACAAAGTTGGTGCTTACCTGATGGTCGATATGGCACACGTCGCAGGTCTGGTTGCTGCAGGTTTATATCCAAACCCAGTGCCAATTGCTGATGTAGTGACTACGACCACACACAAAACACTGGCTGGTCCTCGTGGCGGTCTGATCCTGGCACGCAAGAATGAAGAGATCGAAAAGAAACTGAACTCAGCCGTGTTTCCTGGTGGTCAGGGTGGCCCATTGATGCACGTCATCGCAGCAAAAGCAGTAGCATTTTTAGAAGCGTTACAGCCAGAATTTAAGACTTACCAACAACAAGTGCTGAAGAATGCAGTCGCTATGTGCGATGCAATGAAAGCACGTGGCTACAAAATCGTTTCTGGTGGTACCCAAAACCACTTATTCCTGATGGATTTGATCGACAAAGAAATCACCGGCAAAGAAGCCGATGCATGGTTGGGTCAGTCGCACATCACAGTGAACAAAAACTCAGTCCCTAATGACCCGCGTTCACCTTTCGTGACCTCAGGTCTGCGTATCGGTACTCCTGCAATCACGCGCCGTGGTTTTAAAGAAGCGGAAGCCCAGACAGTTGCCAATTTGATTTGTGACGTACTTGACAGCCGTGGTGATGCCGCAGTGATCGAAAAAGTACGGGCACAGGTTTCAACCTTGTGTGCGGGTTTCCCGGTCTACGCTTAAGTTTACTGAGCCGATGCCTGACAGCTGTCAGGCTGAAGTGATATGATGGCCGCCTTTCGCGGCCATTGTTTTTTCAGGAGAAGTCCTGTGTTTTGTCCTTTTTGCCGGGCGGACGATACCAAAGTCATCGATTCGCGTTTGGTTGCTGATGGTTATCAGGTCAGACGGCGGCGTGAATGTACCGCATGTCATGAACGTTTCACCACTTTTGAAGCTGCTGAACTGGTGATGCCACGGATAATAAAGCGTGATGGCTCGCGCGAGCCGTACAACGAAGACAAACTGCGTAGTGGCTTGCAACGGTCACTGGAAAAACGCCCGGTGCCGACCGAAGACGTGGAGTCGCTGATCACTAAAGTTGAGTCACAGTTACGTGCAACTGGCGAGCGCGAGGTGCAAAGTGAAATGATTGGCCATCTCATCATGGAACAACTGCTATTGCTGGATAAAGTCGCATACGTGCGGTTTGCTTCTGTTTATCGTTCCTTTAAAGATATCCGTGAATTCGGGGAAGAAATCGCCCGGCTCGGAGACGACCAGTCATGACTATGGTTACAGAATTTTCGCAGTCCGATCATCAATTTATGCAGCGCGCGATAGAATTGGCTGCACTGGGGCGCTACACCACAACACCCAATCCAAATGTCGGCTGTGTCATTGTTAAAGACAATCAGATTATTGGTGAAGGGTATCATCGCCAGGCCGGTGGTCCTCATGCTGAGGTTTTTGCCTTGCGTCAGGCTGGCGCCGCTGCTGTCGGAGCAACTGCTTATGCCACATTAGAGCCATGCAGCCATTTTGGCCGTACACCACCTTGCGCCGATGCATTGATTACGGCAGGGCTCAGCCGGGTGGTGGTGGCGATGCAGGACCCGAACCCTAAAGTTGCGGGAACAGGCGTAGCGCGGATCAGAGCCGCCGGGATCCTGGTAGATGTAGGTTTATTAGCATTGCAGGCTGAAGCACTCAATCCGGGTTTTTTGCACAAAATGCGCACAAAACAGCCATATGTCCGGTTGAAACTCGCTTGTAGCACTGACGGGAAAGTCGCGCTGGCCAATGGTCAAAGCCAATGGTTGACCGGTGCAGCTGCCCGGGAAGACGTGCAGTTATTCCGTGCACAAAGCTGTGCCATATTATCTACTGCAGAGACGGTCAAAGCGGACAAAGCACTGCTGAACGTCCGCTCTGAAGCGGTCACTTGCCTGGAAAACGGTGATATCCGTCAACCACTGCGAGTCATTCTGGACAGACGCTGCCGCCTGACCGGCCATGAACCACTGTTTCAACAGAGCGGTGATATTTTATTGTGTCATGCCGGCCCTGCGGAAGAGTGGCCTGAGCTTGCATCTGTTTCGCCGCATTCATCCCTACAAGTAACGCGATTACGGCTGGGGCTTGATGCTGTGGGGCAACTCGACCTGAAAGAACTGCTCACCATGTTAGGGAGCCGGCAGATCAATTTGCTTTGGGTTGAAGCGGGTAGCTCGCTTGCCACTTCGTTCTGGCAGCAACAACTGATTGATGAATTGGTGTTATATCAGGCGCCACTTTTACTCGGGGCTGACGCGATGCCGCTACTAAAAGCCGGCGGATTACAGCAACTTTCACAGGCGCCACGCTGGCAGTGGCAGGATGTGCGGCAAGTAGGTGCTGATTTACGCCTGACCGCTTTACTGAAAACAGGCGCCACGCCAGAGTAGTGAGGATTTACCATGTTTACCGGCATTATTGAAGCAACAGGCCATATTGCTGCGATCAAACGCAGTGGCCAGGATGCGCAGATAACCATTCACAGCGACATGCTGGATTTTTCCGACGTTAAACTGGGTGACAGTATCGCCAGTAATGGTGTCTGTCTGACGGTGACTTCGCTCGGTGCCCATAGTTTTACTGCGGACCTGTCGGGCGAGACCTTAAGCCGTACTTTGTTTGGCAGTTACCAGACTGGCCAGCGTATCAATCTGGAAAAAGCCTTGTTGCCGACCACCCGCTTAGGCGGTCATTTGGTCAGCGGTCATGTCGATGGTATAGCGGTTGTCAGTAAAGTCGAAAAAACTGGCCAAAGCTGGCAAATCTATCTGCAGTCACCGGAAGAACTCGGTCGTTATATCGCAGAAAAAGGCTCCGTCACTATTGATGGCATCAGCCTGACGGTCAATGAACTCACAGCAAACGGATTTCGTCTAACGATTGTGCCGCATACCGCCCGCGAAACAACAATTCAGGCGTTACAGGCTGGCAGCAAAGTACATCTGGAAGTCGATTTACTGGCGCGATACCTCGAACGATTATTACAAGGGAAGCAGGCTACTGCGCCGGCATCGCCTGTCACAATGAATTTATTACAACAAAGCGGTTTTCTCTGAGTGTCCCTTTTAATGGTGATACAAAACCCTGTACCCGAGGATTTGAGATGCAATTAAATACTCCAGCCGAGATTATTGACGATATTCGTAACGGCAAAATGGTGATCCTGATGGATGACGAGGACCGTGAAAACGAAGGTGATCTGGTGATGGCGGCAGAATATGTCACGCCGGATGCGGTCAATTTTATGGCGACACATGGTCGTGGCCTGATTTGTCTGACACTGACACGTCAGCGTTGTAAACAACTCGATCTGCAGTTAATGGTCGATAAAAACAAATCACCATTTTCGACTGCTTTTACCGTGTCGATTGAAGCGGCTGAAGGCGTTACGACCGGTATTTCAGCGGCAGACCGCGCCCGCACAGTCAAAGCCGCTGTTGCGCGTGATGCGAAGCCTGCAGATATCGTGCAGCCGGGTCACATTTTCCCGTTGATGGCACAGGATGGTGGCGTGTTAGTCCGTGCCGGCCACACTGAGGCTGGTTGTGATTTAGCCCGCTTAGCCGGGCTTGAACCGGCTGCGATGATTGTTGAGATCCTAAACGAAGACGGCACCATGTCGCGCCGGCCTGACTTAGAAAAATTTGCCGCCAAGCACGGTATCAAAATTGGCACTATTGCCGATTTGATTGAATACCGGAACTTAAATGAAACCACCATTGAACAGGTGGCCCGCTGTTATTTACCTACAGCCACCGGTGATTTTGATCTGGTAACCTTCCGCGACACTATCGACAACCAACTGCATTTTGCTTTAGTGAAAGGCCAGATTGAAGCCGATAAGCCGACCCTGGTGCGGGTCCACCTGCATGATACTTTCAGCGATTTGTTGTTGTCGAACCGTGGCGCAAACCGCAGTTTTTCCCTGCAATGTGCGATGGAGCGTATTCAACAGGAAGGTGGCGTACTGGTGTTGTTAGGCAAACAGGAATCGACCGAAGATTTAATCCAGACCGTGGAGTATTTCGCTGCTGAAGACCGTGGTGAGAAACTCAGAGCGCCGGCCTGGAAAGGTACCAGTCGTAACGTTGGCGTAGGCTCTCAAATTTTGGCTAGTTTAGGCGTGAAAAAAATGCGCTTACTCAGCCAACCGAAGCGTTACCATGCGCTGTCCGGTTTTGGTCTGGAAGTAGTGGATTACGTTTCAGAATAAGCTAAACAAAAGCAGGATGGAAAAGGCCGGACTTGTGCTATCATATGCGGCCTTTTTCACAAAGTACTACATAAAAGAGGATCTCCGATGCAGGTGATTGAAGCTGGCTTGTCCGCCAAAGGAAAAAAGTTTGCCATCGTTGTGGCGCGTTTTAACAGCTTTATCGTCGAAAGTCTGCTCGACGGTGCCGTAGATACTTTAAAGCGGGTCGGTAACGTCGATGACGCTGATATCACGGTCGTGCGGATCCCGGGTGCTTTTGAGTTACCTCTGGCAGTGCAGAAAGTTGCTGCCAGCAAACAGTATGATGCCATCATTGCGCTGGGCGCAGTGATCCGTGGTGGTACACCACATTTCGAATATGTCGCCGGTGAATGCACCAAAGGTATTGCGCAGGTCATGATGCAATACGGTTTACCGGTTTCTTTTGGCGTGCTGACGGTGGAAAGTATCGAGCAGGCCATTGAACGAGCCGGTACAAAAATGGGCAATAAAGGCGGAGAAGCGGCGTCTTCTGCGCTGGAAATGGTCAACGTTCTGGCTCAACTCTAGGATTTTTGCATGAAACCGAATGTTCGTCGTCAGTCCCGTTCACTGGCTGTTCAAGGGATTTATAGCTGGCAGGTCAGCAAAAACCCGATTGGTGATATCGAGCAACAACTGTTGCTGGAACAAAACACCAAACATCTGGATGTCGGATTTTTTCAGGATTTATTGCGTGGCGTTGTCGTCAACCTGAACGTACTGGATGATGCATTAAAGCCCTTTGTCGAACGTCCGTTTGAAGAAATTGATTTGGTAGAAAAAGCCATTCTCCGGGTGTCGGCTTACGAGCTGAAGTTCCGTCCTGATGTGCCATATAAAGTGGTGATCAACGAAGCGATTGAACTGGCGAAAGCCTTCGCCGCCGATGACAGTCATAAATTTGTCAACGGCATCCTCGACAAAGCAGTCAGGCTACTGCGACCAAACTGATGGAGAGCCGGCGAAAGTCGGCTTTTTTATGCACGAGTTTGAACTGATAGAACAATGTTTTGCCCGCTCGGGTTATCGCCGTAACGACGTCAGTATTGGTGTCGGTGACGATGGTGCTGTGATCCAGGTCCGCGATGGTTTTGATTTAGTTGTTACCACAGATACCATGGTGCAGGGCGTGCATTTTTTCCCTAATGTTGACCCACGCTCATTAGGCCACAAACTAGTGGCTGTGAACGTCAGCGATTTGGCAGCAATGGGGGCAGAGCCTTGCTGGTTATCCCTTGGATTAACTTTACCTGCTGTCAACGATGACTGGTTAAAAGCCTTCGCCGAAGGTCTCAGTGAAACAGCCGATTATTACAACTGCCAGCTGGTGGGCGGTGACACTACCCGCGGCCCGCTGACATTGACCTTGTGTGCCAAAGGCATTGTGCCGCGTGGCAAAGCTTTGAGCCGGGCCGGCGCAAAAGTCGGTGATTATGTCTATGTCACTGGTACTTTGGGTGACGCAGCGCTTGGGCTGAAAGTCGAACAAGGTCTAAGCGAGATCAGCAAAAAACACCGTGGCCATATCTTGCAGCGGTTTCACTATCCGACGGCCCGCGTCGCTATTGGTCAGGCCTTGCGCACTATTGCCAGTAGTTGTATGGATATCTCAGATGGCCTATGTGGCGATTTGCCGCATATCTTGAAACGCTCAGGTGTAGGTGCGATCATCGACGTGGCCAAAATTCCGATGTCACAGGCATTAAAGGATAGCTGTGACTGGCAACAGGCTCTTCAGTGTGCGCTATCCGGCGGCGAAGATTATGAGTTACTGTTCACGGTGCCGGAGGACAAACGCGGCTCGCTTGAAGTGCTGCTGTCGCCCTACGGCGTTCCTGTGACATGTATCGGACGGATCACGGGAGCTGCCGGTAAGCTGGAACTCCGTCATCTGGATCAGCCTTTTGTTTATCAACACAGCGGATATCAGCATTTTTAATGAAAAAACAGCCGTTTAACCTGAAAAGCTGGCAACACTGGCTGGCCATCGGGCTTGGCGCGGGTTTGTCACCCAAAGCGCCAGGTACTGTCGGCACCGCCTTTGCCATTCCGTTGGTATTTGGTCTGGCGATGTTGCCGTTAGTCTGGTCTGCAGCCTTCATCATTACCTTGATGGTATTGGGTGTTTATGTCAGTGAACAGACCAGCCGTGATATTGGTGTAGAAGACCACGGTGGTATTGTTATTGATGAGGTGGTCGGCTTTGCTATCACCATGTGGGCGTTGCCGTTGAGCTGGCCCTGGCTTTGTGCCGGTTTTGTCTTGTTTCGTTTTTTTGATATCGTCAAACCCTGGCCAGTAAGGTTCTTTGACCAGCACGTCACCGGCGGGCTTGGGGTCATGGCAGACGACATCGTTGCCGGATTGCTGGCGTGTTGCTTACTGCATGGTGTATCGTTAGTTCTGTAACGTCCGTTCTCTCGGTATACAGGTTGCTATGTCTTTGAAGCACTTCTGCTTTTTTATAAATTTCTTTTTGCTTGGGCTGTGGTCATGTCTGACGTCCGCTCAGGCAATCCAATCTATCTACGACTACGACATTAAACAATGGACGGCCGTCGACGGTCTGTCGAACAATTCAGTGCGTGCGGTCACTCAGGATCAGCAAGGCTACCTGTGGATCGGTACTTTGGAAGGGCTGAATCGCTTTGATGGTACTCATTTTGAAAGTTTCAGCAGTAATAACACCCGTCGTCAGCTGATTGGCAACGTGATCACCCGGCTGTATACAGATAGTCAGGGTTACATTTGGGTCGGTACTATGACCGGCCTGTCAGGCTTAAACAGCCGTACGCTGAAATTCGATCGATATAACGTGCTGGGTGAAGTGACGGCTATTGCTGAAGTCGGCGATCGCGAGATTTGGGTCGCGGCGGATAATCTGTTTCGGGTCCGGGACGGCCAGGTCAGTCGTGTTGATGAAATCAAAGAGTCGGTTAGTCAGATTGCGGTCACACCCGAACATGTTTGGGTCAGCAGCAGTCGTTATTTGTACAAGCTGGCGCGTAATGGTCAGCTCGATAAAATTAGTTTACCAGCCGATTTGGCGCAGCATCCGGTCTACGACCTGTTATGGCAAAACGGTGTCATGTATCTGGCCAGTGAGCAGGGATATTATCTGGTCGATACAGAAGGGCAGGTACAGCCAGCATCTTTACCAATGGACCGCGGAATTCCGGTTTATCAGCTGCATAGCGACAGTCAGGGCGGCGATTGGGTGTCCAGTTACGACAAGCTGTTTTACCGACATCAGCAACAGCAATGGCAGGTGATCAGCAGGGACGAGCTCGGCAGTGCCACACAGTTTAACGACATCTTTGAAGACCAACAACAAAATGTCTGGTTGGGTAGCTTTGGTGACGGTCTGTATCGCGTCAGCCGCGGTAAAATCAAGCGGGTGATTGGCCAGGCGCAACGTGATGTAATGGTGCGCAGCGTGGTGCGTACCGCCGACGACAGGTTGTTGTTGGCGTCCAGTCAGCGGCTGGGTCTGCTCGATAAAACACAACAATATACTGAAATTCAGCTGTCGGGTGATACACCGCTTAATGTGGTGCAGGACCTTGAACCGGATGGCGACAGCTGGTTATTAGCAACCGACAATGGCCCCAAGCGTTTGACCTTGGTGGATGGAAAGTTGACACCGCTGACTGACGCATTACGCGGTATCAAAACCAAAACGATAAAAAAACGTCAGGCCGGTGGTTTCTGGCTTGGCACCAATGATGGATTGTTCCAGTTACAACAAGAACTGGTCCCTTTTGCGCTGAACCACGAGTTTGAATCCAGTGTGATCACTTTTGTGCAGGATAACCCGGAAAAGTTGCTGGTCGGGACTACACGAGGTGCTTATCAGTATCAGCAGGAAAAACTGCTGCGGGTTGGTTTGGGTACACCGCTCTACAATGCGTTTGTCACGACGATGCTGCAATTGCCGCAGGGACCGCTGGTGGTCGGCACTGTAGATGACGGCTTATTTGTCCGGTTGTTTGATGGGAAATGGCTGCAGTTTGATACGTCAAACGGATTGCCATTTGAACCTGTCGTCAGTTTGTTTCACGATGTCGCCAGTGATTACGTCTGGGTCAGTACCCTCAAAGGTATTTTTCGCTTTCAACCCCATTTACTCAGTGAGTCGCCATCTGGTCAGAATTTGTTTGAGGAAGTATTGACGCCATACGAGCGTCAGCTCGGGACCGCGCCTGGTCGCTGTTGTAATGGCTCTGGCGCCAGTAAAGTGGTGTTCTGGCAAGACCAGCTCTGGTACCCGACGCTGAAAGGTTTAGTGGCAGTTCCGGTGAAATTAAAAGCCAGTAGCAGTCAGACTTATCAGCCGCTGGTGCAGCAAGTGCAGGCGCAGAAACTCTATAGCCTGTTACCTGAGCAAAATCGGCTGGTGCTCGAAACTGATGAGCGCAACGTATCGTTGCGTTATACCGCGATCGATTTTTTAAAACCGATGGCGCTGGAGTTTCGCTATCAATTGGTTGGGTTTGATCAGGATTGGCATCTGGTGGCTAGCCGGCGCGAAGCAATTTACACCAACCTGCCGGCCGGACGCTATCTGTTCCGCCTGCAGGCCAGAAACCTGAATCAGAGTTGGGATTTGGCCGGCCAGACTCAGCTGGAACTGGTGATCCCGCGTCGGTTTGATGAAACCGTGATGTATCGGGGTTTATGGTTATTATTAGGATTATTTCTGTTGTATGGCTTGTTTTGGTTGGCGCGGCGCAATGTGCAGCTACGTGAAGCAGAGCTGACCAAGCTGGTGAAGTTGCGCACCCAGGAACTTGAAACCTCGAATATCCGGCTGAACGAGTTAAACGAACAGTTATCGCAACTGACGCATAAAGATGCTTTAACCGGGTTGCGCAACCGGCGGTTTTTGTTTGAACAACTACCAAAAGACATTGAACACTATCAACGCAACCGCGAATCGATGCTGGCACAGAATAAGTGCATTGCGCTGATGCAGCTGGATTTAGATAACTTTAAAGTGATCAACGATAAATTCGGTAACAGTGCCGGCGATAGTATCCTGCAGCAGGTCAGTGGTTTATTGATCCGGGAAACCCGTGGTTCTGATTACGTCGTGCGCTATGCCGGTGAAGAATTTATGCTGGTCATGCGGGATATCCCGCTGGATATGGTACGCGAGTTTGCATGCCGGCTGAATGAACTGATTAGCAGCGAAGCTTTTGTGTTACCAGATGGCAGAACTGTGTCGGTACAATGTTCCGTCGGTTACGCGATTTACCCGCTGGAGTTGCTTGGCGGGCAGCTGATCGGTTGGGAAATTTCATTGCAACTGGCTGAATTGGCGTTGTATCACGTGAAGCATAACGGGCGAAATGGTGTCGCCAGTATTCAGTTTGACCGGCAGGTCGATGCTTTTGAGTTTGAGGATTCTGATCACATCGAAGCGCAGATTGAAAAGTTGCTGGCGGATGGCGTGGCATGGTTTGAGCTGAACAGTGGCCGCCAGCAAGACAGCATTATTAACTGAGCTGTAGTTCAGACAAAAACAAAAGCCCGGTTATTTAAGCCGGGCTCAGACTGCTGACAAAGGCCTGGACGTAGATCCAGGCCTTTGATCTAATAGAGGGAGTCCAAACAGGAGCTGCCCTCATGCTCAGAGATATCTCCCCGCAACAACATCAGCTTGAAATGGTGACACTGGAACAGCTGGTGCCACAAAACCATCTGGTTCGTAAAATCGATACCACCATAGATTTTGAATTTATCCGTGCTGAAGTCGCTGATTTGTATTGTAAAGACAATGGCCGGCCGGCGATTGACCCGGTGATGCTGTTCAAAATCATGCTGCTTGGTTATTTGTTTGGCGTGCCCAGTGAGCGCCGGCTGATGCAGGAGATTGAGGTCAATGTGGCCTATCGCTGGTTTTTGCGTTTGTCGCTGACCGATAAAGTACCGGACGCTTCAACGCTCAGTCAGAACCGTATTCGCCGTTTCAACGGGACTGATGTGTTCCAACGGGTCTTCGACCGGATTGTTGAGCAGGCCATTGCCAAAAGGTTGATTGGCGGCCGCGTGCTTTACACCGACAGCACGCACTTAAAAGCCAGTGCCAATAAGAATAAATCCATCAATAAGTTAGTGGCAGCCAGTACCTCGGCCTATGTCGACCAGCTCAACGCGGCGATTGAGGAGGAGCGCAAAGCCGCCGGAAAAAAGCCACTGGCTCCCAAGGATGACAGCGTCTGTGAACTGAGCGAGATAAAAGCCAGTACCACAGACCCTGACAGTGGTTTTATGACGCGCGAAGGCAAACCGCAGGGCTTTTTTTACCTCGACCACCGCACCGTCGATGGCCGGCACGGCCTTATTACTGACACGCACGTCACGCCTGGCAATCAGCACGACAGTCAGCCTTATATTGCGAGGCTTGACCGGCAACTGCAGCGTTTCCAGCTTGAGCCGGTCGCGGTTGGGCTGGATGCGGGCTACAACACTGCGATGCTGTGCCACCTGATTAAAGCGCGGCAAATTGAGCCGGTGATGGGCTACCGCCGGCCCAACAAAGGCAAAGACTTATTGCGCAAAAGCGCGTTTGACTACGATAAAGACAGCGATTGTTACCGCTGCCCGCAAGGCGAACTGCTGCAGTACAGCACCACCAATCGTGCCGGGTATCGTGAGTACAAATCCGACCGCAACAAATGCAAAGATTGTCCTATCCGCAGCCGCTGCACGAAAAGTGAGAATCACACCAAAGTATTGACCCGACACGTATTTGAAACGGCCAAAGAGGCAGCCAATGAAACCCGGTTAAGCGCATGGGGCAAGAAGATTTACAAAAGGCGCAAAGAAACAGTAGAGCGTAGCTTCTCGGACGCCAAACAACACCACGGCCACCGCTATGCCCGCTTCAGAGGGCTGGAAAAAGTCCAGATGCAATGTCTGCTGGCGGGTGCTGCGCAAAACATCAAGAAAATGGCGTTACTGCTGGCCGCCTGAGCCAGTCTCAAGCCTAAATCCCTATCAACCAAGCCAAATGCCGGCTCATTCAACACCAGCCCAATCAAATTCAACAACCCACAACTCATTATTAAGCCATGACCACTGACGGAGAATGCACCACTCCTGAAAAGCACAAACCCCAGAAAACTGGGGTTTGTCATTAATCTGAGCCCGGTTATTTAAGCCGGGCTTTGTTTTTTTATTGCGGCATTAAAGCGTGAAGTGCCGCCGGATCGATTGCTCTATGCCGGCACTGTCTAGTCCAAGTTCAGCATAGAGCTGCTCCTGACTACCATGGCGGATAAACTGGTCCGGCAGGCCCAGATTCAGCAGCCGCACCGGTAACTGCAGTGCTGCAACCGCTTCGTTGACACCGGAGCCAGCGCCACCGGCAATGGCGTTGTCTTCCAGCGTGACAAATTTGCTGTGTGTTGTACTCAGTTGTTGCAGCAACGCCAAATCCAGCGGTTTGACAAACCGCATATCCACCAGTGTTGCACCGAGTTTGTCTGCCACGCTGGCCGCAGCATGCAGCAGAGTACCGAACGCCAGAATAGCAAGATCCTGACCTTGTTTGACGATACGACCTTTCCCCAGCGCCAATGCAGTCATCGTTTGCTCAGGGGCTATGCCGGTCGCAGCGCCGCGCGGATAGCGCACAGCTGCCGGGCCTTGGTGTTGATAAGCGGTATATAACATCTGCCGGCATTCATCCTCATCAGATGGTGCCATGATCAACAGATTGGGTACACAACGCAGGTAACTTAGATCAAAGGCACCCTGGTGCGTGGCGCCGTCGGCACCCACAAGACCGGCGCGGTCGATGGCAAAAGTGACATCGAGATTTTGCAGGGCAACGTCATGAATTAACTGGTCATAACCACGCTGCAGAAAGCTGGAATAAATCGCGACGACCGGTTTTAAACCCTCGATGGCAAGACCCGCAGCCAACGTCACCGCGTGTTGTTCCGCGATGGCGACATCGTAATATCGTTCCGGGTAGGTTTTGGAGAACTGCACCAGATCAGAGCCTTCCCGCATTGCTGGGGTGATGGCGTGCAGTTGGGGATCTTGTGCGGCCATGTCACATAACCAGCTGCCGAATATGTTGGAAAAACTCGGGCTGGCGGCTTTTTTCGGCTGCATCTGACTGGCCGGGTCAAACTTGCTGACGGCATGCCAGCCGATTGGGTCTTTTTCGGCAGGGGCGTAGCCTTTGCCTTTTTTTGTCACTATATGCAGCAATTGCGGGCCTTTGAGCTGGCGCATATTGCGGATCGTATCGACCAGATTCAGCACATCATGCCCATCGATGGGACCAATGTAATTAAAACCGAGCTCTTCAAAGAATGTGCCGGGTGTGACCATGCCTTTAAAATGTTCCTCGGCGCGGCTGGCTAACTCATGGAGTGGGGGGACGCCACTTAAGATCTTTTTGCCGCCTTCACGCAGGCTGGTGTAGAAGTTGCCTGATAAAATCCTGGCAAAGTAACGGTTCAGCGCACCAACATTCTCGGAAATCGACATTTCGTTGTCATTTAAAATCACCAACATGTCCGGACGTACTTCGCCGGCGTGATTTAATGCTTCAAATGCCATGCCTGCAGTAATAGCGCCATCGCCTATGACAGCCACTACTTTACGGTTCTTTTGCTCAGCACGGGCAGCAATCGCCATACCCAGTGCCGCGCTGATTGACGTCGACGAGTGACCGACGGTCAGCGTGTCGTATTCGCTTTCTTCACGACATGGAAACGGATGTAAGCCATTCAGTTGACGGATCGTTGGCATCCGATCACGCCGGCCTGTCAGAATTTTATGTGGATAGGCCTGGTGACCAACATCCCAAATCACCCGATCAAAAGGCGTGTTGTAGACATAATGCAGGGCAACGGTCAGTTCAATGGCGCCAAGTCCCGAAGCGAAATGGCCACTACTTTGACTGACACAATGCAACAGATAGTCGCGCAGTTCGTGACTCAATCGTGGCAGCTGGTCTTGCGGGATTTGCCGCAGTTCAGCCGGCAGGTTGGCTTTTGCCAGCAGAGGATAGTTCGAAATATCAGGCGCCATCAATGTAACCTTGCTCAGAATTTGCGGGCGATCACATAGCCGGCCAACGCAGCCAGTTCAGTGGTGTCATACGGTAAAGTGTGCAGGGCCTGTTGTGCCTGCACGACCAATTCTTCGGCTTTTTTCCGCGCCGGTTCCAGCCCCATTAAAGCCGGATACGTCACTTTGTTGGCTTCCAGATCAGAGCCCTGTGGCTTGCCAAGGGTAGCGGTATCACCTTCGATGTCCAGAATATCATCCTGCACCTGAAACGCCAGCCCGATTGCTGATGCGTAAGTTTGCAGGGCTTTTAAGTGGTCTGGTTGTTGGTCTTTACTGCATAACCAGCCCAACTTCACAGCACATTGAATTAATGCACCTGTCTTCAGCTGATGCATATGTTCCAGCGCCGCCAGTGTCATCGTTTTATTGGTATGCGCCAGATCAATTGCCTGACCGCCACACATACCATGGTAACCAGACTGTCGCGCTAACTCACGCAGCAGCTGTATTTGTCTGGCTGCATCGACATGCTGATAAGGATGGTGGGCCAGAATATCAAACGCTAGTGTCTGCAGCGCATCCCCGGCCAGTATGGCAGTGGCCTCATCAAATGCTTTGTGACAGGTTGGCTTGCCGCGACGCAGATCATCGTCGTCCATTGCGGGTAAATCATCGTGGATCAACGAATAGGTGTGCAAACACTCGATGGCAGCTGCCGGTCCATCCAAATCCGTCAGCTCGGCACCGAGCATCCGGCCTACGCTGTAAACCAGAAAAGGGCGCAATCGCTTACCGCCGAGTAACAGACTATATTGCATGGCATCCAGCAGACGCGGATCGGTAACTGTCAGTCCGGATAACACAGATGACATCAGCTGACCGACGCGTTGCTGGTCAGCGGCAAGGTTTTGCAACATCAGTTCAGACCCCGGTGTCAGTCTGGAATGGCACCAAAGTTTCGCCTTGTGCCTGTTGCAACAACAGCTGGACTTTTTGCTCTGCCGCCTGTAACTGTTGTTGACTGAGGCGGGACAAAGTAATACCGCGCTCAAAGCGGGCCAATGCCTGCTCAAGAGTCAGTTCACCTTGTTCTAATTGCTGGACGATTTCACTCAGTTCGCGCACATTGTCTTCAAACTGAGCAGTTTCTGCCTGCTTTTTGCTCATAGCGGTCCCCACCTTGATTTGTGCGCAAAGTTACCTCAGCCACCTGAGCTGGTCAATCAGAAAGGCCGCATGGGATGTTTTTTTTGCCTGACTTTAGAAATATATTTAACATTGTCACTGGCTTAGTCGATAGATAGCGGTAAGCTAGCATAATTACATCAGTTATTTCTGATTGAGCAGGAGATTAGAAGTGGATTTAGCAACCGTCATAGGGTTACTGGCAACAATAGGTATGATGGTATGGGCCATGTATTTGAGCGCATCTGGCAACCTGATGATGTTTTACGACTTCGTTTCTATTGTCATTGTTTTTGGTGGTAGTTTTACCGTCGTTTTTATGAAGTTTACCTTAGGGCAACTGGCGGCATCGGGGAAAGCAGTCGGAAAAGCCTTTCTGTTTAAAATGGAATCACCGGAAGAGTTGATTGAAAAAGCAGTTCAGCTTGCGGACACTGCACGCAAAGGTGGCTTTCTGGCATTAGAGGAAGCGGAAATTCCGAATGAATTCATGCAAAAAGGCATTAATATGCTGGTCGATGGCCACGATGCTGACGTGGTGCGCTCCACATTAGAAAAAGACATTGATTTATCATACAACCGTCACGGTACTTACATTTCAATATTTAAACAGCTCGGTGATCTTGGGCCGGCCATGGGGATGATTGGTACGTTAATAGGTCTGGTCGCGATGCTGGCGAATATGTCAGACCCTAAAGCGATAGGCCCGGCGATGGCAGTTGCATTACTAACAACGCTGTATGGAGCTTTGCAGGCAAACTGCTTGTTTATGCCGCTGGCGGATAAAATGTCGGTGCGTAACGAGGAAGAAAAAAATAACCATTTGCTGATCCTCGATGCGGTGATGGGCATTCAAGATGGCCAAAATCCGAAAGTCATCGAAGGTATGTTGCGTAATTATCTGATGTCGAAAAAACGTGTTGTTAAATCAGATGAGGCATAAAAAATCCAATGGCTGAATGTCCGAAATGCCCGCCCCCCGGTTTACCCGCATATATGGGAACCTTTGCTGACCTGATGTCATTGCTGATGTGTTTCTTTGTATTGTTGCTGTCGTTTTCCGAAATGGATGTGCAAAAATTTAAGCAAATCGCCGGCTCAATGGCGTTTGCTTTTGGTGTGCAGAATAAAATTGAAGTCAAAGATATCCCCAAAGGCACCAGTGTCATCGCCATGGAGTTCCGGCCAGGGCGGCCAGAGCCAACGCCTATTGATACGATTCAGCAACAAACTATCGATATGACTCAGCAGACAATCGAGTTCCAGGCAGGTCAGGAAGACTCATCTGGTGGCGTGCAGGAACAACGCGGTGAACAAACTGGTGGTGCCTCACAAAATACCGATGCGCAATCATCTGCGGCCAGTGAAAGCAGTGCGCAGGACCAGCAGCAAACCAATGAACTGGCAAAAAAAGTTGCTGAGATGATGCAGGAACAGATCCAGGATGGTGCTATCGAGCTGGAGTCTCTGGGACAGCAGATCATTATTCGCATTAAAGAAAATGGGTCTTTCCCGTCTGGATCAACTTTTTTGCAACCAAGGTTTAAGCCGATTATTCAGCAGATCGGCGCTATTTTGCGCGACATTCCGGGTGAAGTGACAGTCTCTGGTCATACCGATAACGACCAGGTGTCGGATGAGCTGAACAGCAACAACTGGGAGTTGTCATCGAAACGGGCTGTGTCCGTTGCCGTTGAACTGCTTAATGGCACCGGTATGGACAAAAACCGTTTAGTCGTGGTCGGACACGCCGATACCAGGCCACTGGTCGACAATGACACCGAGCAAAACCGCAAACGTAATCGGCGGGTAGAGATCTCAATTTTGCAAGGTAAAGCGAAAGAATCGGATCCGATCCAGTTAAAACAACCACCGGCCCAGCCAAAACCGGCCAAACAGCCGTAAATTCGGCTGTCGCACTTCAGACAAGGGCGCTGTATAATCAGCGCCCGTTTTTTTGTCCGGTAGCCCCATGATTGAATTTATTGTCAAACTGCATCCAGAAATCTCCATCAAAAGCAAATCGGTGCGTAAGCGCCAGACTATGTTGCTGGAACAAAACATCAAAACCATTTTGTTGCGGCTTGATCCCGCGGTTGAAGTACAGAATTTGTATGATCATCTGACCGTGCGACTGGACAAAGATGACGACACTTTACGTCAGCAAATGGCTGAACATCTCCAATGTATTCCGGGCATCGTGCAATTTGCTGAAATGCAGTCTGCCACCTATGACTCGCTACACCATATATTTGAGCAAGTACTGGCTTTGTACCGCGATGAACTGGCCGGCAAGAGTTTTGTCGTGCGGGTACGACGCAATGGCGACCATGAATTCAGTTCACTGGATGCCGAACGCTACATCGGCGGCGGCCTGAATCAGCATATTCCTACCGCGCGTGTCCAGCTGAAGAATCCGGATGTATCAGTACAGCTGGAGATCCGCCGCGACAAACTCTTAATGAAAAAACGCATTTATCAGGGCATGGGTGGGTTTCCACTGCCAAGTCAGGGTGATGTGTTGTCATTGATTTCTGGCGGTTTTGACTCAGCGGTCGCTAGTTACCTGATGATCCGCAAAGGCCTGCGCACTCACTTCCTGTTTTTTAATTTAGGTGGTGCGGCCCACGAAACCGGTGTGCGGCAGATGGCGTTTTACATTTGGCAAAAATACAGCCTGTCACATAAGGTCAAGTTTGTGTCGGTTGATTTTGCCCCTGTCGTCGATGAAATATTAGCTCGGATCCCGTCAGGCCTGATGGGCGTGGTGTTAAAGCGCATGATGATGCGGGCGGCGGCGACAGTGGCTGAAAGCCTCAACGTCAAGGCTGTCGTCACCGGTGAAAGTATTGGTCAGGTTGCCAGCCAAACTATTGTGAACCTCAATGTCATCGATCGGGTCACTGAGACGTTGATCCTGCGGCCGCTGATTTATCAGGATAAACAGGAAATTATTGATATCGCCCGCGCTATCGGCGTCGAAGACATGGCGAAAACGATGCCGGAATACTGCGGCGTGATCTCGCGCAGTCCAACTATCAATGCAGTACTTGCTGATGTCCATGCCGCAGAGCAACACTTTGATTTCAGTATTCTGCAGAAAGTCAGTGTGGAAGCTAAAGTGCTGGATATCCGTACTGTTGAGTATCAGGCTGACCAGCAACTAACGACGGTGGCAACCGAATCTGTATTGCCGGCAGACGCCATCGTCCTGGATGTTCGTGCGCCGGATGAAACCGATCTGCATCCGTTGCAGCTCGACAGTCATGCCGTACAGGAATTGCCATTTTTCCGTATTGCCAGTCAATTTGCCGGTCTGGACCAAACAAAACAATACTACCTGTATTGTGACCGCGGCGTGATGAGCCGGCTGCAGGCGTTGCTGCTCAAAGAGCAGGGCTACCAGAATGTCGGTGTATATAAAAAGGCCTGAGTGAAACTGGCCTGAGACTAGCAGATCAGGCTGGTTTGACGGCGCGCAGTTGCTGATAGAGCTGCTGATGCGCCGGTATCGCAAGTCCAGCCTCTGCCGCAGCATTTAATAAAAAACCAGTAATGAATTCCAACTCGTCCGGGCGCATTAGCGCCCGGTCTTGCTGCATGGACGAAAAATTGCCGGCGGTATTGGCCGCGACATCCAGTACAGTCTGACACAACGTCTGCGCGTCAAACGTCTGGCCTTTGGTCTGTGCCACCAGACAGAATTCGTCTATCAACAATTCGATTTGGCGCCGATACTGCGGTTTGCTCAGCTCGCCATTTTTGACCATCAGCAGAGCGGTCAGCGGATTAATTACCGCGTTAATCGCCAGCTTTTGCCACAGTACCGGCAGGATATCGGCGACGACTTGCAATGGGCCTAACGCGGCCGCAAGCACAGCAGCTGGTGCTGAAGACTGACGGGCTGAATCGTTGATGGGGCCCAGCGTGGTGCGGCCAAGCCCGGTATGTTCTAGCCGGTGCGGCCCCGATTTTAATGCACCATGGGTGGTACTGGCAAACCAGAGCTTTTGGCCGCTTTGCAGCTGCGACTGCGCCAGCTCCAGCGTGCCCATACCATTATGACACAGCACAATATCGGCATCGGGCGCACAGCTGACCAACCACTGTTGCAGCGCTAGCTGTATGGAATAAGCTTTGACCGGCACCAGCAGGAATTGCACTGGCTGCTGCGGCTGGCGGCAATTCAACAGTAATGAATGTTCCTGTTGTTGTTGCCTGAAGTTCAGTACTAACGCGGACAGATCGCGGTCCCGAGTCAGCAGGTGGCATGATAAGTGCCGAAGTGCCAGCTGACTGGCAGCTAACAGACCGATCGCACCTTGACCAACAATGCCAATGGTTGGTTGTTGTGTTGAAGTCTTCATGTTGCAGCGCGGACGAACCAATGTGCTGGTAAATATCGCACCAATGCAGCCGCGAGCAGAATGCCGGCGACATCGGCAAACCAGTCCAGCGGATCACCCATGCGGCTGGTAAAAGTGGCCTGCGCAACTTCAATCAGCGCGCCGTAAAACGCAAGCAGCGAAAAAGCGTGC
Source organism: Rheinheimera sp. F8 (assembly GCF_001518915.1). NCBI lineage: Bacteria > Pseudomonadati > Pseudomonadota > Gammaproteobacteria > Chromatiales > Chromatiaceae > Rheinheimera > Rheinheimera sp. F8. The sequence continues at coordinate 2,823,660 of NZ_CP013656.1, forward strand.
AGAAAAGGGCGGGCAAAAGCTTGTTTAAAACTCAGCGTCAGTGCGAAGAACACCAACACATGCATCACCTTATCATTCGGCATCCAGCCGGATGGAATACCACTGACATCTTTGAGAAAACCGTAAGTTGCGAGCACCAGTAGCGCTAAAAACAAACAGACTGCGAGCGGTTTTTGCAGTGGAAGCACGGAAAAACACCTGATTTTACGCCTAGATACTCGGATTATACGGTGCGCGGCGGTATAATCGCCAGTTGAAAAACTTGGATTATCAGGAGCGCGACATGCCAACATTTGACATCGTTTCTAAAGCGGATCAGCAGGAAGTGCTGAATGCCGTGGACAACGCCAACCGGGAACTGGCGACCCGTTTTGATTTTCGCGGTGTCCAGGCTGAATTCAGCGTCAAAGAAACTACAGTGACGATGAAAGCGGAAGCCGAACCGCAGCTGACCCAGATGAAAGATTTGTTTTTTAATAAAGCGATCAAACGTGGTCTGGATATCCGCTCGTTTGAATCGGCGAAAGTCGAGTTTTCTGGCAAGACCTGTAGCCAGCAGCTCACAGTGAAACAAGGCGTCGAAAAAGAGCTGGCGAAAAAAATCGTCAATCTGATTAAAGACAGCAAACTGAAGGTACAGGCGTCTATTCAGGGCGACGAAGTACGGATCACTGGTAAAAAACGCGACGACTTGCAGGAAGCCATTGCCTTATTACGCGCCACTGATTTAGGTCAGCCGCTGCAATATCAGAACTTCCGCGACTAATCTGCTATACAATCACAGCCTGCTTTGCGCGCCAAAGCAGGCTTTCCCTTCACTAAATAGCAGCAGCCGTCTGGATTGCTGAACTCATTGACATTCTCCGCCTCATCGCTAAACTGAGCGCGCATTTTCAGGTGCTGCGTTAGTTCGCAGTGAAACGGGAAGCTGGTGTCCGTCATTCTGACCCAATCCAGCGCTGCCCCCGCAACGGTAAATTTTGTGGTAACGCCTTCGTGCATACGCGAATGGCAAAGCCGCTTCACGCCACCACTGTCTTCGGATGGGAAGGGACGTGTCGCTGTCGGCCCCGACAACAGGATCAGCCCGGAGACCGGCCTGAAAATTTCATCAACCAACCACATGCGGCGGGCATGTGCTGTGGAGTCAACATGTCGAAATTTTCTTTACTGGCCCTTGCCGTGGCCAGCACCTGCGCTTTGGCGCAACCAACTGAATCCGATCTTGAACATATCTCTGTCTACGCCAGCCGTCAGGCCAAGCCAGTCAGTGAGACGTTAACCAGCGTGACTGTGTTTTCCCGGGCGGATATTGAAGCTGCGCAGGTGCGGGATTTACCTGCATTGTTGCAGCTAGTGCCTGGTGTCACTGTGGCTCGCCAAGGTGGCAGAGGCCAAAACAGCAGTATTTTTATCCGTGGTGGTACCAGTGCACATACGCTGGTACTGATTGATGGTATTCGGGTTGGTGCAGCCACTTCAGGCTATCAGTCATTGGCCATGTTGCCACTTGAACAAATTGAAAAGGTTGAAATTATCCGTGGGCCCAAAGCGGCACTGTACGGTTCTGCCGCACTTGGCGGGGTGATTGCGATCACCAGTCGCCGTGATGGTTCAGTGCATTTTAATGCTAAAACCGGCAGTCACAAGCATACGGAAGCCAATCTTGCCGGCAGTCAGCAACTGGGCAGCGTCAAAGTATTTGGTTCCGTTGGGACTGCTATGGCCGACGGCTTTAATGCGTCCGTTAAAGGCGATCCGGATGATGATGGCTTTGAGCAAAGCTATGTTAAGGCCGGTGCCGAGTACCAAAGCTCAGTCGGCACCTGGTTATGGCAGTCGCAGCTCAATGATGGCCTTTATCAGTACGACTCGAGTTATGGTGGCGACCAGTCGGATGTCCGACAGGAAGTGCACCTGGCACAATGGCAACATCAAATCGGTAAAGTCGGGCATCAGCTGAAACTTGGTCACAATGTCGATGAAGACGTCAACTTTGGTAACAACAGTAAAGATTCGCTGTTCCGCACTATTCGGGACGAGGCTGACTGGCAGTCATTGTATCAGCTGAACGAAGATTTCAGTGTGCTGGCAGGTTTAGCCGCCTCGGAAGAACGGGTTCGGAAATCACCGGACGTCGATCCAAAAGATCCGGCCTTTGATGGTCAGTATAGTGTGAACAGCCGCACAAACCGCGCCGGGTTTGCTGGTGTCAGCTATCAGTGGCAGTCGTTACAGCTGGATGCGACCGGCCGGCGCGATCATATCAGTCGGTATGGCGGCAATAGTTCGTATCAGTTAAATGCCGGTTATGAACTGAATGAGCAATGGCAATTGCGCGCCAGTCAGGCGACTGCGTTTAAAGTACCGTCATTTAATGATCTGTATTGGCCACGTGCTTCAAATCCGGGATTGAAGCCTGAAGAGTCCCGGTCACGTGAGGTTGGCGTAGATTATCAGTCTGAGTTGTCGCAAAGCAGCCTGGTGTACTTTCATCGTGACCTGACGAATCTGATCCGCTATCAGGACCAGCAGGTGTTTAATGTCAAAAAAGCCCGCATTCGTGGCATTGAATACGCGCAAAGCGTTCAGGTCGCCGATACCGGTATTCACTTTAACTACACCTGGCTACAGGCCGATGATTTACAGAAAAATCAACGGTTGACGTTATTACCCAAACACAAAGCGGTATTGCAGCTCGACCGGCAAACCGGTGCATGGACTTATGGCCTGACCTCGTTATTCCAAAGCCGGACTTTTAACGGGAAGAGCTGGACCGGTGTTGCGCAGCCAGATCTGCCATCGACGTTGGTGCTGGGCAGCGCGTTGAGCTATCAGTGGGACCGTCAGACTAAAATTCAGCTGAAAGTCGATAATCTGTTAAACCGGACTTATCAGACCTCGCTGGGTTACCGCCAGTCCGGACTCGAATTGATGCTGGGATTACAGATGATGAGCTTTTAAACGCAAAATAGCAGCAGCTCTTAAAGCCGAGTTGTTATGGCAGTACGGCTTTTGTCTGCAATTTATCCGAACCCCCGCTTCTGTCGGGGGTTTTTATTTTGGATCAGCTGAAATGAGAGATCTCCGATGCATCTGCTGCGTCTTCAGACTACCGCTGATTGTTGTTTTATCGCCTGCCAGCGCATTCTGCGGACTAAAAAGTTGATGTCATCGCACGACGCGCCGGTAAGATTTGAATTGAGATAGCATCCTGTTGCCTGCCAAGCTGATGCAGTAATCCTTGGACCTGAGAGCAGATGAAAAAGAATTTTTATGAAATTCTACCGACGTAAAATTGACCAGCGGACATCTGCGGCGCCTCATTGAATTCATTTGCTTTATTGCCCGGAGTCAAATCATGCAATCATTGAACACTGTTTCAAGTTCCGTCCTCGTGTTTGCCGCTGCCAGCCTGATGGCGCCAATGGTGCAGGCCATCACATTATATCCGCACGAGTCCTGTCATAAAGTTCAGCGTTACGTGGCGCGGCAGATGGAGGATTGTCAGTATGTGATTGAAAAACCGTTGATTATTTCCGGTGGCCAGTGTCATGCGGAAGGCGTCACGACGTTATCCGACTATCCGACGCTGATGCACCGGGATTTTATGGCGCTGGCGTCATTGCAAACCAGCTATATCGAAAATAACTACAAAGAAATGATCAGCCAGAGCATTTACGATATTCAGGCCAGCGAAGGTTTTGACCGGGTCAGCAGCATCAATGCATATGTACAGGGCGAAGTGCAGATGAAAGTACTGGGAGTTGTAGCGGCAGACGGTACTGTGCCGGTGCTGCTGAATGGCTTTGGTTTGCAGGGCATTGGTGAATTGAAAAAATGGCCGGCGACAGTGCGGATTTTTCTGACACTGAATGATGTTGAGATCCGGGGGCACTACAATGTAATGACCGGTCAGTTACAGGCTATTCCGGATCTGTCCACTGCCCAGCCACAAATATCACAACAGGTCGACGTGCCTTTTGTATTTAAACTGCTGAATAAGCTGACGCCAAATATCATCAGAAAGCTGCAGGCTGAGCTGGGACGGTTTAGTGTGCGTTTATCCAACGCTCTGGGGATTGATGAAGAGCTGCCGGCGCGGATTATTTATAACGCCAATATTCAGCCAGGCGTGTTAACACCGCTGCAGGGACTACAGGGAAAACAGCCCGGCGACATGATTAACTTACAGATCAGTTTTAACCATCATCTGCTGGAATATAAAGATCCAAATGCCTATTTTGCCGCAGCGCAGTTTCCGGGTTGCGTGATTGAATCGGCGTGGGAATAACATCAGGATCATGACCGTTCGGCTGCGGCACTTGTATGGCGCAATGCTGTGTTAAAAGTCCGATGGAATTTCGCCAGTTTTGGTGCGATCAGATAAGCACAATACGATTGCTGCGGATTCTGATTAAAATAGTCCTGATGATAAGATTCGGCCGGATAAAAAGTACTGGCCCGGCTGATGGCCGTCACAATTGGCGCATCGAAATCAGCTTGCGCTGTGCTGATAAACTGCCGGGCTGTCTCAAGCTGAGCTTCGTCGTGGGCAAAGATCTCGGAGCGGTACTGCGTGCCGATGTCATTGCCTTGCCGGTTTAATGTTGTCGGGTCGTGTAAGTGGAAAAACATCTCAAGCAACAATTCAAAACTGACCTGCGCCGGATCATAAGTCAGCTGGACGACTTCGGCATGACCGGTGGTGCCGGTGCAGACTGCGCGATAGTTGGCGTTTGCACTGCTGCCACCCATATAGCCACTGACCACTTGCGAAACGCCGCGAACTTGCGCCAGCGCAGCTTCAATACACCAGAAACATCCGCCTGCAAAAGTTGCCAGTTGTGCCATGTTTAATCCCCTAACTAATCTGCTGAATGCCCGATAGCGTAGTCTAATACGTACCCTCAGGCCAACAGATGACATAAATGGAGAAAAAAATGCGAGTTGCAATTATCGGTGCAGGGATGACCGGAGCCAGTGCGGCCAATCAACTCCGCCTGGCGGGCGTTGAAGTTGTGGTGTTTGACAAAGCCCGGGGCCCGGGTGGGCGCATGACATCGAAGCGGGTGGAGTCGAGGGATGAGGCGCTGCCGTTTTATCCGTTAGATTTTGGTGCCCAGTATTTTACTGCCCGTCATCCGCTTTTTGTGCAGGCGTTGCAGGGCTGGTTGGCGCAAGGAGTGGTGCAGCGTTGGGATTTTGATCCTTATGTCTGGCAGCATGGCTTGTTGTTGCCATCCAATGACGGCCAAAGCCGTTATGTCAGCACGCCAACGATGCATCAGCTGGTGAAGACCATACTTGGTGATACGACGCTGCATCTGAATTGTCGCATCACGGAACTGAGTTTCAGTCAGAGCAGCTTCAGCAGTCAGCATGGTGGGGAATGGACATTAAGCTCGGCTGAAGGCGCCAGCTATCCTGGATTTGACGCCGTGGTCCTGACCTGTCCGCCAGAACAGTGCCGCCAGTTGCTGGCGAAACATCCGCTTGCTATGCAGATCCCGCCTGCACTGTTGTTGCCCTGCTGGGCGGTTTCATTGCAGCTGTACCGCGCAGTTGACCATCCGGCAGATGGTATTTTTGTCAAAGAGGGGCCGCTCAGCTGGTGTGCCCGGCAAAGTGCCAAACCAGGCAGAACCGGGATGACAGAACAATGGCTGTTACATTTTAATGCCAGCACCAGTCTGCAACTGCTGGAAGCCAGTCCGGAAGAACTTGCGGCGTTGGCCCAACTGGAATTCAGCGCCATCATCGGGCAAAAAGTTGAAAGCATCCAGTCACTCTGCCATCGCTGGCTGTATGCCAGTTATAATCCGGCGCAGCCAGCACCAGGGCTGCTGACTGACAAAGACCAACAACTAATACTGGCCGGTGATTGGTGCCTGGGTGGCCGGGTCGAAAATGCTTATCTGGCTGGCCTGCAGGCTGCAGCACGCCTGGTGCCAGAATCAATGACTGCTGCTGCCTTGTCAGCCGTTGCCAATGACTCTATGCTGGAGGACGCCATAGTGGCAAGGCATTGACGATAAAGGAGTTCAGATGGGATTGTTCAGTGGATTGTTGGGGAACGCCGGTGCAATTGATGTGGCTGAAGTCGAAGCCGAGCTGGCCAGCTTACTGGCTGACGGCGAACAGGCCGAGCAAGCATTTAAGTTGCTGCGTGATATGATTGTGTTTACCAACAAGCGGTTGATCCTGATTGATAAACAAGGCATCACCGGCTCAAAGAAAGAATATATGTCGGTGCCTTACCGCTCGATTGTGCGCTTCAGTGCTGAAACCAAAGGTCACTTTGATCTGGAATCAGAACTGGTCATTTGGCTTAGCAGCACGGCGGAGCCGCTGCGTAAGACCTTCAGTAAAGACGGCAACATTATCGCGGTGCAAAAAGCGCTGGCAACTTACGCCTGTCGCTAACGCACTGGTGGTTTAGCGGGGTACCGGCAGCGACGGGGTCTCAGGCTTCGTCGCATAGAACTGCCGGCTGTGATCTATCAACTTGCACAGCTCAGCCACGCCATCAAGGGTGCGGATTGTAGCGCGGTGCAATAAGTCGGCATTCGGTTGCGCCCGTTGTTGCAGTTGCACTGCTTTGAGGCTGGCAAAGCGTGTGGTGTAGTCCGTCAGGCGGCGTGGTTCTGTGTCTGATACTGGCTGCACAATCAAATCCGGCTGTCGTTGTAATAGCGCTTCAGCGCTGACCTGCGGATAAGCTCCGGCGGCGTCGGCAAAGATACTCTGCGCACCGCACAGCTGCAGCGCCTGTGCTGGCCATGCGCCCGGTCCAATCGTCGATAGCGGTTCGTCCCATAACTCGTAAAACACCCGCACGGTTTTTTTCTGCTGATATTGCTGGCGCAGTGCCGCCAGGCGAGACCGAACCGCACTGGCCTGTTGACTGGCGCGCGCTTGTTGACCGGTCAGGTTACCGAGACGCTCCAGATCCGCGGCAATATCGTCCAGCGTTTTTGGCTCAAAGCCTTCGGTGCGGATGCCGAGCCGCTGCAACTGGCTGATATCCGCGGCCGGGCTGCCACTTTGCCAAAACAGCACTAAATCAGGTTTGAGTGCCAGAATACTTTCCAGTTGCAGCCCGGCATAGTTGCCGATACGGGGGATAGCAGAGGCCTCTGCCGGATAATCGGCATGTTCGACGGTGCCGACAATCAGGCCGCCGGCACCAATACTGTACAGTTGTTCGGTTAAATGCGGTGCCAGCACTACCAAACGGGGGCCCGGTGCGGCCAACAACGGCGATGTACACAACAGCAATACCAGTGCGGTGACTGAAAAACGCATTACCAGTCCACTCCTTGTTGCGCCCGGACTCCGGAGTCAAACGCATGTTTGATATTTTGTACTTCACTGACGGTGTCTGCCAGCTCAAGCAAGGCGCGGTGACAGCCCCGACCGGTGATCACCACATGTTGGCTAGCCGGCCGGTTCTGCAACGCGGCTAAAACGTCATCCAGCGCAATATAGTCATACGCCACCATGTAGGTCAGCTCATCAAGCAACACCAGGTTGAGCGCCGGATCCAGTAAAAACTGTTTGGCCTGTTGCCAGACCTGTTGTGCTGCGGCGATATCGGTCTCGCGGTTTTGTGTATCCCAGGTAAAACCGGTAGACATCACCGCAAAAGGTACACCGTGTTGTTGCAACAAATTACGCTCACCGCAGTCCCAGCCACCTTTGATAAATTGCACGACAGCGGCTTTCTGACCATGACCGGTAGCGCGTGCCACGACGCCAAACCCGGCGGTTGACTTACCTTTGCCATTGCCGGTGATCACCAGTAATAAGCCTTTATCGATAGTCGCGCTGGCGATGCGGGCATCAACCTGTTCTTTTAGCTTTTGCTGGCGTTTCTGGTGACCGGATTTCTGTTCCGGTACAGGCACTTCATGACTCATTTGGACTCCGGCGTCGGCTAATTAACAACAGAAAAAACGCACTGCCGCATAAAGCGGTCAGAATGCCAATGGGCAATTCTTGTGGTGCCAGCGCACTACGGGCGACGGTATCGACCCAGATCAGAAAAATCGCACCGCCAAGCGCACTGCCGAATAACAACGTCAGGATTTGGCCACCGAACATCAGCCTGATCAGATGCGGGATCATCAGACCAACAAAGCCAATACCACCACAATAAGCGACCACCACTGCGGTCAGCAGGGCGCAAAGTAACAGCAACAGCAGACGCCAGCGGTTAACCGCCACACCGAGGCTTTTTGCCATATCGTCGGACCAGGCCAGCGCCACCAGTTGGCGGCGACCCAGACTACAGACCACTAAGGTCAAAACCAGTGCGATCGCCAGCAACTGAACGGCCTGCCAGTCAGCGTGGCTGACGCTGCCCATTAACCAAAAAATAATCCGGTTGGCGGCAAAACTGTCGGCCTGAAACAGCAATAAACTGGCCAGCGCGCTGGCACAAAATGACACGGCAAGACCGGTTAGCAATAAGGTGCTGAGGGATTGCATGCCTTGCGCGGTGGCCCGCTGTGCCAGTGTCAGCACCAGCAAGATCGCGATCAGCGCACCGGCAAAAGCCGATGCCGGCAACGCCAGTGCCAGCGCCGGGAACAACAAACTGCTGATAGTGGCGCCGAGTGCGGCACCGGACACCACACCAAATAAATACGGATCGGCCAGTTCGTTCCGGCTGAGCAGCTGTAGCAAGGCGCCACACAGCGCCAGGGCTGCGCCGGCAAGTCCGGCCAGCAATACGCGGGGCAGGCGTAATTGCCAGAAAATTTGTTGCGGCAGGGGATCGGTCGCCTGGCCGGTTAATAGTGACCAAAGCGGCAAATCGACCACGCCGATCTGCAGTGCAGCGATCACACTGACACCGGATAGTCCGATTAAAAGTAACAGCTGCAACACGCTGTGGCGGGTCATCGGCACTCCGGGGCAAAAGTTACACGGCAGTGCTGATCAAATGGGCTGTGATCAACCAGACAAGGCCGGCCATACACCTGTTCCAGCAGTTGAGGTTGCAGCACCTGTGCCGGAGTGCCAGCCGCCAGTAACTGTCCATGCTGTAACACCAGCAACTCATCACAATAAGCTGCCGCCAGATTAATGTCGTGAAAACTGGCAAGAACGGTCAGACCACTGCGGCGTAATATCGCCAGCAGTTGATGCTGATAGTGGATGTCCAGGTGATTGACCGGTTCATCAAGTAACAATACACAGGCCTGTTGCACCAGAACCCGGGCCAGATGGGCACGTTGTTGTTCACCGCCGGATAAGTGGCGCAGCAAAGCTGATGCCTTGTCGGCAAGGCCAACCTGACTGAGTGCGGCGTTGATGGCGGCTTTATCTGCAGGGGTGTCGGCCTGCCACAATGCTTTATGCGGCATTAAGCCCAATTGCAGCAGTTGCTGCACTGTCATCTCTGTGGGTGGTTGCTGCTGACTTAAATAGGCCAGCTGGCGGGCGCGGGCGCGCGGTTCGAGTTGTTGCAGGGGCTGTTGCTGTAACAATACCTGGCCCTGATCAGGGGATTTCAGTGCGGCCAATAGCTGTAACAATGTCGATTTACCGGCGCCGTTGGCGCCGAGTAAGCCATAGATTTTGCCTGCTTTCAGGGCAAAACTCAGCGGCCCAAGCAGGAATCCGCCGGGGAGTTGTAGTTGGACTTGTTGGCATTGCAGTAACACCGATGTGTCGGTCATTAAATGCTGCACCGAAAAGAACGGCTGTGGTACAGCCAGGAAAAACAATGTACGGATAGTAACAAATATTCAACGCAAGGCCCAGCCCGCCGCACGCGGCGGCGGTGGGCAATTAAAAGCATCAGTCTTTAGGTGTGTCCAGTACGTCCAGCGCTTTGGCGATGTCCTGTGGTGAACCGGTGTTGCGCGCCAGCGCCACATAAGCCACTGGTACGATATACAAGGTCAGCAACGTGGCAAAGCCAACACCGGCACAAATGACCATGCCAATCACCATCCGGCTCTCAGAACCTGGCCCCGAGGTGATAATCAACGGAATACTGCTCATCACAGTGGTAAAGGCCGTCATCGTAATAGGGCGCAGACGCTGGACTGCTGCCTGATGAATGGCCGCAGTGAACTCCACGCCGGCATCCCGTAGCTGATTGGCGAACTCAACAATCAATATGCCATTTTTCGCCACCAATCCGATAATCATCACCAATCCAATCTGGCTATAGATATTCAGTGTCATCCCGGCCAGATAGAGGCCACCCAGCGCACCGGCCATGCCAAGCGGCACCGTCAGCATAATGACAAACGGATGAATAAAACTCTCAAACTGCGCAGCCATCACCAAATAAGTAATAATCAGCGCCAAAGCAAAAATCAGGATGGTCGATTCACCGCTGTTTTTAAACATCAGCGACTCGCCTTTATAATCAATACCGCCGACGTCTTTAATCTCTGTCCGCACCACACCTTCCAGGTATTCCAATGCTTCACCGAGGCTATATCCCGGCGCCAGATTGGCCATAATGGTGATAGCGCGCATCCGGTTATACCGATTCAGTGTTGATGATGTGGCTTCTTCTTTCAGTGTCACCAGATTGTCCAGCGGTATCAGCTTGTTTGAACCCGTGGATCGCACATAAACACCAGTGATGCTGGTTGGATCGCTGAAATCCGAATCGGCGCCTTCCAGAATAAGATCGTATTCTTTACCGCGATCAAGGAAGGTCGTCACACGGCGGCCGCCCAGCATGGCTTCCAGCGCCCGGCCGACCACGCCAACCGAAATGCCCAGATCGGCGGCGCGTTCGGTGTTAATTTCCACCAGAATTTGCGGCACAGTTTCTTTGTAATCGTGATCAAGCATTTGCAGGTTCGGGTTTTCCCGCGCTTTTGCCAGCACGATGTCGCGCCATTTGGCGAGTTCTTCATAGGTATTACCCTGGATGACAAACTGCACCGGCCGGCCACCACCGCCACCGCCACGGCCAGCAGTCAGGCCGCTGCGCATATTAGTAAAGGCGCGCACGTCGGTCAGGTTATTGAGTTTCTGACCTATCTCCTGCATCAATTCTGGTGTACGGCGTTGACCGTTATGCCAGTTTTCGCTGCCGACAATCGCCATGCCGCCGCTGTTACCAAAGCCAGGTACGCGGATCAATAAACGGTTCAGTTCACCTTTTTCGTAGTAGGGCAGCAGGATATCTTCAATCAGCCGCATGTTTTGTTGATTGGACTGATAACTGGCGCCTTCCGCCGGGCTCATCATGACAAAAAAGGTGCCGCGGTCTTCCTGTGGTGACAACTCCGATGGCAGCAATTTCAGCAGTAACACGCTGATAACGACACAGCTGCCAAGCACCAGCCAGCTGGGCCAGCGTACCCGCGTTACTATTTGCAGCTGACGCAGATAAGCGGCTTCCACTTTTTCCATCGCCCGGTGGATAACCAGACTAAAGCCCCGTTTCTCTTTTTGCACTTTGAGCATCTTGCTGCACAGCATTGGTGAAAGCGTCAGTGCGGCAATCGCGGAGAATGCCACCGCAGCAGCAACCGCCAGCGCAAATTCAGTGAATAATTTGCCTAAATCACCTTGCATAAACACCAGCGGGACAAACACCGCGATTAATACCAGTGTGGTTGCGACAACCGCAAAGCCAACTTCGCGGCTGCCATGGTAGGCCGCCAGTAGCGGTGGCTGGCCTTGTTCAATCCGCCGGTAAATATTTTCCAGTACGACTATCGAATCGTCGACCACCAGACCAATCGCCAGCACCATGGCTAACAGCGTCAGCAGGTTAATCGAGAAATCCAGCGCATACAGCACGGTCACGGCAGCAATCAGGGCAACCGGCACTGTGATGGCTGGAATAAAAGTGGCGCGGACGCTGCCTAAAAAGGCAAATATCACCAGGACCACCAGCACCATGGCAATACCGAGCGTGACATAAACTTCATGGATAGATTCGGCGATAAACAACGATGAATCATAACCCGGCACTATAGTTGTTCCGGCCGGCAGACTGGCAGAGATCCGATCCACTTCAGTTCTGACGTTACGCACCACATCCAGTGTATTGGCTTTGGACTGCTTGATAATACCGATGCCGAGCACGTTCTTGCCGTCGCTTCTGAATTCACTTTCTTCATTTTCTGAAGCCAGGGTCACATCCGCAATTTCGCCCAGCCGGACTAAGTAGTTGTTGTCGCCTTTTTTCACCACCAGGCGGCGGTAATCATCCTGAGTTTTATAGGTACGGATCACCCGGACGATAAAATCGCGGTCGGCGGATTTAACGTTACCGGCCGGTAATTCGACGTTTTCATTGCGCAGCACGTTTTCAATATCGGCGACTGTGACATTTCGCGACGCCATCGCATCTTTATTCAGCCAGATGCGCATCGCGTACTTGCGCTCACCACCGATTTGCAGCCGGGCCACACCGTCGACCACCGAAAATCGTTCGACGATATAGCGGTTGGCGTAGTCGGTCAGCTCCAGGTTGGTCATGGTGTCGCTGTTCAGCAAAAACCAGGCGATGGTGTCATCGTCACCGTTGGCTTTGACCACTTGCGGCGGTCTGGCCTGATCTGGCAAGCGTTCCATCATCCGTGACACGCGTTCGCGCACATCATTGGCGGCGGCGTCGATATCGCGGTTAACATTAAATTCGATGATGACGTTCGAGCGGCCGACACGGCTGCTGGAACTGATATTGATGATACCTTCGACGCCACTGATCAAATCTTCCAGCGGCTGGGTAATTTTCGATTCAACAATCTCAGCTGAAGCGCCGGGATAGTCGGTGCTGATGGTCACCACTGGCGAATCGATATCCGGATATTCACGCAGCGGCAGCATACTGAAACAGACGATGCCGAAGATCACCAGCACCAGGTTAATGACGGTTGCGAATACCGGACGTTTGACAGACAGATCAGACAGCAGCATGGTTTATGGCTCCGACCGCGTGATCACCACGCCGGTGCGCAGCTTCTGGCTACCTTCTGTGACAATTTCATCGCCGGCTTTAAGACCCGATATGACCTCAACCAGGCCCGGTAAACGCTGGCCGGGGATGATTTCCACCTGGCGGACTTTATTTTCAGCCTCGACCACAAACACATAATGTTTGCTTTGCAGCGGCATCACGGCTTTTTCAGCGATTTGCACGACCTCAGCTTTGGCCAGTTCAACATGCACATTCAGCAGCATGCCCGGGCGCAGTTTCAAATCGGCATTGTCGATCACGGCATGGACTTTCACCGAGCGGGTCACCGGGTCAATCCGTGGGTCAATGGCCTTTACCTTGCCCTGAAAAGCAAAACCGGGATAGGCAATGTTGTCGGCGAGGATAACCATATCGGTTTGCAATGCTGCCAGATAACGTTCAGCGATATTAAATTCAACGCGGATTTTACTGATATCGTCCAGTGTGGTCAGTTCAGTGCCTGTGGCGAGGTAGGCGCCATTACTGACCTGACGTAACCCCAGCACACCGTCAAACGGCGCGTGGATCACCAGTTCATTGAGCCGGGCTTCGAGTGCGTCGAGCTGGGCGCGGGTGGCATTGACTTTGGCTTGCTGTTCGTCGAGCAACGACTGTGCGCTGGCCTGGGTCCGGGTTAAGTTTTTCAGCCGCGCTAACTGGCGGTTTTGCTCCGTCATCAGGGCCTTCAATTCAGCAATGCGGGCGCGCTCTTCGGTATCATTAAAACGGGCGATTAAATCACCTTTTTTCACCGGCTGACCTTCCCGGATATTCAGTTCAATCAGATAATCACTGCTGGCATTGACGATACGGGCGGAATCATAAGCCAGTGCCGTGCCCAGAGCGTCAACTTTTCGGGTCAGTAATGCGCTTTGAACTTTACTGGTGCTGACATAAATTTGGTTCTCAGTCCGTCGACTTTGGTCTTGCGGCCCTGTTGTTTGAAAGAATAAATACAACATAAAGCCAGCCAGCAATAAAAAAATGATCCAAATCAGGCGTGAATGGTTAATCAATGTCAGAACTCCGGTCCATATATTTCATCAAAAACTGATGTATTGTAGGGAATCCGTTCTGTATTAGATGTCGGCGTTATCGCAGTATGAGGTCGATTGGTCGTATCAGCGCGAAAATTCAGGAGATGAAATGGCGGACAAAAAGTGCGAACGCTGCAGAATGATTCGGTTTTACCTGGTCTGGACCATTCTGATGAGCTTGTTAATGTATTGGTATATGCAATCGCTATGACACACCGTCAGTTTTATGCTGCCTCGGCCAAAGGTGGTGCGACGTTGTTTCTGACGGCTGCGGCGATGTTATTGGCGGGGATGTTGTTGCTGGCAGTCCGTGCTGATTTGATGGCGGCCCAAGGCTGGGTGTTGTGGTTCCTGTTGACCCTCGTTGCTGCTTATGTCGGCATCATGAAACTCCGTGCACCGGTTTTGCTGGCAGAAACTACAGCCGATGGTTTGCGTTATTTTCACCCACGCGGCAGCTGGTTTATTCCATGGAGTTGTTTGGGGCAGGTCCAGCAAGTGACGTTGCAGGGCCGTGAAATGGCCTGGATTGGGGTGCGGGTGCTGGATTACGACCAAATTCTGACGGCTATCCCTTTGCGGCTGGCCGTACGGTTATTGATAGAACAACGTGGTTTGCTGATAGCGGCGGCGGGGGGCGGTTGTCCTGACGGGCGCTGTGTCAGCGACTATCTGACCGATGTCAGTGCCTATCGCAGTAAAACGCGGCTATACAAAGGCGTGCAGGCGATGTTCGCCCAGCGCATGGTGCATCTGCGGCAGTTTGTGCAGGCTGACCTGCTGATCCCTGCAGATCTGGCTAATTGCAGCGTCAGTGAATTTTGCCTGTTTATCAATCGGCAGCGGTTGAATTTTACTCAGGAAAACAACGGCTAGACACACCCCAACTGCTGGTTCATAATGCAAAAAACTTCCTTGCAGATTTGGTGAATGCACAGATGAGTACATATGAAAGACCTTTTCTGGTCAGTGGTCGTAATACCATTATCCACAAACAGAAAAAACTCGATTTAGTGATTATCAATGGTGATACCGACCCGGTAGTCATCGTATCCCGCACCGGCGTGAAAAAATTTGAAGAAGAAGTGCCGGCAAATCGGGTTGAAGCAAAAGAACGTTATATGGAACTGGTCGATATCGGCAGTTCAGATGTGTTTGGTGAAAGCAAAACATTATTGTTTGTGCAGGCACTGAACAACAAAGAATATAAAATCGACTACACCAAAATCGGCACTGATCTGTTTATCCGTGTTCATCAGGAAAACTATATCTGACCGTATTTCAACGGGCCTGAACGCACAATCGCTTGCATTCATGCCCGTTTTTTGTTTCAGTAACGCCACAATCAGTTTCTTTCATGTGATGTTGTCGTGAATAAAGTAGCAATGCAATTCAGCAAAGATGAAGACTTCGTCGAAGTACGGGTTGCAGTCGGATTGTATGATCTAACCGAGCAGGCTGTCCGTGACGCTTTGCAGGAAGCAGGCTACGCCCGTTGTTTTATTCTCACCGAACAAATTAACCAGTTATTGTCTGATTATCAGGCGCTGCAAAACGATATCAAGCTGAACAAACTTAAAGAAGGTGTCGTGGTCCGGCGTAAAATTGCTGAGCGCCGCAATGCCGTATTGACCATTCAAATTGCTGCCGACTCGATGTCTGCCGTGGCTGAAATTGTTGCTGCCTGGGGCGGCGCACCTGTATCAGCAAATGATCTGGTCAAAGCTGCACAAGAAGCCGGCGTTAGCTTTGGATTTCAGAAAGAGGCGATCGTGCAGCTGGTTGGCACTGCCAGCCGTGCGGAGCCCGGCAGTAAATTACAACAGATAATTGCGATTGGCCGCGTGATGCAGCCAGGTCAGAACGCCAGTTTTGAGGCCTTGGTAGAAGGGCTGACTGTTCGTCCCAACAGGCCTTTGCAGGTCAGCGAGTCAAAAGTCGATTTGCGTGACTTTGGTGTGATCCCCTCGGTTCGTATTGGAGATCCCGTAATCAGACGCCGTCCACCAACTAAAGGCGCAGACGGTGTTTCCGTTCGCGGTGATATTACCCTGGCACCTCCGGGCCAACAGGTCGAATGGAAGCCGGGTGAAGGGACTGAAGTCAGCCCAACCGACGCAGATGTGCTGATTGCCAGTCGGGATGGTATGCCACGGGTATTAGATGCCGGAGCGGCAGTTGATGAAGTCTACGCGGTAAAAAAAGTAGATTTGTCGACCGGTCATGTTCAGTTCAAAGGTTCCGTCATTATTAACGGCGATGTGACTGAAAGTATGAAAGTGATTGCCGGTGGCAATATTTTTATCAAGGGCATGGCCGAAGGATCACTGATTGAATCTGGTGGCGACGTGCATATTGGCGGTGCCATTATTGGCCATCAGTTTTCGGCACAGGATAACAGTCTGGAAAATTTCAGCACCGTGGTGCGGGCAGCAGGCAGTATCCAATGTACGTTGGCCCAATATGCGCGCATTGAATGCCAAGGCGATTTTCAGGCAACGAAACAAATTAATCATTGTGATGTGAATGCACGCAGTGTGATCGCCGGCACGGAAGATAAGCTCAATGGCAAAATTGTCGGTGGCAGTTTTTTGCTGGATTTTGGTCTGAAAGCCGGTATTTTAGGTGCTCCTTCAGAAAGCGCCTTACAGATTAATTTGAACCGTCGTATTGATCCGATCCTGGAAAAACAGCAGGCACTGAAGCAGAACATCGCCATGGTCAAACAGGAAATGGAGCAGATCCGTCAAAGCGTCGAACAAATGAAGCAACAGGAACGGTCGGAAGCTGCAGTGGAACAGATGAAATACCTGGTGGAAGATTTTGAAGCGCAAAAAGCTATCGCACTGGCGTTGATAGAAGACGTGAAACTGCTCGAAGTTGACCGGCTCAGCAAAATGACCGAAGTACTGGTGCTGGTGAAGCAGCAGATGTTCGCCGGCATCGAATTTAAACTGGGCACTGAAGTCTTGCCGGTGAAACGGGAATATGGTCCCAGTAAGATCCTGCAACAGGAAACACGGTTGAGCATTGAGCCCTGGGTCAGCTGAGAAAACCGACCAACGGACCGCAGGCTGCGACTTTCACGGCTCTGCCAACCGTTCTGTTGTGCCCGCGTATGGTATGCTGTGATGATATTGTTACCTTGCTGAATTGTGATTTGAAGTGAATATAAAGTGGTTGTGCTTAACAGGCCTGATTTTACTGCCACTCTGGACGCAGGCCAGCGAATGCAAGATGGCCTTTCGCCACGGCATCCTGATCTCCCCAGACCAAATCCGCATCCAAACCGCTGACCGTACCCAATACCAAATCAATAATGACCAACAGCTGTTTATTCAGGGCGAACTGCAGCAGTTGTCTGCTGAAGATATCCGGGTATTACAAAAATACAGTCATGGCATGCGCAAATTTGTGCCGCAAGTGGTTGGGATAGCTGTAGATAGTATGGAACTTGGTTTGCAAGCGATCGAGAGTATGCTGGTTGGGGTAGGGAACAAAGCCCAGCAGGAAGAATGGCAGGCGCTGGTACGTGAAACCACTTATCAAATCATGTCGCGTTTTGTCCGCAGTGGCGAACACTTTTACCTGGCGCCGCAAAGCCTGAATGAAATGGACGCTTTCTTACACGGTGAATTAAAGGAAAATCTGAATAATCTGGCAAAAAACACCGTTGGTGCAGTGTGGCAGGCGCTGCGGGATGCGTTGCAACAGACCGACGATAACTTTGAACTGAATGACAGCCGCGACTGGCAACCGGTCGAGCAACTGGTTGATAAAATCAACTTAGGTCTGGATGCCAAAGCAGATGAACTGGAAGCGAAATCAGCGCTGTTCTGTAATCGTCTGGTTGAACTTGACCAAATCGAAACACAGCTGCAACAACGGGTGCCGGGCCTCGCCGCATATGACGTGGTGATCGCTAAATAAATCAAAACCAGTGGGTGGCTCAGACCACCCCATAATCGTTGCCAAGCACCGCCGGCATGGCGTTATCCACTTCATCACTAATGGCATCCAACGTTTTTTCGGCTTCTGCCAGTTCGCTGACTTCAGCGATATGAAACAGCGCTTCGCCTTCATTGACTAACGGCAGGTTGTTGCGGCCAATGATAATGCCACTGAATGGTGCATGGACTGCCACTTCAAAATCAGAATACGGCGAATAGATATGAGCCAGCACATCTCCAGCCGTCACAATTTGACCGAGGCCCTGATAATACCGGGCGATCCCGTCGTGTTCGGCGCGGATCCAGCTACTTTTCTTTGAAAATAACGACCCGGTTTTCTGCTGACGTTTCAGCGTTCTGAGCATGCCGAGACTGTGCATCACATTGACAATACCCCGTACACCGATATTGATGGCTTGCTCGTCAAACCGCAGCGCTTCGCCGGCTTCATACAAAATAATTGGAATGCCCATGCCATTCGCGGTGCCACGCATAGTGCCGTCGCGACTGGCTGCCTTGATGATGATGGGGGCATTAAAACTTTCGGCCATGCGCAGCGATACTTTGTCTTTCGACGTTGCACGCACTTGCGGGTAATTGCTGCGATGAATGGCGCCAGTGTGTAAATCAATGACATGCGTCGATTTTTTTAAGATCCGATCGGTAAATTGCCAGGCCATCCGGCTGCCGAGTGAGCCCTTTTCACTGCCGGGAAAGCTGCGGTTTAAATCGCGTCGATCGGGCAGATAACGACTTTGCTGCACAAAACCATAAGTGTTGACAATCGGCACCACAATCAAGGTGCCTTTAATATTATTCAGCCGCGGCAAGCGCAACAAACGCCGGCAGATCTCCACACCATTAATTTCATCACCATGTAACGCGGCGGTAATTAACAGAACCGGCCCCGGTCTTTTGCCGTGAATGACATGCGCACCGATATTCAGTTCGGTATGGGTATAGAGTTTGCCAAACGGGATATCAACGACCATCCGTTGCCCTGGCGCGATTTGACTGTTGCCGAGTACAAAATCAGCCTGCACCGGTGTGACTGGTGAGGGTGATGCCTGGTCCGGCGATGGTTCAACGGTCAGATCCGCCACAATGTCTGGTACGATATCCGGCAGATCAGCAGGTGCAGTCATCATCGTTCCTGATGTTTTTGGTATTGGCTTTCCAGATAATCCAGAATCGCACCGGCTACGTCAACCGTTGTAGCTGCTTCGATCCCCTCCAGGCCAGGTGAGCTGTTGACTTCCATCACGACTGGACCTTCTTTGGATTGCAGGATATCGACGCCGGCGACAGCAAGCCCCATACACTTTGCCGCCTGCAGCGCGGTTTTTCGCTCTGCAGTGCTGAGTTTTACCGCAGTCGCAGTGCCGCCGCGATGCAGATTCGAGCGAAACTCACCGGCTTTGGCCTGACGTTTCATCGCGGCTACAACTTTATTGCCGACGACAAAACAGCGGATGTCGGCGCCTTTGGCTTCGCTGATGTACTGCTGCACCAGAATATTGGCATTGAGGCCCATAAAGGCTTCAATCACACTCTCTGCGGCCGTGCGGGTCTCGGCTAATACAACACCGATACCTTGAGTGCCTTCGAGTAATTTAATCACCAGTGGGGCTCCGCCGACCATTTCAATCAGGTCCGGAATGTCGCCGGGTTTATCGGCAAAACCGGTGACCGGCAAGCCAATACCTTCCCGAGCCATCAGTTGCATTGAATTGAGTTTGTCGCGCGCACGGCTGATCGCGTCAGCGGTATTCAGGCAATATACGCCCATCATTTCAAACTGACGTAGCACGGCATTGCCATAAAAGGTGATGGATGCGCCAATGCGTGGGATCACCGCATCAATGCCCTCTAATGCCGTGCCGCGGTAATGGATGGACAATGCGTTATGGTTGATGTTCATATAACACAAGGTCGGATCTATGACTTCGACCTGATGACCGCGTGCTAATGCTGTATCCACCAGGCGACGGGTGGAGTACAGCTCAGCGTTACGGGATAATACAGCAATTTTCATGCGGACTCCGAAGCTCGCAAAGACTGATCAGGAATTGCCTGATTCTAGACGGGTTTTTTAAAAGCGGGAAAGTTGCCAGCCATTTTGCAGATCTATGGCACCAGCAGTAAAGAACCAAGTCCCAGAAATACAAAAAAGCCGATGACATCGGTCACCGTGGTTAAGATCACTGAGCCAGACAAGGCCGGGTCAATCCGGGCCTTTTCCAGCCAGACCGGGATTAATACACCGGAAAATGCTGCGACCAGGATATTGATGACGATAGCCAGCGCAATAACCATTCCGATGATCCAATCGCCAAACCACAGATAGGTCACCGCACAAATTACAATCGCCCATAATACGCCGTTAATCAGCCCAACCCCCAACTCCTTGCGCATCAAAGCCCAATAGGTTTGTGGTGTGATTTGCCCCAGTGCCAGACCGCGGATGATTAACGTCAACGTCTGGCTGCCAGCGATGCCGCCCATACTGGCAACAATCGGCATTAACACGGCCAAGGCGACCTGTTGTTGTAAAGTGGCTTCAAACAAGCCAATAGTCCAGGCGGCGAGAAAAGCGGTCAATAAATTGATGCCAAGCCAGACGGCACGGCTTTTAGCACTGGACACGACCGGAGCAAATAAGTCTTCGTGTTCATCGAGACCTGCTGTATGCATAAACTGGCCTTCGAGGCTTCTGCGCACATTCTCCAGCGCTTCACCAATCGAAATACGTCCGAGCAGTTTGCCTTCATCGTCTATCACGGCCAGGGCGCTATAACCTGAGCGGGCAACGATATCAGAACCGGTGTCGAGATCCATTTCCCCTTCGACCATCGGCGCGTCTTCATCAATAAACTCAACAACCGGTAAATGCGAAGGCGCGCCTAACAGGCGAGTACCGTGCAGCTGACCGACATAACGACCGGTGCGATCAACGACCATTACGGAGTCCTGATATTCGGCATCTTCATTGAGCTTTTTAAACATCCGTACCGCATCCCGCACTTTGGCATTGTTGCGGATTGTCAGTACATCGTGATCGGCGTAGCGACCACATTGATCGTCGGTATAAGCGAGGGCGGTCGCCAGCCAGAGTTTTTCGCTGGCATCGAGTTTAGAGCAGGCCGCCTGATAGACCGCGTCTGGCAGTTCATCCAGCAGCTCAATCAGATCGTCCACATCCATCCGCGCCACCAGCTCAGTCAGCGCGGCATCAGGCAGTTGTTTAAAGATATTTTCACGCGCGTCTTCGCGCATATAACCGAGCGCATGGATCTGCTCGTCCGGATGCAGGCCAAGCCAGGTGCTGAGCCGCTGCTCCAATGGCATGGCTTCAAGCGCGACAGCGATCGCTTCCGGCTCCAGCTGGCTGAGTTTTTCCCCAAGCAGTTCGGCTTCCTGCTCGTCAAAACTGTCGCGGACAATCTCTTCGATATCCAGCAGCTGGTTTTCAGCCATAATCAGGGCCTTGTCGACAGGACTAAGCTACAGAGTCCGGTGGGTCAAAAATTGCTGCGGATGATACCGCAGCTCAGTAACATTTTTATAGTCAATTCAACAGCATTTTTCGAGTTTGTCGCCGGAGAACCGTTACCACCAGCGTTTAATTTTAAAACTCAGTAACATGCCAAGCGCAATCACCGCCATGCCGGCCAGCGTCCAGAAATACCCCAAAGGCATGTGCAATTCCGGCATATGGTCGAAGTTCATCCCATAAATACCAACAATAAAGGTCAGCGGAATAAACACCGTAGAGACCATCGTCAGCACTTTCATCCGTTCGTTAATTTGATGAGAAGAGGTCGACATATAACTGCTGACCAGATCGCCAAGTTGGTCGTAATACATCTGAGTCATGGAATGTAACCGCTCGAACTTTTCATAAAAATCTCTGAGTTCAACCGGTTCAAATTGCGACATCACACCAGCGTCGCCGTCATCCGGAGTCAGCAGGTCGGCGAACATGTCTTTCTGATAAGCGAGGTTACGGTCAAGTTTACGGAATACGGATCGGAACCGCATGATCCGGCTCATTTTATGGTCATCGCCGTGAGAGAGCATTGCGTCTTCAAATTCACCGAGTTCATCTTCAAAATTGATTAATTTTTCCAAATAGCTGGCTGACACTGTGTGGATGTAGCTTTTTACCCATTCTTTGATTGGAGTCACTGGTCGGTTCACATCGAATGCCTGGACTTTGTAATGACCCGCTTCCTCTGGCAGCTGACATTTATAAAGCAGCACCTGATTGGAGAATAGCAGCGACAGCTGGGCATGGCCTGGATACTCGTGGAAGCTTTCACCGGCAAAAGCCCGTAAAATCAATAATGTAAACCCATCGTAGGCTTCGAGTTTCGGTGGGTGACGCTCGCGTAGATAATCCTCGGCTATCACCGGGTGGATTTGAAAGTGGTTCAGTACTTGTTGTTGTTCAGCATAACTGGCGGCCGATAAGTCGATCCAGGCTTTCTGGTCGCCATGCAGCGGCAGTTGGAGCAAGTTCAGATCGCCGGATTGCCAGGCGTTGGTTTCCGGATTATATAAATGCAGGATCAGCATGCATCGTCCTTTTTGCTTATTCTGCGCCCAGCATAAGCAGTTCCGCGCGCCTGGACCAGCACAAGTTAGTCTGGCGTGCGCTAAAAATAAACCCCGGCAGTTGGCCAGGGCTTATTTCATAGTGGATAAAACCGGTAAATTTACGCGCTTTGTTTACCTTTGATATAGGCGTCCACCAGTGATTCCAGCACGTCCAGCGGTACTGCACCGTTTTTCAGCACCACATCGTGGAATTCGCGGATATCAAATTTGTCACCCAAGGCTGTTTTTGCTTTATCGCGCAGCTGAACAATTTTAATCATGCCGATCTTGTACGCGGTGGCCTGAGAAGGCATCACGATATAGCGCTCGATGGCATTTTCCGCTTCGGTGCGGGCGTTGGGGGTGTTGTCCGCCAGGTACTGGATAGCCTGTTCGCGGGTCCATTTTTTCGCATGAATACCGGTATCCACCACCAGACGGCAGGCGCGCCACAGTTCCATCGCCAACCGGCCGAAGTCAGAGTACGGGTCCTGATACAGGCCGATATCTTTTGGCAGTAACTCAGTGTACAGACCCCAACCTTCGATATAGGCGGTATAACGGCCAAACTTACGGAATTTCGGCATATCACCTAATTCCTGGGCGATGGCGATCTGCATATGGTGGCCCGGAATACCTTCATGGTAAGCCAGCGCTTCCATCTGATACTTCGGCATATCTTTCATGTTATGCAGATTGGCGTAATAAGTACCTGGTCTTTTGCCGTCCATTGACGGCTGCTGATAAAAAGCTTTGCCGGCGGACTCTTCACGAAATGGTTCTACCGCTTTGACGATCAGGTCTGCTTTGGGTTTGACCAGGAACAGGCTGTCAAGCTGCGATTTCATATGGTCAATCAGCCGGGTCGCTTCGGCTAAATAGGCGGCTTTGCCTTCGGCAGTGTCCGGGTAATAGAACTGGGCATCGTCGCGCATAAAAGCGAAAAACGCATGTAAATCGCCTTTAAAACCAACCTTTTGCATGATGGCTTTCATTTCATCATGAATGCGTGCGACTTCGGCCACACCGAGCTGATGAATTTCTTCTGCCGTCATTTTCGTGGTGGTAGTGCGTTCGAGCGCCATATTATAAAAGGCTTCACCGTCTTTAAAACGCCAGACACCGTCGTCAGTACCGGCTTGTTTTTCCTGGGCGGTTAAATAGGCAATCAGGCTTTCATAGGCTGGTTTTACGCTGCTGGTCAGCGCCACTTCCGCTTCTTTAATCAGTAACTGTTTGGCAGCATCTTCCAGCGTCAGCTTGTTGACTTTATTGCGAAAATCTTCCAGCAAAGTACTGTCTGCACCGGTGCTGAAAGGCGCACCTTTGATGATGTTCTGACTGGCCGCGATCGCCAGTGGAAACACAAATTTCGGTGGAATAATCCCCAGCTCGGCGCGTTTGGTCAGCTGAGCTTCCAGTTGTTTGAACAGCTGCGGAATGCCGTTTAACCGCGCGATATAGGCTTTAGCGTCTGATTCGTTTTCAATCTGATGTTGGTTAATCAGTAAAGAAGGCACGCCGGAATGCATGCCAAACATTTGATTGACCGGATAGTTGTAATAACGCCATTTATCGTTGGCGATATCCTGTTCCAGTTGCTGTTTAAACAGCTGATAACTTAGTGCTGTCTGGGTATCCAGTTTCGCGACATCAAATTGCGCCAGATCGGCTAAGGCTTTTTTCGTCAGCGCCAGCTCTTTGTCACTTTGCTCGTCGGTCAGCTGGTCCCACTTGTCGTAATCCTGTTTAATGCCAAGCTGGGTCAATGCCATCGGGCTTAGGGCGGCTGCATCCATGAAATATTGGTCAAAAAACGCATTGGCCTTGGCAGATTCGGTTTGTGCTGTGGCAGGCGCAGCTTGCGTGGCCGCGGCTGGTGCTGCCGGGTTAGCCGTCTGTTCCGGTGCTTTATTACAGCCCGTCAATAAGGCAGCTGAGACTGCAATAGTCAGCAGTTGAAGTTTTAGAGTCATGATATCCCCGGGTTATTGTTCATGTTTTACTGGGTAACACCAGTCAGGCGCTGGTGTTATAAAAACAGCTGCAGTAGCTCGTTCAGGAAACGCACGCCATGTGGCGTGATCTGCCAGTGCAGTGGTGTGTCGCTAACTAATCCTAACTGCACGGCGCGGGCAAGCGCCGGCGCCACCGTTTCGACAGACAACCCGGTATATGCGGTAAAGTCGGCCTTGGGGCAGGGTTCCAGTAAGCGGAAGCGATTCATAAAAAATTCGAAAGGTAGTTCGTCGGGTTCGACCGGGGTGCTGCTATCAAGATAACCGCGGCTTAAATCCATATAGCCTTTTGGGTGTTTGATTTTGACGGTGCGGACAATAGTTGCAGTTTCATCTACACCGCTGGCCGGACGAGTGATCTTGCCATGGGCACCACAACCGATACCGAGATAATCGCCAAATCGCCAGTAATTCAGATTATGCGCACATTGATAACCGGTTTTACTATAGGCCGAGGTTTCATACTGCTGATAGCCGGCCGCGGCCAGCAGCGCATGTCCCTGCTCCTGAATATCCCATAGCGCTTCATCTTCCGGCAGCACTGGCGGGCGTGAGGCAAAAGCTGTATTGGGCTCAATAGTCAGTTGGTACCAGGATAAATGCGGTGGATTTAAATCAATCGCTTGTTGTAAATCTGCCAAAGCGTCGGACACGGCCTGCCCGGGCAGGCCATGCATCAAATCCAGATTAAAGCTGTTCAGGCCCTGCTGGCGCAGCTGTGTGGCCAGTTCAGCGGCACGTCGGGCCTGCGCCGGATTATGAATGCGGCCAAGTGCCTGCAACTGCGCGGCCTGAAAACTCTGCACACCGATCGAAAAGCGGGTCAAGCCGGCAGCGACATAGCCGGCAAAGCGGCTGGCTTCGACGGTGCCCGGATTGGCTTCCATCGTCACTTCAAGATTGGGCTCACACGCCATTCTGGCGCGCACACCGCTCAGGATGGCAGCGATGCCTTCCGCGCTGAACGTGCTGGGCGTGCCACCACCGATAAAAATACTATGCAGCGCACGATTGGGGACCAGTGTCAGATCCTGGTCCAAATCGGCCAGCAAATGCGCGATATACTCGGCTTCCGGAATGCCTTGCTTCACCGCATGCGAGTTAAAATCACAATATGGACATTTCTGTACGCACCAAGGGATATGGATGTACAGCGACAGCGGGGGCAGTTGTAACACCGTTAACCCCGCAATTGCGTCAATAATAACCGCAGCGCCAGGCCACGATGACTGAGCGCAGCTTTTTCGGCTTTAGCCAGCTGCGCTGATGTTTTCCCAAGCTCTGGCAACCAGAAGATTGGGTCATAACCAAAACCACCTTCGCCGAGTTGTTGCTGATTGATTTGGCCAGACCAACGGCCATGCGCGATCAGCGGCACCGGATCGTCCGCATGTTGAACTAAAGCCAGCACACAATGAAATTCAGCGCTGCGGTCGGTATGTTGCTGCATATTCTGCAGTAATAAGCGGATATTCGCGGCGTCTTTTGTTTCTTGCGCAGTGTCCAGGCCATGCATCGCGGCGTAGCGGGCAGAATAAATACCCGGCGCGCCGCCGAGCGCGTGCACCGCCAGGCCTGAATCGTCAGCGATCGCCGGCAAACCGGTCAGTCGCGATGCATGCCGGGCTTTCAGAATGGCATTTTCGATAAAACTAAGGCCGGTTTCATCGGCATCCGGCACGCCAAACTGGCTTTGTGGCAGCACCTCGACGCCATAATCGGCCAATAAACTTTGTAGTTCAGCCACTTTGCCGGCGTTACTGCTCGCCAGTACCAGTTGTTTAAACATAACCGCTTCCTGTTATTCCGGGTAAACATCCTGGGTGAACTTCAGCACCTGCAGTTCATTACCCTGACGAATGGAGAGTTCAATGGTGATTTTTTGCTCAGAACGCGCTTCAACACCGGCCAGATAATACATTGCTGCGCCTTCTTTGACTGGTTTAAAGCTCAATTGCTGACGCTGTCCTGCCAGGTTGGTTGCAGTGCCGCTTAGTTCAACCGCCTGCGCTTTTTGGTCTGCAGTATTGAGCACCGAGATATTCAGCAGCTGGTAATTACGGCTGCGGCTTAACTGGTAATTTTTGGCGATATCCGCGTCCAGCATCGTGGTTGGCATCAGCATGTAATGCACATCCCATTTGCCAAGTTGTTGTTTTTGGTCAGCTAAGCTTGGGAAACTACCAAGCAAAAACAGCAGAAACAGTGGGTAGAGCAGCGCAGTTACAAGTTTCATCACAGGCTCCTTGAAAAGACTAGGCGGGTGGTAACCCCAGCGCAGTCAGCGCCGCCGGGATTATTTTTGGTTGGCGGATCCGCAGTTGTTTATGCCGGTTCAATTCGCCACGTTCTAATTCAATCTGGCTTTTAGCCACGTCAAACCACTGCGCCAATAATTTAATCACATGGGCATTGGCTTTGCCGTCGACAGGCGGTGCAGTGATCGCCACTTTCACTGCATCACAGTGTAAACCGACCACCTGGTCGCGACTGGCTTTGGGCTGCACGTAGATCTGCAGGATTAAATCCCCGTCGATCCAGCGCCAGGCGCTGGCTGTAGATGACATATCAGAACATACCGATAAAAAAGCTCTGTAACAGGATCTGCAGAAATTGCAGCGCGACCAACACAATCAGCACCGACAAATCAAGGCCACCCATCGGTGGGATCACTTTACGGACCGGCGCTAACAAAGGTTCAGTCAGCTGCACCAGCACCAGTTCCATCGGATTGCGGCCTTGTGAGAACCAGCTCAGGATCGCGCGGATAATCAACACCCAGAACAGCAGACTGCATGCTTCTTTTATCGTCGTCAGTACGGCGCCGGACATTAGGGCGATAATATTCAGCTGCCCGACCAGCAGCAGCTGAATGAGCAGCATTTTGCCGGCGCTGACCAGCAAGGCCAGTACCAGCGCCGCTGTGTCAAGTTTACCGATACTTGGGATCATCCGGCGCAGTGGGATCAGCAGCGGATTGGTTGCTTTAACAACAAACTGGCTGAGCGGATTATAAAAATCAGCGCGGCTGGCCTGCAGCCAAATGCGTAATAACACCACCATCAGGTACAGATTAAAAACAGTATCCAGCAGAAAATAAAATGCGTTGTTCATGCGGTTTCCTTGTCAGAGCAGGTTAAATCGGCATATTAATGAATAGTTTACAGCGTATTCGCCATCTCTTCAGCCCGGCGGATCGCTGCCTGCATTGCATCAGCAACCAGCAATTCGAGGCCGGCATTGCGCATGGTTTCAATGGCTTCATGCGTCGTACCGCCTTTACTGGTGACCTGCGCCCGTAAATCGGCAAAGCTGAGTGGCGAGCGGGCGGCCATCGTTGCGGCTCCCAATGCGGTCTGGACCACCATCTGATGGGCTTCGTCCGGGCTAAAACCGAGCAGTTCAGCCTTTTGCGTCATCGCTTGCATAAAGTAAAAAAAGTAGGCGGGTGCGCTGCCGGTGACAGCAATAATGTCGTTGATTTGACTTTCCTCGTCGAGCCACACCGTTTTACCGGTGGCACTGAACATGCTGTCGACAAAAGATTTTTCATAGTTAGAGCAACGACTGGAAAAAATTCCGGTGACACCCAGCCCGACTAGAGATGGTGTATTGGGCATAGCCCGCATCAGCCGGACTGGCCCTAGCCATTCTTCATAGCGGCTGACTGGTAAACCCGCTGCGACGGTAACAAAAAGTTTTTCGCTGATATCAGGTACCCCAGCGATCAGCTGACGGCAAACCTCACCCATCAGCTGCGGCTTAACCGACAAGACAATGACATCAGCTTTTTGCACGGCCAGCAGATTGTCCTGAGTCACTTCAATGGCAAAATCGGCGGCAAGGGCATCGAGTTTTGGCCTGCTTGGATTGGCGGCGATGATGTTCGCGGCCGGGTAGCCGGTGTTCACCATGCCCCCGATGATGCAGCGCGCCATATTGCCGGCGCCGATAAAGGCTACTGTGTTGTCATTCATGCTGTTGATTCGTTGTCTGAGAGTTATCGCGTTAACTGCGCGCGCCGAAAATGGCGGAGCCCAATCTTATCATAGTTGCCCCAAAAAGAACGGCTTGTTGCCAGTCATCTGACATCCCCATAGACAACTGATCTGCCGCTGGAAATTCTGCCTGAAGCGTGGCAGAAAGCTGCTGCATCGCGGCAAAAGCCTGCTGATTGTCACCATTCACCGCCGGGGCAGGGATTGCCATCAGGCCGGCCAGCTGGATATTCGGCAGATTGCTGATCTGACGTGCCAGTGGCAACAGGTCTTCCGGCATAATACCGGATTTGCTGTCCTCGCGACTGATATTGACCTGCAGCAGTACCTGCAGCGGCGCTTTGCCGGCCGGGCGCTGGGCGGACAAACGTTCGGCAATTTTCAGCCGGTCAATGCTATGCACCACGTCGGCGTAAACCGCGATATCGCGGGTTTTGTTGGACTGTATAGGGCCAATAAAATGCCAGCGGATCTGCGCCAAATCCGCCAGTTCCTGCGCTTTTGTCGCAAGTTCCTGCACATAGTTTTCGCCAAACTGACGTTGTCCGGCCTGATACGCTTCGCGTATGTCATTGACTGGCTTGGTTTTACTGACGGCGATTAACTGAGCAGTTGTGCCATCAGATGACTGAATTTCTGCAAGCGCCCTGTAGGCTGTCTGTAAGCGTTCTGCTATGGTGTTATGCATCAAAACCTGATTTGCCTCTTCACTGACACAGGAGTATGTCGTCATGGATATTACCGAATTACTGGCGTTCAGCGTACAACACAAAGCGTCGGACTTGCACCTGTCCGCCGGAGTGCCACCGCTGATCCGCGTCGATGGTGATGTGCGTCGTTTGAATATTCCACCGCTGACGCACAAAGACGTGCATGCGCTGGTCTATGACATTATGACGGATAAGCAGCGTAAAGAATACGAAGAGCGGCTGGAGTCGGATTTTTCCTTTGAAGTGCCGGGACTGGCGCGGTTCCGGGTTAACGCCTTTGTGCAAAATCGCGGCGCGGCGGCGGTGTTCCGCACCATTCCCAGTGAAGTATTGTCGCTGGATGATCTTGGTGCGCCGGATGTATTCCGCACTATCGCCGAAAACCCGCGTGGACTGGTGCTGGTGACCGGGCCGACCGGTTCCGGTAAATCGACCACACTGGCGGCGATGGTGGATTACATCAACACAGGCCGGCACGAGCATATTCTGACCATTGAAGACCCAATCGAATTTGTGCACCACAACAAACTTTGTCTGGTCAACCAACGGGAAGTGCACCGCGATACTTTAAGTTTCTCTAACGCTTTGCGCTCAGCGCTGCGGGAAGATCCGGATGTGATCCTGGTCGGTGAGCTGCGTGACCTCGAAACCATTCGCCTGGCAATGACCGCGGCTGAAACCGGTCACCTGGTATTTGGCACTTTGCACACCACATCCGCGCCGAAAACCATCGACCGGATCATCGACGTGTTCCCTGGCGAGGAAAAAGCGATGGTGCGCTCAATGTTATCCGAATCGCTGCGCGCCGTGATTTCACAGACGCTGCTGAAAAAAATCGGCGGCGGTCGGATTGCGGCGCATGAAATTATGATTGGGGTACCAGCCATCCGGAACCTGATCCGCGAAGACAAAATCGCCCAGATGTATTCAGTGATCCAGACCGGCGCCTCGCATGGCATGCAGACGATGGACCAGTGCCTGCTCAATTTGGTCAATCGCGGACTTATCACCAAACAGGATGCCCTGGCTAAAGCGCAGGACAAAAATGCCTTTGGTGCCATGGGCCGGATTTAACGGAGCATATGATGGAATTAATCAAACTGCTGCAAAAAATGGTCGATGTGAAAGCATCGGATATGTTTGTCACCGCCGGCATGCCGGTGGCGGCGAAAATCAATGGCGAATTGCAGACCATAGAGCAGGAGCCGCTGAGCGCTGAAGACTCGCTGGCCATCGTGCTGGCTTGTATGAACGACAAGCAAAAAAATGAATTCCTGACGCACAAGGAATGTAACTTTGCCATCGCCAATGACGCCGGGCGTTTTCGTGTGTCGGCTTTTTTCCAGCGCGATCAGGCCGGCATGGTAATGCGCCGTATTGTCACCAAAATTCCCGATGTAGATGAGCTGGGGTTGCCGCCGATTCTGAAAGAATTGATCATGTCCAAACGTGGCCTGCTGTTGTTTGTTGGTGGCACCGGCACTGGTAAATCCACCTCGTTGGCAGCATTGATTGGTTATCGCAATAAAAACGCCCGCGGTCATATTCTGACTATCGAAGATCCGATTGAATTTGTGCATGACCATGGCAAAAGCCTGATCACCCAGCGTGAAGTGGGGATTGATACCGAATCCTTTGATGCGGCGCTGAAAAGTTCATTACGTCAGGCACCGGACGTGATCCTGATCGGTGAGATCCGCAGCCAGGATACGATGGAATATGCACTGAGTTTTGCTGAAACCGGTCACTTGTGTATCGCCACATTGCACGCCAACAACGCCAACCAGGCGATTGACCGTATTTTGCACTTAGTACCAAAAGAAAAGCATGCCAAACTGATGTTTGATCTGGCGCTGAATTTACGCGGCATTGTCGCGCAGCAACTGATCGCAACTGCGGATGGCTCAAAACGGATGGCGGCAATTGAAGTGCTGACCAACTCACCATTGGTCGCTGATCTCATCAAAAAAGGCCAGATTGACGAGATTAAAGCGGTGATGGCGAAATCGCGTGAACTCGGCATGCAGACCTTCGACCAGGCGCTATATGACCTGTATCAACGCAATCAAATCAGTTACGCCGATGCGCTGCACCACGCCGATTCACCGAATGACTTACGATTGATGATTAAACTGCGTAACAACGAAACTGCCGGGGCTGGCTTTTTGGCCAATGTCACAGTGGACGGACTGGAAAAGCCTGATCGCTGAGTCATCGGCAAGCAACAGGAAAAACGCGGCTTTAGCCGCGTTTTTTTAATCAGATGACTGTCAAACCCGGCCAGAGATGTTCACTGTCCAGCGCTGCCGGCAGTACCAGACCTGCTGGCGGCTCAGTACCAACAAAACTAAACCGTGCTACTGGTTCGCCGTCAATACTGACATTTTCGCAGAACATCTGCAGCGGTCGCACCCACAGGCCAAAATCGCCATACAATGCGCGATATAGGGCATAAGGCGCATCTTCTTCACTGTGACGCACCAGCGCCAGCAGTTGGTAATAACGGCCTTTGTAGTGCCGGTAAAAACCGGGGCAGGGCAACTCAGCCATGTTGTTGCTCAAACCAGCTCTCCAGAATTAACTTAGCAGAGAAACAATCGACTGCGTCTTTGCTGAGTTTTTTAAATCCGCCCTGTGAAAACAACTCTGCCCGTGATTCGACGGTGGTCAGCCGTTCATCGTGCGCCTGCACTTTGACGCCAAAACGACCGTGTAGGCGATTAATAAACTTGTGCACCCGAGCGGTAAATGGTTGCTCGGTGCCATCCATATTCAGCGGCAGGCCAACGACAACCAGTTCTGGCTGCCATTCTTTTATCAGCGCTTCAATCTGATTCCAGTCCGGTGTACCGTCCACGGCTTTTAATGCTTTTAACGTGCTGGCGGTGCCGGTCAGACGTTGTCCAACCGCCACGCCAATACTTTTAAGGCCATAGTCAAAGGCCAGAATACAACTCATCTGTGTTCCTGTTAGTGTGGCCTGCGATCAGGCATGTCCTGCCTGTGGACTTAACTGCCAGCTCTGAATTCCGAGTTTGGCCGTAGCGCCCTGCCATTTTTCGCCATGCGGCAAGTCAAAAATAATCCGGTTATCGGCCGGTATCACCAGCCAGCTATTGTCGGCGAGTTCCTGTTCGAGCTGACCCGGACTCCAGCCGGCATAACCCAGTGCCAGAATGAATTTGTCTGGCGCAGCTTCGGTGGTCAGTTGCTCCAGAATATCCTTTGAGGTGGTGATCATTAAATCCTGATTTAGTTGCATGCTGCTGTTAAAACCAGCTTTTGGAGTATGCAAGACAAAACCTCGGTCATTTTGCACCGGTCCACCGGCACAGATCTTCATTTTCGCTGCATCAGAACCGCCGTCAAACTCGATTTCCAGTTGTTCCAGTAAATTGGCGATATCGACCGACAACGGATGGTTAATCACTATTCCCATGGCGCCGTCGGCATTATGTTCACAGATATAGGTCACGCTTCGACCAAATAAAGGGTCATCCAAACTTGGCATTGCAATCAGCAGGTGGTTTTGTAAACTTTCCACGGCGAACTCCTCAGGCTTTTTTAGCCTGTAATAACAGTTCAATCTGATCAAACAACATGCCGGTAATTGAAACCGGAAACGCAGCCTCAATTTCGCGGATGCAGGTTGGGCTTGTGACATTAATTTCGGTCAGTTTGTCACCGATGATATCAAGACCGACAAAAATCAACCCTTTGGCTTTCAGTGTTGGGCCTACAGCACGGGCAATGGCCCAGTCACTTTCGGTCAGAGGACGAGCTTCGCCGCGACCTCCCGCAGCAAGATTGCCACGGGTTTCGCCGCTGGCCGGGATCCGGGCCAGACAATAGGGTACCGGTTCGCCGTTCACCACTAAGACGCGTTTGTCGCCGTCAACGATCTGTGGAATATAACGCTGCGCCATGGCGTACATAGTGCCGTGCGCGGTTAATGTCTCCAGTATGACACTGACATTGGGATCTTGCGGTTTTAAACGAAAAATAGATGCGCCGCCCATGCCATCCAGCGGTTTTAAGATCACATCACCTTCGGTCTGATAAAACGCCTTTAATCGCGCCGCATCGCGGCTGACCAGTGTTTTCGGCGTATGTTGCGCAAACCAGCTGGTATACAACTTTTCATTGGCATCGCGCAGGCTCTGCGGTTTGTTCACAATCAGCGTGCCGGCATCTTCAGCGCGCTCCAGAATATAAGTCGCGTAAATAAACTCAGTATCAAACGGCGGATCTTTGCGCATCAGGATCACGTCCAATTCAGAGAGCGCAATGTCCTGTTCACCCTGAAATTCATACCAGCGCGCCGGATTTTGCTCCACGCTCAACAGGCGGGTGCGGGCGCGGGCCTGCCCCTCTAACAGGTATAAGTCGGCCATTTCCATATAATGCAATTGATAACCGCGGCTTTGCGCCTGCAGTAACATAGCGAAACTGGAATCTTTTTTGATATTGATGGCGCTGATAGGGTCCATCACGATGCCGAGTTTAATCAACAGCTTACTCCTTAATCAGGCGAGGTCGCCCAGTTGTAATTGCAATGCAGCGATAGCCGTCAGTGCGGCCGTTTCCGTGCGCAGGACCCGAGGGCCCAGCCGTACCGGCTGAAAACCGGCTGAAGTCGTTGCTGCGACTTCACGGTCACTGAAGCCGCCTTCCGGACCTATCACTAGTCTAAGCCGGTCCGTTGGTGATAATTGCTTAATGGTGGCGTTGGTCCAGGGATCCAAGGTCAGTTTCAGACAATTGTCTGCCTGACCGAGCCATTTTTCCAGAGTGACGGGCATGTGCACCGGTGGCACCACCGAGCGGCCGCTCTGCTCGCAGGCGCTGATGACAATTTTTTGCCACTGTTCGCGCTTTTTTTCCAAACGTTCGGCGTCAAGTTTAACGCCACAGCGTTCGGTAAACAGCGGCGTAATTTCACTGACGCCAAGCTCGACCGCTTTCTGGATGGCAAAATCCATCCGATCGCCGCGGGAGATACCTTGTCCCAGATGTAACTTCAATGGCGATTCGATCGGATTCTCGCTCGAGCTTTGGATATCGACAACCAGCTGCTTTTTGCCAACTTCGATAATGACGGCGGCGTAATTATTGCCATCACCATTAAACAGTTCGAGCGCTTCGCCGGCTTGCATTCGCAAGACTTTTCCGGCGTGGTTGGCGGCATCTTCACAGAGCGCCACAGATTGTCCCGGTGTTAACGGGCCGGGCTGATATAAACGTATTGTTCGCATGAGGCCTGATTCAGCAGCAGAAAAACTGCTATGGTAGCAGTCCCTTGGCGCTAAGGGTACCTCGAAAGGAGTCCTTGTATGGGCGTAGAAAAAGTCTCATCGGCGGCACCGGCAGTATTGGCGGTGTCGCAACTGTGTAAAAGTTATGGTGCGCTGAAGGCAGTGAACAACCTCAGTTTCAGTGTGCAGGCCGGTCAATGTTTTGGTTTACTTGGGCCCAATGGCGCCGGTAAAACCACCACGCTGGAGATGCTTGAAGGTATTATCAAACCTGATAGCGGCAGCATTTTTTATCATGGCGAAATCGCCGGCCGGCAGCATTTTCAGCAACTCGGAGTGCAGTTTCAGCAAACTGCTTTGCAGGATTTTTTGACCGTTGAAGAAACACTGCGGATGTTTGCTGCATTTTACCCGCAACCGGCTGACATTCAGCAGCTTATCAGGCTCTGTGATCTGGGCGACTTCTTAACACAAGACCACAAAAAGCTATCCGGCGGGCAGCGTCAGCGATTATTGCTGGCCTTAGCGCTGGTCAACCAGCCGCAGATCCTGTTTCTGGATGAACCGACCACCGGGCTGGACCCGCATGCCCGGCGTAATTTCTGGACGCTGATCAAACAAATTAAACAGCAGGGCAGGACCATTATTCTGACCACCCATTATATGGACGAAGCTGAGCAGTTATGTGATGACCTGATCATTGTCGATAAAGGCCAAATCATTGCACAAGGAGCGCCACAGGCTTTGCTGCGCCAGCATTTTGAAGGCGCTTTGCTGCAGCTGCCGGACCCTGGGTTTATTCCGTCTTTACCAGACGGCCACCATGCATCGCTGCAGGGCGGACAGCTCTGCATTCAGACGCCTGACGTGCAGCACAGCATTCAGGCGTTGTTGCAGCAGCAAGTGCCGCTGCAAGGCCTTTTAGTCAAATCGGCGACGCTGGACGATTTGTTCCTCAAACTGACCGGCCATGCCTTAAGCGGTGTTACCACGGAGGCTGAATGATGTTTAATTTCAGACGTTTTAGCGCGGTGCTTAAAGCGCGCAATCTTGAGTTCTGGCGCGATCGGGCGGCACTGGGCTGGAATTTACTGTTCCCGTTTTTATTAGTCGCCGGTTTTGCCTTTGTCTTTTCCGGTGAGCCGAAAGCCGAATATAAAGTAGGCGTGTTACAGCAAAGTACGGTGCTCGATACGACGCAACATCCGCTATTAACT
This sequence comes from Rheinheimera sp. F8, assembly GCF_001518915.1. Taxonomy (NCBI): domain Bacteria; kingdom Pseudomonadati; phylum Pseudomonadota; class Gammaproteobacteria; order Chromatiales; family Chromatiaceae; genus Rheinheimera; species Rheinheimera sp. F8. The sequence continues at coordinate 2,859,396 of NZ_CP013656.1, forward strand.
ACCCGTTTTGTCGAATTTGTGCCTTATCAGGCCGAGGCCCTGGCGCGGCAACGGCTGGCCCATCATCAGATTGACCTGGTGCTTGATTTAGCAGCAAAGCGTTATGTGGTGAATCCGGATTCGGCCAAAGGCTATCTGGTGGAAAAAATCTTGTTACAGCAATGGCCAGGCGCTATGCGGGAAGAGGTGACAGGGCAGGCGATCCGTTATGTCGATTTTGTGCTGCCGGGTATTCTTGGCATGAATATGATGTTTTCTTGTCTGTTTGGCGTTGGTTATGTGCTGGTGCGCTACCGGAAAAACTCGGTGCTCAAACGGCTGCAAGCCACGCCTTTAACGGCGCTGGAATTTGTCGGCGCTCAGGTCGTGTCGCGTTTAGCCATAGTGCTGGCAATTGCCGGTGTAGTGTTTGTCAGTTGCCAGCAGCTGTTTGGTTTGATGATGCTCGGCAGTTATGCGCTGTTATTGCTGGTCGCCGCTTTAGGGGCATTGTCGATGATTGCGCTGGCGCTGCTGATTGCCAGCCGTTTACAAAGTGAAGAGCTGACCGGTGGACTGCTGAATATGACCAGCTGGCCGATGATGATTTTGTCCGGCGTTTGGTTCAGCCTGGAAGGCGCGCCTGCAGCGGTGCAATGGTTTGCACAGTTGTTTCCGCTGACGCACTTAGTTAGCGCAGCTCGCGCGGTAATGCTGGATGGCGCCGGTTTTGCCGATGTCAGTGTGCAACTTGGTGTGATGGCGGCGATGAGTCTGGTGTTTTTAATGGCGGCGGCAGCTTTGTTCCGCTGGGCCGGCGACGGGCGTTAATCTTTTACCTGCAAGTGACGAAAACCCCTGAAAATCGCAGTGCGCTTTTCAGGGGTTTTGTTTTTACAGCGCCGGGAAGGTGTAATGCGCACCAATTCCCAGCGGAATGCCCAGCGCCCAATAGAGCAACAGGAAGGCGCTCCACAGCACCAGGAAACATACTGAGAATGGCAGCATCAACGCGATCAAAGTACCAATACCGGTCGATTTCACGTACTTCTGACAGAACACCACGATCAGCGGGAAGTACGGCATCAGCGGCGTAATAATGTTGGTTGAAGAATCACCCACCCGATAAGCGGCCTGGGTTAAATCCGGCGATACGCCAAGTTCCATCAGCATCGGCACCATAATGGCGCCGATCAGTGCCCATTTGGCCGACGCTGAGCCGACCAACAAATTCACTGATGCGGTCAGAAACACGATACCAACCAGAGTCACACCCAGTGGCAATGCCAGCTCTTTCAGTGCCAGCGCACCTTTGATTGCCAATAATGCGCCGAGATTCGACTGACCAAACGCATAGATAAACTGGGCGCAGAAAAACGCCATCACCACGTAATAACCCATGCCGGACATCGCTTTGCTCATGCCCTGGACTATTGCGCGGTGATTGTTCGCTGAACCCGAAACATAGCCAAAGACCACACCGGGAATTAAGAAAAACACAAAGATGATGCTGACTATGGACTGCATCAAAGGTGCTGTTGCGCTGGTTAACAGACCGTCTGTGCCGCGCCAAGCCGAATCAGCAGCTGAAGCCGACCAGATCAATAACAAGCCGGACACCAGCATCGACAAAGTGGCGTAGCGCAGGCCTTTACGCTCAGCATCGGTTAAAGCATCCAGTTTTGGCAGACTGGCCGGGTCACCGTCAACTTGCGTGTGTTTCAGCCGTGGCTCTATCACTTTGTCGGTCAAAAACCAGCCCACCAGGATGATTAAAGCAGCAGATGCGCTGGTAAAAAAGAAGTTATTCAGCGGGTTAATGGTCATCTCGGCGGCAGAAGGGTGAGCAGAGAGGCGTGCGGCTGCTTGGGTCAGGCCGGCCAGCATCGGGTCTAAACTCGACGGTACAAACAGGCTGGCAGAAAAACCGCCCGACACGCCGGCAAAAGCGGCGGCAATACCAGCCAGTGGATGGCGGCCAGCAGCATAAAAAATCACAGCTCCTAGCGGGATCACCAGCACATAACCGGCATCGACAGCGACGTGGCTTAAAATACCAACGGCAATCAACACTGGTGTCAGCAGCATTTTTGGCGTGACATTTAAAATCGAACGCAGGCCCGCATTGATAAAACCGGTATGTTCTGCAACGCCCAAACCCAGCATCGCGACCAGGACCACGCCAAGTGGTGGGAAGCTGACGAAGGTACTGACCATCTTACTCATAAAAGTCGTGAAGGCCGCGCCATCTAATAAATCGACGATGACAATAGGTTTGCCGGTACGTGGGTCTATTTCGCTGAATTGCACGCCGGACAAGGCCCAGGAAATCAGCCAGACGGCCAGCATAAATAGGGCGAATAACACAGCGGGATCGGGTAGTTTGTTGCCCGCGCGTTCGATTGCATCAAGACTGCGCTGCAACCAGGGTTTGGTCGTATCGGTAGACATAGAGTTTCCTAATTGTTGTTTGTCCTTTGTTATAAAAGCTTAAAAGGGCAGATAGCAATCAGGAAAAACCTGAGATGTGATCAGTTTGTTACTGAGTGAAGATAAAAAAAGGGAGCCGAAGCTCCCTGTTGATCAGAGTCTGAGATCACAGACCGGCTTCAGCACGCAGTGCGTCAGCTTTGTTAGTCTGTTCCCACGGGAACTCATTGCGGCCAAAGTGACCATAAGCAGCGGTCGCTTTGTAGATTGGACGCTCGAGGTCGAGCATCGCAATCAGGCCGGCCGGACGCAGGTCGAAATGGGCCCGGATCAGTTTAATCAGCTGGTCTTCTGACAGTTTGCTGGTACCAAAAGTCTCGACGCTGATAGAGGTCGGTTCTGCTACACCGATGGCGTAAGATACCTGGATCTCACAGCGCTCAGCTAAGCCGGCTGCAACGATGTTTTTCGCCACATAACGGGCAGCGTAGGCGGCTGAACGGTCAACTTTTGATGGATCTTTACCAGAGAAAGCGCCACCGCCGTGACGGGCCATGCCGCCGTAGCTGTCGACGATGATTTTCCGGCCGGTCAGACCGCAATCTCCCATTGGGCCACCGATGACAAAACGACCCGTAGGGTTAATGAAGAACTTCGTGCTCTGACGCAGCCATTCAGCCGGCAGTACAGGCTTGATGATGTGTTCCATCACCGCTTCGCGCAGATCTTCAGTCGAAATAGTGTCGCAATGCTGAGTTGATAACACCACGGCATCGATACCAACAGGTTTGCCGTTTTCATAAATGAACGACAGCTGAGATTTTGCATCCGGGCGTAACCATGGCAGCGTGCCATCTTTACGCACTTTGGCTTGTTGTTGCACCAGACGGTGAGAATAAGTGATTGGCGCTGGCATCAGTACGTCAGTTTCATTGCTGGCGTAACCAAACATCAGACCCTGGTCGCCGGCACCCTGATCTTTCGGGTCTTTTTTATCAACGCCTTGATTGATATCCGGAGATTGTTTACCGATGGCGCTTAACACCGCGCAAGAATTGGCATCAAAGCCCATATCAGAATGCACGTAACCGATTTCACGGATAGTGCTGCGGGTCAGCTCTTCAATATCGACCCAGGCAGAAGTAGTAATTTCGCCACCAACCAGAACCATACCGGTCTTGACGAAGGTTTCACAGGCGACACGGGCTTTTGGGTCCTGTTCCAGGATGGCATCCAACACCGCATCAGAGATTTGGTCGGCGATTTTATCCGGATGTCCTTCAGAAACTGACTCAGAGGTAAAAATGTGTTGTGCCATTCTAACTTATTCCAATGGGTTGGTTGTTTAAGCGCCAGGCGCCGGAAAATTGGGCTGCGTATTCTAGAGAAACAAATGGCAGTTTGCCATATTTTTTTGCCGCCCGGACGTCTTTCTATCTGCAAGAGTACGGGTTATCGGACGAACGGATCAAAACTTAAGGCAATCAGCATGGATCCGGTTTTATTCGTTGCCAAGGTGGGCATGGTCTGGGAAAATAAACCCGAACCGATGCGACGCGTAAAATAAATTTGCCTGTTTATTAAAAAACAGTATCACGCCATCCGAAGCGATACAGGCAACATAAAAATCCACTTGGATAAGATCCCGACAATTAGTAGCAGGAGTGACAATGCTGTCCCGCAAACAACTCGCCAACGCCATCCGCGCGTTAAGTATGGATGCAGTGCAAAAGGCCAAATCTGGCCACCCGGGCGCCCCGATGGGGATGGCCGATATCGCCGAAGTATTATGGCGTGATTTTTTAAAGCACAATCCACAGGACCCGCAGTGGGCTAACCGTGACCGTTTTGTTCTGTCGAACGGCCATGGCTCTATGTTGTTATATTCGCTGTTACATTTATCCGGTTATGACCTGTCTGTCGACGACTTAAAACAATTCCGTCAATTGCATTCACGCACGCCGGGTCACCCGGAATATGGTTATGCACCTGGTGTTGAAACCACCACAGGTCCGCTGGGGCAGGGGATCACCAATGCGGTAGGCATGGCGATCGCCGAAAAAGCACTGGCAGCGCAGTTTAACCAGCCAGGCCATGCCATTATTGACCACTATACATATGCGTTTCTGGGCGATGGTTGCCTGATGGAAGGTATTTCGCACGAAGCTTGCTCTTTAGCCGGGACTTTAGGCCTTGGCAAACTGATCGCATTCTGGGATGACAATGGCATCTCGATCGATGGCCATGTTGAAGGCTGGTTCACCGACAATACGCCGGCCCGTTTTGAAGCCTATGGCTGGCATGTGATTGCCGGTGTCGACGGTCATGACGCTCAGGCAGTTGCGGCAGCGATTCAGGCTGCGCAAGCAGAAAGCACCAAACCAACACTGATTTGTTGCAAGACTATCATCGGTTACGGTTCACCGAATAAATCCGGTAGCCACGATTGCCACGGCGCGCCACTGGGTGATGCAGAAATTGCCGCAGCCCGTGAATTCCTGCAATGGCCGCATGCGCCATTTGAAGTCCCGGCCGACATTTACGCCGCCTGGGATGGTAAAACCAAAGGTAACACTTTACAGCACAGCTGGAACGCACAGTTCGCGGCTTACGCTGCAGCGCACCCTGAACTGGCTGCCGAGTTAAAACGCCGGTTAAGCGGTGAGTTGCCAGCGAACTGGAAAGCAGAGTCAGATGCTTATATTGCCAAGTTACAGGCAAGCCCAGCTGCGATCGCCAGTCGTAAGGCCTCGCAAAATGCATTAAACGCATATGGCCCGTTATTGCCGGAACTGCTGGGTGGCTCTGCCGATCTTGCCGGTTCAAACCTGACCATCTGGTCTGGCTCTAAAGGTATCAGTGCTGAGGATGCCAGCGGTAACTACCTGTATTACGGTGTGCGCGAATTCGGCATGTCAGCCATCATGAATGGTATCGCGCTGCATGGTGGTTTTGTGCCATACGGTGCAACCTTCCTGATGTTTATGGAATATGCCCGTAATGCGGTGCGTATGGCTGCGCTGATGAAACAACGGGTGATTTTTGTTTATACCCACGACTCGATTGGCCTTGGCGAAGACGGCCCGACACACCAACCGGTTGAACAGCTGGCTTCGCTGCGTGTGACACCAAACCTGATGAACTGGCGTCCTTGTGACCAGGTGGAATCTGCTGTTGCATGGCAAGCAGCAATTGAACGCACCGAAGGCCCGACTACGCTGATTTTCACCCGGCAGAATCTGGCACAACAAGCCCGTACTGATGAGCAGGTTGCCGCCATCCGGCGTGGCGGTTATGTGCTTAAAGACAGCGCAGGTACGCCGGACCTGATCATTATTGCTACAGGTTCAGAAGTAGAGCTGGCGGTACAAGCCGCGGCAAAACTGACGGATGCTGGCCATAAAATCCGTGTGGTTTCGATGCCATCAACTGATGTGTTTGACGCTCAGGATGCCGCCTACCGCGAAGCGGTGTTACCGGCTGCCGTCACCAAACGTGTTGCAGTCGAAGCTTGTATTGTCGACAGCTGGTATAAATATGTTGGTCTGAATGGCAAAATCATCGGCATGACCGGTTTTGGTGAATCGGCGCCGGCTGAGCAGTTGTTTGAATACTTCGGTATCACCACTGCTGCAGTTGTCGAAGCCGCCGAACAGTTACTGGCGTAAGCGGTACTTTCAATGCAAAAGGGGCTTGGAGCCCCTTTTGTTTAACTTCGTGACAGTCCAGACAGGTAACAGCGCTGATGACAATCCGGATCGCGATCAATGGGTTTGGCCGAATTGGCCGCAGCATTGTACGCGCCATTTTTGAACAACAGTTACAAGATGAAGTGCAGGTAGTCGCAATTAACGAACTGGCGGAAGCCCGCGGCATCGCGCATTTACTGAAGTATGATTCCAGCCATGGCCGTTTTGGCACTTCAGTAACTCTCAACGGCGAGATGTTAGTTGTAGGCGATCAACAGATTCAGCTGCTCCATCAGCCAGATCCGGCGTTTTTGCCGTGGAAAGCACTACATGTCGATTTAGTCTTAGAGTGTACCGGTGTGTTTGGCAGCCGCGCCGATGCGATGAAACATCTCGAAGCCGGTGCTGGCAAAGTACTGTTCTCGCATCCGGCTGGCGCTGATATTGATGCGACAGTGATTTATGGTGTCAATGAGCAACAGCTCAACGCGACCATGCGCGTCGTGTCTGCCGGCTCATGCACCACCAATTGTATAGTGCCGGTATTGAGTGTGCTGGATAATACTTTTGGCGTCGAAAGTGGCACTATCACGACAATTCACGCCTCGATGCACGATCAGCAGGTTATTGATGCTTATCATCCGGATTTACGTCGCACCCGTGCTGCCAGCCAATCCATTATCCCGGTCGATACCAAACTTGCCCGGGGCATTGAACGCATCATGCCGCATCTCGCCGGCCGCTTCGAAGCGATTGCCGTACGTGTGCCAACGATCAATGTTACGGCAATGGATTTGTCCGTTGCACTTCATCAGGATGTCACCGTTGAAGCGGTGAATGCCGCGCTGCAACAAGCCCGCTTGTCTTTGCCGGGAATTCTGGATTACACCGAAGAGCCATTAGTTTCCGTTGATTTTAACCACGATCCGCATTCGTGCATCGTCGATGGTTCACAAACCCGGGTTAGCCATAAACGACTGGTGAAGTGTTTGGTCTGGTGTGACAACGAGTGGGGCTTTGCCAACCGAATGATCGATACCGCGCGTGCCATGATGAGAAGTCAGTAACGGCACTATAAACAGAATAACAGTATTCAAATCAACAAAAGGAGATGGTCATGTCCGTGATTAAAATGGCTGATTTAGATTTAGCGGGTAAACGCGTACTAATCCGCGAAGATTTAAATGTACCGGTAAAAAATGGCGTAGTGACTTCAGATGCGCGCTTACGTGCCGCACTGCCGACGATCGAACTCGCGCTCAGCAAAGGCGCAAAAGTGATGGTGTGTTCACACTTAGGCCGCCCGGAAGAGGGTGTCTATGCCGAAGAATTTTCGATGCAACCAGTCGTCGATTACCTCAAAACTGCATTAACAGCGCCTGTGCGTCTGGCCAAAGAATATCTGCAGGGCGTTGACGTAGCTGCCGGTGAAGTTGTGGTGTTTGAAAACGTCCGTTTTAATAAAGGCGAAGGCAAAAACGACGAAACTTTGTCAAAACAACTGGCCGCGTTGTGCGATGTGTTTGTGATGGATGCATTTGGCACTGCCCACCGCGCACAAGCCACCACACATGGTGTAGCCAAATTTGCGCCTATCGCCTGTGCCGGTCCTTTGCTGGCGGCTGAACTGGAAGCCTTAGCCGCAGCGCTGAAAAACCCAAAACGGCCGTTAGTCGCGATTGTTGGTGGCTCTAAAGTGTCGACCAAACTGACAGTCCTGGAATCTTTGTCCGGTATCGTTGATCAGCTGGTCGTTGGAGGTGGAATTGCCAATACTTTTATCGCAGCTACTGGTGCAACTGTCGGTAAGTCTTTGTATGAGGCCGATCTAATTCCGGAAGCACAGCGCTTAATGGCTGCGGCGAAAGCAAACGGCGGCAATATTCCTGTGCCAACCGACGTGGTGACCGGCAAAGCCTTTGCTGAAGATACACCCGCTAGTCTCAAACCGATTGCGGATATTGCCAACGACGATATGATTTTTGATATCGGCCCAGACAGTACTGCTGCATTGGTAGAGATCTTAAAAACTGCAGGAACTATTGTCTGGAACGGTCCGGTAGGTGTGTTTGAATTTGCGCAGTTTGAGGCAGGAACTAAAGCGATTGCTGAAGCGATTGCGCAAAGTGATGCGTTCAGTATTGCCGGTGGTGGTGACACGCTGGCCGCCATTGACAAGTATGGTGTGGCTGAACAAATCTCCTATATTTCTACCGGTGGCGGTGCATTCCTTGAGTTCTTAGAGGGAAAAACCTTGCCAGCAGTTGAAATTCTTGAACAACGCGGCAAAAGCGCGTAAAAATGATGTTATAAAACAGTCTGTTCGCCGAAACCTATTCCAAGCCGGCAGATCCTGACCGGCACATCCGGCGCAAAAGCGCCGGGTTCGGTGACAGCTCTGAAACTTACCCTACAAAAAGTGAGGATTTCATGGCTCTTATCTCGTTACGTCAGATGTTGGATCATGCCGCAGAATTTGGTTACGGCGTGCCAGCGTTCAACGTCAACAATCTTGAACAGATGCGCGCGATTATGCTGGCAGCCGATGCAACGGACAGCCCGGTCATTGTGCAGGCGTCTGCAGGTGCACGGAAATACGCCGGTGCGCCATTCCTGCGTCATCTGATCCTGGCGGCTGTCGAAGAGTTTCCGCATATCCCGGTGGTAATGCATCAGGATCACGGTACCTCTCCAGCGATTTGTCAGCAGTCTATCCAGCTCGGTTTTTCATCCGTTATGATGGACGGCTCGTTACGCGCAGATGGGAAAACACCAGCTGACTATGATTACAACGTCGATGTAACCCGCCGTGTTGTTGAAATGGCGCACGCCTGCGGCGTTTCGGTCGAAGGTGAGTTAGGGTGTTTAGGCTCACTGGAAACCGGTGCTGCCGGGGAAGAAGATGGTGTTGGTGCAGATTGCGTGCTGAGCCATGACCAGATGCTGACAGACCCTGAAGAAGCGGCGCAGTTCGTTAAAGCGACTGGAGTGGATGCATTGGCTATTGCCTGTGGCACTTCCCACGGGGCTTACAAATTCAGTCGTCCACCAACAGACGATATTTTGGCAATTGATCGGATTAAAGCCATTCATGCCCGCATCCCAGATACGCATCTGGTGATGCACGGCTCCAGTTCGGTCCCGCAGGACTGGCTGGCGGTGATCAATCAGTACGGTGGTGAAATTCCGGAAACTTATGGCGTTCCGATAGAACAAATTCAGCAAGGGATCAAATTCGGCGTACGCAAAATCAATATTGATACTGATTTACGTTTAGCGTCTACCGGTGCAATCCGCCGCTTTATGGCTCAGCATCCGGCAGAGTTTGATCCACGCAAGTATTTACAGGAATCTGTCAAAGCCATGATGGAGATCTGTAAAGACCGTTACCAGGCATTCGGTTGTGCCGGGCAAGGGTCAAAAATCAAAGCCATTTCTCTTGAGCAAATGGTGAAGTTGTATGATTCGGGCAAACTGACTCCGAACATTAAATAAGCAGAAAAATGAATGTTTTATTAAATTTTAAAGATAAGAATTTAATAGCAGCATTCCGGGTAAATCTGTAAGCGGATATTGCGGTGAAACAGGTCTGGCTGGCTGTCGTAGTTATATTGACATCCATTGTTTTTGCTGCAATGATGCGGGCGGTTTACCCTCTAACCAGGTCATTCTTTTTTACAAGTTTGGCCTTTCAAAATACAGGTTACGTTAATCAGCAATTATTGGTTGGGAACTATGTCTAACAATAACATTCGTAAAAACCTGATCGCATCAGCCATCGTTGGTGCTTTCATGTTCGGTGGCGTTGCAACCGCAACGACTCTCGCAGAAGTCACCAATACTGGTGTGCAAGCTGCCAAGGCATCTGCGCAGTCTCAGGAAAAGATCAACAACATTTATGAACAGTCTCAGGAACTGCTGGCTGAATACCGCACACTGGTAGAACAGACAGAAAACCTGAAAGTTTACAACGATCACGTGAATACGCTGGTGAACGATCAAAATGCACAGCTGGGTTCATTTGACAAGCAGATTGGTACGATCGAAGGCACCAAGCAGGGTATCGTTCCATTAATGTACAAAATGATTGATACGCTGGAAGCTTTTATCAAAGCAGATATGCCAATCGATCAAACAAAACGCCTGGAACGTATTCAGCGTCTGCGTGACCTGATGGGTAATTCATCTGTAAACACTTCTGAGCAATACCGTATGGTGCTCGAAGCATATCAAATCGAAAAAGACCTGGGCACAGCCCTGGTTACTTACACTGACAAACTGAACGTTGGTGGCGGTGAGAAAACAGTTAACTTCGTTTATGTCGGCCGTGTTGCGCTGTTGGCGATGTCGTTGGATGAGAAAGAAGCCTGGATGTGGAACAAGTCTACCAACCAGTGGGAAGCACTGGGTGCTGAGTACCTGGATTCTACTAAACTGGCTATCCGTGTAGCTGGCAAACAATCTCCTCCACAATTATTAAAACTTCCAGTGTTAGCAGCGGAGTAAGAATAAATGAAGAAAGTGTTTAAAGGTTTAATGATTGCAGCTGCAGTCACCATGTCTGCTGGCGTATGCTTAAATGCAGCGGCAGATACAGCGAAACTGGATCAGCTGTTAGAGCAAGTCAAAAAGAACCGCGCTGCAGATGCCAAACTGGATGCTGCTCGTGAGCAGGAATTCCTGTCTGACCGTGCTGACAAACAAGCTCTGCTGAGCAAAGCAAAAGCTGCTTTCGCTGCAGAAGAAGCGCGTGGCAAGTCACTGACTAAACAGTTTGCTGACAACGAAGGTGCTATCGCAGCTAAAGAACAAGAGTTGTTAAATGCTCAAGGTACTTTAGGTGAGATGTTCGGTATCGTTCGTGGTACTGCAACAGAAACTATCGGTGCAATCGCAACTTCTAATATCAGTGCTCAGTTTAAAGGTCGCGAAGACTTACTGAAAAAACTGTCAGTAGCTAAAGAGCTGCCGACGATTACTGAACTTGAAGAACTGTGGATCGCTCTGCAAACAGAAATGACCGAGTCTGCCAAAGTCTCTAAGTTTGACGGCGAAGTAACAGGTCTGGACGGCACAAAAGCGCCAGCTTCTGTAACTCGCGTTGGTTCGTTCAACTTAATCACTGACAACGGTTTCCTGGTGTATAACGCTGACACCAAAGAAATGCAGCCTCTGGTTAAACAACCAGAATCTTATGTTGTTTCTGACTCAGTTGCGTTCAAAAATGCAGCTGCCGGCGAGCTGAAAGCAGTATATGTTGACCCAACAGGTGGTAACTTGCTGCGTCTGAAAACTCAGGAAGCTACTCTGGAAGAGCAGTTCCATTCAGGTGGTACTCCAGGTTACGTTATTACTGTTCTGCTGATCATTGGTTTACTGATCTCTGCAGTCCGTTTCCTGTCACTGACTGCGGCAAGTTCAAAAATCAACAGCCAGTTGAAAAATCTGAACAATCCATCAACGGACAACGCACTGGGTCGTATCCTGAAAGTTTACCATGACAACAAAAAAGCTGACGTGGAAAACCTGGAACTGAAACTGGACGAAGCAATTATGCGTGAGACTCCAGCAATCGAAAAAGGTATCGGTATCCTGAAACTGATCGCTGCAGTAGGTCCTCTGTTAGGTCTGTTAGGTACAGTAGTTGGTATGATTGGCGCGTTCCAGATGATCACGCTGCACGGTACCGGTGACCCGAAAATCATGGCAGGTTCAATCTCTATGGCCCTGGTTACTACGGTTCAAGGTCTGTTATGTGCGCTGCCACTGTTGTTCCTGCACTCTTTACTGCAGTCTAAATCAAACTCAATCCTGCACATCCTGGATGAGCAAAGCGCTGGTATCATCGCTGCTCATGCGGAGAAGGAGCGCTCATAATGCATAGCCTGATAGAGCTTTGGGAATCTGTCAGGGATTTTATCGCAACCGGCGGTGATGTACTTTATATCGTCGCCCTGGTGCTCTTCATCATGTGGATTCTGATTATAGAGCGCTTTTGGTTTATCAGTCGTGAGTACCCGGCCATGCGTGACAAAATCATCGCTGACTGGAATGCAAGGACTGATACAACTTCTTGGTATGCGCATAAAATCCGTGAAGCCTGGGTGTCGCAAGCGAGTACTCAGCTGAATGAGCGTATTAATGTTATTAAAACTCTGGTTGCGGTCTGCCCAATGGTTGGTTTGTTGGGAACTGTAACAGGTATGATTGCAGTGTTTGAAATTATGGCGTTAGTCGGCACGGGTAACCCGCGTTTGATGGCATCAGGCATTTCAATGGCAACAATCCCGACTATGGCGGGGATGGTGGCTGCATTATCTGGAGTTTTTGTAACGTCCAAATTAGAAGCGAAGGTAAAAGCTGCTGTCCACGAGTTGGCAGATAGCATGCCGCATCATTGATTAGAGAGTGATTTATGGCACGTAAAACTAGACGTGAAGCAGAAGAAGCAGCGATTGACTTGACGCCAATGCTCGACGTTGTATTCATCATGCTGATTTTCTTTATCGTGACCACTTCTTTCGTTAAAGAAGCGGGTATCGATGTTAACCGTCCAAAAGCAGCAAAAGCTCAACAGAAGCCTTCAGCAACGATTTTTGTCGCTGTCCGGGCCAATGGTGAAATTTGGTTGGATAAACGCGCAGTTGATGTAGAGCGTGTAGGTGCAACCATCGAGAAGCTGTTAGCTGAATCTCCGACTGACACTGTAATTGTGCAAGCGGATAAAGAAGCGAAGCACGGTGTGGTTGTATCTGTAATGGATCAAATCAAACTGGCTGGCATTGAGAAGATCTCGATCGCGGCGGAGAAGTAATATGGCTCGGTTATTACTTTCACTCTTAATTGGTGCGGTAATAACGTTTTTCCTGTTTGTATTGATGGCATTTTTAGTAGACAGCGATGATGCTGTCTCTAATGTCGCAAAGGAACAAATCGTTATTGAGATAAACTCGACGCCGCCTGAGTCAAAAGCTCAGACCCGAACTCGGGTACCGCCGCCGCCGCCGCCGCCACCGCCGGAGCCGCCAAAGCAGCAGATCGTGCAGGAAGCATCTAATACAGATGCAGGGACAATCGGTTTTAACGCGCCAACAGTTGATGTTGGTGGTGTGAATAACGGAATCGGTGATCCTTCTGGTGCGATGATGCGTGATGGTGACGCAACACCGATTGTGCGGATTGAACCGAAATATCCGGTACAAGCCGCCCGGGATGGTATCAATGGCTGGGTAAAAATGCGTTTTTCCATTATGCCTGATGGCTCAGTGGATGAAATTGAAGTTGTTGATGCTGAGCCGAAGCGGGTATTTGACCGCGAAGCAATTCGTGCGTTAAAACGTTGGAAGTACTCACCAAAAATTGAGAATGGTCAGGCGTTAAAGCAGACTGGGATCATGGTGCAGTTAGACTTCAACCTTGATAATGCCGGAGGTTAAGTATGAAATTTAACAAACTTACATCTGCATTGATGGTGTTTGCTGCAGTCGGTATTGCCGCTCTGCCGGTAAGCTCTGCATTTGCGGCTCCGGATGCTGCCAAGATTGCTGAGCGTAAAGCCCGTAAATCTCAGGCAGTAGGCGAAAAAGTCGGTAAAGCGATCGGTAAAGCCTATGAGCTTTATGGCCAGAATAAAGTCGGTGAAGCATTGGCTTTGTTGGAACCTATCGAAGCATCGAACACTTTTGATAAAGCCTACTTAGATAAGTTTATTGGTCAGCTCTACATCGAGAAAAATCCGGCGAAATCATTAGATTATATGATTAAAGCTGTAAAACCCGATGTACTTGGTTTTACTGATCAGGCCACATTGTTGCGAAATATCGCAGACTTGAGCTTGATGGGTAAAAAGTACGAGCAGGCAATCACTTATTACACCAAGTGGGGTGATTTTACTGGTGAGATGGACGCAAACGTCGATCTGCGTATTGCCAACGCATACTACGAAATGAAGCAGTATGCCAAGGTAATTGCGCCAGCCGATCGCGCTATCGAACACTCGAAAACGCCGAAAAAAGAACCGTACCAGATGAAGTTCGCTTCATACTACGAGCTGAAGCAGACTAAGAAAGCTATCGAAGTTTTGGAAATAATGTTGCCATTGTTTCCTAATGAGAAGCAATCCTGGGTCATGTTAGGCCAGTTCTACTCTGTTGATGAGCAATACGAAAAAGCGCTTGCGATTATCGATATGGCCTATAAACAGGGTTTATTGAAGACAGAAAACGAGATTAAGTTACTCGCTAACCTGTACAACAATAACAACGTGCCGTTTAAGGCCGCTGCATTACTGGAAAAACACTTAACCGCAGGTCTGTTAAAGAATGATCGTGCAATCCTGATGAGTATCGCAAGTTCATACTCGTCGGCACGTGAATTTGAAAAAGCTGCGAAGTTCTACGGTATGTTAGCTGCTAAAGAAAACGATGGTGAGGCCTATCGCCGTCAGGGTGATGCACTGGCAATGGCGAATAAAAACGCCGAAGCAGCCACAGCATTACAAAAAGCGTTAGAAGCAGGCACCAAAGACAAAGGTAAAGTTCACGTGTCGTTGATCGGCGCATACTTTTACCAGGGCAAAATGCGTGAGGCTTATCAACAAGTCGTGCTGGCACGCCAGCATGGACAAGAAAAGATGGCTAACTCATGGGGCCCTTACGTAAAAGAACGCGCTGAGAAAAAAGGCATCAAGCTTTAACTCCAGCTGTTAAAAAACCCGCCATCTGGCGGGTTTTTTTATCACTGATGCATTTCAGTCAGCTGAATTGCCAAAAAAGCCAGCGTTTAAGCTGGCTTTATTTTGTCAGAACATCGATGGTCTCAATGTTCTTCAGTGACAGACCCAGGATGTTCTGCATCCTGGGTACGCAAATCGAGCATTTTATACTTATCAATTAATGAGTATAAAGTGGGGCGGGTTACTCCTAGCAAATCAGCAGTTTTCGACAGATTGCCATTGGCCACGTTGTAGGCATGGCGAATCGCCTGCGTTTCTGCCTGTTCCCTTACTTTACGCAGGGTAGGGAGAGTGTTTGGCTGACTGGATGGCAGTAACCCAAGGTCTTCAGCACTGATGAACTTAGTATCAGCCAGGATCACAGCCGACTTCAGTTTATTCTGTAATTCACGGATATTGCCTGGCCAGCGATGGCCCAGCATTGAGTTAATCGCGTCTTCAGTAAACCCTTGAATATTAGTGTTAAATTCAGCATTAAACCGGTGTAAAAGTGCCTTGGCGATAATAACAATATCGTGACCACGGTTGCGAAGTGGCGGGATATTGAGTGTTATTTCACTGACCCGGTAGAATAAATCCTCACGGAAGCTTTGTTCAGCGACCATTTCTGCCAGGTTACGGTGAGTCGCACAGACAACTCTGACATCTACTTCGATCTCTGCACGACCGCCGACGCGCTCAATCACACGCTCCTGCAAAAAGCGCAGCATTTTGGCCTGTAGCGCCAGCGGCATGTCGCCAATCTCGTCGAGCATCAGAGTGCCGCCATTGGCGGTTTCGATTTTACCTAAAGTTGTTTTATGGGCGCCGGTAAATGCGCCTTTCTCGTAGCCGAATAATTCACTTTCCAGCAAGTTATCCGGGATGGAGGCACAGTTGATTGCGACAAAAGGTCGATCGGCGCGCGGGCTTTGTTTGTGGATAGCGCGGGCGAAAACTTCTTTCCCGGTTCCTGATTCACCTAACAACAATGTGGTGATTTCAGTCGGTGCGATTTTCTCCACCATCCGGCAGGCTTTCAGAATAGATTCGCTGTTGCCGATAATGTCTTGCTGTTTGTATGCCGTCGCTTTCAGGACACGGTTTTCATTTTCTATCTCACTGAGTTTGAAAGCCCTGGCTACGATGACATTTAGCACGTCGACATCAATTGGTTTTTGATAATAGTCGTAAGCGCCAAGCGATATTGCCTGCAGTGCATGTTCAGTATCGGTGCTACCAGTGATCACAATGACCTTGGTATTGGGGTTGTGTTGCAGAATTTCAGTAAGACATGCCAACCCTTCAGATGCATTCGTTGGGTCTGGCGGCAGTCCAAGATCTAAAGTCACAACAGCAGGCTCAAAACGTCGTAGTTGTTGCAGTGCCGACGGACGATCTTCAGCAAAAACCACTTCGTAGTCGGTCAGGCTCCACTTCAGCTGCTTTTGGATGCCAAGATCGTCATCAATTGCGAGTAATGTTTTCATACAACATTCCGTGTATCAGTTATGGTGGTTAGTGTAAAGGAAGCAAAATGGTAAAGGTAGTCCCACGTCCCACCTCACTGCTTACCAGCAACTGTCCCTGCTGTTGCTGGACAAAAGTTAAAGCATCATACGCGCCAATGCCCATCCCCGCATTGCCTTTTGTGGTATCAAATGGTTTAAACAGCCGGGTTTGAATAAATTCTTGCGACATGCCGCAGCCAGTATCAATAATCTCCAACCTAAGCTGTCCTTCACTTTGCTGCACAACAACCCGGACTTCACCATCATCTGCAGTCGCATGCTGCGCATTGTCGATCAGATGAAACAGCACATTCGCAAAGCGTTCGGTATCAATAGTGAGTTGGCAATCATGGTGCATAACCAGGACAGGTAAGGGCAGGTTGGCACTGCACCGTTCCGCGATCAGAGTCTGCAGTAGTGTACCAACTGCGGTTTTCTTCAATTGTTCCTGGCCAGATTGCTTATTGGTGAGCTGTGCCAACATGTTTTGTAGACGGCTTTGCATTGCTTCTATGGTGGTAAAAGCATCGTCGACAAATTCGGGGTTATGCCGGTGCTTTTGCGCATTTTTCAGCAGCATATCAATTTGTGCTTTCACATTTTTCAGATCATGTACCACAAAAGCAGACATTCGGCTGAAAGCAACAAACTGGGCATTCTCCGACAACGCTTTACTCGCTTCGTCCATAAATAAATAACTGGCTATTTGCTCGGTGACCGCATTTAAATAATCACGCAGTTCCCAATTCAGCCTGAGTTTTTCATTGATATTACTCTCGAGCACGCAGAAGCCCCATAACTGATTGTTTTTCAGAATCGGGATCAGAATGCTAAAAGTAAGTCCGGATTGCGCCAGCATGCTACGCAGCTGAATAATCATATTGTCTTTTTTGTCACTGAAATCTAATAGCCACTGCTTGTTCTTTTGCTCTCTGATCACCAGCTGCAATGCTTGATGTTCATTTTCACCAAACTCTAACTGGCCTTGTGTCGCCAGCACTTGCAACTGTTCCTGTTGCAATTTAACCAATGCGCCGTGGCTGTAACCTATCGCATGGCACCAGGCACTCAGACAGACCTGTGCAGTATTTTCGTTGGCAAATTCGATCTTCTTGAGTTCGCGCGTCAGTTCGACCCATTTTTCCCGGTAGTCAAAAGTATTGGCAAAAAAATGCTTCTCAATGAAAACACGGCCTTTACGCCGCAGGCCGTCGGAAAAAACCAAAGTGCCAAGGACTGCGGTACCAGCGACCACAAAGACTACCTGCAACAATGTTGTCCAGTTGCCACCGATATAACTCAGGTAGTAACCGACGACTGCTAATAGACACAGATAAATACCGGCAGCCAGCACCAGCGAACTTTGCAGGACAATGTCCCGCGAGACATAGACATTGATGCCCCAGGACTTAATCCGTTTAACTGCGACGACCAGAAACGGCAACATGAACAGGTTGACAAAACCACGCGCCTGCCAGGTTTGTTGATTGATTTTGCTCAATAGAGCAGCTTCTGCCAGCAGGTAAAAATCAAGTAATAAACAAATGCCAACGGCGATAATCAGTGGTTTGAATTGCCACTTCTGTCCGCCGGATTGTCGATATAAGGTCTCCACCATCGCCAGCATGACAATAACCAGTAACAGCGTCCCCATCAGACGCAAACCGGCCGTATGCAAAATAAACCAGCCGGCGATTAGCCAGCTGCACAAGACCAGCAGTGTCATTCGCACTTTTTTTAATGCAAGCCACTGTCTGAGCGAAATGTCAGTTTTGCTGAGTGCTGACAACAAAAACAGCAACAACAAAGATTTCTGAATTGTTTCAATGACAAACGAGAAATCTGTAATAAATGCCAGCTGCAGCGACAGACCGTTATGCACAGCCCACAGCACAGAACACAAGGTATAAGCCGACAATAACGATTTTTGCGACGTTTTCACTCTGACGGTCAGCTGTAGAGCCCAAAACAATAAATAGCCGATCGCCGCCAGCAGAAAGCCAAATTGCCCCGGAGTGACTTCAATATTCATGGCTGGTTCCTGTCCGGGTTCTGCGATAGCAGCTGATGTAAGTGTTTGATCGGTATCGCATAAGAAATTCCACTAGGATCGCTCAAAATCGCCTCTCGGCTGCTTTTGACCAGCACCATATTGATCACCCCAACAACTTCCCCGGTATCCTGGCGATAAAGCATGCTGCCGCTATTACCGGGATATGCAGTACCATCTAATTGATAAATCATAAAAGGGTCGCGTAACTGACGTAAAGTTGCAGCAGAAATGACCTGACTGTTGTCCGCAGGGATAGCGATCGGTGTCAGAGCACTGAGTAAGGCGCCATGGGTGGCAGGATAAAGCCCCAGAACCCCGGTGATTGGGTAACCGGTGAATGCCAGTTCAGTCCCTTCAGCGACGTAATCTGATGTAGCGAGCTTCACGGCGGGCAGAGTTCCGGCAATCTCCAGCACAGCCAGATCGTGGGCGCGGTCCACTCGTGTTTTCTTGATTGGATGGACTTGCGGTTGTTGGCCGTGGCCAGACAGCACCACGTATGATTCGTTCTTTTCTTTATCAACAGGCGTTGCGATGACATGATGATTGGTCACAACCAGATTGCCCGGTGCAACGACAAAACCAGAACCAAGCAGCTTCAGCCGTGGTGAAGCTGCAGGACTGTATATAGCCAGGGCAACGACTGAGGGTTTCAGTTGCACGATCAGCTCTGGCAATGCCGCCTGAACTGGCCGTAACAGCCCTGTCAGACACAGCATGCACAGAAGACTCCGGAAGTGTCGGTAAATCAGGCGTTCCATACTTATCAGGCTCGGTCGGTGCTGGACTAAAATCGAATTCGCATCTTGAGCAAATTGGTACATACTGAAACTCTCAGTTCAGTGGCAGATGCATGATGTCTTGGTGGCCAGTATGACACAACTGCAATCGCATGAAATAGTGCCAATTTTTTCTGGTGGCGGCACCCGATTGCCTTGTTATGTAGGAATTTTGATAGCGCTGAAAGACCTTGGACTGAATTTCCACAGTCTGGTCGGCGTGTCTGGCGGCAGTATCGTGGCAGCGATGGTTGCTGCGGGTAAAAGCTTTGATCAGATGCGCGATCTTGCGCTTCATACTGATTTTAAACAATTTCGCGGTTTTTCTTTGATGAATTTGATCCGGACAGGCGGGTTGTCCAGTGGTGATACGTTTGAACGCTGGATGGATAATCAACTCGCTGGCGCTCGTTTCTGTGATTTGTTGTTAGATTTGCATGTATTGGCGACCGACATCAACGGTGGTGGTCCTGTCGTATTTAACAAAGCACGTACCCCACAGATGAAAGTATCAGAGGCAGTCCGCTATTCAATGTCGATTCCGCTGTTGTTTTCATTCAAGACTTTTGAAAATCACGTGATGGCGGATGGAGTGATCCTGGCGGAAGATGCGTTACATCAGGACTGGTCTGGTCGTGATGTACCTGTGGTGTGTTTCCGGTTGAAGAGTGAAGGTGAAGATAAACCGATCATCCGACGTAGACTTTTTCCGTTGGTCTCATATATTCTCATGTTAATTCAAACATTTATGAACGCGATGTCGAGAGAATACGTACATGCCCAGTATTGGCATAATACCGTGCTGATTAATACTGGAGATGTATCGTCGGTAGATTTTGCTTTGCCAGTAGCTAAAAAAGAACAACTGTTACGGCAGGGCTATGATACAACCATGGCCGTGATCCCGCACAAGCTCGGTTGGATACGGACTGAAGTGACGACTAATCAGCGGGAACGCCATGTTGGTTTGTCATAGCACATCGACTTTCTATACTAAAGGAGCAGGACCTGATCTCAGCAGCTGATAGCGCAACATGTGCTGGCTTTTTGCAGTTGAGTCGAAGGAATGGGTAGCGCAACTGTTGAGTCATGTTGTGCTTGCCGGTGAACATTGAGGAATCTGTCAGGTTTTTATGAAGCATTTAAAGAAATTACAAGAGCTACCTATAGTTGGAACTCTGGTGAAGAAAGCTATTGGTGTGATGGTCAGTAATAACGCCAGCAGCATCTCAAAGCATTTTTCACAGTTTCTGCAGCCACAGCTGGCGTTAACTGAAGAGTTAAAACAGAAAGTCTATAACGTCAGACATCAGGTGTATTGCGAAGAGTTAAAATTTGAGCCTGAACGGCCTGATCAGGTAGAGCTCGATGATTTTGATGCACATTCTATCCACTGTTTTGTTCGTCACATGACCAGTGGCAATATGGCAGGCACTGTGCGCCTGATCACTTCCGCTGATGATTCAGAGTTGCTACCAATCGAGAAATATTGCCTGCACTCAATTACCGATCATGAATTTAGCCCGGCAGCTTTTCCGAGAAACAAGATCTGTGAAATTTCACGGCTCGCGGTACTTGAACAGTTTCGTCGACGGGAAGTCGATAAATTTAAAGGCGCCGCTACCGGTGCTATTAATGTTGAAGCTTATTCTGAAACTGAGTTACGTTGTTTCCCTTACATTGCTATCTGCCTGTATTTTGCAGCGGCATCCACAGCTTTTCATGCGCAAAAAGAACATGCTTTTGTCATGATGGAGCCTCGTCTGGCGCGCAGCTTGGCATTTGTCGGTATTAAGTTTCATCAGATTGGTCCTGTTATTGATTATCATGGCCGGCGGGCGCCGTTTTATATTAATAAACCGATGCTGTTTGACGGATTGTCACCGGGCTTCAAAAAGTTGTTAAATGAAATTGAAAAGTCACTGGCAAATTCAGTTAAAGAGCATGGCTTTACCGATGGCCCACTGGAGCCAAAGAGAGAACCAAACAAAAGTATGCTCCCACAGCGTTGAGTCGACATGAAAATAGAATCAGCGGCAGTCACTTCAGGCTGCCGTTTTTATTGCGATAAGGACCTCAGGATGAACAAAGAGCCGCAAATCGCCAGCCTGGCAATTATAAAATGGCGTCAGTTACTTGGAGACGAGTACGTCATTACAGCCAGCGAGCCGCTGAAGCTGGCAGCAACAGCCACTTTCGCCACAAGCGCAACTGTCTCAGCAATACTAAAACCATCACGTGAACAGGTTGCGGCAGCTGTTGCAATAGCGGCTGAATTCAGTATTCCGCTATATACCATCAGCTCAGGCAAAAACTGGGGTTATGGGTCCCGTGTGCCCAGCGTTGATGCAGCAGTGCTGCTTGATTTGGGGCGTTTGACCGAGATCTCTGGTTACGATCCTGAACATCATCTGGTCACCGTCGAAGCGGGAGTCACGCAGCGTCAGTTGGCTGACTACCTTTTGGCGCAAGGCGGGACTGACTGGATGGATTGTACCGGCTCGCATCCGGATTGCAGTATTGTTGGTAATACGGTTGAACGGGGATTTGGCCATACACCTTATGGCGAACATGCAAATTTTATCGGTTCGATGGAGGTACTACTGGCTGATGGCAGGATCATAAAGACAGGTTTTGGCCGGTTTGATGGCGCAAAAGCCAGTGGAATGTACAAGTGGGGATTAGGCCCGGCACTTGATCAACTGTTCTTACAGTCGAACTTGGGTATTGTTTTGAGTATCACTTTGTGGTTGATGCCAAAACCGGAGCAATTTGTCGCATTTTATTTGTCGGCACCGAATGAATCTGCACTCGAACAAATCGTAGAGGCCTTAGTACCGTTAAAGCGCAGTGGCGTGATCACCAGCTTGCCACATATTGCCAATGCTTACCGGGTTCTGGGGGGGATGCAGCAGTATCCGTGGCCAATGTTTCAAGGCAATTCGGCGCAATTTCCACTGCAGGGCAATATATTGACTCAATTAAAAAAACAGTGGCAAGTCGGTACCTGGAACGTATCCGGTGCTTTATATGGGACAAAAGAACAGGTTGCCAATGCGCGAAAACAGGTCCGGCGTGCATTGCGGACAGTGAAGGGCGCCAGACTGAATTTTATCAGCGACAATTTGTTACGTTTTATCGAAACCT
The DNA here is from genome assembly GCF_001518915.1 of Rheinheimera sp. F8. Lineage (NCBI taxonomy): Bacteria > Pseudomonadati > Pseudomonadota > Gammaproteobacteria > Chromatiales > Chromatiaceae > Rheinheimera > Rheinheimera sp. F8. Next base: position 2,881,697 of record NZ_CP013656.1, read on the forward strand.
TTCAGAAGCCCATCGCACTCATCACACGTATGGATATTCCTGGCATGTTGAAAGTATTGCGACCAGTTCATAATATGATGAAAGGGCAACCCAGCGCGCAATTTTTAGCCAGTTCATATTGGCGGATGAGAACTACCCCTGACGGTCGCTTTGATATGGACAGGGACAATGTCGGATTAATCTGGAGTGCGTTTGTAGCGCCCGCCGATGCGAAGAATGCACGCCAGCTGATGGAAATCGTCGACAAAGTTTTACCGCAATTTGGCTTTGAACCAGCGGTGACCCTCACATTATTAAACGAGCGTTGCATCGATGCGGTAGTCAGCATTTCATTTGACCGCACTGCCAAAGCGCCTGAAGGGCAGACCTGGGACGAGCTTGCATTACAATGTCGCGACAGGTTATATCAAACGATGTTCTCGCATGGTTTTTACCCGTATCGCACCGACGTCGATAAAATGGCGGAAATGGTACACTGCGGTGATCCGCAGTATCTGCAAGTGTTAGCAGATTTAAAAATTGCATTAGACCCTCAGGGAATCCTGGCACCTGGACGGTACATTTCAGTAGCGTCAGAAAAGTTTACAAGCCCAGTAAATAATTAAATCAGTACAACCATAAGTTATTGAATATAAGCAAAAATAATAAATGGCATGAGAGTTGCTTTATGTCTGTCAGTAGTAGTTTTAGCCTGGCAGTAACTGGTAGGCGAGTCAAAAATACAAGGTGGTAGTAACATGAAATTTAAAACTCTTTTATCAGTAAGTGCTCTGACAGTTGCAATGTTCGCAGGCTCAGTTCAGGCTGCAGTAATTCCTGCTCTGCAATTTGCCACTCAATCTGGCTGGTTAGCTGATGGTGTGAATTCTTCCAGCAAACAAGCAAATGGCACCGTATATGACTGTGCTGCTGGTACAACAGATGCAGCGAACGGTTGTGGTTTAACTTTCGCAGGCGCAGCTGGTCTGCCAAACGCGTACGATACAGTGTCTTGGGGCTCTGCTGCTGCAAAAAGCAGTCTGAACATCGCTTCTAAATCTGATGTACTGGTAACAAACGGTGCATGGGTTCAGACTGGTTTAATCACTCACTCAAACAAAACTATTCCAACAGGCTCACGTTCATTATACAAAATGGACCTGGAAACTCTGTTTGCAATCGTTAACCCACCACTGGGTGCAAATTCAGCAACAGTTGGCATTCAGTTCAACGAAACTCCAAACGTTGCTGACTTGTCAAAATGCCCAATTCCTCAGTTATCTGGTACTGGTTGTGATGACACATTCCTGATCAAACTGAACCTGCCAGCAATCAATTTCTGGGTTGGCGTTGAACACTACAAAATTTCTTTCAAGCTGAACCCATTATCAGGTGTTACGCAATCAGTAGTTAATCCAGACGGTTCTATCCTTTTGGTTACTCGTGAAGGCACTAACAACCAACTGGAGCTGCTGGCTCAACTGACTATGGCTGTGCCTGCACCAGCTACTGTTGGCATGTTAGGTCTGTCACTGGTTCTGCTTGGCCTGCGTCGCCGCGCAAAATAATTGCGATGGTTACAACACCAGGTGTTGTAACCTAAATAAAAAACCCGGTTGGAAACATCCGGGTTTTTTATTGTCTGAAATTTCTTGCCGATACTGACTCACATCAGATGTAGTTGATCGATACCAACCGCTAACCGCTAACGTCTAACCGCTATCAGGATTGTGGACACCATAACTAAACACTATATTTTGTTGTTGATCTGCAAGTAAAGTAGGGACTCAGTGGATGACTGCTGTTTTGAATAAGCAGTGTTTTCAGGCAGGGGAGCTGCTGTGGCGACGTGGATCCAATACGACACCGGCTTACATTTGCTAATGCCAATAAAAAACGGATGCATGTTGCATCCGTTGTTAAAAGTACTGAGCAGGTAATCCGATGGTTAGTTCAGTTTTGCCTTCAGCGCGTTAACCTGAGCAGCAGACAATGATTTATCGCCAGCGATTTTATCCAAAATTGCTTTGGCTTTATCTTTCTCGCCCTTTTTAATCAGCCCATCTGCGTAGTTTAATAGCACCGCCGCATTGTCTGGCCGCAGTTTTAATGACTCTTCGAACTTCAGCAAGGCTTCGTCGACTTTACCTGAAGCGAGTAATACAGACCCATACGTATCCAGCACATCCGGATTCCGGGGGGCTAATTTCATTGCACGTTCAATATGTTGAGTGGATTCAGCCAGCTTATTGGAGTCGAGCAGGGTCCATGCCAGATTGTTTAGTACAGCTACATTGTCTGGCTCTTTAACCAGTATCTGGTTAAACATCTCAATTGACTTTTGTTTATCACTTTTGAGCATCAGGTTGGCGTAAAACAGCTGCAACGGACCATCATTGGGTTTGGTCGTGAAATGCTGTTCAACAAATTGTTTGGCTTTGTCGATATCTCCGGCACGCTCATACGTATCGGCGATCATCAGTGCCGCCATGGTTGATTGGCTTTGCTGATAACTTTCTGTCAGCGCGGTCAAGGCTTCTGTTGGTTTGGCCGCGGCCAACAAGATCCGGCCTTTGATAAACTGGACGTCAGCTTTACCAGCTTCTTCGGCCGGCAGCGTTGCTAACAATTTCAGTGCTTCATCATTTTTGCCATTTTCTGCCAGTAATTGCACCTGAGTACCAAATAACACTTTGTCTTTCGGCGATTTTTTCAGTTCTTCAGTCGACACGGCCAATGCTTTTTCAATCTGCTTGTCCAGAATGAGTGCGCGAATGTAGGTATATACGGATTCTCGCTCGGCCGAGTTCAGCTGATACCACTGCGCGGCAGCAGCCAACGATGCTTTGATGTCTTTTTTCACTGTTCGCTCATGCTCAATCAGCAAGGCCCAATGTAAAGCATGGCGTTCGGCTAACGGTTGTTTGCTGTCTTCCAGTACCGTCAGCGCTTTATCCTGTTGCTTCTGATCGACCAACATCCGCGCATATAACACCGCGACGTTATAATTGGCTGCCTCTTGTTTATAAAGCGCTTCAGTGCGTTTAAGAGCTGAACTGTCTGCCTCTGTACGCGTCATTGCATATAGTTGCTCCAGTGCCGGCAAATATTGTGGATTTTTATCCAACAAGGTTTCTAATGTTGTTTTTGCCGCGGCGTTGTCTTGTTTCGCTTGTTCAGACACCGCTTTTAACAGATAAGTAAAAGGTAATTCACTTTTTGCGGCCAACGCGTCCTGAATGTATTGCAAAGCAACTTCGTCATTGCCTTGTTGCAACGCCGAAAATGCCAGCATGTTCATACCTTGCACCTTCATCTTTTCGTCTTTCAGCCATTCTTTGGCCAACGCTTCAACTTCTTTGTATTTACCTTGCTGCAGATAAGCAGACGCTAATAACAATTGTGGTTGTTGTTCTTTCGGCGCCATTTTTGCTGCTTGTTCGAGCAAAGACAGACCTTGCGCCTCCTGACCTGGGATGCCGAGCTTTAACGCGCCGATCGCGAGTAAATCCTGCTCAGATTTGGTCTCAGTTCCTTGCTCATATTTATTGACCAGTTCTTCCGCGGCGCCATTAGCTCTTTGCTTCAAAAGCTGGAATGCGGTGGCACTGACCAGCTGCACGTCATTGGCTGCGGCCTGGTTTTTCATTAATTGTTCCTGCGCTGCATCAGTGTTGCCGCTTTGCAGTTGCAGGGCGATATAGAGCTTTTGTGCTGGTGGATAGCTGTCCAGTTCGCCGCGGACTGCCTGCAGGTGATTTAGTGCCTGGTTGCCGAGCCCTAGTTGTGATGCTGCGAGTGCTGCCAGCACTCGGGTACTGACTGAGCTCAATCCAGAGTTAATGGCCACTTCACTATATTCTTTGGCTTTCTGGAAATCTTTTGCTTCAAAAGAAATCACCGCCTTGAGGTAGTTTGCTAACGGTTGTTTCGGGAACAGTTTGAGCAACTTATCAAGTTCAATGCCGGCTTCTTTAAATTTGTCCTGAGCGACATAGGTCTGGGCCAGTAATAAACGTGCCTGATGCCCTGACGGGTTAATTTTCAGATACTCGTTGAAGCTGGCAACGGACGCATCAAACTGAGCGAGCACGTTTTGTAACTTAGCGCGTAATAATAATGCTTCCCGGTATAGCGGGTTAGTTGCCGGGATCCCGGTCAGAGCTGCTAATGCTGCTTCATGCTTTTTGTCCATAATTTGCAGTTGCGCTGAAGCCATCGCTTTGATGCCTGCATCGCTATTTTGCGCCAGGCGCTGTAATTCAGCTTTTGCATCCGCAGCTTCTGAGGCTTCGATAGCTGCCAGAGCCTGATACAGCTGAACAAAATCCAGATTAGCAGCGGAGATGCCGCTTTCTTTACTGAGCTCGGCCAGCTTCGGGAATTGTCCTGCCAGGAAATAGGCCTGCGCTAGCGGCAAAGACAGTTCATTGATGTCAGCACCATATTCTCGGGCGCGTTCCAGCTCTTTGGTTGCTGATAAACCATCGCCAACCTGCAGATAAATCTGACCCAGAGTCAGACGAACTTTGGCATTTTCCGGTTCTTGCTGTAAGGCTGATTTCAGCTCGATCACAGCCGCAGAATATTCTTGCTTACCGATAAAAGTCTGGGCGTCCTGCAGGTGTTGAGTGGCATCTTTTTTACTGCAACCCTGAGTAACCAATGCGGCCAGAATGCAGCTGACCAGGAGTGTTTTTTTCATCTGTGTAATCCTTTATACATTCTCAGGCGTTCTGCCGCGGGCGTTGCGCAGAGTTACGCCGGTTTGATTGATATGGTTAAGCCGTTTTGCCCAGTTTTTCTGTTATAAAATGGCGTAAAGAGCCAACTGTAGTGAACAGCTCTGCGCTGAGTTCTGCGTCGTCGAACACGACATCATATTGGTCTTCCAGCAATGTCAGAATGGTCATAATACTACTGGAATCAAATTCGGGGATGGCACCTAATAATGGTGTTTGATCGGTCAGGTGGTGGTGGGGGCCTAATACCGATAACAGGATCTGTTCGAGCACCTGTCCGGTCTGAGGTTGTTGGTCCCTCATAGTCAACTCCAATGGACATCAGATATTTGCACAATGTACTCTAACACAGATTAATCACAGGCAAACTATTTTGCCGCCGGAAAAATGCTGCCTGTTTTCAGTGAATTGGCGTCATATCCGGGAAAGCTGGCCCACAGGAAATTGCATGCTGCTGACCGACTCACTGGAAGGATTATTGCACCTCGGCGCAACGCGCTGGCCGCTGCAAATTGCGCTGAAAGATCCGCATGGGACTTTGACTTATGCTGAGTTGTTCGCACAGGTGCGGCAGCGCCAACGGCAGTTAGCTGCCGCGGGTTTAAATGCGGGCGATCGCTTGTTGTTACAGCTACCGAAGCAACGTGAGCTGGTGATCGAGTTGTTTGCTGCCTGGAGTCTCGGTGCTTTAGTGGTGCCGGTGCATCAGGCGCTGAAGGCACAACAATTACAATATATTGTGCAGGATTGCTCGCCGCGACTGGTCTCCATGACTGCGGCGAGGCGGACTCAACTTGCAACAGAATTCAAATTACCTGCCGGTTGCGACTGGTTTGACAGCACTGATTTCGATGAAGGCGCGCAGCAGGACCAAAGCCATGTGCAAGCTGCCGGAATGTCGGCGCAGCCGGCGGCGATTCTGTATACCTCAGGCAGCACTGGTATGCCTAAAGGGGTGGTGTTGTCACAGCTGAACTTACTGTTAGGCGCAGCCAGTGTCAGTCAGTATCTCGGTTTGCAAAACGCCGATGTAGTGCTGGCGCTGTTACCCTTTAGTTTTGACTATGGCCTGAATCAGCTGTTAAGTGCGGTCAGCGTGGGTGCCACCGTGGTGTTGCTGGATTATTTACTGACGCAGGATGTCGTGCGTCAGGTTCAGCAGCATCAGGTCACTGTGCTGGCCGCGGTGCCGCCGCTGTGGGCCGCGTTGGCGGATGCGCGCTGGCCGGATGGCAGCGCTATGCAACTGCGGCTTTGGACCAACTCGGGCGGTGCGATGCCACCGGTGTTGCTCAAACGCCTGCAGCAATGTTTTCCTAACGCGAAACCATATTTGATGTATGGTCTGACCGAAGCCTTTCGCTCTACCTATTTATCACCGGATAAACTGCCAGAAAAACCGCAATCGATTGGCCAGGCCATCCCATTTGCCGACGTGCGGGTGTTACGCCCGGATGGCACTGAATGTGCGGAGGGCGAACCCGGAGAACTGGTCCATCGCGGACCGCTGGTTAGTCTCGGTTATTGGGGCAAACCAGAGTTGACCGCCGAGCGATTCAAGCCTGATCCGTTATTGCCGCAGGCTGTTGTACACCGGCCGCCGGCAGTGTGGTCAGGCGATCAGGTATGGCGGGATGCCGATGGCGACCTGTTTTATCTCGGTCGGCTGGATGAAATGCTCAAATGTTCCGGCATCCGCATCAGCCCGACTGAAATTGAACAACAATTTTATGCATTGGTGGCCGGCGTGACAGATGTTGCCGCGATCGCGGTGCCGACTACCGCCGCAGATAATGCTGTGTTATTGCTGTTTAGTGCAGCGGAAGCGCTGGACACCGTCGCACTGATGACGGTGCTTAAGCAACAATTGCCGGCCTATATGTGTCCCAAAGCCCTGATACAATTGCAGCTGTTGCCGAAGACGGCCAATGGTAAACTCGACCGTAAGCAGCTGTCTGTGACTTATAAGGATTATTTTTGTGCACCCTCTGAATCCGCTTAATCCCGAGTTATTCGCAGCGCAGCCACAGCTTGCTGCGGCGCTGACGCCATTTGCTCACCAACAAAATGATTTGCTGGTCGGCGGTAAAACAGCGGCGCAAATCGCAGCGTTATTGGATGCTGAAGTGTTTTATGCATATGACCGTGCTGCCATCAAAGCGCGGGTCCAGTCACTGCGCGCCGCGCTGCCTGCGCGGGTTAAATTGCATTATGCCGTCAAAGCCAATCCGTATTTTCCGGTGGTGCACTGCCTGGCTGCAATGGTCGATGGGATGGATGTGGCATCACGACGGGAACTGGTGCTGGCGCTGCAAAGTGGTGTTGATGCAACACAGATTAGTTTCGCCGGGCCCGGTAAAACCGATGCTGAACTCAAAGCTGCGATCGCCGCAGGCTGTGTAGTGCATCTGGAATCGGCTGGCGAAATGCGCAGGCTACAGGCTTTGTGTTTACAGGCCAATGCTTCTGCCCGTGTCGCGCTGCGGATTAATCCAGAATTTGAACTGCGTGCTTCCGGGATGAAAATGGCCGGTGGTGCCAAAGCCTTTGGTATCGATCAGGCGCAGGTCTGGGATTTATTACCCGAGCTGCAAACAGGTCCGCTGCAGCTGGTCGGTTTTCACTTATATTGTGGGTCGCAAAACCTGCAGGCTGACGCTATTTTACAAAGCCAGCGGCAAAGCCTGCAGTTATTGATGCAGCTGCGGCCGCATTGTCCACAACTGCAGTTTTTTAATCTGGGTGGTGGATTTGGTGTGCCATATTTCCCGGCCGATAAGCCACTGGACTTAACAGCAGTGGGCGCGGGCATGCAGCAGTTATTTGCTGAATTTGCCGCCACTGTAGCAGGGCTTGAAATCATCCTTGAACTCGGTCGCTACCTGGTCGCCCATGCCGGGGTATATTTTAGTCGGGTCATCGATGTGAAAAGCTCGCATGGTCAGCAGTTTGTGGTCACGAACGGTGGTTTGCATCATCATCTGGCAAATTCCGGCAATTTTGGTCAGGTGGTACGGCGCAATTACCCGGTGGTACTGGCCAATAAACTGACCCAGGCACCGGCGGGACCAATGCAGGTGGTCGGGCCTTTGTGTACGCCACTGGATATTTTGGCTGACAAAGTGGCGTTGCCGGAAGCGGTGCCCGGCGACTGGTTTGCTGTGTTGCAGTCCGGCGCTTACGGCGCCAGTGCCAGTCCACAAGGATTTTTGAGTCATGGTGTTGTCGCTGAAATACTGTTGTGAGCCCTGGTTTTTGTCTACAAGGAAGGTCTGATGCGTAAGTATTTTTTTTGGAGCGGTGTGCTCGCCAATATCGTTTTTCTGGCCATTCTGCTGATCTGGGCCCGCAGTATCTATTGGTATGGATTGCCATTGCCTTTGTATAGCCAGAAAGTGGCAGCTGATTTACGCGTCAATTTCCCGAGTGTCGCGTTTGTCGCGCCAATGTTTGATTTCTTTGCCCGTTTCGAACAGAAGAATTATTACTTTCGTACAATCGAACCGGAGCGCTGGAATGGTGTAGGCGCACATCCGGACTATCAGCCGGCAGCTGCTGCGGACCATGTCACAGTGGCCGATATTGACAGCCTGAAGCAGGCCTTAAGCAAGGCAAAACCGGGTCAGCAGATCATCGTTGAACCCGGGACTTATACTTTTGACCGGACTTTTGAGTTGCGTCAGGCCGGCAGTGCCGGCGCACCTATCCGTTTGACCGGCCGGGCGATGCATCAGGTCAGGTTTGAACTGAAAGGCGAGGGGCTGATGTTGCTGGCGCCACACTGGCACTTTGAAAATATCAGCTTTGCCGGCAACTGCACTATGCATGATCACTGTGAACATGCCATCCACATCGCGGGCAAGGCCAGTGATGTTGTGATCCGCAATAACAGCTTTGCCGACTTCAATTCGGCGATAAAAGTCAATGGCCTAAAAGGGAATTACCCTGATCGTGGTTTGCTGGAAAATAACACTATCTACAACAGTAGTGCGCGTAAAACCAAAGGGTCTGCCACGCCAGTAGATATAGTCGCCGCCAATGACTGGCGTGTCGCAGGCAATTTTATTTTTGATATTCAGAAGGCGGCCGGCGATCAAATCAGCTATGCCGCTTTTATCAAAGGCAATGCCAGTGGCGGAGTGTTTGAGCGTAATCTGGTGATGTGTGAGGCCAATTTAAAAGACGGCCGCCATACCGCCATTGGTTTGTCGTTTGGCGGCGGTGGCACTGGTCTGGTCTACAACCGGGATGGCGTGGCCGGAACTGAACATCGTAACGGGGTCATGCGCAACAACATTGTTATGCATTGCCCGAATGATGCCGGCATCTATCTGAATAAAGCCGCAGACAGCTTGTTGGAAAACAATATTGTTTATAACACGGTTGGAGTTGACGTGCGTTATAGCCAAAGCTCAGCACTGTTGCGGAACAACGTGATCAGTGGCCGCGTCAATAACCGTGACGGCGGACAACATCAGCTGGAAGCGAATTGGATTGAAGCACGGAATTTTTTCACCGGTCGGGATCGGTTAAAAGATTTGTTTGTGGCGCCAGATGTGCTGGATTTCAGTTGGCAGCAGCCTTATCCGTTGCCAGCCGCGCCGCAAAAATCAGCGGACGGCAGTATCACTGATTTTTGTGGTGGACTGGTGCAGCAGCCTTATCTCGGCGCCTTTGCCGGCGACCAGTTCTGTATTAAAGCGAAGCCTTGATCTCTGCAGGCTTGGTTGTTGTCGCGGCACAGTTTTTTAAAAACAACACGGATGCGGCCATCAGCTGTTGCAGGTGACCTGCGTCCGTCAGCGTGTGGTTGGCCGCCGTTATGTCGATGACGTTTGCCTGCTGCCACAGCGACTGATAGGCGGATTGCTGTAACAATTGCCGGCATTCGGCTGCAGTCAAATCTGCGCCACTGAGGATTAGCTGCACCGGACCGTTGAATTGCTGCCAGTGCAGCAGCGCCTGCGGTATTGCCGTATCAACATTGAGCGTGGTCAAACTGTCTGTGCCTGAGGTTGTCCGCTGCGGAGTCGTTTGCCGATAGCCCGGCAAAATTTTTGCGAAGGCCGGCCGGATCAGACTGAGAATACTGGTCATACTGGCGCTGGCCTGCCATTGACCGCGGAGCAGTTTTTGCCAGAATTCTGCCGACAAAAGCCGGCGCAGGTAATAGAACTTCAGCATAGTGCGGGCATGATTTTCTGTGGTTCGGCACCAGGGATTCAGCAGGATCAGCGCCTGTGGTTGCAGCCACGGGCTCGCTAACAGTGCCGCCGTTGCGCCATCACATAAGCCGAATAACACTATGGGTCTTGCCTTGCCGAAATATTGCTCAAGTTGGGCTGGCAGTTCGGTCAGATAACTGGCGTGATTAACAAAAGTCCCAGGCTCACCATCTGCGTCCCCAAATCCAGGAAAATCAAAGCGTAAACTGGCGAAGCCGGCCCGTTGCCAGTGCAATGCCAGTTGTTGTTGCATCCGGTGGCTACCGGTGCGGGTCTGGGCGCCACCATTGACCATCAGCACTAACAGCTCTGAAGCTGCCGGCTGATAAATACCAAGGCTTTGCTGTCCGGCAAAGTTTAGTGGCACTACCTCGGCAGCTCCAGCCGTAAGACCGGACTGCGCACACCCATAGCTTAGTGGGTGCATGGGACGGCTCCGGTTAAAAATGTCAGGCTGGCTGCTAACAAATCACCGGTATCTGTCGGCTCCTGACTCAGCCAGTAGGGAGCCGCCAAAATGGTCTGCAGCTGTAGTTCGGGATGCGCCAGTTGAACTTTTTTTGCCACAGCACTCATTTCGCCGGTTAACGAGCTTTCCAGCCACAACATCGCACTGGAACCGGACGGTAACTGCGGTTGTAATGCCTGAATGTCAGTGCGCAGCTGCAGGGGGACTGCATAGCCGGCGACATCAAGAATGTCATCTGATGGAGTCACGGCAGCAGAGCTGAGCAGCTGTTGGCGTTGTAACTGTTGCCAGAAGCGCTCGGTTTGTAGCAGCGGCTGCCATAGCAGGATCTGTGTGATATTCAGTTGCGACTGCAAGGCTGGCAGCCAATCCAGCAGCAGTGCAGCGCCAAACCTGCAGCCAAGCAGCTTGACCTGCGAATACTGTTGCAGCTCCGGCAAAACATGCAGCAGATCTGCCCGCCATTGCTGTAACGAAATCTGGCTGAATTGGCCTGCACTGTCACCAGTGCCGGTAAAATCAGGTAAATAACTGTCGATACCAAAGCTCGCCAGTTGACGGGCCAGCTTGGCGAACAAACGCCGACAGCAATTCATTTCCTCGGCAAAAGGCGGCAGGAACAATAGCGCGGTATGGCCAGGTGATGCGGCTGAATGCCATTGCGTCAGCAGCCAGCGGTCTTCGATATAACGTGCGGTCAGCACCGCTTGTGCCGACATTAATCCGGATTTTTTTGGCGTATCAGATGGCTGCATCAATTGGTTTCCATGTCAGCGGGTTCTGGCTACAGCGACGATGCGTTGCTTCCACTGTCGTATGCGCGCTTTTAGCCGTAACAGCGCAAACTGCAGCAAAGCTGCCGGCTGATTCAGCCGATAAGCCTGCAGCTGATACAGCGGCGTCATGTTATCCATCCACTGCGCTTTATAATGATCATTGCCGGTCAGAAAATCGATGGTATGGACCTGGTCCACCTCGATCACATGATCCAATAAGGCCGCAGTTAACACAGTCCCCGGCGAATAGTGATCAAAAGTCTGGTCTTGCGCCAGTTTATAGATAGCCGCGACGCCATCCGCCACCAGCCAGCATTGGGCTGCAACCGGGCGCCCCTGCAGCCAGAGTACACCCAGCCGCAAACTGTGGTTGTGCGACGCAAGGTCCAGCAACGCATTGATAAAATCCGGATTCGGCTCTGCCGGTTTCCAGCTGTGCTGATAGACCTGCCAATAGGCCGCTACCAGCTCCGGTGTCGCCAGTTGGCTGATATCAATATGGGCGCCATCTGCGACCAGTTTTTGCCGTTTACGCCGGATAGTATTGCGTAGCTGTGAAGGTCGTTGTTGCCAATAATTTTCTGCCCGGGCCGTCCAGTTATCACTGCAGTGACTGAAAAAAAAGCCCCAGCCGGGCACTTGCAGTTGTTGCAGTTGCTGCTGTTGTCCGGCCGTCAGTGGCTGTAGTTGTAACCGCTGGATCGCAGGGTACGTCTTACCGACAGTTTCAAACAACTGTAGCCAGTCACCAGGAAGAGCCGGTGCTTTTGGCCCGAGCGCAGGGGAATAATAGTTAGATAAGCTATTGATCTGCCGCCCGCCAGCACTGCAATACAGGGCAAGTTGCCACTCTGCTGCGCTGTCGCCAGGCTGATCGGCGCCTAGCATATAACACTGTGAGTCGGTCATCCCCATGAAGCGGGCGAGGTGCTGATACCAAGGTGCCGGCTGAAACCAGGGCATCGCTGAATGGTCATCCGGCTTTGCGCCAACCGGCCATTGGCTATGTACCTGCTTATTTTCTACCGGCAGTGTCTGTCCGGCTTGCGGCCGCTGTGTCACATCAGCGTCCGGCATAAGCCTGTTTAAGTTTTTGGTCAATGCGCTTTAATGGTACATCCATCCGTGTGCACCCAATTTGATCCGGCCGTACATTAAGTTCAATCATTTGTGGACCATCGGGGGCGATGGCGACATCAACACCCGCCACCCGCACATGCGGAAATGCCTGCAGCGCCTTGCCGGCAATCGCCTGACATTCTGCCCAGAACGGTATTTGCACACCGCTGACCTGAGCGCCGGTATCCGGGTGCTGCGCCAGCTGGCTCCATGGTTCACGGGAGTATGATGCGAATTTTAACTTGCCAGTCTGAATATCAATAGGGCAATACAAGCCGCCGCTGCTGGTATTATCAACCAGACTACCTTTTTGGCCGACACGTAAAAATGCACCGGCGATTTCGGTTTTTCCCGGCAATTGATAAACCCAGATGCGCAGCGTATTCACCGAATTTGGATGTAAAGCTTCCACAACCGGATGTTGTTGTAAATAACGTTCAATGATGTAGCCGTCGGGGTTTTGTTGCGCCTGTTGCCACCAGCTGTCAATGCTGACCTGTACTCCGCTGAATGGGTGCTCAAATACCACGTCATCCGCTTGCTGCACCACTGCAAAAGCTGAAAAACCGGCACCACCAAAACCTTCCACCAGCTTTAAACAAATTTTCTGGCCAACCAGACCAGCACACAGCTGTTTCAGCTGCAAAAGTGTTTGCAGCGGGGTGCCATCAGCACAGACGCCGGCTTGCGGATGCAGATAAGCGATAAATGCTGGTGTGGGTACTGCAAGGAGCTGCAATACCGCTTTCTCTACTACCTTGTGCTGAGAAGATTTTTGATAGGGCCGCGCATTCCAGCGGTCAATAAAAGCATTGTATTCAGTGTTGTTGACGTGCAGCCACTTGTCATTGAATGGCAGATCCGGTCGCCAGAACTTGCCTTGAATGTAATAACCAGGGCCAATGCGACGCAACAAAAACAACGCGGTCATCTCTGCCAGTTGTCGCCATTTCGGCAGTTGCACGATCTGCAGATTGTCCAGTTGTTGCCAACAGCGTCGAATATCTTTCCATGCTTGCATAAAGGATCCAGGGAGCAGATTTAATACGTATGCCAGCTTTGGTTGCCATAATACGTGAAGTGATACAGCGCACGAGATTAATGCGTTTTCCAAAGCCTGTAAAGCTGTGGTCTGAACAGGTCGGCACGCTGTCCGCCCGACCTCACGCTGTGGCATAATGCAAAGAGATAGACGAATCGGCAAATTGTCGGTGCGGTTGATGACAATGACGGGGCTTCTGATGAAAAATTTGTGGTTATTGCTATGCATAACCGGGTTAATTAGCTGTGGCAGCGGTGGTGGAGACAGTCCAGCGCCAGCGCCCACGCCGGTCGTCACTAATAAAGTTGTCCAGGTTACGGTAAACGGTACCGGACAGGTCAGACTCAGCGATGGTCAGGTGTGCCAGCAAAGCTGCAACCTGACGGTCAGTAACAGCAATATCGAATTAACGCCAGTTGCGGCAGAGGCTACGCAGTTTGACAGCTGGCAACAGGACTGTTCAGGCACCGGTAGTTGCCGGCTCGATTTGACTACGCTAAGCACAGCCAAAGTGGTAGCCAGTTTTGTACCACGACATGTCGCATTGCGACTGACTTCACAGCCCGGTGGTAGTATTGACTATAGCGCCGGCACACTAACGGGAAGCTGCAGCAGCAGCTGCAGCATTACGGTGCCATTCGGTACTAATGTTGCGTTACAGGCCAAAGCCAACACCTACAGCGATTTTACCGGCTGGCAAAATATCTGCAGTGCCACTGCAACGTCGCCTCGTTGCGAATTTGTCTTGAGAGAAGAGGCAAATATCGTGGCCAATTTTGCCACGCAGCAAGTCGAGTTAAAGATTGTGGTCAGTGGTCCGGGTGAAATTAGCAGCCCGACGTTGAGCACGCCGTGTCGTACAGATTGTAACTACAAAGTGAATGCTGGTACTCAGGTAGAACTCAAAGCCTCTGCCGATGCAGGACAACGTTTTAGTGGTTTTAATCTGCCATGCCTTAATGCAACGCCCTGTACTGTCACCATGGAAACCAACCGGACAGTCACTGCCGGTTTTGTCGCTGATGAACCGGCGGCGGACGATAATGTCATCACGCTGACGAACCCAACCAGCCAGGCACTGACCAACTATCCGTTGCAGTTTGCCCGGCCTTTTGTCGCGGGGGAAATCACCCAGGCGCCGCAATTAAAATTGGCAGAGCAACTGTTGCCAACTCAGGCCGACATCAAACAGCGTTATCCGGACGGCAGTGTGCGCCATGCCATTATATCGGTGCTCATCCCCGAGATAGCGCCGAATTCGACCGTCAGACTGCAGCTGGTGAACCAGCCTGTCAGCACCAATCAAACAGGCCTGAGCCAGGCACAAATGCTGGCTGATGCCTTTGATTTTGATGCCCAAATCAAAGCAGTATTTGCCGACAATCAGACACAACAACGATCAGCACGTGAGTTGCTGAGTAAAGGGAAATTCAGTTACTGGGTGCAGGGACCGATTGCGACTACGGTGTTAATTGCAGATCACAGCGAAGAGCGGACCGGTGATTTTGGTGCAGACACACACAGATCAGTGCGGCCACTGTTTTATGCCACGTTTTGGCCGGCGCTGAACAAGGTGCAAGTCCGGTTTGTTGGTGAAGTAAGTAATACTCAGGCATTGCAGGACCAGACTTATGATCTGACTTTGCTGGGCGGCGCCAAAGCACCACAGGTGTTATACCAGCAAACTGAATTACCGCATCTGGCTATGACACGCTGGACCCGTCAGTTCTGGCTCGGCGAGCAAGTGCCAGTGCTGTCACTGAATCACCAGTTAGGTTATCTGAGCAAAACCCGGTTGTTGCCGAACTTTGACTTAAAACGCAAAGTGCCGGAAACCACGATGGCAACACAGTTCAGTAACTGGCAAAAAACGGCGAAGGATCTGTATAACATTGGTTTCTGGCAAAAATCGATGCCAGCTGCCGGCGGCCGCCAGGATCTGGGCTTATATCCCAGCTGGACAGTACGCTGGCTGTTCACCGGCGATTGGCGGATGACTGAAATTGCGCTGCGTCAGGCTGAACTGAGTGGCGCCTGGCCCATCCATTTGCGGGAAGGAGGCAGCGGGCGCACTTTTGATGAAGCACGTCTGGTGTCGGGGCTGGGCCGGATCCTGTCGATTAATCCGGGCGGTCGTCCGACTTTATGGTTTAAATCTGACCGGTTGACCTGGCCTGAAACGGCAGCCGGAGATCGCATTCAGGTGGTATCAGCACTGGCGTCCAACAGCTGGGTGCCGGATGTTGCACATCATCCGGACCTGGCGTCTGCACAATATTTGCTGACCGGTGATTATTATTTCCTCGAGCAAAGCTGGTTTTCTGCGGCCTATACCACGATGAATAACAATGCCGGTGCAGGGGGCTCGACGCTCGGTCGTGGTCCGACCGGCAGCGAAGGCGCATTATATTCAGGCGAAGCCCGGGCACAGGGCTGGGCCTTACGCAGCCGGGTGCATGCCGCTTCGGTGTCGCCTGACAATTCGCCGGAACGGGCTTATCTGGAATTGTTGACTGTCAAAGCGCTGGAGATCTGGGAAGGTTTGTACGATGTGGCGAATCCTGCCGCCAAATATCCGGACCTGCGCACTTTTGGCCGCAGTAAGATTGGACCGAAAGAATTCCCTTATGCTGCGGGAGCACCATCGCCACTCGGACAATGGAGCCACAGCGAGCAGAAAGAGACAACCTTCAGCGATGGCTATTATGATTACAGCAAGGCGGCCGCCGGTGCTTCGCCCTGGATGGCGCATCTGGTGATTCTGGCGCTCGGCAGAGCAGAAGAGCTGGGTTATCCTGCCGGTCCGATGAAAGGTTTTGTTGGCCGGATGCTGACGGGGCCGGCGACGACCGAGGGATTCCCACTGGAACTGTTGTCGGCGTATCGCCAGCCTTCGATCCGCCAGCCAGACGGGCTCTGGTTTACCAATTGGCTGCAGGTACAGGATGCCTATCTGGCGACTTATCGTGCCGAAGAAATCGCCCGTTATGCCACTGGTGTAACCATCGATGCTGAGTTTGGTTATAACGCCATTGTACTGGCAACCTCAGCTTACCTGACTGACTTGCCGGGGGGAGCCCAATTGTATAAGTTCTATTCAGAGCGCTGGGGCAATCTGGTTGAACTCGACAGATCACCGAAATGGGCATTAAAACCACGTTAACCAGACTGGTTGACAGGCGTTAATGCCAGTGGGTTAATAGTAACTAATTCAATCGGCTGATGTTTTTAGATGGACAGTATCAGCTTTACTTAGTGTGATGGGGAAGGGATCGATGAAAAACGTTGCAGTGGTAACGGGTGGTACCCGTGGGATTGGAAAGGCAGTGTCAATCGCACTGCAACAGCAGGGTTATACCGTGGCGGCCGTATACGCCAGCAATGATGCAGCTGCAGAGCAATTCAGCACTGAAACCGGCATCCATGTGTATAAATGGGATGTCAGTGATTTTGCGGCTTGTAATAGTGGTTTGGCGCAGGTTGCGGCAGATCTCGGGCCTGTCGCTGTCGTGGTGAATAATGCCGGTATTACCCGCGACACTATGTTTCATAAAATGACGCCAGAACAGTGGCATGCGGTGATTAATACCAATCTGAATTCGCTGTTTAATATGTGTCGCCCGGTGATTGAAGGTATGCGTGAACGTGGCTTTGGCCGCATCATCAATATTTCATCAATCAATGGTCAGAAAGGTCAGCTCGGTCAAACCAATTACAGTGCAGCCAAGGCTGGTGATATCGGTTTTACCAAGGCGCTGGCACTGGAAAATGCCAGTAAAGGCATTACCGTGAATGCAGTGTGTCCGGGTTATGTTGAAACCGATATGGTGAAAGCGATGTCACCCGATGTCGTCAGTGCGAAAATTCTGCCGAATATTCCGGCGGGTCGGCTGGCCCAGCCGGAAGAGATCGCCCGCTGTGTGGCATTTCTGGCATCAGCAGATGCAGGTTATATCACAGGTTCTACGCTGTCCGTCAACGGTGGCCAGTATCTGGCATAACGCGGTCTGATGCAGCACGCTGAGTTGCATGTGCTGTACGGATAGAGGTGCCGGGCAATTTGATAGCCCGGCACCGTAACAGTTCCCGACGCTACAATAGCGTTAGTGCCCGACCGGCCGGTTTTGTAGTTGCTCCGGTGTGGCGTAAATAGTAATGCCAACGGCCGCCAGTTTTTCCAGTTGCTGGTAAAAATCCTGTGCACCAATCAGCCAGCATGATGCAGCGCCGACCTGGCCCTGCCGTAACAAACCACAGGCGACTAATTCGTCTTTCATATACTGCTGCAAATCGCTGCGGGACGGGTGATCAATCCGCATCGCGGCCAAAGACTTGTCGTAAGGCCTGACCGGCACTTGCCAGACTTTATCCTGATCATCGATACAGCGCAGCAAACACTCGGATTGCCAGACCGGCAACGGAAATTGCGCACCCATGGTATCTTCCAGCAGATGGTAAAAAGTGACCGGTCCCATACTGATGCCAAGACCCAGCACTTTAGCCTGTGGCAGTGTGGCGAAGCGTTGCCAGGGCGAGCCTTCGCCAAACACTGATGGCGCTTTGTGATGTGCTTCCGTCAGAAAAACGGCATCTTTCCCCCAAACCGACACGGAATGCGTCGGGTGCAGGCTGCGCTGCACGCCGCTCGTTGCCAGGAAAGCCTCCGGTAAACGGCCCATATGGGTGCCGTGGATCCTAAGGTCAAAACAATAATCTGTCAGCTTGCAGGTATTGTCGATAGTGCCGCCAGGCAAATAATAAGTCGGTAACAGAATATTGCCATTGGGACCGACGGCAGCTTGCAATGCCGCGATCACTGCAGCCGGGCCGCCTTCGACATAACCCAGACTCTTTAATGACGAATGCAAAAAAATCGAATCACCAGGCTGGACGCCAAGTGCCCGCAGTTGTTGTGTCAGCTGTTGCTGACTGACATGTGGGGCCTGTTCTTTCAGCTCTTTGGCCGATTGCTGCCGTTGGTAATGCTTTAGCAGCTGTTTCAGCTTTTGTTTCAGATAACTCAGCATAATGGTGGTAGATCCCTGCTCATCAAAATTTCATATACATTATTCAGAATGTTATGGTCTGCTCATCTGGGCGTTGAGCAGCATGTCTTTGTTCGCAGCTATTCTGGTTGAACTCTGCGCATACAAGGTTAAACTACACCGACTTCAGCTTAAGAAACAATGACAAATGGAATTTTTGCAGTCTGCGGCGATCTCGGCCGAGCTTTGGCAGGCCTCGTTACCTGAACTCAGTCAGGTCAGTGTTTATCAGCAATGGGGCTTTAGTGAGGCGATTGCTGAGGCTTATGGTTATCAGCCGCAGCGCTTTGCCATGCGTCAGACTAATGCCAGCCACTACAGTGCTGTCGTCACGTTGTTTCGCTTCGGTAAGACCTGGGTTTCTCTGCCATTTTGCGACTGTGGTGGTATTGCGGCGGTAGACGCCGCAGCTGGTGCAGAAATGCTGACAGCACTGCAGCAACATCTAAACGGTCAACCGGTGATCCTGCGTCAGATGCATTCGTTGTCGCCGCAGCCCGATGAATTACATCTGCAGCAACAGAAAGTACGGATGGTGCTGGCGTTACAAAGTGATGCCGACGCGCAGATGCAGGCATTTAAAGCCAAACTCCGATCGCAGATCCGTAAACCTGAGAAAGAGAATTTTTATTGTAAACAAGGCGGTATCGAACTGCTGGCAGATTTCTGGCAGGTCTTTACCTATAACATGCGTGAACTTGGCTCGCCGGTACATAGCAAAGCGTTGTTTGTCGCGCTGATGCAGCAAGCGGATTTACGCAGTCAGATGTTCGTGGTGTACAGCCCGGAGCACCAGCCAGTCGCTTGTGGTTTTGCCATGGGTTATGGCGGTATGCTGGTCAATCCATGGGCCTCTTCAGACCGACGCTTTCAGAAACATGCCCCCAATATGCTGCTGTACTGGCAGATGCTGCAATTTGCCATTGCCAATGGCTATCAGCACTTTGACTTTGGCCGCTCCACACCAGGTGAAGGCACATACAACTTCAAGGCGCAGTGGGGCGCTGAGCCTGAACCGCTGCATTGGTACAGCAGCGAAGCGGACGCCGGTACTATCGCTGATAGCCGGTTGAAGCAGCTGGTGATCCAAATCTGGCAGCGTTTACCTTTGCCGTTGGTTAACCAGTTGGGCCCGGTTTTGCGTAAACGCATTCATCTGTAACAGCACTCTACAAAGGAATGGCTATGACGCTGCAGGCCCAGCTAGTTAAATCTGATATGGTCGCGCACTTCAGCACAGCGGACTATTGTCTGTGCTCGCGGGATCACACGGTGTTTCAGTTCGACTATCACAGCAGTCAATTGCGCAAAATCTGCCAATTACCGCCGGCGAAAGCTGGGTTCATCGGCTTCCTGAAAGACAAAATTGCCCGCAGCAGTCTGTACCGGCGTTTGCGACCAGCGCCGGGCCTGAGTCATCTGACGCAGACACCGGATGGCACCATTGTCATTGTCTATGACCGGATTTATCTGTGTAAGCCAGGTGGTGACGCCAGGTCCGCCATGCCATTAGTCAGCAGCCTCGGGCGTTTTGCGCCGCCGCTGCGTAATGGCATGGCCGTAGAGCAGCGCACGGGACTGGTGTATTTCGGTGAATATCTGAATAACCACAGCCGTGATGTACGCGTGATTTGTATTGACCCTGTACTAGACACGGCCCGGATCTGCTGGCAGTTCAGCCGGCAGCAAATCAAACATATTCATGCCATTGTGTATGACCCATTTCGCCAGCGCCTGTGGATCACCACCGGTGACAACGATGCAGAATCAGCGTTTTATTACACGGACGACGGTTTTGCCAGCGTGCACAAATTTGCCGGCGGCGATCAGACCTGGCGTGCCACCGGGTTATTGTTTGATGAAACTGGCATGGAATGGGGCATGGATGCCGGCAAAGACGCACCAGCCGACGCAGTTAATTATATTTGGCGCTGGGATTTTGCCACGGCCAGCAGGACGCAACGTTGTATTATCGGAAACCCGGCTTATGCGGTCAGTTCGCTGGATAATGGTGGTGCTGTGCTGACCACGACCTACGAACCCGGGCGCTTGCAGGATACGCCCGAGCAGAGCGCGTTATGGTATCGCAGCCCGGCCGGCGACTGGCAGCAAATCTATGCGCAGGATTATCAGTACAGAGCCATGCCGGGTGTCAGTAAATACGGCATGTTATACATTGCGCAGGGCACAATCCCGGCAGCGCAGTTGCTGTTTTCGCCAGTGAATTGTCGCAGCGGCCAATTTGGCATCTTCCGCCTGCCGCCGCTTTAACGACGACAGGCGTTATCTGCCTGACCGGTTTCGCGACACCGGCCCGTTTAATCGGCGAGCCGGCTGAATGGCCAGCGTTTGAGTTTTTCCGCTTTGATACCCAGTTCCAGTAAGACTTCGTGGCAATCGCGAAGTCCGTCTTTGCGCACATAAATCAGGTACATAGCATAACTCAGCACGCCGGTGACTACTTTCACCAATAACACTGTGACCGGTATAAGCTGTAGCTGCTGATAACAAAACCATGCGGTCAGCCAGACCGTGGCACACATAAACAAAGCCGCTTCGAGCGGTGTTTGCAGCGCTTTAAAATACCGACGTAACGAGAAATGCAGATGGCGGCGCGCCTGCACAAACAGATACACCGACGACAGCGGATAGGAGATCAGCAATGCATAGGCTGCACCCATCAGCCCGCCATTCACCACGCCAATATACACACTGAGTGGGATGGTGACCGCGCACAAAGTGGTGTAGCTGGCGGTAATACCCGGTTTGCCAATCGAGAAAAATGCCTGCGTGATCAGCGGGTCTACTGACTTCACTAAACCGATGACACAAAGTACCTGTAAAATTGGCACCGCTTCGAGCCAGTTGTCGCCAAGCACAACCGGCACCAGTTCCGCCGCCGACAGGCCCATGCCAAGAAAAATCGGAAACGACAGCAATGCGATACCGGAAGTTAACCGGCGCAGCGCATTGTCTAAGCGTTCTGGCTCTTTTTGCATGCGGGCGAATAAAGGCACAGATGTCTGGATCACCAGGCTGGTGATGTATTGTGTCGGCAATGTCGCTAAGGTGGACGCCATCGAATAAACCCCCATCGCGCTGGCCCCCAGCACTTTGGTGATGATTGGCGTTTTGGCGCTGTTGTACAGGTACCAGGTAATTCGGGAGTAGGTCACTGCGGCGCCGAACTTCATCAGACCCATGGCTGCTCGCATATCGCCAAGGCGGCTCGGTAACCAGTTACTGCAGAGAAACAGGCAAATGGAACGAAAGCTCTGCGCCGCGATAAAACCCCAGACCAATGACCAGGCTTTAAAGCCGAGCCAGGCCAGCACCAGCGTCACGATACATTGCAGCAGGATCATCGCAAATTCGATACCGGCATAGACTTTGAATCGCATCTCGCGTGCCAGCAATGCATCCGGTACTGTGGACAGCGCGCCAATAATAAACGTCAGACTGACCACTGCCAGCATACCGGCGAGTTCAGCATAACCAAAATAGCCGGCCAGCCAGGGACTGGCCAGATACAGCGCACCATACAAGGCAGAGCTAATAAATACCGCCAGACAAAAAGCACCGTTCAGCTCCTGCGCGCTGATCTCGGCGCGGTGTTTGATCGCTGCCCCAAGGCCAATTTCATTAAAAAAGCCGATAAAGCCAACGATCACCATCACGATAGCCATCAGGCCGTAATCTTCCGGAGTCAGTAAACGGGCCAGGACCAGCGTATTGACAAAGGAAATCAGCTTGGCTGCGCCTTTGCCCATGCCAAGGTACATCAAACCTTTCAGAGTTTTATTTTTAAGCTGGTCCACGTCAGTTCCGTTGTGCTGTTTGAGATGACAGTTGTGTCAATAACGTCGCGAGTTGCACTGCGCCCTGAAACCGGCTGAAGCTATCAGGTACTGTTACTGTGTCAGATGCAGACCGGTTGATTAATTGCTGCAAGGCACTTTTTATTTCCGAGCTTTGCCAGACCCGCAAACAATCCGGCACGCGGCGGCACACATCGGCAGTGGCACTATCCGGCGGGCAAATGGCCAACAATGGTTTTGCTGACTGCACATAATCGTACAATTTGCCCGGCACCTGATAGTTGAAAATTTCATCCTGGATCAGTAAGTTGGCAGAAGAACCCATCATTTCGGCCTGGGCTTCGGCAAAAGGCACCGCCGGCAAAAATTCGACCAGTTCACTAATGCCAAACCGTTGCAAATCACTGGCGAACTTCTCCGCTTTGGCACTGCCGCGAAACTTCAGCACGAAGTTCTGTCCATTGACCAGTCCCTGTTGTTTCAGCTCACTGATCGCCTGAAACAGTGGGCTGACGTCGCGGCCATTACCATACAAAGCGCCACTGTACAGCAGGGTGTACTTGTCCGGTCTGGTCGCGTCTGGCAATGGAGTTGGCACATAGCCATTTTCAATGACGTTGAATTTATCTGCTGGCAGCATTGGATAGATCCGGCGATATAACTGCGCCGCAGCTTCGCAGGTCATCACGACTTTGCTGGCCTGCAGCATCACTTTACGTTCCAGATGGCGCTGGATGGCATTAAAGTGCTGGTAGGCCGGATTGTAATGACATTGCAGCGGATCGCGGAAATCGGCCACCCAAGGCAGCTGATGCTGCAGACTGAGCTTGCGGCCAATCAGATGTGACGTCATCACCGGATAGGTGGACCATAACAGCTGGATATTCTTCTCACGGATCAATCTGTTACCAAGCTGCACCGCCGGAAAATACCAGGGCCAGTAGCGGTCTGGCACTGCCAGTATGTCAGGCGAACGGCCGGCGACGGCAATTTTTTTACTGATATCAGTCGCCTTTGCCCGGTAAATACGGTCAGCCAATGCGGCAGGAACCTGCAAATCATGGTCAAACCGCTGATAGACGTCCGGCGTGGCGGTCAGGATGTAGGGATCCCAGCCCAGTTCAAGCAGATACTGAGCAAAACGGTACGGGCGCTGTACACCGGCACTGCGCGCCGGTGGCATTTCAAAAGCAATCAGCAGGACAGAATTGGCGGCCATCAGGCACTGACTCCAAGCAGATGACGTAATAACGCACTGAAGCCAGATAACTCAGCTTCCAGTTCCAGCCAATGTACATCTTCGCCATCCAACACCCGGCGGATTTGCAGCGGATCTGAGCCAGGCTGATGTAAGCCAATATGCGTCGTGGTTGCAGTTTGCACGCCATTGCTGTGCAATAGTGGCAGATGTGCGGCCTGATACTCGCCACTGGGATAACAGAAATGTACCAGCTGCTGTGCCGGTGTGAACTGAGCTAACCAGGCACGGTTCTGGTCGATTTCATCGGCAAAAGCCGCACTGTCCAGCGGACTACAATGGCGATGGGTGTGTAATTGCAATTCAACATTGGCTTGTTGTAATGTGGCTAATTCATTTTGGTTCAGTAGCCGGAACAATGGTTTGCCAGCATGCACCAGACTGACACCCAGCTGCGCAGCCAGGTCATACAAAGCGACGCTGCGCTGTGCGACATCGGGTAACGAATCCAGTTGCTGACAGATTTGCCGGACTAATTCGGCGGGATTGGCGGCTGGCAATGTGGCGTTCAGCACTGGTTGTCCCGGCAGCGTCAGCGACATGGCGTGCTGGCGGCTTTTCCATAACAAATACGACACCGCGACATTCAATACCGGGATCTGCTTGTCGGCATAATAGCTGGTGACATACAACATCAGCGGAAACTGATGTTGTTGCAACGTCCGTCCAACCAGCTCAGCGGTGCCAGACCAGCCGTCGTCCATTGTCAGCACCAGTTGCCGCTCGCGCTGTGGGTTAGCCAGCGCGT
Organism: Rheinheimera sp. F8; assembly: GCF_001518915.1. Lineage (NCBI taxonomy): Bacteria > Pseudomonadati > Pseudomonadota > Gammaproteobacteria > Chromatiales > Chromatiaceae > Rheinheimera > Rheinheimera sp. F8. The sequence continues at coordinate 2,905,918 of NZ_CP013656.1, forward strand.
CAGACAGCGACACTATCCGGTATTGACTGCGGGCCAGATAATTCAGCCGCGCGGCAAAAGTTTCCGGTCGCATAAACAGTTTCGGCCGGAACTGATGTTCATCCAGATAGGCAAAACCGTGGTAACACAAGACCCGGACATGGTATCGGTATAAATAATGGCAAATGGCAAAAACACCGAAAGTCCGTGCCAGCCACAAGAACATCAGCTTAATTTTTTTAGACATGATTGTGCCAGTTCCGTCAGAAAAGACTTGGTGTTCAGCAACGCCAGTCGTCGGTCACCCGGGTAATTTAAATCTGATTTGATTGCCGGATGCAAAAAATACAGGAAAAAACCCAGCAGGCTTTTAAGTTTAGGCAATGCGGCAACCTGCGGATCTTTCAGCTTGGACAACAAATAGCCAAAATCAGCCGGAAAGGCATGGCGTGCCCGGATCTTCGCGGTCAGTCGCACCGGCTGTGCGGGTTTGACGTCAAACAGGAAATAATCCATTTGGATCACCGGGAAATGGATGCCAGCATGAATATCCAGATTCAGCGCCGCCCAGTACCGTGAGTTCAGTTCGATAAAATCAAAGGTCTGAGTCTGGTGGTGCCATTTATATTCGACCATCGCTGGTCCATTCCACCGCAGTGCTTTTAAGCGGTGCACGGCATCCTGGTACATAGGTTCAAACCACCAGCTTTCACGCAGCGAGGTCAGACCGCCGGTGTGTGGATTTTCGTGGCTGGCCACAGCCATCGATTCTGCCAGGATCTGACCATCCTGCATCAGCAGGTTCACGGTGGCTTTGACGCCCTGGCTGCAATCTTGCAGCAATACTTTATGGTAGTTGGCAAAAGCGTCGATGACAGCCTGGCGTGCGTCCTGCGCCTGGCTGACTTTACGCACCAGCGCCTGATCACCGCTACGGGCGTAATATCCGTCACCTTTGACAAAATACGGCAGACGCCAGCCGGTAAAATCGACTGCGTCAAAGTCACTGGGACTATCCAGTACGGCAGTACGCGATATGTGCGCATGCAACTGTGTATCAGCTGATTGCAAAAACTGATTAAATACAAACACTTTTGATAAACATCCGTACACTAGCTCCGCGTCTGGCGGAATGGCCATCAGCGGGCTGAACTCGGCAAAACAATCACGGACGGCCAGCAAAAAACCTTCACTGGGAATAATGGCGCGGATATTTGCTTGCTGGATTAGGTCGCGCAGCCAGCCGAGGTAGGCCGGATCTTCATAGGCCGGACACTGATAATGAAAGCTGGCAAAAGCCGACAGACAGCCCAGGGCGCCGGCTTTGGCAGATGCCGCGTGCACCTGATAACCATGTTGTCCGAGCGATCGGACCACGGCGACTGCGCCTAATGAATCCGCTTGTGGTACAAAAATCGCGTAGGCCTGCCGATCTGCAGCGCTGACCTGTTGTCTGTTGTCTGCATTAGTTGCCATGTGTACCTACCCATTCCTTTAAGAATCTGATGCTGTAGCGTTCGGCCACAATATGTAACGCCAGGCGTAAACTGAATAGCCACGGGTTGCGATCCCAGGGCGTGAAACGTCGCAAACGGAAACGACACTCTTCTGTCGGTCGGGCCTGGCCCCAATCCGTGCAAAAAGCCGCCGCAAAACCACAGTCCTTGACCTGAGCGATATGCTCGTCTGAAAAGTCGACGGCGAATTTACCATTCGGATAAGCAAAATAATGCACCGGCTGCGCTAATAGCTGTTCCAGAATCGCTTTACTTTGGGCGATTTCCTGGCGTGCGGTCTCGGCTGATTCCAGCGCCAGAATTGGGTGGTGCACCGTATGCGCACCAATTGTCATGCCCGCCGCGGCCATTTGCTTGAGCTGCTCTGCGGTGACAAATTCATGATGCATTTGCGGCACACCGGTCTGCGCGATGAGAGCTGCGATCAGTTGGTTTCGTTGCGCCATCGCGTGATATTTAATCAGGTCGGTAATGGCGACAATACTGCGATGGCGCTCGGTTTTCCCGCTGGTTGCAAACTGACGGTCTTGCAGCTTTAGCATGGTGATTTCAGCGGGCGCCTGCAAAATTGCGTTGGCTATTTGGTTTTCCCACAGGTAACCCTGCTGTAAGCCTTGTGTGCTGATAAAAAAAGTGGCCTGAAGCTGGTAACGTTGCAACAACGGAAAAATGTGGTCAAAACAATCGGCAAAACCATCATCGATAGTAATGACGACCGCATTGGCCGGCACTTTCCCTTCAGCAGCCAGTTGCAGCGCTTGTTCCAGTGATAACACCCGGAAAAAGCGTTTTAACTGCTGCAGTTGCTGTTCAAACACACCAACATCCAATACCTGTTCGTTCCAGAAGGTATGAATGGGCATGACCCGGTGATAATTCAGCACTGCGAAGCTGGACCCGCTGCTGGCGGGTTGTTTGCATTCTTGCTGTATTTGATTGCGCTTTACCATCACAGCCTATGACTTCCCTGGCAATGTCTGAAAAGCCGGAGCGGCAGAAGCACCGGCGTTGGCAGTTTCTGCACGTTGTTGTCGCGCCATGGTACAAAGCACCACAGCCAAACCAATGATCACAAAAGTTAAATCGAAGTAGGGCTGACTGAGCAAAGCACCGCTGACGCCAAAGACAATCATCGACACCTTCAGACTATTTGCCACGTTGCGCAACCATTCGTTTTCGCCGGCGTGGCTTGCCGCATAACCCAAATGCCGGTAAGCCGCCAGTAATAACATCAGGTAGATGAACAAGCCGCAATAACCCAAATCGCCTAATACCTGAAAATAGATACTGTGCGCTGCCTTGGCAAAAGGAAAGCTGACATGCGAGGTTTCCACTATGTGGTCAAACTTTTTAAAGTCCGGTTCATACAACCGCCACAGATAAGTGTTCTGACCGGCTTTAAAACCGCCACCAAACACCGGATGATCGTTGGCCATCAATACCGCTTGTTTCCACGCCTGCACCCGGCCAATAAACGACATGTCTTCGGTCGCAGTTTCAATGGTATTCATCCGGTCGAACCAGCTTTGCGGCATCAGCGACGGCAGGGCGCCAGCAACAATCAGGCTGCCTGTCAGGATCAGGATTTTGTTTTTCCCTTTCAGGAAGTAGAAAAACGCTACGATACAAAGACCGATAAAGCCACCACGTGAGAACGAACCGATAATACAGACGATATTGGCGATAATTACACCGAGCATGATTTTTTTCAGCAACTGATGTTTGGTGCTGTTATAAAGGAAAAAACACACCGGCAGCAGCATATTCAGTGCCAGTGCTAAGTCATTTCGATCACCGATGCGGGTGCCCGGCGGCCCGACAATAATATGACCCGCGCCGGAAATAATGTATTTCAGCCCTTCGTTACAGCCAATCAGACTACCGGCAATCGCGACCGCCCACAGCATCACTTCAACTCTGTGTCTGGTGTTGACGACCATTGTCACCATAAAAAACAAAAAGATAATTTTCCAGAACACGTCCCATTCAAACCAGGCAACAGTAGAAATGCCTTCAGTAAACATGGTTGCCAGCGTGCCCCAGACAAATAACACCAGCATCCAGATACTGGCGCTGGTAAAGGCGCCTTTTCCTTCCCGTTTATTGATAATAAACGACAGCACCGTTACAGCCGTGATCACCAGATTGACGCGCAGACTGGTACCAAAACCCCACACCCAGGTATGGGGCGCAAAAATAGAAGTCCAGGCAGATAACGCTACGCCAATAAAAGGGCGACGGAATATAAAATAGAGGGCGACCGGCAGAAAACATAACAGGAACAAGTCACGCATGGATTATTGGTCCTGCTTAAGAGCGTACAGACAAAGGATCAATACCGAAACCAGCGAAATCAGAAAAAACAGACTATCCACGGACTGAGCCTCCCGCCATCACTTGCTGATAAAGCAGATTAAGCTGGTCTGCAGTGTGTTGCCAGCTAAATCCGCAGGCGTGCGCCCGGATCTGGTCCCGGTCGAAGCGACGTTGCTGACATTGTTTGACTGCCGTGGTCAGTGCTGCGCTGCTGCGCTCTGCTAATAACAGCCCCACATCATCATTTTGCAGCATTTCTGCTGCAGAGCCGACCCGGGTCGAGATCACCGCTGCACCACAGGACATCGCTTCGAGGATCACATTGGGCCAGCCTTCGCTGCTGGACATCAATACCAGCGCATCAGCAGTGGAGTAAAACCGGCACAATTCCTGTTGCGGTCTGTTGCCGAAAAACTGCACCCGATCGGTCAGGCCAAGCTCAGCACTTTGTTGTTGCAATGCACTAAGTTCCGGACCACCGCCAACAATCAGTAGGTGTACGTCGGGTAACTGAGCTAATGCACATAACACCAAGGCATGGCCTTTGAGTGGCACCAGATTGCCGACCATCAGCAAGGTATAAGCATTGCCAAGCCCTAACTCGGTTTTTAATACCTGCTGGGACTGTAGCTCCGGTTTAAATTGCTGCTGGTCGACGCCATTGGGCAACACGATAGCTTTAGCCTCAGGGCAACCGAGTCGCAACAGACCGGCTTTCAATCTCTGACTGACCGCACCACAATAACTACTGAGCCGGATCGCCTGCTTGATCAGCAAACGCGGTAAGTGATGTTGTGGCAGGACTTCAATATCGCTGCCGCGGGCTGTGATCACCAACGGGAGTCCGGCAGCCTTGGCAATTTTACTGACCGCGTAGCCGTCCGGATAAAAATAATGACAATCGATTAAATCGAAATGACGCAGCTGCAGCGGGCCAGCGCGAAAAAAGCGTCTGAGTCCACTCAGCAGGGTAAAAGGATTCAGGTACATGCCGAGGTATGGGATCGCCAGATAAGTCGGGTGGTACACGGTAATGCCATGTCTTTGGCATTGTGCTGGCACCTGAATATTGTGATAACGACCTTGCCACCAATTAATAAAAGGATAGCGGGGGATTGGTGCCACCACAGTCAATTGGTAATCCGGATAATAACGTTGCAGTTCACGCAGCCGGGTTTCAATAAAGATACCATGGCGAAACTGCTCATCATTCGGATACAACGTGGTGATCACCAGAATGTTCATTTCAGCAAGCTCTGGTACAGCGGCAGATAGTTGCTAACGCTGTTGTGCCAATTACGTTCGGATTCAACATAATGCCGGCCGCGTTGCAACACGTCAGGCCACTGGGCACGGTTCGATAATAAACTGATGATTTTGTCGGCCATAGCACTGACATTATCCGCCTGAAACAAATAGCCGTTGACACCATCGGTGATCAATTCGTGGTGTCCGCCAACATCAGATGCCAGCACCAACTTACCCTGTGCCATCGCTTCGAGTGGCTTCAATGGCGTCACCAGATCGGTTAAGCGCATCGATTTACGTGGGTACACCAATAAATCGACCAGACTGTAGTAGTTGTCAATCTGCTGGTGTGGTACCCGGCCGGTAAAAATGACTTTGTCTGCGACGCCTAGCGACTGCGCTAGCTGGCGTAGTTGTTGCTCCTGTGGGCCACCGCCAACCAGTAACAAACGTAAATCCGGAGCTTGCTGCGTGATACTGGCCAGCGCGGCAATAGCCAAATCCAGCCCTTCATACGCATAAAAAGAGCCGAGGAAGCCTAACACCTGGCAGCCAGTCAGGCCGAGCTCGGCCTCAAGTTGGGCATTCTTGGGCCCACACATCTGAAAGTGTTCGACATTAACTGCATTGGGGATCACGGTCAGTTTATTGGCCGCGAAACCGCGCCCGACCAGATCTTTACGCAGGCCTTCACAGATAGTCGTCACTGCGTTTGCGCGTTTGACGACATAATTTTCCAGCTGGCGGGTCAGTGTGTAACGTAAATCGCCTTCTTTACAGCTGCCATGATCAACAGCCGCATCTTCCCAGAATGCCCGGATCTCGTACACCACCGGCAAACCACATTTTTTACTGGCTTGCAGCGCCGCCAAGCCATTGAGTGCTGGTGAATGCGCATGAAGTATGTCTGGCTTTTCCAGTGCAACGACTTCAAGAATACGTTCAGTCATTGGCCCGACCAGCGCCAGTTGATTAAATCCTGGTAGCTTAGTCATGATGCCGCTTGGCTGTGCGGAGCGATAAAACAGCAGATCGTCTGCAGTTTCAGTACCTGCGACGGCATTACCGTGTTTTGGGCTGGTGACATGGCAGGTTTGAATACCCAAAGCTCGTTGCTGGTTCAGGATCGAACGGCTGCGAAACGTATAGCCGCTGTGCAGCGGGATTGAGTGGTCAAATATATGCAAAACCTTCACGTCACAGTTCCTTTATTGCGATTGGCGCAAAAAATTCTCAAACATTAACAAGGTCCAAAGCGCTGTGCTGTGGTCGCGCTGACCTGACTGATGCTGATCGAGCCAGCGTTCTATCGTATCCATTTGAAACCAGCCGCAATTGCGCATCAGATCACTGAGTAATGCCTGACGCAGCTGCTGTTGCAGTGCGCCGCGAAACCATTCTGCCAATGGCACCCGAAAGCCCATTTTTGGCCGGTACAGGATGTCCGCCGGCAAATAGGGTTCCATGGCTTTTTTCAGCACGTATTTCCCTTCGCCTGCACGTAGTTTCTGCTGTGCCGGGATCTTCGCTGTCCACTCCACGAATTTATGGTCCAGGAACGGTACCCGCACTTCGAGACTGTTGGCCATACTGGCGCGGTCGACTTTGGTCAGAATATCGCCAACCAGATAGGTGCGGATGTCGATATATTGCAGCAGCGCCAGTTCATCGTGACCATCAAAGTCTGCCGCCACTTCGCGAAACAGCTGCAATGTGTTGTAGCCGGCCAGTTGTTGTTTCAGTTGAGGTGAAAACAGCTGGTCGCGTTGTTCTTGTTTTAATAACGATACGGCATGCAGATAACCTTCAACCTGATCCATCGCCAGCGCCTGAAAGGTGGTTTTAGCACGCAGAAAACGCGGCGCCCAATCCAGTTTCGGATAGAGTTTACCCAGCGGTTTGAAGATAGCTTTGCGCAACGCTTCCGGCAGTTTATTGCGGACCTGCTGCTCGGCCATCAACATTTTGTAGCGCCGGTAACCAGCCAGCAGTTCGTCCGCACCATCGCCTGACATACAAACGGTTACTTTGCTGCGTGCCAGTTCACACACCCGGTAGGTGGCGAGGGCGGAGGAATCGGCATAAGGTTCGTCGTAAAAATGAGCCAGTTGCGGGATCAGGCTAAAGTCATCGGACTTAACGATTTTGCTGTCGTGCTGCGTATGATAGCGTTCAGCGATGTGCTGGGCATAACTGGTTTCGTCATAGGCCGCTACATCAAAACCAATAGAACAGGTTTTGACCGGCTGGTCTGACATGCCGGCAATCAAAGCCACCACAGCGCTGGAATCAACGCCGCCGGATAAAAATGACCCGAGCGGAACTTCAGTTACCAGATGGCTGGCAATCGCCTGATTCAGTTCCGCAACCAGCTGTTGCTGATAGTCGGCATCAGACAGCTCGATTTGAGTTTTGTAACTCAGATGCCAGTAGGTGTGCAGCTTCGGAGTCGCAGCTGAGACTGACAGCGCAAGTGTCTGCGCCGGGCATAATTTCTGTACTGACTGATAAATAGTGGCGGGTTCTGCGACATAACCAAGAGTGAAATATTGCTCAATCGCTATTGGATTAATGGTCTTGTCCAGTCCTGGGATCAACTTCAGGCTTTTCAACTCTGATGCAAAATATAAGGTCTGGTCAAACAGGGTGTAAAACAGTGGTTTAATGCCAAGGCGGTCTCGGGCAAGCAGCAGGCGCTGTGCAGCTTTATCCCAGAATGCATAAGCAAACATGCCTTGTAACCGCTCGACACAGGCATCACCCCACTGCATGTGACCACGCAGGATCACTTCAGTATCACAATGGGTTTTAAATACATGACCCAACGCTTCCAGTTCAGCGCGCAGTGCCATGAAGTTATATATTTCGCCATTAAAAATCAGCACATAACGACCAGACTCGTCGGTCATAGGCTGCTGGCCACTGGCAAGGTCGATAATCGACAGCCGGCGGTGACCCAGGCCAATCTGCTCATCGATGTATTGGTCGCCCTCATCAGGCCCACGATGATATTGTGCCTGGTTCATCGCGGCCACTAAGGCTGCGTCAACCGGACGTCCGGCCTGTAACCGAAACATGCCAACGATGCCACACATAACAACTTCCTAATGGTTAATTTGCTGATAAAGCGCCAGATATTGCGATACCATAGCCTGTTCACTGAACTGCCGGCAAACGGTTTCCCTGCATTTTATGCTTTCAAGTTGCACCCGCTCCGGGTCGTGCAGATAGGTCAGCATCATTTCGGCCAGGGCCGTCGGATCTGCGACCGGTACCAGACTGCCACGACCGGCGGCCAGCAGCTCAGGCAGGCCGCCCACTGCAGTGGCAATGACTGGCAGTCCGCCTGCCATCGCCTCTAACACCGTCATTGGAATACCTTCGGCAACGGAAGACAACACAAACAGCTGGCTTTGTGCCATCAACTCAGCGATGTCGTGACGCTCGCCCAGCAATTTCACCTGTTGCGGTGTAAACCCAAGTCGCTGATATTGTTGTTGCAGCCGTTCGCGTTCAGGGCCATCACCGACCAGCCAAAGCTGACATGGCTGCTCGCTTTGTTTAAGCACAATGGCCATAGCTTCTAACAAAGAACACTGGTCCTTAACGGCAGAGAGTCTGGCCACATGGATAAAGGTAAAGGGACGTGCTTTGATTGGCGATGGACAAAATTTTTCTGTATTGACACCGTTGTAAATCAACTGATTTTTACGCGCAGGGATCCTGACGACCTGGTCCATCCAGCGATGTAAATCTGCGCTGACCACAACATAGGTCTGCAAAAAAGGACTAACCAGCCGGCGCAGCCATTGATACTTCTTATTTTCACCGTTGGGGTCGGAGATATCGCGACCGTGCTCGGCATGCAAATGACCGGTGACGCCAGCCAGCCAGGCGATTGGGTGATATTCAAGGGTCGCCAGATTATAACTGTGCAGAATGTCGGGTTTGATGTCGCGCAATAAGCGCCATAGCTTCAGATGAATACCCAAATCTTTGCCAGGCCTTTTGTGCAGGCAATACACTGCAACATCTGTTGGCAATTGGCTGGCAAATTCAGTCGCAATAGTCAGGCTGATCACTACATGGCGGCATTGAGTCGCCGGCAACTGGCGGATACAGTTCAACATGACGCGCTCAAGACCACCGGTGTCCAGACTATAAATCAGATGGGCTATTAACATCGGTTCTGTCTGCATCAACGGATAACTTCCAGTTGCGCCAGCGCGCGTTGCAGATTTGCCGGTGGCAGGTCGGCGATTTTACTGGCAAACAGCACCGCTCGGACTTCGGAAAAGCTATGTTCGTTCAGCAACAAAGCTTGCACCTGATACCATTTCGCGGTCAATTCAGAGGTTGTTTGCCTGTTACCAACCCGATAATAAAATGCCAGCGTCTGGAAATCACCGCTGCTGTTACGTAGTTCCAGCAACGCAACCGGTTTACCGTCGCCAACCATCAGTTGCTGCTGCTGCATCACACGCCACTGCCGGCGCTGATATAGATTATTTTTCCAGCCGATCAGCTCGCCTTTGTCCTGTTTATGGCCAAATTGGGCAAACAGGTATTGTACGCCAAGGTCATCAACGGCCTGAAGACGTTGCAGGCCGTCAAAGAAGCCAGGCTGCCAAGACTTACCGGTTTGAGCTACCAGGCCTGCCGGCGCTGCGGCTACGGACGGCTGCTCCGGCGTTGCCGTGACACTGATTTGGAAACGCATGGTAAAACACAAGACTAAAATTGCCATGCCGGCGCCAAACACCGGTAATGCCGTCACTGGTTGTGCAGAATGAACCACTGGTACCGGCTTTGGCTGCGGATCTGCACATTTCCCACCGAGCCAGAACATCAAAAACATCACCAGGGCAAAGAAAAACCAGCCGTAAATAAAGTGATCCATGCCAAAGCCGTATTGCATCTGAGTAGTCTCACCAATCCAAATCAGGAAAAACGCGCGGAAACAATTCGCAATGACGGAAAAAAGCAGGATTGAAACCATAAACAGCAGATGTTTCCACCAGCGTTGGTAGGTTAAATATGAAAAAACAGCACCAATCGCCAGCGACGCGATCAAAAAACGCAAGCCAGAACAGGCTTCCGCGACTTCAAACTGGCCTACGGGTGTTGTCAGATACAAACCTTCCCGCAGCACCGGAATGCCCGACCATTGTAACAGCATGACGCTGGCATTGGCGGTGATATCCTGCAGAGGCGGATTGAGAGCATCGCCAAATGGCACCATAAAAATCAGATAAAACAATGGAAAAGCAACCTGATAGGCCAATTTCCAGCCGAGTAATGACAGCAGTAGTAACTGCAGACTGAGTATCGCGCTGAAATGAGTCAGGGTATTGATATCCGCAATGTAACCCACGAGCCAGATGCTGCAGCAAGCGATTACGGCCAGCAATGGCAGCCAGGTCGGGCGGGGCAATGCGGTGATGAGTTCCCGTCGGTCGTACAATAACCAGGCCGAGATCAATGGGATCAAATAACAATGCGTATAGGTATCCGATTCCTGCCAGATTTTTTCCATACTCTGCAGCGTCGGCCAGAACACAAAACCCCAGCCGAGCAGCACAGCGGACAGCAACAACAAGAATTGAACCGGCTTAAACTGTGACATTGCCAAGATAACCAGACAGCGGTGCTAAAGTTGCGGGCCAGGTAAAGTTTTGCTCAACCCAAACGCGGTTCGTGCAGCCTTGCTGCGGTTGCTGCAACATGTGCAAACACAAAGTGGCAAACTCGGCTGCATCATCGCTGGCTGCCAAATAGTCGGACAATGGTGCGTTGATGCCTTCCATTGCCATACAGCTGGCGACCACTTTTTTGTCCATCGCCATCGCTTCAAGCACTTTGTTCTGAATACCGCGGGCGATCCGCAAAGGCGCAACGACCATGTCGGCATTGGCCAGATAAGGACGGACATCATCGACCCGGCCGGTCACCCACACCTGATCTTTGCCGTGTAAGGCCAGGACTTGTGAGGATGGGTTACCACCGACAATATAAAAATGTAAATCGGGCTGCGCTACTCTGATCTGCGGCCAAACATGCCGGCAAAACCAGGCTACAGCATCGACATTGGCCCAATAATCCATGGCGCCGGTGAACACCAGATAACGACCATGCAACGGATATTCGGCTGTTGACAGCGTTTGTTCAGGATTAAAGAATCGGGTATCAACACCGTTCAGGACAGCGTGAATTTTGTTTGCCAAGGCAGCTGGCATCAACTGACGGAACATTGCGGCTTCATCCGGAGACACAAACAAGCTGTAATTAAAGCGTTCACAATATTGCTGTTCATAGCGTTGTAGCTGCCGATGTTCGCGGTTGTAAACCCAGCGCATCACGCCAGTTTGATGCTCCGCATATTGGCGCCATTTATCGGAATCGATATCAATGTAATCAATGACCCGGTGCAATTGGGCAAATTCCGGGTGATCAACGTATTGCGCCATCGACGACGAAAATACAAAAACTTTGTCAATTTTATGTTTCTGAATGGTTTGTTTGACCCAGTACCGTAGTTCCGCATCATAAAAGTAGGGCAGTGTGATCGGCTTGTTAGTCAAAAAGGCGCTGAGGCCCTTTATTTTTGACACCAGCTTGCGTTGCCGGCGGCATTTGAACTCGACACACCAATCGGCCAGTTTATCGATGTACTGGAAATCGTATTCGTCATCAATAAAACAGCCAAGATAAACTTCATACTGTTCAGACAAAGCTTTTAATAAATTGAAAGAGCGAATTTTATCGCCTTTATTTGGCGGATATGGAATGCGGTGGCAAAGATACAGCAGTTTGGGCTTAGCCATGCTGAACACCTGCCTGACCTGCGACACCGGTAGGGGAGTCAGAATTATGTGCTAAAACACTTGTACCGCAGGATCCAGCAGATAGACCCAGAACAAAAGCGATCGGATGAGTTGCAGGCAATGGGTGGTACATCTAAATCCCTTAGTTGTTATTTTTCTTACTTAAATCGTTGCAGTTCGCTCTGATAAACTTGATCCAGACTACCCCAGTTGAACTGGGTCAGCAATTGCCCCAGCTTATTTTCCATTCGGTTCAGATTGACATAATGACGGAAACGGGACTTTAACGGCGCACCTTGTACCCGTGGCTGCTCCGGGTCTATTTCCCACGGGTGGAAATAAAACATATAAGGCATCTTATCTTCGCGCAGAAAACGTGAAATCAGCCGGCTACTCAACCAATACGGCATCAGCCGGAAGTAGCCCCCGCCAGCGATCGGCAGCTGTTTGCCGTGCATCACTAAAGTAGGCATTGGGATCTCTAACAGACCTTCCGGGCGAAGATAAGGCTGTTGTGGCCAGTCAGGGACGCCATACAGATCGTGTTTCACCGGGTAAGTGCTGGAACTGTAGCTGTGACCGATTTCTTTGAGGATCTCAAACGCCCATTCACTTTGTTTATTGATGGAGAAACTTGGTGCCCGATATCCGACAATTTCTTGTCCGGTCAGTTGTTCCAGCATGTCCTTAGCCCGCAATGCATCGGCTTTAAATTCAGCCGGGGTTTGCTGGTGGACTTTCGTATGCGCGTAGCCATGGCTGGCGACCTCGTGGCCGCGGCGTTGTACTTCTTTAACCAAATCAGGGAATTTTTCAGCCACCCAGCCAAGAAAGAAAAAAGTAGACTTGGCATTGTGCTCGTCAAATAAATCAAGCAGGCGACGAGTATTGATATCAACGCGTGGCACCAGGCCATTCCAGTCTGCGGGCTGAATTTGTTTTTCAAACGCCGCGACGTGGAAATAATCTTCCACGTCGACAGTCATCGCATTGAGTTTTGATAAAGCAGCTGACATCAGAATTAACGGCCCTTGCCAAAGATTACTATTTCAACTGTTCTGATCAAAATGACCAAATCAAGCAACAAGGTCCGGTGTTTGATGTAATACAGGTCAAACTTCAGTTTTTCTTGTGCGTCTTCAGTCGTTGAGCCATATGGGTACTTCAGTTGCGCCCAGCCAGTCAGGCCAGGTTTTACATTATGGCGTTGATTGTAATAAGGAATTTCTTTGACTAATTTCTCGACAAATTCCGGACGCTCTGGCCGCGGACCGACAAAACCCATATCACCTTTGATGATATTAAACAGTTGTGGCAGTTCGTCGATCCGGTATTTGCGGATAAATCCACCGATTTTGGTGACCCGTGAATCGTTTAGTGTGGCCCACTGCGCACCACCGGCTTCGGCGTCTGGCCGCATACTACGGAATTTCAGGATCTGAAATGGTTTACCATCGATGCCAATCCGGATCTGCCGGTAGAACACTGAGGCGCCGGTGCGCCGTCCATCGTCAAAATAAATTACCAGCGCAGTGATCAACATCAGTGGCCATAACGCCGCCAATACAAACAGCGCCAGTACAGCATTTAAGCGGTGATCCAGACTGGTTTTAAACCGGTGGTTCATTTCAAAACCATTCGAATAAATCACCCAGCTTGGGTATATAAGGTTCACTGCGATCTGCCCGGTTTCCTGCTCAATAAAGTCGAGGATTTCGATCACATCGACACCGCGGGTTTTACACTTAAACAAATGTTCAACTGGCAGCATGTTGCGCCGTTCATCACAGGCAATGACTAACTGCTCGATTTCGTGCTCAACAGCGTATTCGTAGAGGCTGGTTTTATAATCGAACTGGATAACTTTTGAATCCGGGATATGGCCTTCCTGGTCGCCGTCGATTTTCACGAACCCGTGGATCTCAAAGTTTTTCCGGTCGACATTACGACGCATGCGGCGCTCGATAATCGACGCGCGCTCACCCGAACCAAGCACTAAAACGCGTCGGCGGCTGATTTTGGTAATATCGTGATAGTGGAACAACATCCGGAATGAGGTCAGCGTGATTAACGAAATCAGCGACGAAACCAGATTAAAGATAAAGCCGAGATGTAAAGAGGGGATCAGGCTGAAGATGAATACTTCGAGCAGAATACCTGCCAAAAACAAGGTGATTAGTACTCGTTTAAGCACTCCACCTGTATCTTCACGCAGTTTCTGGTCATACAGACCTACTGACAATGCACACAACATGACGCAGCCGGTATATAACACCGCGTTAATAGCAGCCAGTTCCTGATCTATCGGTTGATAAAACGATAGAATAAAAGAAGCCGCAAAACTTGACGCCAGTAGTAATAGCATTTCGCCCAGCAGAAAGAGTTTCTCTGCAAGCGTGTTTCCCCCGTAACGAACAGCCTTATTCATTAATTACTTCTTCCCGGAACATTCTGAATTAAGTGCAAATTTCCGCACAGTGATCTTGACTTAGTTAAGCAGAGGCAGAAGTATACGCCGATGGTCTGGAAACTGGAATTAAATTTTTATGATAGCCGTCACAGCTATGTAAAATTCAGTTATATTAAAATCGCATCAGTAACAAAGGACGTATAAGAAATGAAAGCAAGTTCTGCTATTGCCGTGGTCGTTGGATCTGTGATGTTACTTGGGTTGCAGGCTTGCAGCACCAACGAATTGCCAGGCGCTACTGTACAACCGGCACGCACCACTGCGGTTGACCAATACAGCTACCTGATCGGTCCAAATGATTCAGTGACAATATTTGTCTGGCGGAACCCTGAATTGTCAGGTTCATTTATTGTCCGCCCGGATGGAAAAATCAGCACCTCTCTGGTCGAAGATGTTCCCGTCGCCGGCCGCACACCGACGCAGTTTGCCCGCGATATGGAAAAAATTCTCGCTAAATACATTCGCGATCCGGTCGTGACTGTTTCGGTTTCAGGATTTGTGGGTCCGTTCAGTGAGCAAGTGCGCGTGATCGGTGCCGCGGCAAAACCTCAATCCTATCCTTATCGCCAATACATGACTGTGCTTGATCTGATGATCGCTTCAGGCGGCCTGACTGAATTTGCCAGCGGCAACGGTGCCAAGCTGGTTCGGGTTAAAAATGGCAAACAAATGACTTATGACGTTCGCCTGGACGACCTGGTGCGCGACGGCGACATCTCTGCAAACGTTGATATTTTACCCGGTGACATCGTCATTATCCCTGAAGCTTGGTTTTAAAATCGCGTCTGCGGAGTAGTTAGATGAAGGAATTAAACCTTGCGCTCGAGATGTTGCTGGTTTATCTGCAAGGGATTTGGCTTCGACGCCGTTATATAATTTTAACGGCGTGGTTGATTTGTCCTCTGGGCTGGTTATTTGTCTTTAACATGCCACCGACCTATCAGGCCGAGGCAAAGTTATTTGTTGAGACCCGTTCGGTCCTCGCGCCTGTCCTGCAAGGCCTGACGATCAGAGACAATCCTCAGCAGGAAATCGAGTTGATGGCACGGACTTTGTTAAGCCGGCCGAATCTGGAAAAAATCGCCAAAGCAACCGACATGGATATTTATGCGTCGGACAGCGCTGCCTATGAAAAACTGATTGACGCCCTGAAAAATGATATCAAGCTCGGGTCTTCAGGTCGGGAAAATATCTACGTCATCTCTTATTCAAATGCCTCGCCGAAAATGGCTTTAAAGGTTGTTCAGGAAACTTTAAATACCTTTATTGAAAACCGCGTCGGTGATTCCGTAGCCAGTTCGAAAAAGGCTTCTGAATTTCTTGACACACAAATAACCGACTATGAGAGTCGCTTAGTTGAAGCCGAGCGTCGCTTATCCGAATTCAAAAAAGAGCAAATCGCGTTAGGGCCGTTGTCTGACAGTAATTTTTATGGTCGGATTGAGGGCGAAAAAGAACGGCTGGAAGAAGCTCGGTTAACACTGCGGGAGTTGCAAAGCAAACTCGAGTCTTCACGCCGGCAGTTGCGTGGCGAAGATCCATTGGCATCAAATCAGTCCGGTGGAAATTCAAGCCTGACAACTCAATATGATGATCGAATTAAAGCTCTGCAGAATCAGTTAGACGCTTTGTTGATTCGTTACACAGACCAACATCCGGACGTGGCGGAAACTAAACGGCTGCTGGATTCGTTGCAGGTGATGCGTAAGCAGGAAATTGAAGCGTTACAACAGGCTGCCCGTGGTAACCCAAGTGCAAGCAGTGGGTCACAAAACGAGGTGTATCAGAATCTGAAGATCATCACATCAAATCTGGAGAATGACGTTGAGTCGGCCAAGGTTAGGGTGAAGAGCTTTGAAGAAAAGCTGGAAACGCTGGAACGCCAGCGCAACGTAATTCCTGATATAGAGGCCAAGTTTGCGGGATTAAACCGCGATTACGAGCTGACAAAATCGAAGTACGAAGAACTGTTAAGTCGTCGCGATGCATTAAGTCTGAGCCAGAAAGCTGACGAATCGCAACAAGACGTACAGTTCCGCGAAATCGAGCCACCACGGGTACCAATGAAACCGTCGGGCCCACCGCGTATTGTGTTTTACACCTTGGTATTATTTGCGGGTGTGATTGGCGGTCTGGCGATGGCATTAGTGCGTAGTCAATTGCAACCGGTAGTAACGTCTGCGCTGCAGTTAAAGACAATTTCAGATTTCCCGGTTTTTGGTCTGGTTTCTCATACATCCAAAGATGTGTTATTGCGTCAAAGCAAAAAACATCTGTTGTATTTCCTTGCACTCTCCGGAGTACTGATGCTCTGTTATACCTTGCTGGTCACCAATGAGCTGGTATTTGGTATTACAGCGAAACAGATTTTAGGATGGTTGATATGAGTACGATAGAAAAAGCACTGGATAAACTGGGGCAGGCAATGTCAGCGCCCACAGAGACTGCGAGTGCGGACATGCCGGTAGCGACCATTGAACGGTCGATTGCGGAGCCTGCTGACCATAGAACCGCCAGTCAGTTTATTGATATTGATTTAGAGAGTTTATCCAAACGTAATTTCGTAGCCAAAGCAACCGAACGCAAACTGATATACGAAGAGTACCGGGTGATCAAACGCAAATTGATTAACAATGCTTTTGGTCCTCTGAGCAGCAGCTTGCGCAACCCGAATCTGATCCTGGTATCCAGTAGCAGACCTGGTGAAGGCAAGACATTCACGTCGGTGAATCTGGCATTGAGTATTGCACTGGAGCAGGACAAAACCGTGTTGTTGGTTGATGCCGATGTGCTTCGGCCAAACGTCTCCCGCACGCTGGAGATCAGCGTGCCACGAGGCCTGACTGATTATCTGAGCTCAGACAATGTCGATGTTACAGACATCATGTACAGCACTAATGTGGAACGGCTGAAACTGATTGCGGCCGGTAAACCCCACCATCTGTCTACTGAGCTACTCGCCAGTGACAAGATGGCAGCGTTGGTGAACGAGTTTGCATCACGCTACCCGGACCGGATCGTTATTTTTGATGCACCACCATTACTGGGGGTCAATGAAACTTCGGTATTAGCCGGCATGTGTGGTCAGGCTGTGATTGTGCTTGAAGAGAACAAAACCAAACTGAATGAGCTGGAAAAGGCCATCAGCATGCTGCCGCCTGATTTAGCCACAGGTTTTGTGATCAACAAAGCGCATTACAGCAGAGACAAGGGGTATGGTTACGGATATGGATATTATGCAGAGTAATAGAGTACCAACACTGCGTTTTGCCACCTTGTTGCTGGCTATGTTGCCAGCGATGGCGCGGGCTGACTTTGATATTAAACCGTCGCTGTCCAGTGCTATTTACGCCTATGGTATTAAAAATCAGACGGTTGAAGCTGATGAGGGGATGGCGTATGAAGTCTTACCTGAACTGGATTTGTCATTTCGAGGCAGTTGGCTGACAACGAGCCTGAATTTGCAAAGCCAGAATCTGGTATTTGATGACGCCCAACGCGATAACGAAAACCTGTTTAGTTATCGTTGGTCTGGCAGTGCCAGTTTCCTCAATGAAGCCTTGGATTTGCAGGTCGGGGCCCGCCAAAGTAACAGAACGGCTTCAGACTCGACGTCCCGCTATCAGGACGAAATCAGCGCCACCGGTGATTTGGCAAAAGTTGAATCGCAGTTTGCTTCATTGTCCTTTTCCCATGACCGTTTTGATTGGGCCATGATGGATTTTGGCCTCAATGCCGTCCGTACCAAATCAGATCAATCGATATCGGTATTTGATGAGCAAAGCGGCGAGCAGGTTAGTTTAGAAAACAGCAGTCTGGCAGGCACTTTTGGCCTCAGGACGCGTGATCGCAACCGGAAATTTTTCTGGGGCTTTGAGGGTAACGCGACTAAAACAGAACGTGACGTGCGTGAATCGCAATACAACCGCCGCGCACAAGGGGTTATCGGAGTGCCGTTTTTCTGGCGGATCTCAATGATTGCCACCGGGTCTGTTGAAAGCAACAGCAATATCGCAGGCGCGAGTTCAGTATTTGCTCAATATCGTAATCACCATTCGGTCGGCGGTGGCCTGGAATGGAAAATTACCGACAGGTCCTGGTGGAACATCACTTATAACAAAGTGAATAACGCCAAAGAAGCCAAGGAATATATCGGTACCACGTTTGAACTGGCGCCGTCGCGCCGGACAAAACTAACCGGTTCACTGGATAAGCGCTTTTTTGGCAGAACTGCGCAGGCCAAAGGAACTTATAGTTTAAAGCACTTAAGGATGGAGCTGAGTGTCAGCGATACAGTCGGTTCATTACTGGGGTTTAATGACGGTGATTTGGAAAGTTCACTGTTTGTCTGTCCTCCTGGCGTGACGCCGGGTTTGGACAATTGCTTTCAGCCACCGACAGCGTCTTATATTCCGGGGCAGGGCGAGCGGTTGTACAATATGACCAGACCGGCCTCAGATCTCAGTGAGTTTCTGGTGGTACGCCGTAATGTGTCGTATCTGCTGGGCTATGATTTTAACCGGTTAAAACTCAGCAGCAGAATTGGTCAGCGCAAAGATCAGCTCATTGAACGGAATGCGGTTCGCGAAGACAAATTTATTAATGCGTCAGCGAATTGGCAGTTAAATGCGCGCAGCAGTCTGACATTGTCAGCAGATTATTCTGATTTGATTTATCAGGTCGATGGCAAAGACAGCTTTGGCGAGATGACCGGGATCGTTAAGTCAGTCAGTCTGAGTCTGAAGCGGGAGATTAACAAAGATTTGTCAGCTAATGCGAACCTGAAACGGATCGAGGTTGATTACCGCTCTGACAGTCGCGATTATCAGGAAAACCGTGCCTGGGTCGGGATTGAGTATAAATTCTGATAAAAAAAACCGCAGATGCTGCGGTTTTTTTTGGTTTTATTTGCCTTTATTGTCAGTATCGCCAGGCGTCAAGTTTTGATGCTGATTTTGCCGTAAGACTTGCTGTTGCTGTTGGCTGAGTAAGTCATCCAGTTGCTGTGCCATCCGAATTTTATGTTGTAACGAATTATCCAGCAAACCAGACAATTCAGTCAGCATAGCATGGTACGGATTAGCCGCAGGCTGTTCGGCAATGACAACATTTTCGACCTGCTGGGGTACAGGAACTACAACAGGAGGGGCTACCGGCGTATGGTTTGCGACTTCGCCACTGATTTCTACGATCACCTGTTGCACATCGTGCGGTGTAAACGTCTTAATTTCTTCCAGAAATCCGTACAACAAAACCCGATCCATCAGATTGTTAATTTTACGCGGGATCCCTGAGCTGAACTGGTGGATCATCGCAAAACAAGCATTATCCAACAGTGCCGCCGGGCCGCCGGCAGCCTGGATCCGATACTCAATATAGGCCTGACAATCTTCGACACTCAGTGCGGACAAATTTGATGATGCAATAATACGCTGACGGAACTGTTCCATATGCGGGGATTGGATCACAGCATTTAACTCATTCTGGCCGAGTAAGAAACTCTGCAGCAGTGGCTTGCCGGCCAGTTGGAAATTCGACAACATGCGCAATTCTTCGATTGATTCTAACGGCAGGTTCTGTGCTTCATCCACTAATAATAAGGCGCGTTTTTTATGCTGAGCTAAGGTCTGCAAGTAAGCAGAGATGGCTTCAAGGTACGTGGCTTTATTGTGTTCTTTGATTTGCAGTTGGAACACCGAGCAGATCATTCGCAATAAATCGTCAGGATTGAGCTTTGACGTGACGATTTGTCTGGCAATGATCTGGTGCGGGTCCAGTTTGGCCAGCAGCTGATTAGCGATGGTTGTTTTACCGGTGCCTACATCGCCGGTGATCACGATAAACCCTTCGCCTTGACTCAGGCCATATTGCAGATAAGCCAATGCGCGTTTATGCAGTTTGCTGGCAAAAAACCATTGTGGATTTGGCGTAAGCTGAAAGGGTCTGTCCTTTAATCCATAATATGCTTCATACATAACATCTGATCCTGAATGCAAATGGACAACCAGCAGCCGTCCGGGACCGATAGGGTAGCACAGCAAGGCCACGCAGGGTATATCAACACCATTTCTGCTGCTTCGGAACTGTCGCGCTAGCACATTGTTTTTTCAATATTTAGTGTAGATTTGTATTGTTTTTATCCGGTCAGATTAATTTTTACCCGATCAGATCCCCGCACCGAAAAAATTGTTGACACTCCTGGGGCTGGCCCATAGAATGCGCCTCGTTCTGTAACGCAAAGCCGATAACGCCTGCGTTGTTGATGTGGGGCTATAGCTCAGCTGGGAGAGCGCTTGCATGGCATGCAAGAGGTCAGCGGTTCGATCCCGCTTAGCTCCACCAAAATTTCTGTATGTGTCCCTTTCGTCTAGAGGCCTAGGACACCGCCCTTTCACGGCGGTAACAGGGGTTCGAATCCCCTAAGGGACGCCACTTCAGAAACAGAACATGTATATCAGTCCGTCCCTTTCGTCTAGAGGCCTAGGACACCGCCCTTTCACGGCGGTAACAGGGGTTCGAATCCCCTAAGGGACGCCAATGATATACAAGACAGTCTACTGTGTCCCTTTCGTCTAGAGGCCTAGGACACCGCCCTTTCACGGCGGTAACAGGGGTTCGAATCCCCTAAGGGACGCCACAGATTGTCACCGTATTTTCCAGATGTCCCTTTCGTCTAGAGGCCTAGGACACCGCCCTTTCACGGCGGTAACAGGGGTTCGAATCCCCTAAGGGACGCCATCTATTGAACATCCGTTCAGCCGATGGGGCTATAGCTCAGCTGGGAGAGCGCTTGCATGGCATGCAAGAGGTCAGCGGTTCGATCCCGCTTAGCTCCACCAATTTTCCTTGCAGCATAAAAAATCAACGCTAGTCATGCTGTTGGTTATTTTTCCGTTTCTCTTTGCCTGAACTCCGTCACTCCGCGCGTTGCATTGTCAGTGTCATGTCAACGCGCTTTATATCTCATTACATTTCTTCGATGAACGGCAGCACAAAATCCCTGATAATAGGCTGAGCTTTAACGTTCGGATGGATGCCATCCGCTTGCATCAATTCTGGCCGTACGGCAATGTTGTCCATAAAAAACGGCCAGAGTTTCAGTTGATGCTGTGCAGCCAGTTCTGCATAGACATTAACAAACTGCTCGGTGTAGCGTGGTCCGTAATTCGGCGGGATACGTATCTGCATCAGCACAGGAGTGGCGCCCACGCTTTTAGTGAGTTCTATCAGTTGTTGCAGGTTCTGCCGCAACCGGCTGATGGGAAAGCCACGCAAACCGTCATTGCCGCCAATTTCGATCAGCACAGCTGTAGGTTTATGTTGCTGGAGTAAGGCCGGTAGGCGTGCCAGCGCGCCACCACTGGTTTCGCCACTGATACTGGCGTTCTGAATTCGCCACGACGAGTTTTTTTGTTCGAGGCTGCGCTGCAGCAAAGCGGGCCAGCTTTGCGGTTGCTGTAAGCCATAACCGGCGCTTAAGCTGTCGCCAACAATCATCAAAGTTTTTGTTGCTGCATCCGCCGAAATCGGCAGACAGGCAAAGGTCCACAGGGCACAAATAAGGAAATAGAATCGCATGTCAGTTACACCAGAGTTGTTTATTCAGACCCGCGCGCTGTGCAAACAAGTCACGCTGCCGGGTAATACGCTGAACATCCTGACGGATATCAATCTGACAATCAATAAGGGCGACAGTGTTGCTATTGTCGGTGCCTCTGGTTCCGGCAAATCGACACTGTTAGGTTTGTTAGCCGGCCTGGATGTACCAAGTAGCGGCGAAATCATTCTGGCCGGTACACGCATTGACCTGCAGAGTGATGATGAACGGGCGGAACTTCGCGCAAAATCTGTCGGTTTTGTGTTCCAGTCATTTTTGCTGCTGCCAGCGTTAACTGCCCTTGAAAATGTCACTTTGCCGGCAGAACTCGCCGGGCAACCGCAGGCCGTGGAGCGGGGCAGGCAACTGCTGGAATTGGTTGGTCTCAGTGAGCGTATGCATTTTTTCCCGGCTCAGCTCTCTGGTGGCGAGCAGCAACGAGTAGCCATTGCAAGGGCTTTTATCACTCGGCCTGCGATTTTATTTGCCGATGAACCTTCAGCCAATCTGGACAGTGCAACTGGCCGCAAGGTCGAAGATCTGCTGTTTGAGCTGAATCAAAGCCAGGGCACAACCTTGGTTCTGGTGACACACAATTCGCAACTGGCAGCACGTTGTCAGCGTCAGTTCCAGATGGATGCTGGCCGCCTGATTGAGCAAAAGGCGACTAGCCGCACACAGGAGCGCAGTTATGCTGGTTAAGATCGCCTGGCGACTATTCTGGCGTGAGCTTAGAAACGGCGAACTTTGGGTCGTCGCCTTTGCGTTAATGTTGGCAGTGCTGACTGTCGTGAGTCTGAGTGGTATTACTGACAGCGTGCGCAGCGCCTTGATGCAGCGCAGCAGCAATTTTACCGCTGCCGACAAAGTATTGCGTTCCAGTTCACCTTTTCAACGCGAGATCTTCAATCAAGCTCAGGCGCTGGGGCTAAAAACGGCTGAGCAAATCCAGTTTAATACCATGGTGTTTGCCGGCGACAATATGCAGCTGGTGAATGTGAAAGCGGTATCCGCTGAGTACCCACTGCGCGGAAAACTAACGCTCGATACCGACAATGGTCAGGTATCGCAGTTACAACAGGGGATGTTGTATCTGGAACCCCGACTGGCGCAGATACTGAATGTCCAGACCGGCGCTACGCTGGATATAGGTGCTACGACACTCACTGTTGGCGGTTTAATTGTGGATGAGCCCGATGCACCACTGAATTTGTTTGGGGGGCAGCCGCGTGTGCTGATGCATCTTGCTGATGTTGCGGCTACCCAGGTCGTACAACCTGGCAGCCGCATTTCATATCGGTATATGTTTGCCGGCGATGAAACGGCACTGTCGCAGCTGGTGGATGACACAACACCTCTGCTGACCGCAAATGACCGCTGGCAACAGTTAGATCGGCAAAGTGCAGTTGGCAGTGCCCTCGACCGTGCCGAGCGATTTTTATTGTTAGCCGGATTACTCGGAATTGTGTTGGCGGCAGCGGCCGCTGCAGTTGCGGCAAACCGCTACAGTCAGCGCCATCAAATGGCCGTTGCAGTCATCAAAGCGCTCGGTATGACATCCGCGCAGGCAAGGCAAATTTACTTCAGCCATCTGTTACTGGTGACTTGTTTTGCCAGCGTACTTGGATTGCTACTGGGGGTGGCGGCAAACTTTGCAGTACAAGGGCTGCTGAGCCAATGGATTGATGGTTATCAGGCGGTGTTCAGTGCCAAAGCGCTCTGGCTTGGCATTGCTACGGCATTGATTTGTTCGTTCATGTTTTCGCTGCGACCGGTTTGGCGCCTGACCGCAGTGCCGGCCATTCAAGTACTGCGTCAGCAAAGCGCACCGTGGCAGATGGATTATTGGCAGCTGGCCAGTGGTTCTGCAGCCGTCTTGCTGTTGATGTGGTTATTCAGTGGCGACTTGTGGTTATCCGGTATGTTGTTTTTAGCCTGTGCCGGATTTGGCCTTTGTTTGCTTGGCTTTGCGGCGCTGTTGGTCCGGTTTGCTAAACCGATGGCGGCCGGACAAAGCAGTGCATTAAAACTGGCGCTGGCTAACTTACGTCGCCGCTTGTGGCAAAACAGCTTTCAGCTGATGACTTTTAGTCTGGCGTTGTTCTTGACGCTTGTTCTGTACTTTTTACGAGCCGAGCTGTTGGAGCAGTGGAAACAGCAGGTTCCCGAAAATGCGCCGAATCAGTTCCTGGTAAATATGACGGCGGTGGAAAAAGATCAAATTGCGGTGCAGTTACACGCAGCCGGATTGAGCACCGGAACCTTCTATCCTATGGTGTCAGGCAGAGTGCTGGCGGTCAATGGTGAAACGCTGGAAGAACCTGAGCAGGATGCGGCGGAGCAAGCCAGCAGCAAAGCGGAAGACCCACAGCAGGCCAGCGGTAAAAAGCCCGAGCAAAAAGCCAGACGTGAGGGTTTTGGTCGTGAACTGAATCTCAGTTGGTTGGAAGTACTTCCTGCCAATAATCAACTGACAGAAGGACGTTGGTTTTCTGGCAAAGCAGAAGTGTCGGTGGAGCAGCAACAAGCACAGCGGTTGCAGTTAAAGCTGGGTGACACCTTGAGCTTTGCCATTGGCGGTCAGCAGTTTGATGCCACAGTGACCAGCTTTCGGAAAGTTGACTGGAACAGTTTGCAACCGAACTTTTTTATGTTGTTAAGTCCGGATCTGATGGCCGCGTTCCCTGCGACATATCTGACGGCGTTTTATCTGCCCGCCAGCAAACAGCAAGTGCTGACCACCTTGTTAAAACAATATCCGACGGTTTCCGTGATCTCGGTCGACGCGATATTGCTGCAGGTGAGCCAAATTATTGACCAGGTATCGCTGGCATTGACGTTGATTCTGATTCTGGTATTCACCGCTGCTGTGCTGGTACTAGTGGCGCAGGTGCAGGCGACGGTCGAACAACGGGAGCAGGAGTTAGCCATCTTACGTACACTGGGCGCGCGCGGCCGTTTTCTGCAGCAGGCAGTGCTGTTTGAGTTTGCGGCATTGGGGCTGTTAGCCGGCGGATTTGCTACCTTATTGGCCGAAATCCTGTTGTCGGTGGTACAACTACGGATGTTCCAATTGCCCTTTACTCCACATTATAGTTTGTGGGGTCTCGGGCCAGTCGCAGGTGTGTTGCTGCTGACCGGATTGGGTACCATATTGCTGCGCGGCATTTTAAAACCAACACCGGCGAGCCTGATCCGTCGGGCATTACACAACTGAAAACGCGATGTTACTATAGTTTCAGTGACGCCAGCGCCTGACGCAACTGACTGTATTGAAACTGAAAACCTGCGTCTAACAGGCGCTTTGGATAGACTTGCTGACCAAACAGCAGCAAGTCTGCCATTTCGCCAAACAGCAAGCGTAAGGCAAAGGCTGGTAGCGGCAACAGTTCAGGTTTATTCAGCCGTTCTGCCAATAATTTACTGAATTGCTGGTTGGTGACTGCCATGGGTGCGGTCGCATTGTAGATGCCGTGGCACTCGCCGTGTAATAACATGTATTCAATGATATTCAGCATATCATCCAGATGGATCCAGGACATGTATTGCTGGCCGTCAGCCAGTTTGCCTCCCAGACCAAGCCGGTAAGCCGGCACCATCCGGCTTAACGCACCGCCGTGTTCGGACAGCACTACACCAGTGCGCAGAATGCAAACTCTGGTTTTGTCGGTCTGAGCGCGCATTGCCAGATTCTCCCAACGGGCGCAGATATCATGGCTGAAGTCCGGATAAAAAGTCTGGAAGCTTTCGTCAATACAGCCGCTGTCCTGACGGCCATAGAATCCAATGGCTGAACCATTGATCAGCACTGTGGGTGGGTTGTTTGCCTGCAAAATAGCGCCAGCGATTTGTTCGGTCAGTTGCCAGCGGCTCTGGCAGATCCGGTTCTTTTGTTTATCCGTCCAGCGTTTGGCTGCGATAGGCTCACCGGCAAGATTTACCACGGCGTCAAGCTGGTTAAAGTCGACGCTGGCCAGGCTATCTGTCCAGTGCACCGCCAGATCAGATTTGCGCTGTGCTTTTGTTACATCACGGCTCAAACAGATCAGTTGATGCTGATGTTGCCAGCGCTGACACAGTGCCTGACCGATAAGACCAGTCGCGCCGGTAAGCAGGATCCGCATAGAAGATCTCCTGAAATTGAGTCTAAACAGTGTAGTACGTTGACAGGCACAGTGTCAGATCAAGAGCTTAGCAGCAGAACTTGCAGGCACAACAGCGTTGAGAAGGACGGTGCAAAATGAATTCCTGGTCAGTTCGTTGTCTTGTACGCTTCTGGCCCGGAGACTAATACTGATGCTGGGTGAAAATTAAACTGAAACTGGCGCCGCCCAGAGTGCTTTGACTGATTTCAAGTTGCCCCTGATATGACTGACAGAGCTCATCGACGATGGATAAACCGACACCATGGCCATCAGTATAAGTATCCAGACGGGTTCCCCGGCTCAATAACTGCGCTTTTTTGTCCATTGGTACGCCCGGGCCATCATCTTCAACCGTCAGTTGCAACGGTTTACACTGCACCGACAGTCTGACCCGTTGTTGACAGGCTTTACAGGCGTTATCAAGCAAATTGCCCAGCATTTCCATCAGATCTGTTTCATCGCCGCGAAACATCATTTGCGGCGGGCAATTCAGCTCAAAGCGGATTTGCTTGTCGCGATAGATTTTTTGCAGCGCATTTTTCAGCTGTTCGGCGACCGGACTGATTGGAATTTGTTTTAACCAGATATCCTGGCCTGAACTGCTGGCGCGTTTGAGCTGATGTTCAATCATCGCAGTGATCCGGTCAATCTGATCACGTAGTTCGGGCTGCTCCGCCAGTGCCGATGTTTTCAACACGGCAACGGGAGTTTTCAGTGCGTGGGCGAGATCACTCAGGTGATGCCGGTAGCGTTGTTTTTGCCGGTTTTGATTGTCGAGCAGTAAGTTCAGGTCTTCTTTAATAGTTTGCAGTTCAGCAGGATAACGTTGGGTCAGTTGCTGCTGCTGGCCACTTTCGACTTCACGGATCTCGTGGTCCAGTGCTGAAAGTGGCTGTGTGGTCCAGTAATAAGCCAACAGCATGATGAGTGCCAAGACCAGACCTATACCGATAAACCAGCGCAACAGCGTTTGACGAAAGCTTTGCATCGGGGCCTCAAGCAGCCGGTCGTCCTGCAGAATATGGATGGTCAGCGGCATGCTGCGCTCACCCATGTCAAACAGCAAGGCAAAAGACAACACCCAATAAGTTTTACCGTCTTGCTCCAGCGCAACGAACTCATGTTTACCCGGTAGCATTTCGTGTACAGGTGGCGTAAAGGTCTGATTCAAAGAGGAATCAGATTGCCAAATCAACTTGTCTTCCGACACGATATAAGCGCTGGTGCCAGAATCAGTCCGCAAAAAATCCGCGGGTAAAATACTGTTATTAATCTCTACTACATCATTTTTGCTGGAGAGCTCAGATAAAAACGAATAAAGGTGTACTTCAAGCTTTTGTTCAGTACTGGTCAGTAATTGAGCAAAAAAAGCCCGTTCGATGGCGAGGAAAGAGGCTGGTAGCATAAAAATCAGCAGCACCAGGCAAACAATGGCCTGGCGCAGCTTTAACGACAATGTCATGCGCCTACCGCCAAATTAAAGCGATAGCCCCGGCCACGTAGGGTTTCTATTGGTTTAAGTTCACCGTCCGGGTCGAGTTTTTTGCGCAGCCGCAATACAAACACTTCGATAACGTTGCTGTCGAGGTCAAAATCCTGATCATAAATATGTTCGGTTAATTCGGTCTTGGAGATCACCTTAGTTGGATTGAGCATAAAGTACTCCAGCACTTTATATTCATAGGCGGTCAGCGACACCTCGGCGCCGTGACACCATACCTGCTGGGTGCGGCTGTTCAGGCTGACCGGCCCGGCACTGAGGGTAGGGTCCGGCTGACCGGCAGCGCGGCGGATCAGCGCATTGCATCTGGCCAATAATTCTTCCATATGGAAAGGTTTGGTCAGGTAATCGTCGGCACCGGCATCAAGGCCTTGTACTTTCTCCTGCCAGCTGCCGCGTGCGGTCAGCAGAATGATGGGGGTTTTAATGTCCTGCTGGCGGGCTTTCCTAATCAGAGACAAGCCATCCAGCTTCGGCAAGCCAATATCAACGATGGCCAGATCATAAGGGTATTCACTGATCTTAAAAAAACCATCCGAGCCATCATGTGACAAATCCACTGAGAACTGTTGTTGCATCAGGTGGTTTTTCACTTGTTCGGCGAGTAAGGTTTCATCTTCAACAACCAGCACGCGCATGGCATTTCCTTTTCAGTGGCGACATTCAATGGGGAGTGTAAAACAGTCGGGGTCAGGCGGGAAGC
This sequence comes from Rheinheimera sp. F8, assembly GCF_001518915.1. Classification (NCBI taxonomy): domain Bacteria; kingdom Pseudomonadati; phylum Pseudomonadota; class Gammaproteobacteria; order Chromatiales; family Chromatiaceae; genus Rheinheimera; species Rheinheimera sp. F8. The sequence continues at coordinate 2,934,218 of NZ_CP013656.1, forward strand.
CTGACCATTTAGCTTATTGATTTCTCGGTGGTTCAACGACGACCGGCATTTGCGAGCCCGGATCACGATCGAGCATCGTCGTATATTCGCGGCCATTCAGTTGATAGGTGACCCGGTAGCCGTCAACCACACTTTGGTATTCGACTTCGGTGCCAGCCTGATAACAGACGGTTTGCAGGTGCACAACATCGGAACCATTCTGTTTGCCAACATCGTGACCAATGGAGCCACCCAATACGGCACCTGCGGCCATGCCAACTTTTTTATTTGAGCTGTTGTGACCAATGGCATTGCCCAGTGCACCACCGATAATGGCGCCAACGATAGTTGGGGTGGCTGAGTCAGATTCACGTTGCACGACTTGCCGTTCTTCGCAGACTCGTTTGGGTTTGTGGATTTCAATCGTTTTGTAGACAGGTTCGGATTTTGTCACGTTGGCCATCACATAGTGTTTCTTGCCGTAGTGGCTGGAACAGGCGGTTAATAATGGTAGTAACAACAACAAGTAACGCATCTTTGATCCTCCGAAACGTATTCAGATCGACATTAGCAACAACGAGCTTAACTTTGGCTGAATTAAAATAATGCAAACATATAAATAAATAGTTGCAAAAATGTAATTTTTAACTAATTTGAATTTACCTGATGAAAAAATGTACTAGTCAGGTAGCAATCGCCAGTCGCTGGATGGCTGGCACCTTTTAACATGCTCTGAATAGCAAGGAAAGTCCGATGAACATGAAAGCACTCTGGTTTGCGCTCTGTGCAACAATCGCCTGTATGGGGGCACAAAACGCCAGCGCCGCCTTAAACAATCCAACCAATGCTGACAGCAAAACTGTTGGCGCAGTTGCTCAGTCTAAACTGTCGTTGAATAAAGCTGATCAGCAACAGCTTGAAGCGATCCCGGGAATTGGCGCAAAAAAAGCGCAGGCGATTCTGGAATACATCAAGCAACACGGTCCGATCAAGGACAAAAAGCAATTGATGGAAGTCAAAGGCATTGGCGAGAAAATGGCAGATCGTATCGCCGGTTTCGTCAGCTTCGGCTAAAGCTTCCGGTATGTGACTGCACTGACTAGTCGGGGGGCTGTCTGTGCAGTCTTTGCTGTAAAACAGTGCGCCGCAACACCTGAATTGCGGCGACTTTTCCAAAATTACCATAAATTCGCAGCAGCTTAAGCGTCACCCAGAGCACGCATTTGCTCGTTGGCCCATTGCACTGCTTCATGGTATTTATCCGGCAATACTTTTGGATCCAGTTTCAGCTTGGCAATGGCTAAATTAGCGTCTTGCCATTCGGCCCGTTCATAACATTTGACCAGCGCCAGATACTCACTTAATAAACCAGGTTCACCAACTAACGCATCCTTAATGTCTTTGGACAGCGGCAATTTGGTCAACACTGAAGACATAGGTTCATCCAGAATCGCGTCCATCAGCGACATCATGCCGGTCAGAAAGGCTTTGGCGGTATCCGTCTGTCGATGCAACGATGCAATCCCTTCAGCAAATTTTGCCCTGGTCATCGCCAAACGCATCAGTTCTGCCGGTTTTTCGCTGGACACTTGGGCAGTAAACAACACCGACAGGAATTTTTTCAGCTCGGTCTGCCCTAACACAACCAATGCTTGTTTGATGGTTTCGATTTCAGAGCGCCGCTTAAATACTGCGCTATTTGAATAACGTAATAATTTATAAGATAAATTAACGTCACGCTCGAAAATACTGGTGATTTGACCAAGGTCCATTTCAGACTTTGAGGTCTCGTAAAGTAACTCCGCTAGTGTCATCTGGGCAGGAGACAGAGCTTTACTTTGCAGCATTTCCGGTTTGGAGAAAAAGTAACCCTGAAAATAGCTGAAGCCCATATCCAATGCGTTTTGAAACTCAGCGTTGGTTTCGACTTTTTCGGCCAATAATTTGATATGTGGAAATGGTGCAACCGCTAACAGGATTTGGTCGATAGTTGCAGCATCAGTGCTGCGAAAATCAATTTTTATGATGTCGATAAATGGATAAAAATGTCGCCAGACCGGCTGATGAATATAGTCATCCAGAGCGATGATATATCCCTCATCTTTTAATTGTTGTACTTCAGCCAGTAATTTTTTGCCGGGTTGCACCGTCTCCAGGATCTCCACGACAACCTGTTCTTTGGGCAGCATACTGGGAAATTTTTTTACCAGCGTATCGAGAGTGAAATTGATAAATCCTGGTTTATCGCCAAGAAAATCATCAAGGCCAAAATTAAACTGACTGCCTGCGATCATTTTTGACGTCGCTTCATCGCCGTCAATATCGGGGAATACGTTAGCCAGCCCGTCTCTGAACAACAGCTCGTAGGCGTACAGGTTTTTTTCCCGATCTAAGATAGGTTGGCGGGCGGCGTAGAAATACATAACAGCTAGGGTCCTCAGCGTTTGCTCTTCCAGCAATGTAGCAAAGAACATCGGGCAGTGGCTAATAAAATTTGTCGGTTTTTGTCAGGGGGATAGGCGCTCAGTCAGGCTGGACCGAGCGCCAGTTCAACTAGGATTTGAGCTGTTTTTCCATTAAGTCGAAATGTTGTTTCACAACGTTTTCCGGCGCTTTGGTCAGCATACTTACCAGCACAATGGCACTGGTCGCCAATACAACGCCTGGTACCATGGCGTAGAGGAAGTCATTTAATTGCTGTCCGTTGATCTGCAGCGGCGAGAACACCCAGAACAACACTGTCAATGCACCAACGACCATACCGGCAAGGGCGCCAGGCATAGTCATTTTGCGCCAGTACAGACTAATCAGAATTACCGGTCCGAAAGCGGCACCAAAACCAGCCCAGGCATTACCAACCAAATCCAGAATGGAACTGCTGCGATCCAGGGCAATCCAAATCGCCACTGCAGCCACCAGCATGACCGACAAGCGACCAACTAACACCTGAGTTTTATCTGAAGCCTGCTGATTCAGGAAAGTCTTGTAAAAGTCCTGAGTCAGGGCACTGGAGGTGACTAATAACTGACTGGAAATAGTGCTCATCACAGCTGCCAGCAATGCTGCTAACAAAAAGCCGGTTATAAACGGGTGAAATAGCACTTGCGACAACATAATAAAAATAGTTTCAGGATCGGCCAGCGGTTGTTGGGTCTGATGGACGTAGGCAATGCCGACAAAGCCTGTCGCCACGGCGCCGCCTAAAGAAATAATCATCCATGACATGCCGACGCGGCGTGCGACCGGGAAATCTTTGACCGAACGGATCGCCATAAAACGTACGATAATGTGTGGCTGACCAAAATAACCTAAACCCCAGGCCAGCAGTGAAATAATGCCGAGCACACTGGTTCCTGTGAAAAGATCGAGGTGATTCGGATTTAATGTTTCAACAATACTGAGGGTAGTGCCGAAATCTCCGACGACATTCAGTGCGACCAAAGGCACTAAGATCAGGGCCAGGAACATAATAATACCCTGGACAAAATCAGTCATGCTGACGGCGAGAAAACCACCTAATAACGTATAAGCAATCACGACTGAGACGGTCAGTGCCAAACCGTAGATATAATCGAGCTGGAATACGCTTTCAAACAGTTTACCGCCGGCAACCACGCCAGAAGCTGTGTATAAAGTGAAAAACACCACAATAACCACTGCCGAAATCAGTCGTAGCAAACGGGTGCGATCGGCGAAACGGTGCTCAAAGTAGTCTGGTAATGTGATCGAATCGTTAGCGATTTCGGTGTAGATGCGAAAGCGGGGGGCTAAAAATAAATAATTGGCCCATGCGCCAAGAATTAAACCGACAGCAAGCCAGATCTGCGAAATGCCAGCGGTATACAGTGCGCCCGGTAAGCCCATCAGTAACCAACCGCTCATATCCGACGCTCCGGCCGATAGTGCAGTGATGCCTGGGCCAAGTTTGCGCCCGCCTAACATGTATTCAGATAAGTTACTGCTGGACTGTCGGTATGCGTAAAGTCCGATGGCCAGCATTGCGATGAAATAAATCGCAAGCGCCAGAATAGTGCCTGTTTCCACTGGGATCCCTCGACCTGTTGGTTATAGTTATGTTGCCGGGGCTGGTCCAAGACGACCAGCCACTATGACCGGGCAATGCTAACAATAGTCACTGGCAAGGACCAGTAGTTTTCCACGAACTGCGGTCAGGCTGCTACCAGCCGCAGTTAAATGTTAAATTTAAGTGACTCAGCGAGCAGTGGTCCGGCCTTCACCAGCAACTGCGGTTGCTGCGCCACCATGACCAGCAAATGCCTGGCACTTTTCAGGCTCTGGCCAAAAAAACGTGCATCAGCAAACTGGCTTGCCTTTGCCTTGGGGAAATCGGTCTGATCCGGCACCACAAAGACGGTTAGCGGTTGGCCATCGACTTCGAGAACCAGATGCAACGAACGCACACCTTCAAAATCACAGAAACGGGCATAACGGACCGGGACGGGCAGCTCGGCGCTGAGGCCAAGCTCGGCAAACAGTGGTTGCAAACTAGGCTGGTCTAAAGTGCTGATAGCACCCAAAGCCGCCAGTTCATGATAGACATGACTCAATGCATGTTGGCCCAAATCGGCGCTGACTTGCGGCGCCGCCCCCTGATAAAACCATACTGACAACAGCAGGGCCGCCGCGGTGGCATAGGGCAGAGGGCGTTGCCACCAGTGGCGAACAACCGGCAACATCTGCTGGCGTAACAAAATCTGTTCAGCCAGCTGAGGGGGTACATCAATTTCAAGCTGTTGTTTCAACTGATGATCCAACAGCAGTAACTCCTGTTGTAGTTGCAGTAATTGCGCATCATCATTGAGCTGTTGTGGCGAAACACTGGCCGGATCCTCATACAGTGCCCGGCGAAGTAAAAGATTATCCATGCTGGGAGACTCCATCTGAGTGATCAGGCTGCAGCCGGGCACGTAATTGCGCCCGGCCGCGAAATAAGCGGGTATTGACTGTATTCAGATTCAGCTGCAGCACTGTGGCAATTTCATCACCGGTCATACCAAGTAACAGCTGCATCACTAAGGGTTCGCGGTAATCCTGTGGCAGTTCCAGCATCAAACGATGCAACCGATCAGTGGCAACCCAATGCTCCGGCGAGGCATGAGCAGTATCTTCCAGACTGTCTTGTTCCACATCACTGTAGTCAAACTGCTTACGTTCAAATCGCCGTGCATTTTCATGGCGCAGAATTGTTAGTAACCAGGATTTAGCGGCGCCGGCTTCCTGTAGCTGTGCCAGATTTTTCCAGGCGCGCAGCAAAGTGTCCTGCACTAAATCCTCAGCAATACTCTTTGACCGACACAGCCAGTAGGCGTAGCGGCAGAGGTCCGGGGTGTAAGCACGGACCAGTGCCTCATAACGTTGTTGTGCGCTGTTCATCTGAACTCCGCCATTTGACTGTAAATAGTCGACATAACAGCACAGACCGGCATACCTGCACTTTATGTGCAGGCGAAGTGAAAAAAATTAGCCGCGCGGGTATAAAGGGGCCAGGCCTTCAGCCGTAGTGACCGGCTGATGATGAAAATGTGCCCAGGCTTCCAGTAATGCCTGACCTTGCCACTGCGCACCCGCGGGTTGATAACCCTGATAACTGAGCTGCTGAATTTGCGTTTTTAAAGCGCCGTCCGGCAAATGCTGGACCAGATCGGTCAGTGATTCAATGTTTGCACTAATCAGTTGCTGCGCCCAGCGCAATAATTGCTCCCGGGCCAAAGCGGCATCGTGCTGCTGGCAGGCTTGTTTCAGCTTACGAGAATTAAACCGCAGTTCGCTGCCTGCGGTGGTGCGGGGCAGTTTTGTGTTGTCGCGCTCAGCAGTTCGCGGCGCCGCCATTGCCCACAATCCCCATGCGGCTAGTGTCAGCAGCCATAAACTCAGCAACAACCAGCTGCTATAGCTAAAGTGCCAGTCTGAGACCTGCGTTGGCTGGACCCGGTCAGCGGAAGTTGTGGTCGTGGCGGCAGGCTCAGGCTGCGATACCGCCTGCGGATTCGGTGCGACCTGCAGCGTCACAGCGCTCAACACTGCTTCGTCCGGCTGATTGGTTTTGGTATTCCACCAACGTACGCGGACTTCCGGTAAAGTCAGACTGCCAGCTTTGTCGGCGATAATGGCATAACTGAACACCTTTTGCGCCACGATCCGGCCTTTGCGTTCAGCCTTGCGACTTTGGGGTTGCTCCGGATAGATTTTGGCGCCGGCAACAGTGCCAAGTTGTAAATCCGGCAACTGATTGTCGGCTAAATCCAGTGCAGTCAGCGTAATAGTCCGGGTAACCGGTTCGCCTTGTATCAATTGGTCACCGGCCGGGTTCCATTCTTCGGTGAGCGCGACCAGCTCGGACGCCAACCAGTTTTGTTGCTGGCCGTCCGGGATTGGCTTCACTTGCAGTGACAGTGCCTGGCCTTCTGCCGACACGGCTTTAGTGCGGGCGAAATAGTCATACCGCGAGTTGTCACGGTCGATCATTTCACCATTAAAAAACGGCGGGTTCAGCGTCAGCGTGCCACTTTTTTGCGGGATCACGCTATAGCGGCGTGTGATGGTCTGGTAGCGTTCACCGTTGACAATTTCACTGTTTTCAATGTCTTTACCGACTTGCTCCACATCCGCTCCGGCCAGCTCCGGCTGACTTAGATTGCCGCGTTGCAGCTCCCCTTTAAAATAGATTTTGATTTCGTAATACAGCATTTGCTGAACATGCACGCTTTCGCTGCTAAAGCTGTTTTGTAGAAATAATTCGGCGCCTTTGCCGGATGCCTGACTGGCTGGTTGCACTTCGAGGCTGATCGGTTCGCTACTGAGTGCTCCTATCTGAAATGCCGGAATGGTCAGTGTACCGGTGCGGCGCGGAAACAAGCTCAGCTGCCAACTGGTACTTTGACTCGACTGGCCGTTGACGATTTGCATACTTTGGCTGACAGAAGGGCCGGTTACCCGAAAATCAGCTTCCAGGCTGGCAAAATCAATGGCGCCGGCATCAACTTTTTCGTCCAGCACCAATTGCAACATGATGGCTTCGCCGTACATCGCCGGGTTTTTATCGACACTGGCCTTGAGCTGGGTAGCCGCCTGGACCTGACTGATCAGGCACAGCGTTAACAACAGCAGTCGGCCAGCTAATTTGACCATCTGATTAACCATCTGATTTACCATTCTTGTTGAACACCGCGTGGTATTGCCTGTTGCTGACGTTTTTGATACTCCAGCAACATTTTGTTTTTTAATAATAAACTGGGCTCATCCTGCACTTTACGCAGCAGGTTTTCCAATTGCTGGCTTTCTTCCGCACTGGCGTTGGGCCAGGCTTGTTCTATCGCTTTTTGTTGTTCGGCCTGGGCTGATTCTTTGTCCTGCTGTTCGGCCTGCTGCGCTTGTTGTTGAGTCTGTTGTTGCTGCTGTTGTTGCGCGGGGTCAGCTTTGGCGTCATCAGCAGCTTGTTGCTCATTTTGTGACTGTTCGTTTTGCTGTTTAGAGTCCTGCTGCGATTGCTGGTTTTGTTGCTCTTGCTGCTGGTCTTTGCCGTCTTTGGAATCATTTTGCTGATCAGGATCGCCATTTTGCTGCTGATTTTGTTCAGATTGCTGTTGTTGCTGTTCGAGCATTTTTTTCATCAGTTCAATATTTTCTTTGACGCCAGGCAAGCCGGGTTGCTGCTGTTCTGCCTGTTGATAAGCTGCCAGGGCTTGTTCATATTGTTGCTGCAGGGCCAGGCTGTTACCGAGATTAAACTGACCGGCAGCAGAACTGTCTTTGCTGAACAGTTCAGCGGCGGCGGCATAATCGCCAGCCCGGTAAGCCGCGTTGCCTTGCCACAGTGGATCGGCGAATTGTTGGCGCGCCCGGGCGTAATCGCCACTGTCGTAAGCCTGTTTTGCCTGTTCCGTTTTACTCTGCCATAAATCCTGCCAGCCGAAAGCCGGAGCCGGCGCTTCAGTGGTCGCCGGTTCGGTCATCTGCCGGGCGGGCACAGGCTGTGGCCATGCCAGTAGCAATAACGGCAACATAAACAGTTGCGGCTGGCGTAAATACCAGATGCCAAGTGCCAATAACAGATAACACAGGTAAATGCCGGCATCCTGCCATTGGTCGCCTTGCATCTGAGTCTGCTCAGCGGCATCGTTGAGTTTTAATTCAGGCAGCGCCAGCAGTTTTTGCACGTCGCTGTCATCAAAAGTGCTGGTGGCAAAGACACCGCCAGTCAGGCTGCTGATTTCTTTTAATTGGGTCAACGGTACTTTTGGCAACACGATGCTGCCACGGGCGTCTTTAAGCAGTTCGCCATTTTCCAGCTGCACCGGCGCGCCGTCGGTATTGCCAAAAGCCAACACCGACACGCGATGCGCAAAGCCATTGAGCTGGTCGCGGATCTGCATAAATTGCTGGCTGTCAAAACCGTCAGTAAAAAACACGATGTCGCCTTTAACATAACCGGCCTGTTGTAACAGCTGATCCGCCATTTTCAGCGCGCTGGCAAAATCAGATCCCTGCACCGGCATAATTTCCGGTTTTAAATCAGGCAATAACAAACTGATATTGTTGTGGTCCGGCGTTAACGGCGAAATGACATAAGCATCGCCGGCAAATGCCAACAAGGCCATTTCGCCTTCCAGTTGTTCGCGGGCAAAATCCAGCGCTTTAAAGCGCGCTTGCGTTACGCGGTTCGGTTTGATGTCGGTCGAGCGCATCGACATTGACATATCCAATACCAATACAGTGGCGCGTTTGAGCTGGAATGCCGGTTGCGGCAGTTTTTGCCAGCTCGGACCGGCGCCGGCGAAAATGCCGAGTAACAGCATCAGCGGCAACAGCCAGAATTGTTTACGCGCCACAGGCTGCTGCGCCAGCAGCTGGCGATATAAATGGGGTGCCAGTAATTGTTGCCAGGCGTCGGTCGGGGGCAGGCGGCGCAGCAGCAGCCAACTCAGCGCGACCAGCGGCAACAATACTAATACCCAAGGTCGTAAAAAGTGGATGTCAACGGGCATAACGACTCCGGCGCCAAAACGCGAGACCCAGCAGCAATAATGCGCCAGCTAAGGGCCATTGCAGCAGGCTTTGCTGCGGGCGGTAATTCAGCTGATCACGTTCAATCGGCTCCAGCTGGTCCAGTAACTGATAAATCTCGGCGAGTTCCTGCAGATTGCGGGCGCGGAAATATCGACCACCAGTTTCACTGGCAAGTTCGGTCAATAATTTTTCGTCCAGATCGGCAGAAGGATTCACAACCTGTGGGCCAAAAATACCTTGTTGGACCATTTGTTCTGCCCCAACCCCGACCGCGTAGATTTTAACGCCGGCGGCTTTCGCCAAAGCCAGTGCTTCGCGCGGCTGGATATTGCCAGCAGTATTGGCGCCATCACTGAGTAAAATCAGTACTTTATTTGAACTTTGGTAGGTATTAAACCGTTTGACCGTCAGACCGATGGCCTCACCAATAGCAGTGCGCTGCCCAACCAATCCAAGCACGGCGTCATCGAGCATTTTTTGCACTGTAGTGCGGTCAAAGGTCAGTGGTGTCTGTTGGTATGCAGCATCGGCAAACAAAATTAACCCCAGCCGGTCGCCCTGACGTTTCTCGATAAACTGGCTCAGTACGTGTTTGACCGCGTCCAGCCGGTTATAGGACTGGCCTTCAATAACCATGTCATTGATATTCATCGAGCCGGACAAATCCACTGCCAGCATCATGTCGCGACCTTGCTGCGGCAGTGTAACGGGTTCACCGAGCCAGCGCGGTCCTGCTGCCGCTGTCACCAGACAAGCCCAAAATAACAGCGGTAACAGCGCCGGCAGGCGCCAGCGTTGATGTTGCGGGCTGTGTTGCTCTGCCGCAGCCAGCCGCGCCAGAGGCGGGAAAAACAGTGGCTGTCCGGCGACTGACTGACGGGCACGCAACAGCCACGGCACAGGCAGAAGGACAAATAACCAGGGCAAGGTAAATTCAAACATCTAAACCTTGCTCCCGATGCTGTTCCAGCCATAGCCAGGCAAACTGGTGCCAGGCTTTTAACTGCGATGGATCCGATGTGCGGCTGTATAGCAACTGATCTAAATCAGGCTGCTGCTCTGACAACTTGCCACTGCGCTGTAAAAACGCGACAAATCCAGTGCTTTTTTCTGCCAGCGCCGGATGACCTGGCCGTTTAGTCTGCAGATATTGTTTCAGCAATTGCAGGATGGCATTGGCGGCTTCCGGCTGTTCCAACTGAATTTGACTGAGTGCTTGCAAAACAAGGCGCCTGGCACTGTCACGCCGGTAAGTCCGGTACCACTTTCGTCCTAACCAAGCGATTGCCAGCAGTATTGGCAGTGCCAGCAGCAGCCAGCCGGGTGCCAGATAGAACTCATCCGGCAACGCAGGCTGCTGTATATCGGCCAGCGCTGTTTTTAACGTGTCAGTGATGTTGGGTTCATTCGCCATGGACAGTTCCGGGAGTATTAAACGGCGCCGAATGGGTTTGAGCCGGATTGTGTTGTTGTGCAGCAAGCTGGCTGCGCAGTGATGACGCATTACTGATCTGCATGTGGCGCAGGCCCAGACTGCGCCAGTACTGTGTGCGTTCAGCCTGCTGCAGCTGCTGTTGGTTCTCGTAGCGTTGTTTCAGACCGGCCGGCGTTAAATCCAGTTGTAACACAGCGGCATCAGTCTGCAGCGCCAGCTGTCCTGATACTGCTGCCGGGATCTGTTGCTCCAGTGGGTCAAAGATCTGACAGAGCCTGATTTCATTATGCATGCGCATCGATTGCAAATGGCGCAGCACATTAGCATCTAAGGCACTGAAGTCAGAAATGAGATAAACCAGACTGCCCGGCCTTACCAACCGGCGCAATTGACCAACGGCGTCGGCCAGACTCACCGGCTGTTGCCCGGCAGTGACTGGTTTATTGTTCAGATCTATCAGTTGCTGCAAGTAACGCAAGACGGAAACACTGCGACTGGCAGGTTTTAATTCCCTGATTTGCTGGCTATTAAACAAGATGCCACCAAATTTATCGCCGCGTTCGCGGGCATGCCAGCCAACCAGCGCCGCCAAGTGTGCCGCCTGTACCGCTTTGGTCAGCAGGACAGAGCCAAAATGCATCGACGGACTCAAGTCAGTCAATACAAACACCGGCCGCTCTTTTTCTTCACGAAATAACTTGGTGTGCACTTTGCCGGTACGTGCCGTGACACGCCAGTCGATAGTACGGACATCATCGCCGAGCTGGTAATGACGGACTTCGTCAAACTCCATGCCGCGACCTTTACTGCGCGCCAGATAACTACCAGCCAGTTTGCTCTGGATCACCTGTTGCGGCGCTAAATCCAGCACATATGTATGGTGCTGGTATTTCAGCAATTGCGGTAGATCCAGCTGCACACCGTCGGCGCCGAGTGCGGCCAGTTGTTGCGTGGCTGTTTGTGCTTGCACGGCGGGGTTCATCAGGCGATCGGCACTCGTTTTAATAATTCGCTGAGAACCTGGTCAGTACTGACCCCTTCAGCTTCAGCTTCATAACTTAAGATCAGCCGGTGACGCAGCACATTATGGAACACGGCCTGCACATCATCCGGTGTAACAAAATCGCGGCCACTGAGCCATGCCTTGGCGCGGGCACAACGTTCCAGCGCGATAGTCGCGCGCGGACTGGCTCCATACGCGATATAACGGCCAAGCTCGGCACCATAATTGCCGGCGTGGCGGGTCGCCATCACCAGTTGCACGATATATTGCTCCAGACTTTCAGCCATATGCAGCTGCAAAATGGTCTGACGGGCAGCAAAAATATCGGCCTGGCTCATCCGGACCGGTGTTTCCGCCTGCTGGGCTAACGCTTCGCCTCGGGTTAAACGCAGAATTTTCAGTTCAGTGTCGGCGTCCGGATAATCCACTTTTAAATGCAGCAGGAACCGGTCGAGCTGGGCTTCCGGCAGCGGGTAGGTGCCTTCCTGTTCCAGTGGGTTTTGCGTGGCCATTACTAAAAACAATTCGGGTAATTTGTAACTGTGGCGGCCCACCGTAATTTGTTTTTCCGCCATCGCTTCTAATAAAGCCGACTGCACCTTGGCCGGTGCGCGGTTAATTTCATCCGCCAGGATAATGTGGTGGAACAACGGACCACTCTGGAATTCAAATTTGCCGGTTTCCGGCCGGTAAATATCAGTCCCGGTTAAATCGGCAGGTAACAAATCCGGCGTAAACTGAATGCGATGAAAACTGCCTTCCACGCCGTGCGCCAGGGCGTTGACAGCGCGGGTTTTTGCCAGACCCGGTGGGCCTTCTACCAGTAAATGACCATTGGCCAGCAGCGCCAGCAGAATACCTTCAGTCAGGGCAGGCTGCCCGATCACCTGGCTGTCGAGATAGGATTTTAACCGGTTAAATGCGTTCACAAACAATACTCTCTGGCTTCGGTTTAAGTGCGTTATTTATATGAAATCACGGGGGATTTCATATGCGTATCCGATGAAAAGCGGCTAGGCTAAGACCAACTCCGCGGATCTGGGGGCGGCGACGATTAAAACAAGTGTTTTAATTTTGTCGGAGTCTCGCTACAATCGGGAAAAATCACAGGTCAGACCTGTAACGACCAGCAAAAGAGGACTTCTATGGCCAATCCCATTCAACTCAGAACCCGGCAGGGCGATCGTATCGCCATCGTCCGTGGTTTACGTACACCATTTGCCAAACAGGCGACCGAATTTCACGGTGTTTCGGCACTGGAGCTTGGCAAGCTGGTCGTCAACGAACTGCTGATCCGCAGTGAGCTGGACCCCAAGTTAATTGATCAGGTTGTTTACGGTCAAGTTGTGCAGATGCCGGAAGCGCCGAATATCGCCCGTGAAATCGTACTGGGTACCGGTATGAACGTGCACACCGATGCATTCAGTGTCACCCGGGCCTGCGCGACCAGCTTCCAGTCCGTGGTCAGCGTCACCGAAAGTATGATGGCCGGCATTACCGAAATCGCCATCGCCGGCGGTGCTGATTCCAGTTCAGTGCTGCCGATTGGCGTCAGTAAAAATCTGGCGCGGGCTTTGGTTGATGTCAACAAAGCCAGAACCTTTGGTCAGAAACTGGCGATTTTCCGCCGCTTAGGTTTGAAAGATTTAATGCCGGTACCGCCGGCGGTTGCTGAGTACACCACAGGCTTGTCGATGGGCGACACGGCAGAGCAAATGGCAAAAAGCCACGGCATCAGCCGGGCGGACCAGGATGCGATGGCGCACCGGTCGCATACGCTGGCCGCTTTGGCCTGGCAAAATGGCCTGATGAAAGACGAGGTGATGGCGGCGCATGTCGAGCCTTACAACAAATTCCTCGAAATCGATAACAACGTTCGGCTCGATTCCAAGCTGGAATCTTATGCCAAATTAAAACCAGTGTTTGATCGCAGTTACGGCACTGTGACGGCCGCAACTTCAACACCGCTGACGGATGGTGCATCTGCCGTCCTGATGATGACCGAAAGCCGCGCCAAAGCGATGGGCTACGAAATTCTCGGTTATGTGCGCAGTTACGCTTTTGCTGCCATCGACGTCTGGGAAGATATGCTGATGGGCCCTTCGTACGCCACACCACTGGCTTTAGACCGCGCCGGCATGAAACTGTCTGATTTGACTCTGATTGAGATGCACGAAGCTTTTGCCGCCCAGGCTCTGGCCAATATGAAAATGTTTGGTTCGAAAAAATTTGCCGAAGAAAAACTGGGTCGCACAGAAGCCATTGGTGACATTGATATGGCGAAATTTAACGTCAACGGTGGATCGCTGGCCTATGGCCACCCATTTGCTGCGACAGGTACTCGCCTCATCACGCAAACCTTAAACGAATTAAAACGCCGCGGTGGCGGTATCGGCCTGACCACCGCCTGCGCGGCTGGTGGCCTTGGCGCCGCGATGATAGTGGAGACTGAATAATGCAGCCAACTTTTAGCTTAAGCCAACGTGATGATGGTGTAGGTGTGATCACGATGGATATCTTTGGCGAGAGCATGAATGTGCTCAAAGCCGAGTTTGCTGACGAGATCGCGGCGGTGCTCGATGAAGTGCGCAGCAACAAAAACATCAAAGGTTTGGTGATTATCAGCGGCAAAGCCGATTCGTTTATTGCTGGTGCTGATATCAGCATGCTGGATAAATGCAAAACGGCCGCGGAAGCAACCGCGATCGCCAGCATGGGTCAGCGTATGTTTAACGAGCTGGAAAAACTGCATATACCGCTGATCGCGGCCATTCATGGTCCATGCCTGGGCGGTGGTCTGGAATTGGCGATGGCCTGTCACGGCCGCGTTGCGACTGATGACAACAAAACCGTATTAGGTCTGCCGGAAGTGCAGCTGGGTCTGTTACCGGGCAGCGGCGGCACGCAGCGTCTGCCAAAACTGGTCGGTTTGCAAAAAGCGCTGGATATGATGCTGACTGGCAAACAGTTGCGCGCAGTTCAGGCAAAAAAAGCTGGTTTGGTCGATGTGGTAGTACCGCGTAGCATTTTATTAGAGGCTGCGGTGAAAATGGCGCTGGCGGGCAAGCCAGACCGCTCAAAACCAGTGAAGTTGCCATTAGTAGGTCAGTTACTGGAATTTACGTCGATTGGTCGCGGCATTTTGTTTAGTCAGGCGGAAAAGCAAACACTGGCAAAAACGCAAGGCCATTACCCGGCACCGCTGAAAATCATCGATGCGATCAAAGCTGGTGTGCATTCCGGTATGCAAAAAGGCCTCGAAGTTGAAGCGACACATTTTGGCGAGTTGTGCATGACGCCAGTGTCGGCCAACCTGCGCAATTTGTTTTTCGCGACCACGCAGATGAAAAAAGAAAGCGGCGCCGGTGATGCCAAGCCCCGCAAGGTGAAAAAAGCTGCCGTATTAGGTGGTGGTCTGATGGGCGGCGGCATTGCCAACGTTACGGCCGGTAAAGCCGGTGTGCCAGTGCGGATCAAAGATATCAATCAGACCGGCATTGGCAATGCGCTGAAATACAGCTTCAGCCTGCTGAATAAAAAGTTTAAAAAACGTTTTATCAGTAAAACTGAGCTGCAAAAACAAATGGCACTGCTGACCGGTACTACGGATTATTCCGGCTTCCACGATGTGGATTTGGTCATTGAAGCGGTGTTTGAAGATCTGGCACTGAAACAGCAAATGGTCGCCGATATTGAACAACATTGCAGCGAACATACAGTGTTTGCTTCGAACACCAGCTCATTGCCGATTGGTCAGATCGCGGCGAAAGCAGCGCGGCCGGAAAACGTCATCGGTCTGCACTACTTTTCTCCGGTCGACAAAATGCCGCTGGTTGAAGTGATTGCACATGACAAAACCTCAGCTGAGACTATCGCTACCACCGTCGCTTTTGCCCGTAAACAAGGTAAAACACCGATTGTGGTCAAAGACGGTGCTGGTTTTTATGTGAACCGGATTTTGGCGCTGTATATGAACGAAGCGGCGAATCTGCTGCTGGAAGGTGAGTCAGTTGAGAAGCTTGATAAAGCCCTGACCCGTTTTGGCTTCCCGGTCGGTCCTATCACGTTACTGGATGAGGTTGGTATCGACGTTGGCGCAAAAATTTCACCTATTCTGCAAAAAGAACTGGGCGAGCGTTTTCAGGCTCCAGCCGCTTTTGACAAGTTGATCGCCGATGGCCGTAAAGGCAAAAAAGTCGAAAAAGGCTTTTACCTATACGGTAAAAACGCGAAAAAGGGCCGAAAAGAGGTCGATACCAGCGTATATAGCCTGTTGGGTGTGCAGCCTAATGGCCGTTTAAGCACCGAGCAAATTAGCAAACGTTGTATGGTTCAAATGCTGAACGAAGCAGTACGTTGCCTCGAAGAGGGCATTATTGCTTCTGCCCGTGACGGTGATATCGGTGCCATTTTCGGCATAGGTTTCCCACCGTTCCTCGGAGGGCCGTTCCGTTACATTGATAGTCTGGGCGCTGGTAATCTGGTGGCAGATTTGCGCTGCTATGAAGCGCAGTTTGGCAGTCGTTTTGCGCCGGCAAAGATGTTGCTTGAGCTGGCGGAGCAGGAAAAGACCTTTTACTGAGTCTTGCTTAGATGCTGAAAAAAACCGCAGCTTGCTGCGGTTTTTTTGTATAATGCCGCGTTTTTTTGCACCTGGAGTATAGCTGTGCTGTGGTTATTCCTACATCCACTGGTGAGTTTGTGGTGTTATCTGCAAGCAAAAAAGGCCGGTTTACGCAGTTGGCCCTGGGTATTGCTGGCGCTTTTGACCGGCCCTGTGTCAGTGCCGTTATTTCTGAATCACCGTCGTATGGCGCGCCGGCGGGTGATGGGGCCCGAACTAAACTGGTTCCGGCCATAATCCTGTTGTTTCACACCAGTTGGTCCTGCCAGCGGATCGGTGCGCCGTCCCGCAGCCATAACTGCACGTTGATCTGTTGCTCCGGCATCGCCAGCAGCTGATATAAGCCGGTATGACACAGATCCTGTGCCAGTGCTTGTGGTAAAAATGCCGTGCCATTACTACGCGCCAGCCATTGGCGTAGTAACCTCGGATCGCTGCAGCAAAATGCCAACGGTGCTTTACTGAGCTGCGGTAACCGACCCACCCAATCCAGCCGGCCTTCGGCCTGTGCTGTACTGCCAGCCGGGCCCACAGCAGTCAGCACTATCGTGCGCCACAGGACTGTTTTATATGCGGGATCTGTAATGCTGTCCTGGCTTGCACAGAGCACCACGTCAGACTGCCTGTTACAGGCGGTCGTGGCATCAAGTACCTGTAAATGCACTGCAGTCTCAATATTCACCACTAAGGCTTCCAGTAATTCAGCGGCGAGATATTGCAAGCCCGGTTCGACCGCCACGGTCAATCGCTGTGGCAGGCTGCTTTGTTGCTGTAATTGCGTCCTGGCAGCCTGTAGTGCGCTGATCACGGCTTCGGCATGGGGTAACAGCAGTTCGCCGGCTTCGGTCAACTGGATGTTATTACGGTGGCGACTGAACAATGCCACCCCCAGACTTTGCTCCAGTTGCCGGATGCGAAAGCTGACAGCGGACTGAGTTAAATACAGATTGTCTGCGGCTTTGCCAAAATGACGGGTTTTTTGTACTTCCAGGAAGGTTTTCAGTAGTTCGGTGTCCAAGCATTAACCTTATTATATTTTATGGTCACGATGAAAAACATTTGTTTTACGTGCGGAATTTTGTTTACCATACTCCGCACAGTTTAATTGGGATAGCTTTAGATTCAACGAGATCAGGGGAAAAAAGTGATGCAGCAAAGTTTTGTGGCTAAACGTCGCTTTTTTGATGACCGCAACTTCCCGAAAGGGTTTACCCGGTCAGGGCGCTTCACGTTAGCAGAGGGCAATCTGCTGGAGAAGCACGGTGCATCGATGCAGGAGCTGGAGGAAGGCCAGCGCCAGCCGGTGAACGAAGAAGAGCAACGCTTTTTACAGGTCATGCGCGGTGAAGCCGAAGCGGAAACTGTCTATGAAAAGGCCTGGCTGAAATACAAGCAGCGTATTCAGGAAAAACGTAAGTTTCATACCGTGTTTGGTAAGAAACGTATTGCCGATGGCAGTGACGATTTTTCTTACGTCGAAACAGACAACGATTAACAGAGCCGGAGTAACCGGTCGCAGCAGAAGGATTTTTGTGTGGACGGATTTTTGAAGAGCTTATTAAACCCGGCTGTGCTGGTGTTTTTAATCCCGCTGGCGGGTATCGCGATTGGTGGCCTGAAAATGTGGCTGAATCACCAGGAGCGGATGGAAAAAATCCGTCAGGGCATAGATCCCGACGCACGTCGCGACTGAAGTTGCATCAAAACCTGTGCACTGTATAAAAAAGAGCCTTCCGGCTCTTTTTTTATTTTCGCAATCAATGCCATCAGGTCAATGGGTTCAGATCGAGACCGGCACTGCGGCAAGACGCGGTTTATTCTGCTTCTGGTCCAGCAGGAACTGAGTGAAATCGGCGGCAGACAGCGGCTTGCTGTAAAAATAGCCCTGAATGATTTCGCAGCGCAGTTGCTTCAGTTGCGCCAGTTGCTCGGCTTGTTCCACCCCTTCGGCGACTACTGTCAGACTCAGGTTGTGCGCGATAGTGACGATGGTATCCACCATATTGCGTCCGCGCGCTGTATTCATGTCGTCAATAAAAGCTTTGTCTATTTTCAGTGTATTGAGCGGGAACTGCTTTAAATACGCCAGCGATGAATAACCAGTACCAAAATCGTCCATCGCCAGATGGATACCGCGGGCGCGCAGTTTTTTCATCGTATCAATCGCCATTTTGGGCGATTGCATCACAGTGCCTTCAGTGATTTCGAGCTCGAGGTGATAGGAGGGCAGTTCGGTCTGCTGCAGCACATCGTCTATCTGTTCACACAAATAAGGCAACATAAACTGCTTGACCGACAGGTTGACTGCTACGCGGCCATGAAACAGGCCCTGATCTATCCAGCGTTTCACGTCCAGGCAGGCTTTGCGCAAGACAACTTCACCGATTTCGACAATTTGACCGGTTTCTTCAGATACCGGAATAAATGAAGCAGGACTGATTAAACCGCGTTTGGGTGTGATAAAACGGACCAGCGCTTCCATGCCAACCAGCTGACCACTGAGAATATCCATTTTCGGCTGATAGTACACCGTGAAGAAATCTTCTTTCAGGCCATGGCGGATCAGGTTTTCCAGCTGCAAACGTTTGACTGCCAGTTTGTTCATGCTGTCATTAAAAAACAGGTAGCGGTTCGCGCCATCGCTTTTAGCATGATACATCGCTGTATCGGCATTACGCAGCAACGCTTCGGGATCGCGGCCATCTTCCGGATATAACACAATGCCGATACTGCTGGTCACGGCCAGCTCATGCTGACTAATAAAAAACGGCTGATTAATTTGTTTAATCAGCTCTTTTGCCATGGTAGTGATTGTATGAATGTCGTTGGTGTTTTCCAACAGAATCGCAAATTCGTCGCCACCGAGCCGATAAAGCCGTTCTTTTTGCCGCGTCATCTGACTGAGGCGTTCAGCCAATTTAATTAACAGCGAATCCCCCAGCTGGTGGCCGAGTGAATCGTTGATCTTCTTAAAGTTATCAAGGTCAAACACCAGCAGGGCATGTTTAACTTCCCGCTCTACCAGCCGGCCCAGTTCGGCCGAAAACATCGCCCGGTTTGGCAGGCCCGTCAGGGTGTCAGAATTCGCCAGCCGGCTTAACTCGGCTTCGCGTTTTTTGCGCTCAGAAATGTCAGAGAACACTGCGACAAACTGTGTCAGCACGCCGTGATCGTCGCGGACTATGTCAAAATTGAGCTCAGCCTGGTACACCTCACCATTGATGCGCTGGTCCTGTACTTCGCCTTGCCAGCTACCGGTCGTCTGTAACGTGTGCCCGATATCCTGAACAAACCGGCTTGGGTACATCGCCAAATCAAAGGGCTTTTTAATCACCTGTTCGCGACTTTTTCCGGTGATAGTGCTGAACGAGTGGTTAACTTCCAACACGATAAAATTGGTGTCACAGATCACCACGGCATCAGAGATATTTTCCAGGCAGCGGGCAAACAATTCCAGCCGCTCTTCGGTCTGCTTCAGTAATTGGATATTCTTTAGCGTCCCCGTCATCCGGGTCGCGACGCCTTCAGCATCGGTGGACACGACTTTGCCGCGGTCTAACACCCAGACCCAGCCGCCGTCGGATGCTCTGAGCCGGTACGCAGCTTCAAAATACGGGGTTTCACCGGCAAGGTGTTGATAAAGCTGTTCGGTGACGCGTTCAATATCGCGCGGATGAATTTGTTCCCGATTGGGCGGAAACTGGTTGGTTTCTGGTTTTAATTCAACCGGGTGCTGCCAGGAACTCGAACGATACAAACTGCCGGAGGCAATATTCCAGTCCCACAATTCGTCGCCACTGCCCCATAAAGACAACCGCAGCCGTTCTTCACTTTGTTCCAGACGGCTTTGGTAACGGCGCATTTTCAGAATAGATAGGTGGGCCAATAACAGCGCACCAAAGGAAAATAACAGGATCGATGACAACACATAAGGCATTGCATGGTCCAGATCTACCGCAAAAGCCGGCATGGCAATAAAGGCCGGCAAACACAACAGAGACAGTTTTTTATTATTATTTTTCACACATCTACGCAGCTTTCGGGCATTTTGGGTAACTTATAGAAAATCTCCTGGACTGTCAAAGCCAATCTGTCCGCAGCTCCAGCTCTGCCGCCAGTTCGGCAGTAGTTTTACTGCGCATCAGACTATGCGTTGGCGCCGGCCCGGTCGCCAGAAAAACTGCATCATATTCCGGCGCTAATAATGTGTAACAAAAATCGCAAAAATCGTTGAGACTCAAAGCTGCCAGTTCATCCTGGATCCGTTGTGACAACGAACATTGATAATCACCCTGACCAATCGCCAGCCACAACCGTTTCGCGCGGCTCGCCAGGCTGGTATCACGCTCGCGGATTTGCGCGATCAGGCTGGTTTTAATCTGATCGAACTCTGACAACGGGATCTCTGGCAGTTCTTCCAGAAACTTGCGGTAAAAAATCACTGTGGCGTAATACAAATCAGCGGCAGCCGTTTTAGGAGATTGCACATAAAACGCCATGCCCGGCTTTTGGTTCATCGGCACATAACCGGTCCCGACCAGATAACCTAATTGTTGTTCAGTGCGCAGGGCGTGAAAGTACTCCGGTGAAATCAGGTGATTCGCCAGCATAAATTTAGCCATCGACGCCGCGCTGCGATCTTTGGCCGGCAGATAGATCACCAGTGCCTGGTCGTCATGCTGCAGCTGCTGTTGCAGCCAGACAGGCCCACTGTTTTGCGTACTGTAACTTTGCCGCGGCAGCCGACGACCCGGTGAATCGATTTGCTGCTGCCACTGGCGTAGCATTTTTTCCAGCAGACTGGCATCTGCCGGATGCCAGTTACCTAACATGAAGGCCTCAACATGCACCTGCTGCATGATCTGCTGACAAAAGGTATTGAACTCGGCAAAACTGCTTTGTTCGAGCAATTGTGCCAGCTGCTGCGTTTCGGGGTTCAGAGGTTGTAATAATGACGACAATTGACTGAACAGCTGGCTGATTGGCTTGCCACTAATTTGGCCACGCCAATGTCTGACCAACTGAAATTGCAGTTCGAGAAAACGATCTTCGGCAAAGCTGAAATCACTCAGCTCGGTCAGCAAATCCTGTAATAATGTGATTTGATTGGCAGACAGGCCGCTGCTATGCAAGGTCAGACCATGTTGCTGCACATAGAGGTTGTAACTCAGGCCCGCTGTCGTCGCCGGATAAAATTGCTCGTTAATCCGATCGAGGAATAGCTCCAGCCACAGTTTGGTTAAGGCCAGCTGCGTCAAATTCTGCACAGTATTAGGCAGCGTTAACTGCACGAAAATATGGCCTTTGGGCGAATGAAAGTCAGTGTCGGCTTTAAACCACAACGACAAGTCGGCTGAATTGACCAGTTGTACCGGCTGCGTCTGATGTGCATTCAGCGTAATCAGTTGCAACTGACCCACCAGATAGGGATTGGGGGCGGGCAACTGATATCCAGGTAGCGGTTGTTGTTCGGCCAGACCTGTCAGTAATTCTGCGGACAGTGGCTCGACACTATATGGGGTATGGTACCAGCGTGCCTGCTGACTGACGCTGACTTCTGGCGCGATCAGCATCACACGCAAATTGTCGGCGCGGAAATAACTCAGCAACTGCCGGTACAGTGACTCGGACGGCGTTTCCATCCGATAATCACCAAAAATATAATCGTGTTGCGGATAATGCTGCAGATTCACCGCTAAGTCGCTGGCCAGTTGCAAACTGGCGCGAGGTTCCTGATAGGTGAAGCTCCATTGGATCAGGCGTTGCCGCTCCTGAAATAATTGCAGCGGAAATGGTTGCTGGCGTAACAGCGCAAAAAAAGCAAAGCAGCTTTGCAGGATCAGGTCGCGTTGTGCCATGCCGGCATGGGTCAGTTCAAACGCCAGCGTGAAGTCTTTGTAATTACTGCCATCGATCCCGCCGCCGGCACTCAGTGCGTTGACCAGTCCCTGTTGTTTCAACCCGCTTAATAATGAGCCAGGGCCTTCGTCGCCAATGATATGTGCAAGAAAACTGACGACCTTATATGGGTACCAGGGTTGAATGTCGGGCAAGGCAAAACTAAGCACCAGTCGCTGCGTGGGTTTATGCGGCTGAATATTCAGCTGAATACCCAGATGTTCGCGTTGGTACAGCGGGGCGGTCAGAGCGGTTTTAGCCGGCAAATGCGCCGGTAGTTGCTGAAAATACTGTTCTGCCAGCGCCTGCTGATGTTCGATCGGAAACGCCGACACCAGCACCAGACACATACGGCTGGCACTATATTGTTGCTGATAAAACTGTTGTACCGCTTGTTGTGCGCTTTGATGCGGCCGGTCGTCCAGCGTTTGCAGGTTACCGACCGAAAACTTGGCAAAAGGGTGGTCCGGATTAATCGTTTCTTTGTGCGCCTGGTAAATGCGCCGGCCATCGTCCTTCAGCTTCATCGAAAATTCGGCCTCGATGGCTTGCCGTTCTTTTTGCACCGACGCTTCGGCAAACAGCGGCGCGCCGAGCATATCGGCAAAACGTTCAAGCCCCGCAGCAAAAGCGTCATCTTCGATATCAAAATAAAAACAGCTGTGTTCGGTGCCGGTCCAGGCATTGTGGCTGCCGCCATGCGCGCTGATAAACTGCGCGTAGTCTCCGGGTTCCGGGAATTGCTGCGAACCGAGAAATACCAGGTGCTCGAGGAAATGCGCCAAACCTTCCCGATCAGCCGGATCGTCGAAATGGCCTACATTTACCGACATGGCCGCAGCGCTTTTTTCTGCATCTGCCTGTTCAACGAAAAGCACCCGCAAACCATTATTCAGGGTCAATGCATGATAACGGCGATGGTCGGCTGGGCTTTGTACGAGTTGCGTTTTTTTCAAATCAGGCCTCATTGTCAGGCTAAATGCGACGAGTTATACGGCAGCTCATCATACTATTAAGGAATATAAAGACTTAAATCTATGCTTTATTATCAGTTACTGTCGCAATGAACTTTCATTATCATAGCGCACTCTTTTCGCGTTGGGCGCGAAGTTGTTGATGGTGTATACAATGGTCAATCTGGTTATCATGCGACACGGTGAAGCGGTGGCGCAAAGCAGTCAGGATAGTCAACGGCAACTCAATGCACGAGGTGAAGCCGAAGTCAGTCAGATGGCACAGTGGTTGACTACAGTCTACCCACAGTTTGATTACGTGCTGGCAAGCCCCTATGTGCGAACCCAACAAACCGCAAAGCTGATGTTGGCACAGCAAGGGAACACAACGCAATTGCAGACTTTACCGGAGCTGGTGCCCGATGGCGATTGCCATCAGGTGCAGTTGTATGTCGATGCATTGCTGAGCCAGACACCTGATGCACGGATCCTGCTGGTATCACACATGCCTCTGGTCAGTTTTCTGGTCGAAACCTTCACAAAATCCGGTAACACCCCAATCTTTGACACCGCGTCGTTAGCTTGTATCGATTACAGCACCGGCGGTCATGGTACCTTACTGGAAAAAATTGCGCCGGCTGATTTAAGCCTGCTGCGGACCTGACCCGCTCCAACGTGGATGCCGGCTATTTATCCGGCGTTTTTAACAGCACCAGTAATGCGCCATCCCGGCCCCAATGGGTCGGAGCCGTGTGAAAAGCCCGCACATTTGGATGCTGAATAAGCCAGTTCGGTACACGCCGCGCTAACAAACCACTGCCTTTGCCGTGCACCACACAAGCGCAGTTCAGATGTTCCTGCTGACAATAATCCAATAGCCCTGCCAGTTCATGTTTGGCATCCTGCTGACTCAGTCCATGTAAGTCCAGCACCACGCCGGGCTGAAATTCGCCGCGTTTTAAATTTTTTGCCAGATGCAAATCTTCACCGGGCTGGACATAGCTGACCGTAGCGCCATCAAACTGATAACCTTCGTATTCATCAGAAAAATAGAATAAACTGGCGGCCGGCTGACTTTCAGACGTCTTGATGGCGGATTTTTTCTTGCTGCGTGGCGGGGTCAGCGTTATCTTGTCCTGCGCCATAGGGCGGGCACCCGAGATCGCATCGCGGAACAGCTGAATATCCTGATCGGTTAAAGAGGGCGTTTTTCGCATCGCGCAAGTCTATCCAAAGAGCACACTTAAAGAAATGACTGAACCACAAACTTCACCACTGACCGCGGAATTAATCGACGAAGCGATCACTGATTTACATAGTATTCACGACTGGCTGCGTTTTGCCGTCAGCCAGTTTAATGCCGCGGACCTGTATTTTGGTCATGGCACCGACAATCCGTGGGATGAAGCCGGTATGCTGATGGCATTCACGTTGCATTTGACCCATATTGCCGACCCTGTGCTGTTAACGACACGGCTGACCCGCACCGAAAAACGCCAGTTTGCTGCTTTAGTGCAACAACGGATTGAACGCCGGGTGCCGGCGGCATATCTGACTCAACATGCGTATTTTGCCGAACTGCCATTTTTTGTTGACGAGCGGGTGCTGGTACCACGCTCACCGATCGCTGAGCTGATTAAACAACAATTTTCACGTTGGTTCCCGCACAATCCGCCAGGCCGTATCCTCGATTTATGTACCGGTTCCGGTTGTATCGCTATTGCCTGTGCGCATTATCTGCCTGATGCTGAAGTGGATGCGATTGATATCAGCGAAGATGCTTTAACAGTTGCAGACATCAATATTGACCAACACGGCCTTTATCAGCGTGTCTATCCAATCCTGTCTGATGGTTATGATGCAATCCCAGGCCAGACTTACGATTTAATTGTCACCAATCCACCTTATGTTGATGCCGAAGATATGGCGGATTTGCCGGACGAATTCCGCCATGAACCGGAGCTGGGCCTTGCCTCTGGTGACGACGGTCTGGAATTAACACGGCGTATTCTGGCGGACGCTGCCGCGCATCTGAATGACGATGGCGTGCTGATTTGTGAAGTCGGTAACAGCATGGTCGCGCTGGCGGAGCGGTTTCCACAGGTGCCGTTTGACTGGATTGAATTTGAAAATGGCGGCCATGGTGTGTTTGCGCTGACCAAAGCACAGTTACAGCAATATCAGGCTTTTTTTAAGGAGTAAGCCATGGCCGGCAACAGTATCGGTGAGTTGTTTCGTTTAACCACATTTGGCGAAAGCCATGGCCCGGCCATCGGCGGTATCGTTGATGGTTGTCCGCCTGGACTGGTGCTGGATCTCGACGCTATTCAGCTAGATCTGGACCGGCGCAAGCCTGGGACTTCACGTTATACCACTCAGCGTCGTGAAGATGATGTGGTGAAGATCCTGTCAGGCGTATTTGAGGGTGTCACTACCGGAGCCTCGATTGGCCTGCTGATTGAAAACACCGACCAGCGCTCGCAGGACTATTCGAATATCAAAGATTTGTTCCGGCCAGGTCATGCCGATTATACCTACCATCATAAATACGGTATCCGCGATTATCGCGGCGGTGGTCGTTCTTCAGCGCGGGAAACCGCAGTGCGGGTTGCGGCCGGCGCTATTGCCAAACAGTATTTGAAACAACGGTTTGGTATCGAAGTGCGTGGTTATTTAGCGCAGTTAGGACCGGTCAAAGCGGAAAAGCTCGATTGGGCACAGGTGGCACTAAACGACTTTTTCTGCCCGGATCCGGACAAAATCGAGGCGCTCGACAGCTTCATGCGCGATTTGAAAAAATCCGGTGATTCGGTTGGCGCCCGCGTCAATGTGGTTGCCAGCAATGTGCCGGTAGGCTGGGGCGAACCAGTGTTTGACCGGCTGGATGCCGATATCGCGCATGCGATGATGAGCATCAACGCAGTGAAAGCGGTGGAGATCGGTGATGGTTTTGCCGTAGTGGAACAACAAGGCTCGACGCATCGTGATGCGCTGACGCCGCAAGGCTTCACCGCCAATCACGCCGGTGGCGTGCTGGGAGGTATCTCATCCGGGCAGGACATTCGCGTCAGTATGGCGTTAAAGCCAACGTCCAGTATCAGTATTCCGGGCCAGAGCATTAACACCAGCGGCGAGCCGGTGGAACTGGTGACAAAAGGCCGGCACGACCCTTGTGTTGGGATCCGTGCGGTGCCTATTGCCGAAGCGATGCTGGCGATTGTGTTGATGGACCATTTCCTGCGTCATCATGCGCAGAATCATCAGGTGCAGGTCAGTACACCAGATATCGCGGCCATTGCGCGGCAACAGGCGGAATAGACTCCGCGTGTATTTTAATCAATACAACGGCTGCTCTGTCAGCCGTTGTCGTTGATGCTCTTCAGGAACAGTATGCAACCGACTCAAAGTCTCAGTCTGGCCTATCTGGCATATTTTGCCGTATTGGGCGTGTTTGTGCCGTATATCGGTATTTTTCTCGACCATCGGGGTCTCAATTCGCAACAAATTGGTACCTTGCTTGCCATAGTGACGGCAATGCGGATTGTCGGCCCTAATCTGTGGAGTCTGCTGGCCGCCAAAAGGGGTGATCCGGTCGGCGTGATGCGCCTTGGCGCTGTATTGGCGGCATTCGGCTGGTGCAGTACTTTTGTCGATGCCGGTTATAACATGTTGCTGTTGGGGCTGGCGCTGTACAGCTTGTGCTGGACCGCGATTTTGCCACAACTGGAATCGGCAGCTTTTCACTATCTGAATAACGATACCGGCCGCTACAGTAAAGTGCGCTCCAGCGGCAGTGTCGGCTACATTTTGTTGGTGGTCGGCAGTGGCATGGCGCTGGAACAACTGGGACCGGGCTTTTTACCCGGTGGCGCCTTGTTATTTTTGTTGTTGATGTTGGTGGCGCTGTGGCAATTACCGGCATTTTCGCTAAAGGCCGCCAGCACCGAGGTGGCGATAAAATTTCGCACCCTTTGGCTGCACCGGCCCTTTGTGTTATTTATGTTCGCGGCCTTTTTGCTACAGTTGAGCTTTGCGCCGTTTTATGGCTTTTTTACCTTGTATTGCCGGGATTTAGGCTATAGCGGTACAGCCTCAGGCCTGTTGATTGCATTGGCGGTGGCGGCTGAAGTCGTGGCGTTTTTTTATGCCGGCAAAATTTTGGGCCAGCGTAGTTATACGCTGTTGCTTGGCGCCTGTTATCTGCTGACCGCGCTGCGCTGGGCCGTTGTGGGATGGTTCGGTCATTTGCCTTATGTGCTGGCGGCTTCGATGTTGTTGCATGCATTCAGTTTTGCGGTGGCACATAGCTGCGCTATGCAATTTATTCAGCAATTTTTCCCACCAGCGCAACGTGGCCGAGGTCAGGCGCTGTATGCCGGGTTGATTTATGGTGGTGGCGGCGCGCTTGGCGCATATATTGCTGGCTGGACGTGGCAGGATGGGGCCGGCAGTCAGCTCAGTTTTGGCTGGGCTGCCGGCGCATGTTTAATTGCCTTTCTGCTGGTGCTCGGCCTGCCGCGTATCATCCGGCCGCTCGGCGTCGCTGATGCGGTAACCTAACCAAAAATCCAGCACCTTGTCGAGCAACTTGGCCCGGCGCTGTGGATAGCCAAACATGCCGCTGGAGAAACGGCCTTTTTGATGCACTGCTTTGGCATGGCTGAAGGTTAAAAAGCCTTCTTTGCCGTGATAATGCCCCATGCCGGATGGACCCACGCCGCCAAATGGCAAATCGTCCTGGCCAACATGGACCAGCGTATCGTTAATACAAACACCGCCGGCATGAATTTGCTCGCGGCAGCGTTGTTGCAACTCTTTGTCCTGACTAAACAGGTAAAACGCCAACGGCCGGGGCCGTGCCCGGATAAATTCAATCGCTTCTTTGGTACTGCGATAGCCATAAATTGGCAGTACTGGGCCAAAGATCTCCTGCTGCCATAATGGTGTATCGAGGGGGGCATTGAGGACTAGCTGCAAGTCCATCCGGCGCAGCGGATCATCGGCATTCACTGGCTGCCCACAGGAAATGATCTGGGCACCGGCAGCTGCAGCATCTTGCAAACCTTGTTGCAGGCGTTGCCATTGGCGGGGATTAATCACTGAAGTCCAGTCCGCACTTTGGCAGCCTTGTGGGTACATCTGCTGATAGTGTGCGCGTAACTTTTCGGCAGCCCGTTGTTCTTTGCCAGCCGGAACCAGCAGGTAATCCGGTGCCACGCAAGTCTGGCCGCCATTGGCACATTTACCAAAAATTACCCGATCGGCATAGTCATAAAAGTGGATGTCCGGCCCGATCAATACCGGCGACTTCCCGCCTAGTTCCAGTGTCACAGGCGTCAGATGCTGTGCCGCCGCCTGCATCACATGACGACCAACCGCAGTGGAGCCGGTAAACAGCAGGTGGTCAAATGGTAACTGGCTGAATTCGGCGGCCACCGTGGCATCGCCTTCAATCACCACCACATGCCCAGCCAATGCCGTCTGACAGATTTGTCGCAAGACTTTATTGATTTCTGGCGTAAATTCGGACAATTTCAGCATCACTTTATTGCCCGCACTGATCGCGGCTACCAAAGGACCCAACGCCAGAAATATCGGATAATTCCACGGCACTATAATGCCGACCACTCCCAGTGGCTGGTATTCCACGTGGTTGCTGGCCGGCCAGAACAGCATGCCGACATGGCGCCGTTGTGGCTTCATCCAGCCTTTTAGCCGGCGCAGGCTGTAATCGATACTGTTGATACTGGGCAATACTTCGAGCAGACGTGTCTCAGAGGCGCTGCGTTGACCGAAATCGGCCGCAGCCGCCCGATACAGCTCAGCCTGAGCAGCCAGTAGCTGGATTCGCAATGTTTTCAGACAGAGTTTTCTTGCTGCATACGCAGGGCTTGGATCGTGATAAAAACTTTTGCGCAGTTGCGCGAATTGGGTCTCAAGTAACATCAGGACTGGTCCGGCCAATAAACGAATATTCTCTAATCTACTGGAGCGCAGCAACAAACTCAATCAGATGCTGGGCAAGCTTCCCAGCCAACGTTACAATGCCGCATTTTTTTGGCTGAACAGGGGAGCCTGATGGATAGGTTACCGATATTTCGACTCGGTTTAATCGTCAATCCTTACGCCGGTTTAGGTGGCGCAGTCGCGCTCAAGGGCAGTGACGATGTTGCTGCAGAAGCCTTAGCACGGGGTGCAGTGCCAATGGCGCAGCAACGCGCCCGATTGGCGCTAGAGGAATTATTGCCGTGGCAGGCACAGATCCGGATTAAAACGGTAGCTGGCGCGATGGGCGAAGCTGTGGCGCTGGCACTTGGTTTTGACACTGAGGTGTTATGTCAGGCTGCGCAGGAACCGTCGACCGCTCAGGACAGCGAACAGGCGGCGCAGTTGTTAGCACAAGCTGGCGTTGATCTGCTGCTGTTTGCCGGTGGCGATGGCACAGCAAGGAATATCTGTCACGCCATTGGCGATAGCACGACCGTTCTTGGCATTCCGGCCGGCTGTAAAATCCACTCGGGTGTTTATGCCATCACGCCTGCAGCGGCCGGGAAAGTCGTCGCGCAAATGGTGCGTGGAGAACTGTTGTCAGTGCAGGATGCACTGGTGATGGATATCGACGAAGTCGCGTTTCGCCAGGGTACGGTGCGGGCGAAACGCTACGGCGAGATGCAAATTCCGACGGCGCTGCGTTATGTACAAAGTGTCAAAACGGCGGGCAAAGAATCGGAAGAACTGGTACTGGATGATTTGGCCGCATTTTTTGTCGCGCAAATGGAACCTGATGTTCGTTATGTGATGGGATCCGGCTCCACTGTTGCGGCCGTCATGCAGGAACTGGGTTTACCCAATACTTTGTTGGGTGTTGATGTGGTTGAGAATGGCGCTGTGATCGCTGCAGATGTCACCGCCGCGCAGCTGCTGGAGCTGGTAACAGATGTGCCTGCGCAGCTGGTGATCACGCTGATTGGCGGGCAGGGGCATATATTTGGCCGGGGCAATCAGCAGCTGTCACCGGCTGTGATCCGGGCGGTCGGACGCAATAACATCCGGCTGCTTGCCACCAAAAGCAAAATTCAGCAGCTTGATGGCCGGCCGCTGATCAGCGACTCCGGCGATGCGGTGCTGGATCAACAACTCAGTGGCATGGTGCGTGTGCTGTGTGGTTATAACGATTATGTGATGTACCGGCTGGGGGCCGAAGACTAATGCAACAGACAGTCGATTTTATCAGCCGTTGTGCGGCTTTTTTTGATGACGCAGTGGCGACCGCCAGTGACGATGAATTATTTGCTCAAGGCTATTTACGTGGGCATGTTGATTTAGCCGTCGGCCGTTTGCAGCTGGAAGACCAGCCTTTTAGCGTCAGTCAGATTGTATTGGCCGTCGAGGATAGTCTGCACAGTGCGATCGCCGCAGGTGAGCTTAATGACGCAGATGCTGCACTGGTGCAGCAGATCTGGCGGCATTTGTCAGCCTGAGGCAAGACAACTGCAGTTGATTACGTTAGCATACCGTTTTTTCTGGCGGCAGTAGCTGCCTTGAACCCTGCGGATCACGCCAAAAAATCGGCCAGTCCGCCTCAACAATAAGTGAACCTTATGTCAGATCTGACTACTTTAGAACAACATGCCAGTTATGGCATCGGCCTGCAAATGGGCCAACAACTGGCCGACAATCCGTTTGATGGCCTTGATATCGCAGCCGTTGCTGCAGGTCTTGCTGCGGCATTCTACGGTGATGAGCCGGAAGTTAGTGAAGATCAGATCCGTGCTGCATTTCAGGTGATCAGTGGCCGGATGCAAGAAGCTGAATCTGCCAAGGCGCAGGTTGCCGCCGCAGTGGGCGAAGCATTTCTTGCAGAAAACGCGACCAAAGCCGGCATCGTTGTGACCGAGTCTGGTTTACAATACGAAGTGCTGAACGCCGGTTCAGGTGCAAAACCAACGCGAGCCGACAAAGTCCGTACGCATTACCATGGCACGCTGATCGATGGCACTGTATTTGACAGTTCTTATAATCGCGGTCAGCCAGCAGAGTTCCCGGTATCAGGCGTCATCGCCGGTTGGACCGAAGCGCTGCAACTGATGCCGGTTGGCGCGAAATACCGTCTGTATATCCCACACAACCTGGCCTATGGCGAGCGTGGTGCCGGTGGTGCAATCAAGCCATACAGCGCGCTGATTTTTGATGTAGAGTTGCTGGAAATCCTGTAATTTCCATTGCCATAAAAAACCGCCAGCAGGCGGTTTTTTTATGGCAAATAGCAAACGGTCTAATCGTACGGATTGTATTTATGTTTTTTCAGCTGGCTGGCGATCACCACCAGGCCGGCGATAAAAAACAGTGCAAAAGTGATGCGCATCCAGAATGGCATCGAATAACCGAGGAAAGTCCACAGGACTTCACCGCACATGCCGGTTGGTTTAAATACCTCTGGGATCCATTCGTGCAGTGGTAACCAGGCCGGGAAATCCGGGAAAATACTGCAGCTGGAAAAGCCGCCACTTTGCACCAGTTGCTCTTCTAACACCTGGTCATGAGCGATTTTTAAACCCCAGCCACTACTCAGCAGCCATCCCGCGTACGCCAGCCAGCGCACAAATGAGTATTGGCAACCAAAGGCGCCAACCAGTCCGCTGAGTAAAATGCCGACAATCGCAAAACGTTGATAAACACACATCATGCAGGGTGCCAGCCCCATCATGTATTGAAAATACAATGCAGTAATCAACAAGGCGCCGGCTAATGCCGACATCAGTAGCCAGGGCCAGGCTTTAAAAGGCAAGCGTGAAACAGCGGCAAACATCTGATTTCCTTTATCCAGAAGGACTTATTTCCAGCGCACAATCTAAGGCAAATCGCTTTTGAACACAACCTCTGCGTCCTTGGCTGTGATTGCAATTTTCTGCCCATGGCTTGTTAACTGAATCGCCTCTGGTACAATCAGTGCCAATTTTCCATTCATTACAACTATAACGGACAAATCCGGATGACAAATCTGATCAAAGCCCAGAGCCCTGCAGGCTTCGCTGAAGAATATATCGTTGAATCGATCTGGAACGGCAAGTTTGCGCCTGGTTCCATTTTGCCAGCTGAACGCGAGCTGTCTGAGCTGATCGGCGTCACCCGGACGACGTTACGGGAAGTATTGCAGCGTCTGGCGCGGGATGGCTGGCTGACGATTCAGCATGGCAAACCGACCCGGGTGAATAATTTCTGGGAAACCTCAGGTCTGAATATTCTTGAGACGCTGGCCCGGCTGGATCAGGATCGCATGCCGGAACTGGTCGATGAATTGTTATCTGCCCGTACCAATATCAGCGCCATTTATATCCGCGGCGCGATTAAAAACCATCAGGCGGAAGCCGCGGCTGCTTTTGCCGGTGCTGAACAGCTCGAAGACACGCCTGAAGCTTTTGCCGATTTCGATTACAACCTGAATCACGAACTGGCTCTGCATTCAGCGAACCGGATTTATGTGCTGATCCTGAATGGCTTCCGTGGCTTATACCGCCGAATCGCCACCTTTTACTTTTCACAGCCGGAATCACGTGAACTGGCACGGCGTTATTATCATCAGCTGAAACTGTACGCAGAAGCCGGCAAACACGATGAAGTAGTATTTGCTGTGCGCAAATATGGGAAAGAATCCGGCAAAGTCTGGTCCGCATTACGTCCGGACATTCCTAAAGATCTGGTCGAATAATGCCAAACGCCGCTTTATGCGGCGTTTCAGACTGCTGACAAAGGCCTGGACGTAGATCCAGGCCTTTGATCTAATAGAGGGAGTCCAAACAGGAGCTGCCCTCATGCTCAGAGATATCTCCCCGCAACAACATCAGCTTGAAATGGTGACACTGGAACAGCTGGTGCCACAAAACCATCTGGTTCGTAAAATCGATACCACCATAGATTTTGAATTTATCCGTGCTGAAGTCGCTGATTTGTATTGTAAAGACAATGGCCGGCCGGCGATTGACCCGGTGATGCTGTTCAAAATCATGCTGCTTGGTTATTTGTTTGGCGTGCCCAGTGAGCGCCGGCTGATGCAGGAGATTGAGGTCAATGTGGCCTATCGCTGGTTTTTGCGTTTGTCGCTGACCGATAAAGTACCGGACGCTTCAACGCTCAGTCAGAACCGTATTCGCCGTTTCAACGGGACTGATGTGTTCCAACGGGTCTTCGACCGGATTGTTGAGCAGGCCATTGCCAAAAGGTTGATTGGCGGCCGCGTGCTTTACACCGACAGCACGCACTTAAAAGCCAGTGCCAATAAGAATAAATCCATCAATAAGTTAGTGGCAGCCAGTACCTCGGCCTATGTCGACCAGCTCAACGCGGCGATTGAGGAGGAGCGCAAAGCCGCCGGAAAAAAGCCACTGGCTCCCAAGGATGACAGCGTCTGTGAACTGAGCGAGATAAAAGCCAGTACCACAGACCCTGACAGTGGTTTTATGACGCGCGAAGGCAAACCGCAGGGCTTTTTTTACCTCGACCACCGCACCGTCGATGGCCGGCACGGCCTTATTACTGACACGCACGTCACGCCTGGCAATCAGCACGACAGTCAGCCTTATATTGCGAGGCTTGACCGGCAACTGCAGCGTTTCCAGCTTGAGCCGGTCGCGGTTGGGCTGGATGCGGGCTACAACACTGCGATGCTGTGCCACCTGATTAAAGCGCGGCAAATTGAGCCGGTGATGGGCTACCGCCGGCCCAACAAAGGCAAAGACTTATTGCGCAAAAGCGCGTTTGACTACGATAAAGACAGCGATTGTTACCGCTGCCCGCAAGGCGAACTGCTGCAGTACAGCACCACCAATCGTGCCGGGTATCGTGAGTACAAATCCGACCGCAACAAATGCAAAGATTGTCCTATCCGCAGCCGCTGCACGAAAAGTGAGAATCACACCAAAGTATTGACCCGACACGTATTTGAAACGGCCAAAGAGGCAGCCAATGAAACCCGGTTAAGCTCATGGGGCAAGAAGATTTACAAAAGGCGCAAAGAAACAGTAGAGCGTAGCTTCGCGGACGCCAAACAACACCACGGCCACCGCTATGCCCGCTTCAGAGGGCTGGAAAAAGTCCAGATGCAATGTCTGCTGGCGGGTGCTGCGCAAAACATCAAGAAAATGGCGTTACTGCTGGCCGCCTGAGCCAGTCTCAAGCCTAAATCCCTATCAACCAAGCCAAATGCCGGCTCATTCAACACCAGCCCAATCAAATTCAACAACCCACAACTCATTATTAAGCCATGACCACTGACGGAGAATGCACCACTCCTGAAAAGCACAAACCCCAGAAAACTGGGGTTTGTCATTAATCTGAAACGCCGCTTTATGCGGCGTTTTTTTTGTGTCCAGCGATGAACGTCCTTTGCTCCACATCACTGGGAGCAATGCTGCAGCAATTCTCATTGGCACACAGGACTTACTTCCAACGCTTGCCAACGCTTTACTGTGGCTGTAGTAGTGATTTCGGGCGATGCATAGCAATCCGCACTTGTCGGGCCAATAATGTCTTGTCAGTCATGGCTGAACTTCATATCATTATCGAATATAAGATATTCCATCTGGTTATATAGGTCACATCATGTTGCAACATCGCGATAGCCGCTGTCAGGCGGAAGTTTATCTGGATAACAATGCGACAACGGCGGTGCTACCTTGTGCTGCCCAAGCGGTGTTGCATCACATGCAGACCTGTTTTGGTAATCCCAGCAGCAGCCATAGCACCGGTATTAAAGCCAAAGTTGAGCTGGAGCTGACCCGGCAGCTGGCGCGTCAGGTGATTGGTGCCAGCAGCGGACAAATTGTGTTTACCTCTGGCGCGACTGAAGGCATTCAGACGTCGATTGTGTCGGCGCTGCTTGATGCGCGCTGTCGGGGTCTGAGCGGTCCTGATACCTTGTTACTGTATGGTGCGACCGAACACAAAGCGGTGCCGGAAAGTCTGAAACACTGGAATCAGGTATTGCAGCTTGGCGCGACAGTACAAGCGATCCCTGTCGACAGCCACGGCATCCTCGACGAGCAGGCATTGGCGTTGTTGCTGCCCAAAGCGGCGATGGTTTGCACCATGGCGGCTAACAATGAAACCGGCGTGAAACAAGACTTATCGAAACTTGAGCAACTGATCCGTGCGGTGAATCCTCAAGTGCGCTGGATGGTCGATTGTGTGCAGGCGCTTGGTAAAATGACTTTAGATATTGCCAATACCAGCATTGATTACGCGCCGTTCAGCGGTCACAAATTGTATGCGCCGAAAGGTATTGGTTTTTTATATGTGCGGCAGAACACGCCGTACCAGCCATTTATCGCCGGCGGCGGCCAGGAAAGCGGCGCACGCTCCGGCACTGAAAATCTGCCCGGTATCGCGGCACTGCATGCAATTTTTACTGAGTTGTTAAAGCCGGCTGGTTCGGTGTTTCAGAGCGAAACGGTGTTGTGGCAGTATCGCCAGCAACTATTGGCAGCGCTGACCGAACTTTTTCCGCAACTGGTGTTGAATAGTGACGTTCCTTATATCGTGCCAACAACCATCAATTTCTCCGTACCAGGTTTTTTGAGTAAAGACATTCTCGACTTGTTCGATGCCGGCAGTATTCGCGTTAGTGCCGGATCAGCCTGTAGTTCTAAAGCAACCGGCAGTTTTGTGCTCGATGCGATGGGACTGGCGTCCTGGCGCAGTGAAGGAGCGGTACGGTTATCCTTTGGTCCGGCCATGAGCGCAACTGAACTGGCATCAGCCTGCGCTGCGATTCGCCGGTTGGTGCCGGTTGTACGCAATTGTTGCCTGGTGCTCAGTGATGCCCAAACAACAATCGCGGCGCCTTTAACGGGTTTAAGCCAGTTTAAATACGAAGA
Organism: Rheinheimera sp. F8; assembly: GCF_001518915.1. NCBI lineage: Bacteria > Pseudomonadati > Pseudomonadota > Gammaproteobacteria > Chromatiales > Chromatiaceae > Rheinheimera > Rheinheimera sp. F8. The sequence continues at coordinate 2,970,009 of NZ_CP013656.1, forward strand.
TTTATGCAGTTATTTACTGGTTTGCCCGCACAGCCGGGACGCCGTGATCATAGATCCGGTTGAACCGCTGGTGAACCGGCTGGTGAATTTGGTGCAGGGGCAGGGTTTACATTTAAAAGCGGTGCTGGAAACGCATCAGCATCAGGACCACCCATCGGTGCGGCTCGATCTGTTAAGCGCTCTGGGACAACCCGTTTTACCAGCAGACACTGACTTGCTTGGCTGGCCACAGGCAACCAACAGTCTGCAGATTGGTGATTATCAGTTGCAGCGTTTGGCTACGCCCGGGCACAGTCCCGATGGTCAAAGCTATTTGTTATATCAGCACCAGCAGATCCTCGGCGCCTTTGTTGGTGATCTGTTATTGCCAGGCGGCTTTGGCCGGCTTGATTTGGCGGGTGCGGACAGCCAGGCGTTTGTGCACAGCCTGCAGCGGCTAAAGGCAGTCCTGCACGGCGAGACGCTGTTGTTATCCAGTCACGATTATGCGCAGCGGTTTTTCACCACCTGGCAATTGGTCTGCCAGGAAGTGCCCGGACTGGCAGATTTGGTCAGCAGTGGCACACTGACCGAGTCGTGGCGGCAAACGTTGCAACAACAGGCCATGGCGTTACAACAACAAAGCCAGTATCAATGTGGCATCGTTGAAGTCAGTTACTCTGATGCCAAGGCACTGATTGGACCTGCCGAAATTGCATCACTATTGTTGCGTAATCCGACACTGCAAATTGTTGACGTCCGTGAGCCGCATGAGCAGAACGCCGGTGAACTGGCGCCGTTGTTGCCAGCTAACGCTGCGGTACAACACTGGCCGTTGTCGCAACTGGCATGGGCATTGATGAGTGGGGCGCTACATCCATCTCAGCAACTATTGTTGGTCTGTCGTTCCGGCAACCGCAGTTTATTGGCGGCAAAGATCCTGAACCGGCTTGGCTTTGAGCAGGTGTATAACCTCAAGGGTGGCGTGGCGCTGTTAAGTTAAGCCGTTGTGCGCTGCAACAATAAAAAACCCGCAAGATGCGGGTTTTTTATTGGCTTAAGGCTGACACTTAATAAAAAAAACGTTGCAGCGGGTTCAGCCAGCGGGTCAGCCCTTCTTTGAACTGCAGTGGCGCGCTTAACACCGACAAACACAAACAAGGCTCATCGCTGATATTCCGCGGTTTATGTGTGTCATCCGGCGAATTGATAATCAAATCGCCCGGTACATAATGGCCGTTTTCATCGACCATTTCACCGGCCAGCACCAGCGTCATTTCCAGGCCCTGATGCGTATGCAACGGCACATCAGTGTGTTTATCGATAAACAATAAAGACGCGTGATGTGGTTCGCCCGACGGCAGGCGTGCTGTTGCAATACCGCCCATGCTGAGCCATTTGCTGCGTTTTGACGCAACCCGGCGCAGACTGCGCGGCAACTCAAACTGGTAACCACCGATACTAATCAGTTGTTCAACCGATTGGGCGGGTGCTGCTGCTACCGGTAGTTGTGGTGTCGCCACAATACTGTTCAACATTTCCAGCCAGTCGGCGCTGTGCAGGTCCTGTGATGCCGGAGTCGATGCTGCCAGCTGCGCGCCCAGGTCAGTTTCAATATCATGCCGCAACTGCTGACAATGTGGGCAATAATCCAAGTGGGTTGCCACCAGCAGGGCTACTTCAGCGTTCAGACTGCCATCACAATACAATTCAAGCAGGCTGATGCTCGGGTGATGATTAACGCTCTGAGTCATCCAGCGCCTCTCTTAATCGGTCCAATGCCAAACGGATCCGTGATTTCACGGTACCCAGCGGAATGCCTAACAAATCAGATACTTCCTGATGTGACATCTCTTCGAGATACACTTTCTCCATCACAGTGCGCTGTGCGGGTGGCAGTGCGGCAAAATGGGGTGCCAGCTTTTCAGTGATTAGCCAAAGCTCCCACTTTTGCGTCTGATGGTCTTCAGCTTCAGGATAATCGCCGTCAGCCCATAAATCATCGGCAGAGATGTCATCTTTACGGCTTTGCTTTTTACGCAGCATATCGAAGCGTACGTTACGGGCGATGGTAAATATCCAGGTCGAGGCGCAGCCGCGGGTCGGGTCAAACAATGCCGCCTTCTGCCAGACATTCAGCAGGGTGTCCTGCACCATTTCCAGCGCTTGCTGTTCGTTACCGAACATTTTGATGCCGAATGCGCGCAGCCGAGGAGCAAAATAGCCAAACAGCTCCTGATAGGCCTGCTTGTCGCGGGTCAGTGCTACCAGTGCCAGAGCTTGTTCCCATTGGCCCAAGTCACGGCTTGCCGGTTCAGTCGTCGCCAAATTCAATGTCCTGTCGGTTACGATTGCTGGTGTGGAAGGTTCCGGGCCATGATGCCTTGCTGTCATCATCAAATCCATTGTTTAATCTTCCGGGTCGCTGAGTTGTGCAGGTTATACGCGTCAATGCTTGGCTTGGTTCAGCCGGTATTGCAATAATTGTATTCTATTTATTCGAATATTTTGTGCGTTTTAATGCGATATATTTTCGATTAGATGTGATTTAAGCTGGTTTTATCCGTTGAAACCCGCTTCAACATTCATCGAGGAATATGCAAATGAAAAAAGTATTGGTTGTTCAAAGTTCTGTTAGTGGTGAGCAAGGTAAATCAAATCAGCTGATTGAGCAGTTTATCAGCGCCTTACCGGCTGGTTTCAGCCGGGATGATCTCGACTTAGTCAGCAATGGTTTTCCACATCTGGCGATGAGTGAAATTGGCGCCTGGATGACTCCAGCCGACAGCCGCAGCCCGGAACAAGCTGCACTGGCAGCTTTATCCGACAACGCCATCGCTCAGGTACAGGCCGCGGACGTTATTTTATTAGGCGTGCCGATGTACAACTTCGGCGTACCAAGCCAGTTAAAAGCCTGGTTTGACCGTCTGGCCCGCGCCGGCATCACTTTCAAATACACCGAGCAAGGCCCGGTCGGATTGCTGGCTGATAAGCCGGTGGTGATTTTCGCGACGCGTGGTGGTATTTACAAAGACCTGCCAGCCGATTCACAGACCCCATTCCTGAAGAGTTTCTTTAACTTCATCGGTCTGAAAGACCTGCATTTTGTCTACGCAGAAGGCCTGAACATGGGACCTGACAGTGCGGCGCAGGCGCTGTCTGCTGCCAGTGCGCAGATCCAATCGTTAACGGCAGACCTGGCCGCCTGAGCCTGATGGCATAAACAGCTATAAAGGCCGGGCATTTGGTCCCGGTCTTTGGCATTTGTGGCGCAGAAGATTGAATTTGGCTGGCTTGCTTTGTATAACAACAGGCTCTGTCCACAATCTCAGTTCAGGTCTGGCTACACAACATGAAAAAACTCCGGTACAGCACCATCGCACTCGCATTGACTGCCATTTTATCTACAGCCCCAGTATTCGCCGAGCGCGAGACCGATCGCTTTAATCTGCAAACGCAACAAATTCAGGGCCAGAGCGGCACTGTGGCGATGACCATCGAACAGGCGATGGCGCATCAGGACTGGCTCGGACGTCAGCCGGAACTGGCTTATTGGTCTGCTGACAGCCAATCATTGATTTATCAGCGTAAACAAGCCGGCAATGAACTGCGTGATTGGCATCAGGTACGTATTAACGGCGGCCAGAGCACACAGATAGCGTTAAATGATTTAGATGATGTGGGCGCTGCCGAACAGGTGTTTTCTGCCGATCGAAAATTTGCCGGTTGGATTTTTGAAGGCAATGTGTTTGTCAAAAGTCAAAGCGACGGCAAGATCAGCCAGCTGACGCGTAGCAATGATAATCGGCTGGCCTTGCAGTTTTTAACCGACGGCCGGGTTGCCTGGCGTCAGGGCTGGGATTTTTATGCCGTCGATTTAAATAGCGGCTTGCTGGTGCAACTGGCCAGCCTGAAATTGGATGACGCGCCAACGGCACCGGAAGTGCCGGACGGATATCTGGCGAAAGAACAACATAAGCTGATTAAGTTTGTTGCGCTTGAGCATAAAAACGCGCTGGATTTATATCAGCAACAGGAAGCACTGCGTAAAGCCAACAACACTGTGGCCGTGACGCCGGTGTATTTAGGCAAAGATAAGCAAATTTCTGACGCGGCTTTATCCCCGGATGGCAGCAAGCTGGTGCTGGCGCTTGGCGCGAAAACCCGCTGGAATGACGACCGCGATATCATGCCGAATTATATTACCGGCAATGGTGATATTGCCGCGCAGCCAGTACGCCGGCGCGTCAACGATCAAAAACCAGAACCAGAGCAATTTTTTCTGGTCGACCTGATAAAAGCTGAAGCGAAGGAACTGAAGCAGGACGTGCTGTCCGGTTTTGACGAAGATGTGCTGGCCAGTGTGAAAGCAGAAAACGCTAAGCGCAATGGCAAAACCTATAAGTCAGAGAAAAAACCACGCGCCATCACGCTCATCAACGACTGGAACTGGGATCAGTCCGCCATCCGCTGGAATGCCGATGGCAGTCAGGTGGCGCTGATGCTCAAAGCCTGGGACAACAAAGACCGCTGGCTGGCGACTGTCGACTTTCAAAAAGCCGGTTTTATCGAACAACACCGTCTGCACGACGATGCCTGGATCAACTACGACTTTAACAATTTTGGCTGGGCGTACGACAACCAGCTGTATTTCCTGTCGGAACAAAGTGGTTATTCGCACCTGTACCTGAAAGCATTGAATGGCGACGCGAAAAAGCTGACCAGCGGTAGTTTTGAAGTGAGCCAGCCGCAGTTAAGCCGCGATGGCCGCAGCGTTTATTATCGCGCCAATGCCCAGCATCCGGGTATTTACAATGTGTTTAAACTTGCGCTGGATAGCGGTAAAACTGCAGCCTTAACCCAACTGAACGGCAATCTGACCTTTAAGCTGTCGCCGGATGAGCAAAAACTGCTGGTGCGTTATTCCACGTCCTTGCTGCCGGAAGAGCTGTATGTGATGGATAACCAGCCCAGTGCGCCGTTAAAACGGCTGACTTACACAGTGTCAAAAGAATTGCAGAATATGGCGCTGCAGGCGCCACAAGTCGTCGCAGTGCCTTCAAGCCATGGCAAAGCGCCGGTTTATGCCAAGCTGTACTTACCGAAAGACTACCAACAAGGTGAAAAACGCCGCGCCGTCATTTTTAACCATGGCGCCGGTTATCTGCAAAACAGTGATTTAGGCTGGTCCAATTATTTCCGCGAGTTTTTCTTTCATAATCTGCTGACCCAAAAAGGTTATGTGGTGCTGGATATGGATTACCGGGCATCAAAAGGTTATGGCCGCGACTGGCGCACCGCGATTTATCGCCAGATGGGCACCCCGGAAATTGAAGATTTGGCCGATGGCGTGAACTGGCTGGTCGATAATGCCCATGTGGATCGGGCACGGATCGGCACTTATGGTGGCTCTTACGGTGGCTTTATGACCTTTATGGCGATGTTTAAGCAACCTGAGCTGTTTAAAGCCGGCTCGGCGCTGCGTCCGGTTGGCGACTGGGCCTATTACAATCATCCATATACGGCAAATATCCTCAATACACCGGATGTTGACCCGATTGCCTATGAACGCAGTTCGCCGATTTATTTCACCGAAGGCTTAAAAGGCCAGCTGTTGATTAACTCGCCGATGGTTGATGATAACGTGTTTTTCCAGGATTCAGTGCGGGTGGTACAACGTCTGATTGAACACGAGATCAACAGCTTCGAAACGGCAATCTTCCCGGTAGAGCCGCACGGTTTCCGGCAACCAAGTAGCTGGCTGGACGAATACCGCCGGATTGAAAAGTTGTTTGACCGCACGCTGTAACAGACAGATTACTGTCAAAATGAAAAGCCCCGCGAACCGGCAATGCAGATCAGTTAAGAGTACTTGACCGATCCTGGCAGTGTAGGAAAATCCGGAACCCGTCATAGGTTCCGGATTTTTTTATGCCGTTAATTCAGGATTTAACCGAAGTCATTGAGATGTCCGGGGAGCCCGTCGCCCGGATGGAAGTATTTGCCAACCATATTCCAGATGAATGGGTCCGTATCGCCGCGGCCTTATCCGACAAGGTCACTATCCGCCGCAGGCGATTGCCCGCTGATATGGTGTTGTGGCTGGTGGTCGGTATGGCTTTTTTTCGCAATGAACCTATCTCAGAAGTCGCCCGTCATCTGAATATCTGTGCTGATGGTCTTGCCAACGATGTGCTCCTGGCTGACAGTGCGCTGTCGCAAGCCCGTCAGCGGCTTGGCGAACAACCGGTTGAATGGTTATTCCGTCAATGTGCGCAAGTCTGGGGTCATGAGCGTTATCCTGCTGATACATGGCATGGTCTGCAGGTATTTGCCGTCGATGGTGCTCTGTTCAGAACGCAGGATAATCCTGAGCTCAGAGGCCATTTTGGTTCGGGTAACACCGCTACCAACCGTCAGACGCCTTATCCGATGTTGCGTCTGGTGGCGCTGATGAATGTGCGCTCGCATGTGGTGGTCAACGCAGCCATCAGTCCTTATCGCAAAGGCGAAATCCCGTTGGCCCGCGATTTCATTCAATCCTTGCCGGCGCACTCCGTGACGTTACTGGATAAAGGTTTCTTCAGTGCGGACTTGCTGCTGGGCATTGCCGATGAAGAAACTAACCGGCACTGGCTTATCCCCGAGCGTAAAGGGCTGGTGTATACCGAAGTCGAACGCTATGGCGATGGCGACCGCTTGTTGCAGATGAAAATCTCCCCACAGGCGCGTAAAAAGAACCCGGCATTGCCGGAGTTCTGGCAAGTCAGGGCTGTGACCTATGAAATTGCAGATGGCGAGAAAACAGTCTTCACCTCATTACCTGCGACAGAGTTCACGGCACACCAGGTGGCGACGCTCTACCATGAGCGCTGGGAAATAGAATTAGGCTTTCGGGATATTAAAAGCTCGATGCAACACAATACCATCACGCTTCGCAGCAAAAAGGTGGCGTTGGTGTATCAGGAATTATGGGGACTCTTGCTGGGATACAATCTGGTCCGAAGAGAAGCCAGTCAGGCAGCAGTCGCGCACAAACGAGCCCCTGATGAAGTCAGCTTTAAGTTTGCCTGTCAGTTTATAGCCAACAAACTGGCGATGATGGCAGGCGCTATCTCACCATCGCACACGGCAAGAAGACTGTCAGAGCTGCGCGGTTGTATCGGCAATCTGTTTATAGAAAAACGCCCCAGGCCAGCAAGGCCCAGGGCGGTGAAGATATCCAAAACCCGTTATCCGGTAAACCGCAATGCGGCTCCACTTAAGTGAAGAGCATTGCCGCGAACCGGGGCTTTTTGCTATTGATGTTTGTCATTTAACGCTGTTGTAAAAAGGCTTCGGCATCCAAGGTCAGCTGTTCCGCGATCTGGTGACTCAGCCGGTATTGTTGCAGGCGCTGTTGATTGGTTTTGCCGGCGGCTAGTTCGCTCAGCCAGTCGTCCAGCATGGCGCTGAAGCCGCGTTGGGTCAGGGTAGGCACCCAATCGCCAAAGCCGAGCGGCTGTAAAGTACCGGCCACGCTATGCTGACCACAACGCAGATTATCAATCTGCCAGTACTGATCTTTGGCAAATACCTCTAATCGCTCAAAGCTGGCACCGGCACGCCGGTCCATCACGGCGCAAAAATCCCGGTCACGATGGGTAAATTGCAGCCGAACTTTTTGCAGTAGTTGCTCATCGCGCACAAACTGGCTGTGGATGGTCACGGCAGATAGATCGGTCAGATTGGCAGCCACCACCATTACATCAATCAGATGAATAAAATCGTCAAAAATCAGCTGCCGCGGTGGCGCACTGTGTAAATGGCGGTGTTTTTGGTAATACAGGCTCTGCACGGCAGTCTCGGGTTGTGTTGCAAATAGCGGTTTCTGATAAAGCGGCGCAAAGCGACGGTTAAAGCCAACATAAAAAGGCAGGTTTTTTGTTGCCGCCAGCGTCAGTAACTGCTCGGTTTGCGCCAGTGAGTCACAGATCGGTTTGTCGATAAACAGTGCAATGCCAGCTTCCAGTACCGCTGTCGCCAGCTGAACATGACTACTGGTGCTGCTGTGGATCATCACGGCGTCCGGACGGCTTGCCAGCATAGTGGCAAAATCGCTGTAGCAGTCATTGACTCGATATTGTTGCGCTAACTGACGCAGCACGCTGGTATTGCGGCTGCACAAAACCGGCGTGATCTGCGGATGCTGGCAGACCAGTGGTAAATAGGCTTTTTGCGCAATGTCGCCAAGCCCGGCCAATGCGATCCGAAACATAAAATTTCCCGAAAAATCCGCGAGATACACGATGTGGATTGTGCAATAGAGCCGGCTTTGTGACAAGCGTGATTGCTAGGCAGGCTATACGGTTTAGCTCTTATGTATTTCGGCATTAGGGCATAGCATCTGCTCGCCGGAAAACAATGCAGGTAAAGTCGCCGGGCCAAATAAAGGCAATTCCGCAGGGCAAACAAAGTGCAGCCGCTCGCCACTATACGGCTGGTTTAACGTCAGTTCAGTGGCGTGCAGCAATAAATGGGGGGCGGCTCGTTGCTGTTCGGGCGTGGCGTAGATCGTATCGCCGAGGATCGGGTGACCAAGACTTGCCAGATGCACCCGCAGCTGATGAGAACGACCGGTGATTGGTTTTAACTGCAACAGTGCCGAAGCGTGATCCTGCCACAACATGCGGTAATAGGTTTGCGCTGCTTTACCATGCTCCAGGCAAACCTGATGACGGGGTGGCAACCCGGCCTGTTGCTGCGGGACCGCTGCGAGCGGTAAATCAATCAAGCCGGCCGGGACCTGCGGGATACCGGCAACGCGGGCGAGGTAAGTTTTTTCCACTTGCCGGCTGGCGAATTGTTGTTTTAATGCGACTTCTGCTTTTTTGCGCAGGGCAAATACCATCAGGCCAGAGGTCGCCAGATCCAGGCGGTGGACCAGATACAGCGGATTAAATTGCTGCGCCAGCCGTTGTTGCACTGAATCCTGCAGGCTCTCTCCCCGGCCAGGATTACTCAGCAGACCGGATGGTTTTTCTACTATCAGCAGATCTTTGTCCTGATAGAGAATGTTGGGCCAGGGCGCGCCGGGCGGCTGATAAACAAAGGCGTCAGACAAAATGGCTGCTCTGTTGCAAAAAAATGGATTCTAGCGAATTTCTGGCGATCGGCAACAGCTGCTTTTATAATGCCGGCCTTTATCGCCGCTTTGAGCCTTCCTATGACTGATCTGACCGACCTTGCGGTATTGCCCGCCACCAATGAACGCTGGCAATTGCTGTATCAGGACGAGGATGTAGTGATCGTCAATAAACCCGCGCGGTTACTGACAGTACCAGGGCGGCATCCGGCCAACCGAGATTGTCTGATCAGCCGGGTGCAAAGTGAGTTTCCGGGGGCGCAGGTGGTGCACCGGCTGGATTATGATACGTCGGGCATTGTGCTGTTGCCGTTACATAAAAAGGCGCTGTCTGAGCTCAGTAAGCAGTTTCAGGCCCGTACGATCATTAAACAATATCAGGCGTTAGTGGCGGGACAAATAGCTGCAGAGGGCGATATCGAGTTGCCGATTGCGGCAGATCCAGACCGGCGGCCTTTATATAAAATTTGTGCCGAACAGGGCAAAGCGTCGTTCACGCACTATCAGCGGTTGAATTTTATGCCGGACAGCCAGATCAGCCGCGTGTTACTGGAACCTCTGACCGGCCGCTCTCACCAGCTGCGTCTGCATCTGGCCAGTGTTGGCCATCCGATCCTTGGCGACGAATTTTATGCACCAACAGCGATACAACAGCAAGCTGATCGCCTCTGTCTGCATGCCTGTTTTATTGGCTTTCATCATCCACGCAGCGGCCAATGGCTTGAATTCAGCCAGCCACCAGCGTTTTAACCGTGGCGGCGGATCTGCTGGAAACTGTGTAACACTCCAAACAGCAAGACGCCGCAAATGGCGCCATACAGGTGGGCGTCAGTGGCGACATCGGCTTCAATCAACATCACCAGGTCACCACTGGCGCCATGCCACTGTTCCCAACCGACTTTTGCTGCGACACCGGCTAAAATCAGCCAGCCACTCGACCAGTGTCGCCGCACATCTTCACAGGCACCATAAACCAACAACGTATGCAGCCAGCCGGACAGCCCAACATATAAGCCAATCGCCGGGCTCCAGAACAACAAACCGAGACTGATCAGCAAAAAGCCACACAACAATAAAAATAAAAACTGCCAGCGCTGATAATAATTACCGTGTAATGCCGTGATCACGACTAAACCAGCCAGATTCATCAGCAGATGCCAGCTGTTGGTATGCAGCAAATGACCGGTCCACAACCGCCACCACTCGCCGGCGAATACGGCCTGGCGGTCAAACTGCAGCAATGGGGTCAGGTCAGTACTGAATACAGCCAGTACCAGCGTTAGCCCTAATAAGGCTAAAGGTGCACTACAGGTAGTAAATAACGCAGAAAACTTCAAAGCAAAACCTCAACTGGGTAACAGCGTGCAGTGTAACGCAATTGTGGCTTTAGTTTTACCTGATTTACACTGTTTTTCCAAGCCTGCGGCAGAACCCGGGCCTGTCCCGGCTGATGTCATTGCAGAGCGCGCCGGTTCTGCGTTATGGTGGATTTTTGCAGTTCAAAGAGTTGTGTCCGCTTATGTTTTATCGTCGTCTCCGTTGCCGCTTGTTGTGGGCATCCGTTTTATTACTGCAGTCGTTCGGGCTGATTGCTGCTCAGGTTGCAGGCCAGCAGGATCCGGAAGCTGCCACCGGCATTCAACGCAAGCAACAGGTCAGTGCCCGCCAGTTTATGGTGGTGTCCGCCAATCCTTATGCGTCTGATGCCGGTTATCAGATGCTGCAGTTGGGGGGCAGTGCGGTTGACGCTGCGGTGGCGATGCAATTAGTGCTTGGGCTGGTCGAGCCGCAAAGCTCCGGCATTGGCGGTGGTTTGTTTATGCTGGCATGGCAGGACAAAACGAAGCAATTACATACGCTGGACGGTCGTGAGACCGCGCCTGCCGCGGCAACACCCGACTGGTTTGTACAGGATGGAAAATTGCTGGATTGGCCACAGGCGTTTGTCGGCGGTAAAGCGGTCGGGACACCGGGGGTGATAGCCGCGTTGTCTCAGGCGCAGCAGAAATTTGGCAAGTTGCGCTGGGAGCAGTTATTTGCACCGGCGATCACGCTGGCGGAACAGGGTTTTAAAGTGTCGCCACGGCTGCACATGTTGCTGTCAGGCAGCCGGCATCCGGGGTTGCAGCGTTTTGCTAACAGTCGCGAGTATTTTTATCCGGATGGAAAACCACTGCCAGTCGGTTTTGTGCGTAAGAACCCGGCTTATGCCGCGTTGCTGCGCAGTATTGCCAAAGAAGGGCCACCCGCTTTTTACCAGGGTGACAATGCCAAAGCTATTATCGCAGCGGTGAATCAGGCCGCGATTAATCCGGGTAAGTTGACCGCCGCAGATCTGAGCGAATATCAGCCACTGTGGCGTGAGCCGGTTTGTGCCCCTTATCGTGAAATGAAAGTCTGTGGCATGGCGCCACCAAGCTCTGGCAGCATCGCTGTACTGCAAATGCTCGGCATTTTGAATCATTTTGACTTAAAAACATTAAAACCAGAGTCTGTTGCCGCGGTGCATTTAATTAGCCAGGCCAGCCGGCTGGCATTTGCTGATCGCGAACGTTACGCTGCTGATCCGGCATTCAGCCCGGTACCTGTCGCTGGTTTATTGGCACCAGCCTACTTAAAGCAGCGCGCAGCCCAAATCAATCTGAAAGCGGATAACCAGCAAATTACTGCGGGTGTGCCGGAAGGTGCGGTGCCGCTTGGTGAAGCTAAAGCGCCGGAATACGCCAATACCAGTCATTTATCGGTCGTCGATAAAGATGGCAATGCTGTCAGTATGACGACCAGTATCGAAAATGCGTTTGGCTCTGGCCTGATGGTCAATGGTTATCTGCTGAATAATCAGCTGACCGATTTCTCCCTGCAGGCGCGTGATAAAGGCTTATGGGTCGCCAACCGGGTCGAAGCCGGTAAAAGGCCAAGATCATCCATGGCGCCGATGTTGGTGTTTGACCAGCATAATCAGCTGCAGATGATCGCTGGTTCGCCAGGTGGCAGCCGGATCATTAATTATGTCGCGCAGTCGCTGGTCGCGATGATTGACTGGCAAATGGGGCCACAACAAGCCGCAGATCTGGCGAAATTCACCCATCGTAACGATGTACTGGCGGTCGAAGAAGGCACGCCTTTGGTTCATTTGCCGTTGCAGGAAATGGGCTATCAGGTGCGCGTCACCGAACTGAACAGTGGTTTGCATCTGATTAAACGTGATAAAGCAGGCTGGCTCGGTGGCGCGGATCCACGCCGTGAAGGTGTGGCAAAAGGCCAATAAGCAAGCAGAACCAAAAAAAGGACAATCGACATGAGTGTTATTGCGGTCGCAGAACAAGGCGTTCTGACACTGACGCTGGCGCGGCCAGAGAAAAAAAATGCATTGTCAGCAGTGATGTATCAGCAACTCAGTGCCGCATTGCTGCAGGCAAGCAGCGATGACAGCATTCGGGTGGTGTTGTTGACCGGCAGTGACAATTGTTTTTGTGCCGGCAATGATTTAACTGATTTCCTCGCCGGTGGCAGTCTGAATCACGAACATCCGACTGTGCAGTTTCTGCATATATTATCGCAGTTTGATAAACCGCTGATTGCCGCAGTTGCAGGTTTGGCGATTGGGATTGGTACCACGGCATTGTTACATTGTGATTTGGTTTATGCGACCGCAGATGCCCGTTTTCAGCTGCCCTTTACCGCGTTGGGGCTTTGTCCGGAAGCGGCGTCCAGTTTGTTATTGCCGCGATTGATCGGTTACCAGCGTGCCGCGCAGTATTTATTGCTTGGCGAAGCATTTGATGGCGCACAGGCGCTGCAGATGGGGCTGGTTAATCAATTGGCAACAGCGGATGATTTACTGGCTTTGGCACAGCAAAAAGCACGGCAACTGGCGGCATTGCCGGCGCAGGCGGTTCAGCAGTCCAAACGTTTACTGAAACAGCCGATGCAGCAACAGATACAACATGTGCTGCATCAGGAACTGGCTGAATTTGAACAACTATTGCACAGTGACGATTGTAAGGCGGCGCTAAAGCGTTTTTTCAGTCGTTAACCAGCATAAATCAGAAAGCCCGCTTCACAGCGGGCTGAGTCTAGTTACGGCCAGTTAAATTTTGGTGCGGGCAAACGGGTCATCTTTAATCACGGCGACCATCCACTTGCCGTTATGTTTCTCCATTTTCACCATCCGCATATTGACGATTTTTTCGTCGTTCTTTTTGCCGGTAAAAATCAGCATGACATCGGCTTTATCGGTATAAAACTCGCGCACGTTTTTGTTGGTGTCTTCGATGGTAATTTCAACCTGATCAAAACTCATGTTCAGTAATGTCCGGCCAACCGCCTTGGCAGAGGCATAACCATCGAGCACACGTTTGAGTGATGGGACTGCATGACGTTTTGCTTCTTTAATATCGTTCTCTACCAGCAAGGCTTTGAAAAAGTCGACTGCTGTTAGTTCAGGTGAATCTGTAGCAGTTGCAGCAGAGCCTGCAGCGGCCTGCATAGCAGGCTCGCTTTGATCGGTTGTAGTTGCCGGTGTTGGATCACCGCAAGCAGTGAGCAGGACAACAGCAGCGATGCTGCCCATAGAGCGCCAATTTACCATTTGAAGATCGCCATGACTAAATCTGAAATTTCCAGCAGTGTGCGATTCCGTGCGCTTGCTGTAAAGTAAAAAGGCTGCACCTGGCAGCCTTTTTGCGACTTAACCAATTAAGCTCAAGCTTGCGTTTCGGCTTCAGTAAACACGTCTGCAAACAAGGCGCTGGACAGATAACGCTCTGCGGAAGAAGGCAGGATCACGACAATATTTTTACCGGCGAACTCAGGTGATTCAGCCAGACGTTTGGCGGCAACGACAGCAGCACCAGAAGAAATACCGGCTAAAATACCTTCTTCTTTCATCAGCCGGTGGGCCATCGCGATGGCGTCGTCGTTGCTGACAGTTTCCACGCGGTCGATCAGTTCCAGATCCAGGTTGCCCGGGATAAAGCCTGCACCGATGCCCTGAATTTTATGCGGACCTGGTTTAATTTCTTCGCCAGCCAGTTTTTGGCTAATGACCGGTGAATCAACAGGTTCTACCGCGACGCTGATCAGCGGATGCTTTTTCTCCAGCTTGATATAGCGGCTGACGCCAGTGATAGTTCCGCCGGTACCCACACCTGCGACAAAAACGTCAACATTACCGTCGGTGTCATTCCAAATCTCAGGGCCGGTGGTATCAAAGTGAATCTGTGGGTTGGCCGGGTTTTCAAATTGCTGTAACAACAGATATTTGTCCGGATCTGATGCCTGAATTTCTTTGGCTTTTTCAATGGCACCTTTCATGCCTTTTGGCCCTTCGGTCAGTACCACGTTAGCGCCTAAGGCCTTGAGCAGTTTGCGCCGCTCTAAACTCATGGTCGCAGGCATCGTCAGCGTCAACGGGTAACCACGGCTGGCGGCGACAAAGGCCAATGCGATACCGGTATTACCAGAGGTCGGTTCGATCAGTTCTTTACCAGGGCCTAATAAACCTTTTTTCTCCGCATCCCAAATCAGGGCGGCGCCTAAACGGCATTTGACGCTGAAGCTTGGATTACGGGCTTCGATTTTGGCGTAGACGTTGCCGGTGGTGACGCGTTTTAATTTGACCAGCGGTGTGCGGCCGATTGACAATGAGTTGTCTTCATAAATGTTTGCCATACAGAGCTCCAGACAGACAGAGAATTTGGCCCAGCATACCCGCTGCCATTAAAAACGAAAGTAGCGTTTTGATATAAGTTATACAACTTAATGTTATAAGCGACTGAATTTGATTTGAGGTAAAGATGCGTTTTCAAAGCAATGCCCAATATATTGTCACTGCCGAACTTGCGCTGGCGGTAAACGCGGCGGTGACCTTGCAAAAACCTTTATTAATCAAAGGTGAGCCTGGCACTGGTAAAACCGAACTGGCCAAAGCTTTAGCGGCTGCACTCGATACTGATTTATTACAATGGCATATCAAATCCACCACCAAAGCCCAACAAGGCTTGTATGAATACGATGCTGTCTCAAGGCTGCGCGATAGTCAGCTCGGTGATGCCCGGGTGCACGAAATCGCCAACTATATTAAACCCGGCAAATTGTGGCAGGCGTTTACCGCGGCCAAACGTCCGGTGCTGCTAATTGATGAAATCGACAAAGCCGACATCGAATTCCCCAATGATCTGCTACATGAATTAGATCAGATGGCGTTTGATGTTTACGAAACCGGTGAAACGGTGCGGGCGTTGCAACGGCCTGTGGTGATTATCACGTCCAACAATGAAAAAGAGTTACCCGATGCTTTCCTTCGCCGCTGTTTCTTTCATTACATCAGATTCCCGGACGCAGAAGCGTTAGAGCGGATTGTTGATGTGCATTTACCCGGGTTATCAAAACTGCTGCTGACTGAAGCGTTACAGAGTTTTTTTGGCCTGCGTGAACTACCGGCGCTGAAGAAAAAACCATCGACCTCGGAATTAATCGATTGGTTGCGGCTATTGCTGGCCGAGCAGGTGACACCGGTGCAACTGAAACAAAGTCGGGAGACGGGTGGGCTGATGCCGTTGTTTGGTGCTTTGCTGAAGAACGAACAAGACGTCGCGCTGGTGGAAAAACTGCTATTTATGGCAAAACGGACACGCTGATGCTGAGTGGTTTCTTTCTGACGGTACGCCGTCATGGCGTCAAAGTCAGTGTCACTGAATATCTGGATTTATTGCGGGCACTGCAGCAGCAACTGGTGTTTGCTGATTTGGAACAGTTTTATCAGTTGGCGCGGCTTTGCTGGGTGAAAAATGAAACGGACTACGACAAGTTTGACCGCGCCTGCGGTGAATACTTCGATGGCGTTGAGCAGCTGGATTTACTCAGTGCCATTCCGGATGACTGGCTGACACCGGGTTTTTTGCGCCAGTTGTCGGAGGAAGACAAAGCAGCGCTACAAAGCCTCGGTGGTCTTGAAGCGTTGCTGAAAGCCTTCCGCGAAAGATTGGAAGAGCAGCAGGGCCGGCATGCCGGCGGTAATAAGTGGATAGGCACCGGCGGCAGTTCGCCATTTGGCGCTTATGGCTTTCATCCGGAAGGCATGCGGATTGGTCAGCAAGGCAGTGGCGTCAGGCGCGCGGTCAAAGTCTGGGATCAACGCCAGTTCCAGAGTCTCAGCAGTGATGAAACATTGAATAACCGCAGTTTGCAGCTGGCGTTGCGTCAATTGCGCCGATTTGCCCGCAGTGGCGCCGAAAGCGAGCTGGATTTAAACGACACTATCAGCGCCACCTCCAAACAAGGTGGATTACTCGATTTGCGTTATCAGCGCGAGCGGCACAATGCGGTTAAACTGTTGTTATTGTTTGATATCGGTGGCTCGATGGACGATTACATTCATCAGTGTCGTCAGCTTTTTAATGCCGTGCGCGCTGAATTCAAGCATCTGGAGTTCTTCTACTTCCACAATTGTGTCTATGAAACTCTGTGGCGTGATGAGAAGCGGCGGCCACAGGATGCTGTGGCCACGACACAACTGCTCCACACTTATGGACATGATTACAAACTGATTTTTGTCGGCGATGCGACGATGGGGCCCTATGAAATCAGTTATCCGGGCGGCAGTGTTGAGCACTATAACCAGGAGGCGGGCGAAGTCTGGTTGCAACGCTTGCTCTCTCAATTTCCACAGGCGGTCTGGCTCAATCCACAACCTGAAAGCTGGTGGCCGCATTATGCCTCCATTGCGCAAATTAATAAGATATGTCAGGGCCGGATGTTTGGCCTGACGCTGGAAGGTTTAGCCAGTGCGATCAATCAGTTAAAGCATAAAAACTAAGACCTTGCGACAACGTGAACAGGTTGTTAGTATCGGCTAATAACCCTGAACGGGAGTCGTTCTGATGCCAGAAACAAAATATGATCTGCCGGCCACACCGGTGCCACAAGGTGAAACCGGTACGCCGTTGACGCGCCGCGAAAGCCGGGAGATTGTGACGCCTTATGCCTTTGAAGTCTGTCCGAATCTGCTCGGGGTGCCAACTGCACACCCACTGCGGCGTGCCATTGCGATGGCGATTGACGGCATCATTATCTCCGGTCTTGCCAAGGCCAGTTTGTTGCTGATTTTACCAGTGATGACCTATCTGATCTGGTTCCGGCTGCAGGCAAAAAAATTCAATCATGTCATCGTGTTACTGCTGGTCACCGCGTTTCTGTCTGCCTCAGCGACCTGGATGCCTGAACTCATCGTTAAAGAAGAGACCCAGCGAAAAGTCGGCGAAACTGAATTAAGCGCAGATCAGGCAATGGTGCTGGCCACCAGCGCGCTGAAAATCCAGGCTGAGAGCTGCAAGCTCGACTGCATGGAAAAAGAGCTGGAAAAGGTGGCGAAAATGTTGCGAAGAGCCGGCGTGGATAAAGTGGCTGCCACTGAAATGCTGGACGGTTTAGTGCAGGGGTCAGATTTTCCGCCGGCGCAATGGTCTACGTATCGTGAAGCATTGTTAAAAGACTTACCTGAAGCCGCACCGGTGGTGCAGGCTGAAGCAAAACCTGCGCAGGCCGCACAAGCACCTTTGCCTTGGTATTTACCTGATGAAAACACCCATAGTGTGGTGGCCTGGGTCAAAGGCATTTTCGCGGATTTAGGCATTGGCGTCGGCTGGGCGGTGTTCTATTTCACCGCAACGATCGCCTGGTGCCATGGCCAGACTATGGGTAAAAAGCTAATGCGGATTAAGGTGATCCAACTTGATGGCAAAGAGCTGAATTTATTTGGCGCTTTTAGCCGGCAAGGCGGTTATGGTGCAGGTATTGCGACAGGTATGCTCGGTTTTCTGCAAATTTTATGGGATCCGAACCGGCAAGCCATTCAGGATAAAGTCGCATCAACCGTCGTGATCCGGCTGGGCAAAGCAAAGCGGCCACTGACGCATTAATCAATTTCCGGTTCGGGCAGTCGCAGATCGCTACTGCCTTTGTTTTTCCTGCTGAGTTATACTGCAATTTTTATCACCCATCCGACCAGATCCAACCTTTGTGATCCGGAGTAGTGGAGAACGCATGAAGCCAATTCTGATCACAGGTTCAGGTGTATTTACACCAGCAGAAACCGTCAGTAACGAAGAGCTGGTCGCCAGCTTTAATCAATATGTCGATTTATTTAATGCCGAAAATGCACCAGCAATTGCGGCAGGCGAAGTGGCTGCGCTGGAATATTCCAGCTGTGAATTTATCGAAAAAGCCTCCGGTATTAAATCACGTCACGTGTTGTATAAAGACGGCATTCTGGACCCGCAGGTAATGCAGCCGGTGTTTCGCCGTCGTACTGAAGATGAAATGCCGGAAATGGTCGAAATGGCATTGGCTGCAGCGAAAGAAGCAATCGCCCAGGCGGGTAAAACGCCGGACCAAATTGATTTGATCATCTGTGCCGCGTCAAATATTCAGCGGCCTTATCCGGCGTTATCGATTGAACTGCAGCAACAGCTTGGCGCCAAGGGTTATGCCTTTGATATGAATGTGGCCTGCTCCAGCGCCACTTTTGCTATCAGCAATGCGGTGAATGCGATCCGTGGCGGCACTGCGTCGGTTGTGCTGGTGGTGAACCCTGAATTTGCCTCGCCACAGGTCAACTATACCAGCCGCGACAGTCATTTCATTTTTGGTGATGTGTGCAGCGCAACGATCATCGAAGCGGCTGAAACCGCCACCGCTGATAACAGCTATGAAATAGTTGGTATGCGGTTAAAAACCGAATTTTCCAACAATATCCGTTGTGATGTCAGTTATGTTGAACATTGTTATCCGGATGCCGATCCGCTGACGCCTTTTTTCCGCCAACAAGGCCGCAAAGTATTTAAAGAGCTGTTGCCTTTGGTTGCCGAAGTCATCGAAGGCGAAATGGCGCAGTGTGACGTGACGGCACAGGACTTAAAACGACTGTGGTTGCATCAGGCCAATATTAATATGAATATTTTTGCCGTACGCAAAATCCTCGGGCGTGAACCCGAGCCGGGCGAAGCGCCGCTGGTGCTGGACACTTATGCCAATACCGCGTCGGCCGGTTCAATTATTGCCTTCCATCAAAACAAACAGGGCCTGGCCGTTGGCGACTTTGGTGTGTTGTGTTCGTTTGGTGCCGGTTATTCGATTGGCTGTTTGATCCTCAAACGCGCGAGATAATCTATGCAATAAAAAACGGCAAACCTCTGGTTTGCCGTTTTTTGTTTCACTGACCTGAGTTGATTCGGGTCAGATTTCAGCGCTGATGTTGATCAGCGCCGCCATCAGAGCCGGATCAAAGAATTCTGGTCATACGACACAGGCGAAGGCACAAAGTCGTCAGCCTGCTCGTCATTGCGCCAATCGTTATGGCCTAAGCGGTAGCGAAACTGAAAGCTGCTGTTGTTCGGCAGCGTCAGCGTCAGGCTGAAGTCGCCATTTTTCTGCTTTTTCATCTCGTTGTCCTGCCAGTCGTTAAACTCACCAACCAGAACTACAGATTCGGCAGCTGCCGCTTGCTCGGCCGGCACGACAAATGTCACCTTACAGGCCGGTTTTGTTTTCAGATATTGCTTGCTGATTGCCATGATTCACTCCGTTATGCTGAATAGATCCAAGTGCCCGGCCATACCTTAAGATTTGGGCGATGTGGCAAAACTAGCATAGTCTGTTTGACAACAACATGACACGCAGCGGTGATCCGCAGTGAAAACGTATGCAGATCCGGACTCATTCGTGAATGATATAGCAAGACATGCTTGTGGTTCGTGCGTTTGCAGTCATAACCAGCTTTCGTTGCAGACTAAAGCAGGGTGGCTGAAATATTTAGCAGTATCGGCCGTCAGCTATTGGCCAAAACCAGGATAAAGCCGGGCGCAACCGTTTGCCCCCGGCATGTTGATTAACACTCGATGATATTGACAGCCAAACCGCCGCGCGAAGTTTCTTTGTACTTACTTTGCATATCGCGGCCGGTATCCCACATGGTTTTAATCACTTTATCCAATGAGACTTTGTGCTCACCAGTGCCACGTAATGCCAGACGCGACGCGTTGATGGCCTTTACCGCACCCATCGCATTACGTTCGATGCAAGGCACCTGTACCAGGCCACCAACCGGATCACAGGTCAGGCCAAGATTGTGTTCCATGCCGATCTCGGCGGCATTTTCGACATTGTCGACTGACCCGCCGAGAATTTCGGTAAGCGCACCAGCGGCCATCGAACAGGCCACACCAACTTCACCCTGGCAACCGACTTCGGCACCAGAAATTGAGGCATTTTTCTTATACAAAATGCCAATAGCAGCGGCGGTCAGCAGGTAACGGGTGTAGATCGCCGGCGTGACCGGCTGGATGAATTTGTCGTAATACATCAGCACTGACGGAATAATGCCGGCAGCGCCATTGGTCGGCGCTGTCACCACGCGGCCACCTGCAGCATTTTCTTCATTGACTGCCAGCGCAAATAAATTGACCCAATCCATCACCTGTAGCGGATCTGAGCTTTTTTCTGCGCATAAGCGGTTATACAGGGCCGGCGCGCGACGTTTAACTTTGAGGCCACCCGGCAGAATGCCTTCGGTGCGCATGCCGCGCTGTACGCAGTTGTACATGGTTTGCCAGATCAGGCCCAGTTCGTCCTGGATCTGTTGTTCAGTGCGCAACACTTTTTCATTTTCCATCATCAGTGCGGCGATCGACAGGCCATTTTCTTTGCACAATTTCAGCAGTTCGGCGCCGCTGTTAAATGGGAACGGTGGTGGATTGTTGGCAGCAAACTGACTGGCGGCCTTTTTTTCGTTGGCAAAATCTTCGGCTTTGACAATAAAACCGCCACCGATCGAGAAATAGATTTCACTGAACACAATTTCTTTGTTGGCATCAAAAGCGATTAGCTCCATGCCGTTGCTGTGCTCTTTCAGGGTTTTACGGCGGTGGAACACAATAGCGCCGTCGCGCGGGAAATTCACCACATGGCCGGATGCTAAAGTGATTTGTTGCAGCTCATCCACTTGTTTCAGGATGCCTGGCACCTGATCCGGATCACAGTTTTCCGGCAAAAAACCACAGAGGCCGAGGATCACCGCTTTACCGGTACCATGACCAATGCCGGTCTGGCCTAAAGAGCCATACAATTCGGTTTTGATACTGGTAACGTCTGCTAACCGGCCGCTGGCGGCGAGATTCTCGGTAAATAACTTGGCGGCGCGCATTGGGCCGACGGTATGAGAGCTGGACGGACCGATGCCGATACTGAACATGTCAAAAGCACTGATAATCATAGGGTTGTCTTTTATTGCCTTATAAGAATACGACTATTGTACCGGATGTCATGGCGTTCTGTAACTGATGCTGTCACTGGTCAGTGCTGCTTACAACAATTCAGGCCATAGAGCGGCAAGCGAACGTTACTGTTTGTGGCAGAAAAGCTTTATTCAGCGCACTGGCGGCGTTATTTGTTGTGCCAGCTGATACAACATTTCTGCACTGGCGCCCCATATCAGCTGTTGCTGCCAGGGGATAAAATGCAACTGTTGCCGGCGACCGCGCAGCGGCCAGACTTCCGTTTGCCGGCGCTGCGCCGACAGTGCTTCGTGCAGAGGCACTAGCAGTACCGAATCCACTTCGGTTTGTTGCAGCGTTAAATTTGGCAGTTGATCCAGTACGCCAAGCCAGGGCTCGACGATAAAACCAGTCGACGTATTGATGGCCGGCAACTTGCCGAGTAAGCGGATTTGTGTGGTGGCAATACCGGTTTCTTCATAAGTCTCGCGCAGCGCGGCGGCACAAGATGCTTCACCGTTTTCAATCCTGCCGCCGGGAAAGCTAATTTGTCCCGGGTGATGGCGCAGATGCAAGGCACGCCGGGTCATCAGCAGAGTCCAGATACCCTGATGGCGGAAAATAGGCAATAACACCGCGGCGTTTGGCGTTGTTTGCTCAGCACTGCCGTGTTGCGGGGGTTGCAGTAAAAAGCGGCTGATCCAGAGTTCAGTCTCGGCAAGGGTCATGGTTGTTGTCCGCTACCTTGCATCAGCACCGGTAAGATTTTGCCTACTTTGTCGTAGGTTTCCTGATATTCGGACACTCCTTGTGAATCTGCGACAATACCACCGCCGGCCCAGCAATGAATTTGCTGGTCGGCGATGACTAATGTGCGGATGGCGATATTGGTGTCCATGTGGCCATGCAAACTGATGTAGCCAATGGCACCGCAATAGACATTACGCCGGTGTGGCTCCAGTTCTTCAATGATTTGCATGGCCCGCACTTTGGGCGCGCCGGTAATAGATCCGCCGGGAAAAGCTGCGCGCAATGCATCAATTGGCTGATATAAATCATCCAGTTGTCCGGTGACTGTGCTGACCAGATGATGCACCGCCGGAAATGATTCGATGGCAAACAACGCGGGGACGCGGACAGTGCCTGGCGTGCAAACTTTGCCAAGGTCATTGCGTAGCAAGTCCACTATCATCACATTTTCGGCGCGATCTTTTGTCGATTGACGCAGCGCTTCGGCGCTTTGTGCATCCAGCTCTGGATCAGAAAACCGTGGTTTGGTGCCTTTAATTGGCTTGGTTTCCACCTGCCGGGCTTTTACTTCAATAAACCGCTCTGGTGAAATTGACAGCACCGCAGCATCTGCCAGACGGATAAAAGCCGAAAAGGGCGCCTGGTTACTGTGCCGCAGCTGTAGATAAGCACTGTAGGCGTCACCTTCAAATCCGGCAGTAAAACGCTGCGCCAGATTAATCTGATAACAATCGCCGCTTTGCAGGTACTGCTGAATACGCTCGAATTTCTGCAGGTAATCAGCCTGACTCATATTGGCCTGCCAGGGCGATGTCAGCGCAAAAGCAGCCGCAGACGGCTGCTGACCGGGCGCCTGCAGCGCGTCGGCAAACAGCGCCTGATACAACGGGAAACTTTGTTCAGCCTGACCTTCGGCATCAACAAACCACAGCTGTTGCAGCTGTTTATCCAGCACCAGTGCGTGGCGATAAATGCCGATTGCCAGGTCAGGCATCTGGATATCAGCCAGTGCCAGCTGTGGCAGTTTTTCGGTGACGCGGCCGAGGTCATAACCAAAAAAACCAACTGCGCCGCCAACAAAAGGCAGCCTGGTCACGTCGGCCGGTAACTGCGGTAACAACTCAAGCTGCAGTTGTTTTAATAGCAAAAATGGGTCCGCATCGCTGACTTGTTGACGCGGCTGTGCCGAGTCGAAGTAATGCACCTGACAGTGTCTGCCCGTTGCGGTCAGGCATGCCAATGGCCGGCATACCAGAATGTCATACCGGCTATTGGGGTGGTCTGGAGCAGCCGAATCGAGCAACATCGCAAATGGCTCTGCTGCTACAGTACGAAAACAGCCGGTTAAATCGGTTACAACCGACGACACAAGAAACTGCACAGACATAACCACAGACTCAATCAATTTTCGGCGGCAGCCGGGATGTCAGAACCGATGAATTCAGCATGAACTGACTAGCCGCCTCTACAGGATGCGCGTTATGATAGCAGCCCTGCTTAAAATGAGAAGCAGTGCCGGACCAGGCAAGGGTCGGGTGCTGTAAAAACACCATATGTAAGTTGCATCAAAAAAAGATCAGGGCAGCCGGTGCGCTGACTGCCCCTAACCACGCAGAAGGGCACCCTATGACGGTTATTCGCCAGCAAGATTTTATCGACAGCATCGAAGATGCGTTGCAATACATTTCTTATTACCACCCGTTGGATTTTATTCAGGCCTTAGAAAAGGCGTATCACAAAGAACAAAATCCGGCCGCCAAAGACGCCATCGCGCAAATTCTGATTAACTCACGGATGTCCGCTCAGGGCCACCGGCCGATTTGCCAGGACACTGGTATCGTCACCTGTTTTGTTAATATCGGTATGGACGTCAAATGGGACAAAACCGACATGACAGTGCAGGAAATGGTCGATGAGGGCACCCGTCGTGCTTACATGAACCCAATGAACCCGCTGCGTGCCTCGATTGTGATGGACCCGGCCGGTTCGCGTAAAAATACCAAAGACAACACACCAGCGGTGGTGCACATCAATCTGGTCGCTGGCCATCATGTTGAAGTGGCTATTGCCGCCAAAGGCGGTGGCAGCGAAAACAAAACCAAAATGGTGATGTTGAACCCGTCTGATTCTGTCGTCGACTGGGTGCTGGAAACTTTACCAAAAATGGGCGCTGGCTGGTGTCCGCCAGGCATGCTCGGCATTGGTATTGGCGGTACCGCGGAAAAAGCTGCGGTTCTGGCCAAAGAAGCGCTGATGGAAAGCGTCGACATGCAGGACCTGCTGGAAAGAGGTGCAGAGACCGGCGAAGAGAAACTGCGCGTTGAGCTGTACGAAAAGGTCAACAAACTGGGGATTGGCGCGCAGGGCCTTGGCGGTTTAACCACAGTGGTCGACGTCAAAATCAAATCAGCGCCGACGCATGCGGCGTCAAAACCTGTGGTGATGATCCCGAACTGTGCGGCGACCCGTCACGTGCATTTCCATTTAGACGGTTCAGGCCCGGCACACTTACCAGTACCAAAACTGGAAGACTGGCCAGAAGTGACCTGGGAGTTGGGCCAAAACGTACGCCGGGTCAATCTCGATACAGTGACTCCTGCTGACGTGCTGGAATGGCAAGCCGGTGAAACTGTGCTGCTGTCCGGCAAGATGCTAACCGGCCGTGATGCGGCGCATAAACGTATTGCCGATATGCTGGCCAAAGGTGAAGCATTACCGGACGGTGTGGATTTCAAAAACCGCTTTATCTATTACGTCGGCCCGGTCGATGCGGTCGGTGACGAAGTGGTCGGCCCGGCAGGCCCAACCACAGCAACGCGGATGGATAAATTTACCGACATGATGCTGGGCCAGACTGGTTTATTGGGCATGATCGGTAAATCTGAACGCGGTGATAAAACCGTTGCCAGCATTAAAGAGCACAAAGCGGTGTATTTGATGGCCGTCGGTGGCGCTGCGTACCTGGTATCCAAAGCGATTAAAAAATCCCGCGTGGTGGCTTTTGCCGACTTAGGCATGGAAGCGATTTACGAATTTGACGTCGAAGATATGCCGGTGACTGTGGCTGTCGACAGCCAGGGCAATAACGTACACGACCAAGGGCCGGCGATTTGGAAAGTCAAAATCGCCGAGGCGGCAAAAGCCTGATAAGCTCGATAAACAGCGCGTCTGCAGGCAACTTCAGGCGCGTTTTTACAATAAGAACTATATAAACAACCAAATTTGCGACAACGGAGTATCCAGATGAAAGCTTGGGGAATTCTGGTCAGTGCCTTGCTGGTGGCAGCAGGGGCACAGGCGAAAACCAATCTGACGATTGAGCACCTAAACAAACTGAATAAAATTTACGACGTCCAGGTCTCGCCGGATGGCCGTTATGTGGTCTATGGCCAGAAAAATGGTGGTCTTGCGCCCGCCGACACCACGGCTGACCTGTATTTACTCGATGTACAGGATGGCAACAAAGTGCGTCGTCTAACCGAAAGCGCCGGCCGCGAACATGATGTGCGTTTTAACGCCGACGGTACGGCTGTATATTTCCTGGCAGACCGTTCCGGTTCCAGCCAGCTGTGGCGTTTGCCGCTGACTGGCGGCGAAGCCCGACAGGTCACAGATCTGCCACTTGATGTGCAAGGTTACATGGTGTCGGCAGATGACAAAAAATTAGTGCTGACGCTGGATGTGAAACCAGGTTGTAAAGACTTAGCCTGTACCGTCACACATAACAAAACAACTGCTGAGAAAAAAGACAGCGCGACGGCCTACGATTCTTTAATGGTGCGGCATTGGGATACCTGGGAAGATGGGCTGAAGAATCATTTCTTCGTTGCTGACATCGCAGAAACTGCAATCAAAGATGCCAAAGACTTAATGCCGGAATGGGACACAGATGTCGCCGGTACCAGCGAAGCGGCTTTTACGCCGGACGGCAAAAACCTGGTATTCAGTGCCAAAATCCCGGCGGCTGATCAAAGCTGGCATACCAATTTTGATATTTTTCAGGTGTCGTTAAATGGTGGCCAGAAAATCAATCTGACCAAAGACAATCCGGCCTGGGATGCCAAACCAAAATTCTCCGGCGATGGTCGTTATATGGCGTATCTGGCGATGAAAAAGCCAGTGTATGAAGCCGACCGTTTTGGTCTGATCCTGCTGGATCTGGTGACCGGCGAGCGCAAAGAACTGGCGCCGCAGTGGGACCGCTCGGTAGAAGACTATGTGTTTGCGCCGGATAACCGCACCGTTTATGTCACTGCACAGGACTTAGGGCAGAAAGGCATTTTTGCCATCGACCATGCCTTTGGTGAAGTCAGTAAAGTCTATAGCAACGGCAGTGCAGGCGACGTCGCCGTGCGCGGCAGCAATGTGTTTTTCACCAATCACCAGCTCAATGCGCCGGCGGACATTTATCAGCTGAAAAACAGCGGTGGCGAAGCTTACCCGCTGACGCAGGTCAACGCATTGACATTAAAAGACATTCAGTTGGCTGAATTTGAACAATTCAGTTTCCCTGGCGCCAATGATGAAACGGTCTACGGCTACTGGATGAAACCGTGGAACTTTGAAGCGGGTAAAAAATATCCGATTGCCTTTATTGTGCATGGCGGCCCACAAGGCAGTTTTGGCAATATGTTTAATACGCGCTGGAATGCGCAGTTATGGGCCGCGCAGGGTTATGGCGTCGTGATGATCGATTTCCACGGCTCGACCGGTTATGGCCAGGCTTTCACCGATGCAATTGCGCGGGATTGGGGCGGCAAGCCACTGGAAGATTTGAAAAAAGGTCTGGCATTTGTCACCGAGCAGCAAACATGGCTGGATAAAGATAATGCCTGTGCTTTGGGTGCGTCTTACGGTGGTTTTATGATGAACTGGATCGCCGGCAACTGGACTGATGGGTTCAAGTGTTTAGTGACGCACGCCGGTTTGTTTGATCTGCCAAGTTTCTATGGCAGTACTGAGGAATTGTGGTTCCCGGAACATGACATGGGTGGGCCAGTTTGGGATAAAGCGGCGGACTATCAGAAGTTCAATCCAGCCGCTTTTGTTGATAACTGGAAAACGCCGATGCTGGTCATTCACGGTCTGAAAGACTACCGCGTGCCTTACGCGCAGGGTTTGGGCGCTTATACTACTTTGCAACGCAAGGGCATTCCTTCCCGGCTGGTAATTTTTCCTGATGAAAACCATTGGATTATGAAACCGGCCAATTCAGAGCGTTGGTATAACGAAATCTTCAGCTGGATGAAACAACACACTGCAAAATAGTCAGAAAAACTTACAATAAAAACCCGCCACGTGCGGGTTTATTGTTATCTATGCGCCAGATCGGCGCATTTATCAGCAGAAAGTTATTGTCTGCTGCTTAAAAGTTGCAAATACAAAACCCTTGTATATCTTTGTAGAACAACGCGTTTAGCGTTCCGGTTTTGCCTCAGCCATAAGGATGTGTGGATATGCGCTTCACCACGAAAATCAGACTGATTAGTCTGGTTACCGCTTTAATTCCATTAATTGTTGCCACTTTCATTGTCACGCTGTTAGCCCGTGCTGAATTATTCAGTCAGGCCGAAGCCAAATTAACGGCTGTGCGGGAAATCAAGCAGCGCCAAATCGAAGCGATGTTTGAGGATTTTGCTGCCGGGCTAAATACCGTTGGTGCGATCGTTGCCGCCGGTTTTCAGCCGCAGCAGCCGTTAGCACTGCACGGTTCACTGCAGGCGATTGGTCGCGAACTTGGGTTTTATGATGTGTTTGTTATCGCGCCTGATGGTCAGGTGGTTTACAGCGCTGCGCGTGAAGCTGATTTTCAAAGCAATCTGATCAATGGTGCTTATGCCAATTCCAATTTAGCCAAAGCGTATCAACGTGCCCGCAGCCAGGCGGGTCAACTGATCCTGGAAGATTTCCAGCCATATGCACCTTCTAAAGGTGAGCCAGCTGCGTTTATGGCCAAAAGTATCAGTCTGGCTGACCAGCAATATGTGATCGCCGTGCAATTGTCGATTGATAAAATCAACGCAGTGATGCAGGTGCGCGAAGGGATGGGCCAAAGCGGCGAAAGTTATCTGGTGGGGCCGGACCAGCGCATGCGCTCTGACTCATATCTTGATAGTCGCAATCACACAGTACGAGCGTCTTTTGCCGGCGCAGTCAGTACGCACGGCGTAGACACTGAAGCGGCGACTGCAGCATTAAAAGGCCAGGCCGGCTTAATGTATATCGATGATTACAATGGCAACCCGGTGGTGTCGGCTTTTGCACCGGTCAACGCCTTTGGTTTGCAGTGGGCATTGCTGGCTGAAGTCGATGTGGCGGAGATTGCCGCACCCGCGCAGCGGATGTTGTGGATTGGTCTGCTGGTCATAGTGGTCGCCATTGTTGCTGCAGTATTGGTGGCCAAACTGGTGACCGGCTTTGTGTTAAATCCATTGGGCGGCGAACCGGCCGAAATGGTCCATTTGACCAGTGTGATTGCCAATGGTGATTTAACTATGCCGCTGCAGGCGAAAACGTCGTCTAGTCTGATGGGCTGGTTAGGTCGGATGCAGCAGCAGTTGCGACAAATTGTGAGTCAATTGGTTGGCGTCGGCCACGCGCTGGAAATGGCGGCTGCAGCGAACTCTGCAGCGATGACCCAGGCCGATGGCAGTATGCAGTTGCAGGCGCGCGAGACCGAAATGCTGGCAACTGCGGTGGAAGAGATGAGTTATGCCGCCGCTGAAATCGGCAGCAATACCGTGAAAGCGGCTGACGAGGTCAATGGTTGTCAGCATAATGCGACGGCTCTGAACCAGACGATTGGCCACGTCAGCGCGGGGCTGGAGCGTACCATCAGTGCTTTTGATCAGATGCGGGTCCAGGTGAGTCAGCTTGATCAGGATAGTCAGAAGATCGCCTCAGTGGTGGCAGTGATCACGGCAATTGCAGATCAGACCAACCTACTGGCGTTAAATGCCGCGATTGAAGCGGCGCGCGCCGGTGAACAAGGCCGGGGTTTCGCTGTTGTTGCAGACGAGGTTCGGCAGTTAGCCGGCAAGGTTCAGCTGGCGACCCGGGATATCGCTTTGGTGATCCAGGGCATTCTGCAGATCTCCGCCCATTTATCCGGCAGCAGTGATGCATGTGCCGACATTGCTCACAGTGCCAAAATAGAAGCCGAACAAATGCTGGGGCAGGTCAGCCAGATCAATGAACGGCTGCAGTCGCTGAAAGGATTGATGGCGCAAACGGCAACCGCTGCTGAAGAGCAAACCAGTGTCAGTGCAACTTTAGCCCGCAGTGTATCCAGCCTCAGCGCTGCCGCTGAAGAAAATAGCACAGCGATCAGTGAAGTGGCGCATAACACCCAGAGTTTATTGGGTCTTGCCAACGAGCTGGGTCTGACGGTTGGACAATTTAAAGTATGACGGCGGTTTATTGATGAGTTTTGGTTTTAATGCGGCACGGGCCTATTGTCTGGAGCAACCCGGCAGCGTTGAAGATTTTCCGTTTGGGCCAGATATATACGTGTACAAATCTCACACTAAAGTCTTTGCGATCCTGACGGAAAAAGACACACTGGCGCGGATCAATCTTAAAGCAGATCCGACCGAAGCTGTGATGTTACGCCAGCTGTTTGCCGCGGTGACGCCTGGGTATCACATGAATAAAACACACTGGAATACGGTAATGCTGGACGGAACAGTACCGGTGAATGAAATTAAACGGCAAATTGATAATTCCTGGGCGCTGATCCAACCGAAACGGCGGCGCAAAGCAGCGCAGGGCCCAACACCGGATTGATTAGGTCTGGTCTGTTTTTTGATACAGGCGCTGGCGGATAAACAACTGTTCGATTTCAGTACGGGCCCATGGTGTTTTGCGCAAAAATTTCAGACTGGAGTTAATGCTCGGGTCATTGGTGAAGCAGTTCAATTTGACTTGTTTCGCCAGGCCCGCAAAGCCACC
Source organism: Rheinheimera sp. F8 (assembly GCF_001518915.1). Classification (NCBI taxonomy): domain Bacteria; kingdom Pseudomonadati; phylum Pseudomonadota; class Gammaproteobacteria; order Chromatiales; family Chromatiaceae; genus Rheinheimera; species Rheinheimera sp. F8. Next base: position 3,000,084 of record NZ_CP013656.1, read on the forward strand.
ATTCTGGGCAAGTAATAGTTCAAGGATCTGTTGCAAAGTAAAACCGTGTAACGGATTTTTCGGTTGCGGTGCTGACATCAGGGTTTTACTCCGGGTTTGGCCGATTCAACCGGTTTGACCGGCTCAGCGACAGGATGGGGTGGTGCAACCGGGATCTGGGGGCGCTGGCCGGCCGGTGCCAATAACGAGCGCCAGATGCCACCGAGTTTTTCATCTTCGCTGCCAATAGACAGGCTGGAACCCGGCAATAACGGGCTTGGTGCCGCCAATCCTTCAACTTTCAGACCATCTAATTGCCAGAAGATCCGGCTGGATGCCAACAGCCGCACTGGCTCAACTGCCTGAGGGTCAACCAGCGCTACCTGATAGATAAAGGAGCTGAATGGACCGGCCGGACCAGCTTCTCGTACGGCGCTGGCCCAAAGCACATTCGATTCCAGATACAGATCTGCGATATCACGCTGATAGGGCTCATTGTGATCCGGCAGTGGTGGCAACACAGTCAATCGCTGTGGCGACCATAAAATTTGCCCGGCAGCGATATCAAAATCACCATGCACCAGACCACCACGACGTTGTTCGCCACCGCGTTCACCTAGCACAAGCAAATAGCGATTCGCCGCTTTTTGTGCACAGACCAAACCTTCAAACTGATCACCTTGTTGTTGCGGATTGTTATCAGACAATACCGGCAACGGATAACTGGCCAATACACGGGCATAGCTGGTCTGCAACAGCTGGATATGGAATAACCGGCCAAATTCACCTTGCCAGCTGCCTGATTCAGCAACTAAAAACTCGTTCGGCCGACCGGGCAGAGCACAAGCGCTTTCCAGATCATTCGACATCTGATCTTCTGGCCAGTTGCTAACCGGGATCGGCTGATAACGCGGCGCTTTGTCGGCAAAAACCTGCAATACACCTAAACGCTCGCCCGGGTTGGATATTTTTTTATCCTGCACTATCAGATAACGATCTGGTTCAATTTGCGCCATGCCACTGATACCTGGCAGTGCCGGCGTAGCTTGTGACCGGCTGAGGGTGAACCAACGCGGATCGAGCGGCATTTGAAATAACAGCGGCGCCATTTTCAGAAAATGCGGCGTGTTGACTTCACATTGCACATTATCCGGATAATGTTGTTTCCACGGATCATTCGCCAGATACAAGGTCTGACCATGCACGGCCACGCCTTCCAGTGCAGTTTGTACCACGCGTTCGTACACCGGGCACAAGCCGGAATTATCGGTACCGACAAAGAACTGCAATGGCTGGACAAAAGGCCGCACACGGTTGGTCAGGTCAAATACCCACAACTCATCATCATTGCGCGCGGCGGCGATCAGATAACCCGGATGGCCTGGTACCGGGCTTGGCATAAAATCAAGGTCATTAATTGGATGACCCCGGTCATCTAAATCCGGTAACGTCAGGTTGGCATCAATGACTTTAATAAAATTATCCCGCGTCCAGAAATCCGGCGTCAGCCGGGTTTTAAAAATAGCCGGCAGACCGGCCATGTTTTTTTCCAAACCAAGGTACAGGTTCTGATGGTCATCAATCGCCAGCCCTTCAATGCCATCATTTGGTAAGTTGCCAACGTTGGCATCGGCCGGAAACTGTACTGGCCGCACGGCGGTGATTTGGGCGCGCGTCAACGCAGCATCAATACTGATCTTCAACAACAAAGTTGGATAGGAGGTTGAATTGGTCTGGGAGAATTTGCGTGCACAGGCCGGGCTCAGTTGGGCGCGGCTGGCATCTTCAGTGACGGTGATTAACGTCTGCTGGTCAACTCTATCCCAGGTTAATGCTTCTAAATCGGGAGAATTGGCCAGATAGTCGCCGAAACAGCTTTTACGCACATCATCTGACAATGTAATCGGGATTGGTGCAGTCACAAAACGGCCGGTATCTGGAGTAAGGCGGAAAATTTTCATCCGAAGATCAGGGGCTGCGCTTTGATCGCCGAGGCTTAGCAGTTCACCATTCCACCAGGTCAGACCTGATGTTTGTGGATCAGCCAGGCTCTGCCCCTGTAAATCGGTGATCCATAAACCGGTTAAGGCCTGACTGGCATTGACAGTTGGGGTATAAATGGCAATAAAAACAAAGCAAAACAGAGATTTGACTAACAGATTCATGGTGCTCTCAACAGTGCGTCAGTTGGAATAACTGCAGGCGGCTCTGACAACAAAGCGGCTAATCTAGCAGAAATTCGCCAGCCGGAATACAGCAGTGAGAGAAGTGAATGCAGGACTGCGACGAAATTGGCCCGAACTGTCACGGTCAGGCTTAGCAAAAACAACCCCGGCACCGGGCCGGGGTTGTCAGCAGCGATTTAATACCCCTGTTCGTGCACGTCGCGCACGGCACGGCCCGATGGGTCGGTCAGTTGCGCCATTTTTGCATCCCAGGCCAGCGCCTCAGGAGTTGAACAAGCTACAGATTTGCCGCCTGGCACGCAGGCAATTGCAGCCGGATGCGGGAAGTGCTCTTCAAAGATAGTGCGGTACAAATAGCCTTCTTTGGTATCCGGTGTATTGACCGGGAAGCGGAAGCTGGCGGTTGCCATCTGTTGGTCCGACACTTCTTTTTCGGCAAAAGCTTTTAAGCTGTCAATCCAGCTGTAACCGACACCATCGGAGAACTGCTCTTTTTGCCGCCACAGAATCTCTTTTGGCAACAAGCCTTCAAAAGATTCACGCAGGATATGTTTTTCCATTTTGCCGTTGCCACACATTTTGGCTTGTGGGTTCAGGCGCATCGCGACATCCATAAAATGTTTGTCGAGGAATGGCACCCGGGCTTCGATACCCCAGGCTGACATGGCTTTATTGGCGCGGTTACAGTCGAACATGTGTAAGCGGTCCAGTTTGCGCAATGTTTCTTCGTGGAACTCTTTGGCATTCGGCGCTTTGTGGAAATACAGATAACCACCAAAGATCTCATCCGACCCTTCACCAGACAGCACCATCTTGATGCCCATCGCCTTGATTTTACGTGCCATCAAATACATCGGCGTCGATGCTCGGATAGTGGTGACATCGTAAGTTTCAAGGAAATACACCACGTCACGCAGCGCATCTATCCCTTCCTGCACCGTGAAATTCACTTCATGGTGCACAGTGCCGATGGCATCAGCGACGGTCCGTGCTGCTTTTAAATCCGGTGAACCCGGTAAACCCACCGCAAATGAGTGCAGACGTGGCCACCATGCTTCCGAAGCGCCATCGTCTTCGACGCGGTTACGGGCAAATTGCTGTGTGATGGCTGAGATCAGACTCGAATCCAGCCCACCGGATAACAACACGCCATATGGCACGTCAGACATCAGGTGGCTTTTCACTGACTGTTCCAGTGCAGCTTTGAGTTCGCCCAAATCGGCCGGATTATCTTTGACTGCGTCATAGCTCATCCAGCTGCGCTGATAGTATTTCACCAGCTTACCGATCTTCGAATCAAAATAATGTCCTGGCGGGAATTCCTGCATTTGTTTACAGACTGGCACTAAAGCTTTTAATTCCGACGCGACATACAGCTGGCCATGCTCGTCATAACCGTAATACAGCGGAATAATGCCAATATGGTCGCGGGCGATCAGATAACGCTGCTGTTCAGCGTCATACAGAATAAAGGCAAACATACCCTGTAGCTGGTCGATAAACTCAGCGCCGTGTTCCAGGTACAACGGCAGGATCACTTCACAGTCCGATTTGGTCTGGAAGCTGTAGTCGACGGTTAAATTTTTCTCTAAATTCTTGTGATTATAAATCTCACCATTCACTGCCAGAATGTGATTTCGATTTGGATTAATCAGCGGCTGCGCACCGTTTTCAGTATCTACAATCGCCAGACGTTCATGGACGAGAATGGCATTATTATCATTCCAGACCCCAGACCAGTCAGGACCGCGGTGGCGTAATAACTTAGATAACTGTAGCGCCTGCTGACGCAACGCTTTAACATCCGTTTTGATGTCAAGCACCCCAAATATCGAACACATGGTAAAAACTCCGTATTGGTTAATCCGAAAAAAATCATTTCATTTGGCAGTATGTACGTTTAGACGTACCTCTCTGACTCTGCCAGCATGGGCAGAAATTGCAAGCGCTTTTTGCCGCTTTTTGCAAAGTAACCAGGCCTGGAGCCTTTCAGTGGTGCGGTCAAACTAATGATAACTACGAAAAATCAACGTTTTGTTGCGCCAGAACGATGGGATGCACAAATCCTCCGTGATCATCCGGCATACCATTGGCTGTGTGCTGTATTGCCGTTGGCCAGCCAAACGAATTTCCCAACGCCGACAATACTGACGGACTGGATGCAACAGCTGCAGCCGGACAGTGGCTTGGACTTTGTCGATGCCACCATTTGCCAGGATGACCCGCGTTATTACGAAGTGCTGATTGCCGAGACCAGGCAAATCCCGACACGGCTGAATAACTGGCATGATTTGTTTGGCGCCTGTATCTGGACGTTGTTTCCTCGCAGCAAACAAGCGCTGAATCAGCGCCACCTGAGCGAAATCGCTTTGCATGGCAGTAAAAACCGTTCACCACTGCGCCACCAACTGACATTATTTGATGAATGTGGTGTCTTGTTATTATGTCCGCCAGACCAACAGGATTTGGTCGACGCTTTACGGGCGCATCAGTGGCAACACGCATTCTGGTTACGGCGGGAGTGCTGGCAGCACGATAGCGGAGTGACGCCGCTGATCTTTGGTCATGCTAATTATGAAATGCTGACCCGGCCTTTTATTGGTCTGACGGCCAAATTGTGGCCACTGCCAGTCCCGACAGAATTCTGTGATTGGCCATTGCCGCAACAACTTGATTTCGTTGATACTGCACTAAGTAAACAAATTGCAGAATTCACGTTAACTGATTTTCGCCAGCAGATGAGTCCTCTACCATTACTGGGCATTCCCGGTTGGTATCAGGATTTGCAGACTGTAGCCTTTTATCAGGATGTTAGTTATTTCCGGCCAAAACGGCAAGCGACTGTCATTGGTTAGTGATACTGCCCTCGCATAGGGAATTTATAAAAATATGATTGAGATCCGTCAGTTGGCTAAAGCTTTTGCTCTGGAAAAAGGCCAGAAACTCAGCGAAGCCGAATTACAGGATGTGCGTTACACCGGACGCAGTTTTTGTTCAGTCCGGGATGTCAGTTTTAATTGCGATAACGGTGAAGTCATTGGCCTGCTTGGGCCCAATGGTGCCGGAAAGACCACCACGCTGCGCATGTTATCCACTGCGTTAAAACCGGATGCCGGTGCCATTTTGATGGATGGTAAAGATGTGCTGAGCGACCCTTTATTGGCGCGCCGTCGCATTGGTTTTTTGTCCAGCAGCACCGGGTTATATGGCCGTCTGACAGCTTTTGAAAACGTCGCATATTTTGCCCGTCTGCACGGCATGACCGAAGTAGCCTTGCGTCAGCGTATCGACGAGTTGTTTACGCTATTGGATATGCATAGCTTTGCCAGTCGCCGCGCGGAACAAATGTCTTCCGGCATGAAACAAAAAACCGCCATTGCCCGCGCTGTGGTGCATTCGCCGGCATTAGTGGTGCTGGATGAACCGACCACTGGCCTCGATATTATGACCACCCAAACGGTACTGGATTTTATCCGGTCGTTAAAAATGGCCGGCACGCCGGTGATTTTCTCGACGCATCACTTAGATGAAGTCAGCAGTCTGTGTGACCGCGTCGTGGTGATTAACCAGGGTGTTAGCGCCTTTAACGGCAGCCTAGCTGAATTCAGCCGATTAAGCCCAAGTGGGGATTTACGTCAGGCTTTTATGTCAGTGATCAAGCAGGAGTCCGTCTGATGTGGCAAGTGTATCTGAAAGAACTGTTAGAGCTGAGTCGGGATCGCAAAACCTTAATGTTTGTGATCCTGTTACCGATCCTGATTTTCCCGGTGATTTTTGGCCTGCTCGGGCTGGTGGCGGCCAATGTCACAGCCAGTGCGCAGGCGGAAGAGCACAAATACGTCATTATCAATGCCGACAAAGCGCCGACTTTTGCTGAGCAGCTGTTTTATCACAAGAATTTTAAACAGGTCGCGACAGAATTGACCGAACCTGAAGCGCTGCGTCAGGCGATTCGTGGCGGCCAGTTTGATCTTGCGGTAATCATTCCGGCCGATTTTACTGACGGGTCAACCGAGTTGGTGCAAAGCCAATGGACTGTGATCTATAACACAGCGCCGGTGCTGGATTTAATCGGTAACTATCTCAAAGATGTGGTGAAAGACTATAGCCGGCAGCTGCAGCTGGCTCGGCTTGAGTCTGTAGGCGTTACCGGTAAACAGGTCGATGCGGTATTAGAACCGGTGCAGATCAACAAAGTATCCAGCGCGGAAAATCGCGAAAACCTTGGTGAGAAGCTGGGCGGCTGGATAGCCTATTTGTTGGTGCCGTTGTGTTTTATGGGCTGTTCTTACCCGGCTATTGATATTGGTGCCGGCGAAAAAGAGCGGGGTACGCTGGAGACGTTGCTCATTTGTCCGATCAGTCGCAGCAGCCTGGTATTGGGCAAATTTTTGACTGTGCTGACGACCGGGTTAGCCACGGCGCTGATTACGGTATTGAGCTTTGGTGGCTGGGGATATCTGATAGGGTCGCTGGCTGGCGTTGATGTGGTCGCTAAGGCGATGTCTGCACTTGGTTTCACTGATTTGATGTTGATCCTCGCGATGTTGATCCCGCTGACGATGATTTTCGCCAGTGCTTTATTGTCGTTGTCGATTTATGCCCGCAGTTTTAAAGAAGCGCAAAATTACATTGGTCCGATGAGTATCCTGGTGTTTGTACCGCTGGCGCTGGCACTGCTGCCAGGCGTTGAACTGAACTGGAAAACGGCATTGATCCCGATGACCAATATCTCGTTGTGTATCAAAGAGCTGGTGAAAGGTACCATTGATATGGGGATTTTATCTCTGGTGATCGCCTCGACAGTGCTACTGGCCGGGATACTGATTGCATTTTGTGTCAGCTGGTTTCAGCGTGAGAAGGTGTTATTCCGATGATAAATTCAATGCTGACAACCAATCCGTATGGTGCCACTGTATTGGCTGGCGGCAGCCTCCAGACTGCCGGCATCAGTGTCGATACGTTTGCACAATGGCTGAACTACGAATTAGCGCCGCTGGCTGACAGTTATAAGCTGTGCTGGCTGACATTTAACGCTGCAGAAACCGGTTTTATCGCTCCGGCGCTGCAACATGGTTTTGTCTATCACCATGTGCAGGGCACGGACATCACTTTGGTAAAGAGGCTGCAGCCTGAGGCCTATTTGCCATTGGCGGCCACCCACAGTATTGGCGTTGGCGCTGCAGTATTTAACCATCTTGGCCAGATCTTACTGGTACGTGAATGGCCGTTGCCTGGCAAAAAGCCGGCTTATTTTAAATTGCCCGGCGGTATGGTGGAAACGCAGGAACATTTTGTTGAGGCGCTGCAACGGGAAGTGCTGGAAGAAACCGGGGTCGTGGCAATTTTTCAGGGCTGGTTTGCGATGCGCCACCACCATCAGGGCCAGTTTGGTGCATCCAATCTGTACCTGGTAGCGAAACTTAGCAGTCAACAAACCGATGTGAGTGCAGATCTGCGCGAAATTGCGGAAGCGGCCTGGTTTGACCCACAGGCATTTTTGGCAGATCCGCTGGCCCACCCGTATAACAAGCTGTTAGTGCAGGGCGCGCTTGAAAGTCCGATCTGGACGGCTCGGGAATTGCCGCAGTATCAGGCCGGCCCGTTGGGTTTTGAGCTGTTTCAGGGTATTTAAAAATAGATCTTGTTAAGATCCAGAGGCTTAGTAACTTCTGCAGATTTTTGCTTGAAAAATGAACAGCGCTTAGGCAGGATTTGATATCCCTACAGCCAACAGGAGTCGGGCCAATGACCTCTGAGTTCGTCAAGAAAATCCATCTGGAAACTGCACAGCGCTATCAGGCGCAAGGCTATAACCGGGACGCGTTAATCTCGCATTTTCGCAAAGTGGCACTGGACGCCGATGAAATCAATGAGCTGTTAGACGCGCTGGAACAGCAACCCTGGGCTGAACAGCCATTTCGGGCCCGCAGATAAATCACTCAATGCGTTGGCCGGCAAGGGCTGGCGCCATCAATAGGCCATAAAAAAACCGCCATTTTGGCGGTTTTTTACTCATGTCAGTCAAAACAACTTAGAGTCGGTTAGCCCACAAATCATATTCGTCGGCAGCTTCAACAACTGCTTTCACCACGTCACCGGGTTTCAGCGTTGTTTCGCCATTTAAATAGACGGCACCGTCAATTTCAGGGGCGTCAGCGAAACTGCGGCCAATGGCGCCTTCGTCATCGACTTCATCAATCAGCACTTCGATAGTACGGCCGATTTTCGCTTGCAGTCGCGCAGCACTGATTTTTTGCTGCGTTGCCATAAAGCGGTGATAACGGTCTTCTTTGATTTCTTCCGGCACCGGATCCGGTAATTCATTGGCTTTAGCGCCTTCGACCGGGCTGTATTTAAAACAACCGACGCGGTCCAGCTGTGCTTGCTCGAGAAAATCCAGTAACTCCTGAAACTCTTCTTCTGTTTCACCCGGAAAACCAACGATAAAAGTAGAACGAATCGTTAGCTCAGGGCAGATCTCGCGCCATTTTTTGATCCGCTCTAACGTCCGCTCAGCCTGACCAGGTCGCTTCATCAGCTTCAGAATGCGTGGGCTGGCGTGTTGAAACGGAATGTCGAGGTAGGGCAGCAGTTTACCCTCGGCCATCAGCGGGATCACATCGTCGACGTGCGGGTATGGATAGACATAATGCAGACGCACCCAAATGCCCATCTCAGACAAGGCTTCACACAACGACTGCATGGAAGTTTTGACCGGCGCGCCATTCCAGAAGCCCGTGCGGTGCTTGACGTCGACGCCATACGCGCTGGTGTCCTGAGAAATCACCAACAGCTCTTTGACGCCGGCATTTTTCAGGCGCTGCGCTTCATCGAGCACTTCACCGATCGGGCGACTGACCAAATCACCGCGCATCGATGGAATAATGCAGAAAGTACAACGGTGGTTGCAGCCTTCGGAAATCTTTAAATAAGCGTAATGTTTTGGCGTCAGCTTGACGCCGGTATCCGGCACCAGCTGCAGGAATGGGTCGTATTTAGGCTTAGGGACAAACTGGTGTACCTGACTCAGCACATTTTCATAGGCGTGTGGCCCGGTGATCCCGAGCACGTTCGGGTGTACCTGACGAATTTCATCTTCCCGGGCACCAAGACAGCCGGTCACAATGACTTTGCCATTTTCTGCCAGCGCTTCACCGATAGTGTCCAGTGATTCCTGAACGGCACTGTCGATAAAACCACAGGTATTGACGATCACGAGTTCAGCGTCGTCGTAGCTTGGGACTATGTTGTAGCCTTCGATTTTGAGCTGCGTCAGGATCCGCTCAGAATCTACCAGGTTCTTGGGACAGCCCAGACTGACAAAACCAACTTTAGGTTGCGACATGTTTCTTTATACCTTGGCGAAAATGGGGCGGTATTTTAAACCAATTCAACCCTGCCTCACCAGCAGCATTTATCAATGACCGGCCAATGTCCGGTAATAAAAGCGCGGAAACAGCACAGTAGCAGTTTAAAATTTAACCGATGAGACAGAATGCAACAAAATCGTTAATTCATGGCACCGTATATGCTTACAGTTTTGCAGTCAAAAATGACTAAGATAAAAATTAGAATCCTTCCTTAAATTCAGAGGTAACCATGTTTAAGAAAATGTTAATGACTATGTTTGGTCTGGCTATTGCCGCGGCTACAGCACTGACCCCTGCACATGCAGGTCTGGTGATCAAACAAGATTTTTGGGGTAAGAATGCTGACAACAGTCTGGTGCTGTTTGGTCAGTTGGTTGTTGACCCAACCCAGGCTGTGCAATGGTCTGGCAGCATCTACAAAGCCTACGGCTGGAGCAGTTTCAAACTGTTTGGTACCGACGTAGCGACACCAGCCCCTCTGTTTGAAGCCGAATTTGATATCGATAATTTGTACGCTGGTTTCAGCTTCCTGACTTTTGACGTCAGCGACCTTAACAATCAATACAATTTCTTTGGCTTTCACGACGTTGCTTTAGATATCGCCTTTTTTGACTTACGCGATGCCAGCAAAGCATACGATGATCCAACTTCTGTGATCTTTACAGACGATACACTCCTGACAAATGGTTCAACAGCAGTCAGCGCACCTGCTTCAGCCGCCTTGTTATTGCTGGGTTTTGCCGGATTGATGCTGCGTCGTCGTCAGGCAGTATAAGCCCGCGCTGGTTAAATCGATTGTCAAAAAAATTTACAAAATAACAAAAATAAAACCGAAGTTAATTGTTAACAAAAAAGCTGTAAAGCTACGTCAACACTACAAATGTAATTAATTGTGAATTTTGGTAGGCGCCAAAGAGTGTCGAAAAAATTGACAATGACTGTTAAATAACGTTGTCAGAGCCGCCGTGAAGATACAGGCAAGGTATGACAACCAAATGACAATTACAGCCGGTGTGACAACTATCAGTTGACTACGGAAAATCCGGAGAACATAAATGAAATATCTGCAATGCTCACGTTTCAGTGTGCTGGCACTTGCTATCGCTGCCGTCTGTCAAACGACCGCTGTTCAGGCTGCTGGTTATGAAGTGAAAATCGACACCAACAAGTTAACAACGCCTGCTGAATCTCAGGCCATCGCGACTTATATCGTGCAACTGGTTGGTAAATCAGGTGTGGAAAAAGCAGCTGATTTGGGTCAGCTGACACCAAATAATGCACCGTCAGGTAAAGCGCTGAATCTGTATGACAGTGCCAATCCGCAAATCGTTGCTTACAACGCTGGTTTAAAACAACTGCAGGAAAAACTGGCAAATCAATACAGCAATACCGGACTGATTTATTCTTATACCCACACCTTCAACGGTTTTTCTGCCCGCATGTCAGCAGAACAGGCATCGCAACTGCGGATGCACCCGGAAGTGGTTGGGGTTTGGGAAGATAAACCTGAACAAGTCACCACATCACGCACGCCGGCATTGCTCGGTCTGACCGGTGCTGATGGCCAGCACACGCTGGGTATCAAAGGTGAAGACATTATCGTAGGTATCGTCGATACCGGTATTTCTCCTGCGAATCCAAGTTTTGCCGACGATGGTTCATACGCACCATTAGCCCGCTTCAAAGGCACTTGTGATAAAGGTCAGGACGCTGATTTCGCCTGTAACAACAAACTGATTGGTGCGCGTTATTTCAAAGATTCTTTCCAGTCAGTGTATGCGATTCAACCTGGTGAATTTATTTCTCCACGTGATGCCGACAGTCACGGCAGTCACACCGCCAGTACCGCAGCGGGTAATGCCAATGTTGCAGCCTCTATCGGTGGACAGAGCTATGGCAATATCACCGGTATTGCGCCGCGTGCCCGTGTAGCTGTTTATAAAGCCTGTTGGAACAGTGATTATGTGTCACCAGCCGGCGTGCAGGAACGTGGTTGTTTCTATGGTGATACCATGGCCGCCATTGATGCTGCTGTGGCGGACGGCGTGGACGTCATCAACTACTCAATCGGCGGCAGCCGTACCGACCTGACTACCATTTCAGTCGCGGCAAAACTGCGTGCAACTCAGGCTGGTGTTTTAGTGTCAGTTTCTGCAGGTAACGACGGTGGTAATAACGCGATTGAAACTGTTGGTACTCCGGCACCGTGGGTTGTCAGCGTTGCGGCTTCGGGCTTCACTGTCAATTCAATCGGGGTCAATAGTGGCCTGCCAGTGAACAAACAAACGGCCATCGAAGGCACAGTGACCAAGCCATTAAGTGTGTCTGGCGCTGTTACTGGTAACGTAGTGGTTGCGCAGCCTGCGCTGGGTTGTACTGCGCTGACTAATGCGGCTGATGTCGCCGGCAAAGTAGTGTTGATCCAACGTGGTACCTGTGGTTTCGCCGATAAAGTACTGAACGCACAAAACGCCGGTGCAACAGCGATACTGGCGTATAACAACGCAGCCGGAAATCCAATTGCGATGGGTGGCTCTGTGGTAGGCGGCGCGCAAATTCCGGGTGTGATGGTCAGCCTGGCGGACGGTACCAATATCGTTAATGCCATCAACGGCGGCGCTGTCGTTAACATCACGATGGATCCAAACTTTGTCAATAATGCAATGGCTGACTTCTCGTCAAAAGGTCCAAATAAGGCATCTTATGACATTCTGAAGCCGGATATCACGGCGCCGGGCGTCAACGTCCTGGCTGCTGGGACGCCAACAACGTTTACCAAGCCAAAAGGCAATGATTTTACCTTTATGTCCGGTACTTCAATGTCGAGCCCGCACATTGCCGGTATGGCCGCGTTGTTGATTGAACAGCATCCGGACTGGACGCCTGCCATGGTGAAATCAGCGTTGATGACTACTGCGCATCAAAGCGTAACTAAAGCCAGCTCGTCTGTATTAGCCGACCCGTTTGATTTTGGTGCCGGCCACGCTGCTCCGGTGAAAGCGATGGACCCGGGACTGGTGTATGACGCCAGTGCACTGGATTATTACGCGTTCCTGTGTGGTATTGGTAATACAGCATTTGTGAAGAGCGCTTCAGGCTATGACTGTGCGGCATATGTAGCTGCCGGTTATCCGACCGATGCTACTCAGCTTAACTACCCGTCAATTTCAGTATCACAGCTGAAAGCGGCTAAAACAGTGGTCCGTGTTGTCACCAACGTGGGTGGCAGCAATGCCAACTATCGCCCAGTGATTCAGGCTCCAGCCGGTGTTGACGTTGTATTTAAAACGTTAAATGCAGCGGGTCAGCTGGTAGAAGCCAGCAGTATAGACGTGCCGGCAAATGGCCAGGCGGTATACGCCCTGACCTTAACACCAAACGCCAGCGCGGTTGTGAATAAGTGGGCATTCGGTAGCCTGACGCTGACTGACGGCGTGCACAATGTGCGTAGTCCGCTGGTCGTTAAACCAATGGAGCCAGATGCGATCATTGCACCAGGTTCGTTAACTACGCAGGTCGCTGCAGCGTCAGGCCGTGTGTCTTTCACTGCTGACATGTCTTATTCAGGTGTGACTTCAGGCAAGCTGTATGGTCTGTCGCAGGCATTTGGCACTTCGGGTACGATCAAACAAGATCCGGATAAGACATTCGCCTTTAACGAAGCGAACTTAGGCACACACATTCTGACGGTTCCGGCCGGTACTCAGGTTGCACGTTTCTCATTGCGTAATGCTCTGACAAATCTCGCTGCGCCAGATCTGGATCTGTACGTTTATCGCTGTGTGGCATGGAGCTGTTCAAGTGTTGCGGTCTCACAAAATGCCGAAGCCAACGAAGACATCGTGTTGCGTAACCCTGCCGCTGCCAATAACTCAGCGAATGGTGACGTCTACATTGTCTGGGTTCACCCACGTGACCTCAAAGGTTCGGCAAACGTGAATTACACGCTGGCGTACTGGGTTGTTGATAAAGCAAATACAGCGACCAGCACGTTAACTGCCAGCACCCGTGCAGTGAAAGGTCGTCCAAACGTGATCACTGTCTCTACCAAAAAACTGGTAGCTGGTGCATTACCTTACATGGGTGTCGTGACACTGCATGATGCAAAAGGTACTGCCCGCACTTCAACCTTACTGGAAGTATTTGCCAAGTAAGATTGAGTAAGAAATCTCCGGCGTTTTCAGATAGACGCTGACATCAAATCCCCCGGTTTTGCCGGGGGATTTTTTTTGTGCAGAAAACGACCGGGTTCTCGGCGTAATCTTGCTATTTGTTTGTTGCCGCTTGACTTCAAATTATTTCAAACGTACATTTCAAACAGATGTTTAAATTCGTTACTGATAAGACCAGTTTCTGGTTTTTGCTGAGATCTGAAGACTGCTTATGAGCAATAAACAAAGCACACAATTGAAAATTCTGGAAGCCGCTGAGCAGCTCTTTGCTGAAACCGGCTTTAGTGCGACTTCGCTGCGGCAGATCACCAGTCGGGCGGAGGTAAATCTGGCGTCAGTCAATTACCATTTTGGCTCGAAAAAAGAACTGATCCAGGCAGTGCTGCAACGTTATCTCGCAGTGCTGATGCCGCGGCTGGATCAGGAATTCAATCGTTTACTGGCCGCGCAGCAGCCGAATCAACTGACTACAGTGCTGTCGGTGTTTGTTGAACCTTTGCTTGAACTCGGTCAGGTTCACCCGCAAGGTACCAGTACATTCTTACAGTTACTGGGCCGTGGTTATACTGACGTACAGGGCCACTTGCGCTGGTTTTTTAATCATCATTATGGCCGTACGCTCGACAAATTTGTGCTGCTGGTGCAGCAAAGCTGCCCGGCGCTGCCAGCCAGTGAAATCTTCTGGCGGTTGCACTTTTCGCTCGGCACCATCGTATTCACGATGGCATCGAATGTGGCGTTAAAAGATATCGCCGCAGCTGATTTTAACGAAACCGTCGAAATTGACGGCGTGATCCAGCGTTTAATTCCATATCTGGCGGCCGGTATTGCCGCGTCGTCAGCGGCATAGATTCTTAAGACTTTGATAAATAATAACTGTTAACCCTGCAGACCTGAGGAACACTTTATGTTGATTTTATTTGTGCTCATCGTTGCCCTGGCAGTGGTGTTAGGTGTAACCGATATCCGGCGTAACCTGATCACCAAGCCAGTCTTTGCTATTTTCAAAAAAATTCTGCCGCCATTGTCGGACACTGAGCGCGAAGCGATGGAAGCAGGGGACGTCTGGTGGGATGGTGAACTGTTTAAAGGCAAACCGGACTGGCAGAAACTGCATCAGATCCCAAAACCACAGTTGAGCGCAGAAGAGCAGTCGTTCCTCGATAACGAAGTCGAAACCCTGCTGAAAATGCTGGATGACTACAAAATCGTGCAGGAACAACGTGATCTGCCAACAGACGTGTGGAACTACATCAAAGCGAATGGCTTCTTCGCGATGATTATCCCGAAAGCCTACGGTGGTCGTGAGTTTTCGGCGATTGCCAATTCAACCATCGTTTCACGCATTGCGACGCGTAGTTTAACTGCTGCTGTTACCGTGATGGTGCCAAACTCGTTAGGCCCGGGCGAACTGCTGATGCATTACGGCACCCAAGAGCAAAAAGACCGCTGGTTACCGGGCCTCGCAGCCGGTAAAGAAGTGCCATGTTTTGCTTTAACCGGCCCGGAAGCGGGTTCAGATGCCGGTGGTATCCCGGACAATGGTGTCGTCTGCAAAGGCCAGTTTGAAGGTAAAGAAGTCATCGGGATCCGGCTGAACTGGGACAAGCGTTACATCACGCTGGCACCGGTCGCCAGTGTGCTGGGTCTGGCGTTTAAGCTGTATGACCCGGAGAATCTGCTCGGTGATAAAGAAGATATCGGTATCACTTGTGCACTTATTCCTACTTCGCATGAAGGCGTGTTGATTGGCGACCGCCACTTCCCGATGAACATGGCGTTTATGAACGGGACTACTTACGGCAAAGACGTGTTTATTCCGCTGGATTGGGTCATTGGTGGCCCGGCTTATGTCGGTCGCGGCTGGCGTATGCTGGTGGAATGTCTGTCGGCGGGCCGGGGTATTTCGCTGCCGGCTCTGGGTACTGCAACAGGCCACCTGGCCACGCGGATGACCGGGGCTTATGCGTATGTGCGTCAGCAATTTGGTTTGTCGATTGGTAAGTTCGAAGGGGTGCAGGAGTCATTAGGCCGTATTGGTGGCCTGACTTATAGCTTAGAAGCGATGCGGGTGATGACGGCCGGTGCTATCGATCTGAAGTTAAGTCCGTCAGTGGTGACCGCCATTGCCAAGTATCACATGACTGAAATGTCGCGTACTCTGCTGAACGATTCCTTTGACATCCATGCCGGCCGCGCTATTCAATGTGGTCCGAAAAACTACCTGGCACATGGCTATATGGGCGTGCCGATCTCGATCACCGTTGAAGGCGCCAACATTCTGACCCGTAACCTGATGATCTTTGGTCAGGGCGCGACCCGGTGCCACCCGTACGTATTAAAAGAGCTGGAAGCTGCTGCCAATCCGGACGCTGAAGCGGGTCTGAAGCAATTCGACGAGTTGTTACTGAAACACGTTGGCTTTGCAATGGGGAACACGTTCGGCGCCTTATTTCAGGGCCTGACCGGTGGGTTGTTAAACAGCTCGCCAGTTGGCGGTGAAACTGCGCAGTACTACAAACAACTGACACGGATGAGTAATGGTCTGGCACTCGCTGCTGACATCTCGATGCTGATGCTTGGCGGTGATTTAAAACGCAAAGAGATGCTGTCAGCCCGTTTAGGTGATGTGCTGAGTCACTTATATATTGCATCTGCAGTGCTGAAATTCTATGAAGACAATGGCCGTCAGGTTGCCGATCTGCCGTTCGTGCATTACAGCGTACAACGCAATCTGTATGAGATCGGACGTGCTTTTGCCGGTTTCTTCAGTAACTTCCCGAACCGTCTGGTTGGCAAGTTGTTAAAAGGTCTGGTGTTCCCATTTGGTATTAACTATCAGCTGCCAGATGATGAAATGGCGATGCAAATCTCTGATGCGCTGCTAAAACCAAGCGTGATCCGTGACCGTCTGACGCACTTGTGTTATTTAGGCGAAGGCGAAAACGATCCGACCGGCTCGATGGAACAAGCCTTCCTGGCAGTCCATGCAGCACAACCGCTGATGAAGAAAATTTTCCAGGCGCAAAAAGATGGCAAAATTGCGCGTAAATTACCACTGGACGTGACTATCAACAAAGCTGCTGAAGCTGGTGTGTTAAGTGCGGAAGAGGTAACACAACTGGAGCAAATGAATAAACTGCGTTTTGCTGCCATCAGTGTTGACAGCTTTAAGCCCGGCGATTTGGAAAGTCGCGCCCTGCAAGCCTGATCACCAAATAATCGATAGAAAAACCCCAGTGTGCTTCCGCACTCTGGGGTTTTTGTTTATGCCGCTGCAGACGCAGACCATAGCCTTCTGTTGACCTATCGGGTAAAGTAAATGCCCATTTCTGCATATAACTTCAAGAGATAAAACGCCGCATGTTTGGATCTGTCATGCTGGACCTGCAGGGTCCGGAAATCACTGCTGAAGAAATTGAATTGTTAGACCATCCGGCCGTTGGCGGGGTGATTTATTTTACCCGCAATTATCAGGATAAAGCGCAGCTGCGCGAGTTAGTGCGCCGCACCCGCGCCGCCAGCCGCAACCCATTGTTATTAGCGGTTGACCACGAAGGTGGCCGGGTGCAGCGGTTTCGGCCAGAGTTTACGTTAATTCCGGCAATGGGGCAGATCCTGCCTGGCGCCGGCGGGGATTTGGTCAAAGCGCAGCAATATGCCACCGAGATGGCGTGGCTGATGGCGATGGAAGTACTGACCCAGGATATTGATATTTCGTTTGCCCCTGTTGCGGATGTCTGGGGTGTTTGTGATGTGATCCGGAATCGGGCTTTTTCCGCAGATCCTCAGCAGGTCATCGCCATGGTGCAGGCTTTTGCCAAGGGCATGCACAGCGCCGGCATGAAAACTACCGGCAAACATTTCCCGGGCCATGGCTCGGTGAAAGAAGATTCGCATCTGCAGTTGCCGGTGGATAACCGCAGTCGCGAGGCCATCGAAGCGCTGGATTTATTTATTTTCCGTGAGCTTGCCAAAGCTGGCGCACTTGATGCGGTGATGCCGGCACACGTGGTGTATCCGGCCTTTTGTGACAAAGCTGCAGGTTTCTCAGATTTTTGGCTGCAAACCGTGTTACGCGGTCAGATGCAGTTTGACGGCGTGATCTTCAGTGACGATTTAGGCATGGCCGGTGCGCATCAGGCTGGTAATTATCAGCAACGTGCTGAGGCGGCTTTAGCTGCAGGCTGTGACATGATCCTGGTCTGTAATGACCGTAAAGGCGCGATTGAAGTATTGGATACCTTGCCACAAGCGTTTTGGCAGCATAGCAGTGCGCGTCTTGGCAAACTGAAACATCACAACACCACCACAGAACTACAGCTGGTGCAAAGTCCACGATATCGTGATGCGGTGGAACTGGCGGCGCGTCTGCGTGCTGTTGAACTCACCGGTGGTGTCAGCTCTGCTGGAATTGTTGAACGTACTTAAGGAAGCTTGTGATGATTGAAACCCGGATCCCCGGCCTAAGTTTGCGCCTCGCGACAGCCAATGATGTACCGCAAATTCTGCATTTTATCCGCCAACTGGCGGACTATGAAAAGTTACTTGATATGGTGGTGGCGGACGAAGCGAAACTAACGGCAACCTTGTTTGGCGACAAAGCCTATGCGGAAGTGGTGATCGCCGACTATCAGGGCAAGCCCGCCGGATTTGCCTTGTTTTTCCATAATTATTCGACTTTTTTGGCTAAACCTGGCATTTATCTGGAAGATTTATTTGTCGACCCGGCATTGCGTGGGTTGGGGATCGGGAAAGCATTGATCACCTATCTGGCAACTTTAGCAGTAGAGCGTGATTGTGGGCGTTTAGAATGGGCAGTGCTTGACTGGAATCAACCTGCCATTGATTTTTATCAGTCACTGGGCGCACAAATGCAGCTGGACTGGCGACTGAACCGCGTGAGCGGGACAACGTTGCAGGCCATGGCAGAAATGTTTCCGGGATAGATTTTGCGGTAGTGATGGTGATGCCTGCAACATGCAGCAAAACACACTGTTGAACCTGAGGTGGCAGGGCCAGCCTCACCACCTCAGGTTCATTATTGCACCCTCTGGTTAACCCTTAAAGCCAATCGATTTTGCCAGCGCCATCACCGCTTTTATTTGCGCGCCTTGCTGATTGCCATAGTTGCTGTCGGTATAACCCCACCAATCCCAGCAGCCATTCGGGTTAAAAGGCACCATCGCGCTTTTTTCCGTCTGCGGATACAACACCACCAGGTCATTGGCATCAGCCCATTCATTTAAACCTGTGCCTTTGGCATAGGCATCACCGACAGCACCAGCGTATTGTTTGCAACCATGAAAGCTTATGTGCAAGGTACAGCTGCTGCCATTGGCGCAGCTTTGTGGCACATAGAGATAGCCGGTTTCACCCAAAGACGATGCCGTCTCGCCAGCAAGCTCTTGCTGTTTCAGCGTAACGAGCTGACCAGTGGTTTTATCTGCTTTGGTTTTGAGAGCCGGGTACAGATGTTTGAGCAGGGCGCCGGCAGCATCATAACCACAGGCACCGAGGTAAGGCGCTTCTGACAGCTCACAGCCTGTACCTGTGTTGGTGGTCGGGAAATTGTGACCAAACGCCTTGTCATTGACGTACTGCACTTTGGCGCCCAGTTGCTGATACTGCGTTGCCAGGGCGTCGCTCACCTTGTGATGCACGGTTTTATCTGCAGTGCCGTGCAATAAAAACACCGGGCTGTCTTTGACGTTGCCCAACTGCGCTATAGTGCCGGCGCTGGCTTGTTGCTGCAGCAATGCCGTGGCTTTGGTTAAGTCCGGTGCGCTGCTGTCTTTGTTAAAACAATGCTCGAGCGCAACTTGCAATGAATTCTGCGCACAGCCATAAGGACCGGCCGCGATAATACCGGCGCCAGTCACTTTATCGCTATACGCCAGATGAAACTGATTGGCCATATAACCGCCGGAGGATAAGCCTGAGACAGAAAGCTTCGGCTGCAACTGCAATGTTGGCACTTCACTGGCTATGGCCGGCAGTGCGTGCACCAGCATCAGGCAGCTGGCTGTGAATAAACTTGGTGTAAAAGCGGTTCTGGTTGGCATAGCGGCGATCCTGATTGATGAATAAGGAAATGATGTTGCCATCACATGGGCTTAAGCCGAGCTTGTCGTGCCAGATACAGATCGTCAATAGTGCTTTGGTACAGTCTGTTCTGTGATGGGGCAGATACAGCTATCTGCTTGTCAGTACAAATAAAACTATGGGACTATCAGCATATAACAAAGCGCCTGACCGCAAATCCCCGGCGTGTCAGACCAGCATAGCGGAGTAGTGCATGGGACAAACACAACAACGTGACGAGCGCATTGATCTGTTACGCTTTATAGGCCTCGCCATGGTGATCCTGGCGCATGTTTATCCGCCGATGTGGGTAGCGCAGCTGCGTAATTTTGATGTACCGCTGATGGTGCTGGTATCGGCGTTATCCTTTAGTGCTTCGGTTAAACAAGAAAGTTATGGCCAGTATGTCTGGGCGCGGATCAAACGGCTGGTATTTCCGGTCTGGTTATTTCTGACGGTCTATTTTGCCGTGCAATGGGCATTTGCTTATCCGCATGTGTTGCCTGATGCCAATAAAATTCTGCGGTCTTACACGATGATTGACGGCATCGGATATGTTTGGGTCATTCGCGTATTTTTATTGGTGGCTTTGCTCGCGCCCTTTATTTACCGCTTCCATCAGCGTACGCCACAAAACAGCCAGTATTTCCGTGTGCTGCTGTTGTGGTATCTGGCTTATGAAGTAGCGGTCAATATGGTGCTGCCGGAAATTAGCGGTATCAGCCGGACTATCCTGCGTAATACGTTGTTTGATGCAGTGCCTTTTGCCTTGTTGTTTGCTTTGGGTCTGCGGATCCCGGCGATGACAAAGCCGGAACAGCTGCGTTTTTTCACGCTGTTTAGCGCGGTTTTTGTGCTGTTTGCCAGTTGGTTTTTCTGGCAACAGGGCAGTTTTCAACGCACCCAAAGCTTTAAATATCCGCCGCAACATTATTATCTGGCCTATGCGCTGATGTGCGCCTTTTTACTCTGGTTGCTGGCCGAGCCAGTATTACATGGCCTTCGCCGCAGCAAGTTAATTGGCTTTGTCCTCTTTGCCGGCAGCAACAGTATCTGGATTTATCTGTGGCATATTTTCTTCCTGCAAATTATCGAACAAAGCTGGGGAGAGAAATATCTGCTGGTATTTGCCTGTTCCGCCTTCGTTACCTGGGTTCAGGTCAGTTTGATCCAACGATTTTGGTTACCACGGGTCGCAGATCCAGCCACAAAACGTAACATCAGGGCTTTACTGACGGGTTAGCCGTTTTTTTTTGCTCAGCTGCAGGCCCGTTATTGCGGGCTTTGTTTTGATTGTGATTCGCCGAATGACACAGTAGCCATCGTCGGCGATTTTTCTGTAGCGATAACATTGACAGCTTTGTAGTTGCCATTAATACTGAGGACAAATGAGACATTTGTCTGAGGTGTATGATGGCCATTCCAGTAACTATCGCCGATGACTCGTTGTTGTCGCGCAAGACAGTCCGTAAAGCCTTACCGCCAGAATGGGATATTGAACTGACCGAAGCCTGTAACGGGAAAGAAGCGCTGGCAGCTGTCGCGGCTGGCAAAGCTGAGGTACTGTTTCTTGACCTGACCATGCCGGAGCTGGATGGGTTTGGTGTGCTGCGGGAATTACATGATCATCATGCCAAAACGGTTGTTATCGTGATCAGCGCCGACATTCAGCCCGAAGCGCGCAAGCTGGTCGAATCTTTAGGGGCCTTTCGCTTTTTGCACAAACCCCTGCAAGCCGACCAATTGCGCCAGACACTGGCCGATTTGGGGCTGTTATGAGTTTGCTGCTCAGCGAGTTGCAGCGTGATGCGTTGCAGGAACTGATGAACATCTCGATGGGTCAGGCCGCGAACGCGCTGGCGCGACTCATTGATGCAAAAATCACCTTATCAATTCCAAAAATTGTTGTAGTCGGTGCCACAGAATTTCAGCAGATGTTTTTAACCGACCAGTATTGGTTCACCCGGCAATCCTTTGTTGGCAGCGTCAAAGGCGAAGTTCTGACATTGTTGGCCCGCGCCGGCACCGAAACCATCGGCGGGCTGCTGGACTATGCATTGCCGCTGGATGACCGCAGTAAAGAAGAATTGTTACTGGAGCTGGCCAATATTCTGGCCGGTGCCTGCCTCAGTGGTTTCTCCATGCAGCTGGCGCTGCACGCCAAGCTCAGTATGCCAACGATGTTTAATGCTCAGTTGCGACAGCCCGACAGTTTTCGCTGGTCCAGTACCTTGCTGCTGGAAGTGGAATTTCAGCTGGAAGGTACCGCCTTTGATTCGCGGATTGTGATTTGTCTGGAACAGCAGTCCGTTGACGTGCTGGTCGACAAACTTAACACGCTGCTGGAGGACTAAGCCATGGATCTGCCGCACCTGCATTTACAATTGAATAACCGGTTACCACTGGGCATTTGTGTGCTGGATGCGGCGTATCAGCTGTTGTACTGGAATGAGTTTTTCAGTGACCGCACCGGGCTGCCGTTTGCAGAGGTACAAGGCAAAAATCTGCTGGAGCTGTTCCCGCAACAGGCGCGCTATCTGAAGAAAAAAATCGACAGTGTGCTGGTGCTCAATAATGCCAGTTTCTCATATTGGGAACATCAGCCCCATGTGTTTCCGTTCTCGTCCAGCCGGCCTATCACCGGTGAAGAAACGCTGATGTATCAGAATATTGAATTCCTACCGGTTGAATGCGACGACAGCTCGGTGCGTACCGTTTGCCTGGTGGTGCAGGATGTCACAGAGTTAGCGAGTTATTTTCAGGCCGAGCAGCAGTTGTCCGCGCGACTGGAACAGGAAGGTGCCGCGCTGAAGGTTCTCAATGAAAAGCTTTCGATGGCACAAAGTCAGTTATTGCAATCGGAAAAAATGGCCGCGATAGGCCAACTGGCAGCCGGTGTCGCGCATGAGATCAATAACCCGATTGGCTTTATCAGCTCTAATTTGCAGACGTTGCAGGACTATGCGGCGCGTTTGCTGAAGCTGACGGCATTTTACGAAAAGATTGTCAGTAAAACCGGCAATGAGACTTTTCTGGCGCTGCAGCGCGATACCCAGCAACGGCTGCAGTTTGATTTTGTCCGGACCGATTTACCGGAACTATTAAGCGAATCGATTGACGGGATCGATCGGGTCGCAGAGATTGTCAAAAATCTCAAAGCGTTCTCGCATGTCGATAATGCGCAGTGGCAACCGGCAAATTTAGTCGAGGGTCTGGAAAGTACGCTGAAAATCGCCGCTAACCAGTTGAAATATCACGTTGAGATCCACCGGGATTATGCCGCAGATCTACCGGACGTGTATTGCCAGCCGAATCAGATTAATCAGGTGCTACTGAACCTGCTGGTGAATGCGGCACAAGCGATGGACCACAAAGGGCACTTGTATCTGCGCGCCTGGCAGCAGGAACAGTCGGTGTGTATCGAAGTACGTGATTCTGGGCCCGGCATTGCGCCTGAACATATGAGCCGTTTGTTCGAACCCTTTTTCACGACTAAAGCGGTGGGCAGCGGTACCGGACTTGGTTTGTCGTTATCCTACAGTATTGTGAAAAAACATCAGGGCAACATTGAGGTGCAGTCGCCACCGGGTGAGGGTGCCAGTTTTATCGTCTGTCTGCCAATTGCCGGCCCGGCAGACGCCAGCCAAACACTCTGAACGACAGATCCCCGCCAATTCAATTCAATTCCGCCTGTTGCAGCACCTTGATTAGTTGCCCGAGGCTATCCGTGGCAGCACCAGTGTTTTTCAACAACTGTTCCGCCTGCAGCGCCAAAGCACTGACCTCCATCAGGCCAAAACAGGCACTGGTGCCTTTAATCTGATGCAGCAGCCGGCGCAGGGCCTGCTGATCGTTCGCTGCGGCCAACTGGCGGATACGCCCGGCATATTCGGGCAGGGTTTGGCGGTATTCCAGTAACAATTCGTCTTCTGGTGGTGCAGTGGGTTCCGACTGTTGCCCGGTGTCTGGCTGTGAAGAGACCACAAGCTTACCTTCACCGGCCTGCAGCCGGGCAATCGCCTGCAGCAGTTGCTGCTTACTGAAAGGTTTGGTCATGGTCAGATTAAACAGCGCAGACAGCTGCTTATCTGCATCTTCAAATACATCGGCACTGAGCGATAAAATGGGACCCACATAACCCTGATCGCGGATTTGTCTGGCGGCAGAGAATCCATCCAGTTCAGGCATCTGTTGGTCCATGATAATCAAATCAAAAGCCTGCTGCTGACATTGTGCTACGGCCGCCAGACCGTCTGCTGCGAAGCTCAGTTGTAGTGGTTGTAGCTCCAGATAGGATGCGATCAAGGCGCGGATATCAGCGACGTCATCAACAACTAAGATATGCGCTGGTTGCAAGCTGATCGTTGGAACGCTGACGACGGGTTCTGTCGGACTGGTCGTTTCGGCATAACTCAGCAGATGCGCCGGGATCAGCAGAGAAAACTCAGAACCTTGGCCAATATTGCTGTTAACCCCGATGGTCATTTGCATGGCCTCAGCCAATTGCTGACTGATATACAGACCAAGCCCGCTGCCACCAAAATGCCGGCTGGTACTGCTATCCGCCTGAGCGAAGGCTTTAAACAGCTGTGGCAACTGTGCCGGGCTGATGCCGATGCCCTGATCAATGACAGAGATTTTCAATTGGTTGTCGGTCTGCTGCGATATTTCCAGCCGGATCTGCCCCTGCGCCGTGAACTTAATCGCATTACTGAGCAGATTCAGCAAAATTTGCCGTAGCCGGAACGGATCGGCCGTCAGGTGTAATCCGGCTGGCGTATGATTCAGCACGTCCAGGGTCAGGCCTTTTTGGCTGGCTAAAGTACCGACATTGTCGATCACGGACTGAATAAATGCAGCGAGTGGTACCGAGTGTAACTCCAGGCTCATTTTGCCTTCGTCAATTTTTGCCGTGTCGAGGATATCGTCGACCAGCCGTTGTAAATGTTCGGTATTTTGTTGGATCCGGCTGACCAGCGCCGCCTCAGCGCCGCTGGTTTTGGCCATCAGTTGCTCAGAAAATCCTTTAATCACAGTGATTGGTGTGCGGATCTCATGACTCATATTGGCGAGAAACCGGGTTTTAATCGCAGCGAGCTGTGTGGCGCGATCGCGTTCATGCTGCAGCTCTTCGGTACGATGACTGACGCGCTGTTCCAATTCGTTATTCAGCGTGACGATCTGCTGCATCGACTGATACAGACCACGCCGTGAAGCTCTGACGCGATGTTGCATATCATTGATGGTGACCGCCAGAGTGTCAATTTCGGTGGCAGACTGGTGAAATAATGGCCGCGGTTGTGGCGGATCGTCCGGCTGCCAACTTGAAGCATTACGTGCCAGTTGTTCGAGGGCGGTGGTATAGCGACTGACAAATGCCCGTGACAGGGCCGTGATGGTCTCAAGTAACAGCATCGCAGCAAGCATCGATATCGCCAGAAATAAATGGTATCGCTGAATAAAACTGTCGGTATCGATAAAGTATTTTAATTGCCACTGCCCAGGCGCCACATCGTGGTTGAGCAGCAAATGCGCAGCGTTCTGTGTCAGCGTAATGGGGCCAAAACTATTAAACCAGCTGTAACGCAAATACTTGCGTTGGTCCGGATCGGATTGAGAACTGACCGACCAGATTTGACCAAGCGGCCGCTCATCTGCGGTGCCCCAGATTTTTTTTTGCTGATGATCTAACAACACCCGGTGTGAGATATCGAGATCAGTCGGCGAGATTGCTCTTGTCAGCTCGGACAGATCTACCGACACTTCCAGCACGCCGCTAAATGCGTTTGTGGCGTCGGTCAGCGGCGTACTGACCGCAAACAATTGATCCTGCCCCAGGTTACGACCAAGAAAAGTATCACTGATATAGGGCAAACCGGTGCGGCGAGGCTCGGTGAAATAGCTGCGGTCCGCCACACTGCTGCCAGGTTTTGCGGTCTCTGGCAGGTTCGCTTTATAAAAATGCTGTACTTTGCCTTGTGCATCGGTAACCAGCGCAGAGCTGAATTCCGCCCGTTGCGCAGTTAAGGCGGGTAACAACGCCGCTGGACTGACAATATCCAACATCTTGCCTGCCAGTACCACCTGGGTCAGATAGCCGGTCAGCCGTTGGCTGATTTGTTTAGCCAGCTGTGACTGTTCGTCGCCGTAGCGCCGCAAATAGTGGGACAAGTCCAGTGCTGTCGCGCCGTGCAGTACCAGCGCGATTAACAAAGTTGACGGAATGCTGCTGTACATCGCGACCCGGTGAGACAACAGTTCTGTCAGCGATTGCTGCTGTTGATGAATGGCCGATGGCGTCAGCGAATCGAGGATCAACATCGTGCGCAGGCAAAAGGCAAACACTGCGGTACTGAGGCCAGAATACAGCAGCAAATACAGCGGCTCACTGACAATTTTATCCGGCGCAATCAGACTGTATAAACTGCCACAGCTAACAGCATATAGCGCAATAGCCGCAACGCTGTATTGACGGATGCGCTGGTTAAAACACAGCAAGACCAGCAATTGCAGCACACTGGCGCTTAGCGCCAGATTTTGCCAGAGTGGCAATAACACCAGACCGGCAGCCGGGACCAACCAAAACAATCCGAGACGACGCCAGATTAAAAACAATGCGACATTACCAATGCTAAATGGTACGACAAAAGGTAAGTCGATGATGGTCATATTTGCCAGCGTACCGAGCAGGACCAGCAACAGCCAGTAGCGAACCCGGCGCAGGCTCAGTGCTTTGTGTTGCCTGACCATCAGCGCGTTTCCAACACCGGCAGCCGCAACTGAAAACAACTTCCTGCAGCACTGGTATGCGCCAATATCAGGCTGCCGCCATGTTGTTCGACAATAGCGCGCGATAGTGACAGTCCCAGCCCGGTGCCTTGTCCAACTGGTTTTGTAGTGAAAAATGGTTCAAAAATATGCGCTTGCGCACTGGCTGTAATGCCACAACCGTTGTCTTGTAACTCCAGCACCCAGTGGCCATCGGCGGCTTGCAGACGCAAATCAATTTGACCTTTACCGGTGCTGACCGCCTGATTGGCATTGATCAGCAGATTAAGCAGCACCTGACCGAGTTGCGTGGCGTTACCGCGCAATAACGCTGGTTCAGCAGGTAAATGCAGCTGGATGCGGGCATTATGTTTGACCTGGGTTTGGGCGATGCGGATGCTGTCTTTGAGCAGGTTGCAAAAGTCGAGATCATGCTGGGTTTTTTCGTCCGGATGCGAAAACGTGCGCAGATTATTGATGATGTCTCGTGAGCGTCTGGCGCCTTCGAGCGATTCATCGATCAGGTCCTGACTTTCTTGCCGCAGGTAGTCCAGCTGCAGGCTGTCACAAAGCGTTTTCAGCTCCGGATGTTGCTGTGTGCTTTGCACAATAAATTGATCATACTGCTGCAAATAGTGACGCAAAGTATTGAGATTGCAGTAAATAAATCCAAGCGGATTATTCAGTTCGTGTGCCACTCCGGCGGCCAGTTGGCCGATGGCAGCCATTTTTTCCTGCCGCAACAGGCTTTGTTCGATCCGGTGTTGTTGCGCCCGTAAGTCGTCACGCTCTTGCACTAATTTGCGTTTTTCGATTTGCGATAAAGTGCTGGCTATAAAACTGCTGAATGAACGCAAAACACCAGCGCTATTTGCGGAAAATGCGCCGATTTTCTTCGATAACAGTAATAACACGAACGACGACTGTGCTGTCTGCAGCGGAAAGGTTAACGCCGACAGATAACCGTCAGTAAAGCCAGCCAGTGCTTGTTGCCACCAGTCGAGCATCGGTAAATTAAATAAATTTAAATCACTGTGAAATAACGGTGTGAGTGCGGCAGCGTCAGGCAAAAGTTGGGCGTTTAATAGCGGCTGCGACGCCAACAGCTGCAATTGCGGTGTGTCACTTGATCGCTGCAAAATACAAATGGCATCATAATCAATCACCTTGATAATGCCTTCGAACAGCTTACTAAACAGCTCTTCATGATGCTCGGACGATAAAATGGCATCCAGGCCATGACTCAGCAGTTCGTTCAGATGTCTGAATTGTTCAAGCTGCTGCTTTTCATAGGTCAGCTGCAGTATTTTTTCCTGCCATTGTTCCTGATTTGTCATACCGCATCCTTCATTTAGCCTGGCCGAACAGCACTGCAGAAATCATCAGATTGCCATGGCGGTTAAAGCCATCAGCAAAGCAACCTTGTTCGCCATAAGTAAACGCCACCAGATAGGGCAGGCCCGGCAGGCTGTTGGTCAGCGACTGCTGGACCTGGTGAATTTCGTCGCGTACCGCCAGCATACAGCCGGCGCAATAAACAATCAGTGCAGCGGCGGGTGCCGTATCATGCCGCAACCGCAGGTTATTGGCCGCGACCTGGACCACATGCGCGGCACGACGCACCAATTGGTCTTTGGACCCATGCATCAGTGATATCTGATCGCCACACTGCAACTCGGCCAGCAGTCGGATGCTGCCATCGTCGCCAACATTGGTCGGCAAACTCAGCAGGGAAAATGGCACGTCGCGGGCGGTCAACTGACGGCCAATCGGATGAAAAGTACTCTTGCTCATCACCATGCCGGGTTGCAGCGGCGCTAATCCCGCTTGCTGCAACCAGCTGTTGTAGACCTGCAGCGCAGGTTGTCCGTCGATTTGCATAATATGGCGGCCGCTGACGGCTGTGACTACGCCGCTAAACTCTCCTGTGCTGTAGCCGCTGCTGAAATAGCTGCTGACCGGGACGGTCGGATACAACACCGCAATGACTAACAAATCACTACCTAATGTCTGACCATCATACTGGCACCATTGCCCGCTGACATCATCGTCGGCAGCGCTGCCGCCGAGGATTGGCACCTGATCGCCGACCACTTGCTGAATGCCACTGATAATTTGCTCTTCAAATCCCGGCGCCTGCATACACCAAATTAAGCCTGGCAACTCAGCCGGCCGGTTCGCCATCGCAATAGCGGCCAGCACAGTATCTGCCGCCTGCTGACGGATCTGCCCGCTGATTTGCCGGACGCTGGCGACGCCAAAACTGCCGGATGGATCGGTCAGCGCTAATAAGGTTAACCGCCGATCTGTTGCTGTATCCACGCCAAACGATGAAGCTGCACCGATACAGGAGCTACAGGCGATCCAGTGCGCCGAAAATTGCTGTGGCCGGTCCAGCCCATCAAGCGCCTGCAGACTGGCGACATTACCGGTTGCTATCAGCAGGCTGGCTGCTTCCGGCAGCTGTTGCGTTAGCTCGCGGTGCAACGTCTGTGGATCGGCAGCGTTGACTTGCAACAATCTGAACATCGCTCTTACTCCTCTTCGCTGGTATCGAGTGGTGAGACCATCTCTACCGGGACTAACAGCGTTTCTTTGTGCTTGCTTTCGTAACGTTGCAAACTGTCGATAGTCGCACTGGTCAGCTGCTGTCCTTTTGGCAATAACAGTAAGCGCTTTTTATTGTACAGATTGTGTTTCAGCCGCATGCCGGGCTGCAGTTCAGCAACACTGATGCCATCAGAAAAATGGTCGTCACTGGTCCGCATGCCACTGTGGACCAGGGTGCTAAGTGCAATGACGACTTCCGGATCATACCAGGTGCCAAGATGCCGGCGAATTTGTTCTAACGCCTGTTCGTGGCTGTGAGGTTGCGGATGCAGACGTTGAAACACATAAAGCCAGAAATCACGGGCGACGGCTAGTACACGGGCTGTTAAGCAAATGTCGGTACCGACTTTGTGCTGCGGTTCACCGCTGCCGTTAAATCGTTCATATTGCTGAGCGATAGTGTCGCGAACGGCATGCAGGTGCAGCGCTGGGGCAAGAATGTCCTCGGCGTATTGTGGATGTTGCAAATACTGACTGCGTTCTATCGGGCTCAGTTTATATAGCGGTTGTGATTGTAAGTGGGTAGGCAAGCCCAGTTTGCCGAGCTCAGAAAACAAACCAGCCTGACGCAATTGTTGGCGCTGCTCCCGTGGCAGATTTAGCAGGCGGGCCAACGCCACGCAAGTCTGACTGACATTCAGCGCAAACTCACCGGATAGGGATGGGCTGCTGCTGATAAAGTTGTATAACACTTCCAGCGTGGCTTTCTGGTCTTGCTCCAGTTGCGCCACCATGGCTTTAAGTTGCTGTAAAGTTTTTTTTAGCTGACCAGTGCGGTGTTGCACCAGCTCTTCCAGATTGTGATTCAGCGCCTTTAATTCGACATTCTGCCGGGCCACCTGCGCTGTCAGTTGTTTATTAGCATTGACCAGGCGGAACATCTTCAGGCCTTCGTCGACCAGATCCAGTAGTTCCTGATTTTGCCACGGTTTTTGCACGTATCGATGGATCTTGCCGATGTTGATGGCCTGTACTGTAGAAGCCAGATCAGCATAACCAGTCATCAGAATGCGATAACAATCAGGCTGTAACTGCGCCGCCTGCGCCAGAAACTCAGCGCCATTCATTTGGGGCATGCGCATATCACAGATAATCAACTGGACCCGTTCGGTTTGCATCAGCAGCAATGCCTGCTGACCGCTGCCCGCCAACAACACTCGCACCGGCTGGCCGACAAACAAACGCTGCAGCGACTTCAGAATACCGGGTTCGTCATCGACACAAAGCAGCACGGGTACCGACGGAGCGGAGGTTGTCGCCATAAGCTGTCCTGTAATATCGCATTTGTCGCATTTGTCTTTAAGCTGAAATGTATGCTATACCATGCAGAAGTCAAGTCAGTGGAGCAGGTTTGATTAATGAAAACGTTAAAACCCGGTGAGATCGCAGCCTATTGTGACGTACATCACCGCACTGTCAGTCGCTGGATTTCTCACGGCCAGCTGAAAGGTCATAAGTTGCCGGGCCGAGGCAATTATCGCGTGTTGCTGGCTGACTTCATCAGTTTCCTGCAACAGCAAAAAATGCCGATGCCGCCGGAGCTGGCTGACAGCCTGCGCGATGCAGAACCTGCAGCAGCACCTGCAGTGTTGCAGAATCGGCGTATCCTGGTGATTGACGATGAGGCGTCCTACCGCCAGGCGATAAAACGGGTGCTGTTTGCCAGTGGTTATCAGCTGGATTTCGCCGCCGACGGCTTTCAGGCGGGCGTAAAAATTGCCGGAGGCCGGCCTGATTTGATCACGTTGGATCTGTCGATGCCTGGGCTGGATGGCTTCGACGTCATCCGCTACATCCGGCAACAACCCGAACTGGCGCCAGTGCGTATTCTGGTGATCTCCGGCTTAGGCAGCGAAGAATTGGCCCAGGCCAAGGCATTGGGCGCTGACGCGACGCTGAGCAAGCCATTTGAAAATAGTCAGCTATCTGAACTGGTACAGCAATTGTTACAGGGAGTGCCTGATGCCGAATAAAGTGCTGTTGGTCGATGACGAGATTTCTATTCTGCGCGCGCTGGAGCGGCTATTAATCCGTTCGGGTTATCGTGTATTCACAGCGACAAGCGGTGCCGATGCCTTGTTACGACTGCAGCAGGACAACTGTCAGGTTATTATTTCTGACTTTCGCATGCCGGAAATGTCTGGCGGAGAGTTGCTGGCAAATGTAAAGCGATTGTACCCGGAAACCGTTTGCCTGGTATTAAGTGGCTATTCCGACTTTCAGTCTGTGCTGCAATTGCTGAATTCGGGTACGGCATTTCGCTTCCTGCAAAAGCCGTGGGAAGACGAACAGTTGTTGAAGGAAATCGAAGCGGCGTTCCGGTTGTATCGGCATAACCGTAGTGTGCGGATCCGCAGCCAGTTGATGATCACCAGTAACGGCGCATTACTCGAACTATCACCCGAAGGTGTGATCCTGCGCAGTAACGGTGCCGCCCAACATCTGCTAGGGCAAACTGAAGCGAGTTTGAACCGGAGCTTATTCAGTCAGTGGTTTCAGCTCAGCGAAAGCCAACAACAGGTGTTTTTACAGGATATTCATGGCTCGCTGGAGGTCAGTGATCTGCAGGACAAAGTCTGTGAGCTGCATGTGCAGTACAAAGATGCTGAATGCACGCTGGTTGGGCTCAAACGAATTCAGCAGCAAGAAGGGCCGGGCGGGGTATTTACCTCGGCATTGCTGGATCAACATGCTGCGTTGCAGCAACTGGACAGTTTGTTGCAACAACAGCGTACGTTTGCAGTCGCTGCGATCCGGCTGAAGAATTTCAGTGACTGGGCCGACATGCTTGGTTTTGGCGAAGCCGGCCAGTTGTTTGAAAGCATCAGTCAGAGCCTGATGCAGGTCAGCCGGCCTTATGGTGCTTTGGCCTATCTGGCGAACGAATTGTTTATTTTAACTTTGCCCGCAGCGGTAACTGAAGTCGAAGTGCATCAGCAACTGACCGAGATCCTGCAAAAAGTACGGCAACAGTTCATGCGCCAATCTCAGGTGTTACGCCCGGTGTTTACAGTGACCTATTGTATGGCACCCGAGGATGGCGACAGCGCCAAGCTGCTGCTGAACAACGTCCTGACCAGTAATCGCATGCATTTGCGTAGCCCACATGCGTTTTTTATGCGCTTCAGTGCCGGCGATGCTGATAAAAAACGTCAGCAATTGCGTATCAGCGATGCTTTGTTCGGCGCGGTAGAGCTTGAGCAGTTTGAATTGTACTTTCAGGCCAAACTGGATTTGCATCACGACCGTATCAACAGCTGTGAAGCGTTGTTACGCTGGCGTCACCCGGAACTGGGCGTTGTTTCACCGGCATTGTTTATTCCGATTGCCGAACACGACGGCCAGATCATTGAGATTGGCCTTTGGGTATTGCGCAAGGCTTGTATGCTGGCAACCCGCTGGCAAAAGGCGCAGGTGCCACTGGCACGGATCGCGGTGAATATTTCCGGCGTGCAGCTGCTGCAGCATGATTTTATTCAACAGGTCCAACGCATCTTTCAGGAAACCGGTGTTGATACTGCGGCTATTGAACTGGAATTAACCGAATCGTGGATGATGTAGGATCTGGCACAAAGTGCTGCGGCGTTACAGTCGTTAAAAGCGCTGGGTGTGCGGATTGCCATCGATGATTTTGGTACCGGCTACTCGTCCTTGGCTTATTTGTCACGTTTGCCGGTCGATGTGCTGAAGATTGACCGTTCTTTGATTATCGACCTGGAATCGAACATTAATACGCAAAGTCTGGTCAGCAATATCTGCCGGATGGCGCATGCACTGCACGTGGAAGTCGTGGTTGAAGGCGTAGAAAATGCTGAACAACTGCAGATCCTGCGCGGCATGGGTTGTGATCTGGCGCAAGGGTATCTGATTGCAAGGCCGGTCCCAGAACAAGAATTTTTGCGTCAACTGCAGGCCGGTCCGGCCGCACCTGACAGAGCCGGAGTATGACCATGTCAGTGAAGCCAGTAGTACTGTTTATCGACGATGATAGTTTTATGCTTAAAGCACTGCTGCGGGCATCACTAAGGCTGCAGCCAGGCTGGACTTATTATTTATCTGATGACCCGCAGCACTGGCCTTCTGCGCTGCCAGACGGGGTGTTGCCCGACCTGATAGTCAGTGATTTTCTGATGCCCGATCTGAATGGCGATATGGTGCTGGCACAGGCGATGGCTTTGTACCCACAAACTGTACGGGTATTGATGACCGGGGATACCACTGAGGAAGTCGTCAGCAGTGTCAGTTTGCAGGCCCATTTTGTGCTGAGCAAACCGTTCAGTGAGCAGGACATGCAACAATTATTTGGCAGCGTAGAGCGTCTGCGCAACCTGCAGCTCCCATTGAATTTACGCCAGTTATTAGGTCAGGCCGACAATTTGCCGGTGTTGCCGGCCATTATCCGCCAGTTACGGCAGGTGCTGGCGGCGGAAAATGCAGATCTGAGCCAGGCGGTTGATTTAGTCGCGCATGAGCCGGTGATCGCGGCCCGGTTACTGCAGTTGGCTAATTCAGCGTTTCTCGGCTACAGCCGGCCAACCCACTCATTGGCAGAGTCGTTGCTGCGTCTGGGCTTGCGCCTGGTCGAAGCTATTGTGACTTTGATGGCAGTCGATCAGTCGATCAGTCGATATCGGCGACGGCTACTGACGGCAGTCATCGCGCTATCAGCGAACGGGCGTTTAAGCAGGCTGGCCTCACCCGTCAGTTAGCGCATGCCGCACAGCTATCGACGGAGCAACAAGATCAGCTGTTTGTCAGTGCATTACTCAGCGCACTGGGACCACTTAGCAAACTAAAATGGCAGCAGGGTGTGAACGACATTCCAGACTCAATCAATGGTATTAGCAGCGATAGTGTGATCACCATTTATCTGCTGACGTTGTGGGGCTATCCCGCATCGCTTTGCCAGTTGGAGCTGGATAAATGTCAGCACGGTGCAACGCCTGAACCAGCGGATTTGAAGCCGTATATTTTATTTATTGCCGGCGAATATCAACGCGGCTGCAGTAAGGAATTTCTGCAGCACAGCGCCGCTTTATTGCAGCACACCGGTTTACAACAAGCCATTCTGCAATTGCCGCAGCCAGGCTGATCAGCGCTGGCGCTCGATTTACTTCCAGATGTTTTTTGTTAAAGCCCGCGATTCTGCTGAAAAAACACTTGTCGGCATGGCCATTTTTCATGCAATCTAAACAAAAATGACATCGCTGTCATTTTTGGAGTGACAGCGGGGTGACAGAAAATAATGGGGTGTAACATGTTGAAACAAAGCATATATTTGAAATCAGTCGCCGGAGGTTCCCGTGCGTACTGCTGATCTTGATTTAAGCGCCGGGCGGGTGTTGTCGATTGACGTGTTCCGTGGCATCACCATCTTTGTGATGGTGTTTGTCAATGAGTTGTCTGGCATCAGTGACATTCCCTGGTGGATGAAACATCTGCCGGCCAGTACCGACGGCATGACCTTTGTTGATTTAGTGTTCCCGGCCTTTTTGTTTATCGTCGGTATGTCGGTGCCTTTTGCGATGCAGGCGCGCGCACGTAAAGGCGAAAATTCCATCCAGCAGTTTAAACATCTGCTGCTGCGCAGTCTGGGACTGGTGATTATTGGTGTGTTGATGGTCAGTACCATTGGTGGTTTTGATGAGGCCCGGATGGCGCTGTCGATGCCGGTCTGGACCTTGTTGATGTATCTGGCCGTGTTATTGGTCTGGGCGCAATATCCCCGCCAAGGTACTGCGATAATCCGCAATGTGGCGCAAGGCAGCGGTGTATTGGTTTTGCTGTTGCTGGCGTGGAGTTTCCGTGGACCCGACGGCAGTTATATCAGCCCGCAGTGGTGGGGTATCCTTGGCTTGATTGGCTGGGCTTATTTACTGGCAGGTTCGGTATTCTTAATCAGTCGCCGCGTCAGCCACGTCCGGTTACAACTGCTGGTGCTTGGTGCTGCGGCATTGTGTTTCTTAGTTTTGTTTGCGCTGTTGGACGGGCAGGCCGCCAGTGCCGGGCAAGCGGCGGTCGGTTTTATCCAGCACTGGGCAGTGGAAAATAACAGCCACACCCATACGGCGATTGTACTGGCAGGCGTGATGTTATCGATTTTATGTTATCACCCGGCGCTGCAGGCAAAACGATCACGCAATCTGCTGGTGTTTGCCGGTCTGTTGGGCGTGCTGGCATTTGCTAGCTGGCAGTGGTTTCCAATCTCTAAAATCTGGGCGACACCGAGCTGGGCATTGTTCAGCGCATGGTTTTGCACACTGCTGTTTGTTGCTGTCTTTGTGCTGGTTGATCTGAAAGGCTATCAGCGCTGGTGCAGGTTGTTTGCACCGGCTGCGGTCAATCCGCTATTGGCTTATATTTTGCCATACATGCTGGCGAGTGCGGCTGCAATTGCCGGCGCGACGCTGCGTCCGGTCGCCTTTGACACTGGTGTCGCGGGTATTTTCTGGAGTCTCGCTTTTGCCGCCGTCATCCTGCTGCTGACCGCATTGCTGACCCGGCTTGGCCTGAAAGTAAAACTGTAAAAAGATGACCTCGTCCGCCGTTTGTCGGACGAGGATTGTCGGACGAGGATTGCAGGGCAAGGGGATTGTCTCTTGCCAAGCTCCCGCAGTGTCATTCAGCGAATAAAATCCGCGCTGCTATGACGTTCGGGGACCTGCTCTTCCTCAGGGCCCCAGTTGCGATTAACCCGCACGCCACGCTGCACTGCCGGGCGGGCATCCAGGCGCTGTGCCCATGCCATCAGATGCGGATACTCATGCACCGCTAAAAACTCCGCCGCGTTGTACAGCCGGCCCAGCACCAGCTGACCATACCAGGGCCAAATGGCGATATCGGCAATGCTGTAGTTTTCGCCGGCGACATAATTGTGCTGGCTTAACTGGCGTTCCAGTACATCCAGTTGGCGCTTGGTTTCCATCGCATAGCGATTGATCGGATACTCAAACTTTTCCGGAGCATAGACGTAAAAATGACCAAAGCCACCGCCAACAAAAGGTGCGCTGCCCATTTGCCAGAATAACCAGTTCAGGATCTCAGTCCGTTCTGCCACGGTATTGCCGAGCATCACAGCGAATTTTTCTGCCAGATATAACAAAATGGCACCGGATTCAAACAAGCGGGTTGGCGGCGTGGTGCTGTGATCGAACATGGCCGGAATTTTACTGTTTGGATTGATCGCAACAAAATCAGAGCCAAACTGCGCGCCGCTGCGGATATCAATCAGCCAGGCGTCATAATCAGCCGCAGCGATCCCCAGTTCCAGCAATTCTTCCAGCAACACTGTGACTTTGATGCCATTGGGTGTGGCGAGCGAATAGAGCTGCAACGCATGTTCGCCGCGTGGCAAGGTGGTTTCGTTGCGGGCACCGGCGGTGGGGCGATTAATCGCGGCAAAGGCACCGCCATTATCGGTATCCCAGCGCCAGACGGCTGGTGGGGTGTAGTGTTGCTGGCTCATTGACAGGTTCCTGATCCGGTTGTAAATGCATTGATCAGCATATGGGCGCCTGGCTGGATCGCAATGGTCTGCAGCAATAAAAAGGCCAGCGCAATGCTGGCCATGTCCGATTGCGTTTATACCGCCTGCCAGGCGAATTGTTTTAAACCTAACTCGGCCAGCATTTTATCCAGATGCGCTTTGGCTTCCGGTGTCGGTCCTGGATAATCGCCGCCAATCGCAGTGTTGCCGACATAACCGATATCTTTGGTGCCTTGTGGCGTACTGAAAAACGCTGCCACAACTAAGCCACGCAGCAACGCAAAGGCTTTGGCAATACGCTGGAACTGCGGTTTGGTTTGGGCATTGTCAAAAGCAATATCGTCGATAATCGCCAACCGCTGCTCCCGTTTCAAAGTGGTAAAGCTGCTGCCAAATCTTAACGTTGCTTCATCATCAATCCACGCCAACGCGGCTAAAATCACCGGTCTGTCTTGTTGCTGACGCGGATAAGGTGCGCTGATCCATTCATCGATAATCGCCGGAGCGTCGACTTCAGACGCCGAAGGCACATCGCCCTCGCGGGGGATCAGAATATCGGACAGCAGTGCCAGCAGCGTCAGCTGCGCCGCGGACATGGTCAGTGGCCACGGTGATTCCGGCGGCAGGATCATATTTGGATCTGTGCCATAGCCTTTGGCGGTGATAGCTTTGAGGTTTAACTCCGGCCAGTGCTCAGTCGTTGCCGCCACCTTGCCGGCGGCATCCGCTGGTGCAGCAGGCGGCGCACTGTCGCAACCACTTAACGTTGGCAACATGGTGCTGGCGGCGAGGGCAGCCAGCAGTTTTAATGACTGACGCCGGCTCAGGCCAGACTGATAACGGTAGTTGGTGTCGTCGGCAGCACGAACTTCTGGCTGTTTGATTTCATCAGTCATTTACAGTGCTCCTTTGTCTAATTGCGTCGCCAGCCAGGACGAATTGCGCATCGCCAGCGTCATGATGGTCAGCGTGCAGTTTTTATGTGGATTGGAGGCAAACACACCGCCATCCATGACAAATAAATTCGGACAATCCCAGCTCTGGCCCCATTGGTTGGTGACAGAATCGGTTTTGCTGGCGCCCATCCGGGTGGTGCCGACTTCATGAATAATTTGGCCGCCTTTTAAAATGGCTTGCTCAGGCTTTGGCAACTCGCCAACGTCGGCACCAAGCAAGGTCAGGATCTCCTTTGCGGTATTTAATCCGTGGGCCACCTGTTTTAACTCATGTTCAGACCATTTCCAGTGAAAGCGTGCCACCGGAATACCCCATTTATCGGTGACTGTTGGATCTATATCCATATAACAGTCCGGATTCGGCAGCATTTCGCCGCGCAGCGCAAAGGACACATAAGCGCCGTACTTTTGTTTAACCTGTTGCTTGAGCTGACTGCCATAACCCTGTAGCCCGGTATCGACATTGGCACCGGGCTCGCCAAACCGACCACCCAGTTCGAAGTGGTAACCGCGTGGGAAATCCAGCTGTTTGGCGGCCTGGGCTTTGTGTCCCCACCAGGGGATAAACAGGTGGTTCGCAGTGTGACCGTCTTCGTTGTATATCGGACGGCCTTGCAGCGCCGGCACCAGCGCGCCGATATTGGCACCGGTCGAATCCATCAGGTTTTTGCCAACCTGACCGCTGGAGTTGGCGAGGCCTTGCGGATGTCTGGCGGTTTTGGAATTCAGCAGCAGCCGCGCCGATTCACAGGCACTGGCGGCCAGGATCACGACCCGCGCTTTTAGCTGATGTTCAGTGCCGGTTTTTTTGTCGATATAACTGACGCCAGTCACTTTACCGTTGTCATCAGTGGTGACCGTTTTCACCATCGCATCGGTGCGTAGTTCCAGCAAGCCTGTGGCTTTGGCCATCGGCAATAACGACGTGGTAGTCTGAAAAGCGGCACCGATCGAGCAGCCATGGCCACAAGGCGTGGCATAAAAACAGGCTGCGCGGTTATCCAGTGGCCGGGTTAACACCGCACGGTGCATTGGCACTGCCGGGATGCCGAGTTTTTTTGCTGCAGCGGCGATCAGCAGCTCTGGTACCCTTGGCTGAGGTGGTGGTTGTAGCACGCCGTCCGGAGATGGCGGCATATCATCGAGGCCGGTATTGGTACCGCAGACGCCGACTAAGGCTTCGGTTTTGTCATACCAGGGCGCAATATCGGCATATTCAAAGGGCCAGTCGGCGCCGAGGCCATCGCGGCTTTTGCCTTTAAAATCGTGTTCGCTAAAGCGCAGCGCATAACGACCCCAGTGATTGGTGCGACCACCCAGCATCCGCGCGCGCCACCACATAAATTCAGAATTTTCCGCAGCGGTATAGGGTTCGTCCGGTACTTGCCAGCCGCCGTCGATGGTGGCGTCATAAAAACCAAAATCTTTGTCCGGTGTAGCGGCGCCCATCAGCGGCGCATCACCATTGCGCTTAAACATTGGCGTTTCTATTTTCGGGTCGTAATCACGGCCCGCTTCCAGTAACACCACTTTATGGCCAAGCCGGGTCAGTTCATAGGCGGCCATGGCGCCACCGGCGCCAGAGCCAACCACTAAAATTTCAATGTCTGCGCTTGCCATTATTTCAGCTCTTTAATTTTGATGTTTTTAAACCAGACCGTATCGCCGTGATCCTGCAGACCAATGTGGCCTTTTTTGGTCGCCGCAAAACCTGGCCAGGTGGCAAACTTGCTGGTTGACAGCAATTGTTGCCAGGTGGGATCCCCAATCTTCACGGCTGCAGTCTGCACGTCATTCTGCCAGACCGTGAGCTGGTCTTGTTGCAGGCGGATGGTCAGCTGATTCCACTGGCCGGCGATTTTATGTGAGGCCGGTGGCGAGGCAATCATGTCGTATAACGAGCCGGAACGGTGGCTTGGCAGTTTATTGTCGGAGTGGCGTTCGTTATCGAGGATCTGGATTTCAGGGGCCTGAGCATAGATAGTGTTACCGGTTTCATTTACCCGCACAAAAACACCGCTATTGCCGCTTTCGGCAATTTTCCATTCCAGCTTCAGCTCAAAATTTTCAAAAGTCGCTTTGGTTAAAATATCACCGCCGCCTTTGCCGGCCAGCTTCAGCGCGCCGTCTTCAATTTGCCACAGCTCGCTGATGCCGGGCTGTTTGAAATTTCGCCACTGCGCATGATCTTTACCATCAAACAGCAATTGCCAGCCATCGGCCTGTTCTTGTTTGGTTAATTGATTGTCGGCGGCTACGGCACTGAGTGAAAGTCCGCTGCAAAGCAGCAAAGCCGTGAGTTTTATCATGGATGTCAAAGTCTGTCCTCCTGTTGGTTCTGCGTGCTGCCGGGGTGTCAGGCAACAAAAAACACAGAAATATCGCAGTGATCGCAACCGTTACTGCCAGATCCTTCCGGAACAGTCACAGTGGTCCCGCTGTTATTTTGTGCTCTATAAAAGCAATGGGAGGCCGGTTGATGCAAGTAAAAAATCACTTTTTTGAGGCAAAAACCGTCGGGCACCAGATAAAGTGTGAAAAACCGGTTGCAGTCGGTCTGTCAAAATGAAACCGATTACATAAAATGCTGGAATAATTTGCCGGCGGCAGGCAGGCTAAACATTCAACAAGCAGGGAGAAGTTATGAACGGCAACAGAACCTTTTTACCTAAACTATGCCTGTGGCTGGTCTTACTCTGCGGCAGCTGGAGCGGCGCACTCTTGGCTGCAGAGAACGCTGCCGGGAGCGAAGTAGTGACCGGGGCTGACGGCGTCAAAGTGCACCGCGATCTGATTTTCGCCACACCCGCCGGGCAGCCGCTGGCCTTGGATATCTATCAGCCGGTGCGGCCCGGCATCCGGGCGCCCATGCCGGTGCTGCTGATTTTTCACGGCGGTGGCTGGTTAATCAACAACAAAAGCATCATGCAGCAGATGGCTGGTTATGTCGCAGCCCATGCTGATATCGTGGTGGTTAATGCCGATTACCGGCTACTCAGCAGCAACCATAACACCACCAAACTGAATCAAATTGTTGAAGACGCACTGGGTGCGACTTTATGGGTGCAGCGCAATATTCAGCATTATCAGGGCGATCCGGCGCGTGTCGCTGTTACCGGTGATAGTGCAG
The DNA here is from genome assembly GCF_001518915.1 of Rheinheimera sp. F8. Classification (NCBI taxonomy): domain Bacteria; kingdom Pseudomonadati; phylum Pseudomonadota; class Gammaproteobacteria; order Chromatiales; family Chromatiaceae; genus Rheinheimera; species Rheinheimera sp. F8. The sequence continues at coordinate 3,040,828 of NZ_CP013656.1, forward strand.
GCGGGCATTTAGCGGCGATGGTGACGTTAGCCGGCCAGAATTTATCGTCACAAGGTTTTGCCAGCCGTACGCCGGGATTTAAGCCCAGCTATCTACCGGAAGGTGAAAGTGCAGAAAGTATCCGCGCCGCGGGTGGCATTCAGGTGCAGGCCGCGGTGCTCAGTTATGCCGTGTTTGATTTGCAGGCGCGGGCCTTTGCCGATTTCGAAACCGCGAAAAATGGTTTTTGGGCAATGGGCAAGGCCAGTCCGCGTGGCTTTTTTGGTGCCGGTATCAATGTCCACAGCCATCCGGAGTTATACCGGGCGCTATCGCCGCTGAATTTAATTCCAAAGGCGCACGAACGGCAATTGCCGCCGCAGTTTGTCCATGTCGGCAGCCGCGATACGCTGACAACACCGGATTCGGCGCGGCAATATGTCGAAGCAATTGACCAGGCCGGGCATCGCAGTGAATTACATATCTATCCGGGGCTGAACCACGCTTTTCTTGATAATGACTGCAACGAATTTCTCGGCAATTGTTTTGACCGCGATGCCAAAGCGCCGCTCGATGACATTATCCGCTTTTTGAACGAAACTTTTGCGTCGCCTCGCGGCGCGGTCAAACCGAAAAGATAATGCGCAGGCCGCGGTTTTTTCTGCTGTGTTCTGTTTTACAGCAATCCGGTGTATCTGCAGCTAAGCGCGAACTAGCGCAGCTGCATAATCTGGTTGCCTTCGATACTGACCCGATCGCCGACGCGTAAATCGCCAATCTGTTGATAATCAAACTGCTGAGTGCGGCTGTTATCTAAGCGCACCAGCACCCGATATATTTGGTTGCCTTGTTGTGCTGGTTAGCCATCTGGTTGCCAGCCATGGCACCACCGATCACGCCGGCACCTGTTGCAAGCGCACGACCGGAGCCGCCGCCAAACTGATTGCCGACCACGCCGCCAAGCACGGCGCCCAGCAAGGCACCGCCGGTGCCATTCATCGAGGATTGCGGCACGATCTGGATACTAGAGCACCGATTTGTTTAAGAAGCGAACAGCAGAGCCGCCTGAAATTGCCTCAGGCAAGGCGACATAGCGAAGGAATAGTGGTGCTCTTTCGAGCTGTGGCAACGCCGCATGAGGCAATTACAGGCGCTCCCGTACGGGCGAATCCAGAATGGCCACATGCCGCGTTAAATTTTCTCGCTTTAGCACCACTAAAGCTTCGAAAATCTGCCTTGCCTGTGGCCTTTCTGTGTTTCGCTGCTGCCGCTTTTTTAAACTAATCGGTGCTCTAACAACAGTGCCGATTTGTTGTTGCGCACGGACGGATTGCTGCACACCATAACCGGGACTACTGCTACAGCTGCTGAGGCTAAGCAGCATACAACCGACCAACAGGTAGCGTGTTGACGGACTTTTAAGAACAGAGCGTTGAACAGGATGCATCAGGAAATTCCTAAACGGGTGACTGAGTAACACCAGCCTATGCGCTTTTCTGCCGTGGCTCTGTGCGGCCGGGCACTGTGCGCGCCTTGCCAGCAAATAAATCACGAAAAATTCACATTTCCTTTGTTATCATGCGGTTTTTTGATGAAGAGCTGTTTGTGATGTCTGCACTGCAAATCCTGCCGGCGGGGTCGGAATATAAAACCACCATCTGGAATATGTTCCAGTTTTATTGTTATGACACTTCCACTTATGACGGCTATGACGTTGAAGCCAATGGTTTTTACAAAATGTGCGCGGAGTATTTTGGCCAGTATTGGCAACTGCCACGTTGGAGTGCGCATATCATCAAAGTCGATGGCGCACTTGCCGGTTTTGCGCTGCTGGAACCGTCCGATGCACTGGACGATGCGCTGGAGCTGGCCGATCTGTTTATCATGCAGCGCTTTCGCCGCCGTGGTCTGGCGCAGCAGGTGGTCGAGTATTTCCTCGGTCAGCGCAGCGAACGCTGGACCATCACCACCTTTGATGATGCGCCTGACGCCTGCGCGTTTTGGCAGCATATGTTCAGCCTGCCGCAGTTTCAGGTCAGCGAACGTTTGCCGGATCCGGATGGCCGTGCCGCAACAGTGCACGTTTTGCCGGTGAACTGCTGAAAAATCGTGTTGAATTGCAGCTTAGACCGGTCCGCTTTGTAAGCAGGTTTGTCGGTTCACTGCCAAAGTAGTTGTTTTTATTAGATATGCAAGAATGTATTGCGGGGAATACTAAAAGCGGGATTGTTGTATAACCTCAACCTCTTTAGGCTGCAGAGAAGTCAATTCAGACCTTTTTGCAGTACAGGAGGCATTATGCCTGAGCATCTTCATTCAACGACAACGCCACCATCGGTTTTGCCAGCTTTTGTGCAGCGCATGGCCAACCACGGGCTTGGCCAGTTTGTGCTGGCTTTTGTGGTCACGTTGGTGCCCTTTATTATCGCCAATGCGCTGGCCAAACTGACGCTCGATGGCGAGCAGTGGCTGCACATCCGTAACGCCTTCAAAGTCGCCGTCCTGACCTTCGCCTATTGTTATTACGTGAAAAAAATTGAGCAGCGCCGCGTCACTGAACTGGCGTTGCCCGGTGCTGTGAAGGAAACATTGCATGGCTTTGGCCTCGCCGCGCTGTTAATAACAGTGCCGGTGGTATTGTTGTGGCTTGGTGGATATTTCACCGTGCACGGCATCGCGTTTAATTTCTCGCTGTTGCACCTGTTGGTGGGTTTTTTCAGTGTTGCAGTGCTGGAAGAACTGATTTTCCGCGCCATTTTATTCCGCTTGCTGGAACGATCGTTAGGGACCTGGCTGGCCATTCTGGTGTCGTCGGCGTTATTCAGCGCGGTACATTTGTTAAACCCACATGCTGATTTACTCAGCACAGTGCAGTTGCTGGTACTGGGCCTGCTGTTTATTGCCGCGTTTTTATATACCCGCCGTTTGTGGCTTTGTGTTGGTCTGCATTGGGGCTGGAATTATGCGCAGGGCGGTCTTTTTTCCAGTCCGGTGTCCGGTCAAAAGGCCGATGGCATTTTACAGTCGACGATGACAGGCCCGGCCTGGCTGACCGGTGGTGACTTTGGGATTGAAGCGTCAGTGCTGGCATCCGGCGGTGCTTTGATCTGCACAGTGTTGCTGCTAAGGGCTGCTCGGCAACAGCATTGGGTGTTACCGTTCTGGCAACGTGCTGCGGCCACGCAGCCGGTCGCATCAGCAGAAACTAAGACAACAACAACTGACTGATCTCACGGCTGAGCCGGTCATAGACGGTGCGGATCAGCTTGTTATTGGCAATATCGCGATGACAGCTGAGCCAGACGCCAAATTCTGGCAGCGGTAAATCCGGCAGCACCTGGACCAGATCTGCCTCCTGCGCCAGCACATAATGCGACGCAAAACCAATGCCGGCGCCGGCTCGCAGCGCGGTCAGATAACTGGCTTTGTCGTCGGTACGCAGCGCAAATGCAGATTTTTCCTGCAGCAGGCCAAACTGGCGAAACCACTGCAGCATCACTGGCAATTGGTCATGGCCAATCAGCCGGTGTGCTGCCAGATCGTCAACCGAGGTCGGCATGCCAAAATGGTCGAGATAACTGCGGCTCGCCATCGCCTGAATGCGCACAGTGCCGAGTTTACGGCACACCGTTTCAGCCTGGGTCGGTTCGACCAGCCAGAAGCCAATATCGGCATCGCGGCTGAGTAAATCCGGCAGTTCGTCCGTTGCGACCAGTTCCAGCTGCAGCCCGGGTTGTTCACGCAGCAAAGTGGCGAGCAGGGCGGGCATCAGCGTGATAGCAATCAGCTGACTGGCGTAGATCCGCACCGTGCCGGTCAGCTCTGCGCCTAAATCCTGCAGCGACAGGCAAAGCCGGTTCGCAGCAGTTTCCAGATCTTTGGCGTGGGCATAAATTTGTGCCGCCGCCGCGGTCGGGTGCAGTCCTCGGGGTGTGCGTTCAAACAATGTCACCGCCAGCTGTGATTCCAGTTCGGCCAGTTGCCGGCTGAGGGTAGGCTGTTGCATGCCAAGCTCGCGCGCAGCAGCAGCGGTGCTGCCGGCCCGATAGATCGCCAGAAAACTGCGTAGCAGCACCCAGTTAAACTGACTGGCATCGAGTCGATTATTTTGCATAGCTATGCGGCATTTTTTTAATGATTTGTGTATAGCGACAATAAGAGGCACTTAGCGCCGGGTCAAGCGAACTTTGTCACTGTCGGGTAGCCCAGCGGCGTGCCGGGCGGCAGTGTTAAGTGAATTCAACATTCATCATCTAGAAGAAGGACAATACCAATGAAAAATTTAACGTTGATTTTAACGATGTCAGGTCTGCTTTGTGCATTCGCGGTGCCGGCTGGTACGCCGGTCACGGCAATAGCCCCAGCGTCGCAGTCACAATTACTGCAAAGCCCAGATCCGCAGCTGGCGGCGAATAAAAAGCTGGTGTTTGATTTCTGGCGCGAAGTCATAGACGCCGGGCAGCTTGATAAAGCCGCGACGTATCTGACAGAAGGCTACATTCAGCACAATCCAAATATCGCCGACGGCCGCGCCGCATTTGTCGCGTATTTTGCCCAGTTCAGCAAGCCAAGCCCGGTGCAACCGCAGATCAGCCTGCCGCTGGTCAATATCATCGCGGAAGGGCCTTATGTGACGCTGGTGTTTGTGCAGACGTTGTCGGATAAAGCCAATCCCGGTAAAACTTATACCACCACCGCAGTTGATATATTCCGCATCGCTGACGGCAAAATTGCCGAGCATTGGGACAGTATGCGAAAAGGCTAAATGGAATCTAGCGCGGCGAAAACGCTGGGATTTCGCCGTGCGGACCGACTGGGCGGACGCGTCTGATGTATGCGCACAAATGGCCGAGCCTGCGGAGCGGGGTGTTATTGCTGTTTTGGTATCTATCCAGGGGGCGCTGAGGTGTACCTTAAACTCTCGCCTTACTCAGTCAATTCTCCATCTGACTCCCTATTAAAAACCATCTCAACAGAAGGTCTTGGGATCTCATGCAACTGGGGCGCGTCGGGATTGGCAGTCGAAAAGCCTAAGCTCAGCCTTGTCGTCAACGACTGGTGCAAAAAGCTTTCGGGCTTTAGTAAGTTCAACTTCAACTGCTTTTTCTCTTCGATTCGGGTCGGGAACAAGTTAACAATCGTACTCCAAGAAACATTACCAACTAGCTCGACAATCTTTTCGAATTTGACGTTGAACTGACGTTCCAAAGGTTCAACCTCCTCACCATGCATCAACGCATTCCTGAATTTATCAGCATGCGTGAATGCCCTATCGCTCCCTTCTCTAAATAGGCTTTCGAATAATTGTTTGATGGCTTGCTTCGGATACGGTTTGTGCAAGGGATGCTCGCCACAGGCTTCGCAAAATAGAGGGCCTCGGCATTTAGGGCAGGCATCGTTTACTTTTTCGTTTTTTTTATAAAACGAGGAGAGCTGCTCTATGGCAAACCAAAAATATTGAAACTGGTCCTCTTTAACTCGGGCATTCAATCCGTTGTTGAACCAGCGAATCGCTCGACCAAAAGCGCCCTCAAAATTTGCTTCAGCCAGTTCCTGCGCAGTCATAACGATGCTCTGATCAATAATCTCAACAGGTAACTGATGCCCAGGAAAGTAACTGAAGAAGATCATCTCCCTTTCCAAAAGTCCCGGAGTCCAGTCGGCAATAAAATTAACTTTCTCAACTCGGAAAGGTGCACCACAAGTGAAGCCAAAAATATCCAGGTACAAGTTAATGAAATTATCGCCATTCGTCTCTGCCTCCTCGAAGTTAGCTGCTTCGATATACAGATGGGCTAGTAAAGTCGGATGTGGAGTGCCAGGTTCAACATTGAAATTTGTAAGCTCCAATCGAAATCGTTTCCCTTTTACCGTGGTTTCATACTTTTCAGAGTCAACAAAGCACGACTTACACTCAACGAAATATTCGATCAAAAACACCTTCGGTTGTGGTTCCATTTTTCATTCCTTGGCATGGACTGCATAAAGCCGGGTGACTTGGCGAACTATACTAGCATCGTTCCGAAATATGGAAAGCATGTCCAAAGCAAGCGGGCACCCGCTAGGGGTGCCCCTACGTTTTGCGGTGGTTATTTCATCGTCTGCATAGAGAACTGATTACCGGTTGGCATTGAGCCGCTGGGCCAACGGGCGGTGATGGTTTTCATCCGGGTGTAAAACCGTACGCCATCCGGGCCATGCATATTGAGGGGGCCGAACACACTGCGTTTCCCGTTGCTTAAGTTGTGAAACGCAATTTGGCCTTAGGATCACTGCACGGAGACAGCTGATGGTGTGGTAAATTGCTCTGTCACCTGGATCCCGCTCTGGTTATACTGACTGCAGATGTCGGAGGGCTGTGATAATGAAATGGATGTTCGGTTTTTATTGGTTATTGGCGGGATCAGCGCAGGCCTGTGGCTTACAGGTGCTGACCGAAGATCTACCGCCATATCAGGTGGTTCGCCAGCAGCAAGTGGTCGCGGGTTCGGCTTATTTACAGGTTGAAGCGATATTACGCAGCGCCGGTCTGACTTGTCGTACCGACGTGTTGCCCTGGGCACGGGCATTTGAGTTAGCGCGGACTGAACCGAACACACTGATTTACTCTTTGGCACGTTTGCCGGCTCGCGAAAATTTGTTTATCTGGCTGGCGCCGTTGATCAACACCGATTATCGCTATTATTCCGCCGACAGTAGCGTGATAGAACAAATCCAGCAGGGCAAATCGCCGCAGGATTTTATCGCTGTAGCTGTGGCGGGCAGTATGATGGACAGTACGCTGCAACAAATTGGTTTTGTACCGGACCAAAATCTGATCCAGGTGAAAGATATTAACGCGCAGTGGAAAATGCTGCAGATCAACCGGGCTCAGCTAACACTGGCCTTTGAACCGGATTTTAAAGCGTTGGCTGATCCAAAAGTCGGGCAAACCCAGTTTTATGCGTCACGCCAGGTCGTCCGGCAAATTCAGTTGTATTTGGCAGCGCATCCGCAAACCGATCCGGCGCTGATTAGTCAGTTAAAAACCGCGATTGAGAAACAAGCGGTACTAAGTGTGCCGGTTAATCCGTCTGCGCGCTGAAGATGCAATATTGAAACATCTAAACACCAGCAACTAATGACTGTAGTGATTTGTGTAAGCTCTGCTTGTCACACAACCGCCGGTGCGTTTTGCAATGCAGGTGGGTAAAAAACTTCAGTTTTACCCACCTGCGTCATTCGCAGTCCCTGCCACATATCATAAAGCGTGTTTATCGCTTCCAAATGGATCCGTATAAAGACGCGCATCGATTATGGCGTGCGTCTTGTTGTATAGGTATCAGATGGCGCGGCCGCAGCCATGCATATTAAATAGGGTGTCGCCAAATACGTGAATGGCTTGCGTCGTTTCCCGTCGATCGGGAAACTAAGATTTTGTAGCATTGCGCTGATGCGGGAATACGAAAAGCTGCACAAAATCTCGCGCAAAAAATTTAATAGCATCGCGAAAGCTGGGGACAGGCACGCATCCGCTACTTAAGAGATTCTGTACTGGTTTATGTGAAATTGGCCAGTCCAATTTAGTTCTGAATTATTCTTCGATTTAAATTCGTAAACAGAAGTCATCTCATTCTGCAATCAACAGCACATATGCTTCAGTGACCTGTGCGATATGCGATTGCATCGCCGCTTTGGCGCCTGCGGCATCGCGCCGGCTTAAACATAAATAGATTTTTTCATGGGCTTCGATGTTAGGGCCCGCGACCTGGCGGCGGATCTTCTCGGCAAATAATTGACTGAGCTCCGAGCTTTCACGCAGGGCCCACAGCCATTCAATCATCGACTGCAGCGCACTGTTGCGGGTAGCGCTTGCGATCAGCTGGTGGAATTTGCCATCAAAAGTCTCAGCTTCGGCCGATCTTTGTTGTGCCACTAAACTAATCATTTGCGTCAGATAAGCTTTGAGTTTCAGTAATTCTTCATTGCTGATGCGCTCTGCAGCGAGGGCGGCGGCGTCGCCTTCTAACAATAAACGGGCTTCCATGATTTCCAGCGGGCCAGGTGCGTTTTCTGCCAACAGCGAACTTTTCAGACTGGCTTCCTGCAACACATAAACGCCGGAACCGGGCCGGATATCGACCAGACCTGACACTTCCAATGCGATCAGCGCCTCGCGCACGGTCTGGCGGCTGACATCATATTGCTGCGCTAAGTCGCGTTCAGCCGGCAAACGCATACCGGGTTTAAGCTTTCCGGCATTGATTTGCTGCGCCAGTTTATCGGCGATCTGCAAATAAAGTCTGGAGTTGGACGTTGGGGCCTGGCGACTGCCGGCTGGTGCAAGGATCGTGTTGTCGTTCATGTGTTTCCGCAGAAGTGGTTTGACCAAAAATTTATTGTTGCAAATTGGCCTGTCCAGATGTAAGTTAAATCTAACAGGCCTGACCAATTTAGCTGTGAGACGACGTTGAAGCAACACTCAGCGTAAACTTCAGTAGCGGTCAGACCAGATAGAATCATGACGCCCACGATGCACGGTAGTACCGGAGCAGGCGGTTGCAAAATGCCAGCGGTGGCAACTCCGGCGGATATTGCATCAAGGCGAAGCAAAGCAGTTGAAAGCAGTTCCGATGGCGGAATTTCAGAGGATCCAGATGAAAATCATTGATGCAAAAGTCATTATTACCTGTCCCGATCGCAATTTTGTCACGGTGAAAATCACCACGGATCAGGGGCTATATGGCATCGGTGATGCGACGTTAAACGGTCGCGAGCTGGCGGTCGTCAGTTACCTGCAGGACCATCTGATCCCTTGTCTGATTGGCCGTGACGCCAGCCGTATTGAAGATATCTGGCAGTTTTTTTATCGCGGCGCTTACTGGCGCCGTGGTCCGGTCGGCATGACCGCGATTGCCGCTATCGACGTGGCGCTTTGGGACATCAAAGCCAAAGCCGCCAATATGCCGCTATATCAATTGCTGGGTGGACGCAGCCGTGATGGCATCATGGTATATGGCCATGCCAACGGCAACACTATCGCAGAAACCGTGGCGGAAGTGGGCCGTTATATAGAGATGGGCTACAAAGCAATCCGCGCCCAGACCGGGGTGCCTGGCCTTGCCAGTACTTATGGTGTGTCAAAAGACAAACTGTATTACGAGCCTGCTGACAATGACCTGCCAACTGAAAACGTCTGGTCTACCAGCAAGTATCTCAATAGCGTGCCGGAACTGTTTAAAGTGCTGCGGGAGACTTATGGTTATGATCACCATCTGCTGCACGATACGCACCACCGCCTGACGCCGATTGAAGCGGCGCAGCTGGGTAAATCGTTAGAGCCGTACAAACTATTCTGGTTAGAAGACGCAGTACCGGCTGAACTGCAGGAAGGTTTCCGCTTATTCCGTCATCACACCACCACGCCTATCGCGGTGGGGGAAGTCTTTGCATCCATTCATGATTGCCAGCAGCTGATCAGCGAGCAGCTGATTGATTATATCCGCACCACTATTGTGCATGGCGGCGGTATCACCCATCTGCGCCGGATTGCGCATCTGGCTGAGCTGTATCATGTCCGGACCGGCTTCCACGGCGCCACTGACCTAAGCCCTGTCACAATGGGCGCGGCACTGCATTTTGATACCTGGGTACCAAATTTCGGTATCCAGGAATATATGCGCCACACCGATGCGACTGATGAAGTGTTCCCGCATGACTATCACTTCGCTAACGGCTATTTGTATGCCGGCGAAAAACCAGGTCATGGCGTGGATATCGACGAAAAGCTAGCCGCTAAATATCCGTATAAACGCGCTTATCTGCCGGTGAACCGGTTAGAAGATGGCACCATGTTTAACTGGTAGCGGCGATGCCTGGGCTGGTGGTTGTTGTTATGGCGGCGAGTAACTGTACACAATCGTGATGTCGGACTAAAAGGAATGGTGTAAGGGCAAACCATTCTGCTTACAATGCCTGATCTACCCGCCTGCATTGCCGCGATATCGCTGGGTTTTATGATTGGAGGCGATTTGTTCCGCCGGTTGGTTGATGAATGATTGAGCTGACCTAATCTGCAATTCTTGATGATCGTCATTCAGTCAGCAGCAACGGCATTTTATTAATCCTTCATTTTTTATCAAATCTAAGTAAACCGAAGATGCAATGTCAAAACGGTTTACCTGACGAGCCAACTCGAAGGGCTCTACATTGAGTTGATTGATCGTCCATGTAATAACATCAGAGGTTAAACGCTGTGCGTACCTCAATGACAAGTTATGATGGCAAAAAGCCCTGCGGAAATCTGCGGGGCTTTTTACGTTCAGGGTTGAAAGCGATTCTCTCTGCAAATAGCAATTGCAGGAGCGATTTCTGGCGATCTCAGGCTGACTGGTCGCCTGTCGGGATTATGGTTTTAGTTTCAGTTCGTCTTTAACACTTTTGACACCTTCCACGTCGCGGGTGATCGCGACCAACTGATTGATCTGCAGTTGCGTATCGACGCTGCCGGTCAGATGCACATCGCCTTTGGTGGTCACAACACCGATGTCAAATCCGCTCAGTGCATTGTCCATGGCGATAGCCGATTTAACGCGTTTAGTCACATCGGTATCGACCGCCGGCGTGCCGCCGACTTCTCGGGTGATATCAACACTGGTTTTGTCTTTGGTTTGCGCCGACACCGGCGGGACAGTACACAGCAGAACTGCCAGTACTGGGATTAAGCTACGACGCAAGACTTGACTGATATGCGGTTGAAAGTTCATCAGATGCTCCGGGTTGGCTGGGTAATCGAAGCCTTTATTTTACACAGCCATAACAGGATCTCCGTTCGCCAACGTACGTAAAGTGAAATGAGTGAAAGTTATCCTGCTTCAGCCACAGCGTTCCAGCAATAGTGCAATGCCCTGGCCGCCGCCGATACACAGCGTGATGAGGCCAAATTGCGCATCGATTCTTTCCATTTCATACAAAGCTTTCACCACCAGTATCGCACCGGTTGCGCCGACCGGATGTCCCAGGGCAATAGCGCCGCCATTTGGATTGACCCGCGCCGGGTCCAGCCCAAGTGTGTGGCTGACGGCCAGCGCTTGTGCAGCGAAAGCTTCATTCGATTCAATTACCGCGATATCAGCGAGGCTGATCCTGCTTTGTTGCAGCAGCCGTTGCACTGCGGGGATTGGGCCCAAACCCATCATCGATGGTTCTACACCGGCAAAAGCACAGCTGTGTAAGCGGGCTCTACTGCGCAGCCCATGCGCACGGGCATAAGACGCGGTGGCAAGAACCAGCGCGGCTGCGCCATCGTTGAGGCCAGACGCATTGCCGGCTGTCACTACACCATCGCGTAAAAACGCAGGTTTGAGCTGAGCCAGACTTGCCAGCGTCGTATCGGCACGAGGATGTTCATCTTCGGCAAACAGAAATTCGCCTTGTTTGCCGGTCAATGTGACCGGCGCTATTTGTGCGGAAAAGTGGCCTTGTTCTTGTGCCCGGACCGCCCGCCGCTGACTTTGCAGTGCAAACTGGTCCAGTTCCTCACGGCTGAACTGATACTGCCTGGCAATATTCTCAGCGGTGATGCCCATATGGCCGCTGCCAAACGGATCAGTCAGGATGCCCAGCGTCAAATCGGTCACTGTGCTGTGGCCAAGTCGCAGGCCTTTACGCACCCCCGGCAGTAAAAATGCGCCTTGTGACATGGATTCGGCGCCACCACACAAGATCAGTTGCTGTTGCGCCCGGTCGCCCGCCAGCATCAATTGCTGCGCCGCACTGAGTACTGCCTGTAAGCCGGAGCCGCACAATCGATTCACCTGAAAGGCATCACTGTGCACTGACATTCCGCAACTGAGAGCGATATGCCGCGCCAGATAAACATCCGCAGTGCTGGTGGTAATAATATGACCAAACACGGAGCTGACAATATCGCTTGCCGGGACTCCGGCCCGCGATATTGCCGCTTTTGCTGCCACAGTGCCAAGCTGCGCCGGCGTCTGTGTCGACAGGCTGCCGCCAAAACTACCGATCGGCGTGCGGGCGCCACTCAGAATGACGATATCGGATAATTGCATGATGGATCCGGAACTTAAGGCTAACGATTGCTGATTATGCGGGGCCTGCTGATAAAACTGCAATAAGAGTAAAGTGACTACCGATGACACTGGCTGGGTAATGTTGTACCGGTCAACAGTCGGGGCGCAGAAAAATTGCAGACTGAGAAAGTCTACCAGTGCGCGATTGATATGATCATAGGCGTGTTACAACAGATAATTCGATGACAGTAACAGCATTGCTGAGCAGATATTGGTGCGTCCTAGTGGACTCGAACCACCGACCCCCACCATGTCAAGGTGCGGCGTGCATTGTGTAGCGCCAGCTCATATCAGCATTATATCAAATTTAAACAAAGAAAATCATAAACCTGCAAAATTGTGGTCTGGAGCGAGTCCAAAAGTGACTGCGCTCCAACCGGCTTTTGCCAGCGTCGAAGCGTGTTTTTGGGCACCAGTGGGCGCGTTCTGATTTTGACCCCCACTGGCTTGATTTTATTGGCCTGTAGCGGTTTTGCTCCGGTGGGTTTCGAGAAGGACTTAGATACAATAGCATGCCTGTGTCAGGGTATCAGCAGGCATCTGATGCACGCACCCTGCAAACAAAGTGATTGGTCAAAATGCTGTTCAGAGAGATTTTCTATCCAAAACAGGCATTTTCGGCAGCAAAATGAGTAGTTCCAGAATTTGGCAAGATTTGCCCGAATCTACTGGGCTTTTGCGTTTTCAGCGGCTTTGACTTTGTTGGCAGGTATAGCAGGCCACTTCACTATGTCAGGGTGGATGGTGGATAACCAAGAAATTTGCTGATATCCGTCCAAGAAGCTAAATTCAAACAACTGTTTAAAACTTTAGTTAACGGCAAGGGAGCTTCAATCGACAGAAAAAGCGCAGTTAACCGAGCTTAACTGCGATCGTTCCCGATTTTGTTTTTTGGCGATTGATGGCAAAGGCTGGTCAGCCCTTTTTATCACGGTGAGACTTTAACAGCTGCTCGAACGACGCGCCATCCTGGCGGGTTAGGTTCGGCACATAGCGGCTGTACACTGTAAAAAGCATTTTGGTGTTGGCATGCCCCAGCTGACGAGCGATCCATTCGGGGTTTTCACCAGCGCCCAGCCACAAGGTCGCTGTGGTGTGTCTGGTTTCATAGGGGCGACGGTAGGGGATGTCCAATTGTTTTAGCAACGGTGCCCAAATACGGTCCCACACATTTCGATGATCAAGCGGCGTATTGGCGCGGGTACAAAATACAAAAGGGCAGGTTTTGCCGGTCTGCTCATATTGCAAAAACAATGCTTCGTATACCGGTGTACTCATATCCACTTCCCGTCGACTGGAGGGCGTTTTTAGTGGCCCTAGCTTGCCATCTGTCAGCGCTTCCCGAACCAAAATTTGCCGACGGTCAAAGTCGACATATTTCCACTGCAATCCGTCAACTTCTCCGGTCCGCAGGCCAGTTAAAAATCGCACGATATAATAGTTTTTAAAGTCTGCCCGCACTGCCTCAATGAGGTTATGCATTTGCTGTAACGTAAAAGGGTTGACCTCGGTCTGTCCAACACGAAGCGTTTTTATATTGGTAAAGACCTGCGGCAAGTTATAACGGGCAGCGCCTTCAGCAAGGATCATCCGCAAAGTGCCCATCACATGGTTGATAAAATCTGCCGATTTTTCTGGTTTTAACGCTGCAAGATCGGCGCGAAATTGCAGGATAGACGCACGCGTGATCTCATGGAGCTGCTGTGAACCAAACACCGGGAGCAGGTAGGTGTTAATGATCAACCGGATATTGTACTGATAGCCCGGCTGCCAGCGGCAGAGGTTGGTTTCATACCAATCTACCGCCATGGCGGCGAAGTCGGTAGAACGTAACTTTTGTTGACGATCCATGACCAGGTGCACGTTGTGCTGTTTCTTACGAAGGGCTTGTTCGTCCGCTTCTGTAAACTGCGCAGCTTTGTTGGAATGTGGAAAGACATCGCGATAAACAAATATCCCGAGGTTGATATCCTGAGTGATCGTGTTTAACAAGCGCTCCAGTTTACGGCGGTTTAATACGCTATCGTCGAGGTCAGTTTGCTCACGGCAGCGGACCCCAGCATAATAGAAATCAATAAAGAGTTTGCCGTTGCGGCTGCGGATACTAGCCATAACAAACACCTCCGCGCGCCATCGGAATGGCATAACAACCACGTACACCGGCTTTATACAGTTCGGTTTCGACTGCTTCCCAGATATACAGGACCTTGCGCCCGCTAAAAGGTCGGATGTAATGTATCCCCTCAAGAAAAACCGAATCCTTGAGTACACGATTGATATACTCTGAGCTGTAGTGAATTCGTACAGCTAATTGTCTGGCGTCTAACAGCGTCTGTGACATAAACACCCCTTATCAAAAATGTTCTTACAGAGAACAAAATAGAAGGTGAAAAATGTTCTGTCAAAGAACATGTTTGGATTTTTATGATTATTTTCAAAATAAAAGAGTTGATGAAAGAAAAGGCCGAGCGCGAAGGGCACAAAATCACGCTTCAGGCTGTCGCTGATGCGACTGGGGTTAATCGCACCTCGTTATCAAAAATGACCATTCCTGAGTATGGCCACTCGACAAGCACTACGGCGATTGACAGTTTATGCGCATATTTCGAGTGTAATGTTGGCGACCTGATGACCTATCGACCAGGCATGGTTGAAGAGAAAAAGGTAAGTAAGAAGAAGCCGAAAAAAACTAAAGAGCAAAAACCAGTTGCTGAATGATAAAAGTCATGGTGTTCTCTGCATGTCGAAAACACCATGGCGGCTCTCAGCGTAGTTGATTTTTTTCACCACAATAAACGTCGGCCAGCTTGCGCTGTTAACGACTTTCATATCACTGGTTTTACCCAGCAAGTCCGATAACTGACCTACGACATCCAAATAGCAATCAAGTTCTTTTTGAATGCAGGAATGGATGTTGTTTTTCCAACACCCAATCTCAGAATTAGTTGGCTTTGGAGGGATACTTCGTCCTTGCTGAGTAACAACAATAACTAGCTCGATTATTTTTCCTGCCATCCGTATTCATAACAACATACGGAGGCTTTTATGCGCATTTATCTCAAGGGGTTTATTACTGCGGGTCAATATTTGTCGCGTTGTGGAATTGCTGCGCTAAAGCCACAGGTTAAAGGCCTTGAAACACAGAGCTTGCCGATGCTATGGCGGCAGGCGCTGGATATTGAACAGATGTTTTTACTCGATGCCCCTCAGTTGCTGTGCATGGCTTGTAGTACTCCGTCTAATCTTTTTGACGCTCAGTACCCCTGCCAGGTCCGTGGGCAGTCGTTGAGTCAGTCAGGTTTGTTTGGCCGGAAAAAAGGGCAGCGTTTGGAGTTGTGGCAGGAACACGAAGTCTGTGTGCTACAGCGCTCATCCAGTAATACTACGCCGCTATTTCTTCTAAGTGACTACTACGTAGAACGAGTTGGAGCTTTGACCGAGTGGGTCGGCAAGGGAGAACAATTAGTTCTGGCTGGCGGTGCACTCTTGAGTGTTATACCGATGGTGGAGGGGCAGTCATGTCCAAACTAACATGGATGTGCTCACTGCTGTGCAGTTTCGCTTTGTTGGCAGGATGTCAGCACACGCCAGTGGCGCAGCATCTGCAAAAAGCCGATGGTCTGCAGTCCGAGCGAGTGTCTGAAGTATCTAATCTGGCGCCTTTTCAAGCACTGTTAATCCGATTAGGGGCAGAGCATTATGATGAGGCTGAGCGATTGGCTTTGCACCACATAGTGCAACAGCAGCAACCTTGGTTTGAACAAAATGCAGCTCATTTAACAACTCAGAGCTGCCATCTGGTTTGGTTAGCCGCCGAGTTACGCGCAGCAGATTTGCCTGAAGAATACGCTTATGTCCCTTTTGTCGAATCCAGCTTTGACCCCTTCGCCGTGTCTAAGTCGGGCGCAGCGGGGATGTGGCAGATTATGCCGATCACGGCCAAATCACTACAAATCACCCCTGCGCAACGCTTTGATCCAATCGAGGCAACCCGCGCAGCCGCAAAGTTAATTAAGCAGCATCAAGCAGTGTTTGGTGACGATGCCTTGATGGTGTTATCAGCATACAACGCCGGTGAAGGTAGCGTGGTACGCCGCTTGCAGGAAAATTATCAGGCGCGTCGAACCTTTGTCGGGTTGCATAGTGCGCTGCCGGCTGAAACTCAGCACTATGCGCCTCGTTTTTTGTTAGCCAATTTAAATGCTGGCAGCATCAGCAGAGGCCCTATTGCTGTTGTTGAACGGCGCACCAGCATGACTGCTATTGCATCGTCTTTAGCTTTGTCGCCTACGCAACTGCAAAAAGTGAATCCTGCGTTAGGTACAGACTTAAAGGCCGGGCAATGTCTGTTTTTGCCGATGAACGACAGCCGCGACTATACCGCAGCGCGTGGTCCGGTGGCGGTGTTTACTCCAGAGCAAGGTTGGCTTCGTCGACCAGTCCTTCAAGCTGATAGCGGTCAAATAGCTCGCAATTCATTGGTACAAAACATTACATCTAAGTCGCATGCGGCAAGCAAAAACGCAGCAGCGTATCAAACTGTGCGTTTACCTGCAGGGGCAAGCTGGAGCTGGCTTGCTGATGTTACTGGGGTGCCAATCAAGCAATTGCGTCGCAAGAACCCCAAGAATCACATGCGCGCTGGTGAGGCTATTTTATTGCCGGTTCGGGAGCGCGTCATAGTCGCGAAGCGAGGTGACACCTTATCAACCTTAGCGCAGCACCATCAGACGGATGTACGAACCTTAACCCTGTTAAATCAATTGCAGAAAACGCAGATGGTAAAAGCGGGACAAAAATTGAGAATTTGGAATTAGAGGGCACCTTGATGTTAAAAGAGCATGGCTTTGATATGTTTTCAGACCGGGTCGAACGTGCTGCCTTAACAGAGCAGCTTTTTCTGGTACGCCATTACAAAGCACCGAGTGATGTGCCAGGGTGTGTTAGGCCAATTTCAGTGGATTTCTTATACCTTTCTTCCGTGGAACCAGGCTCCTTATTGCCTGATAGCTTTCGCCAGTTATTGCTGTTGCACCTGCAGCGTTTTGTCAGGCCGAAGCATCAGGACTTGTTCTGGAGAGCTTTAACCTCCTATGCGTTGCCGATCAGTCAAAAAATGCAGGTGATCCAGCTAATTTTTATGAACAATTTGACTGAGTTTCAGCTGGTGGAACTGACCAAGGTGTTGGTCTCCGCCTCCGATCATTTGGTTGAGCTGAAAAAAACAGAAATGCGTAGCGTGTTGTTGGTATTACAGACTTGCCAGCTCAGCATCTATTGGCTGTTGAATCATTTCGGGTTGGTATCGGATGACAGTCTGGCGGACTTTATTACCTACTTCAACCAAAGCTATGCCAAAGAATATCTGGATATCATCGGCGAGCCACACTATCGCGCTGACAAA
Organism: Rheinheimera sp. F8; assembly: GCF_001518915.1. Taxonomy (NCBI): domain Bacteria; kingdom Pseudomonadati; phylum Pseudomonadota; class Gammaproteobacteria; order Chromatiales; family Chromatiaceae; genus Rheinheimera; species Rheinheimera sp. F8. The sequence continues at coordinate 3,058,285 of NZ_CP013656.1, forward strand.
ATGTTTAGCCAATTAGATCCAGCGCAGTTCAGAGTCACTGAATACCTCCAGCAGAGCTTACTTCATCGCATGTGGCTCGATATCTGGCAACAACGCATTCAGCAGGCGCCTGCATCTGTGGAATGGCTAGAGAGCTTACAGGCCGAGCTGCCTAAGCCGCAAAACTCCAAACAATCTTTAACAAACCTTTTGCAACAAGTCGGCATCCAGCGCCATGTTTGGCGGCAATTAAATCAACTGCATCAGCGTGGCTTGTATTGTCCGCTGTCGCTGCGAAAACCAATGTGGCTGAGCTTGGTTCTGGCCAATACCCCCGCGCGTTGTTGGCCGCAGAACGCCTTTGGCTGGATCAATTGGTTTTACCTGCAAACGCAAACAGAACAAAAGTACCCGGAAGATCCTGACAGTGCGGCGGCGGTCAGTTTGTTATATCAGCCGGATGAGGGCTGGAATGGGGTTCAAAGCCTGTTACAACAGAATCTATCCTTGTTACGGGTGTTGTTGCCTGAACTCGATGACAAAACACGCCGCCAAATCATTTGTCAGTACTGGGGAAAATGCCGCAGCCGCAAATACCTAGCACTGATCACTGTGTTGACCTGCCAGCCGCATGGTAACACGGTATTGCCGCTGCGGATAACAAACGCAGAACCGACACTGGCCATTCGGTTATTAACTATCGCAAGCCAGTACCAGCAGCAAGGGATCCAGTGGGTGAATTGTCTCGATAGCTTGCAGACCAAAGCGGCACTTGGGTTATGTGCGGTATTTATTGTCGATATAGCGACAGAAACTTATCTGGCCGAAGTAGAACCAGCAGGTATAGACCAGTTGCGACTGGTTCAGCTGAGAGATATTGCCAATAAACCTGCCACAGCAGATGCCTTTTATCAAGTACAGCAGTGGTTAGCCCAGCAGCAATACTCGCGGCACCCTGCGCCAGAGCCGCAGCTACAGGCGCGTTGTCGTGCGGAGCTTTTAAACTGGTTATCGCGCCGCAAAATCTATGTACCAGCGCTGCTTGGCCAAAATTTTCCTTCCAACGTTGTGATCAGAGCAGATAAAAACGTGATGGAGACTGACACATGATGAAATTCAAACTTAAGTTCGCAACTTTGCAACTGGCCCGCGCTGCCGGACTAATGAGCGCCATCTTTGTAGGAGGGGCCGTTTATGCCAGTAGTGCGCACGCCAGTAATGTGCAGACACCGCAGTTATCGCAGCCCTATCACGGCAACGGTGCACAGCAATTTCAGCCTTGTCACGGCGAGGTATTAACTGATACCAAAGCCCCAGCGGTACAGATCCCCGTGACATCGCTACTGCGCGATGCACTGTTGCAACAGCAGCAGTATTTGCAATTACTAAAAAGCAAAGGCCAGCAGCTATTGCCGTCGCAGCAAACCACGCTCAATCTGGATCCAACAGCGGAGCACATTGATATCGAGGCGTTTACCGCCTCAATGTTGATGGGCGGTGAAGATCTGTGCGGCAACACCCTGTTGACGGCGTACAACACGCCGCTGTTAAAAATATCCGCCACCCGCAGCGCAAAGTACCAATATCCCATTTATCAATTACCACAAAGCGAAGCATTTTTGCGGCTCACCCGTGCGCAAATTGATGCGGAAGATTGGTTAAAAGATTTGGGGCTGGAACTGGGTTATGCCGCCGATCCATTGGATGTATTTTTGGCGCAAGTGCAAGGCAGCGCCATTTTAGAAGATATCAGCAACGGCTCACGACAGCTGATTGGCTACGCAGGCAAAAACCAGCACCCCTACAAGTCGTTGGGCCAAATGCTGATCCGCGATGGCAAAGTAGCCCGGGCGGAGATGTCAGTCAGTAAAATTCGCGCATACTTCGCCGCTAATCCGAGCGAGCTGCAAGCTTACCTTTTTGAAAACCCCAGCTATGTGTTTTTTAAACCGAATCAGGAAGAGTGGCCACGGGCAGCCAACAACACCTCGGCTTTACCCGGTGTCACAGCAGCAGTAGATCCGCAATTAGTGCCTTACGGCAGCTTATTGTTAGTCGAAGAGCCTGTACTGAATGGCAAACAAATTACTGGCCGGCAATGGACACTGCGAATTGCCAATGACCGCGGCGGCGCCATTAAAGGGCCTGGGCGCTTAGATCTCTACCAAGGCGCCAGTCAGCTGGCCGGAAACGTGATGCATTACGGCCGGGTGATTGTGCTGCAGCACCCATTAGCCCAAGCGCCAATCAGTGGCATGCTGGCGCACTATGCGACTGAGCAATGAAAATCAAGGCGCTGTTTTCCTGGTTAAGCCCTAAACCGAAACGGGCAAAACAGCAACCTCTGCCGACGCCTGCGGTACAGGCTGCTCGGCAGAGCGCGCAAACCGGGCAAGACGTTGCCGAAGTAAAACTGCGTGCCAGTGGCAATAGTCAGCCAGAGCGCGGAGCAGCTACAGCCTCGGCGGCAAAACTAGGGCAGCAACAAGGTGGAGGGGGTGGGGTGAATTTACGTGGCGACAACCCAGTGACAGCGCAGGTAGTGCCCTTAGTGCCAACACCGCCCAAGCCGCCTGTCAGTGCTCAAACAAAGGCCGCACCGCAAGCTGCTGCAGCCAGTTCAGTCAAAGGCCGCATTTGGCCGGCCTACCTGATTGCGCTGCTGCTGACACTTTTGCTGGTGCTTATCTTGTTTGCATGGTTAAGTCAGGAAGTGGTATTTGCCGAGCAGTTATTCTTGTTGCAACTGCCGTGGCAGCCGCATTGGGCGGGACCTTGGTTTACTGAGCCGCGCCCGGCACGGCAAGTGTTTGCCAAGTTGCTGACGTTTGGCCTCAGTTGGCCATTACTGCTGATGATTATCACGCTGCATTATTTTTATTGGATCACCGCGTTGCATTGGTTTGGCAGCTGGTGTGCAGATTTGGTGTATGTCACCCCAGCCGCCCGGCTGCGCCATATTGCCTACATGGCCGATGTGGCACCGCTGTTTGGTTTAATGTCTTCGTTGTATGCCTTTGTGCAAAAAGGCAGTGAAGCGCAAGACTATATTCGCTGGCTGATGGCAGGCCCCAGTTTAATGGGGATGGCAACCATGGCGTTGGCGATCACTTTTTTACATCTGATGCCGCAACAGGAGGCTTGATGAAAAAACAACGGCAAGCGCAAATGCTGGGTTTATGGCAGATGTATGTGGATGTTTTATTAATGTTTATGGTACTTGGGCTTTAAGCTCAACCAGTGTTTTTGTTCCAGATAAACATCTGATAACCTGTAACAAGTTGTGAATGTAAAGATGCGGTAGGCCAGCCATGGATCGACAGAATAAATATCAGGATTTTCGCCAAAGCGATATCGACAGTCTCGCCGTTGTTTGGCAAAAAAATGAGCGTTTATTGCTACCGACGGGCGCAGCTTTCCTCATCAGTCAGGTCTTGCAACAAACGGTCTATGTGGTATCAGACCAGCAAATTGCCGATACCAATCAATTTGCCCAAGGCGAGCGGGCTGAGGGCCGCGCGGCGCTGTCGATGCAGGACGAGCGGCGGATCATTAAAATTGCCGCCGGCCCACATTACACCGAGCTGCCAGCTGATTTACAGCACCAAGCCAAACAAAGCTTCCGGCAGGAATCTGATTTATTGGAATCTTTGTATCTGGCCGCTGTAAATGTGCCACGGGTGTTCAATGTGCTTGATGCCGATGCACTGTTATCAGTAGATCAACCCAATAAACGCCGGCCCTGTCCGCCGCTGATTTTGATGGAGTTTATTGCGGGAAGTAAAATTACCGATGTGGTCAGTGCCAGCGCGTTAAAAGATCGGGCGCACCAGTTACAACAGCTATGGCCTGCACTGATTCGCGCTGTAGAGAGCTTAGAGCAGCAAGAAGTGCTGCATCGCGATCTAAAACCCGACAATATGGTATTGCGCCAGCAAAAAATTGTATTGTTGGATTTTGAAAAAGCCAGCAGTAAAACTTTTACCAATAACCAAAAAGCGCACTCGTCGTTTTCGGCGCCTGAAGTGCGACAAGGCGGGCAATCTGCCTCATCCGATCATTATTCATTGGCGGCCATTGCCTTTAAATTGCTAACCAAACAAGACCCAGACTTGCACAACCGCACACATTTAGCGGGTGTGTTTGCGCCAATGGCTGCGTTTTGGCAGCAGGCGCTCGCTGAAAACCCGGATGAGCGTTTTGCCAGTTTGTCCGCGCTGGACGCCGCTTTTCAACAGGCGTTGGCGTCGTTTTTAAAAGCATTAAACCCAACACAAGAAGCGCAAGCGTTAAAGCAGCTCCTCACTGAACGGCTGCAACAAAGCGAGCAAACTCTTGCCGTGCAGCAACAGCAAGTCAGTACGCTTAGCGCACAAACGGCGGCGTTATCGCAATTTTTAACCGAAAAACAACCGCAGCACGCCAATGAGCTGGCGGCTTTTGCGCCGCAATGGGCGCATTACCTGCAACAAGTGGCGGCCTTGCCGCTCGCGCTTGCAAACCTGCAACAGGTGATGTACCAGCAACAGCAAACGTTAGCGCAACCCCTGCCTGATGATGACAGTGCACGGCAATGGCTGGCGGCAAGGGTGCAAGACCCGGATTTAGCGCTGTTACAAGCGCAGTTAACGGAACACATCGCGCAATGCACTACGCCAACCTTGTACCAGACGCTGACAGAGCCGTTAACGCTGCCGGATTTTATACCCCTGCAAACGCAGTTAGCCCTTTGTAGCCAACAACAGCAAACGCTGGTAAAAAAACTGGCCAACAACCAAACGGCCACTTTGCTATTTGGCCATACCTTAGATGCGCTCGGTAAACAGGCCGAGCTCTATCACCATCAACTGGAACGCCTACAGCAACTGGCTGCCGAAGCATGGCGTTTGCAATCGGTAGATGACCTCAAGCGTTACCTTGAGCAGCAACTACGCATTTGGCAGCAATGGCGGCAATTACAAAGCGATATCAACCGGCTCCAGAATGAATTGGCTACAGAACGTTTTGCGCTGCCAAAAACTGCTGCCATTGTGCCAAGCGCCAACTGGCCTTTGCGGTTAGGCTCGGTAGCGGTACTGGCCGCACTGGGGTATGTGGCTTGGCCCACCATTCAAAGTGGCATGCAACCCACACGGGCGGAATTAGTCAGTGCGCTGGTGCGTGGCGAAGCGTCAGAGGTGCAGCTGATAGCTAATAAACCATGGGCGGCGGGAGATTATCAATTCACCGTGGGCGCTACGCGCTGTGAGCCACGGGGTATTGCAGCACAAACCTTAACTTTCGGTTGTTTAGTCAACGAATCAGGCAACCTCAGCTATCAGCTTGAAAACAGCGAAGGTGCGCTGCAACAGGGCATGCTAAAAGTATCGGCGCAAAGCCACTTGTTAAACTTCAATGTCACACCCGCCAATGCCAAGGTGCAGTTAAATCAACAACCCGTAAAAACTGGCGTTCGGTTAGCAGAAGGCGAGTACCAAGTTAGCGTAACCGCAGAGGGTTACCAAGCGCTTACAAAAACCATCCAGTTTACCGGCCAGCCGCTGCAACTGAGTTTAGAGCCATTAACTGCAACCCTTACAGTTCAAAGCCAAACGCCAGATGTACAGCTGCAGCTCAAAGGCGCAAATAGCAGCAAGCGTTTAACTGCCGGCGAGCGTATCAGCTTGCCGCTGGGGGATTATGAACTTACCGCCAGTGCAAAACACTTTCAAAGCCAAACACAAAAAGTCAGCCTCAGCAGCATTCAGCAACTGAGCATCAACTTAGCGCCCATGCGTTACAGCCTGAATCTCAATATCACACCAGCCAACGCCTCGGTGTTTCTTGATGATGTTAAAGCGACTTTACCACTACAGCTATCGGCCGGGGAGTATCAACTAAGAGTGGAAGCTGCTGGTTATCAACCTTACAGCGAAGTGCTGACAGTCGATAACAACAGCCGTAAAACCCTAAGCTTAAATGCCATTCCCAAACCTGCAGCCCCAACAGTTGCGACAACGCATGTAGCAGCCAAGCCAGTAACTGAAGCTAACCAAGTGCCGTTTATCCATGGCTGGAGTAGTGAGCAAGTGAAGGCATTACAACTACAAGCTGCCAATACAGTGGGCAAACCAGTGTTTTTTCAAGAGCCATTATTAAATGGTCAAGGCTTGGGTCCAAAAATGGCTGTTATCCCTGCAGGCAGTTTTTTGATGGGCTGCAGTGAGGGCGATACAGCGTGTGACGGTGATGAAAAACCAGGTGAACACAGAGTGACGCACGGCAAACACTTTGCAGTCAGTAAGCATGAAGTGAGTTTCGATGACTGGACACTTTGTGTGTCGCAAGGTGGTTGTAAAAGCAACAAAATACCGGGTGACCAAGGTTGGGGCCAAGGCCAACGGCCGGTCATCCAGGTTAGCTGGTACGATGCAAACGAGTATGTACGCTGGCTATCACAAGCGACTGGCCGGCGGTTTCGATTGTTAGGCGAATCGGAGTGGGAATATGTCGCCCGTGCCGGCAGCACAGCGCGTTTCGCCCAATTTGGCTCTTGTATTGATACGCAGCAAGCCAATTACAATGGTACTTATGGCTTAGGTGGTTGCCCGCAGAGTAAAACCGGCACCTACTTAGCTAAAACGCAAGTTGTCGGTAGTTATTCTGCCAATAACATGGGTCTTTTTGATACCATGGGAAATGTTTGGGAGTGGACCGGCGATTGTTATCAAAATAACTTTAGCGCCATCCCCAGTAATGGTACGGCCTTTGGGAATGGCAATTGCGAAAGCGCCGTGTCGCGCGGCAGCTCCTGGAATGGCACTCCGTGGGACCAGCGCGTGTCGAACCGCCTCTACTTCACGCCGCACTACAGTTACAGCGACGTCGGTTTTCGTGTGGCTCAGGACTTGTAAGCGTAGTGAGCATTTCCCTTTGATTGCGCCGCTATGCGGGCCCCGTAAAAATCACTATTTCGCAACTCGAATGCGCGCGTTCCCAAAATAAAACCATCTCTAGTTTAAACTGTCAGCACGACCACTTCTTCGGATACTTCATCCTCAGAGGGATACAGGTAATAACCAGTAGCTACGGTTTCAATGGAGGTATTCCCCTGAATGAACTTTTCTGGCGAGGACTGAAAGCCTTGGATACTGGCGCCATGTTGGAGCAGATAATTGATAAAGGCACTTCGTCGCTGCAGGATTTCGGCCAGCCGCGCTGAACAGCCATAAATAAGTTCATTATCCGGTGTGGGGATTGCAGTTGGCCATTGCTCTGCTACAAAAAAGTAACGAACAAATGTTGAGTTGCTTAATTCTTTGCTGTGGATGCCAAGGTCGATATTTTTTTTGTAACTGTTTTTCTGCGGTAGCGGATAATTCGGTTTTTGTAATGGTAAATGTAATCGAATACTGCTCAGCCATAATTGGCTCCTCAGGATATTCTTGTCAGTTGTTTTAAAGCATTGTTGGCGGGAAAAATTCGAATCGTTTTAACCTCTTTTTTCTTTCAAGGCTTTTTCGTTGGCTTTGTTTTGGCAAGCTACTTTGTTAAATTGAGCCAATGACTGAGCATAACCAGCAAACCCAGCGTGTAAAAACCCTACAGGGCCAAACACTTGCTTATTAATATCTGCCAAAGTGTGATGCAAAATGCCGCTGCAATAGCAATAAAGGACTATGACTATCAATACTCAAACTGATTTTCGCCAGCTACCGCTTGATAGCCAAAGTTTTGTCTGGCAGGCGGGTGAAATTTTTCGCTTGCCCAGTGGCGAGCAATTTCGAATTGAGCAGCCATTGAAGGCGACGGTGTTTTTAGCTGTTGATTTAGTTGCCATCAATAAAAACGCAATTGCCAGTACTGAGCTTGATCGCGGCCGACAGGCCATTTTGCGCAAAGAGCCGCGTTGTATTATTAAGCTTGCCGCCGCTGACGAATTTATGCTGATGTCCGATGCCGACAAAGCAATAGCAGCAGCGCGTTTAGCGAAAGAACAGTTCTTGTTAGAGAAGTTGCAAGGGCCAAGGGTGCCACAGCTGCTGGAGGCTTGGGACTCCAATTGCTTGTTAAACCCTGAGTTTAATGTCCGCAGGCCAAGCCCTCCGTTTTTAATTTTGGAGTATGTTGATGGTCAATCGCTGCGTGAATTAGTCAGCAGTGACGATCTAACACATCGCGCAGCACAGCTGGCTAAGGTATGGCAACTACTGCAGGATGCAGTCGCAGCGCTGGAACAAGCCGGCGTTTTACACCGAGATTTGAACCCTGACAACATGCGGGTCCGCTCGCAACAATTAGTCTTATTCGATTTTGGCTGCGCCAGTTGTGAGGAATTTACCAGCCTTGAAAAAGCCCAAACCCCGTTTAATGCGCCGGAAGTGCGCCGGGGCAGCCAGTCACAAAGCAGTGATCATTACAGTTTAGCGGCACTCTCGTATTGGTTATTCACGGGTAACGAACCAGATCAACTGCAACGTAGCGCGCTTGCCGACGTATTTCAGCCACTAGCAAAGTTTTGGCAACAAGCGATGGCGAGTGAGCTGGCTGAGCGTTATGGCAGCCTTTCGCAATTAGATGCTGCGTTTAAGCAAGCGTTGGCCGATTTTATCCGCGAGCTAAACCCGGTGACGGAAGCCTTGGCGCGCCAGCAGCAATTGCGTTTGCAACATACCGAGCTGTGCCAACAATCTTCCGCTCTTGGCCTGCAACTAAGTGCCATTGGCGAACAAATCACAGCGCTTGCTGCGCCGCTGCCGGATGACTGGGTGGATTTTAAGCACAGCATGCGGTGCCTAGCGGATAGCTGGCAACAGCTGATAGCCGCGCAGCAGCAACTCGGCCAGCAATTACATCGTTTTCAGGCTGAGCTTGATGTTGAATTGACCGATAACGACAGTGCAAAAGCATGGTTGCAAGCCCGCCAACAAGACCCTGCCTGGCAAAACTTGCTGGATGAGTTGAAAAAGCAGCTTCAAGCGCTGCTGTCTGAAGAGCAGCTATATCAGTTGGAGCAGCAACTGGGCTTACCAGAGTTGCAGCCTTGCCAACTTGTCATGGCGCAGTGCCAACAACGGCTGGATGCATTAAAGGCACAAGCTGCTGCTCGGCAGCTGTCCGGCCTGGAAAACACAACATTAGCGGCATTAGAGCAGCAAATGCAGCTGCATCAACATTTGTATGATGAGCTTAGTGAAGCACTGAATGAAGCAGCAGGGGCGCTTGCTCAATTAGCTGATGTACTGCGGCTAAAAAACAAACGGCTACAGCTTTATAAAAAACAGCAGCATTTAGCGCAAGGCCTTGCTGGTTTTTTACTGCAGTTACAACAAGTTGATTTTAAAGAAAAAGTACAAGCAACCTCCGTTGTTCAAACTTCAACCCCAAATTGGCCGTTTCGCTTAACGGCTATCGCTGTACTGGCCGGGGCTGGGTATTTCGTTTGGCCTGAGTTACAAAGCGGCATACCGGAGCAACAAGTAGAGCCTGTGGGCTCTGCGCAGCAAAACCAGATGTCGCAGCAAGCAGCAACAGAAGTGCCTTTTATCCATGGCTGGAGTGCGGAACAGGTCAAAGCCTTACAACAACAAGCCGCCAAAGCAGTGGGCATGTCAGTATTTTTTCAAGAGCCGTTATTAAACGGTCAAGGCTTGGGGCCAAAAATGGTTGTTGTCCCGGCGGGCTCTTTTTTAATGGGCTGCAGTGAAGGTGATATAGAGTGTGTTGATGATGAAAAACCTGGCAAACACAAAGTGACCCATGCCAAGCAGTTTGCGGTGAGCCAGCATGAAATTACGTTTGATGATTGGGCGCTTTGTGTGTCGCAAGGTGGCTGTCAAAGTAATACAAGACCAGCATTTCTTTTTGGATTTCGCGCAGAACCAGGACAAGAGCCGGTAATTAACGTGAGTTGGCATGATGCCAAAGAGTATGTCGGCTGGTTATCCAAAGCGACCAGCAGGCGTTATCGGCTGTTAACTGAAAGTGAGTGGGAATACACAGCGCGGGCTGGCAGTTCAGAACGTTTTGCTCAATTTGGCAATTGTATCGACACCCAGCAAGCCAATTATGATAGCAGCTACGAAGTGGGTAGTTGCCTGCAGAGTAAAACGAGACAGTACTTAGCAAAAACACAACCGGTTGGTCAGTATCCAGCCAATAATTTTGGTATATCTGACGCCTTGGGAAATGTATCGGAATGGACTGCCGATTGTTATCAGTCGAGTTTAACGGCGATACCGACGAATGGCATGGCTGTTGGCAGTGGCAATTGTCAGGTTCCCGTGTTGCGCGGCGGCTCCTGGTACAACAACCCAAAGAACCTGCGCGTGTCGGACCGCGACAACTACACGCCGGGCTATAGGAGCATCACCGTGGGTTTTCGGTTGGCCCGGGACATTTTGTGAGCGTTGCAAGCTTACCTTTGACTGCGCCGTTAGACGCTTCCAGCCCGCTTGCGGTTGTTCCCTTGTTGGCCCGCGCAGCGGGCCTCGCAAAACCAAGCGCTCAAACCTTTCAATGAAAAGCCTGCCATACCCCGCTGGATATGGCAGTGGTTTGCGTTACTCGCAAGTGAGCTGTTGGCAGGAAAACCTAATAAAATTTGCTGGCTGTGCAAAATCTGGCTTTGGTTAAAGATTTGGTTAAAGTCAGCTTAAGGTAACTTATTGTCAGCCTTCATGACTGTTTTCAGCATGACGACGCCCCTCATAACTAAGGATCACATCGCACTCGGGTTTGAAATTTTTGGTGCTGACATCGCTGGTTTTTGCCCAAATACTTTCAAGCTTGAACGTGTAACCGGCCGGAAGTTTTTTACTGATGGCAAGTTCGGTTTCAAAAGCTTGCTGGAACTGTGCAATCACGGTTGCATAGTGTTCCCAGACGTCGCACATGATCTCGAAACCTGCGGTCTCCAGCGCGGTACTCTCCAGATAAAGTTGGATGTCATAATCTGGATAATCACATAAATACTCTCCCAATAAGTCTTGTTCCCACACAAGGCGCCATTCAGGAAAGTGGCTTGCTACAACTTCTGCTACCCGGATAAAAATATCGCGGCGGATCTTCACTAATTGATAAGAATTTTCTGCGTTCATATAAAGGCCTCATGGAATTGGAAATTGTGCACGATGCTAATAAACGAGATGGCAAGAAAAATTTTCAAAGCCAGGTCGCTGTTCTTTTGTTTGCGCCGTTAGTTTGGTAACGTATTGTTACAATCCAAAAAATAAAACGAATGCCAGTCTGGTAAACGCGCCCGGTCATCATTAAGGGAGCAACACAGTCGAAGCGGTAAGGGACTATGACGATAAAAATTCATAATGATTTCAGGGCTATTCCGCTCGATAGCCAAACCTTTGTATGGCAAGGTGGCGAAACGTTTTATTTGCCCAGCGGCGAAAATTTTCGTATTGAAAAAGAGCTGAAATCGACGGCGTTTTTGGCTGTTGATCTGCAAGCATTGAATAAAAACGTCATTGCCGAGCGTGAGCAACAGCAAGGTCGCCATGCCATGGCTGTGGCATATCATTGTGTGGTTAAACTGGCCAGCGCCGATTTTATCGAGTGCGCGGGGCCTGAGCAGCAAGCCATCATTGCCAGGTTTAACCATGAAATTGCCTCATTAAAAAAACTACAGGGGCCTTGGGCGCCGCAGCTGCTAGATATGTGGGATGCCAACTGTGTGGTGACGCCGTCTCTGGATTACCGCCGGCCAAGCCCTCCGTTTTTGCTGTTGGAATACGTTGATGGCAAAAAGCTGACTGAGCTGGTGCAAAGTGAAGACCTTGCTTTGCGTGCCCAAGCGTTAGCAACGCTTTGGCAGCAGTTGGTTGCGGCGGTAACTGCACTGGAAAACGTAAAAATTCTGCACCGTGACTTGCATCCAGATAATCTGCGGTTGCGCAAAAGTGACGGCCAACTGGTGTTGTTTGATTTTGGCAGTGCCAGTAGCTCAGATTTTACTAACGACAGCAAAGCAAGCACGCCGTTTAATGCGCCAGAGGTACGGCAGGGGTGTCAGTCAACGAGCAGTGACTACTATAGCTTGGCGGCGTTGACATATTGGCTGTTAACCCGTAACGAACCTGATCAGTTTCACCGAGCGCCTGTCGCGGAAGTGTTTCAGCCACTAGCCAAGTTTTGGCAACAAGCAATGGCGAGCGAGCCGACTGAGCGCTATGGCAGCCTTGCGCAATTAGATGCTGCTTTTAAGCAAGCGCTGGCACAGTTTATCCGTGAACTGAACCCGGTGGCGGAAGCCTTGGCGCGCCAGCAGCAACTACGTGCGCAGCACCAGGAGTTTAATTTCGAGGTGGCTGCGTTGGGTGAGCAAATCACTGAACTTGGCCAGCAGCTGAGAGAGTTGTTATCGGATGCACCTGCCGGCGAGCAGAATAGCTGGGTTGTGTTTAAAGAAAGCGTGAAGCGGATTGCTGAGGCTTGGCAGCAGGTTGACGCTTATTATAAGCAACTGCAGCAACAGCTGAGTGATTTTGCTGGAGTGCTTACCACGCAATTTACCGGCCCCCACGCCGATGGTATCGCCAAACAGTGGTTACTCGAGCGCCAACAAGACCCGTTATTGCCTGAGTTAATTGGCGAATTGGCCAAGCAATTCAATACAGTGTGCGAAGAGCCTCTGCTCTATCAACTGGAGAACCAACTAAGCCTTCCTGATGTGCAAGCTGCACAGTTACTGCTGGTGAGTTGCAACCAACTACTAGCAGATATAACAGCCAGTGTAAAAGGGCTTCAACTAAGTGCGTTACAAAAAACCACACTGGCGAACATTCACCGTGAAGTGTCGCAGCATCAACTTCGCTTTGATGAACTAGCTGCTGCGCTGAACGAAGCCGTACCATCGCTTAAAAGTTTGGCCGATATCACACGGCTAAAAAACCGCCGCCAACAACTCTGGCACCAACAACAGCGCTTAGTCAGCACTTTGGCTGATGTGGAAAGCTCGCTTCAACAACTGGATTTGCATGAACAACCAGACAGCCCGCCAAGCTATTCAGCTCAAAGAACTAATTGGCCACTGCGTGTAGGCGCGGTAGCGGTACTGGCTGCGCTTGGGTATGTGGCTTGGCCCACAATTCAAAGTGGCATGCAACCCACGCGGGCGGAATTAGTTAGTGCGCTGGTACGGGGCGAATCGTCAGAGGTGCAGTTGATAGCCAGCAAGCCTTGGGCTATGGACGAGTATCAATTGACTGTGGGCGCTACGCGCTGTGAGCCTCGTGGTATTGCAGCGCAAACTTTGAGTTTTGGGTGTCTAGTCAACGAATCAGGCAACCTTAGTTACCAGCTTGAAAACAGCGAGGGGGCGCTGCAACAGGGCATGCTGAAAGTGTCAGTACAAAGCCACCTGTTAAACTTAAATGTCACTCCAGCCAGCGCTACAGTGGCGCTCAATCAACAACCAGTAAAACCTGGTGACCGGTTGGCGGAAGGTGAGTATAACATCCGCGTAACCGCAGAGGGTTACCAGCCGCTTAATCAAACCATCCAGTTTACCGGCCAGCCGCTGCAACTGAGTTTAGAGCCGCTCACAGCAAGTCTTATAGTACAAAGCCAGGCGCCAGATGTACAACTTGAGCTTAAGGGCGCAAACAACAGTCAGCGTTTAAATGTAGGCGAGAGTATCAGCTTGCCACTGGGGGATTATGAACTTACCGCCAGTGCAAAACATTATCAAAGCCAAACGCAAAAAGTGACCTTAACTAGCAATCAGCAACTGAGCATCAACTTAGAGCCAATTCGTTACAGCCTCAATCTCAACATTACGCCAGCCCACGCCACGGTATTTCTTGATGATGTTAAAGCCACGTTACCGCTACAGCTATTGGCTGGGGAGTATAACCTTCGTGTCGAAGCCGCTGGTTATCAACCTTACAGGGAAGTGCTGCTAGTAGATAACAACAGCAGCAAAACACTCTCACTAGAAGTGCCCTTTATCCATGGCTGGAGTAGTGAACAGGTAAAGGCATTACAACAACAAGCTGCCAAAGCAGTGGGCAAGACAGTGTTCTTTCAAGAGCCGTTATTAAACGGTCAAGGCTTGGGGCCGAAAATGGCGGTTATCCCTGCCGGCTCTTTTTTAATGGGCTGCAGTGAAGGTGATTCAGAGTGCGCCGAAGACGAAAAACCGGGCAAACACAAAGTGATCCACGCAAAACATTTTGCGGTGAGCCAATACGAAATCACCTTCGATGATTGGGCACTTTGTGTGTCCCAAGGGGGCTGTCAGGGCAATAAAACGCCTGAAGATGAGGGCTGGGGCCAAGGACAACGGCCTGTAATCAATGTTACTTGGCATGATGCCAAAGAATATGTCGCTTGGTTAATGAAGGCTACCGGAAAACATTACAGGCTGTTAACTGAAAGTGAGTGGGAGTACGTAGCTCGTGCCGGCAGAACAGAGCGTTTTGCTAAATTTGGACATTGCATCGATACCGTGCAGGACAATTATGGTGGTAATCCTAACGTGGTAAGTTGCCCACAAAATAAAATTGGAAACGTAGCTAAAACGAAACTGGTTGGTCAGTACACTTCGAATGCTTTTGGTTTGTTTGACATTTTTGGTAATGTTTCTGAATATACAGCCGATTGCTATCAACCCAGTCTGACAACGATACCTACTAATGGTAAATCTTTTGGCAGTGGTAATTGCGAAATTATCCAAATGCGTGGCGGTTCTTTTAGTCTTGCTCTAGGAAGCGTGCGAGTCTCGAACCGCATGGGCTCGAGTTCTGACGACAGTGGCTTCGACGGTGGTATTCGTGTGGTTCAGGGTTTGTAATTTTATGGTGCATTTCCCTTTGGCTGCGCAGTAAGGCGCTCCTAGCCCGCTTGCGGGCCTCGCAAAACCAAGCGTTCAAGCCTTTTTAGTCAAAAGCCTGCCATACCCCGCTGGATATGGCAGTGGTTTGCTGGATAGGATTCATGATGTTGGCAGGAAAATAGTTGGTAGGCGGAACATTTTGACTTATGCCGCCGATAGTTTCTGTTCGGTTGAGTGTTTTAAAGTGGTGTTTAAGCACAATTTTTTGCCATCGCATGCACCCACTTCAATGATTTTCACTCAGTGAGGGCGCTTGCGGTGTGTACTTGCGTTTGTTGGGTTGTGATTGCGTGGCTGTTGTTGACGTGGGTGATGACGCTGTGCCTAGCGCCTCCGCAGCGCTTGGTGTTCCAGTTGGCGGGTTGGATGCCGGCTTATCGCAGCCCACCAAGCTTGCGGCCAGCATGATGCCGCAAGCCCAAGAAATCCGCTGATTCACGCCATCACCTCAAACATCATGGCGCCGACGATAAGCTGTTGGCCACTAAAAGCTGAAATTTGCTCGCCGTTTTTCAGGCGTGTAAAATCGCCAGTTGGCTCGTTGGCATACACATGCAACGCGTCAGATGCCAGCTGCACTTGCCAGTGTCCTGGCATCGCCGCTGACTGTGCCAGCGTCAGATGCTGCTCGGCCAGTAAGTTCACTTGCAGCAGGTCAATCAAACCGAAAGAACCGGACATAGCATAAAATTTGCCTTGCTCGGCCAGTAAGGCGTTCCGGCTTAAGTGAATACTGCCGTTGCTAACCGGCAATGCGCTTTCAGCTGGCACATCTAATTGAAAGACTTCAGTAATACCCATCGCTTGTAAAGCGGCAGTTGCCTGCTGGCGTACGCCAGCAGGTTGTACCGCAAAGCCCATTTGCTGTAAATAAGCACCTTGCGCCACCAGGCCGGCAAAGCGAAGCCGCAGGGCTGTCGTTGCGGCTAGCGGCGCTGTGCTATCGCGAGGCCCCCGGTAGGTGCCGATATCGTCATCTTCAGCATCGTCCGGGTTAGCACCGCGATAGGTACCGATGTCGTCATCATCGCTGCAATTAACTGCCAGAGCGCCACGGTAGGTGCCTATGTCGTCATCGTCACGGTCTTCGGCGCTGTCCTGCCAATCATGCAGCACCGCGACTGGCTTGCTATTGACGAGCGCACTTTGGCTGTTTACTGGGGTGACGACGTGTAATTCAATACGTTGGTTGGTTGACGTAGTTAACATGATGCTGTTTCCTTGTTGTTGAACGATGGTGATCGATGGTGCGCCGCGCAGTTGGTAATTGTCTGGCTCGCCATAAAGTTCGAGAACGGTATCTGGGCTAACATTGCTGCCTAATTCTGCCAGCAGCAGATGATCGAGATAAAAGGGCTGGGTGGCGGCCGCGGTACTGACGGTCATGTGGCCAAACTTCAGCAGGCGATGTTGGCTGCTAATAGGCCCAACCGACTGGCCAAACCGCAGTTGCACATGCTGCTCAGCGACATGGGCTGACGGTTGAACCCGGATCTGAAAACCCACCGATTGGCTCAGGCTTTCAGTCAATGTCGATAGCGCGTGCTGAGCTGACAGCAACCGATAGCTCCGTGCTGGCAACAAAATTAAGACGTGCGCTGATGCCAACATCGATGCGCCAACAAGATCTCGTTGCAGGACCTTAATGCTACGATGCAGGCCAGAGGCCACCATGCTCGTCAGCGTAGGCAAATCAATCGCATCAAACGAAATCGGGCCCAACTCGATTTGACGATGCAGCGGCGTTTGCAAACACTGTTCAAAACAAAAGTCTGAGTTGAATAAGCGAATGGCTTTCGCTGCCAGCAGTTTCAGTTGCAACGCCAACTGGTTACGTGGCGCCTGCATGCGTTCTGTTGCGTTAAAACTACTCATGGTGAGCTCCTTGCTGCAGGTTCATCAATTGGACAATAGAGAGGCCGATTTTCAGGTAAGCCTTATCAGCGATGTCATCGCCGCTTTGCAGTAACTCAAAGCGGCTACCCCGCAAAATCTGTACGGGTAACTCTGAAGTAAACGCTTCGATACGAACTTCGTTGCTCTGCAGGCTGCACAACAGGTGCTGTCTTGAAAAACCGACAGACAGAGCGGGGAGCAAACTGCCATCTGGTGTTCTTGCTTGAATAGCGGCGGCTGCTTTTTTAAACATGCTGCGGCCAAACACTGTTGTCACTGGTGCGGTAACGGCCATGCTGGCATCGACTGGACAGAAGGTGGTAAACCCTGCCTGTTGCAACGCTTCGGGGGCTGGCTGGCCAGTAGCGTCGTTCACAAAGCCGTCTGATTCGACAAACCCCAGCAGTTGCCAGCAGGGCTGGTTAGTGTAGCTTAGGGTAGGGTCTGGCTGAGCTGGTGTTGTCAGCACGTCGTGCTGTACAGGGTCTACCGAGCCTTCTGACAACACAAAATTCATGCTTCCTTCAGGCCAGTTCAGCTGCAGCTGTTTTTCCGCTTTCACGGTAACCTGAATGTCTTCAGGCGCGTTGGCGACTAAACCGCTGTCATCGCGATAAATAAGGATGGCATCACCCTGTAGCCGCTTCGCAAGGCTGGGCAGTTCGTTCAACGTGGCCACAACTTCATCGATGATCAATGGGGCCTGTAATGCTGCAATAGCAAATGGCTGTGGAGCCTTACCAAACGCGGTGGTTTGGGTTACTGACCATATTTGCTCCTCAACGAGGTTCGCTTTGACCAGCGCTTGCAACTGGCCGCGGCCTTTGCTCAACACAACATGTACAGGCCGTTGTAGCATATCTGCGATAGCCTGCGCAGTAGCGAGCATTTGCTGGCTGTCAGGCAGTAGCTGTAATTCCGCGGCAACTAGCGACGGAATAAACAGTTCAACCTGGATCGGTGCACCTTGGGCGGTGACTGTCAGGTCAAAATGGGGTTCGGCCTGTTGATGGCGCTCTAAGCACTGTTGCAGTTGTGTGGCAATCCGATCCACGGCGTATGGCCATTGCTCAGTGGCCAGGTTGATTAACAAATTGTTGGCGGTGCCGGTGAAATTCATATTTATTCCTTACTGTTGGCTTTGTTATCTGTGTTGGCAGGAAAATATTGCAGCTAGTCCATTTTTAAGCGCAGCACGACGGACATAGTTGAGCTGCGATGCAAAAACACATGATCAGCCGCTTTGGCAAAATACCGGGTTCCTGGAGCCACTTGAAAACGCCAGTGCTCGAATAAGAGCTCATGGGGTAGCTGCAACCCAGTCAACAACTCCCACTGTTGCTGCCCAAAGCGCAGTGGCGTTGCCGCATTGATAGCAATCGTCGTGGTAAGTTGTTTTTCACCGGCTTGGCAAAACACACTGATCTGCAATTGTTGTGGACCGGGCGTTAAATCGTCGGTTACAGCAAAGGCACAGTCAGCGCAGCTACTGCGGGCAAACATAAGTTCAGCAAGGCAGCCGGTCGCTTCGTAGTAGGCGTCACTTAGGTAGCTACACCACTGCTGTACAATGGCCGGAAAAAACTGCCATTGGTCACTGAGGGCCGCGTTTAACCGACACAACACTGTGGGGGGGGGCTGTTGTAAAGATGCGGGCTGAATGCCTGCCAAAATGGCTAGTAGTTCATCTCTTGCCTGCAAATCAAATGGGTTTGTCAGGGTGTTTGTTAACTGCATATGCGCGGCCTCAAATTTGTAAGACATAAATTCCGGCGAGGATCAGATCGCCAGGGTTTAACGCTGTGTTTGCTGCCACCCGGTGTACCCGCTGGCTGTGCGGATTAAACACAAACACCGCTTTACTAGTGAACACAGTGCCAGCTTTGGCCGTTAGCTTGATTTTCAGTAGATGATCGGTATTGACCAAAAAACCACCTTTATTGACTGCAAAACCAAAATTATTAAGAAAGTCAGAACCTTGTAGCTGCAGCGGTGACGTACTTAGCTGAGTAGCCCGCAATGGGTTGGCAAAGTAATACACGGCATCCAAGCCAAAGCTGTTTTTTGGCAGCGGCTGCAAAGTGTGTTCAACCGGTGGTCTAAACACCTTTTTGAGTAACAGTCGTGATAACAGGGCGCCGCTTTGTACCATCCCAACCACCTTCACCCGGTGCAGCGCCAGAAACGCTGCAATATCAAATAACTGCGTATTTGACGGCGGCTTGTCAGCCGGTGCCGTTGTGTCGGCTACTTCGCTCAGCACTGGCTCATTCATCAGCAACCTCCAGGGTTACAATCATTGAGCCGATTAACAACGTCATGGCGCGTGTTAAAGGCAGCGCGCCGCTGATAGCAGTCAAGGTGTCGCCATCGAGCAAATACCCCTGCTCAATCAGCACGCTTGGTTTTGCAGCACTGAGCTGGATGGGAAGCTCTATTGCCTGAGGCAGTTCAGGGAATTGTTGCGGACTTAGCCGCAGCAGCTGACCCTGCACCGCTAATTTTTTGCCAGAGCCAATAGCGGTAAATTCGGAGATACCGGTCAGGCGCTGGATTTGCTCAGTGGCCAAAAATTTCTGGCCAGCAGCTTTGCAAAAAGGGCCTGCGCCAGGGCGGCCTGCGCTGGCCAGTGCCTGCAGGGTTACCTGTAGTGTGAGCTGTATTTTGTGCGGCATTGGTTGCTGTACTGGGTGCTGAAACGTGTGTTGCATTTGCGCTGAGCGCAGCGGTGAAGCTAGGTGTAAGGCTGGGGCTGACTCGTCGTCTGCCACTGCCGAAAATGACAGCGTAGGCTCTGTCTGAGTGCTCAAAGGGGCATCAACCGTTGCCGCATCTGTTTTAAACAAGCTTTGCGGTTGCACGAAAAAGCTGCGGCTAGCTGGCCGCGGTACAAACTGGCCGGTTATGATCTTAAACTTCAGGCGCCGCTCAGCCGAGAAGAACAACTCAACTTCGTTGTCAGCTGGCCAGCTCAGCGGGATGGTATCAGGCGCATGTACGCTAACATGGCCCGCCGCTGTGTGTTCAAACACAATGATGTGCTGACCAAGCCGGCCCTGCAGTCGCGGGTCAATGGTAGAGAGCAGATAGTCGTCAACCGCTACGGCATTGGTGTTAGCCCGAGCTGCGACGTAAAAGCCTTGATGGCTGACCGCAATGGATGGACTGTTGCTTTGCTGCTGCAGGTTAGAGCTACCAAACACCACCAGCAGCTCGTCTTGCTTAATGGTGGTATCTGGTGCACACACGACCCGGATCTGCTGAGTTTCGGGCAATTGTGGTGCAAGGTTATTTAAAGCGGTTTCGGCTTGTGCGATCAGCGGCCCTTGGAGACTTGTCATCAGGCGGTAGATATTGACGGGCAGCAACACTTTGACGGTCAGCACACCATGTTCGCTGCTGTAGAACTTCAGCGCAGGTTGCTGTTGTTGCAGCTGCAGATACCCTGACACTATCGCTTGTGCCACATAGTCTTGGTCGTGATAAGGAAATTGCTTGCGCGCAAGTTTTAACCTGGCATGCAGTGCACTGCTGCCGTTATTTGGCGCAAGCGCTGGGGTAGATGTTTGAGCAGGTTGTTTTGTTAAAAACATAATGGCGTCCTCTTAGGTGTGTATGCTGCGAGTGTTGGCAGGAAGAAATTTCGCAACCTTTTACTGTTTCTGTAGCTGCCTGTTACAAACTCAGCTTTCTGCTACAAGCTGAGCTTTCTGTTGTGAACTCGGCTGTCTTTGAAGAACTTAGTTGGGCGGAAAAAATTACGACGTTCAGAATGCGGCAAAATGTTTTTCTGACTTGATTCCATTGCACCGATGTTGATAGGTTGTAGCGATAGACGGCGGGGTTCAGGGATAGAGTGACGAGTGAGTAGTTATTACGGTTCGGATATCGATAGTCAGCCTTTTATTTTTCAGGATAACCAGAGGCTGCGTTTCAATTTTGGCCTTGAGCTTGAGCTGTCACACGCCCTAAAAAATAACACTGTATATCTCGCTAACGACAAGCAGTTGCAGCGACAACGAGAACTTGATGAGGCTGCGGCGGCAGAGCAGGGAGTTACATTAAGCGGGGTTCCAGACTCTGGCCGGCGTATCGTCAAGCTTGCGCATTCGCCAGAACTAAGTCCGCAACAGCAGATTGATAATTTTCTCTCCGAAACCAACTTACTCAAGCATTTATATTTGGCTGGTGTGCCGGTACCACGGCTAATTGCCCAAGTTGCTGCTAATTCATTGCTCTGTAAGGACTCAGACCGGCGCATACCGCACCCAGCGCTGATGGTGCTTGACTATATCGATGGCATTTCACTTAAAGAAGCTGCAGCCGCTGGGTCACTACTGGAACGGGCTGGCAAAGTAGAGCAGTTATGGCCTCAGTTATTGAGTATCGTCGCTCAGCTGCAGCAGCATCAGGTGATCCATCGGGATTTAAAACCGGATCAATTTTTGGTCAAGGCGGGACAACCGGTACTGCTCGATTTTGATAAAGCCAGTTCTGCGGATTATCGAAATACCACGGTGTCATACAGTCCTTATGCCGCGCCGGAAGTTCAAGCTGGTTCTGAACACAGCACCTCTGATTGGTATTCACTGACAGCTATGAGTGTCTGGTTAATGACCGGCCATGATCCTGCACCAACAGGAGATTTGCACGCCGCTGAGGTTTTTCAGCCGTTTCGGGCGTTTTGGCAAAAGGGCATGGCAGCAGAGCCGCAGCAACGTTTTTCTGACCTCGATGCACTCAACACTGAGTTTCTACAAGCCTTAGCTGCATTTAAGCGCGAATTAAATCCGCTGGATGAAGCCAAAGCGCGGCAACAAGAATGGCTAGAACGCATGCAGCAGAATGAGCAACAGATTGCTGCGCTGACAGAGCAGCAACAAAGCCAAGTTAAGGAATTGGCTGCATTAGTCGAGTACGCCGATCAAGCTGGAGTAGCGTTTCAGCAGGCGGTAACTGCGCTTGATGCAGAACTGCAAAGTTGTGGGCATGCGCTTGATGTATTGGCGCAAAAGTTAAAACAGCAGAGTACCCAACTCAGTGTTGAATTAGTTGATGAAACCACAGCTCGGGTGTTTTTAGCTCAACCTTGGTCCGATTTTGCTAGCGCAATTGATAGCCAGCGACAGCAACTTGCCAGCTGCTGCAGTGCCGAACGGCTGTTGATGTTAGCCTCACAGATACCGCCGGTTGATTTTAGCGCTCTCATTGCTAAAGCCACAGAATGCCAGCAACAGCGCCAACAATTGGAACAATCTCTATCTACATGCGCAGCAAATCCAAGTCAGCAACGCTTGTTAAGTACGTTAAGCAGAAGCCAGCAAAATCTGGACCGACAACTGAACTTACTGCAAAACAACGCAAGTAGCTCGCTGCGTGTCAGCTCCATTGCAGATGTTCTGCAGCAACTCCAGCAACAGCAGCAGCTAAGACAAACACTGGAATTGTTATTGGGGGATTATGTGCAGCTTAGTGATGAGCTCAATCCCACATTGTTTAAACAAGAAGATACCAGCAGGGATTTACATACTGGGGCTGCATATGTTGATCCCGATTCAGCCCATTCGCAATCATTAGTTGCTAAATCTATTGAAAGGACAAGGACCAAGTCTCTTGTCGCTTTGGGTCTTGGGCTTGTAGCTTTAAGTTATGCTGGGTATTCATTGATTGCGGTAAATAAACTGTTTGATGTATCGACGAAATTAGCTGCGAATGAAATACCAACGCCACAACTACAAGTTCAGTCTGATACTGTTTCAGCGAATAGCTCAGAGGAAGTGCCATTTATCCATGGTTGGAGCGCTGATCAAGTTAAAGCATTGCAACAACGAGCAGCTAAAGCTGTGGGGAAACCAGTGTTCTTTCAAGAACCATTATTAAACGGTCAAGGCTTGGGCCCGAAAATGGTGGTTATCCCCGCGGGAGCATTTTTGATGGGTTGCAGCGAAGGCGATACTGAATGCCGTGACGATGAAAAACTAGGTGAACATAAAGTGATACATGCAACGCATTTCGCTGTTAGCCAATATGAAATCACTTTTGACGATTGGAATATTTGTGTATCTGAAGGTGTATGCCAAAGCAAGCAACGAGAATGGTGGGAATGGGATACTCAATTGCCAATTCGTGAGGTGAGTCAAAAGGATATAGAAACTTATGTTGCATGGTTGTCGATGATTTCTGGCAGAAGCTACCGATTATTGAGCGAGTCAGAATGGGAATACGCAGCTCGCGCCGGCAGCTCCGCGCGATTCGCCCAGTTTGGACATTGTCTTGATTTGTTTGAATACAGTTATGTTGTAGCCGTTTTTACTTGCAAACATAAAAGTAAAGATGGTCTTTTTTTAAATGAGGCTCTGTCTGTACCTAATAGCTTTGGACTTTATCGAATGCTTGGTGGTGTCTGGGAATGGACTGCGGATTGCTACAATAGTGATTTACGTAAGCACTCCTTGGAGAGTAATTCATATAGAAAGAATAAATGTAAGGAAGTTGTATTGCGCGGTGGTACACACGGGGGGGCATTTGGATTGAACGTGTTTCTGAGCGCTATAACTACTCCCTACATTTCGCTACACATAATGTTGGGTTCCGTGTTGCTTTTGACTTCAACTGAACGTTTCGAAAGCATCAAATATATTGCTGATTTGGCTCATTCTGCCCGCACGCATTTCTAAGTCGTATGGCTAGAACAGATAAACATCAAACGCCCTGATTAGATTACAAACCCTGTCAGCTAATGGCTTAAGGATCTAGTGATGAGTGATAAAGAGAGATATTCAAAATACGGACATTTGCCTGGCTACCAGCTGGCAGAGTTGATCAAGAACAAACCAGATTGGGAGCTTGATGATGATCCTGATCTCGGTGATGATGAATTTATTGACGATCTGCCCCTCGACGATCAGGCAGCGCTATTTTTGCAACAAAATGAGGTGTATGAATCAGAACACAAGTCGGAAGATGCTGATCATTCTCCCCGAGCCGTTGAGATTGCAGAAAATACCCCAAGCCCGTATCTCTATGTTGATGAAACTCTTATTGGTGTTGATTTTCAACAAGTTTTTAAGTTTTTACTGCCAATTATTGCTGGTATTCGCCCTGATGGCGCAGTCTACAAAAATGTGGCGTCTGAAGATACATTATTGCAACTTATCGCTGAAATGGCTGTTGATGCTGGTAAACCTAGAGAGACACTTGAGGGAGGATGGAGAGAAAAGTGGAGGATGCGCGCAGATTATGCTTGTAGTCTTTCTGTCAAAATTCCCGAGCACGAAAACAGTAAGAATAGTGACATTCAAGCCAAAAAAGGCGCACAAGACATTTTGCTGTTCTTAAAGGATGCTTTAGAGCCGATGCCATCGGCTGAGGCAATCAAAAAATCATTTGATATGCGCGAACTCAACCAATTGCAGCGAAGTTTTTGTGATGAACTTCGACTCACAAATATTCGTTATGCAGCATTACAAAGCTGCCTTGAATTCATACCCAAGCCTTGTCGGCAATACATGACCAGTGAGGAGATGTTTGAGAACCTCACCGGAAAAAACAAATCACGCGAAAAATTGAAAGAACGTATCGACGTGAAACAGTTATTAACCCGCATTCGCGATCCATTAATCGTTTTTCAGTACTACGGCCGATTGATTAAAGACCCATCACTGCCGAAAATGGGAAAGCACGAGGGAAAGAGTGTTTCTATCAGTGCGCTAAATCAGATCAATGACACAGACCGGATGTTACATAACCTGTTTAAGTCGTTGTTTATCAGTAGTATCAGCCTCGATAGTTATCTGGAACTGATCGATTGGGATGATGCGTTAACTGGCAAGGAATGGAAATCTGAAGATGAGTTTTTAACCTGGTGGCAACAAGTCCTTAATTCCAATCAGGCGAAGTATGGCAGGAAGGGTATTCAGTTAGATGCGATACAGCAAATGCATGTTCGTAGTCTATGGTTTCAAATGCTGTTTTATCGGGCCTACTTGCAAGAGTTGTTGGACTTTTCTTGGCTTGATGCCAGTGCGAAGCACTCAAAAGCCCAAACTGAATACCTACAAGCGATTGACCCGAATCAAGAAAGCGCTCTGTTAAGCAAATTTCCTGGTAAATCGATTAGCCAAATTCGCGAAGCTCGCGCTAAAAAATTGGCAGCAGCTGAGCAAAATCTGGTTGTTTGCCAGAATCAGGAGCAGTTGTGGTCGATGCCTACTGTATTCCGCGCAATCTATCTAGACTCAGAATTGCAGGGGCTGTTCTATTTTATTCAAATGTTGCTAAGAACAGGTCCAACGGACCAAACTACTAACTCTGTTCGTGCGCCTGAATATTACTATCTTGAACTAGCTTGTATGATCCGCGCCTTAGCCACTGTCTGTCGTGATGCCACTGACGTAAAAGAGTCTAAGGATGATAAAACAGAGAAAGTCGAACACAACAAGGACAATAAGCAAAGTAAAGCCGAGCATACTGCTATAGAAAATAATTTTTACCATAAACTTATTAGTCCTGAACTTGCAAAGACCTTACGTAAAGTATTTCACAGCACTGCACAACAGCTGAATGACCACAATGTATTGGCTATTCCGTCTCAGCTACCTGTTGGCGGTCAGCTTTCTGCGATACTGGATAAAGATTTTAAACACTTACTTTCGATGCCGGCCAAAGCCATTGCCATACGCAATTTGCCGTTCATTCATCACTTTTCCGATTTGGCACGCCGCAGCGACATGTATATAGCAACGCGCATGACGGAGTTAAATCGTGAAGGCGAAAAGTTGTTTTACAGCAACCAGATCAGAATGTTTGGTATTGAAATCCCTGAGCTTGATTTCGCGACCATTAGTGATGACCTCATCAATATTGCAGCTGCTATGCTGCAAATCGAGCTGATAAATGGCGAACTTGAAAAGCGACTCACCAAGCGGGTGGGTAAAAAAGAATTTGATCTCCAGTTCAACTTCTTTGAACTCGTGAAATCCTGCTTACTCGTCAAACTGTATCAAACTAATCAGGTACTGGTTGGTGACATAAGTGCGAAACATTTGCAAAGCAATGATTTTTATAAAAAGCTCGAAAAAGACACCACTATTGAACAGCGCGAGGTATTACAGCATTGGTGTTTAGAGCAATTTAACACTTGGCATCAAACATTTAGTCAAGTGATTGCAAACACCTCACAAACTTTCCCGCCAACAGAGCCACCAAAGCCAGCACTGTCGCTGGTCAAAGGAGCATAAAAATGAAACAACTCAATGAATTAGCAACTGTAGTCAGACGTTTGGCGGCGGGCCTTCAGGTGACGGCAGAACAGCGGCTGGCGGTGTTTACTCATCCGATAGCGTCGCAAGATCTCATTTTGAAGATGTTGGACCGGGCCTTGTATGAACAACAAGCCAGAGCTTTAGAATCACAGTCAACGAGTCCCTTTGTGGCTTATAAAATGGCGGCTGATAGTGGTGACGCAGTCACTTCCATCACTTTTGAAGTCCTCTCGTTCAGCGTCACTGTGTCTTATATCGCTGATTTAAAAAGCTATCAGTGGGATTTTTCTGATTATGCTGCTTTGCAGCAAGATTGGTTGGGGATAACGCTTCGGCTCGTTCATGCTGACAAGGTTTTATCCGTCTTGGTGGTTGATGACCAGCTGACTCAGTACTCAATCCTTATGCAACCTGAACTCGCTGGTGTGTTACCGGACGGTATTGAGATCGGCAAGTGAGGGTGAGCCACAGTTGATGTTTAGCATTTTTAAAAAAAAGCCAACTGAGCCACCGCAAAGCCGGCGTTTTCAGTTAGCAAGCCCCGCGGTCAAGCCTGCTTTTAAGCTAACCGGCACCTTGATGGAGTTGGAGATCGTTGCCCCCGCTGACTGGCTCGAAGCTAATGCCGAGCAGCTGCAGCGATCTGTATTGCAACACCAAGTGCCTTTTTTGGCGAATAGAGAAAAAATCCAACATTGGTTGCGCGATGTCTTGAACGCAATCGATGGATCTTGGCCTGAGAGTCTGCGCTTTGCCTTTGTGCTCGCCAATCAACAGGTGCATTCAGAACAAATCGATCTAAAGCAGTTAGCTGATCAGACCTTGCTGCTGGCAACACTGTGGCCAGAATTGGAAAGGGCGCGGCTGCAATTTGTAATGGCCGCGGCCAATTTTTGTACCGCTGAGATTCCATTACATCAGCTGGAGTGGCAAGGTTGTTTACAGGCGTTGCATCACAACGCCCAATATTTAACGCATTTGTCGCGACAAATCGCGCATTCGCAACAGCAGGCTGCAGATCTTCAGCTAGGCGCAGCTAACGCTATGGAGCCGATTTGGCTGGAGCATCGTCAACAGGCGGACATTTGTTTGCAGCAGTTGGTGTTATTAATGGATAAGTACACCCAGCATCGCCTAAGAAACCTGACGAGTGGAGCCTATAATTGACGCATTTTTTGCAATATAAGGTTGAAGTTGAAGATTGGACAGTTTGCTTGGATTTGAGCCAGACCGTTAATTTACCGTTGTCGGTTAGCTTACGGGCCATTGAAGATGTTCAGCTCACTCTTTTTTGGAGTTACGTCGCACAGCGACTTCACATTGCTTGTAATTTGATTGTGACAGTCGCAAGTAATAACGGCTGTGCTAATCCAGAGCCCGCACCGGCAGTTGCGGCTGGCGATACTGCTGTGATTCAACCCGTGTCAAAAGCTGCTGCCGCGGTCTCAGCGATTTTGAGCTTGTTGGTGGCGATCCCGCGAGGTTGGGACCATTATGCCCTTGGATGTCAGGTGGTCGACTTGACACGTTTTACCTCAACCAGGCCCGTAGGGCAAAACTTGAAACAGATCAACACTTTTTGGCCTCCAAAACTGGATTACACCACCGATGCGCAGTTCGCTCACAGCACGCAGGAACAAAATACGGTGAGTTTGGCTGAGTTAGTCGCACAACTCGCTACAGACCAGCTCAGTCGGGGATTGGCGTATTTTCCGACCGTCGATAAAACTGCGAAAAGTACCGACCAGGCTGCGTTGATTGAAGTACTGTTTCGACCTGATCCACTGCGCAGTTCTGAGCATGTGATGTTGCGACACGGCAATGCCAATGCCGCTTTGTGTGGCATCGTCAAATCCTTAGTATCACAATTACGACTGGGTCTACCTTCAGGCGATATTTATTGCATTATTGACTCTGCGTTTGATGGCGATTCATACCAGTTAGCACTGGCGTTGGCGCTTTATCAGGCGATGGGCTGGCTTTCACCTTGCGCGCTTGATGCAACGCCCTTCGCCACAGGTCAATTGGTACCACAAGGTTTAAATGACCACGATAAAAAGCAATTTTTGGCGAATTTACGTGGCAACTCACCCGTACTGCAAGTATATCCAATCAATGAGTTAGAACGAAAATGGCGTGTTTTTGACGACTATAAGCAATACTTTCCGCATGCCAATTTTTATCTGTCAACCGACCAGACGGACACAGATGGTCAGATGTCCAACCTAGTTAAAATTCGGGCATTACAAGAGCATTTACTTGGTGAGGTGTTTCGCAATACCTATCTCAATGTGCCCGCGCCGCAGTCCTAAAATTTCCCGCCAACCAAGGATGTGAGTGACACCAACAAGGATTTGTCTGATGCAGTATGTAATGACGGGCTGTTTAAGCTTTTTGCTAGCCATGTTCCTGTGGGTTATACAACCAAAGCAAGAAAGTGCACAAGCGACGCTGCCACCGCTGCATATTGACGGAGCTGCTGCTGATTTTGTGCTTGAAATTCAGCCGGGTACTGTTTTGCAAGTGGCCGAAGCAGGGGCGGAGCAGACACTGATCGTTTTTCCTGACACGCCAGCCCTCACTTGGCAGCGGGTTAATTTGCAGTTACAGGACAAAAAACGGCCAGATGGCGTTTCTGACTATTTTTACGTGTTTATAGGTGTTTCACCGCAAGATTTGCCATCGATGATGCAACAGTTGGAGCAAGGTACAGGGGCCAAATATGCGCAGCGAAATCCGGTTTATGGCAGTGGTGCAGAGCCGCAAGTGGTGGTTAAACCACGCGCAAAAATGGCTCCTGAGTTTGAGGTAATAGCCGGTGAAATTATTGGGCAAACATCGACGCACCTGTTGGTGCAACGCGGCGACTATTTATTGTCT
Source organism: Rheinheimera sp. F8 (assembly GCF_001518915.1). NCBI lineage: Bacteria > Pseudomonadati > Pseudomonadota > Gammaproteobacteria > Chromatiales > Chromatiaceae > Rheinheimera > Rheinheimera sp. F8. The sequence continues at coordinate 3,087,130 of NZ_CP013656.1, forward strand.
TTGCAATGGCATGCCGTAGAGCAGGGGGCTGGTTTATTGCAGCTGGCGCTGTATCCGCTAAACATCGCGTCAACAGCCAAACAATTATGGTACCTGGAACAAAACTCGGTATGGCACAAGTTAACTTCAGTACGACCAGGCCGCTATTTGCTTAATCCGAGCGCTTCGGTGGTACAAGAAAGCAATTTCGCGCTGTTGCAGCAACAAGCTACCGCATGTCGTTTGCTGCAAAGTGGTCGATTATTACCGGCGACGGCTTACCTTCCTGTCCAGCATGTCTGGCAGTTTGAGCCACCGCTTGAAAGTGCAGAGTGCAAGAAGACCTTAAAGCTAATGTACAACACGCCATCTGGTCAGGAATTGGCGGCTTTTATGGCGCGACAACTTGCAATGCAATCCCGGATAGCATTGCTCGCTGACACCGACATTACCCTGTCTAACAAAGCTGGGGTGCGGCTCGCAGCCAGCAGTAACTTGGCGCTTTCCTCGGAGCAAGCGAGTTTACTGCCGAGTCGACTTGATAAGGCGCAGTGGCAAGTGTTTGATCAAACTGCATCTTTAGAGCTGCGCTGGCATAGCGCGGCGGTATTTTATGTGTACGGACATCTTAACCAGGTACCTGCACAGTTGCAGGTGGACGCATTTGATATTCCAGGAGTGGTCGAGCCACTGTTACATCGGATCCGTGCAGTACAAGCGGGCAGTCTGAGCATTACGCCAGCACCGGCCAGCGCTTGGTTTTGGGGCATGCAATCTGAAGCACCGCGTTATGTGAAGCCGCAGGTTTTCCAGCAAAAGCATGGCAGCGAGTTAAAGCCTACATCAATGCAAATTTATCTGGACCGCCATCAGCAACCGCTGCGCTGGCAGGATGTGCCGCATGTACTAGCGCCAGGTTACGCCCCCAAGTTTGCAGGAACCACCACATTAACGCTGGATGCGACGCTGCAACAGCAGGTTCAAACGCTTTTGAATCAAGCACCGTCTCTGAGCGAGCATTTCAGCCAATTACTGGTGATGAATTTAAAAGGTGAGCTGTTAGCTCTGGCACAAACGCCGCAAGCTGCGGTTGCTGATATTTATCCGCAATATTTGGCGTACCAGCAACGCCAGCAGCCTATGACAAGTCGTTTGACGCTCAGGGCAGGCTATCACGATGGTAGTTCGAAGGCCGTTTCGGGCTCGACCTTCAAACTGGTTACCACGCTGGCAGCATCCCGTCATGTCTCGCAAACAACAGAGCAATGGCCGCAACTAGCAACCTTCCTCAATGGGCTTAGTGTTGCACAGTGGCGCCAAACTAAGGTGGGGTGCTTTGATGCAAGTTCAGCCGTCTACCCCGCTGTGGGGCATGGTTGTAAAGGTCGAGATGTACTTAAAAATCTGGATGATTATTCATTGGTCACATTAACCAACAAATATCCACGCAGCCACTATGGCGTGGTCGAGGCATTGGCTGACTCGCAGAACGGTTATTTTGCAGCCATGGCGGATGAACTGATTAAGGCTACACCGGCAAAGATCCGTCATTTTACCGTGTTAAACAATCTGGCGTGGCAACAGGCAGATCCTATTCGGGCCGAAGCAGCACGTTTAGGGTGGTTTGATGCCATTGATTTATCGGCGGGGCAAGTGGATGTGCGCGGCACCGGTTGGGCTGTAACACCTGGTAAGTTCCAAGATATCGATAATTCTGATTCGTACCGCTCGATGTCGGTGGGCAATGCCAACGCGACGACAGCTATTCATCAAGCGCAAATTGTGGCCGCGATTGCAAGTGGCCATAAGGTAACTGCACGCTTATTACTCGGCACTGAAAAAGCACTGGAGCCGCTTTATCAAGAGGCCGAACTCAAATGGGTGCGTGCAGGCATGGCTGCAGCTGCAAAACGTTATTTTCCTAACAATTCGATGGGCCGGTATTTCAAAACTGGTACTGGTTCGATTGATCAAAAGAGCCGGCACAATGCCTGGATGGTTGGCTACGTCGAAGCTGGCACACAGACTTATGTTGTTGTCTGTAACCGCGCCGATGTACCTGCGGTCGGGGCCGATGGACGTCGACTGTTTGGTGCTGTCGCTTGCAGTGATTCAGTCGACAAGCTCAGCCAGCTGTTGCAAAAAGAAGGAGTCGCGCATGAATAACAAGAAGGGCCTGTGGAGTCGGCTGGTTTTGTTGCTGATCATGTTGTTATGCGCTGCGTTGCTCCATAGCCGGCTAAGCTCGTTTAAGGTCCAGGAGGCGCTATCGATCCCTGAGTTAGCCGCTTTTTTGGCAACGCAGCTGCCGGACGGGTTTTTATTGCAGCAGCAAGGCAATTCGCTTGCACTACAAGGTGCTCTCGGGCAGGCCGCGGTTCAGTTTGATACTGATGCAGGTTGGTTGCGGTTTGGTTCCACTAAAGTAAATGAACCTATGCAAGTGGTTACTAGTCTTGGCGATGTGATTCAGTTAACGCCGGAGGGAGAGGCAATTGCTGTGCAGATCCACCATCGAGATGGTGCCACAAGCTTGTTGCGGGCAACAACCCAAGGCTGGCAAAAGCAACTTCAAGAACATTGGGAAGTGTTAGCACCATGTTCTGCGGGTTGGTTGGCAAAATTACCTGATTTGCGTTTCTTTTTCAGTGATCGTCGGACGTTGGACATTGGTGGTTCGCTTTTGTGTCGTAACCAGGCAGGGTTGGATCATTTACCAGTCCAACTGAAGCTGCATTATGCGAAGTCACACTGGTGGTTTGAGCCAATTGCATCAGGTTTAGCAATGAACCGCAGTACTCGGTGGCAGCAGGTGCTGGCAGGTAAATTTAGTATTGCGGGCCAACAAATGGAGTTGGGTGAGCAGGTGTTGTTTGTTAAACGTCGGTCTTTGAATCATCCAACAGACAGCTTGCAAGGCATGGATTCTCAACCCATGAATAATGGCAAGTGGCGATCAGTGTTACCTTGGGCGCAGTACCATCCCTATCGGTTAATCGGGGCTATGCTGGTCTTGGTGATGCTCGCTGTTTTTGTTGGCTCGAGCGCAAACCAAATCGCGTTTTTGCTGGCGTTACCCGCTATTTTTGTACCCACGATGCAAGCCAGCATGTTGTTACTGGTCGCGCTGGCAGCACAAATGCTGACGCTGTGCCGGAATTGGCGCAGTGTCGCATGGTTTACTTTAATAATATTTGGGCTTAGTACCCAATGGCTCAATGCCGCTTTAACAAATGACGATCGCCTTTTTGCCCAGCACGTTGTCTTTCAAAAGGCATTGTTGGTAGTACTGACCATGGTACAGGCAGCATGTTTAGCCAGAACTTACGCATCAGCGCACTGGACTAGGTGGTTAACTTGGTTGTGGCAAAAACGCACCCAGCTGTTTTGGGGCCTGATGTGTGCTGTCATCCTGTTGTCTACCTTAGCCATGCTGACAGGCAATGAAACTGGCATCGGTAGCATCAATGTCTGGGAGCTTCTACGCGTCCTGAGCATTGTCTGTTTTGCCGCTGTGGTGTTAGTGGCCTTACAACACAATTTGGCGTACAACCAAGCATTCTTACTGATTACGCTAACCATTATCGCTTTGCTTTGGCTGGTTATTGGATTATTTATCGTTGGCGAAAACTCCGGCCCTCTGATCTTATTTCCTGTGTGTGTGGTGAGTATCATCTTGTCGGCTGTTTTGGGTGCCAGCCGGCAAAATGCCGCGCGGCAAAAGCGGAGCTGGGGTATTGTCATTCTGTTGATAGTCGCAAGTCTGTTGTCTTTTTATGTGGCGGCTCATTGGTTTCAAAGTGAAAAAACCTTAGCGAACACACTGCTTTCTTCAAGTCTCCCAGCCTCTGAGCGGATCTCAGCCTGGTTATTCCCTGATGCCGCGCTGTTTGATGGTGCGCAACTCGATGCGGCTTTAGCATTAGCTGCTGAGGCATCCAGTTGGCCAGCCAGAACGTTACAGCCCGTCAATGTACCCGCGCATGCTCACGATATGGCGGTTAATGCGGCAACTTACTTGTGGGGGCGTGTGTTATTGATTGGTTTTTTAACCCTGCTGATGACATTGCTAGTCAGTGGGATGTTTTGTGCTGTCGCGGCGATAAAACGTTCATCAGTGGCGCAGCAGGGGCAAAGTTTGCAACAACGTCAGCAACTGGTATTGCTGGCTGCGATGGTTGTGTTAACTCAGGTTGCTATTTTCACTCAGTCGGCCATCTCAATTGCATCCAACTGGGGCTTTGGGCCACTGATTGGCCAGCCAATGCCATTTTTATCTTATGCCCTTAGTAATTTTATCTGCCTTATTTTTCCCGCCATCATTGCTGATATCTATCTGCACAAACTTTGTAGGGAATCATCATGTTGATGTTAGCTATTCTCGCGACAAGCATTCTGTTGTTATGGTTTTTACATTACCTGCTGCCGTATCGACTTCGACGCGGCCATTGGTGGGCTCGCTTGTTGATTATTGCCGGGGTTTCGCTGCCAGTAACCGCTATTGGCGGGTATGTCGCCACGTTCTTTCAGCCGGTTCGCGTTGAAACAACACAAAGTTTGCCTGAACAGCCGTTGGCCGAGGTTCCTGCGGCTGAAGTTAATCGCGATGAAAACTCGCCGCAGCCTGTAACCCAGTCAGACGACTTCGCGGATATGTTGCCAGCTGAAGCCAACTGGCAATTGAAGAAAACCCGGGCCACGGTTTATTTGCGTAACGGGCCAGGCACCGAGTTTCCAGCATCAGGCAAATTATCGCCTGGCGCTTTGATAGAAGTTGATATCAATAGTATTGCGAACAATTGGGCACGAGTCAGGACCAGCAAAACCGACGCTTTATATGTATCAACGCTATGGTTGGAAGGGGCACCTGATGTATCGAAGTGACAATGGCAATACTTATTTGCAGTGCCATAAGAATTGGCGCTGGGTATGTCGCGCGGATACCATGCAGTTGTGTTATCTGCAGCAAAATTATTCTGCTAGTTGTCAGGACAGACTGTGGCTGGATAAACAGGCATGGTTTGTCTCTACGCAGGACCCGACCGGCTACAGCCACGTCTTTGTAAACGGCTCCACATTCTATCGGCTAGAAACCGCTCCCCGTCCGGGCATTCTCCGTGCGGTTGATGCAAAAGGCGTCCCTTACGTATTTAAGGTACACAAGGCAGATCGCTTGCTGGCCGAATGGCACAACATGCAATTACTGAACAGTCTGCATTATCCTTTGTTTCATTTCGAAGCTGAGCCTGGTCAGTTTCAATGTCAGGGTAGTGAGCACGCGTTGCTTGTATATTCGCAAGCGCTGCCATTAAAGGAGGCGACCATGCGAGGTTTTATGCACTCCTTATTATTTCGCCAGCAATATCTATTACCTTTGATCGCTGACCTGTATCAGCTGCATCTATTGGGTTTTGTGCATGGCGACGTACACGGAGGCAATATTTTGCTTACCTCCAGTGGGCTTAAACTGATTGATTTTGAGTCGTTGCGGCCAATCGTGGATCATGGTAAGCAAGCAGCTACGACGAATCTGTTCTATCAAGATAGTTGGCATGATGCACAGCTCATTCGGGAAGAGGAGTTATTCGCTTATCAGCAGCGAGTTCCCGACAATCATCAGGAGTTTCGGGCGCTTGGCCGGTTAATTACACGCTGGTTGCTGCCAGCACGCACGGAAAAAGCCGTGTTATTTGAACGAGACCGTTTTGTAACTACCTTCGAGGTTTTTCGCAAACGTAATTTAATAGCTTGGTATGAACTGTTACTTGACTGGCTATTTCAGCCCGCCGTTTGTGCTGATACATTGATCGCACGCATTGAAGCGATAGAAAATCAAAGCGATAAGAGGGAACGTACCTAATGCCAAATATTCGAATTAATCTGCTATCCGACCTGCACCTAGAGTGCTTTCGGGCTGACCCCGAGGCTTTGGATTATCGTAGCCTGCATGCAAACCCGGAGGATACCGACTTGTATGTGTTGGCAGGTGATATTGATGATACCGGCCTGACCGCTTTGAGCTTTTTGAGTTATATGAACAGCCTTGGCAAGCCAGTACTGTACCTTTTAGGCAATCATGAGTACTACTATTGTGATGGATTTGGCACCCTTGCTGACCGATACCGTGCCGCTTTTAATGAGCAGCCAGGCAAGTATCACAATGTAAAGCTATTGGATGACTCCGGTCGTGATTTGCACGGCCATTATGTCGACCTGCTTGGGGTTCGCTTTGTTGGCGCCACCTTGTGGACCGATTTTAACCTGTTGCTGAAAAAACCTGCGGCCAGTGTGCAGGAAAAAGCTGAGGTGCTAACCAACGCCAAGGCCTCAATGCGCGATTATATGCGTATCGGTAAACAGGTTGATGTTGCTATGCCGCTGCAAACCGGCACCATCAGCGTGGCGCGGTTAGAGCCACAGGATATTCTTACGGCAAATGCCCGCGGCCGGTCCAATATCTACAGAACCATCTTGGCATCTTCACTGCCCACAGTCGTAGTCACCCATCATGCACCGCTAATGCAATCAATGGCACAAGCAGCACACCGTGCCCGCCAAATTCTCACTGAGCAACCTGACAATCAGCAGGCGCAACGCATTTTGCGTACTGAAAAACACCATGCACATTTGTATTGTAATGATTTAACGGAATTGCTCTGTCAGTTGGCTTTGCAACGCAAAACACCACTGGCCTGGTTACATGGTCACCTGCATGCCACTTTGGATTACAACGATGCAGGCGTGCGTGTTTGCTGTAATGCCATGGGCTATTACCCACATCTAAACACGGATTTTGTGCCGTCTAAAATTGTGCATCTGAGTTGTTAATGTGTGCGTAAAAACATCATGGTACCAGTGTAATCTGTTGAAATGTCTTGATATTGTGTTTTTATAAAATCATAAAACTGTTGAAATGGAGTAGGGTGACATGGCCGTAGTCAGCTATAGCGAATTCAAAAACAATCCAGCAAACTATTTTTTGGTTGTTTTTAATATTGAGGCCTTGCGAAACGATGGTTATAAAGAGTTAACCGCTATAGCTGGCTTTGATTGGTACTGGGATGATCACCTAATTGATGATACTGATATCGACATTCGTGGTTCTTATTTTAAGGGAGCGGCCACAGGCTGGATCCGCTATGTGCGCAAAGGCGTTTACCTTCCACTGACAATTCGGCAGGAAATTGGCTTGTGGATACATACTGCTGATTACAGTGTCGTATTTGACAGAGCCATGCTAACCAATTCAAATGAATCGATCAGTGTTGACGAAATGTCAAAATATTTGACAGCGCAAATCAAACAGACAGATAACGTTTCAATAAGTGCTGCCCCGGAGTTTATAAAGCATGCTGTATACAAACATCTAATTGCTACTTTTGACAAAAACAATAAACATCAAATTCCAACACCTGAGATGCTGGAAACGCAACGGCGACTGGATTCAATTAGTTTACAAAGCATTGCACTGGCTAGCACAAAAGCAGCAGAATGCGCGCTGAAACAGCTACAAGCCTACCATCATTTCCTCGATAACGCGCTCGACTATATTTCTGCCAGCTTTAGCGTCCCAACAGATACTCCACATCCTATCGTACCGTCCGGTTTTGACTTCAAAAGAGCCGACAGAATCTCCGGAGGTCTGGTCAACTTTCGTTTTGAAGCAATAGGTGATCGGCAAATTCTAGTCCCATACCAGCTCGGCAACACGACAACCACAGCTGTCTATCGAGTAAACGTAAAGTCTTGTTTTGGATATCGGACCATTTTGCTCGCAGAGATAAAAAAAATCGTTGGGGAGCTTACTGGGCTGGATGGTTTGGAAGTAAAAGTCCCTGATTCCGAGTTATTGGGCTATCCAGAACTTAATATTGAGTATGTCAAGTCGCATAAAGTGGAACACTTAACACAAGCTAATGCCGATACCTATAATCAATTGGATGCAGAAGCACAAAATCACGATATCAATTTATTCTTCGTTAAAAAACGCTTAGCCGACAAGCAAAAACGTCAAATAGAAATGGCGCATAGTAATCAAAAGTATGCAAACGCTATGGCTGCATTAGGCTCGGCACCTGCCGAAGCATTTGAAGGTGCACTTCTGCCGGAAACTGGAATGCACACAGAACCTGAAAATGACACCACTACTATGAACCCCATTTTCAGTAATCAAGCAGTCGTTTCCACTGAACCTCTGCAATATGACCGACCAGACGAAACCGACCAGCCGCAGGCGTCAGAAACAGCTGTAGCTAAACATCAAGTCAAATGCCTTTTTCCACAGAATGCAACGGTCCGTTACACCGCTGCTGATGCCCATAACCTCAGTTTAATTGACTACGGTCCGCTCATTTTAGACAAGCTGAAAGCCGAATGCCCAGCTCTTGCTGATGCGCTCGCAAAAGATGAGTTGTCTGAGGTACTGTATTGGGATAGATTCTGCCTCAAACTCAACGAGTTGTTGCAATTATCTCAGCTTTTTGTACAACTACAAAAAGAGCCATCTTTCAAACAGCACACGGTCAGTTTTTTTATGTCGGCTGCTGGGAAAAACAAAGATGAAGCAGCTGAGTTTGACCGTTTCAGCAAAATGGATGTGCTACAAACCCTGTTGAAACAACAAAACTTTCCAATCGCACGTTTAGTGGTTCATGCAGGCTTTGAAAATAAGCGCCATGACAGAATTTTACAGCTGATATTTGTATCAGGCGCGCGGTTTGAATTGAACTTCTCGTACGGTATGGCTTTTTTTGACGTGACGTTGCCAGATGATATGGCGACTGCAATTGCAGAAGTAAATAATGAGAAAGACGCCAAAAAACGCAAAGCGATGCTCGGGCCTATGTTGGCCGAGCTGCAGGTAGACTTTCGCCCACTTGGTGTACTTGGAAAATCGGCATCTATGACGATTGCGGTCGCGGGTTTTAGTCCTGTTATGCCAGCAGCCCAACAGGATTAACGACCATGACTGCATCAACACTATTCGATATGACGGATGCCGACAGATGACCTATCAATCAGATCTGGTGTTATGGTCGCAAACTGAGCGTCTTTTGGTAAAAGAAGGGAACGTAGAAACAGAATATGTCCCTATTCAAACTTACAAAAACACAGTGCATTTAACTGAAAACCAGAATGTCATTGCCATAAACGAGCAAGAAGCGAAGAAAGCAAGGGATAATAAGGCTTTTAAGCATCCGCAAGAGGCTCGTTATGTGTTCAAGCTTGCGCACGGACCTGATTTAACAGAGGAGCAGCAGCGTGCTGCGATTGCCGCGCACATTGTTGAAGTGGAGTTACAGCAGCGGCTGTTCAGAGCCGGCGTTGCTGTGCCTGAAGTGGTTAAGGTTGTTCCTGCCAATGATTTGTTAAATGGTGATGGTTTAAAACTATCGCATCCTCCGCTTTTTATTATGGCGTTTGTGGATGGTCAACCGCTGTCAGCGTTACCGGCTCAGGACAGTTTGCATCAAAGAGCTGAGTATCTACAGCTGATTTGGCCCAAACTAGTGAAGTTGGTTAAACATCTGGAAAGCCAACAGGTTATTCACCGGGACCTCAAACCAGACAACATCTTTGTGACGGAGCATGGTCCTGAGCATGTCCGGTTAGTCTTGCTGGATTTTGAAAAAGCCAGTGCTGCCAACACCACAGTCTATAGCACCGTAGCAGGGCCCTTTGCCGCGCCAGAAGTGCATCGTGGTTTACCTTGCTCAACCGCTGATCATTACAGTTTAGTGGCGCTAAGTTTTTTCTTATTGACTCATCAACTACCTGATTTGGAAAATAGGGACAGATTAGCGCTGGATAAACTTTTTGAGCCGATGCAGCAGTTTTGGTTACGTGGCTTTGCTGAGGCATCTGCGCAGCGCTTTGAAGATATAGATGCACTGAACAATACATTTAATCTGGCGCTCTGCGCCTTTGTGCGTGCGCTCAAGCCGCGTGAAGAAGCAGAAGATCTGCGCCTACGCTTACAGCAACATTATGATTTTGTTGTGGCTTCTTTTAAAGACGTATCGCTAGCCATCGACAATGTGGGCGAGGTTTTCACGCGTCTACGTCAGTCGCCTAATGCGCAGTGGCCAAGTTTTTGTTTGATGTTAAGCGCCATTGAGCTCGATTATGCCGCTTTACTGGGGGCACAGCAGCAACTCGACATCACGCTCAACAACTACCAAAATGTTTTCCAACAGCGCTTTGACACAGATGAAGCAGCAAATAATTGGTTGCAGGCACGCCAGCATGACCCAGATTTGCATCAGGCCTTGGCTGCACTGCAACAGCAGTTGGCTGAGCTAGTCAAGGCTGAGCGTTTGTTTGAGTTAGATAATGCCTTGACAATGCCCTCGTTGCTGGCGGTTGAAAGCCAATTAACCTTGTGCCACGAGTCGTTTGCTCGGTTAAAAAACAGCGTAGACGACACTAAGCAAGAGGTCGCACAGCAACAAAATCAAATGCTCACCGCGTATGAAGATTTACTCGCAATCAGGCAACGAGATTACACGGCGCTTCAAGCAAAAATGAGTCAGGCGGACAATCCGCTGCAATCTTTCGCAGATTTAATACAATTAAAAGATCGTCGCTGCGATTTTTGGCAAGAATCAGAGCACTTGACTAACGCTTTGACTCATTTAGGTCAGCAGTTAGCACAGCTGTCGCTGTCCGATCACAATGTGAAAGAAATGGCGCGTCAGTGTGCAAAACTGGCATTAGCCGAAGCAAATGAACAAATAAAGCAATTCGAGCTGCAGTTGGAAAAACTCGAAGCACACCTGGCACAAGAAACGCGTTGGGCTGATACGCTGCTAACCACTTTAAAACGTGAGCCAGATTGGCAACAAGCCACCACGCTCTTGATCCGCCATCAGCAAGAACAACAAAAAAAAGAACGTGAGCAGTATTTAATTTCGCGTAGGTATCTTCATGCCGCAAAGCAACGGCTAGTCGCGGCAGAGATAGCAATGGACAAAGATGATTTTGTTGAAGTGCACCAGCATATTGATGAAATTGATTTGCCAGTTATCTGTATACAGCAATCAAAGCTGCCACTCACTGAGTTACGCCAACAAACACAATGGCAGCCAAGGCCTTTGTCGACGGTTCATGCCGAAGATGTGATAGAGCAGCTATCAACGATGAAAGATAATTGGCCAGCACAAAGTGCCAACTCGGATTTATCGCAAAATCTTTACCAGCGTTTACTGGTTGAACTGCAAAACCTGAACGAGCTTCTGTCCGCCAACAGAGACAAATATCAGTCAATCCAAAACCAGGCGCAAGATTTAATGGCTTCTGTTACCAGCGGCCGTGAGTTTAATGAACGGTTGCAAGCTCAATTGCGGTTAAGAAGGGACTTGATTGACCTACAAGCACAACTGCAATTCGGTTTGAGTAAGGTTGATTTAGCACAATGGGGTCAATTTATTGCCGGGTTATCGAAACAAGATAGTTTGGTTTATTATCCCGCATCAAAACTAACTCCGAACTGGCCATTACGGTTAACTGCGATAGCCGCGATTTTAGGGTTTGGATTTATCGCATGGCCGATGATTGAACATCGCTTTAAACCTGAGCGAGCAGAAGTCGTTAGTGCTTTGGTTCGCGACGAGCCTTCAGAGGTGCAACTTATTGCGGCGAGTTATTGGGAGTCGGGCAGCTACGATTTTGTAGTCGGGCAAACTAGGTGCCAGTCGCTCGGCACGACTGAGCAAGTTCTGTCGTTTCGTTGTCAGGTCAAAGAGACTGGTAACTTGAATTATCAACTTCAACGTGAAAATGCTGTAGTACAGCAAGGCATGGTCAAGGTTTCAGCGCAAAGCCATTTATTACAGTTGACGTTACAGCCCGCTATAGCCTCGGTTGAGTTAAATAAACAGCACGTAAAAGTAGGCAATCGGTTGCCTGAAGGCGAGTACCTACTTGTTGCAAAGGCGGAAGGTTACCAGCCGCTAAATAAAACTATTTATTTTTCAGGCCAGCCGGTAGATATAAAGTTAGAGCCACTGACCGCCAACCTAACTGTGCAGAGTCAAACCCCAAAGCTACAACTACAACTGAAAGGTGCTAATAGTAGTCAGCGGTTTAAGGCTGGGGACAGCATTACCTTGCCTAAAGGCGAATATGAACTGACGGCAAGTGCAGAGCATTTTCAAATACAAACTCAAAAACTGAGTCTAACCACAAACAAGCAATTAACGATAAATCTCGAGCCAATACGCTACAGCCTTAATCTGGTGATTGCGCCGGCAAACGCTACCGTCTACATCGATGACGCAAAAACAACACTGCCATTGCAACTACCTGCAGGGTATTACCAACTAAAGGTTGAAGCACCTGGCTATCAGACAGTGAACAAAGTTATAACTGCCGATGAAAAATCGATAAAAATAAATATGATTAGGAAAAATTTAAATATAAAAATAAACACCAGCATATACCTGAATGATATGTTTATATTGAACTTGGAGAACGAAAACATTTCTCAGTTGTTATCGTCCTCAATTGATTTGGATAGTGGTAACTACATATTGTTTGCAAGGTTTGAGCAGGGGGTTTTAAATAAGCCTATAATTCTTCATGAATCTTTGGTTGTTACTGTCTTGCCGCCTGGGGCGATAGATGACTCAAAAAGTTGGTTAAATTTTTTGAGGACGGTTAATACAATATATTTTGTAGGAAATGAAACAAGTTTTAGCAGCGCTTTCTGGGAGGCGCTTGATCAACATGCAAGGTTTTTAATTGCACATCCTTATATTGGAGCATCTGTTGAAGGGCACACTGATGCTTTGGGTACGCCAGAAGCTAATATTTTGATTGGTGAGCAGAGAGCGCAGGCTGTTGTTAATTATTTAATTGGAAAAGGGGTTAAAGAAGAGCAGTTATCTGTTGTTTCATATGGAGAAGAAAAGCCTGCCCAAATGAGTCCAAATGAGATTTGGAACAAACGGGCGGTAATTGTCTATTAAAATTATAAATCGAAGTTTCATCAGTTATCGCTGCATCCTGCTGCATATTCAGATGTATTCTAGGTGTCTGCTCGCTCTGTAGTCTAGCGACTGTCAAAACCTTTTTCTGGGCCTCTGACCAAGATAATTAAAAGGTCAGGCTTATCTGTGATAGCTTAAAGCCACTTCTTTGGCCAGTGTTTTCCCGCCAACAGGGGCTTAAAGCGATCATATAACAGGAGCTGCGAGTGAGCCGGGTGCAGGTGATCCAAGCAGGCGCAACAGTCGCCTGGTTATTTGAAACAACGGCGCAACTGCAGGCGTTATTACAGCAAAAAAACGCCTTGTTTTGGCAGTTGCAGCGTTTTGCCGGTGAGCCTGTATTTCAAAGATGGTACACAGGTGCAGTTAAAAGCTTTCAGCTGGCTGCGCTTGACGAGTTACAGCCCGACATTTTTAATGCAGTGTTCACCTTTATAAAGCAACAGTTGCCGGATACTTACTGCACTTTAAAACAGTTGCCACTTTTGCAGCATCAACGCCGGTTTTTAGCAGATGCCGGTCATTCATCGTATCGGTATGTACTATTGGCAGGCCCTACGGTAGAAGCGGTGTTACCCCAGCAGCAGTTAGTGGCGCGTTATCTCATGGCGGATGAGTTTGAGCCGTTTGCCAGGGTGTTTCTCAAGCACCAAACGATGCTGGATGGTTTTACGTCACCGCACTGGCCACACGCTTGGGCGGACCAATGGTTATTGCTATCGGCCGAAGATCTTTGTTGCAGTGAAGGTCTTAAATTATCTCGGGATGACAACTTTTTGCAACTCACGGGGTTGGGGCAAAGTATTCATTTTTATCAGGAAAAGGCAAATCTAAGGTCAGCTCTTACTGGTTCAGCCGCTACAACGGAAGCAATTTTCGCACCTGTGCTAGTTCATTCAAACTAAGTAAAAAAATAAATTGCATGCTAAGGGGGGGCGGTTAATTTATATTGAGATTTATTGCACTGCTGGGAGCGGAAATATTGAACAATTTTACATTAGACTATTTGGTTTTGCCTGAATATTCACCCCCCAACCAGAAAGGTGAGAGTTTTGTGCTCAGAAAGCAGTTGGTGCTGTTTTGTAACGATCCCGAATTACTAAAGCAGTCAGTAACTTTAGTTTGCAGCGGAAAAATCGTTGCAACTCAACCACTTGAGAATGAAACCCACTTTACACTCGAAGCAGATATCATCACCGACCAGTTACTCACCATCAAAATATCCGATCAATTTTACGCCAACGCTCTACTCCACGGCGATGAGTGGGTTATCGATAATACAGAGCTGCAGATTGCGCACTTAAAACAAATCGGCAATCACGATACGAGACCGCTGATTTTTAAACGGATTGCACATCATCTGGTGCCAAGAGCACTACCAGCCAAGCTCATCGTAAATCAAGCCAATTTGGGCGCTGAGTATTATTTAGTGGCACCGAATTTACATTGTCGTTTGCCTGTCAAAACGGCAAGAAAAACCACCACGCTGACGCATCTGCCGCATAGTATGGTGTTTGCTCCCGAAAGCCGCTCTTACCTTGAGGCTGATGTGGTTCAACGTAATCCGGCAACGAACCAAGACGCTAAAGCGCTGTTTCGGTTATCTGGTAAACCGCATTTCCGTCTGTATTGGCATAATGACAGCTTGGTGTATCAACGGCTGACCGAAAATAACCTGACTCAACCCCTGCTTGCTGGTGAATCATTGCTTCTGATGGACTCATGTTCAAAGGTTTTTGCAATACCGTCGCTATGGGATAAAACAGCTACAGTCGAGCAGTTGGTATTCGGTGAAGCGGGCAAATCATTGGCGCTATATTTATGGCGTACTAAGGATCACCTATGGGTCCGCCTGCAGGAAGATAATTTTAACCCTAGATGTTATTTATTGTTAGCGCCTAGTTGTTATGCCGATGGCAGCCTGGTCAAGCCGGTTACAGTCAAAATACCTGATAGCGCCGATAGTTTTACCTTGAACTCGATTAACGACAGTACGATACATTATCAGAGTGGGGATAAGCAGCTGATCAGTTCATTTTCAATGGCACCACTTGCCGTTCCCGCGGCAGAACCTGTCGTATAAGTTTGAAAAAAGCCGAGACTGCCGCTCATTTTGACGAGGGCAGCCTCTTCTTTTAGTGCAACACAATGCGAAAACCTATATCAAAATCGTATCGTTTTGCCTCAAAAGACTGGCGCATTTGCACATGGGCCAATTTCTCGTCACTGGTCCAGCTTCCACCTTTAACTATTCTCCGCTCGCAGTTTCCTTGTAACCACGCGTGCTCAGTTAAGCCTGACGGCAGTTCCGCATTGTAACAATCCAGCGTCCACTCCCAGACATTTCCGCTCATGTCGTACAATTTGTGAATGCCTGGTGGGTAGCTCGCTACCTTTTGTGGTGCACCGGCATGTTGATAGTGGCAATCTGCGAGCGATACGTTCGCCAGTTGGCAGCTTAGCTTTTCTATAATTGCATGTGGATGGTTCAATCCGCCTGTTGCCGCCCACAGCCATTGCATCTCACTGGGCAAGCTAAATGACAGACCGGTTTGTGCCGACAGCCAATCAACATAAGCCATCGCATCATCATAAGAAACATTAACGACCGGTTTTTTGCCGCGGCCGTACCCTCGGTCACTGACTAAAGCGCGACCAGTTGTTTTGCTAAACAAGTCATATTGCTCGAAAGTGATTTCTGTAGCGGAGATCATAAAACCGCGAGTGATTTGCACTTGTTTCATCGGCATAGCCTGAAAATTTTTAGCCGCCGCGCCAACCTGCATACTGCCTGTTTCAATCGACACCATCTGTAAGCCGGGCGCAAACTTTTCGTAATGATTTCTGGTGTCATTTGCCGGTGGTTCAGAGCAACCAGCCAGAACCCCAAGCAATATTGACCTTTCCCCGGAATTAATACCAATCCCGTGATGAGATTTTCCAGCTTATGCGGCCTGTTTTGCATACTCAACAGGCGACATGTAATTCAATGAACTATGTGGGCGAATAGTGTTGTAGTGTTCGCGCCATAAATCGATTTCGTATCTGGCCTCGTCCATCGTTCTGAACCAGTGTTGGTTCAAACACTCGTTCCTGAACTTGCCATTTAAGCTTTCAACAAATGCGTTTTGTGTTGGTTTACCTGGCTGAATAAAGCCCAGACTCACGCCAGTTTCTTTGCACCAGAAGAACATTGCCTTGCTGGTAAATTCAGTGCCGTTATCGCAAATCACTTTGTTAGGTTTGCCACGTTGCTCAATCAGCAAACTCAAAAATCTGGCGACTTGTCTGCCGCTGATAGAAACCGAAACCAGTTGCCCAACCATTTCCCGCGAATAGTCATCCACCACATTCAATACCCGAAAGCGCCTGCCATTACTGAGTTGGTCAGAGACAAAGTCCATCGACCAGCGCTGATTCACTGCTGTTGGCACTTCCATCGGTTGCCGCGGCCGGGTCAGCTTTTTGCGTTTCTTGGTTCGAACCTGCAAGCCTTCTTCGATATAAAGACGATAGGTATGTTTGCGATTTTTGACCATCCCTTCGCCGCGAAGCAGTCCATGCAACATCAGATAACCGTAACGCGGATATAGCGTGGCAAGCGACTTTAAACGCTGGCGTAAGCTGCTATCTGCATTCGTTTTTGGCTGATACCGAAGTGCAGTTCGACTCAGTCCCGCCAACTTGCAGGCCACCCGTTCGCTCAGGCGAAATGCTTCCATCAGATGTTGAGCAACAGGTTTTCTTGCCGCTGGCGTCACCACTTTTTTGACAGCACATCCTTCATGGCTTCAACTTCCAGCATTTTGTCGGCCAGCATCTTCTTCAGTCTGGCGTTCTCTGTCTCAAGCTCCTTCAGTCGCTTTGCTTCGTTCACTTCCAGACCCGCGTATTTGCTCCGCCAGTTGTAGAAGGTGCCGACTGATATGCCCATCTCGCGGCACAGATCTTCGACTTTAGAACCCGCTTCATGCTGCTTGATGGCTTTGATGATTTGTTCTTCGGTGTAACGTTTTTTCATTTTGAGATCTCCATTGGCTCCAGTTTATTGGAAATCTCATCAATGTCATGGTCTTAAATTTGGGGGAAAGGTCACGCAAACAGTGCAATGCCGTTGTTGCCATCACAAGTAGGCGCAGGTGTATCACAAATTTTTCCATTTGTTGTTGCCGCGGTTAAACCAGATGTAGGGATGATCAGCATCGAACAGCCAGAGCTTCACTTGCATCCGGCTTGGCAAGTGGAGCTTGCGGATTTAATGCTCACTCAAACCAATCAGTACAGTGCAGATAAGCTTTTCCTGGTTGAGACGCATAGCGAGCATATGGTGTTACGGTTGTTAAAACGTATTCGAGAGAGTCAGGATGCCAGCCTGCCACTTGATAGCAAGCTGGCCCAGATTATTTTCTGTGAGGTGTTCGAAGGTGAGACTCGGATTAGGCCGATAGGGATCACTTCTGATGGTGATTTTGACACGGCATGGCCCAATGGCTTTTTTGAAGAACGGGGCAAGGAGTTGTTCTGATGCTGTTTGCAGAATTTGCGGTAAATCCGGAACAGGTCAATTCGCTTGATAATTTGGCGCAACTCAAATCAAGTTTTGACTTCAGTCGGGGCACATTAATTTCCGCGTTCCCGAAAAATTGGCTTTCTCTACTTGATCAGCGTCTTGCCGGCAATTTAAGCCAGATTCAAAAGCAGCGAATGGTCGCGTTGTTAACGACAATTAGAGATCGTGCTGTCGTTAAATCGGGGCGAGATTATGCGGGTGATAATTGGGTTCAGGCCGCCCATGCAATCAACGACCAAAAACCGTTTTACAGTATTGTCGGAAGTGATACGAATGCTCCGCCACAGCATCTGCCATCGTTGGAGCAGCTTGAGTTAATAGACTTTGAAACTTTCGGCTCTATTGATGTTCCACGCAATGCCCTAACTCTAATCCAGCCTGTAACGCCTCTTTTATTATCGTCGTCAAGAATCCGGTTGGTTGACCCTTACGCATGCCCCACTAAACCTGGTGTTACAGCAGTATTGCGTTCACTATTCGAAGTAATAGGCACTAAGCAATGTTTAGTTGAAATTTACAGTGAGGAAGCAGCTGCTAGAGATTTGGTTGAGGCACATTTTCAACAACTTACCAGGCTATTACCCGACAACATCCGTTTGATCTGGTTGGTCCTAAATGACGGCGGTACTGGCCAGTTGCATCAGCGATTATTGTTTACTGAAAGAGGCGGTGTCATTTTTGACCGGGGATTTATTGAGCCTTCAGTTCACGAACAGCGTCTTGTTAGTACAAATCTGAGAACAATGAATAGAGCACAAGTAGATAATGCAACTCGAGATTACAACGATGCTCAACCATTCGTGCCATGTGTTTTCAAACTCAGTTCTACTGATCCTGCCTACTTAACTGAAGACTAAGATGATTTTACAACTCTGTGCTACAAACTTTCTGACCAAATGGCTTAAAGCTGATTTACCGCGTTTACCAGTCGAGTCAGGCAAGCAAGTAGGCGTGAACACCGTCACTAGTGACAACACGCAAATGTGTTGGCAGGTTCATATTATCGACAACAGTTATGGTTCACGGCATAAAACCCTGATAGCTGTCGAAGCCAGTAGCCGGTTTACTGTGTTTATTCCCGTAGTATTGAAGTTAACGCTAGATGAGCTTTCAGCGCGTCTAAAAATGGAATGGCAGTGGGTGCTTGCTGAAAGTTTACGGGTATTGGAATACATGCCGCGTAGTGATATCGCGTTGCTGTTAGACAGACTAAATCAGCTGAACTTTGACGTTGCCTGGGTGAAAAACACTGACTTAAGTATCAATGGTCACATTAGTGACGCAGGGCTGTGGGTCACTCAGACTTTAGAGCAAAGCAGGCGGGAAGAACTAACGCCTGAGGTAGCCTTGGAGTTAGCCATTTATCTCAATGGCCAGCCAAAACGAATCAACAAAGGCAAAGATAAGGTGATACCGGTAGAGTCTCTGCTGGCATATTGCCAGTCACTTATCTCTTCAAAGCAAACGGCCCAGCAATCTGAGGCAGAACCAGCAGAATCAAATCAGCAGCTATTAGCGCCAATTAATTCAATCGTGTATCTTAAACGTTGATATGAAAATAGGTCCAAACAAGGCCCTCAACAGTTGTTTTTCAGGGAAAGAAGATGGTCTCGAATTTCGATTTTTTGCAACACAACTTCACTGATTTATACAATTTCTCCCGAGGCGCAGAGCAGTATGTAGAGCAAGATCCGCAAGCATGCTTGGTGAAATTGCGTTGTTTTTCTGAACAATTAGTTGATCATCTCTACCATGAGCTAGGGATTAACCTAGAGTCTAAAGACGACTTTTACCAACGACTTACAAATCCCCAATTTGAAAAGTTAGTCGAAAAAGGCATTCTCCTAAAACTTAATGCATTACGTATTAATGGGAATAAAGCTGCGCATGGTAAAAAAATCAGTCGTAGCGACGCGAAATGGTTGCTCAAAGAGGCTTACCTGGTATCCAAGTGGTTTGCATGTACATATTTTCCTGAGATGGCGAGCGAGATACCGGACTATCAAGAGCCGCAAACAAACTCCGAAGCGGTTATGCCGATTGAGTCTAAAACGTCTTCTGTTGAACTTGAAGCAGCCCAATTAGAATTAAGAATATTGCAAGAAAAACATGTAAAGGCTTTAGCCGATATCAATCGCCTTGCCAATTCCGTTCAAAATTTAGAAGCGCTACAAGCGCAATTTGCCTCAGCAAATAATGCCGCGGCACAACAGTTTGATCTAGAAACATCTACAACCATCGCTCATTTATCTTTGGTTGATGCTTATAGTGATTTTGAGCTGAATGAAGACCAGCTTGCCCTGGTGCAGTCTCTGGAACAGTTTTTACGTGAACCCAAACCACAAGTTTTTCTACTCAAAGGCTACGCAGGAACAGGGAAAACTTTTATTACGAAGGGTCTTACCGAATATCTTCGCACTATCGGCAGACACTACACTTTGATGGCTCCAACCGGAAAAGCTGCAAGAGTTATCGCACAAAAAACGGGGAGTCCAGCATCTACAATTCATCGTACCATTTATTCATTTAAAGACATTCGCGAGTTTAAAGAGCCGGGTGTGGATGGTTCTGAAACATTCAAATACTATTCACTTCTGCGCGCTAACGAGAATCCAGATAATTCCGTCTATATTTCCGACGAATCTTCAATGATTTCAGATACGTATCAAGAAAACGAATTTTTTAGGTTTGGTACGGGTTATTTGCTCACTGACATGATGAAATTCATTAACCTTGATCATAATGACCACTGCAAAAAATTAATTGTGATTGGCGATTCTGCTCAATTACCGCCGGTTGGAATGGCAACGTCACCAGCACTGGATGCTGATTATTTGAAACAACGCTTTAATGTCGATTGCATGAGTTATGAGCTTACAACAGTTGTAAGGCAACAGGCCGACTCTGGCGTTATGGCGAATGCAATCATGCTCCGTGAAACGATGGCAACAGGTGTGTTTAACCAACTGGATTTTAAGTTGCAATTCCCGGACATTAAAAATATCAAACCAGAAGAATTAGTTCCGGCTTTTCTCAATGCTTGTAACTACAAATCAGTAAGTAATGATGCGATTATCGTTAGTGGTTCTAATGCTGATGTGAAGCATTATAACGATCGAATTAGGGAAGAGTTTTTTCCAAACAGCCCTTCCTTACAGCCCAGAGATAAGCTAATCGTTGTGAAAAATGTCGAGATATTTGGACATTTAATTACAAATGGTGAGTTTATTTATGTCCGCAGTTGCGATCCCCAACCAGAATTAAGGTCTATCCCGCTAAAATCAAAAAACAATGACGGCGTGCTTGAAACCAGAATAGTTCCTTTATTATTTCGTGGTGTTGAATTTTCGTTAAGAACAGAAAGCGATACCGTAATCTCGCTGCAATGCAAGATTATTGAAACTTTGCTTAATTCTGAAGATGGCACTTTAAATTCTGATCAACAAAAAGCTCTGTATGTTGATTTTAAGATGCGGAATTCTCATCTTCGAGAAGGCTCGAAGGAGTTCAAAGATGCCTTAATGTCTGATCCATATTTTAATGCGCTGCGCGCAAAATATGGTTATGCCATAACTGTGCACAAGGCCCAAGGTAGTGAATGGCGGCACGTGTTTGTAAAATGCAAGGCCCCACAATTTTCGACACTCAGTCAAGCGTACTTCCGATGGCTGTATACTGCAATTACTCGTACTAAAGAAACGTTATTTGTGCTTGATGAACCTCATATTTTGATAGGATCAGGGATCAAAAAAGCATCTCAAAAAGACTTTGGTTGGATTAGTCAATCTGCATCAATTGCAAAGGCTATGACTCTAGATTCGGCAACAGCATCGAACTCAATGCCATTGATGAATTCTGTAAACCAACCGGCTGAAATTTCTTCCGAGACTGCTGTCGTGGCAGCGATAGAGTCACAATCTGACATTTTAGAAAAACAAGCAACAGACTTTGGTATTCCTTCTGGTGAGTTGTTTCTGGTTACCTTATTCCAACAAATTCAAAAAATTTTGCTGAATGTTGGTGCAGAGGTGCTGTGGATTGATCATAAACAGTATCAGGAACGCTATCTGATTAAGTTCCAGCAAACTGAGTTAACCATCAATGTGCATTACTCTGGAAAAAATAAGGTTACAAAGATACAGAGCGCACAGCTCACCGAAGCGAGCTCCCTGATTAGTTCAATGCTTAATGTACTTGTTGACCGACCTCTTGCTGTGAACATCCAATGCGATCAGAACCCTATTGAATTGCCCGAGCCATTCTTGGAAATTTTCCATCAGCGCATAGAGGCGAGCTGTGCCGGACAATCATTTAGAGTTTTGACCGTAAAAGCACGTGACTATTGCCAAGAATATACCTTTGTAAGAGCAGAAGAATTAGCAACTTTTAGTATTTTCTATAACAGCAAAAAACAAATTAAAAGCTATGCCAGTGTAACTTCTAAAACTAATTCGCCCGCTTTAAGTAAAGACGTAGAAGCGATGTTCGCATCGGAGATTAAATAATGAGTGTTTCGACCAAGGATGTGTTTGCACTTAGAAAGGCGGGCGAATTAGACCAGGCTTTTGCCATGGCCAAACATCTTTTAGATGAAAACCCGAACGATGAATGGAACCAACGTGCAGCAGCTTGGTGTTTGATTGATCTGATAAAAAAAAGTGCACAGCACAATACCCCAGATCAAACCAGTCAATATTTAAATACGTTGAATTCGATCGGCCTTCCTAACGATGAAATACTGCTTAAATCAGTTGCAGCGGTGAAAACGCTCGGGTCGGCTGCTGCACCAATAGTGGAGCAGGCTACCGTTGCCAGTAAAGCAAAGGACCACGAAAAGGCCTTATCCTTGTACCTGGAAGCACTTCGTTTATGCCCTGATGACCACGGAATTAAACAAAAAATCGGGTGGGAACAGTACCACGTTGCAAGTATTAAACTTAAAGAAGAAAAGCTAGAAACTCAGGCAGTTAAAAAATTACTAAATAGCTATCTCAATTTACAGCTTGAGAGGCCATCTCTTTTGCACTCGTCTATGCTGCGAATTGCTGTGTCGATAGCTAAAGAAGATAACTTCAATTTAGTGGCGTTTTTGCGGATCTGGGGGATTGAAAATCTACAGGAGCAGGATTTCCAGCCTTATCACCAAGATGCAACTGGTAAAATCTCACCTTCGTTAGCCGAAAAACTACTGTTAAAAGTGTTTAAACAAGCAATACAACAGGGCGACGCAAACTTTATCTCTCAAACGTTACCCGTGTTAGAAAAAGCCATAACAACTTCAGACGATCCTATTTGGTTAACGTACTACAAAGCAAAAGCGTTGTTATTGCTGGGTTATGCTGATGATGCTTTCAAATTTGTAGCCGCTATTGCTGGCAAAAAGATGTCAGAGTATTGGATATGGGAGCTGTTAGGTGATATTAAACAGCAGTTGCAAGACGATTCAGCAATGGATTTTTACGGCAAAGCGCTGGCACTTAAACCTGATGAGCTTTATGTAGCAAAGCTGCGATTGAAATTAGCTCATTGGTTTCTGTTTAAGAGTAATTTATCAGCTGCTAAATGTGAGCTGGAACAGATCAAACGTACTGCCGAAAATCTTGGTCATAACATTAGCCCTGAAGCACTGCAGCTTATGCAGCAACAGTGGTTTCAAGAAACAAATGCATCCAAAACTAACGTAGCCTTTTATTCCGATGCCGCTGGCCGTGCTGAGGCTGTCCTTTATAGGGATCATCCGACATTTATTGGTGTTGTCGCTGAAAGCTTTGCTATTAAAGACAAGCCCAATAAAAAGAAATATCGAATAATCTTTAAAATGAGTAGTTCAGGGAATCCATATGAGACCTCTGTCAGTGAGCAAAAGTTAAAAGCCTTAAACTTAGGCACTGGTGATGTTATTGCAATAAAAGGCGAAATGCCTCAGGACGGTGGCAAGTTTATGGTATTTACCATTGCACGTGCGTCCGTTACTGCAGATCCATCTCTGGTAAAAAATTTTGAAGAAATATGCAGTGTTTCTGATGCTGGTCTGGGGTTTACTTCCTCAAATATCTTTATCGATGCGAATACAGTCAAACATCACAATATTCAAAAAGGCAATCAAGTATCTGGAGTAGCGATAAAAAGTTACGATAAGAGAAAAGACAAATGGGGCTGGAAGGCACTGAAAATAAATTCCGTAACGCCCTCTTAATTAACCTTAAAAAAAGGGAGTTCGATATTAGTTTGGTTCAAATGCTGTAAGACCTCACCCGAATCTACCGCCATCCTGATTCTTTTTATTGGTTACCTTAAGTTGAGATTACTCCGGAAGGTAATACCGAACATAGTGGTATTAATAATTACATTTCGGCAATTAGTTTTACTTTTATAATGGCTTTGGATGGTGAATTTCTAGCTATCTACATGATTCATATCGCTTATATCTGATGGCATGCCTCGTGAATTATCTCCTGTGACCAACATTTCATAGGAGATACAAAATGGGTTACGAAGTAGATTTTTTAGGTGTAGGCAGCGAGTCTAAAAGTGGCGATGCCATTGCCATTCGGTTTGGCAATTTGCATGGCCGCCGAGACGAGCAAACAGTGGTGGTGATCGATGGCGGTTTTAGCGATACCGGCACTGAATTGGTTGAGCATATCCGTACGCACTTTGGTACTGATACTGTTGACCTTGTCATCAGTTCCCATCCGGATCAAGACCACATTAACGGTCTTGAAGCATTATTAAATGAGCTGGATGTCAAAGAGCTTTGGTTGCATCAGCCATGGCTGCATAACCAGAACTTAGCCGATGAGTTTGCTGATGGCCGTTTAACCGATTCAAGCCTGAGCGAGCGTTTAAAACAAAACTTAGAGCGGGCCTGGTCGCTGGCTAAACTGGCGAACCGCAAAGGTATAGTGCTCAAAGAGCCATTCACCGGGCTGACTGATAAATCGGGGGCAGTCAAAGTATTGGGCCCCAGCCAGTCTTATTACGAATCACTGATCCCTGATTTTGATGGTATGCCTGCCCGAGCAGACAAGGGGGCAGTTTCCAATGAGAGTTGGCTGACATCAGCGTTGCGAAAAGTCACAGAATTTTTTGCAAACTGGGGCGAAGACCATATTTCAGACGACGGTCAAACGTCGGCAAAAAACAACTCGAGCGTGATCACCCAGCTGATTGTCGATGGCAAGCGCCTGGTGTTCACAGCGGATGCCGGTATTCAGGCTTTAGCACATGCTGCAGACCAAATAGATGGCTGTCAGTCAGGTGCCGAGTTTAAGCTGATTCAAATTCCACATCATGGTAGCAAACGCAATATTGGGCCAACGGTATTAAACCGTTTGATTGGTGAGCCCGTGCCGCATGGTGAGCAGCGTTCAGTCATGGCTATAGCGTCTACTGCCAAAGCCGGCGAACCAAAGCACCCAAGAAAGGCGGTGTTGAATGCTTTTAATCATCGCGGAGCCCGGGTTTTGGTCACTCGTGGTCAAGGCATTATGCACTATCACAATTCGCCTGGACGGGCAGGTTGGTCGTCATTAACTCCTGAGCCATACCACTTCTCTTACGAGGAGGAGGTATAACCATGGCTTGGATTTCTCTTAAAACTCAGAATTTGCCAACGCTTGCTTTAGTGGTGATTGCCCAGGTATCGATTGCATACGCATTGTCGAACCCGGGTTTCGATTGGTCGTCAATTGAAGTATTTTCGCCAGATACGGTGGTGGTGAGTCTGATCGTGTTGGTGGCAGCGCTGTTTAGCAGCCTGCTACCAGCGTCAGTTAAGCATCAGTTGGTCTTTTTGCGACGAAAAAACGCATTACCCGGCCACCGATTCCTGCAACTCGCCGAACATGACCAGCGCATCGACTTGCTCAGACTGAAACAGCAGATCCTGCCTTTGGTCCAGCTAAACGTAACGGAAGAGCAACAAAACCGTGTGTGGTACCAGAATATCTACCATCCTCACCAAAATGCACCTCTGGTAAAGAGCGCGCATAAAGCGTTTTTGCAGTGGCGAGACAGTATGGTGGTGTCGATCTTCATCGCGTTACTGCTGGCGGTTGGTGTTCAAACCGTGCCAGCGGTAGCTGTTGCGTTCAGTCCATTTTCGTTTTTAGTGTCGGTGTTCTTTGTGCTGGCAGCGGGATGTGCAGCGCATCACAACGGCAAACGGATGGTCACAAATGCAGTCGTTTTGTGGCTGCTTAAGCCAAGTGCGTGTCAGCAGTAGCAGAGGGGGGAGGTACGAGTTATGGCATTTGTCGTCACGCAACGTTTTGCTGAACAATCGTCGGAGATTGCAACACTGCTTGATGGAACGCAGTTGGTCTTTTCTCAAGGCAAGTTCGATTGTTGGTGCATTTACCACATTCGCAATGGTTTTGCGCATGCATTGCGTGATGAGGAGGTCTTTAGTTTGATGCAGAAGTACACCGGCAGCATTCAGCGATTTTGGTTATATAAGGACTTTTTGACTGTGTTCAAATTAGTGACAACTGACATAAATTGTGGTGATGAGTCAGCTTTTCAGCAGGGACAATTTTTTTCGAGTCTCTGTTTTAAAACCGACCATAGTGATTTCAAGCTTAGCTGGTTAAATAGAAAAAATAGCTGGCAGCAATTTGTGCAGTTAAAAGCATGCCAGTTCGAAGCCAACTAGGTTTATCATGAGGGTTAATTTAGTTAGTTTGCTTGCGTTGAGTAATTCCTATCATTTTTTAAACCTGAGTTTTCCCAGAATCATCATCTTCCGCAATTTCCAGAAACTCCCCGATATCACATTTCAAATACCGGCATAACGTTTCCAGCGTTTCGTAGTCGATCCGTGAAGTAGTTTCATGATAGAGACGCGTCAACGTGCTGCGGTTAATACCGGTGTCGCGCATCACATCAGCGAGCTTCAGTTTACGAGCACCCAATAGTGCTGATAAGTTGCATTTTATCACTATAAAGATTCCAAATGACTCTTTAGAGACTCATCTTGCGCTTGACAAGTATCTTAGGACTAAACTAATGTGTCTCTAGAGAAGCAAAATGCTTTCTTTCAGAGGAGGCTGCAGTATGGCACAAACTGTCTTTAGGTCGGAAGCTTTACACTCGATAAAAATGGTGGTGGGTAAATTACTGAGTATGGTTGGATTCAACTGCAGAGAGGTTCAATGATGATTGTTATCGAACAAACCCAGCAATTTAAGCATTTCCAGCTTATGCAGCGTTATCAACGCCAAACCCGGCAACTGGCGACTTACCTTGTCACTGCTCTTTTTATAGAGCCACGTGGGCGGCAGTTATCGGCGATGATCACCCATGACCAGTCGATCGACAACACAGAATTTGTGCTTAACTGGGTTCGCCGGGAAGTCTGTTGTGCCAGTTGTTTGCGCGACGCGGATTTCAAGGAACTGCAGCGTGGTTTTGTGCACTTTCTACTGAATCATGATATTCCGGTGGGAGAGCTGCAATGAGCAATCCACAATATTCTTACGGTATTTTCCAGGTTTGGTTGGGCAACTTGGTCACCGCCGAGCAGGGTTGGGAAGCAATGCAACTACGCAATGTGCCGCGTAAACATCCACGCTTTTTTTATCCGTACACCAGGCTTGGGCAGCGCGGCATGCAGCGTCTGAACACGCTTGCGGAGCAAGCAATTTGCCAAAAACTAGCGCATATGGGCTGCATCCCGGCATCGCTGTTACTGGGGTACAGCCTAACCCGGGAGTATGGCGATACTGGCCGGGTGATTTGCGAAGTCAGTGGTTATCAGTATTTGTACTTTGGCATCGAAGGCATCCTGCAACACTACATCGAACCGGGTTTTTACGAAGAGGTACAGCTGTTTTTTGGCGATAGGCTGTTGCTCGATGTCTGTAGCTATTTACTCCGCAGTTACGAACCGCTTGGGTTAGATCATCGCGACCATCCGGTGATGCAGTTCTGTCGGATGGTTACCAGCGATAGTTGGAGCAATCCGCGGTTGGATTCGTGAGCCAGAGGAGGCCAGACATGCAAACTTTAATACCGGTGCCGGCATACTCCGGCAAAAGCAATAATGAGATCGTTCTGCTCGATCCCGCTCGTTTGGCAGACTGGCATTGCGTTGATAGAGACTCGCCGAAGGTCCTCTGTAAAACCACTATTTATGGAAACCATGCTGCCGGTTGGAGCCTTTATCTACATGAAAACGGCTGTTACGAATGGCTGATTGGCTCAGATATTACCGGCAACAGCAGCGGGGCACTTGATGTGATTTCGCTACTGGGTCACAACCTGTGCCTAATGCCCTGGCAAAAGCTGATTTTCTGCAGTGAAGATGGTGCGTGCACTGCGATCTCCTACATCCGGTTATCTGGATTGTCGGGTCTAGACTGATAGCCTGTCCTGAAACAACACAAGCCCTGGCTGTTATCGTGGCGTCCAGGGCTTTTTTTATTTTTGTCCGCGTGAGCACTTGCTGTGGGTGCACTTACACGGTCATTGTCGTCCCTATAACCATTGTCGTTATGTAGTTTTGATTATCCACATTGCGCAGACATCGTTGATGGTTGCTCAGTTTGGCATCCGATGCAAAAACAAAACTAAATACAAGATGTTGTAACGTACTTTGCGCGATCTTTTGGCTCTATTGCTGCCATAATCGGCATGACAAAGATAAATATGCGCTTATATACTCTACTGGTTAGTATTTTTAGCAAAAGCGCAGGCAATCAACACAGAGGTTGGCAGATGGACCAAATTGGCAAATATCGGGTCATTCGGGTTTTGGGACAAGGTGGATTTGGTACTGTGTTTTTGGCGGAAGATCCGATGCTGAAATTGCAAGTTGCAATCAAAATTTATGCCTTAAAAGATACCGCTTTAGCGCAGCAAATCACTTCTGCATCACAAGACGCAGCTCAAGTCTTAAAAGACCGCTTTCTCAACGAAGCCCGTATTCTGCGCCAATTAAGTCGTAACCCCTATGTGATTGAACTGTACGATTTTGATGCCCTTGCTGACGGCACGCCTTATTACGTCATGCCGTATCTTGAAAAAAGCTTGGTCGATGAAGTGGGCAAAGACGCGCTGGATGCACAAGTGCTGGCTGAATTGCCGCAAGCCTTGCGTCCGCGTAAGCTTGGCTTAAGCCGTACTTTACAGGTGATTGACCAGCTGTTGCAGGCGCTGTCGGATGTGCATGCCGCAGGTTTAGTTCATCGCGACATTAAGCCTGCTAACGTGCTTGTAGCGCAAGATGGTGACATCCGTTTGACCGATTTTGGCGTTGCTAAATTGCCTGACACTGAGCATAGCCAAACCGGACTAGCGCTTGGTAGTCGCAATTATATGAGCCCGGAGCAGCGTGAGAGCGCTAAACATGTCGATGCACGCAGTGACATTTATAGTGTTGGCGTGTTGATGTACCGGCTGATAAGCGGCACTTTGCCGGTCGGCCGCTTTGCTGATGCGCTGCATTATGAACCAGCACTGGGTGATGGCTTAAACCGCTGGATCTTAGCTTGTCTTGAAACCGACAAAACTAAACGTTTTCCGGACGCAACAGCGGCTTTAACCGCATTTCGGCAATCAAAGACGGAAGCGGGCACAAGCGATGGGCTCGATGAACAATCCGGTACATTTGTATCTGGCTCAGGCGCCACAATAAAAAGTGAACTGAAACCGCTACAACAAAAAATCACTGAGCTACTCAAAACCGAAGGCATGGTCGATAGCGCGCAGTTAAAAGCATTAAGCGTGGCCGCGGATATTGCTGGTGTGTCAGAGGCCGATTTAACCCAGTTAATCTTGGAGACTAAAGCAGCCCAACCTGCAGCCGTTCAAAGCTTTATCAAGTGGCGGGAAAAGGTTGCACACGCAAAAACGCAGCATCAGGGCAAAATGCCCAATGATGAACGCGACGCCTTATTAGCCGGTGGTATGCTGCTAGGCAAAACGGAAGCAGAGCTTGCACGGCTCCTACCAACAGCCGCATCAGGGAAGTCCAATTCGTCAACACAGAACTCATCACAATTTGCTTCAAATCACATCGAAGTTAAGAAACCTCACAAGGGTCTACTTGCGACCGGTATCGCTACCATTCTGTTAGCCGCGGGGGGGTATTATGGCTACAACAGTTATCAGCAGCTAGAAGCAGAGCGAACTAAAGACCTAAGAGCCTGGCAACAAGCCAAGCTCGCCGATACAGTTGATGGATATCAGAAGTACTTGAATCAGCTACCACAAGGTCAATACCGCCAAAGCGCGGTCAAAGCTTTAGACAGCCTAAAAACAGCCGAAGAGGCCAAGCAAAAACAAACGCAAAGCCAAATTGGTTTGGCCCAGCAATGGCTGATAAAACTAGGTTACGAACTGGCCCAAACCGGCGAGCTCGACGCGCGCACCAAAGCAGCGATTGAAAAGTTTGAAAGTAGCGAAAACATGATGGTCACCGGCGCTGTTGATGCGACTCTATTCGCCAAACTCGAACAAGTCTATTGGAGTAACGACCAACAGGCCTTTGAAATAGCAAAAAGTGCCAACACCGAACAAAGCTACCAGCAGTATTTGGACACGCGTGTAGACGGCAAATACCGCACTCAAGCGACAGAAGGTATCGAAACGGTCAAACAAGAGCTGCAACAACAAGCCATTGCAGACGCCAAAGCGAAAGCGGATGCAGAAGAGAAGGCTCGCAAATTTGCAGCTCAGCTTGCTGAAGATAAAAGCAAGGCACTACAATCGGCGGTGCACGTTCGGCCATATATAGGGAACATGCTATTTATACCCGGCGGCAATTTTATGATGGGGTGTAGCCCCGGCGATAAGCAGTGTTCGGATGCCGAAAAACCTCGACATCAAGTCAATATTAAGTCTTTTAAGCTAATGGAAACCGAAGTGACCAATGAGATGTGGGATGCTTGCGTGCGGGCAGGTGGATGCGTGCATCAACCGGATGACAGTATCTTTGACAGCTCTGGTCGCGGCAGTAAGCCAGTAGCAGGTGTCAGCTATGATGATATCACTCAACAATTTATTCCATGGCTAAATAAAACCACAGGCCAAATTTTCCGCCTACCTTCGGAGGCTGAATGGGAATATGCAGCTCGCGGTGGCACTACGACTAAATACAGCTGGGGCGATAGCATTCATTGTGGTCAGGCGCGTTATGGCCGTAGTGAAAATGGTGGCGAATGTAGTAGTTCGTATGACGGTACTGTGCCAGTAAAGTCCTTTGCCGCCAATGGCTACGGCCTTTACGATATGAGTGGGAACGTGTGGGAATGGACGCAGGATTGCTGGAAGGATAGCTACGTCGGGGCATCTAGTAATGGTAAAGCTTGGCAGCAAGGTGTTTGTGCGAGCCGGGTTACAAGAGGGGGCTCCTGGGACTGGCAATCTGCTCTCCAGCGTGTTTCTTATCGCTTCGGGTTTGAATCGTCGAGCAGTTACAGTTTCCTTAGCGGCTTTCGATTGGCTCAGGACATTTAAGAGAGCGCAGCGAACGTTCACTGGCCATGCTTAAAAAGCAGCGCCGCAGGCCCTTCCGGTCCGCGTGTTAGCATTCGCGTGTTGATTTTGATTTTCCTTTTGCCGCGGCCCTGCATTTAGTTACCAGCCCGCCTACCAGTAGCATCAACGAAATCACACTACGTGACCATCAGCCATATTGTTTATTCTTGCGGATCCAAAAACTTCTCCTTACCAACAAAAATCCCTCTGCTATTGCCATAACCAAACAAACCATCAGCCCCAAAAGGAAAGTGTTATGTCGCTTCGCTGGCTTCGCAGCTCGATTACCTTACCACTACGGCTTTTGTTTCCGCTGTTTTACGCCACCGCTTGTTGCCGTGCAAAGCTATCTGCCGACTTCGACCGCGGTAAAGCCGCCAGTTATGCGTTGTCCTATGTCGATGGTTGGCAGTTTCTTGATTTGCTGCCGAGTCCGCGCTCGCTGAACTGCTTTTGGATGCTAAGGCGCATCAGCATCGCGCGCAGCGAATTATCAGATTGGCGCGACGAGGCTGGATTTGGCTCTGGCGCTCTCGGTGATTTGGCGAGGCGGGTAGAAAATGCATTGCCGGGCGCATTGTTGTTGGATGTTGTGGTGTTTTACCTGTTGTTTCGTGGCTAAATAGTGCGGCTTTGTTTTTTTGCAATGACTGACACCAATCCAGTCTCTTCATGCTTCTTTCGTTAGCAATATCGTTATAGGAAATGTTATGTCTAAAAAATGGTTATGGGTGGCACTGCCGCTGGCAGCATTATTCGCAGCTGGTGCTTTTTGGCTGGCAGCAGAGAGTAAACGCGATCCTGAAGCCGTTGTGGCGGCCCGCAATGCTGCGACGGCGGCCATGCAATTTTGCTCGCAACAGCAAGATCAGCAGAAACTTACCTGTGAGCTTACTCAACTTGAGCTAACCGATTTAAGCTACGCCAGCGTTGATGCCGCATTTTCTGTTTTGCCAGAACCGTATGATTACCTGACCGCGATCCAACGAGTACCGACAGTTAGCAAAAGCCCGGTGCGTCAGGCGGCGGTTCTGTACTATTTCCCGAAGATTGTGCGCTCTGCTGATATGAGTCGGCTCGAAGATTGGACGGACTTGTTACACCACGCGTTACAGCTACAGAAAGCCGAGCCTGCGTTTGCTAGTTCTGAGTATTTAAACCGGATTTTGTTACAACCGGTTCCAGGGATTTCGGTACAAGGGCAAATCGCAGATTTTATCTTTGCACACTGCGCCAAAACCTTTGGTGTAACGAGGCAAATCCCAGAGTTACCTCTTGGCGAGCCAGATGAGGCTACAGGCTCAGCCATTTATGATTTCTTGGAAAATCCAAAATTGGAGTGTACGCAATCTGCGTCGCTACCGCTGTATCGTTACATTCAGCCGGCTCTGTGGCAGTCGCATCAACCGCAGAGCTTAGCGCTGCTCAAAGCTCTGTGGCCATCATTGTTGCCGCAACAACAAACTGAACTGCTGGCAGACGTAATGGCGGAACTAGACAAAACCGAACCTGCGGTGGGGGCGTTAAAACAGATAGCATTGTGGCTACCAGGCCAGTATGACCGGTTAACTGCGCAGCAACGGACAGTGCTACGGGATAAGATGCCGGTATTAATTCCAGCGAGTGACGGCGCCTTACCGTCGTTAGTTGCGGTCCTGCTAAATGATGCGGATTTAGTGCCTGATCTTCCCGCACTAGAAGGCCTTAGTGCACAATGGCTGAAGCAAACAGAGGATGTGATCAACCAACACAGTATCTGGCTGGCAACGCTTGATGTTGAGTTATCCCGGTTTAAATTACTCAGAAAAAGCCGATACGACGCTGCTTTTGCGCAATTGGCGTTTGCGCCTATTTACTACGAGCTGATCGATGTTATGCAGGCCTATCAACCAGACAACGCTATGGCTGGCAAGTTGGTCAAACTCGATATTGAGGCTCTATCTTCCATCGCCCGGGCTCAACCACGTTTTCATTTTTGGTATCGACAGGCGCCAACCTTAATAAACAGTTGGGTAAAGGCAATTCCTGATACTGAAACACGCCAATATATTTTGTCGGAATTGCCGGAGTTTAGCCGTTGGTCGCTGCAGCATTATTCCAGCGATTTGGTCAGTCTTAACGAGCAACAGCTTGATGCACAAAACTTTGCCGAGGTGGCTTACCTGAAGCTACACGACAAAACCAACCTAAACCTGCCTTATTACATCGATAGTTGGCAGCTTCGCTCGCAGCTGAACTATATGCATGATCATCTGTTAAGAGACCCGATCAAGCAGCATCAACTGCGACAGTGGCAACAGCAGTATCGGCTGGATGTGAAGGTTGAAAATTAAGGTCGATTCAAAAGCAGAATCAAACAAAAGGATCTTTAGCGCGCGTCTGGCGATCTTTATGCTCTATTGCTGCCATAACCGGCATGACAAAGAGAAATATGCACTTATATACTCTGAGTCGTAGTATTTTTTAGCAAAAGCGCAGGCAAGCAACACAGAGGTTGGCAGATGGACCAAATTGGCAAATATCGGGTCATTCGGGTTTTGGGACAAGGTGGTTTTGGTACCGTGTTTTTGGCAGAAGACCCAAAGCTGAAGCTGCAGGTGGCGATTAAAGTCTATACCTTAAAAGATACCGCTTTAGCGCAGCAAATCACTTCGGCATCACAAGACGCAGCTCAAGTCTTAAAAGACCGCTTTCTCAACGAAGCCCGTATTCTGCGCCAATTAAGCCGTAACCCCTATGTGATTGAACTGTACGATTTTGATGCCCTTGCTGACGGCACGCCATATTACGTGATGCCGTATCTTGAAAAAAGCCTGGTCGATGAAGTGGGCAAAGACGCGCTGGATGCACAGGTTTTGGCTGAATTGCCACAAGCTCTGCGGCCGCGCAAGCTTGGTTTAACCCGTACTTTGCAGGTGATTGATCAGCTGCTGCAGGCGCTGTCGGATGTGCATGCAGCAGGTTTAGTGCATCGCGACATTAAACCAGCCAATGTGCTGGTGGCACAAGATGGAGATATCCGCCTGACCGATTTTGGCGTTGCTAAATTGCCTGACACTGAGCACAGTCAAACCGGGCTAGCGCTTGGTAGTCGCAATTATATGAGCCCAGAGCAACGTGAGAGCGCTAAGCAGGTCGATGCGCGTAGCGACATTTATAGTGTGGGCGTGTTGATGTACCGGCTGATAAGCGGCACTTTGCCGGTCGGCCGATTTGCTGATGCGCTACATTATGAACCGGTACTGGGTGATGGCATAAACCGCTGGATCTTAGCTTGTCTTGAAACCGACAAGACTAAACGTTTTCCGGATGCTACGGCGGCGTTAAGTGCTTTTAGGCAAGCAAAAGAACAAGCGGGTACAAGTGAAACGCAATCCGAGCAAACCAGCACTTTTGTGCAAGGCTCCGGTTCTACACTAAAAAGTGAACTGAAACCATTGCAGCAAAAAATTGCTTCGTTGTTGCAAACCGTGGGTATGGTCGATTCAACGCAGTTAAAAACACTTTATGTGTTGGCCGATATTGCCGGTGTCACTGAAAATGAACTCAATCAACTGGTTGAAGAAACCAAAAATCAGCAAAACGCCCAAACCCTAAGCTTTATGAAGTGGCGCACCCGGCTTGAAGCAACAGTAGCAAAATTTCAGGGCCAACTTCCCCCTGATGAGCATAACGCCCTCTTGGCTGCTGGTGTGCATTTAGGCAAAAGCGAATCGGACCTACTGCAGTTTTTCCCGCCGGCAACGGGCACTGAAAAATCTAACACTACCAGTCTGCACGCCAATACCAAAACTTTTAAAACTCAAGACGCAATGAAGAAAAAAACGTCGCTTGTAGTTGCTTCTACCCTGACAACATTACTCATAACAGCGGCTGGCTATTACGGCTATCAGAACTATCAAAGGCAGGAAATTACCCGAACTCAAGAATTAAATGCCTGGCAACAGGCAAAGACGACTGATACGGTGCAAAGTTACCAAACCTATTTGACGCAATACCCAAATGGTCAATACCAGCAAAGTGCCAGAAAATTTTCAGAACAACTAACCAAAACTGAACAGGATGCGGCAAAACTTGAGGCGAATCGAGAGCAACAAGCCCTGAAGGCTGAACAACAAGCGCGACAAGCTCAACAAATTACCATCAAGTTAGCGCAGCAGTGGTTGATCAAATTGGGTTATGAAATTTCCGAAACTGGTGAATGGGACCCCCGTACAAAAACCGCTGTTGCTGCATTTGAAAAAACGGAAAAAATGCTGCATGCCGGTGTGATTGATAAAACTCTGTTGCAAAAACTGGAAGAAGTTTATTGGCGCAATGACAAAAACGCTTTTGCCAAAGCGAAAGCGCAAAATACCACACAAAGTTACCAGCAGTATCTTGATTCACAAACCGAAGGTAAATTTCGTTCAGAAGCTGAGCAAGAAAAATCGAAGCTTCACCAGCTCGAAACTCGAAAAGAAGAGGCAAAAAAAGCCGCCCAGTTAGCTGCGAAGCGAGAAAGTACAGAGGCAAAAGAGCTTCGAATGGCTGCAGATGAAGCATATTTTGTTCAGACTAATTCTGGAAAAGCCCTGAATTTATACGAACGCGCGTCAAAATTAGGCAGCGTTTATGCTGATGCTGCTTTGGCTTGTATTCACGCAGATGGGGTACAAGGCCAAAAAAATATTGTATTAGCAAGGCAATATCGTGAAGAGGCGGAACGAAAGTTTGCGCAATTTGATAATCTAGGAGCGGTGGAATATTTCCTGCTTGGGAGGATGTCTGAATTTGTTGATGGTGCTAACTCAACTGCTATTACTTATTATCAAAAAGCCGCTGCAGAGGGATACGCGCCAGCACAACATAGTTTAGGGTTTTTATATTATTACGGCCAATACTTTCCACAATCGGCTACCGACGCTTTTGGTTGGATTAATAAAGCTGCAGCACAGAACTATGCAAAATCTCAAAATTTTCTAGGTGTAATGTATGAAGAGGGGCGTGGGGTGCCACAATCTTATCAGGAAGCGTCGCGTTGGTTTCGTGCAGCGGCCGAGCAAGGAGATTTAATTGCACAAACAAATCTGGGGAAATATTATTTGGATGGTCGAGGTGTTTCTCAATCCTATAGCGAAGCTTATGCCTTGTTTCTATTGGCGGCAGAGCAGGAATATCCGGAAGCCCAATATTTTTTAGGACTTATGTATCAAGAGGGAAAAGGCGTACGGCAATCAGTCAGCGATGCAGTTAGCTGGTATCAAAAGGCAGCTAAACAAGGCGATGAAAATGCGCAAGAGGCGCTTGAAAAACTCGGTGTTGGCTGGTAGGTGCATTTATTTGAAAAAGTAATTGAGGTAACTTCGCTGTGATCTACTCTGGCTGAGCTTATCTCTGAATCTTTCAAAAAGCGAAATAGTGAGTTGGTATCAATAAACAGTTAAGTATAGAAGTAAATATGTATAGCGGACTTAACAAACGCACGGATTGAGCTGCCTTGATATGGACACAAACGGTGCAAGAAAATTTTTGACACGGCACCAGTCAAATTTTTCCCTCTAAATCTTGTATGACATGCATGGCAACGTATCGGATTGGGTACAGGTACGCATCAAGGTGCTCTGAAACATGGAACTGCAAAGGCTATAGGTAATTGTTCAACGCGAGTAACTTGAAGAGGTTCTAAGGCGTCAATCGATACGATTAGAGTTTCAGTACGAACTCCATGGGAGACCTCTTACAGAGGATTTGGCTTTAGATTGGTACAAGACCCGACCCTGTGATCGACACATCCAATCTGTTCCCTACTATCACAAGGGCGCAGACCAATTGCTTATTGGTCACTTTGAGTCGCCATAAAGGAGAAGTGGTTCAATCGACTAAACCAAAAGGCAAGCGAGCGTTGGCGGAGGAATTTATTGAAACCATCCATTGCCACAGATTTTGATGTTCGGTGCTGATCCTAACCATGCATTATAGGATACGTGGCAGGCTAAAAAGAACAAGGCTGATTATCTGAAAAGGATCGGCTTCTGGTTCACGTCAACATCTGGTCCAACCTGATATGAGTTTGCTTCGTGGTATAACGGCGCTGTAGATGTTTAGACATCTATATGGAGTTGGTTTAACGCGATTTTTTCAATTCATGAGGATTTCATATGTTAAAGCTAGCCACGAAATACGCTTTGTTAATAATTGTCATATTGTCATTTGCTGGCTTTGCAGCACATGCCAACACACGCAGCCAGTCTGAAGAAACTGTCAGAGATTCAAAAATTTCCTACATTGCAAAATACGAAGATGGCACTT
Source organism: Rheinheimera sp. F8 (assembly GCF_001518915.1). Lineage (NCBI taxonomy): Bacteria > Pseudomonadati > Pseudomonadota > Gammaproteobacteria > Chromatiales > Chromatiaceae > Rheinheimera > Rheinheimera sp. F8. The sequence continues at coordinate 3,124,441 of NZ_CP013656.1, forward strand.
CAGAACGAATTGTTGTGCATTATACCGCGAACTACTCCCACCGAATTTGGCAAAGTGGTCGTGGTTGGACTATCGACCATGCTTTTGACAACAGAAAATGTAATATTGAAACCAAAGGAGATGTTTTGCGCAGGGCCTATATAGTCACACGTTCAGGGATCTCGGCACCAATTGAGCAGTACCAAAAAGTATACTCTGACGTTGACATTACCGACCGAGGTCCTGATAACAACTTTGAAGCCTTAACTCGCCATGTTACTTGCGGAGTTGTGATGACGGAATTCAAAAAAAGGGTAGCGCGCAAAAGAACCTCAATTGTAAAGTCTTTTCAAACCATTATCAGCTCATACGACCTCCAAAATCGGAAGGAGCTCCAAGCTATGTTGGGTGCAACTGAACTAGTGGTAGCTAAATAGGTGAGGTGGTAGGGAGTATAGCTGCCTGGTGGACCAAGGTAGCCAACCTAAAATTTTTCCAGCACCTTGGCGTTGAGTGACTAAACATTCAACGCCAATACCATGAAGAGTAACGCGAGCTTTAGACTCTTCACTCAACATTCAGTTGTTGAATCAGGAAATGCAGTCTTATTGGTTGGAGCTTCTCGTCAATAGTTAACTGCAGCCGTGTACCTAAGATTTTTTGGCTGAAGTCCCGGATTGGTTTTACAGCCATACATCGACAGATTGGCGTACAGTTCGAATATAAAATATCTACTGCACGAGGTATTTAAAACAGCGGCACAGCGCCAGCAAATTGTCTATTGGCATACGCAGTATCGCCTGCCACTGCAGATAGTTGTTGCAGAATAAGTATGGAACTCCACAACACCATAGAGGTAGCAGATTTAGGTTATTGATTGGCAACCAATTCGTTTATTAAGGAATGAAAAATGATTTATTTGCACATCGCTAGCGAGAACCATAAACAGCCTTGGACTGCCTTAGCGTTGTTAACGGAGTCTGGTCCTGGATATCATCATGTTGTGGTAACAAATCCTAAAACGGGTCAGCCTCCAGATGGGGAATATTTTGTTTTTAACTGCGAGTTGTATGTGCCAATTGACGAGCTTTCATCGCTGAAACTTGCTCGAAGTTACGCCGAGTTCTTGAAAAGATCCCGAAACGAAGACTCTTATTTGCAGCAATTTACTGGCCCAATTAATAAAAACGGCTCCTTGCAGGTAGCGTTAATTAACCAGACTAACCAGTACAATCAATCGACCATGATTGTATCTAGCGTAACTCGGACTGATTCATTTTACAGATTCTCGCCATATGCCAACGACCGTAGAATTGATTTTGTAAAAAAGCAAATCCATGCAGGAACTTATCTCGCACCAGAATCAGAGCGAAATTTTTTAAGTAGTGGTTTATCAGTAGTTGGAAGGTATGCACTGCCATCACCCTTCCCGGCAGTTTATATGTGGCGCATTCAACCTCCAGATGGCACCCCACTTGCTGCGGGCACTGTAAGGCACGCATTTGGGCAGGCTGGTGGTGGTGTTGAAGTGGTGCTGCATAGCTGTTCTGGGCCAAATTCAGTCTTTCGTATGAAAAAATTACCGATTTGGTGATTGCTTTCGAAACAACGTCATAGACCATACAAATACATTTGCAGCGACTGGGGTTTTCAATCGAAATCGCTGTAACAGATTGATGATCTTTAAAAGTAGTTCTTCAAATAAGCAGTAAAAAAGTAATAGGTACAACGCAGTAACAGTGCCTTTGACGTGGTTTATTTATCAACATCAAGGAGTGACTCGTTATGGATTATTCGTTTAGAAATTTTGTCTTTGAAGGTGGTGGTGTCAAAGGCATTGCGTATGTCGGTGCCCTCGAGGTGCTCGAGCAAAAAGGTATTCTGCCGCAGATTACGCGCGTCGGTGGAACGTCGGCCGGTGCGATAAATGCGGTTTTATTGGGGCTTGGCTACAGCCTAAAAGAAACCAGAGACATCCTCTGGTCGCTTGATTTTAATAAGTTTATGGACGATTCGTGGGGTGTCGTGCGTGACACGGAGCGGCTCGTCAATCAGTTTGGCTGGTATAAAGGTGACTATTTCCGCGATTGGATCGGCCGGGTGATTAAAGAAAAGACCGGCAATTCTGAATTTACCTTTGCCGACATCGAAGCGCTCAAAGCTGACCGGGGCTTTAAGTCGATGTACTTCATGGGCACGAACCTGTCGACTTCATTTTCTGAAGTGTTTAGCCATGAAAAAACCCCGGGCCATTGTCTTGCTGATGCTGTACGGATTTCGATGTCTATTCCGTTGTTTTTTGCTGCCAAACGCAGCTTACGCGGTGATGTCTATGTAGATGGTGGGGTATTGGACAATTATCCGATTAAGTTATTTGATCGCATCAAGTATTTGGAGAAGGACACTTCGGGCACAGCAACGGAATATTATCAACGCGTCAATGACCAACTGGCAGCACTAAAACGTCCTATCTCACAATACATCTATAACAAAGAAACTCTTGGCTTCAGATTAGATAGCAAAGAGGAAATCTCGGTGTTCCGCGACCAAGCAGAGCCGCCTGTTAAAAAAATTAATAACTTTTTTGATTACACCTGGGCTTTGGTTAACACCCTGATTGAAGCACAGCAAAGTGCGCATTTACATAGTGATGACTGGGCACGCACGGTTTACATCGATACCATCGGCGTTGGTACTACGGATTTTGATATCAGTGATGCTAAAAAGAACGCGTTAGTCGCCTCTGGCAAAGCCTGTGCGGAGGAATATTTTAAATGGTATGACGACCCAAGCCCTAAACCGAATAAATAAACTGCTCTAATCCTGCCATAACCCCCGATGCACAATCGCAAAGGGGGTTTTTTATGCTGTTCAACCAGTTATCTCCATACGTTACTATCAATGCAAGCACCAACAGCGCCTGGCGTTTGAAACTGCACTTTTGTCATGTTGCTGCCAAGTTCTGGCTAGTGCTCGTTATTCTGTTCAGTAACAGCCTGATTTATGCAGCAGAAATCGACCTTAACAAACCACTCCCACCACAATTGGCAACAAAGGCCAAAGATGCGGGGCTGAATGTACCGTTGGTGTTGGCGCTGGTGGAGACCGGCTCGGGATTTGATGTTGATTATGTCGGGCCGGATGGACGTTTGGGCCTGTTTGCGCTGGATGCCGCATTGATGCGCAGACACTATCAGTTATCTGCAAAGCAGCTCCTTGATGCTGAGCGCGCCACCACAGCGGCTTTACAATATCTGTTGGGATTAGATCGTCGTTACGCCAAGTCTGGTGAGGCAAAACCTGAAAAAGTGGCTGCGCATTATCTGACGATGCGACCTGTCGATTCACCACTACGCAGCTATCAGCAACTGGAACATGAGCTCTGGCTTTATGCATCGCCTGCACAACTGAACCGAGTAAAAACTGCCTATCAGCGCTGGAAAAAAGTATATCCGCTAAAGGTATCGTCAGGCAGTAATCAGATGTCACAACCTCAACGATTAACGCCGGCTGTAATTAGTGAACGCAACGAGTGCCCGCGCGTACTCGATGATTTTATGGATCCGAATAGCCCACTTTATCACGCAGCTGGCCATGGTGATTTTACAAGCCGCGCTTTTAGCAGAACCGCACCAAAAGCCGAGCAAGTACTGGATGACTGGTCACCCTGCTGGTAGTGATTATGGTGAGCACCAGTGGAGGTGCAGGCGCCAATAACGGGCATTTTGACAGTATAAGCGGATTCGCTTATCAAGGGCTGCTGCAATATTTGCCACAGATCCCAAAGCCTTATATCGTTGTTACATCAGCAAATGAACTAGGGCTTGCCGTGACCGACAACGAGCATATCCAGACTGAAGCGATTTCACAGGACGCGGTTAGCTGGCAGTTAGAAAGTGGCGTCAGCGCCGAATTACATGGCCTGTTTCAGTCATTACAAGAGAGCCCAGGTCGGTATGGCCCCAAGTTTTCCGCTCGTGAGGTGGCGCTATTACGCCAGCATATTGTTTGTCGCAATTATGCGCGGCTGACGCTCGAGCTGGGGTATCTCTGTCAGGCCATTGTGCAGCATGGCTCACAAACAACCAAAACGGCTGAGGCCCGGCTACTCAAGTTTTTTTATCAGGACGAATGTTTATCTGGCGCCAAAGTTCGGCAGTTTTTTCAGCTGCAACCCAGCCAAACGGTGATTGAAATTACCCCGTCTTTTGCCATCAGCCCAGGACGCGTGCAGTTTCTGGCGCTTTTTCTGGAGTTTTGTTTGTTCCTCGATGGTCGGGTGTTGCAGCGCTTAGGGGCAAGCCCGACCAATAGCGATGTAACCGCTATCGATCAGCAGGCCAAACAAGCTGCCCGAGATTTACAAAAAACTATCTATAACTTTTTGGCTGAGCATTTACCTGCAGTCCAGCTGCAGCGCCAATACCGGGCCATTCGCCAGTGGCTGGACAATAACGGGCAGCTCTGGCAACACGAAATTTGTGACGACAGCATTGTGGCGTTCTGGCAGGCGATGTGCGCACAGCCCGACGAAGGGCTTGGTTTTCGGCGCTTTCGTTCGGTTGCAGGCTTAATGCTCGATTTGCAGCAGTGTTTGTTGGCCGGGCGCGATAAACAACAACACGACTATGCCACATCGATTGGTTATGACGCGGAACAAGGCGAATGGTCTCCGGAACAGCTACAGCAAACCTTGGACAGCCTGCAATTAATCGATGTCGAAGCACTCAGCCAGCCCGCGAAATTATTGACCGCCTCGCAGTTAGAACAATTAGAACCATTACTGCTGGCAGGTAACCTCGCTTCGCAGTTTCCACTCACCGTCTGTCGTTCGCGCTGGTGGGGCGACGCGCAGGCGGTACTGGTGCAAGCCTGCCGCAACGCTGACAAGAGCGTGTTGCTTGATAAACTAGCCGACTTAACGCCCTGGCCGCTTGAACAATGGCCGGCAAGCTTTACCGACATTGATGCCAACATTAGCCAGGTAAAAGACTGTCTGGGCCATATTTTTGTCAGCCACCAAGACCCACTGGCCCTTGGCCTGCTGACGCAAAGCAGTTTGGATTGGCAGCACTGGCAACAAATTTATAGCGAGGGCTGGCTGGCGCTGTGCCAGGAGCCATCTTTTGCAAGCGCCTGTCAACGTGCGCAACAGGCATTTAAAGGGTTAAACCGGCAGGGCTTTAAACAACTACCGCTTGCTGACGAACTGGTTGATTACGAATACGGCTGGCAACAACTACAAGCGCTGGCAGCGCTGATCACAAAGCATAGGGCCGCTTTTAAGCTACAGCTCGTAGGGGATAATCAAACACTGGCTGCCGACGATCAACACCTTGCACCCGCCATCGCCGCAAAAAATGCCGCTGACTTTGCCATAGCCAAGCAGGTGTTTGACCTATTGTATGGGAGTACTCATGACTGATCCGCACCAGACGCTATTTGTCGCGCTGCGCCAACATCGGGAGCTGGCAGTGCCAATGCCTGAAGTCGGCATACAGCGGCCCTTGTTGGTAAACGATCTAATGCAATATGTGCAAGGCGCAGCGTGTGCTGAAGCTGAAGTGCGGGCGCGGTTGGCCGTCGACCTGAGTTGGCGCCGACTTTATCAGCAGGCTTTACAACAAAGCAGCTATCAACTGCCAATCGCTGCAGCAGCCGACAGTGATGAGGCCATCGCCAGCCGTGTTGGGCATGGCTGGGAGCTAAAGCTCATTGGCGCCAAAGCCTTGCCGCAGGTGTATTTAAAACTGCAGTTTGATGCGCCCTGGCCAACGGATGGCCGGCGTTTCACCCTGCACGCCAGCGCATCAGCTGGAAGTGCTGAAATAGAGCCTGTGCATCATTCAATTCAGCAACCTGACGAGCAACCAGCTAACGTGGTGCGGTTAGTTTTTCCGCCACTGTTAGATGGTCAGACTCAGCTGGTGCTTGCCAACGACGACCCGGCATTAGAAGTGCTACGTACGCAAGCGCTGTACTTGGTGGCCGGTCATGACTAACCCTATCCAAGTGTGGATCCCAACAACACAAGGCGTGAGCCGCGTGCTGGGCTTGGTGGCAGAAGACGCTGACGTGCAGTCGGTCGTTTGTATAAATCACAGCACTGAGGCGTTAGCCGTCAGCAGTGCCTATCATCAGTTTGTCCGCAAAGGCACCGGCATTATTCACCGCCACGTCGGGCATGGCGCTTTTCGGCTGGATGTCGACCACCGGGTTGACCAAGGCAGCAGCTGGCAATTACCGGTTTTTATGGCTCATTTGCTATTGCAGCAAGGGCGCTTGTGGCAGGGCAACAGCAATACTGCAAATCTTGCTGCACAGGTTTGGATCGCGACCGGCACCGTCAATGTGCAGGGCGAGGTCGGCGGTGTTAGTGGCATTGCCGACAAGTTGCTGCATTTGTATGAGGCGCTTCGCCTGTTGCCAGCGCAGCCATTTCAGTTATTTTTTTCTCGTCACAATCAGGCTGACGTGGCCGCAGCGCTATTGGCACTCGACGAGCCGGTGCGCCATTTTTTTAGTCAGTATCAACCGGTCTGGCTGGAGAACGTCAGCGAGGTTTCACAATTAACCGCACCGCCACGCGAGCAAAAAGTCACCAGCAGCCCGGCGCCGCTTGACGTCAATAAAATTGCCAAACAAAAAATCCAGCCACATAGCGCAGAAGAAAACTCGCAAATGGATGCTGTTCAGCCAGAAGAAACCCAGTACAACCCATCGGAACAGAGCACACAAGCCGCAACAAACTCGCTTCGTTTAGTTGCTGACGACCGGCTTCCCACGTCGGCAGTTATTGCCAAGCCCAGTGCTGCAGATCACGCAGAACCACAGGCTTCCACCACTTTGCGAAGCAAGTCAAAACCTTGGTTTAAACTGGCCGGTGTCGCGTTGGTTCTGGGCGCCGTATCAATAGGTTATTGGGCCATGCAGTCGCCTTCAGCGACTGTTATGCCGCAGCCTGGCCCTCAAATGAATGCTGGCGCAGATGCAGCGCAGTCATTCACCTCACAAAATCAAACTCAAGCCCAAACACCGCCTATGCTGCGCTGGTCATCATGCAGCAATGCAAAAATAGTCAGCGCGGTCGCAACGCGTCAAGGCCGTGCTGAAACCGCTTCTTTGTGTCAGCTACAAATTGAAGTCGCCGTCAATCAGCAACTGGTTGTAATAAAAATGCCTGAGTCTGCCATAGTCAAAAGTGGCGGCGGGGTTCTGAGTTTTGCCAAAGACAACTTGCCGGGCGACTTAACATCAAGCAGCCACCAACTTTTGCTGGTGCAATTTAGTCGGGCCCAACCCAGCGAAGCGGTGGTGGTGGCGATTGAACAAGCCCGAACTTTTGATTTTATCTCCGCCGCTGATTTGACCCGACAGTTGCAACAAGAAGGCATTCAGGCGCAGGTGTACCTGCAAGTGTGGCAAGCGGCGTTTTAAACCGCCGTCAATAAACGACAAAGCGACAACGGAATTTTTATGACGATAGCAACACAGGCCATGACAGCGATTAAGCAAAAAACATATCAGCAACGCGCCTGGTTGCCGCTGCTGCAAACCATTGCGGTTGTCATTGCTTGTTGGTTCCAGCCCTTACAGGCATCAAACACGCAAGATGATTATGTGATTGTCGAGCTTGCGCTGCCTGCAACCTTGGACAACGTCGCAAAAAATACTGCAGCCAACGATAAAAGGCCTGATCAGGTCGGCGATGGTGAATGGCTGTCGTTCAACAACTATATCGAAGCGGCACAGCGCGACTTAGCCAACGATATGGGTTGGCAAAATGTGGCAGATCTAGTCAGCTATCAGCATTTGCCTTATATGGCGGTGCCCAAGTCCGTCGCCAATACTCAGGCGCTGCTGGCTTCTGGCAAAGTCGCCAAGGTTTTTCCAAATGAGTTTCATCTTACTAAGCAGACATCGACGCAATTGCCACAGAACCTGCAGCTGATTTCGCCACTGCCAGCCACAAAAATGCAGCAAGCCGGCCGAGGTGTGACTGTGGCAATGATTGATGACGGCGTTTTATCCAGCCACCCATCCCTGCAGGGCAAAATTGTGGCGGAAGCTTGTGTATCACGTGCCAAACAATGTCAAGACAGCGTATTTGTTGAGGGTTACGGTGCAGCAGATCCTGGCGATCAATCACATGGCACGCACATCGCCGGCATTATCGTGGGGCCGCAAGGCGTAGCGGCCGCGAGCCAGCTGGTTGCGGTAAAAGCGAATTTTCGCAGCGGGGCTAAAATCGGCTTTTATGATGTTGATGTGTTATCCGCCATCGATTGGGTCGTCGCGCAGCAGCGACGTTACGACATTGCCGCGCTCAACTTAAGTCTTGGCGACAACGATGAATACAGTACACATTGTGATGACCAAACCGTCTATGGTTCCGCCATCAAACGGGCGGTGCAAGCCGGAATTGTGGTGGTAGTGGCTGCAGGGAATGAGCACCGCACCAATGGTTTGATTTCACCGGCTTGCGTCAGCGACGTGATTAGTGTCGGTGCAGTCACTGCCAATCGCACTGTGGCGGATTATTCCAATACGTCCGCGTACTTAAGCTTATTGGCACCGGGTGATAACATCCGTTCCACCGGCGTACCGTCTGGTACGCTTGAGATGAGCGGCACCTCGATGGCGGCGCCTCATGTGACAGCGAGTATTGCGGTATTAAAAAGCCAGTATCCACAAGCTACGTCAGCCGAGTTGCGCCGTGCAATCGTGCAAAGCCGCCATCAAGTGCAGGATATCCGCACTGGCAGACTGACGCCGCTGCTGGATTTAACCGCCAGTGCGCAGTATCTCGAAAACCAGAAATTGCCTCCGCCACAACCGAGGGAAAGCAATGCCCCGGCGCAACCGGTTCCTGTGACGCCTGTTTACACAGCGCCTGTGACGCATCCGACCATACCAAAACCAGCAGTCCCAAAACCAGCAGTCCCAAAGCCAGTATTAGCCAACCCGGCACCGGCCAAACCAAAGCCCGTACCCACTCCCGCAAAAAAATCACCGGTCAAAGCCAAAAAGCCAAGCTGTGCCGAGCGGGTGGACGGTATATTAGTAGAAAACAATGAAGCCTGTGCCGAGCAAAACGGCATTGACTGGTAAGCGACGGAGCATTAGCGCCATGCAGGCAGCCCAGATTGGTAAATATCAGATTGAACGAAAACTAGGTGTGGGTGGTTTTGGCGAGGTATTTTTAGCCCGCGACCCCAAACTAGATGTACAGGTTGCCATCAAAGTGTTTCGCATCAAAGACGACGAAGCCGCTCGTCAGGCCACATCCGCTTCTGGCGATGCCGGCCAAATCCTGCGCCAACGCTTTTTAGATGAAGCGCGCATTTTGCACCAGCTGTCCTCCAATCCTTATATCGTCAATATCCGTGATTTTGATGAAATGCCAGACGGCACGCCTTATTACGTGATGAATTATCTGCCACGTTCCCTTGTTGATGAAATCGGCAAAGATGTGTTTAGCCGCGCCGGCGCTGCTGAGTTACCCGCTGCGCTGCAGCCACGGCCTTTGCCACTGCCACGGGCACTGGCGATTTTGCAGCAGGTACTGCTGGGGTTAACCGCAGTACATCAGGCCGGCTTGGTACATCGCGATATTAAACCCGCCAATATTTTGTTTGATGACAGCGGCAAGGTGCAGCTGACCGACTTTGGTATTGCCAAATTACCAGACACTGAGCACAGCCAAAGTGGCCTTGGCATGGGTAGCCGCAATTATATGAGCCCAGAGCAGCGCGAAAGCGCTAAACATGTCAGTGCCGCCAGTGATGTCTATAGCGTTGGCGTACTGGCGTATCGGATGCTCACCGGCGCGCTGCCGATTGGCCGTTTCGATGACCCGATCCGTTTTGTGCCGGCACTAGCCCCGGCCATTAATCAGCTGATTTTAGCCGCCATTAGCAGCGACGAGCATCAACGCCCGGCCAATGCCGGCGACATGTTAAGCCGCTTGCAACAAGCCATGGCAATGCAAGCGGATGCTACTACAGAGCAAACCGGCACTTTTGTGCAAGGCACCGGCGCCACGCTTAAAAGCGAACTAAAACCGCTGCAGCAAAAAATCGCTGAACTGCTTAAAACCGAAGGCGTGGTGGATGGTGCGCAGCTAAAGGCGTTAAGCGTAGCGGCTGATATTGCCGGTGTTTCAGAAACTGATTTAACCCAGTTAATCGCAGAAACCAAAACTGCTCAACCTGCCGCGGTGCAAAGCTTTATCAAATGGCGGGAAAAGGTTGAAGCTGCCAAAGCACAGCATCAAGGCAGCATTCCCCATGACGAACGTGAAGCCTTGTTAGCAGGTGGTGCGCTTTTAGGTAAAACCGAAGCAGAACTTGCGCGGTTTTTACCGGCAACAACCTCCGGAAATACAACAGCGTCAGCTCAGAAATCATCGCAAACAACGTCAAACCACGCTGAAGCCAAAAAACCAACCAAAAACCTATTAGCCGCAGGCATTGCCACAATCCTGCTCGCTGGTGGCGGATATTATGGTTACAGCAGTTATCAGCAACTGGACGTGGAGCGCAATAAAGACCTAAGCGCTTGGCAACAAGCGAAACTAGCGGATACGGTTGACGCCTACCAGCAATATCTCAACCAAGTCCCAGAAGGCCAATACCGGCAAGGTGCTACCAAGGCTTTAGAACAACTCAAAGAAGCGCAACTAGCATCGGAAAAGCTCGCCAAAACACAGCAAGAGCAAAAGCTTGCAGCAGAACAAAGTGCAACTGAGCAAGCCCAACAATGGCTGATTAAACTCGGGTATGAGATAACTGCTAACGGTGAACTGGACGCTCGCACCAAAGCGGCGATTGAACAATTTGAAGCCAGCGAGAAGATGCTGGTTACTGGCGTGGTGGATGCGACTTTGCTCGCCAAACTCGAACAGGTGTATTGGCGCAATGACCAACAAGCTTTTGAAAAAGCCAAAGCGACCCATACCGAACAAAGTTATCAGCAGTATTTGGATGCAAGGGTCGATGGTAGATTCCGCACTCAAGCGACACAAGGTAGCGAAACGGTCAAGCAGCAGCTAAAAGATAAAGCCATTGCAGATGCCACAGAGAAAGCAGAGACCGAGGACGAAGTACGCCAGCAGGCGATAGCGGATGCAAAAGCTGAGGCTAAAGAGAAAGAACAGCGACGTTTAGCGGTGATTGCAGCAGAAAGGAAAGCGGCACTTGTTCAAGCACAAGCGGTTAAACCCTACGTAGGAAATATAGTTTATATCCCAGCCGGCAACTTTATGATGGGGTGTAGTGAGGGTGATAGTGAATGTGACTCAGACGAGTTCCCGCGCCACCAAGTGAGCATGAAGGCTTTTAAACTAATGGAAACCGAAGTCACCTTTGCAATGTGGGATGCATGCGTGCAGGCGGGTGGATGTTCGCATAAGCCCGATGACCGAATTTCTGCTATATCAGGCCGCGGCAATAAACCTGTAATTAACGTCAGCTTCGACCACATCATCCAGCAGTTTATTCCTTGGCTCAACAAAACCACCGGTCAACGCTTTCGGCTCCCTTCAGAAGCCGAGTGGGAATACGCAGCACGCGGTGGTACCACCACCAAATACAGTTGGGGCGACAGCATTCATTGCGGACAGGCCCGTTATGGCCGACGTGAAAATGGTGGAGAATGCAGCAGTTCGTATGACGGCACTGTGCCGGTTAAATTCTTTGCGGCCAATGGTTATGGTCTATACGTTATGAGCGGCAATGTGTTGGAATGGACGCAAGATTGTTGGAATGAAAGCTATACAGGCGCCCCCACTAATGGTAGTGCCTGGCAACAAGGCGACTGCGCGAAGCGTGTTGGGCGGGGCGGCTCCTGGTTCTACGGACCGGCATCCCTGCGCGTATCGAATCGTAACAGGGACGATTCGTCGGGCCGGTACAGCCTCATCGGCTTTCGATTGGCCCAGGATTTATAGCGGTCACGCAGTGATGCCAAGCATTGCTTGGCAAGCTATAAATGCGAGCCCAAGGATGGGCGAGAGGCCAGTGAGGCAGGATAGCCTCACCATTTAAGAGAGCGCAGCGAACGTTTACTGCTCTTGATAAAGAGCAGTTCGGGGCCGGCAGGCCCTTCTTGCCCGCTTGCGGGCATTCGCTTGTTGCTTTTGCTGTTGTGGGGCCAGCGCTAAAAAGAGGTGCTATGGCAAGCTCTGCACAACTGATAGCATTCGGCATGCAACGGTCCTGAATGAAAATAGTCGTAGCCAGGATGTTTTTTATTTTTATTTTTTTTGCGTTACTAAGTAACCCACAGTGCTGATTCTTAGCTCTATTTTGCGAGCTTTTATTCAATTTCAAAAATTTCCCCCTAAACTGTCCATAAGACAACAGGAACCAACAAAAACCTGAGGAGTGTTGTGATGCGTTTAGTCTTTTTAAGTCTGGTGCTGCTATTGGGCGTAGCGATGCCGGCAGTGCAGGCGGCAGAAAAACCTAATTTACAGGTGGTGGGTGAAGACCATGATCCGGATGCCATTCCGCGAGATAGCCGTGTCTTTAAACGTGTGCTGGTGTCGTTGCAGGACCAGATGAGCGACAAAGGCTTTGATGTGTACGATGAGACCACGGTCACGCTGGAGAATTTTGCCCAGGGTCGCAAACGTCGTTCGGATGCTGAAATCATCGACATCGCCAAAACCATCAAAAAACCACCGATGGATGTGGCGGTGATTTTTACCATCTATGCCGCCGTGCGTGATGTCGGTTACACCAGCAAAGTGAAAGTGCGGATTGAAGGGCGTTTGTTACAGGTGAAAACCGGTCAGCATTTGGGGGCTTTTGAAGTGAAAGGGCCACCAGAGTGGAATGCGCCGGCTAAATGTAATCGTGAATGTGTGATTGAAAGTGTCGGCGATTATGCCAAGACATTGGGCAATGATTTGGGCTCGGTGTTGGCAGAAAAACTAGCCTGGATTGTAGCGCCGAATCAGGATGTGACCCAGGTCAAAAACGACAGTGCTTTGCCAACAGCGTACAACCTGGTGTTTGATGGTTTTAACCCGGCCGAAGTGATGAAAATTGAAGAATATCTAGTGATGTTCAGCAGTTATAAAAATCACAGACCCACTTACAACTCCAATACCAAAGCCGAGTTTTGGTACGAAAGCGGCATCACCAGCAGCAAGTTAAACCGCAATCTGCAAAAAATGCTGGCAGAGCTGGATATCCGTGCCACCGTGCAGTTCTCTGGTAACACCTACACAGTGCAGCGTATTTCACTGCGTGGCAAAGCAAAACCAGATGTGAATGACGGTTGGTAAAAACATAAAGCGTTATGTTGCTGACAACCTGAAACCCGGTGCTAGCAGCACTTTTCAATAGACCTCAAAGCCCGTTCTTTCCAGACGGGTTTTGTTGTTAAAAATTGCCCTGAGTTTGCCATAACCAGATTAGGTAAACCGACAGGAGATGATGATGCATCAACTATATATGTGGCAATTTTGCCGGCGATTGTTCCAAACTGGTATCTCGGCCTTAGTATTGGCAACGCTTTGCGCGTGCAGCAGTGCACCTGACGGGCGGGTTCATCAAGGCCTGCAACTGGTGTTTAGCTCGCCAAACCCGGCCATGGAAGATGATTTTGCCGACGTGCAACGGCAGCGTTATGAGCTGGGCTTGTATGACATGCAGCCTGGCGAGCAGCAGTGCTATCAAAACTTATTGCCACGTTTTAGCGGTTATATGCAACATCAGGTGACCAGCACCGATGGTTCCCGCCTGATGCTGGAATATCAGGGCCGTACTGTTGCGAGTAAACTGGCTGCCAATCTACGCCGTGGACTGTCGGTGTGCGGCATGCAAGGCGATGTAGTGCAACAAGGATACTTTTTTAAAGTGCAATCCCACGGCCCTGTGACAGACGAGCAGCGCAAACAAGCGGAGCCGCTACAACCTATATCTTGGTGATAAGTCAGACGCGCCTTGTTGTGGCTCAATTTTGCCCGTCAAACCTTTGTGTAAAGCATAGAAGATCAAGGAATACAGATGGTACAGCAGGTTCAGCCAGGTCGCCGATCGCAGCGTCGTTGTAGTTTGGAATGTTCGCAGGCTTGGGCGCTGTTTAATCAAGCGTGGCTGTTGATCTTCGGTTTGCTGCTTAGCTTCATTGTAACAAGCCGGGCTTTCGCTGCGGAATCCTGGCAATTGCTGGTCTTGAGTCAACCCACAGACCAGGCCACCGCAACTGCCAAGGCACTTACAAGCGATAGCCAATCGGTGGTCAAGCAGCGTGCTGAGGCGGTGTTGCTTGAACAACTAGCTAACTCCGACTTAACGGTATATGACCGACGGTTGGTTGATTTGCCCGGTTGTCTAACTAATTGCACTGCACTGGATGACATTCAGCTGGCTGCACTGGCGCGTAACTCAAAAAAAGCCGTTGATGCGGTGCTACTGTTTGATGTCGACTTGCAAGCAGTACAAGGTGCGGCAGTCACCCGCTGGCAAGTCAGGGTGCCAGCCTTTGTGCTGGAGCTGGAAACCGGCCGGCGTATTGAAAGTTGGGATGGCGCTGCTCAGGAATTTGATGATGTACCAGCCAATTGCACAGACAGTTGCCTTGAGCACTATCTGGCCGGCAAAGCCGCCCAAGTGGCCGCGGAAGTGGCTACCGTCATTGCGGCAAAACTGCATAACTTTCCACGCACCCACAAGTTCGAGCTGCGCCTACAAGACTTTGCCATCGGTGAATATCAGGTACTGGAACAAGCCTTACTGGCCGCCTTTAACGATGGTTATTCTGAGTTAAAACTACTGGAAACAACCCGTGAGCGTGGCCAACTCCTGCATCAGGTTGCGGATAAAACCTATCGCTTAACCAGCCAGAAAGCGGCCGGCAGCCTCGAGCAACAGCTGCGCGACAGCTTACAAAACGCCGGCGCGAGCGCCAGTTTTCAGTTAGAAGCCGGTACGCGTGAATTTACCATCAAACGTCAGGGCCTGGCTTACAGTGGACGCTATCTGGGCGGGCTGCTGCTACTCGTTTTGATGGTTTTAATGCTGGTGCTGCACCGTCGCTTTGCTGCTGAGTTATCCAACTTGCAGCAATTCGCCACGGCGCGGTGTTATCAAAGCGCACAGAAACAGCTCGCTGCGGTACGAAAAGGCATCGGTGCGCTGTTACCAGCGTTTTGGTGGTGGCAGCGCCACATCAATCAACAGTTACAACGCGCCAACGCTACGCTGCAACAGCTCGAGTTGTCATTAAACCAAGGCCATATCGTTGAAGCACAGGGCTTGTTACAGAAGTTGCAGGCGCAAGTTGCCGATTTGCCTGCAAACGGCAAGATGCAACAGCGCCTTCAACAGGTTCAACAGGCAGAACAGTTGTGGCTACAAGCGCAGCCTTTGCTGGCAACTGAGCCACTGCGGGCAGCAGCATATATCCAACAAGCTCAACCGGCGCTGCCATATCGCGAGGATGATATCGCAAGCTGGCGTAAGAGTTTTCAATCACTACTACAAAACCATCTGCTGCCAGCATTTGAACAGGTGTATCAGCAAAGCGATAGCGCCATGGCGCGTTTGTCTCTGCTGAACCGATATTTGGCGGCGATGGGAGATGAGCCGGTTTTTAGCAGTGAACGACTGCGTTTAAGCCTGTTGCAGCAGCAAGCGCTGGCGCAACTGCCGGCTGCGACTCTGCCGCTATGCTTGCAGCATGCGCAGCAACCGCTAATGCTCTGGCCAGATTCGACTCTGGAAATAGCCCGCAAAGCTGAAGGGCAAACGAATGTCTGGGTGTTGGCTTATCAGCGGTTATCGCGAGCCGGCAAGCAGGTGCGTCTGTCGTATCAGCACGGAAAGGTGAATCTGGAAGATTTACACAGCGCCAATGGCAGCTTTGTCGACGGTAAACCGCTGTTAGCGGGCAACCCACTAGCGCTTGAGCGCGGCAACAGCTACGAGCTTGCTCTGGGCGGCTCCCGTGAGCCACAAAGCGCCGGTTTATGTCGAATTCTACTACGCGATGTCGGTGGTGCCTGGTTGTTAAAGCTTTCCGATAGCGCGTTATCGATGTTCGACACCAGTGAATTGAAAACCAGCTGGCCAACGCTTTCGCAAGACCTGATCAGCCGTCAGCTATGGCTATGTGAACCCTGCGCTATCGGGCTCGACGGCAAAGGCCAATGGGTGGTTGGCAGTGACTGCACCCAACCTGTTGCGCTACTGAATGTCAGTAGCGGCGGATTTTATTTAGATGTGCTGCAGGAGCATCAAATCTGGTTAGATGACGTTGCCATCGCTGGGCGCGTGCCGCTGCCTGCCAAAGGCCGCCTGCGTATAGGGACGCTCGAGTGGCAACTGCAACCGCTTATGCAATAACGAGGTGAATATGGGCCTTTTATCGCGGCTACACACCAGTGCGCACAGCCATCAAGGGTTGGTACGCAGCAATAACGAAGACAGTGTGCTGGTACTGCCACTTCCCGATATTGACGCCTGCCTGTTGCTGGTCTGCGACGGCGTAGGCGGCAAAAATAGCGGTGAGATCGCCAGTCAAACTGCGGTAGCGGTATTTGCTGAATTAGCTGCTCAACAAAAGTTTGCGTTGCTGAGTGATGACAGTATGCGCAGTTTATTGCTGAACATGGCGGTGCTGCGCGCCCACAAAGCCATCGCTGATTCAGCCCAGCGCGAACCCCAATATCAGGGTATGGCCACCACGCTCAGTCTGGGTCTGGTACAAAATGAGCACCTGACACTGGCCCAAGTCGGCGATAGCCGGGTTTATCTGTTTCGACATGGCAAGCTTACGCAGCTCAGTAAAGACCAAACGCTGGCCGATGATTTACTCGCAAGTGGCCGCATTGCGCCTGCCGACTATGCTACGCACCCGGACCACAATGTGCTGTCACAAGCGCTCGGCGTTGAAGCTGTGGGCCAGCCGTTGGAGCCGGTGATTAGCGAATTTCCGCTCAGTGACGAGGATTTGTTACTGCTGTGTACGGACGGCTTAACCGACATGGTGACGGATTCAGGCATCAGTCATGTATTACAGTCGCAGTTTAATGGACTGTCGGCAGTGCATATCGCAACACAGGGCGTGGCATTGGATGAGCTAGGAACACAGCTCATTGATGCAGCGCTTGCCGCCGGCGGTCGCGACAACGTCAGTTTAGTGCTGGCGCATATTAAAGCGGGAAAAAGCTAGTAAAGTTGGCTGGGTTTTATCTAAGCATCTGATATTTTGATATTAAATAGACATTGATGAATCTAGCAGTGTTTCAAACTAAATTATTTCTAGTTTGAAACACTGTCTATCTAGTAAATCACGACCAAGTTTTAAACTTCACTCGCTGTTAACATAGTGCGCTGCCTAATGCAATTAATTTATTTTTTGAACACAAAAAATATTCTGATTTTTCTGTAAATGCCTGATCTGCATTATTTTTGCGAAAATAGTTGCTCAGAATAGGTTGTAATATAATAAAGCTTTTGAATTTATTAGGTTTTTTCTGAAAAGCTAGCCCTTGCTTCTTTTTGATTTCCATTGCATCAATTTAAATATGCAACGGAGGGGGCAGGCGATGAGTACACATTCTCAAGGGAGTCATCAGTTATTCGGATCGACTGTTAAACCGATCCAGGTTGAGCTTTCCAAGTTAAAGCTGACGTCACGTATTCCTGCCAGCATCAGGGATGCAGTGGTTCAGCCAACAACATGCCAAATTCGGATGTCAGACAATTGTCCTGAGCTGATAGGTTTTGAGGCAATTCGTTGTCCACCAATTGTAACCAAGCTTACCTCGCGGTCGCATCATTATGACGTCATCGGTAACATTCACACTTTTAACTTGCTGCGGTCAAAGCTTCATAGTGAAACTTCCATCACAGTTATGTACACGAAAGCCAATGCCAACACTGTTAAAGAACTTATTCGTCTGGAGGTACTGACGAATAGGATCATTCCAAACTCGTTACCGACTACCGAGATATTCAGGTTGTTGCATGCGTTATTCCCCAATGAAGACGGTCAAAATAAACATCTGTTGAAACGGCCAAGTTTCAGAAATTTGTTTCCCCAAATATGTACCCAACATCAACTGGCATTGGCGTTGAGCGTCGCAAATATTCAAGTTTCCCAGTTGGTAGAAAGTCAGGAGTTGGAATGAATAACTTGTCTGACCGTCAGTCGCCGGTGGCGCAATTAGGTGAACTAAGAAGCCTGCTTCAAATTCCAGATTCAAAGCGTGGGCTATTGCCAGTTCTATCGATTGTGCAGGGCCTCATCACACAGCATCCCGTATTAGGATCGCTGTTAAATGTAACTGAGACTGGTGTTGGCTACTCAATTTCAACTTTGCAACAAGCCACCAATGACAAAAATAGCGGGTTGAAACTGACAAAACAGAAAGGCTTGTGTTCAGAAAGCCCGGTATACGCGCTGCTGGTTGAAGCTGTTTTATCGCTACCAAGCCTGCCGTCGAATGCATGGAGCATGCTTGCAGTAGTAGTGGAGTTTATTCTTACTCATCGCCAGCAGTTTAATGAACATCCTAATCGGTTGGTCGAGTTCAGCAAGGCGATTCGTCAATTGATGCTGATGAAGGAACCTATAGCGCTGCTTGGTCGCGAGACCTACGCAAGTTATCGGCAATTAGCGTCGGCAATGGAAAAGCTATCGTTAAATCCGCAGTTGCAAAGCACGGATCAACGTTATGCGCGATATGTTGAAACGACTCTCAGTACCGATTGGAAGCAGGTTATCCGTAGTGTTGGGCGTCCGCGAAAGACTTCGGGTGGCAGTCGTCGTAAACGACCAAACGCTGAAAGAACAGTAACGACGGATGAAACTGATGTCTCTATTCTTGGTTTGCCAGTACTTCTGACGCCCGATGACATACTTCGCGTTCCTGAGGCTGTGGCTCCAACGGTCCTGTTGGAAGTTCAACCTGATGCGAAATGGAGTATAAATCGTCTTTCTCTGGATGTTATTGAAGATCCTGGCATCACACGAGTTCATGCGATAGGGATCACGCAGCGGTTAGTTCAAGCCAACAACAAATCGCTACTCAGTACTAGCATTCTTCAGCCCGACGAAATCCTTTTTTTGTTGAATGCTCTACTCACCCGCAAAAGTGCAAGCACTGTCGACATCAATTGTCAGTTGGCGATCCTGCTGATGTTATGGACCGGATTTGACCTAGAGCAACTGCTTAATTGGCAGTTTTGCGGTGATGGTACTGGTTTAGTTCAACATGCAGAACATTGGTATACACAATGTATTGTCGAACCAGTATTGATGAAGGACGCCCGGCAAAAGATTGTATTAAGTTGCCCATTGGCGGTTCCAAAGTTGGCACTCGCGCTGTCGACAGAGAGAATTAATAAGCAATTGTTTACTTTTTCGCAAGAAGTCGAGCCGAAACAACTAGTGAAGGATTGGTTGGCAAGACTCAGTAAGCGACACGGAATGAGTATCGCAATTGATCGAGCGGAACAGTTTCTGGCGAATCGGTTGCAATGCTCACCAACATTGGATCCAATTTTTCAACGCTTTGCATTTGGCGTTGAACGTTTTCAATATCGTGTGCAGCGTTATTATACGCAGATGACCGGAGAGCAAATTGCGCGCGGGATCTCGGCAATTTGGTGGCAAGTTAGTCAGGAACTGATCGAGGCAAACTGCCTTGATTCCAGTTTTTATCACGTTCATGCATTGGACCCTGATGCAGTATACGGAAGCCAGCGAGCCGGTAATCTCTTGCAGCAACGCAATCTGGTCGACGATTTACTTAAAAGCTGCCGCAAATTCAGTCGCCCGCAAGTCGAACGTGATTTAACCGCATTGGTTGACTATCACAATCAGTACGCAGAATACACAGCATTCATGCTACTTGCTGGCACAGGGTGCCGAGCAGTTCGCAACCCATTTCCATCACTTGCGTTGATTTTTGATGCAGTCATGTTTGTTTGCGATAAAGACGATTCCACAGTCGCAACCCGGCTAGTCAGTCTGTGCCCGGTTGTCCATCAGCAAATTGGCTTCTACCGATCTCATCTTAATGCTCTGGCAAGCCGCATCGCTTCAATCGCCCCTGAAATAGCAGAACATAACCAGCAAACTATGACGACAGAGAGTTCTGATCTTGGCTTTCTCGATCGGTTAATCAAAATGAAAACTGCAAAAGGTCCGCTGTTTTATCTGTCTGATGAAGGGGGGCAGTGGGTCACTCATCAACTAAAACCAGCCAAACTCATCAATAGAACCCAACCTTTTGGCTTAGAGGTAAATTTTGGCCGGCATCACGTAAGGAGCCAATTGCTGAAGCAGGGTGTACACAACGAGTTAATAAACCAGTTTTTAGGACACTGGTCGATTGGCGAATCGCCATTTAGCCAGTTTTCTCATATCAATCCGTATGATAGCGACAGAATTTTACGTCCTGTGCTATCTGCAGTTATGGAGGAACAAGGATGGAAATCACTGCGCAGTCTGATCACCTAGTTACGTCAGAATCTTCAAATATCAAGGAGTGGATCTCGCAGATTTTTAACGATATTCCACTCAAGCCGGACGATCAGGCAACAATCGCTTTGTTTCAATCAGAAATACGGATTGAAGAACAACGTGTCACCGACGAGACTGTTGCAGCGATTGTTCGAAAATTTCAAACTGATGGTGGTAAGCGTCGGCGCCAGTGTCATCTACTAGAGTGCTGCCTAGCGCAATTGCAAGCTCGCTTTAAAATTATGGCATCACCATCGCCGAGAGTTCTGGTGTCCGAGCCTGAGCGACACTATATCGACATCGGCCAGGCAAGATTCTTACAGGCTATCTCGACCGTGCGCAGTTTCCTCGAAGCAGCGTTGAAAGCGCCGGTTACTGATAACTGGGTGCGTCCGGACTTCAGTATCTTTTTGTTGCGTCTGATATTTGAGCAGCGTGTATTAAGCCCGAAACAAATTGAAGATGTTTTTGAAAGGCATTATCGGCTGGTTAGCTTTGATCAGCAGTTTTGGCTCGAAAAAGACGATGACAGGATCCTGATTTCCAGCGATTTTGTTGATTGGTATCAGGCTTATGCTCTTTTTAAATACAATCCGTCTCGCAAAACGCTTTGCACGTGGATGAGTAACAATTTATTTGGCTATAAACTCAGCTTCAGTTGTTTGTGTAAAGCCGGATTGTTAAGTGCAAGGTTACAGAATGGCGTTTTTTTTGCTGAACTATCTGCACAACGAATTAAAACTACGCCGTTATCAACGACTCGCTGGCGGCAGTTATTGGGGCAAAAGCTTCATATTTCAGTTGTTCCTTCAGTGGACGATAAGCCACTTCCAATCAGAGCGCAGAGACAATGGAAGCAGCATGCGCCCAAATCGTTTACCCAATCAGCTGACACTCAATATGCATCGCTGTCTAATCGGCTGAAGCCTGTACTGAATGCATCCGGCCAGCAGCGTGCAACAGAGTTGACGAAACTCAGGCTCTGGCTGGAAAATGAAGACAATTCCACCAAGTTCAGTTGGGAGTGGTTGTTAACCTGTTGGTGTTACTGGCTGGTGCTTCATGGCGGAAAACGCAAATCAAAGCTCGGCAAGAGCAGTATTAGTCGTTATGTTCAGTTTGCACGTCCGCTGCTTCAGAGCTTGGGAGCGCAAGATGTATGGGACGGAAGTTCAGACCAATGGATCATGGTCATCGAAGAAGCTGCCACTAAAGCTGGGTCAGGCTTTCAACCAACCACTGTTGAGCGTTTCGTATCATTCTTGGTTTCAAATGACATTGCCCCTGACTTACACATCAGTGATATCGACTTACCCAACATACAATCGAACGTCGATGCCAATATGTTGGTACCAGCGGATGTTGAGCTGTTGCTGGTTGCGTTAAGATGTTTTGATAGTGAACTTGCGCGCATTAGCCGACTGCTACTTTGTTTTGGTTTTGCCTGCGGGTTACGACGCGGTGAGGCTTTAGGTCTTAAAAATGACAATCTACGATTCTGCAAGTTGCCATATTTGGCGCTGCGTCATAATAGTGCCCGTTCACTAAAAAGGTCGACTCGTGGTAGAAGAAATTTGCCACTAGACTTGTTCTGGCCTGACGAAGAGTATCAGCTGTTACTCGAGTACAGCGCTAGCCCCGCGGTTGTTCGAGCAGATCTTTTGTTTTATGACCAACCGCTCGCATTGGCGGCATTGGATCTATTGACTGACTTAATGCAGGAGACAACCGGTCAGCCTCATTTCAGGTTTCACCATCTCCGTCATAGCTATGCAAATTGGTGTTTCTGGTTATTACACATGCCTCGGATAGACCTGCGTGTGACGCCAGTGTTTTTTCGACATCCGTGGTTAGATCAACAGCGTTCTGTATTTCTCAGGAAGCGCTTGGGATTGTCGGCGGACCTGATTGCCCGGCGCGATTTACATACGCTCGCAATCCTAATGGGGCACACCACGCCAATCACGACGATGCATTCTTACATCCATATCAGCGATATTGTCAACGCAGCGTTGAGATCTCCTCAGAGGCCACAGAAATGTGTCTGGGTGGGTTATCGATCACCTGAGCCGGATAAAGACATCTTACAAATACTGACCGGCTTGTTGGCCATTGCGCACAATAAAAAGAAGGGCAAAACAACTGTAAGCGTGTATCCAATAAAAGAAATTGGTCAGGCCATCTATCAATTAACGAATAGCAGACATATCCGCCGCGATGAGCATGTTGCAGCGCCACTGCTAAAAGAAATCGATTCGGTGTACAGCAAAGGATTGGTCGATCCGAAAGTAAAGGCTGTCATGGAAAAAGTCATGCGGAAAAAAGTACCACTGAGGGTGATAGTCCGGTTCCGCGCTTGGCTCCAGTTACTAGACGAGCGCAAGTGGTTTCTGTCTTTTACCCAAAACCAGGTAGAAGAGATAATTAATATGACCGATCCTGGCAAAGATTTTCTGTTCATTTGCCGTAGTCTCCATCAAGTGGAATTGCTGGTGCGCTGGCTAGAACTGCTGGAGATCAATCCTTCAGAAATATACTACCGCCTGTGCCTGACGACCCGCTGTCATCAGTATTTTCATACTGATAATCCGCTTCAACAGATAACTGCCGAGGTTGAGCACGATTATCAGGCTGGAATTCTGAAAAACCTGGCGGCACCCAAGGGACGCGCTAAAAAGCGACAACCGACTAATGAGCCAATAGACAGGAGCGATCTGAGACTTCATAAGTTCTTCACCTGTGAGGTGCATGTTCGTTGGGACAATATTGGCAACGGTGTAAAAAGACGAAATCAGGCAATCATCGCTGTGCTTAAAGCGATGTGGCTCTCCAGTCGTCTTCGAGAGGCGGTATAGGGTAGTGCGAGTCATTCTTGTATATAGGACTTTAAGGGTGTTTATTATTTGGTGTTAATTTTGGTGCCCGCGTTGGGCACCAAATTTTTGCGCAGCAATCAGATAAACGACCAGGGCATTTTTGCAAAAAAATCTGCTTTGGCGCCCATCTTGGTGGGGGTCTGTTTTGCGCGACAAAATCACCTGTTTGCTTTTCAAAGTTGCTGTAAGCGGGCACCAATTGGGCACCAATGCAAATATCGGCAAATTTAAGCGAGCTGATGCGAAAAGTGCGTATGCAGAATTGATCCGCGAGAATTTAATAGAACTTAGATAAGTATTTGAATTGGTTAGATAATGTGAATCAGAATAAAGTGACCAGATACTGTAAGTATTGGTGCGTCCTAGTGGACTCGAACCACCGACCCCCACCATGTCAAGGTGGTGCTCTAACCAACTGAGCTAAGGACGCATTAGGGCGTGCTATTTTGAGAATTTGGTGCGTCCTAGTGGACTCGAACCACCGACCCCCACCATGTCAAGGTGGTGCTCTAACCAACTGAGCTAAGGACGCAACCTGTGTCATCAGCGGTGCTGACAACGGCGGCTATAGTATTTTTTGCCTCAGGTGAATGCAAGCGTTTTTTCGGTAACTTCGCTTAACCGCTGCAATTTTGCGCGTTAGGCAAGCTTATCGGCGCGCATCACACTGGCGCCAGCGTTGCCAGAATGCGACATGCTGACGCAGGTGCTGCTGTAATTGTTGCTGCGGCAGTTGCAGGCGTTGTTGAATGGTGCCACGCAGCGGGTGCTGTTGATACAGCTGCAGCAATTCGGCGATAAGCTCTGTCGCCATACCGTCCATACGCGCCAGCTCTGGTTGCAGCCGGCCGATAAAAATCTGCAGCAACAGATTTTCGCGCACGGTTTTATCAGTTTTACACAGTTGTGCTGTTGGTATTTGCCTGAGCTGCTGATCCAGCGAGAAAAAAAACTGCTGAGACAGTCGCAGGCTATGCTGTAAATCGGCGACTAACTGACTGTGGTACAAAGCACCTAGCGCGCTGTTGATCTGGATTTCACTGGCTGCCACATAATTCTGTCGCTGAATAAATTGTCGAAGCAGGTTGAGTTGCTTCAGTGCCTGTATAGTTTCGGCCAGACCACTCTGATCAGAACCAACCCCGCGCTGACTGCCACTGAGTTGCTGGCGCAGCGTCGGGTCGCGACTCAGTACATTAGCGAAAACAGCTGGTAATTGCTGTTGTTTTTGCTGGTAAATTTGTTGCAGTGTTGTCTGCAGTTCTGGCGCCAATTGCCTGAAAAGAGCTGGGGAATTCAGACAGTTGCCCAGCTTCACCAGCAACTTCAATTCGTATTGCAGTATTGATGCGTCGGTCTGGACTTTGCCAAGGCTGTTATTGCGTTCGGCGATCAGCGTTTCTAGGTCACAGATATCGAGCGCCAGCATATCGGTTAAATCAATTGTGGCTGGCGGGATAACGATACTAAGTGCGCGGATCTCGGGCAGTGGCGGTAATGCTGGTTTGCTCAGTTCAGTGGCTGGTATTTCATGCAGCCGTTGCAGTCTGGCCTGGTAATCACTGAACAACGCTTCCGGTTGCGGCTGGCAGCCGGTTAATACAACAGCCGCCAGCGTGCAACAGATGAACTTGTTAATGCAATAAAGTGCTTTGATGCGGCTCTGCCGGTTGCCAGCTGCCATCTTCCATCCGTTTCAGTTGCCAGACCAATAACCGGCCGAGTAACACAGCTGCGACTGTCAGGCCGATGATAATCCCAACCCAGAATCCCTGTGCGCCCATCGGTGCCACCAACCAGTCGGTTAATCCCAATACGCAGCCAAGGCCAAAGCCGATGGGCCAGTACGCAACAAAAGTGATGTAAAAAATCGGTTTGGTGTATTTAAGGCCACGCAAGGTACAACTGCAAATCACCTGCACTGCATCTGACAGCTGATAAAAACAGGCCAGGATCAAAATTGCTGCGGCCAGTTCTAATACTGCAGGATCTGTACTGTATTGTGCAGCAACCCAATGCCGGGCCAGCAGCGTCAACAAAGCAATCCCTATCGCCAGTATCAGGCCAATCTGGATCGCTGTGGCGATCGCCTTACGCAGTTCTCTGACGTCGCTGGCACCGGCCAGATGACCGACGCGAATGGTCGTTGCAAGGCCAATACTGAGCGGTAACATAAACACCATTGAACAGAAATTATTGGCGATCTGGTGCGCTGCAACCACAGTCGGGCCTAAATGCGCAATCATCAGCGGAATGCAGGTAAACAAGGTCACTTCAAAGAAAAAAGCAAAAGCGACAGGGGTGCCCAGCGCCACAATTTGCCAGATTTGCGCCCAGTCCGGCCGGTAAGAATGCAAGCGGGTGCGCACAAATGCGGTGCGCCGGCCAAAAGCGGCGTAGCCAAGTAAAGTCAGGAACATCGCGACAAACACCAGACTGGTCGCGAGGCCACAACCAGCGCCACCCAGTGCTGGCATGCCGAATTTGCCGTAGATAAACACATAATTGGCGGGAATATTCACCAGAATACCAACAAAACTGATCCACATTGCCGCTTTGGTGTATCCAATGCCTTCATACAGGTTACGCAGGATCATGTAGCCGGCCGCAGGGAAAATGCCCCAGGCGATGTAACCAAGATAAGCCAGTGCTTTTTGCCGCAGTTCATCGTCCATCTGCATCAGGCTAAGCGGTAAGTCAATGAACTGCATTGCCGCAAAAATAATGCAGGACAGTAACAGTGCCAGCAGACCGCCCTGGTAAGTCGCAGGCAGGATTTCTTTGCTGCGGCCGGCGCCAAAATGCTGCGCAATAATCGGCGTTAACGCCAGTAACAGACCCTGGAAGGTCAGCAAAATAGGTAACCACAATGCCGAACCTATCGCCACGGCGGCCATATCGGTGACGCCAACCCGACCAGCCATCAGTGTATCGATGACATACATCATGGTCTGCGTCAGCTGCGCGACCATAATAGGGCCTGAGAGTTTCAGAATGGTTTTTGCTTCAAATCGGGAAAAGGGTAACATTGGGCGCTCTTCAGACTGCAACAGGTCTTGCTTTAAGGCCTAAATGTTAACACAACGGGGAAATGCATGTTTACCGGAATAGTGCAGGCACAAGTAAAAGTGCGCGATCTGACGAAGCGCGACGGCTTTCTCAGGCTAACGCTGGATGCAGGCACGACGCAGCTGCAACAGCTACAAAGAGGTGCCAGTATCGCCATTAATGGTACCTGCCTTACAGCCACTGAATTTGATAGCGCAGCAGGGTGGGTTAGTTTTGATGTCATTGACGAAACGCTGCAAAAAACCAATTTAGGCACGCTACAGCCTGGTTCTTCGGTAAATTTTGAACGGTCACTAAAGTTCGGCGATGAGATTGGTGGTCATATCGTTTCAGGCCATATCTCTGCGACTGCAGAGATCCTGGCGATTAAGCGCAGCGACGACAATTGCGCCATGCAACTGAGTTTTCCGGCTGAACTTGCGCCTTTTATCCAGCCAAAGGGGTTTATTGCCATTGATGGTGCCAGCCTTACGGTCGGCGCAGTTGAAGGCCATAGTTTTTGGTTGCATTTGATCCCGGAAACACTGGCCATCACGACTTTGGGCCACAGACAGGTTGGAGACATGCTCAATCTGGAACCGGCGACGGCGCAGCCATTGTCGGTGGGCAGCATGCCAGCCGCAGTATGGCAGCAGGTGGCGGCAGCGCCGGTCGAGACGGCCGTGCCATTAAAAGTGTTGTCACCGGCATTGTCGGTTTATCTCGACGTGCTGCGGTTATTCGCCGCATTGCTGGTATTCGCTCACCATGCCGCTTATGAACGCTTTGATGGCAGCTGGATAGCGCCACTGGCTGGTTATGGCCATGACGCTGTGGTGATCTTTTTTGTCTTGTCAGGTTTTGTTATTGCGTTTGTCCAGCAGACCAAAGAACGTACCGCGATGTCTTACGGCATCAGCCGGGTGAGCCGGCTGGTATCGGTGGCGTGGCCGGCGGTACTGGCGACCATCCTGCTCGACAGTGTTGGCCGGTTGATGTTGCCGGAGCTTTATGAACCTGCGCAACCACTACATGCGGCCTTACATAGTTCCTTGCTGTTTACCAACGAGTTTTGGGTTGGCGGCATGCATGTCGGCTCCAACATCCCGCTGTGGTCGTTGTCGTTTGAAGCCGCGTATTATCTGTTGTTTGCCGTGTTTATGTTTAGCCGGCAGCGCTGGTTGTGGTGTTCAATAGCGGCACTGTTGATAGGCCCGAAGATCCTGTTATTGTTGCCAGCCTGGCTCGCCGGGGTTTGGGTGTACCGCTATGCCGCCACTGACCGCAGTCGTCAGCTGAATATGCTGATGGCGCTTGGTGGGGCAGCATTTGTCCTGTCAATGGTAGTCGGCAAGGTAGGGAATTTGTACATCAACTGGCGGGTGGCAGAGTGGCTGGGGCCGCAAATGCATGAGTTCTTCGGTCATTCCAGTGCTTTTGTCACTGATTATATTATCGCGCTTGGTTTTGCTGTGCATCTGATTGGCATGGCGGGACTGTTACGCCAGATGCAAGTGCGTCAGACTGTGCAGGCGATGGTTAGTCGCTTATCTGGCGCCACTTTTCCGTTATATTTGTTCCATTATCCGGCCTTGTATTGTTTTACCGCTTTGAGTGTCGGGCTGTTGCAACAAAAAGTCGGTGTGCTGATTGGTATTCTGGCGTTAGGTTTCAGCTGGCTGATGACCGCGCCTTGTGACAAGTTGCGGGTTTATTTGCGCCGAAAACTGCATGCGTTGTTTTTGTCTGAGCATAAAAACGGACGGCAATAAGGCTAATAAAACTGCTCGTCTTCGGCATCGACAAACACCTGCACACTGTGTCTTGCTTCATCTTTGTGCATCACGATGTGGATGGGATTGCAGCAATTGCTGCAATCCTCAATGTCGTCCTGATCGTCGCCGCTGACATCCAGCGTGATGTGAGTTGGATGGCCGCAAAATGGGCAAAGAATGGTTTTATACAGGAGTTGCATGGTGTGCTCCTCTTGTCGGCTGATTTTTATGCAGTGTAGAAGCGACCTGCAGATGCAGCGAGCGGTCAACCCGTTGCTTGCTGGTTGTGACTTGCTACTACTGTAAAGTTGCTGTCATAAAACAGCCTCAGTTCAGAGGTTTAACAGATCTATCTGCTCAAGTTGCAACAAGGAATCCAACACTTTGTCTGCAATGCTGTATCTGGGATCGTGTCGGTGTTGCTGTTCCGGTACTGCGAAACAGCGCATTCGTGCAGCTTTGGCGGCAATGACGCCAGTCACGCTGTCTTCCAGCGCCAGACACTGTTCAGGCGCAATGCCAAGCGCTGCCGCGGCATTCAGATAGACTTGAGGGTGCGGTTTGGCATAAGGCAGATATTGCGCGGAGCAGGTCGCCTGAAAGTAGGGCATCAATTCAAAATGTTCCATCGCAGCTAGCATCATATGGTGATTGGATGAGGTAGCGAGCGCCACCGGTAACCGGAGCTGCTGACAGAGTTGCAGTGCCTGTCGTGCGCCCGGTAACAACACACCACGCTGGCGGATTAATTCGATCACCTGAGCAATGATTTGGTCAGCTACTTCACCTTGTGTTGGTCCGGTCCATGGTGATTGCCGGTACCAATAGTCCACGACATAATCGCAGCGCCAACCGACAGTTTTGGCGGTATCTGCCAGCGCCAGTGGCACACCGAGGGCTGAAAAGGTTTCATATTCTGCTTGTTGCCAGAAGTCTTCGGAATCGAGCAACAAGCCATCCATATCAAAAATAACTGCCTGAACCACAATATCTCCTGTCCGTCAGCTCAATAACTGCTGAATAAGCTCCTGGGCTTGCCAGCTGTAACGACCGCCGCGTAAATACGCCAGATGTAATAAGTGGTACAGGTTATAGAGGTCTTTGCGTTCGGTAAATCCCTCTGGTAACGCGTGCACCTGCTGATAGGCAGCAAAAAACGCACTTGGTAGAGGGTCAAATAATCCGGCAAAGGCAATATCTACCTCCCGATCCCCGAAATAACAGGCCGGATCAAACAGCACCGGCGCTTCGCCTAGAAAACCGACATTGCCACGCCAGCATTCGCCGTGCACCAGTGCAGGTTTGGGTTGGTGGTGATGCAAACGTTGGCGCACGCGATCGACAATTTTGTCGATATCACCAAATGTTTGCTGCTGTTCAGCCAACAACTGCAATAACCAGCCGATACGTTGTTCGGAAAAAAATACCGACCAGTTACTGCCCCATTGGTTCGGCTGCAGCGTGGAGCTTAAGTAGTTATCCCAGTCAAAACCGTACATCGCCTGGTCATCGGCCTGATGTAAAAAGGCTAATTGATGGCCAAGTGCTTGCCAGCCATACGGATGATCGGTTGCCAGCGGTAGATATTCCAGCACCAGAAAGGCCTTTTCGATGGTTTGACCGGCGCAGATGACCTGAGGCACCCGGATACAATGCCGGTTTTGGATAAATTTCAGCGACAGCGCCTCGGCTTCAAAGCTGTCCAGCACATCACGGTGATTCAGTTTGACCAGGTATTGCTGCTCGGCGCCACTGATATGAAACAGCAGATTGTCAGAATGCGTGGCGAGCTGTTGTTTATGAGAGATCCGGAAATCTTGTTGCAGTTCGGTACTGATTTGGTCCGCAATGGCTTGCCACATGTCGCTGCTCCGCAGTGAAAGGAAATAAAAACTATCGTTAGAATTATGGTCGACTTTGCCAGTTTCGCTGCCAGCTGTATTGATCCGGAACAAACAGATGCCAGACAGCAGACTTGCTCCGGCCAAGCGCAGCCAGTAATATGGCAGCGCTTTT
The DNA here is from genome assembly GCF_001518915.1 of Rheinheimera sp. F8. Classification (NCBI taxonomy): domain Bacteria; kingdom Pseudomonadati; phylum Pseudomonadota; class Gammaproteobacteria; order Chromatiales; family Chromatiaceae; genus Rheinheimera; species Rheinheimera sp. F8. The sequence goes on from NZ_CP013656.1 coordinate 3,154,622, forward strand.
TAGTGCAGAGCCGCTGATACGTTCAGTCGCTATGTTGTTTCGCCACTCGTACGGCAAAACCAAAAAGCTCACTACTTATTCTTATTCAACATGTGACCCTTGGTACGGGCCACCACTGTGAGGATTTATCATGCCAGTCATTACTCTGCCTGACGGCAGTCAGCGCGTATTTGAAGCCCCATTATCTGTAATGGATGTTGCCAAAGACATTGGCCCAGGTTTAGCCAAAGCGACTATCGCCGGTAAAATCAACGGTCAATTGGTAGACGCTTGTGAACTCATCACCGAAGACAGCAGCTTAAGCATTGTTACCAGCAAAGATCAGCAAGGTTTAGAGATCCTGCGCCACTCCTGTGCGCATTTGCTCGGTCATGCCATCAAACAATTATGGCCCCATGTCAAAATGGCGATCGGCCCGGTGATCGATAACGGTTTTTACTACGATGTGGATTTAGATCGTCCAATCAGCAGCGACGATTTAGCGCAGTTAGAAGAGCGCATGCTGCAACTGGCGAAAACCGAATACGACGTCGTGAAGAAGAAAGTCAGCTGGCAGGAAGCGTACGATACCTTCGCTGCCCGTGGCGAAACTTACAAGATGGAAATTCTGACTGACAATGTCGCCAAAGACGACCAGCCAGGTTTGTACCATCACGAAGAATACATCGATATGTGCCGTGGCCCGCATGTGCCGAATATGCGTTTCTGCCAACATTTCAAGATTATGAAAGTCGCCGGGGCTTATTGGCGTGGCGATGCGAAAAACAAAATGTTGCAACGCATCTACGGCACCGCATGGGCGGATAAAAAACAATTAGCCGCTTATTTGCTGCAGTTAGAAGAAGCTGAAAAACGCGACCACCGTAAAATCGGTAAAGCGCTCGGCTTGTTCCACTGGCAGGAAGAAGCGCCGGGCATGGTGTTCTGGCACAACGACGGCTGGACCATTTTCCGTGAACTGGAAGCATTTGTCCGCGAAAAGCTGGCTGAGTACGATTACCAGGAAGTTAAAGGTCCGTTCATGATGGACAAAGTGTTGTGGGAGCGTTCTGGTCACTGGGAAAAATATGCTGAGAACATGTTTGTCACCAGTTCAGAAAACCGCGACTACGCCATCAAACCGATGAACTGCCCGGGCCATGTGCAGATCTTTAACCAGGGCCTGAAATCCTACCGCGATTTACCGCTGCGGATGGCGGAGTTTGGTTGCTGTCACCGTAATGAACCGTCAGGTGGTTTACATGGCCTGATGCGTGTGCGCGGATTTACTCAGGACGACGCCCACATCTTCTGTACTGAAGAGCAAATTCAGGCGGAAGTGTCGAGCTGTATCAAAATGATCTTTGATGTGTACAGCACTTTTGGCTTTAAAGAAGTACAGGTCAAGCTGTCGACACGTCCGGAAAAACGCATCGGCACCGACGAAATGTGGCACAAAGCCGAACAGGCGCTGGCAGAAGCGCTGGAAGTCAATGGCATTGCCTTTGACCTGCAACCAGGTGAAGGGGCATTCTACGGTCCGAAAATCGAATTCACGTTGCATGACTGCTTAGGCCGTGCCTGGCAGTGTGGTACAGTGCAGCTCGATTTCGCATTACCGGGCCGTTTAGGCGCCAGTTATGTCGCTGAAGGCAACGATCGTCAGGTTCCGGTGATGATCCACCGCGCGGTTTTGGGTTCGCTGGAACGTTTTATCGGTATTTTGATCGAAGAATATGCCGGTTTCTTCCCTGCTTGGTTAGCGCCAACTCAGGTCGTCGTGATGAATATCACAGACAATCAGGCCGATTATGCCAAAGAATTGGTAAAAACTTTCAAATCTCATGGTATTAGAGCAACTTCTGACTTGAGAAATGAGAAGATAGGCTTTAAAATCCGCGAGCACACGCTTGCCCGCGTCCCATATCTGGTCGTGGTCGGTGACAAAGAAGTCGAAAGCGGCGATTTGGCACTGCGGACGCGCAAAGGCGAAGACCTTGGTAAAATGACTGTTGCAGCATTTGTTGAAAAACTAACAACAGAAATCAACAACCGGGTCTGACCGATTTCAATCTCTGGAGGAACGTACCATTAAAGTAGGAAAGAAACCTTTACCAACGAACAGACCGAATCGTATTAACGAAGAAATCAACGTACGCGAAGTACGCTTGCTGGGTCTGGAAGGTGAACAATTAGGTGTTGTAGGTACCGCTGAAGCCATCCGTATGGCCGAAGAAGGTGGTTGTGATCTGGTCGAAATCAGTCCAACAGCTGAACCGCCTGTTTGTAAGTTAATGGACTACGGTAAGTTCCTGTTTGAGAAAGGTAAGGCTCTGAAAGAGCAGAAGAAGAAGCAAAAACAGATCCAGATCAAGGAAATCAAATTCCGGCCTGGAACTGATGAAGGCGATTACCAGGTAAAACTACGCAACCTGCGTCGCTTCATTGAAGAGGGTGACAAAGCCAAAGTAACGCTGCGGTATCGTGGTCGTGAAATGGCGCATTTGGACATCGGTATTGAAGTCCTCAACCGGATTAAAGACGACATGGCAGACATCGCTGTTTGTGAGTCGTTCCCAAGTCGGGTTGAAGGTCGTCAGATGATCATGATGCTGGCCCCAACTAAGAAGTAATAAGTGCATACAAGTGAATCCATACGCCACTGCGGTAACGGAGTGGCGCGTGGTTTTCCGCCTTATTATTCGTTGTAATATCACAATTGCGAGTGAGCTCACTATGCCAAAGATGAAGACCAATAAAGGCGCTGCCAAGCGCTTTAAAAAGACCGCTTCTGGTGGTTTTAAACGTAAGCAATCACATCTTCGCCACATCCTGACGAAGAAGTCTTCTAAGCGTAAGCGCCATCTGGGCCCGAAAACTTTAGTTGCTAAAGTTGACGTCGCTTCAGTAGCTCGTTGCCTGCCATACGCATAATTTAGGAGACTGACATGCCAAGAGTAAAACGTGGTGTGACCGCACGTGCGCGTCACAAGAAGGTATTAAACCAGGCAAAAGGCTACTACGGTGCCCGCAGCCGTGTTTATCGTGTAGCGTTCCAAGCAGTTATCAAAGCCGGCCAGTACGCCTACCGCGACCGTCGTCAACGTAAACGTCAATTCCGTCAACTGTGGATCGCGCGTATCAACGCTGCTTCACGTCAAAACGGTTTATCTTACAGCCGTTTCATCGATGGTCTGAAAAGAGCATCGGTTGAAATCGACCGTAAAATCCTGGCTGACATCGCTGTATTCGACAAAGGCGCATTTGCTGCCTTAGTCGCGAAAGCGAAACAAGCACTGTCTGCTTAATTTGATTAAGTAGTTGAAAAGGCAGCCTCGGCTGCCTTTTTTGTTGCTGCAAAGAAGCCAGCTTCGTTGCTTAATCACAGCTAAAAAACAAGCAAAAAAAAGGCGCCGCAGCGCCTTATCTGTTCAGTCGTAGTGTTAATTAACCGCGGCCTGAAACTCCATAATCACCTTATTCTCCTTAAACAGTTGCAGTTTTTGCTGATTGACTTCAATCCGGTCTGCCACTTGCAGCTGTTTGGTGAACTGTTGTTCATAGAAATTGGCGTCATTACAGAACTTGCGGGTACTGACAATAGGTAGCACTTTGAGTTGGTTATCTTTTTGTGAATAACCGGCATTAAAATTATTGCAGCCGGAAAAACCAAACACCCGGTTGTTCTGGTCGAACATCAGGCGAATATTCAATTTTTGCGGCACGCTGATTTGTGACACGGTTTGCAGACGCCAGACCAGATTTTGTACTTTGGCGGTTGCCGCTTTATCCGGGCAGGTTGCGCCTGGCCAGAATTGGTCAAACTTATCGACCAATAATGCCTGCTGTTGTTCATTACTCTTGCGCGCAGTCATGGTGGCCACTACCGCTTTGCCGGTGAGTTTCGGATCTGTCTGATACGAGCGTAGCATTGGCATATGATGTTGCGTCATGGCAATACTATGATTTTCACCGGTCATACAGTCGATAAAACTGGCTTCATTATTTTTCAGCTGATAGAGCCCCAATAATGGCATTCTGGTGTCGATGCGGGCGAACTGCTGGGTGCGGGTGAGCGTTTGGTTGTCTTTAGAAACCATTGGTTTGCCAGCGGCATTCAGTAAAATCAGATGTTGATTGCTGCCAAACTGGAACGAAGGCACTTTGCCTTGTTTACTGGACAGATGCAGGGTGCGGTCATCCAGTTGCCAGTTGCCGGTTAACAGTTCGACTGTATTACGGTCAATGTAATCTCGACGCAGTTCAAACCGGCCATCCTGTAATACGTTCAGCTGATATTGGATGCCCGGGCATTTTTTACATGGCAAGGTGCCATGAAAAGACATATCGCGATCGATAAAAATCAGGCCGAAATCAGTCGGCATTGCCTCGGTGTTGTCTGAGCTGACAACTTCACCCGGCACTAAATCCGGCTCAGGCGCCACCGGTTGTACGGGTTGCACCGGGTCTGGTTTTACCGCTTTTTGTGGCAAATTGGTACAGGCTGATAACAAGACTGCGGCAAGAACTAGACTACGTTTCATTCATTTTACCCATTACAACGCTGACTTCTGACATCAGAAATCGGAAACTGGCGTTATTATAATGAAAATCTCATTTTGATACAGGCGTTTTGTCAGTTGAATCGCTGCTGTTGCCGCAACCATTGCAGGATAATTCCAGCGCTATGTTTTGGGTCTTCCTGCATAAAGCAATGGCCACCTTGAACCTTGAACACCTGCAACTGTGGGCACTTGCGCTGAAACAAAGCAGCGGATTTAGCAACAAATGGATAGCTGGCAGTACCGTAAACCAATTGAATGGGTTTATTGGTTTGTTGCAGCGACGACCACAGTCTCTGCGGGAAGCTGGCAAATATCTCTGCTTCCCGTTCAGGTCGACAGCGCAGTGTCAGGCCATCTGTCGTATTGACAAGTGCATGATCGATATAAGCCTGTAACGCATCAGGATGCCAGTTTTTAAACATGCCGCGTTGGTGAAAATACTGCCATGCCGCGCTGGCATCGATGAAATGTCTCCGGCGTTTTACCGCCCGGCGGGCTAAAGGATTGTGGCGATACAGGCCCGTCCAATCTAAAAACCGCATACTACGTAGCATGGCAGGTGTAAACAACACCGGATCGAGCAACAAGGCGGCGTCAAACAGGCTGTTCGGTTCGCTGTGAATCAGGGCGGTGAGTACACCGCCGAAACTGTGGCCGACAGCATAAACCGGCACAGCGCCGTATTCATTTAGATGTGCTGCCAGTGCCTGCCGGGCAAATTCTGCACTTTGGTTCCAGCCGACAAATGGACCGCCATGTTCACTCTGGCCATGTCCTTGCGCGTCGGATAAAAACAGGTCCACGTGCTGAAGCAAGGGTTGCAGCATTGGTGTATACATCTGGCTGCAGAAACCGTTGCCATGCAGCATATGCAGTATTGGTCTGCCACTGGGTAGGCTGCGCATACCTTGCAGGGTAAAACCGGCCGGGGTGCGATATTGCCAGGGGATCAAATTCATGATGTTTCTCAAGTAATTACTCTAATCACACTGCCACAATCTCACATTGGTGATCAAGTTGAAAACCAGAGAATAAAAAACAAAAAAGCCACCCGAAGGTGGCTTTCATTACGTGAACAACTTAGAAGTTGTAGGTTAAACGAGCGTAATAGAAACCGCCGTTGAAGCCCATGACAGTTGTTGTTGGGTATTTAGCACCTAACACCTCAGCCCATTCGTTTTCATCTGGCAGTGTATCAAACAGATTTGATGCACCTAAAGCGATGCTGTAATTGTCACTGAAGTTGTAAGTGACTTCAGTATCTACAGTCATTTCTGCGCCTAAATACAGCGGCAAACCGCCATCAGCTGCAGAGACGACGCCAGAATCTGCGTGGTCTTCATAATAACTACCGTAATGATTCAGGCGGACATAGCCATTCCATGCACCTTGATTGTGGCTGACAGTGAAGCTGCCGCGCACACTCGGTAAGCCTTCTTCAATTTGCTTGATTTTGGCTTCCCAGATGTAATCAGAATGACGATCTACAGTGGTTTCAGTCCAGTTTGCTGCTAACGCATAGGTCGTACGGCCACCAAATTGATCGACGCCATAGTTAGCGACAAAGTCAGCGCCTTTGGTGGTGGTATCAAAGTCATTGGTAAAGTATTTAACCCCTGTGAAGCTGCTTGCATCCCGAACACCCAGCGCCAGTAATTGCTGGATATCGGTAGCAGTCAGTTCCTGCGAGGACGATTGGCTGATACGGTCGTCAACTTTGATTTGGAAGAAATCTAAAGTGACATATAAATCATCTACTTCAACCACAGTACCGAATGACAGGTTGACTGACTCTTCAGGCGTTAATGCCTTACCGCCTTTGAGCACAGAGATTGGGTGGGTTGGTGGTAACGTGGCGTTATCGACCAGACCTTTGCCGGCAGTAAATGATGTTGTTACGTTCCGAACCGTTGACTGACCAATGGTTGGTGCCCGGAAGCCTGTACTGGCTGCAGCACGGAAAGCCATTTCATCGTTGAGCTGATAGCGACCTGTCAGTTTGGCATTGGTGGTAGAACCAAAGTCTTCGTAGTCTTCAAAGCGTAAAGCAAAGTCAGAACGGAAGCTGTCACTGAACTCAGCACCAAATTCAGTGTAGGCCGCGTAGTTGTAACGGTTGAACGAACCAGCGTCATCAGGCTTGAAGCCAGGGAAGCCGTTTGAGCCGATACCGAAGCCTTGAGATGCCAGTGGGCCTACTTCAAACGAGTTTTTATCACCAGCGTAGATTTCGAACGTATCAATACGGTATTCAAGACCTGCTGCAACGGCCAGTGGATATGGCAGCGCATCAACTTCGATAAGCTTATTCATATCGTAGTTAACAGCCTGTTCTTGCTGTACGTATTTACCCGCGTCGAAATCACGTGGTGTGGCTGAACCCATAGAAGCATTGATGGTGTTCTTAATGTAGAACTCTGCTTCACTGCGACCATAAGAAGAACTCAGGTCAAAGTTCCAGCCGTTCGCCAGAGTGCCTTTCAGGCCGCCTGCCAGCGACGCATCGGTGACGATACCGCCAAACTTCGGTGTAAAACCACCTGGCAGCGATTTAAAGAACGTGAAACAGTGCGCCGGCAGCGCGTTCACTTTGCTGGTGATTTGGCTAAATGACTGTCCGGTCAGGCCAACAGTCGGGCAGGCGCCTTTAGTGGTATCTAAATTACCAATTAACAGGGTTTCACCACCGTCATTGGAATAAACACCGCCACGGCTTTGTGGGTTACGGAAATAGAATCCACCTTCTACGTCACGTTGGGCGAAGTTACCAAAGGCATAGAATTCTTTTTCTTTGGCAACTTCGAGACCGATATTACCGAACAGTTTAAAGTCACGTTTCACTTCAGGTGAACCCCAGACCTGTGCCGGGTTGGCAATATTGGTGTTGCCTGCCGCGACTAAACCAGCAGCATCACCGCGTTGTACGCTGCGGCTGGTTGGATCTGACTGCTTGAATTCTGTACTGAAGTTGGCGAAGCCGTTGTCAGTGAACGGCATACCAATGTTTGCACTGATTTGACGTAAATCACCGTCGCCGTCGTAATGCTGGCCGGTTTTAATTTCAATGGCGCCGCCTTCGTTATTGTCTTTCAGGCGGAAGTTGATCACACCTGCGATAGCGTCAGAACCATATTGCGCCGCGGCGCCATCACGCAGAATTTCAACTTGCTTTAATGCAATTGAAGGGATGGTAGAGATATCAGGGCCTTGTGAGCCGTCTGATAAACCACCGCCAAGGAAGGTGATGACCGCTGAGCGGTGACGACGTTTACCGTTGACCAGCACCAGCGTGCTGTCTGGCGGCAGACCCCGTAAGTTGGCCGGACGCACCAGCGTGGAGGCGTCATTGATAGGTTGGGTGTTGACGTTAAATGATGGCACGACGGCACTCATCAGCGTCATCATGTCACTTGGACCATTCTTGCTAAATTCGTCTGCTGAGATCACATCAACCGGCACTGCCGAATCACCAACTGAACGTGGCGCGCCGCGTGAACCCACCACAACAATTTTTTCTACATCCTGTTCTGCTTTTTTCTCAGCAGCGGCGTCTTGCGCATGGGCTAATGGGCTGGTGGCTAACAGCATCAGCGTACCACCGGTCACTGCGGCTTTGATGCACGCAGCCAGTGGCTGGATTGAGGTAGTCATTTTCATGGAGTTGCCTTTTATTTTGTTTATCCTGGATAAATCAGCGTGCTCTTTATGTATTTTTTGGCACGCCTGATTAACTTATTGCAAATAAGTTCATTTGTCCAACAGCAGAAATTGTTGATCTGTCTCAAAATGTTTGCGCCCGGTGTCACTTCGCAGATAGCGAAACTCTGGGTTTACAGGCAGAACAATGGTTGGGCGCTCGTCTGACGCTCTGGTCACTAAACGCTTTATGGCTTGAAAAAATCTGGCGGGTGCAGTTAGATGCACACTGATTAACTCAGCAGACGGTCCTTTGATGAAAAAAACTATTCTGTCCGGCGTCATCCTTTGCGCCAGTCTCAGCCCGCATCTTCAGGCGCAAAATCTGACTTTACCGCGGTTATTTGCCGAGCCGGCATTAAGTGGGACAGCACCAAAGTCTTTGGCGTATGCGCCAGATGGTTCGCGTATTACTTATCTGAAAGGCAAAGCGAAAGACGCCAACCGGCTTGATTTGTGGCAATACGAACTGGCCAGCGGAAAACATAGTGTGCTGGTGGATTCAGATACGTTATTCAGTGGCACCGAAGTACTGTCGGATGAAGAAAAAGCCCGGCGCGAACGATTACGTTTGTTTGCCAGCGGCATTGTCAGTTATCAATGGTCGAAAGACGGTCAGGCGTTGTTGTTTCCTCTGAACGGCGATTTATATCATTATCAGCTCAGCAGTAAAAAAGCCCGCAAGCTGACAGAAACTGAAGCTTTTGAAACGGACGCACAAATATCGCCAACCGGCCGTTTTGTGTCTTTTGTCCGTGATCAAAACATCTATGTTATTGATTTAAAGTCCGGCAAAGAAACCCAATTGACTTCCGATGGCAAAGGCACTGTGCGTAATGGTATGGCCGAGTTTGTTGCCCAGGAAGAAATGGGGCGGATGACCGGTTACTGGTGGGCGCCAGACGACAGTAAAATTGCCTTTACCCAGTTTGATGAAGCCATAGTGCCGGAAGCGGTACGGAACGAAATTTATGCCGATGAAATTAAGCTGTACAACCAGCGGTATCCGTTTGCCGGCAAAAGCAACGTGCAGATCAAACTGGGTGTGGTCGGTATCAGCAACCAGCAGATCAACTGGGTCGACCTTGGCCAAGAACAGGATATTTACCTGCCACGGGTGCAATGGAGTGAAAATCCAAACCTATTGAGCTACCAATGGCAAAGCCGGGATCAGCAACGTCTGGAATTACGCCTGGCTGATTTGGCAGCCGGACAACAAAAGACGGTGCTGACCGAAACCAGTAAGACCTGGGTCAATTTGCATGACGATTTACATTTCCTGAAAGATAAAAAATCTTTTGTCTGGGCTTCTGAGCGTGATGGTTACAAACACTTGTATCTTTATTCTATGCAAGACGGTGCTGTTAAGCAGTTGACGAGCGGTGCCTGGATAGTCAATCACATCGAAAGTATTGATGAAAAAGCCGGCCAGATTTATTTTAGCGGTCGCAAAGATACGCCATTGGAAAGTCATTTGTATCGGGTGCCGGTGCAGGGCGGCGAGATTGTCCGGTTGACAGAAGCCGGCAGCAATCACCAGGTCGTAGTAGCGAAAAATGGTAGTGGGTTTATCGATACGTCTTCGGCTGTCGTCAAACTACCCAGCGTCACGCTGCGCGACCAGCAAGGGAAAGCCGTTACAGTATTGGCAGCAAATGCGCTGGATGAACAACATCCGCTGACCGCCTTTGCGCCGGAACTGGTGACACCGGTATTTGGTACGCTCAAAGCGAGTGACGGCCAGACTTTGCATTACCGTCTGTTCGCGCCAAAACAACTTACCGCCGGGAAAAAATATCCGGTAGTGGTGGGTGTGTACGGTGGACCAGGCGCACAGCGTGTGACCAATAGCTGGAGTGGCAAAGACCTGTATTTCCAGTACCTGGTACAACAGGGCTATCTGGTGTTCCAGCTGGATAACCGCGGCTCTGAAAATCGCGGTAAAGCATTTGAAGATCCAATTTTTGGCAAACTGGCTGAAATTGAGCTGGAAGATCAAAAAACCGGTGTCGATTATCTGCGGACTCTGCCTTATGTCGATGCAAGCCGGATTGGTATTTATGGACACAGCTATGGTGGTTATATGACGATCATGGCGATGCTGCGGGCAGGCGACTATTTTGCTGCCGGTGTGTCCGGCGCGCCCGTAACTGATTGGGCTTTGTATGACAGTCATTATACCGAACGCTATTTAGGTCATCCGGCGAAAAATGCTGCTGGCTATAAAGCGAGTTCAGTGTTTCCGTATGTTGATGGTTTAAAAGGTAAACTGTTGATTTATCACGGCATGGCTGATGACAACGTGCTATTTACCCATAGCACTAAGTTGTTCTCGGTACTGCAGAGTAAAGGCAAACCGTTTGAAATGATGACCTATCCGGGCAGTAAACACGCCATGTTCGGTCAGCCAGTCCAAACACATTTGCACCAAACGATCACTGAGTTCTTTGACCGGACGTTAAAAGCGTCGAAGTAACCTTGCTCCCAATTTATAAAGGTCGCTGCGGCGACCTTTTTTATTGGGGCGACTACCAAAGCCGCATATCACACTTATGGCTGCAGTTCATTGGCACAAGTCTCGCCAGCCCATAATGCCCGTAAGTTGGCCACGGTGATTTGACTGATTTGGTTCAGTGCTTCCTCGGTGAAAAAAGCCTGATGGCCTGTGACTAACACATTTGGAAAGGTTAACAAGCGCTGGAATACCTCATCGGCAATCATTTCCTCGGACAAATCTTTAAAAAACAGGTCCGCTTCCTGTTCATATACATCCAAGCCAAGCAAGCCGATTTTTTTACTTTTCAGCGCGTCGATTACTGCTTTAGTGTCAATCAAACCGCCACGGCTGGTGTTGATTAACATCACACCGTTTTTCATTTGCGCCAGCGCCGCCTGATTTATCAAATGATGACTGTCCGGTGTTAACGGACAATGCAGACTAATCACGTCGCTATCCCGGTAGAGTGTGGCTAAATCGACGTAGCGGGCGCCGGCGGGCAATGCTTCCGGATGGACCTGCGGGTCAACGCATAACAACTGCATACCAAAGCCGTGCAGGATCCGCGCAGTTGCCTGGCCAATCCGGCCGGTGCCAATCAGTCCGGCAGTTTTGCCATGCAGGTTAAAACCCAATAAACCCTGCAGGCTGAAATTGTCGTCGCGCACACGGTTATAAGCTTTATGCAACTTGCGATTGAGGCACAGCATCATCGCCACGCAGTGTTCGGCGACTGCTTCAGGCGAGTAAGCGGGAACCCGCGCGACACGAAAACCAAGTTGCCGCGCTGTGGCGAGGTCAACATTGTTAAAGCCGGCACAGCGCAGGGCAATATGCTGAACCCCGAGCTGCCGCAGTTGTTGCAGGACCACTGCACTGAGATCGTCATTGACGAATACGCAGACCGCACTACTGCCCGCAGCAAGTTGTACAGTATCGATATTCAGTGGCTGCGGCAGAAATCGCCAATTCAGATCAGTGCCGGCGACCCGCAGAAAGGATTCATCGTAGGGTTGACTACTAAATACAGTGATCTGAAATTGAGAGTCCATCGCTTCGTCCTGTTCACTGCGCTAGCGGTTAAGGTTATTGTGCCGGTAATAATGCCAGTTCGGCTTCAATTGCATCAATAAACTGACTTGGTTTTGTCCGTGGCGCATAACGTTTCACCACCACGCCATCTTTGTTTACCAGAAACTTGGTGAAATTCCATTTGATCGCGCGGGTTTTCATTAAGCCGCGGGCCTGATCTTTCAGGTATTCGAATAATGGATCTGCTTCCGGACCGTTGACATTGATCTTGGCCATTACGCCAAAGCTGACACCATAATTAAGCTGACAAAATTGCTGAATATCGCTGTCAGAGCCAGGTTCCTGCCCGCCAAATTGGTTGCATGGGAATGCCAGGATCTCCAGGCCACGCTGATGATATTGCTGATGCAGCTTTTCTAAATCCTGATATTGCGGTGTAAAACCACAGCGGCTGGCAGTATTGACAATTAACAACACTTTGTCGCGATACTTATTCAGTTCCAGCAGGTTACCTTGCGGCGTTCGTACTTTAAAATGATGGACGTTGGCCATAAATTCCTCTTTATGCCTGCTCTAATGCAGCCGGATAGTGACTAAATCGGCATAAAGCAGATCCAGTTGCCAATGATTTTGCTATTTGTAACATAAATTTGTACATTGGCGGCTAGCCTGTCACAGAATTAAGTCAATTGTATGTCAGAAATAACTTCAATATCTTCAACACCTTCAGTGCCTGTTTCTATTGCCTTTATTGGTTTGGGCGTGATGGGATTTCCGATGGCCGGTCATCTGCAGGCAGCAGGTCACATGGTCACAGTGTATAACCGGACAGCCGCCAAAGCTGAACACTGGGTTGCACAGTACAGTGGCTGCAGTGGACCAACACCCGCAGCGGCTGCCAATGGCGCGCAATTGGTGATGTTGTGCGTAGGTAATGACGACGATGTCAGAGCTGTGGTGTATGGTGAGTCTGGTGTGCTGCAAACAATGGCTCCTGGCAGTTTGTTGATTGACCACACCACGGCATCAGCGGATTTAGCGCGTGAACTGGCTGCAGCCTGTGCTGCAAAAGGCATTGGTTTCCTCGATGCGCCGGTGTCCGGTGGTCAGGCTGGTGCACAAAATGGGGCGCTGACTATTATGCTCGGTGGCGAAGCTGCCGATTTTACGCGTGCTGAACCTGTGCTCAAGCATTATGCCAAAAGCGCTCGTTTATTGGGCCCGGCCGGCAGTGGTCAGCTGGCGAAAATGGTCAATCAGATTTGTATCGCTGGTGTGGTACAGGGCCTGGCTGAAGCTTTGCACTTTGCCGGTTGTGCCGGGCTTGATGCCAAAGCCGTGCTGGATGTGATCTCCAAAGGTGCGGCGCAGTCGTGGCAGATGGAGAATCGCGGCTATACCATGGTGGATAGTCAATTTGATTTTGGCTTTGCGGTAGACTGGATGCGCAAAGATCTCAGCATCACTCTCAATGAAGCCCGCCGCAATGGCGCGCAATTACCGGTCACAGCATTGGTCGATCAATTCTATAGTGAAGTACAGGCGCTTGGCGGCAACCGGCAGGATACATCCAGCCTGATCCGCCGCCTGAAGCAGCCTGCTCGCGACTAAGTACTATTCATCGCGTTGCTGAATGGTCAGCAGCGCGAAACCTGCCAGCAGTAATAATGGTACCAGCACCAGCTGACTGAATGGGTCCAAAGTGCTGCGCTGGTTCAGCCATAAAATTACCACTCCCTGCAAAGCCAGCATGCCCCAACTGAGTTGTTTGACGTTCATTTTCATAATCCACCTCCTGTTGACTGAGCCACAGTTTAACTTGCTGATTATTTGCGCTATAGTGGCAATATTGACATATATGGTGTGGAAAGTGACAAATGAAATCATTATTGGTCCTGGTATATCCTGGAGTAGCGCTTGGACATTTAACCGGCATGGCCGAAGTATTCCGCTTTGCCAATCAACTGGCGCAATACCAGGACGCTCTTAGTCTGCAGCCGCGTTATCAGGTGCAGTTTTACCATTTGTCAGGCGCCAGCAGCTATCAGGCAGACGGGCTGCAGATCACCTGCATTACGCAGCTACCTGCGCAGATAGACGCTTTATTAATTCCTGGTAACTATGCCCATCAGGCAGCTGAACTGGAACAGGTGATGACGTTGTTTCGTGCGCACAAAGACTGGTTCAGCGACCTGCAACAACGAGGTACTTTGCTGGCGGCCGGTTGTAATGGCAGCTTCGCGCTGGCGGCGACTGGCTTATTGGATGGCGGTAAAGCGACAACATGTTGGTTTTTAGCTGAGTATTTTCAGCAGTTGTTTCCACAGGTACGTCTGAAAGCCGAAGCCAGTGTTAGTCGAAGTGGCAGTTGTCTGACCGCCGGCGCGACGACGGCATATCTGCAACTTTGTTTACAACTGATCTCTGAATTCGACGGTGTTCGCTTTAGCAGCCAACTGGCCAAAGTGTTGCTGGTGGAGCCGTCATTGCATAGTCAGGCGCCTTTTTTGTCGGTACAACAGTTGGTGAGCCATCAGGACGAACGTATCGCGGCCGTACAGAGTTATTTGCGGAAAAATCTGGCAGAGCCGCTCGACTTACAGCAGCTGGCACAACGTTTTGCCATGAGTGGACGGACCTTGATCCGGCGTTTTAAATCAGCCACTGGCGATACGCCAATGGCCTGGTTGCAAAAATTGCGTATCGATAAGGCTAAGAACCTGCTGGAAACCACGATGATGCCACTGGAACAACTGACACAGCAGATTGGGTACGAAGATGTGTCTTCGTTTCGAAAATTATTCCAGCAATATACCCAGATGACACCAAAGGCTTATCGCAACCACTTTTTTCAGTAAAAATCAGGTCAAGTTGAATTTTTTCTGCAATGAAAAGGTAAATTTAACTAAATTGTCTCGCGTAAAAATGATGGCGTGATACTATTTTGTTAATTATTCGCTATCAATTGCATCCGTATGTCTGTGTTTGAAATTAGCTGGCAGTTGTATCTACTGCTGTTCTGTTGCGTTGTTGCTGTGCCGGTCCTCAGTATCTGGGTTTGGTGTCTTTGGGCTAAACGGCCGTTAAAGCCTGCTTTATGGTCGTTAGTCGGATCGACTGCGGTGTTTATGGGGCTGACATGGGCCATTAGCAGTAACAGTGTCACGATAGAAGAAAATCATCTTGCATTAAAAGCCGGTTTTTATCAGGCACATATCGATAATATTTCTCTTGCCAGCAGTGCAGTCCATATTATGCCGCTTGACCAGCTTGGTGAATATACGCCGGAGATCGCGGTAAACGGTATTCGTTTGCCGGGATATCAGGTGGGTTGGTATCTGTTACACAATCGGAAATTGGCGTTTGTGATGCTGATTGGCTCGCTGGATGAAGTGAGTCTGGTGCGCTCCGGCGATATGACGGCCGTTGTGGGCGGCAATTTGTTCAGTGGCGCTGGCCGTATTGTGACTGCCAACTAAGTCTGCCCGTCTCTGGGCTCGTCAGCAATAAAAGGCGTCGGGAGCGTAGCGAATAAAAAAGCGTCAGGAACGCTTTTTTATTCGCTGCTTTATCAAGTTAAGCAAAATGCATTTCCGGTACATCACCGTCAATAATTAAGCGACCGGCAGTTTTCTGCTGAATTTCTTCGACTGACACACCTGGTGCGCGTTCCAGTAAATGGAAAGCACCATCCCGAACTTCCAGTACGGCTAAATCCGTGACAATTTTCTTCACGCAGCCAACGCCAGTTAGTGGCAGGGTGCAATTGTCGAGTAACTTCGAGCTGCCGTATTTGTCGGCGTGTGTCATGGTGACGACGATATTCTGCGCGCCAGCGACTAAGTCCATCGCGCCGCCCATGCCTTTGACCAGTTTGCCCGGGATCATCCAGCTGGCGATATTGCCGTGCTGGTCGACTTCAAAAGCACCTAATACCGTCAAATCAACATGACCACCGCGGATCATGGCAAAACTTTCGGCGGAAGAGAAAATCGCAGCACCTTTGATGGCGGTGACGGTTTCTTTGCCGGCGTTAATCATATCGGCGTCGACTTCAGCATCGGTCGGATAGGGGCCCATGCCGAGCAAACCGTTTTCTGATTGCAGCATCACTTCGATGCCGGCCGGCACATAGTTGGCGACCAACGTCGGAATACCAATGCCAAGGTTGACGTAGTAGCCGTCTTTTAATTCTTGTGCGACACGCATCGCCACTTGTTCACGTGATAAAGCCATGACGTTCTCCTTAATCCTTGCGAACCATGCGACGTTCGATGCGTTTTTCAAAATTGCCTTTGATCACGCGCTGCACATAAATGCCTGGGGTATGAATTTCTGTTGGTGACAATTCGCCCGGCTCAACGATTTCTTCAACTTCAGCGACGGTAATTTTGCCGGCAGTCGCGACCATGGGATTGAAGTTCATCGCCGTGTGGCGAAATACCAGGTTGCCGTAACGGTCGGCTTTCCAGGCGCGGACAATAGCGAAATCACCGGTGATTGATGGCTCCAGCACATAATTGCGGCCATTGATTTCGCGGGTTTCTTTGCCTTCCGCGACGGGGGTACCGTAACCGGTTGCGGTGAAGAAGGCCGGGATGCCGGCTCCGCCGGCGCGGATTTTTTCTGCCAGTGTGCCTTGTGGCGTCAGTTCAACTTCCAGCTCGCCGGATAACAACTGCTTCTCAAACAGGGCGTTTTCACCGACATAAGAGGCGACCATTTTTTTGATTTGGCGGTCTTCCAGCAAAATGCCTAAACCAAAACCGTCTACGCCACAGTTGTTGGAGACCACAGTTAAATCACGGGTACCCATTTTTTTAATTTGGCTAATCAGGCCTTCCGGGATCCCGCATAAACCAAACCCCCCAGCGATCACCGTCATACCGTCGGCCAGACCTGCTAAGGCTTCGTCGTAGCTGTGCACGACTTTGTTAAACCCTGCCATTGCTCTTCCTCTGTTGTGTAGGGCGGTCGCATCGGGGCGACCGGCATTGTTGTCTGTAATTAGTTGTCTGTGAATGAATGTTGCGTGCCGGAGCTGATGTAAAGCTCCGGTTTATTCAGCATCTTGCGCTGCATTTTGCTGGCACTTCGCCTGGAGCGCCAATCCTACTTTAGAACTAGGTTTCTTGCCGAGCGCCGCTGTGATGGCCCAGCCGGCACGGGCGAGGCTTTGTAACTCAACGCCATGCGCAATGCCAAGACCGTTCAGCAAATACACCACATCTTCTGTGGCAACATTGCCTGACGCGCCGGCGGCGTAAGGGCAGCCACCCAGACCGGCGACGGCACTGTCGATCACAGCAATACCGCGGCTTAGCGCGACGTAAATATTTGTTAACGCCTGACCATAAGTGTCATGAAAATGTATCGCAGTTTTTTCCATTGGCACGACGGCCAGTACTGCATCCAGCATCGCGGATACCGTTGCCGGGGTGCCGACACCGATGGTATCGCCGAGTGAAATCTCATAGCAGCCCATGTCGAGCAGTGCTTTGGCCACACGCGCGACATCTGCAGGCGCGACAGCGCCCTGGTAAGGGCACCCCACGACACAAGATACATAACCACGTACCCGCACGCCGTCGGCTTTTGCAGCTTCCAGTACTGGCGCAAACCGGGCCAGACTTTCATCAATCGAACAGTTGATATTCTTTTGCGAAAAAGCTTCCGATGCAGCGCCAAAAATCGCCACTTCATCGGCTCCCGCTGCACGCGCTGCCTGGTAGCCTTGCAGATTGGGGGTCAGCGCCGCGTAGGTGACACCGGCTTTGCGGCTGATACCAGTAAATACGGCGGCTGAATCAGCCATTTGCGGTACCCACTTCGGGCTGACAAAAGCACCGGTTTCGATAGTTGTCAGGCCGGCGTTAGCCAGCGCTTCAACCAGTGCAATTTTGGCGTCCAGCGGTACCGCTGTTTCATTCTGCAGACCGTCACGCGGTCCAACTTCGACGATGCGAACACTCGAAGGGAAGTGAGTAGAGTTCGAAAGCATCATATTCATGCTTTGTCTCCTGCGTCTGCGCTGAAGTCGACAAGCTCGGCACCGTCTTTGACTAAATCGCCGGCCTGATAAAACACAGTGTTGACGATACCATTGGCAGGCGCTTTGATGGCATATTCCATTTTCATTGCTTCCATGACCAATAAAGTCTCACCACTTTGCACGCGCTGACCGGCGCTGGCCATCACGGCAACTACAGTCCCGTTCATCGGCGCTTTTAAGCTGCCCGCCGATTCATCCGCAGCAGCCACTTCAACCTGAGTCTGATACACAAAATCAAAGCGTTGATGGCGGATAAACACCGAGACGGTTTTTTGCTGCGAACTTTGTTGGTACTGACTGACGCGCACCTGGAACTGATGATGGCTGCCTTGTGCGCCGGACAAAGTGGCTGTCAGCACGTCAGCATTCAGTTCGGCTTTAGCTTCGATGCAATAATCACCGACACAGAGTTTGTGGCCCGTTGTGGTGCTTTGAATATGCACCTGTTGCGCCACATCGCCGTGTTGCAGGGTAAACCGTACTTGTGCCGCTTCATTTAAACGCCAGCCATAACCGCAACTCCACGGCGAATTGCCATTGGTTTTCGGTTGCTGCAGCAATAACAAATACAAAGCAGCCAGCAATAGTGCTTGTTGCGGTTCGGACTGCTCCGGCGCAAACAGTTCGGCCTGATGATGTTCAATAAAATGCGTATCGAGTTCAGCGGCGGCAAAAGCCGGGTGCGACACCAGACGGCTCAGGAAACCTAAATTGGTTTTGACTCCGGCGATGCGGTAATCATCCAGCGCGCGGCGCATCCGCGCAATCGCCCGGTCCCGGCTCTCATCCCAAACGATTAATTTGGCGATCATCGGGTCATAAAACGGTGATACTTCGTCATATTCGACGACGCCGGTATCGACCCGCACATGGCGATGTTCGTCAGGCTGGCGCAAATAGGTCAGTTTACCAGTGGCCGGCAGGAAATTATTGTCCGGATCTTCGGCATACACCCGTACTTCAATGGCATGGCCATCCAAAGGGATCTCAGCTTGCGCCAGTGGCAGTGACTGATTGCTGGCAACCAACAATTGCCATTTGACTAAGTCCTGACCGGTGATCATCTCGGTGACCGGATGCTCAACCTGCAGGCGTGTGTTCATTTCCATAAAATAGAAAGAACCGTCTTCGTCAAACAGGAATTCTACGGTACCGGCACCGGCATAACCGATGGCTTTGGCAGCGGTGACGGCTGCTTCGCCCATCGCTTTACGTTGCTCAGCACTGAAATTTGGCGCTGGCGCTTCTTCAATGACTTTCTGGTGACGGCGCTGAATAGAACAATCGCGTTCATGCAAATAGACCGCATTGCCAAAATTATCGGCAAACACTTGGATCTCAACGTGACGCGGTTTGGTCAGGTAACGTTCCATCAGGATTTTGTCATTGCCAAAACCATTCAGCGCTTCGCGTTTGGCGCTGTGCAGCTGTTCGAGAAACTCTGAGGCCTGCCAGACCACTTTCATGCCTTTGCCACCGCCGCCGTATGCAGCTTTTAGCAGCAACGGGTAGCCGATACGGTTTGCTTCCTGTGCCAGGAACGTCTCGTCCTGATTGTCACCGTGATAACCGGGCACCAGCGGGACGCCGGCGTGACTCATAATTTCTTTTGCGGCGCTTTTGGACCCCATTGCCGCGATCGCTGGCACTGGCGGGCCAATAAAGACGATGCCTGCCTGGGCACAGGCCTCGGCAAAGCCTTCGTTTTCGCTTAAAAAGCCATAGCCGGGGTGAATGGCTTCGGCGCCACTTTGTCTGGCGATAGCGAGAATTTTGTCCGCACGTAAATAGCTGTCTTTCGACGGCGCCGGGCCTAATAAAAAGGCTTCGTCGGCCATTTGCACATGCCTGGCGTTGGCGTCGGCTTCGGAATACACTGCAACACAACGAATGCCCAGCTGATGGGCGGTTTTAATCACGCGGCAGGCAATTTCGCCGCGGTTGGCGATCAGTATTTTGCTAAACATCTGGGTTATTCCTCGGTTTGGCCTGCGCTTGTGGGTTGTTGCCATGCCGGCGTGCGTTTATCTAAAAACGCTGTTAAACCTTCCTGACCTTCGCTGGACACCCGAATGGCGGCGATACGGCGGGAGGTTTCTGCGATAGTGTCTGGCTCAATCGGCGCGTCGGCGACATAAGCCACTAAAGCTTTGGCGGCGACCACAGCCTGCGGGCTGTTAGCAATAATGGCATCGATCAGCGGCTGCGCTTTGGCGCGCAGATCTGCCTGTCCTTCACTTTCGGCAACTTCGCTAATCAGGCCAAGTTGCAAGGCCGTTTTTGCATCAAAGCGCTCAGCCGTGGTGAAATAACGCCGGCTGGCGCGCTCACCGATGGCGCGTACCACATAAGGGCTAATCACCGCCGGGATCAGGCCGATTTTCACTTCACTTAAACAAAAGCTGGCTTTGGGCGTGGCGATGGCCATATCACAGCAGGCAACCAGCCCAACCGCACCACCGAAGGCGGCACCCTGGACTAACGCGATCACCGGCAACGGAAAGCTGTTGAGTTTTTGCATCAGCAGCGCTAAAGCGCCGGCGTCAGTCAGGTTCTGCTGATAGTCTTTTTGCGCCATGGCGCGCATCCAGTTTAAATCCGCGCCAGCCGAAAAGTTTTTACCGGTCGATTCCAGCAATAACACCCGTAAATTTGGCATGGCGGCAAGGGCATCCAGCGCCTGAATGAGTTCAGCGATCATCAGGTCGCCAAAGGCATTATGCAGCTCAGGCCGGTTTAACCGCAGCATCCCGACATAGGCTGATTCAGCACCATATTGTAAGAACTCAGTGGTGATTAAAGGCATCAACAGCTCCTTACATACGGAACACGCCAAAGCGTGTTTCTTCAATCGGCGCATTCAGTGCAGCGGCCAAAGCCAGACCCACCACCATCCGGCTTTGTGCCGGGTCGATAATGCCGTCGTCCCACAGCCGCGCCGAAGCGTAGTAGGGATGCCCTTGTTGTTCGTACTGAGCAATGATTGGCTGTTTTAATGCAGCTTCGGCATCCGGTGATAAAGTTTCACCTTTACGCGCCAGACCGTCTTTGGTGACCTGCGCCATCACGCCGGCTGCTTGTTCGCCGCCCATCACAGAAATGCGCGCATTCGGCCACATCCACATCATGGTTGGGTCGTAAGCGCGGCCGCACATGCCGTAGTTACCGGCACCATAAGATCCGCCGATTAACAGGGTGAATTTCGGCACTTTGGCGCAGGACACGGCAGTCACCATCTTGGCGCCATGTTTGGCGATACCTTCAGCTTCATATTTCTGGCCGACCATAAAGCCGGTGATGTTTTGCAAAAACAGCAGTGGAATTTTGCGCTGGCAACAGAGCTCAATAAAATGCGCGCCTTTTTGTGCCGATTCGGAGAATAAAATCCCGTTATTGGCGACGATGCCAATCGGATTACCGAAAATACGCGCAAAACCACAAACCAGTGTCGGGCCGTACAGCTGCTTAAATTCATCAAAATCAGAGCCATCGACAATGCGTGCTATCACTTCGCGCACATCAAACGGCTTTTTCAGGTCGGTACCAACAATGCCGTACAGCTCTTGCGCATCATATAGCGGCTCTTCGCTGGCTTTAACATCACGCAATACCGGTGCTTCGCGATTTAAGCGCGATACGGCGTTACGCGCCAGTTGCAGCGCGTGTTCGTCGTTTTGTGCATAGTGGTCGGCCACGCCAGAAATACGGCAATGTACGTCGGCACCGCCCAAATCTTCAGCGCTGACTTCTTCACCGGTGGCGGCTTTCACCAGCGGCGGGCCGGCGAGGAAAATGGTGCCTTGTTCTTTAACGATAATAGATTCATCGGCCATCGCCGGCACATAAGCGCCACCGGCGGTACAAAGGCCCATCACCACGGCGATTTGCGGAATGCCTTTGGCCGACATATTCGCCTGATTAAAGAAAATACGACCAAAATGCAGTTTGTCCGGGAATACATCATCCTGGCGTGGCAGGTTAGCGCCACCAGAATCGACCAGATAAATACAGGGCAGGTGGCAACGCTCGGCAATTTCCTGGGCGCGTAAATGCTTTTTCACCGTAAGCGGGTAATAAGTGCCGCCTTTGACCGTGGCGTCGTTGGCGACCACCATACATTCGACGCCATTGACACGGCCGATACCGGCGACCACGCCGGCTGCCGGGACATAGTCGTCATAACATTCCCAACCGGCGAACTGTGCGACTTCAAGAAAAGGGGAGCCCGGGTCGAGTAATTTCTGAATGCGATCGCGGGCAAACAATTTGCCGCGTGCGGTGTGGCGGGCGATCAGGCTTTCGCCACCACCCAATTTAATTTGTTGTACTTTGCTCGCCAAATCGTCGACCAGCACCTGCATAGCCGCAGCGTTTTGCTGAAATTCAGCGCTTCGTGTGTTGATTTTACTGGTAATTTTACTCACAGCATCCACCTGTCCAGTCAGATCCCGCGCCACGGGATAAAAAAACGGCAGCTCCAGGCTGCCGCTCCAGTGATTATTTGGTTTCGTTAAACAGCTCGCGGCCGATTAACATCCGGCGAATTTCCGAAGTACCGGCGCCGATTTCATACAGTTTGGCGTCGCGTAATAAACGACCTGTTGGGTATTCATTGATATAACCGTTGCCGCCTAACAGTTGGATCGCATCCAGCGCCATTTTGGTCGCGAGTTCTGCGCTGTACAGGATGACGGCAGCGGCGTCTTTACGGGTGGTTTCGCGGCGGTCACAAGCTTTGGCGACGGTGTAGACATAAGCTTTTGCTGCGTTCATCTGGGTATACATGTCGGCTAGCTTGCCTTGTACCAGCTGGAACTCGCCAATCGACTGGCCAAATTGTTTGCGGTCGTGCAGGTAAGGCACAACGATGTCCATACAGGCCTGCATAATGCCAAGCGGGCCACCCGACAATACCAGACGTTCGTAATCAAGGCCTGACATTAACACCTTCACGCCGCTACCAATTTCACCCAGCACGTTTTCAGCTGGCACTTCACAGTCTTCAAACACCAGCTCACAAGTGTTAGAACCGCGCATGCCGAGTTTGTCGAGTTTTTGCGCCTGGCTAAAGCCTTTAAACCCGCGCTCAACGATAAAAGCGGTAATGCCTTTGCTGCCGGCGTTGACGTCGGTTTTGGCATAAATCACATAAGTATGTGCATCCGGGCCGTTAGTGATCCACATCTTGTTGCCGTTCAGCACATAGACGTCGCCTTTTTTCTCAGCGCGCAGTTTCATCGACACCACGTCTGAACCGGCATTTGGTTCTGACATCGCTAAAGCGCCGATATGTTCACCAGAACAGAGTTTTGGCAGGTATTTTTGTTTTTGCGCTTCGGTGCCGTTACGGAAAATCTGGTTGACACACAGGTTAGAGTGCGCGCCGTAAGACAAAGCCACTGAGGCGGATGCGCGGCTGATTTCTTCCATCGCCACCACATGCTCAAGGTAACCCAGACCTGAACCGCCGTATTGCTCGTCAACGGTGATACCGAGCAGGCCTAAATCACCGAATTTGCGCCACAGGTCATTTGGAAAGGCATTGTCATGGTCGATTTGTGCAGCGCGCGGCGCGATTTCTTCGCGGGCAAAAGCGTTCACCTGTTCGCGGATCATGTCCACGGTTTCGCCTAAGTCAAAGTTCAGTGTTTTGTAGTGGCTAATCATTGGTCTTTCCCCGTTTGCCTGTGTCGCGTCTGGCTGTTGATTGGAGTTTTGTTTGCGCTGGTGGCGTTATGTTCGCCACTTATTCAGTCGCAGTTTTTGTTTCATGAGTCCGTGCGTCAGTGAGCGTGTCACGGCAGCGCTTCTCGACGGTGATCAGTTCCATCAATACGACTTTAATGTCGTCCAGTTGCTGATGGAGTTCGGTTTTTTTCAGTTCAATCAGCTTCAACATGGTGGTGAGCTGCGTCACGCTGGATTTATCGGCGTCGTAGAGTTCAAACAACTGACCGGTTTCTGCCAGGCTAAAGCCGAGGCGTTTGCCGCGCAGGATCAGTTTCAGCCGCACCCGATCGCGTTTGCTGTAAATGCGCGTCTGGCCCTGGCGTTGTGGCGTCAGCAAGCCCTGATCTTCATAGAAGCGGATGCTGCGCGTCGTTATATCGAACTCTTTCGCCAGTTCGCTGATGCTGTAAGTTGTCTGATCTTTATCTGTCATAAAAGCCACCATCGGAATCGCTGGTCACTATAAGTGAAGTTTACGTAAAGGTAAAGCTGGCGGCTAGTGCTAAAACCGCAGACAACTCAGGGTGTCTGTGTAAAAAATATTAAAATACAGTAACTTGCCTTATGTTTTTTCTCAGATGAACACCGGGCAATCCTGTTGGAACGTGCAGAAGGCACTGATGATTCGTAAAGTCTTGCTGCCAAAATACCAGCTGTCTGGCAGTTAAAACAGACAACGCTGAACAACTGATAAGACCAAAGTGCAGCATGGTTGACGTTGGCGTAAACGTAAATTTGGTGTAGGCTCAGCGACAATTCGGTTAAAGCTGATTGGGATGAGGAAAAGCATGTCTGAGCAAATCGTGATTGTCGGTGCCAAACGCACAGCAATGGGTGGTTTTATGGGTGGCCTGAGCGAAGTGACAGCGCCGGATTTAGGTGCTGTTGCAATCCGGGCTGCGGTTGAGCAGGCAGGCATTGCTGGTGAACAAATCAGTGAAGTGCTGATGGGCTGCGTGTTACCGGCGGGTCTGGGTCAGGCGCCGGCGCGCCAGGCCGTATTAAAAGCGGGCTTACCGCTGTCAGCAGGCGCTACCACATTAAATAAAGTCTGCGGCTCAGGCTTAAAAACCGTGATGCTGGCACATGATTTGTTAAAAGCCGGTAGCGCCGATGTCGTTGTCGCTGGTGGTATGGAATCGATGACCAACGCACCGTACCTGTTGCCAAAAGCCCGTGCCGGTATGCGGATGGGCCATGGTGAAGTCAAAGATCATATGATGCTCGATGGCCTTGAAAACGCTTATGACGGTAAAGCCATGGGGTGTTTTGCCCAGGGTACCGCCAATGAGCAGGGTTTTAGCCGTGAAGATATGGACCGTTTTGCTATCCAATCGACTACCCGCGCGCAACAAGCAATTGCTAACGGCGCTTTTGTCGCAGAAATTGCCGCAGTGACTATCCAAAGTCGCAAAGGCGAAACGGTGTTTGCCATCGATGAGCAGCCAGGCAACGCTAAAATCGACAAAATCCCGGGCTTACGCCCAGCCTTTGCTAAAGACGGCACTATCACAGCCGCCAACTCTTCTTCTATTTCTGACGGTGCGGCCGCATTGGTGCTGATGCGAGAAAGCAGTGCCAAAGCTAACAACTGCGAAGTACTGGCGACCGTCCTCGGTCATGCAACCCACTCGATGGAACCGGCACTCTTTACCGTGGCACCAGTCGGCGCTATGCAAAAATTGCTAAGCAAATTGGGCTGGGGCGTCAACGACGTCGACCTGTGGGAAATCAACGAAGCTTTTGCCATGGTGACGATGCTCGCTGTGAAAGAACTTGGACTGGATGAAGCTAAGGTTAACGTTAATGGCGGCGCCTGTGCTTTAGGCCATCCGATTGGCGCTTCCGGTGCCCGTATTCTGGTGACGCTGATTCATGCGTTAAAAGCGCGTGGCTTAAAACGTGGTATCGCATCCCTCTGCATTGGTGGCGGTGAAGCGGTGGCATTAGCCGTCGAAGTCGCCTAAGCAAAAAGTATAAAAAGAAAGCCGGCAAACAGCCGATGCGCCCGTTGGTTTGCAAGGGGCGCAATCACGTAAAAAACAGGGTAAAACGGCGCCGATAAGAAGCTCAGACTTCAGGTGCACAGCGGGATCGCTGCGGCGATCTCAACATATTCAGGCGACCGGTTCAACGGTTTAAGACTATCGCGGCGACCGCTCAGAAGGCAGGCCGCGCAACGGGGAAAATGCTATGACTACTCAGGTTCAGCTGTTTATCGACGGCGAATTTGTTCACTCAAAAAGTGAAAAACTGATCCCGGTGACCAATCCGGCCACGCAGGAAGTGATTGCTCAGGTGCCATGTGCCACTTCGGATGAAATGGCGCAGGCTATCGCGTCAGCCAAGACTGCATTCCAAAGCTGGAAAGAAACACCGGTGTCTGAGCGCGCCCGACTGATGATGCGCTTTGCCGTGTTGTTAAAAGAACATCAGGCCGAAATCGCCGATATTATTTGCCGTGAACTGGGCAAAACGGTGGAAGATGCCAAAGGTGACGTCTGGCGCGGTATTGAAGTGGTTGAACAAGCTGCCAATATCCCGTCGCTGATGATGGGTGAAACCGTTGAAAACGTCGCCCGTTCTATTGATACCTATAGCTATATTCAGCCACTGGGTGTTTGTGCCGGTATCACGCCATTTAACTTCCCGGCGATGATCCCGCTGTGGATGTTCCCGATGGCGATCGCTTGTGGCAACACTTTTGTATTAAAGCCGTCTGAGCAGGACCCGATGACGGTGAACCGCATCGCCGAACTGTTCGCTGAAGCCGGTGCACCAAAAGGCGTATTGCAAGTTGTGCACGGTGGTAAAGATCAGGTTGACGTACTGCTGCATCATCCGGATATCAAAGCAATTTCCTTTGTTGGCTCAGTCAATGTTGGCCAATACATCTACAAAACCGGTACAGATAACCTCAAACGCGTACAGGCCTTTGCCGGCGCGAAAAACCACATGGTGATCATGCCGGATGCGAACAAACAACAAGTGGTGAATGCATTAGTCGGCGCGTCAGTCGGCGCAGCCGGTCAGCGTTGTATGGCGATTTCTGTCGCGGTCTTTGTTGGTGCTGCAGCGGAATGGATCCCGGAAGTAGCCGCTGCGATTGGCAAAGTCCGTCCTGGTGTTTATACAGATCCAAATGCGGCATACGGCCCACAAATCAGCCCGCAAGCGAGAGCGCGTGTGTTGTCGCTGATTGCTAAAGGTAAAGAAGAGGGCGCGACCTGTTTACTGGACGGCTCTGATGTTGTAGTGGACGGTTATCCAAATGGGAACTGGGTCGGTCCTACCGTGTTCAGCAATGTCACCACTGATATGACCATTTATAAAGAAGAGATCTTCGGCCCGGTGCTGACGACCATGTCCGTCAACTCGCTGGATGAAGCCATTGGCGTTGTCAACGCCAGCCCATATGGCAACGGCACGTCAATTTTCACTGCCAGTGGCCATGCTGCGCGGAAATACCAGCATGAAATTGAAGTAGGTCAGGTTGGTATTAATATTCCAATCCCGGTACCACTGCCGTTTTTCTCATTTACCGGCTGGAAAGGCTCGTTCTACGGTGACCAGCACGCCTATGGCAAACAAGCCGTGCGTTTCTACACTGAAACGAAGACCATCACCGCGCGCTGGTTTGATGATGAAGTTCAGGTCTCAGGCCCGAACATGTCGATCAATCTGCGTTAATACTCAGCGAAGCCACCGAAACAATAGCGGTGGCTTCGTCAATATGTTTCATTAAGTCCGGTCATAACTTCAAACAACAGCGGCTGGTCTGATCAACACCGAGGTCCATGCATGAATTTTAATTTAACCGACGATCAAAAAGCCTTTGCCGACACCGCGCGTCAATTTGCTGATACCGAACTGGCACCTTTTGCTGCCCAGTGGGACCGCGAACATCACTTTCCAAAAGACGTCCTGCAAAAAGCTGGTGAACTGGGTTTTTGCAGCCTGTATACACCGGAAGATGCCGGTGGTTTAGGTTTGTCCCGGCTCGATTCGTCGATCATTTTTGAACAACTGGCGATGGGCTGTACTGCGACAACGGCGATGCTGACCATTCACAATATGGCGACGTGGATGATTGCCACCTGGGGTACTGATGCGGTCAAAGCTGCCTGGTGTCCAACTTTGGTCACCGGCGAGCAGCTGGCGTCTTATTGCTTAACGGAGCCGGGTTCGGGTTCTGATGCCGCTTCACTTCGCACCAGCGCGAAAAAAGACGGTGACAGTTATGTTATCAATGGCTCTAAAATGTTTATCTCCGGCGCGGGTAGCACCGAAGTATTAGTGGTGATGGCGCGCACTGGTGAAGCCGGTCCTAAGGGCATTTCTGCTTTTGTCGTGCCAGCTAACGCTGAAGGCGTGATTTATGGCAAGGCCGAAGAAAAAATGGGCTGGAACGCGCAGCCGACCCGTCTGGTCACCTTTGACAATGTCCGGGTGCCGCTCGAGAACTTATTAGGCGCTGAAGGTCAGGGTTTCACTTTTGCAATGAAAGGCTTAGACGGCGGCCGGATTAACATTGCCACCTGTTCAATCGGCACTGCTCAGCAGGCATTAAACACAGCACGCAATTACATGCTGGAGCGCGAGCAATTTGGCAAACCATTGGCGGCGTTCCAGGCGTTGCAATTTAAACTGGCGGATATGGCCACTGAACTGGTCGCTGCCCGTCAGCTGGTGCGTTTGGCTGCATTTAAACTGGACCAACAAGACCCGGAAGCGACCGCGTACTGCGCCATGGCAAAACGTTTTGCCACTGACATTGGGTTTCAGGTTTGTGATCAGGCACTGCAAATTCACGGCGGTTATGGCTATATCAAAGAATATCCGCTGGAACGGCATTTCCGTGATGTGCGGGTACACCAGATTTTAGAAGGCACCAACGAGATCATGCGGCTGATTATTGGCCGGCGTTTACTCGACAGTGCAGCCTCAGATATTCTGTGACGCTGTTTTCAAAATAACAACAAAGACGCGGGCTTATGGATGCAGTCCGCTGATGGCAAATGAGAATAAGGGACCCTTATGGCCCAATTAAAAGTTGAATTCCGTGGTCACACTGCCGTGCTGACCATGTCCAATCCGCCGGCTAATACCTGGACCCGCGAAACACTGACCACGCTGCGTGATACGGTGCGGGAACTAAATCAAAATAAATCGGTGTATGCGTTGGTGATCACCGGCGAAGGCCAGAAGTTTTTTTCGGCCGGCGCTGATTTAAATTTGTTTGCCAACGGCGATAAAGCTGTCGCCAGTGATATGGCGCGGATTTTTGGTGAGGCTTTTGAAACGTTGAGCCAGTTCCGCGGTGTGTCCATTGCTGCGATTAATGGTTATGCCATGGGCGGCGGGCTGGAAGTCGCTTTGGCTTGTGATATCCGCATTGCCGAAACGCAGGCGCAAATGGCGCTGCCTGAAGCCAAGGTCGGTTTATTACCTTGCGCTGGTGGCACCCAGAATCTGGCCTGGCTGGTCGGCGAAGGCTGGGCAAAGCGGATGATCCTCTGTGGTGAGCGTTTGACGGCAGAGAAAGCGCTACAAATTGGATTAGTAGAAGAAGTGGTCGCGAGCGGCACTGCGTTAGAAGCTGCCCTGACGCTTGCAGAAAAAGTTGCCGAACAAAGCCCATCTGCGGTCACTGCCTGTAAAACACTGATCCAGCAAGGCCGTCACGGTCATATCTATGCGGCATTACCGCTGGAACGGGAGTTGTTTGTCGGCCTGTTTGATACCAAAGATCAGGTCGAAGGTGTTAGTGCCTTTTTGCAGAAACGTGCGCCAAATTGGGTAAATGGATAAGGACCGCGGCATGACAGAGACAACGCAAAACGTCGCCGTAGTACTGTTTAGCGAACTGGTGGCTGAAAATGGCAAAAAGATCGGTGTCGCCACGCTGAACAGCGAAAAATCGCTGAATGCGCTGAGCCTACCGATGGTTGAACTGCTGTTACCGCAGATGCAACAGTGGAAGGAAAACCCGGACATCGCCATGGTGTTATTGCAGGGCGCTGGCGATAAAGCCTTTTGCGCAGGCGGTGATATCCGTGATTTGTATCATACGATGAAAGCCCATCCCGGTACTTTTCAGCCCTATGTGACTGAGTTTTTCACCAAAGAATATACGCTCGACTATCTCATCCATACCTTCGACAAACCGGTGCTGGTGTGGGGCAATGGCATCGTGATGGGCGGTGGTTTAGGCCTGATGGCTGGCGCCTCGCACCGAGTCGTCACCGCAACCAGCCGTATTGCGATGCCGGAAATGGCGATAGGTTTGTATCCGGACGTTGGCGGTAGCTGGTTTTTAAACCGGATGCCTGCCGGATGTGGCTTGTTTTTGGGACTGACCGGCGCTTCGATTAATGCGGCAGACGCTAAGTTTATTGATTTAGCTGATTTTTATATTCCGCACGACAAACGCCAGCAAGTGCTCGACGCGTTGTTAAGCATACGTTGGGGCAATACGGTGGTGCTGAACCATCAGAAACTGTCTGACGTGCTGATGAGCATCGAAACCCAAACGTTAAATCAGCAGCCGGCCAGCCAAATCCGGTTACATCAGGCACCCATTACTGCGCTCGCGAATACACCGGATTTACCCGCCGCCATGGCCGCGATCCTTGCGATGCCAAATGAAGACAGCTGGCTTGGTAAAGCCAAAGCTTCGCTGAAGTATGGCAGTCCCATCACCGCGCATATCGTTTACCGCTTGTTGCAGCTTGGCCAGTCTAAAATCCTGGCCGACAGTTTCCGCTTAGAACTTGGCTTAAGTGTGCAGTGCGGCAAACTCGGCGAATTCAGTGAAGGCGTGCGCGCGTTATTAATTGATAAAGATCAGCAGCCAAAATGGCTGTTCCCAGACGTAGCGTCAGTTCCTGTAGCAGTGATTGACGAATTGTTCAGTTCACCCTGGCCAGCCGCTGAGCATCCGCTCGCGACACTGGGGCGGATCTATCCACAACAATAAGCAGGCACCGATGGCGAAACAGCGCTAGCGGTAGCAGGGGAGAATTCTATGCAAGTTGTCGCATTTATCGGCCTTGGCAATATGGGCGGCCCAATGGCGCTGAACCTGCAAAAAGCCGGGTTTCAGGTGCAGGCTTTTGATTTAAATAAAGAAGCTTTAGCCACAGTGGCTTCTGCCGGTGCTGTTGCAGCGGAGTCCGCCAAGGCTGCTGTGCAGGGCGCTGATTTTGTCATTTCGATGTTACCGGCGGGCAAACACGTGATTGGCCTTTATCAGGACGTTCGCAGTGACATCAAAGCCGGTGCTCTGGTACTGGATTGTTCCACTATTGATGCACAAAGTGCGCGTCAGGTGGGCGCTTTACTCGCTGACGCCGGCATTGCCTTTATTGATGCACCGGTCTCAGGCGGTGTGGGTGGCGCCAAAGCCGGTACTTTGACCTTTATCGTCGGCGGCTCTGCGGAGAATTTCCAACGCGCCAACGCTGTGTTGTCAGCGATGGGCAAAAACCTGTTTCACGCCGGTGACGTCGGCGCCGGGCAAATCGCCAAAATCTGCAATAACATGTTGTTGTCGGTGTTGATGGTTGGCACCAGCGAAGCGTTGCAACTGGGCGTCGACAATGGGCTGGATCCGAAAGTGTTGTCTGACATCATGCTGAAAAGTTCAGGACGCAACTGGACACTGGAGCTGTATAACCCATGTCCGGATGTGCAGCCCAATGTGCCGTCCAGCAACAACTATCAGGGGGGGTTTATGGTCGACCTGATGGCCAAAGATTTAGGTCTTGCCAGCGAATGTGCGCAGCAAAGTCAGTCGGCGACACCGATGGGCGCGTTGGCGCGTAATCTGTACGTGCAGCATCAGCGTCAGGGTAATGGCAAACTGGACTTCTCCAGTATTTTCCGTTTTTTCAGTAAAAAATAAGTGCCTGTGGCACCAGGGTCTGTTCGATGAATTTACAAGATAAAGTGATTGTGATCACAGGCGGCGCCCAAGGCCTTGGCCTGGAAATGGCGCGGATGTGTGCTGAGAATGGCGCAGCACTGGCGTTGATTGACATGAATGCCGAACAGCTTGCGGCGGCTGCGACAGAGCTTCGCGCTACTGGTGTGCGGGTTGAAACATACGCTGCCAATGTGGCGGATGAAGCCAGTGTAGAACAAACCTTTGCGGCTATTGCGGCGGATTTCGGTGGCATTGACGGTCTGATCAACAATGCCGGTATTTTACGCGACGGTTTGCTGCTGAAATATAAAGACGGGCAGCTCACCGGTAAAATGCCGTTACAGCAGTTCCAGTCGGTGATTGATGTGAATCTGACCGGCGTGTTCTTGTGTGGTCGCGAAGCGGCGGCACTGATGGTGCAGACTGGCCGTAAGGGTGTCATCATCAATATGTCGAGCGTAGCGCGTGGCGGCAATATGGGCCAGACCAACTATGCAGCATCAAAAGCCGGCGTCGTGGCGATGACCGTGACCTGGGCCCGCGAACTCGGCCGTTACGGCATTCGGGTTGGCGCTATTGCGCCGGGCGTGATCCGTACTTCAATGACCGACGCGATGAAACCTGAAGCGCGCGATCGTCTGGTGGCAATGAAACCAGTTGGCCGATTAGGCGAAGCCGCTGAGATTGCCCACACTGCTAAATATATCTTTGAAAATGATTTCTTCACGGGGCGTGTTGTTGAGATCGATGGCGGTATCTCGATGTAACCTGACACCGTGTGATCTGGTGCCGATAAAAAAGCCCGCAGCAGCGGGCTTTTTGTTGGTATGAGTTTAAGCACGGCTTAGCGCCAACTTCAGACCCAATAATACAAAGATGCCACCGGTCAGCCGATTGAACCATAGTCTGACGGTCGCACTGGCTTTCACTTTCTGCGCGGCAAGGGCCGAACTCCAAGCCAAAAACAAACACCACAGCATGCCGTTCAAATTAAAAATGGCGCCGAGAAATAGAAACGCCAACGTTTTGTTTGCAGCATCCGGCGCGACAAACTGCGGTAAAAAGGCAAGAAAAAACAGCGCGACTTTCGGGTTTAACACATTGGTCAGCAAACCCTGGCGAAAAATCACAGCGAACGTTGCCGGCTCTGGTGCTGTTGTGCTTTCGATCGACACAGTCTTTGTCCGTAGCATTTGCACACCGATATAAAGTAAATAAGCCGCACCGAGCAGTTTAATCAGTAAAAACGCTTCAGCTGAAGTCGCCAGCAACGCCGATAGTCCAACCGCCGCTGCGGCTATATGCACACAAGTTCCGCTACAAATACCAAGGACTGCGGCAGCGCCAGCCTTAAAACCCTGACCGGCACTGCGCGCCATGATCAGTAAAGAATCCGGCCCCGGCGCGATATTCAATAAAAGGCCTGAGACAATAAACAACCATAAATCCTGAGTGCCAAACATATGATCTCCTTGAAACCACGCCGCTGAAAGAGGTACCTGACGTACATAGGTACAAAAAAGAAGGGGAGCTAAGCTCCCCTTCATTATTAATCAATCAAACCGTAGTGTTGTTTCAGCACTTCGACGATTTCAGCCTTCGGATTGGCTGAAAGTTCGATGCGACGGCCGATGACTTTTTCGGCGATACCCAGATAGGTGCGCGAAATATCCATCATCACTTCAGTCGGTAACTGGTTGTCGCGGGCTAATGCGGCGCGCTCCGGCATGCGGTCTTTGTTCAGCAGAATATCCGGATCCGGGAAGTGATTAAGCAGCCACTGGCGGAAACCCTCTTTCGATTGTTCCACGATTTGGCCATCACGCCATGACGCGCCGTCCCAAATGCGTGAACTGTCCGGCGTGCCGACTTCGTCCATGTAAATCAGTTTGCTGTTGCCTTTGGTATCTTTGACATAACCAAATTCAAACTTGGTATCGACAAACATCTGATCAAGCGCGGCTAATGCATCGCTTATCACAGCAAAACCTTGTTTCAGCAGCTTTTCATACAAAGTAATGTCTGAGAGCTGTTCAAAGCCAAAGGCCTGATAATGGTGTTCAATGTCTGCGCGGGATATATTCACGTCGTCAGCTTCTGGTACGCCGGCAAGGCCAGTCAGAATGCCTTTTGTCGATGGTGTGATCAGAATTTCCGGCAGTTTCTGCTCTTTTTGCAGGCCTTCCGGTAAAGTGATGCCACAGAATTCGCGTTCGCCTTTACTGTAAGCGCGCCACATCGAGCCTGTGATGTATTGCCGGGCAATGGCTTCGATTTTCACCGGACGGGCTTTTTGTACAATCCAGACCAGCGGATGCGGGATGTCCAGAATGTGGCTATCGGCCAGGCCATGTTGTTTAAATAGCGAGAACCAGTGATTTGAGATTGCGTTGAGCGCGGCGCCTTTACCAGGCACGCCGTTCAGGCCGTTTTCACCTTGCCAGATACAATCAAAGGCGGAGATGCGGTCGCTAATCACCATAATGGCCAGCGGCGTATCAGCGGGCACCGGGTAATTTTTTTCACGGATTAAGCGGGCGCTGTCCTGTTCGGTCAGCCAATACACACTGCGGACTTTGCCGGAATGTACAGGTAAATTCGTGCGGATCGGCAGATCATCGTTGACCGCCAGGACCTGAGTTGCAAGAGTCATGATCACTTCTTCTGTCGCTGAAAAAAGGCGGGCCTGAGTGTAGCAGAAAGGGCGCTTTAACTGAATCGGTGGCAGCAGTTTATCTGCGCTCTGATATGATAGGCCGCATCAATGATGACATGACGCCGGAGTTTTCCATGTCAGACTGCTTCCAGCAGCTATTGCCAGACCCATGCCCACTTTGTTTCAGCATGGCTACCACGCATTACCATACGGATAAAATCCGCCAGTACTGGCACTGTCCGGTCTGTCAGCTGGTGTTTGCCAGCCGCCAGAGCTTATTGGCCAATGACGCTGAACTGGCGATCTATCAACAACACCAGAATGATCCTGCTGACTCTGGCTATCGCCAGTTCTTAAACAAACTGGCTGCGCCTTTATTGAACCGGCTTGGTTCAACGCCTTTAACCGGCCTCGACTTTGGTGCTGGCCCTGGACCGACTTTGTATTTGTTGCTGGAGCAGGGAGGGCATCAGGTCAGTAACTACGATCCTTACTTTGCTCCGGACGCGCAGCTATTACAGCAATCCTACGATTTTATCTGTTCGACCGAAGCAATCGAACACTTTTATCAGCCAGCCAGCGAATGGAAGTTATGGTTGGATCTATTAAAAAACGATGGCTGGCTGGGCCTGATGACCCGGTTAAGACCAGAAACACCGGCTGATTTTGCCAAATGGCACTATAAAAATGACCCGACGCATGTCAGTTTTTTTCATGCGGATACGTTTCTATGGCTGGCTGCGCGGGATGGCTTTACCGTGGAAATTATCAGACCTGACGTGGTGATTTTTCAGAGAAAAACGACCACTAATTTGGGGTAATTAATGAAAACGGGTGATGCTGCAATAAACGCGTCTTTGGTTAGTGTCTTGGAGCACAATATCAGGCAGCACGGCCTAAAGATCTTCGCTATCAGTGGTGCACAGGGCTGCGGTAAAACTACGTTAGCCGCCAGCCTGCAACAGGCTCTGCAGCTAGACGGGCTGCGCTGTGGCGTGGTGTCGCTGGACGATTATTATTTGAGCCGGCACGACCGTCAGATACTGGCGCGGCAGATCCATCCGTTATTCGTCATGCGCGGTGTGCCGGGAACTCACCAAATTGAGCGGTTTCACCAGGATCTGCAGTTGCAGCTTCAGGGCAAAGCGCTAACCTTGCCAAGGTTTGACAAAGCCAATGATGATAGCAGTACCGATTTGCCTGCTGTGTGTTATGACACGCTGATTGTCGAAGGCTGGTGTTTGGGTGCGGTGGCACTTAGTGCGGAACAGCTGGCGTCACCGGTCAATGCGCTAGACTTGAAACCAGATGCAGCGACCTGGCGGGATTATCAAAACCAACAACTAAAGCAGTGTTATCAACCACTGTGGCCGTTATTACAGTCAATGCTGTACCTGCGGGCGCCCGATTGGCCAACTATCTGCCGTTGGCGTCAGCAGCAGGAAGATGTTTTGTGGCAACGACGGGGGACTGGGATGGATGCGGCAACCTTGCAGCAATTTATGTTACCGTTTCAGCGCTGGACAGAAGCCATGCTTTGCGGGCAGATTTGGTCCGGAGTTCAGCAGCTTCAACTGAATGAACTCCGGCAGGTAGTCAATCGTTAGCAGCCTACATCGTGATCTTGGTTAGCTAAGTCACAGAACTTCCAGCAAAAATTTGCTAATTTCTGCACAGTATCGTCATACTGCAGTGGCATATTTATCAGCCGTTGCCAGATAACAATCCTATTGTTGCAAGCGCAACCTCAGACCAGGAGACCTGCGATGCCAGCATTGTTACGGACTACTTTGGCTCTGCTTGCCGGAGTGGTAGTGACCTTCTTCACCATCTCAGCAGTAGAACAACTTGGCCACATCTTATACCGCGCGCCTGCTGGTCTAGACTGGCAGGATAGTTCTGCTGTTTCGGCTTATCTGAAACAACTGCCGGCCGGCGCTTTGTTATTGGTATTAGCCGGGTGGTTACTCGGCATTTTTACTGGTCTGACGGCTGCGACTATGCTCGCAGGTCGCTGTCGCGGCCGTTTTGCGTTGGCGATTGGCTGCCTGGTATTTTTAGGCGCAGTGTCTAATTTCTATTTGTTGCCACACCCGCTGTGGCTGATGGTACTGAGTTTGATCCTGATCCCATTGGTGACACTGATTTGCTGGTGGGCGTTAAAAAAACGGTTTGGCCAACCAGTGACGGCCACAGAAGGAGAGAATGAATGACGGAGATCCGCTTATTAGGTATCTGTGGCAGCCTGCGCAAAGCTTCCCACAATATGACCTTGTTAAAAACTGCTCAGCAGCTGTTGCCAGAAGGCGTTAGTTTACAGATTGCCGATTTAACTGAAGTACCGTTTTTTAGTGCCGATTTAGCTACTAAACCTGCTGCTGTTGTTGTACTGCTGGAGGCGTTCCAACAAGCCGATGGTTTTGTGTTTGCCTGCCCGGAATACAATTACTCTATCGCGCCCGCACTGAAGAATGCGCTGGATTGGGCGTCACGCGAACCTGACAATCGTTTATTGGCCGGAAAAGCGGCGGCGATCATGGGCGCGGGAGGTGGGATGGGTACTTCACGAGCGCAGTATCATTTGCGCCAGGTTGGTGTTTTTCTGGACCTGCATTTTGTCAATAAACCCGAGGTATTCGTCAATGCATTTAGCGGTGTGTTTGCTGCTGATGGTTCCTTGCAGGACGATAAAATCCGCGCCAACATTCAGGCCCAGTTGATTGCACTGCAGGCCTTAGTCACGCAATGCAAAAAGTAATCAGGCCTGATATGTTTAAAAAATCTTTGCTGGCATTGGCATTTTCCGTCGTGGCTTTTCAGGTGTCAGCAGTGCCGGAAACCTCGCTGGCAACCATGTACCCTGCGGAGATCAGCACTTTTTGGCAAGAACAGGTAAAAACCGGCACCATGAAAACGCCGGATGGCGTGCAGCTTGCGTATGCGTACGTGGTACCGTCACAATCAAAATATGCACTCCTGCTTATTCAGGGGCGCACCGAAGCCTATCAGAAGTATCATGAGCTTTATTATGATCTGGCGACGCAAGGTATCGCGGTGTTTAGCCTTGACCATCGTGGCCAGGGTTTGTCGGCGCGGGAGCTGGAAGATCCGCATAAAGGCCATATCACAGATTTTCGTCTCTATAGTCAGGATCAAAACCAGTTCATAACTGAAGTTGTGAACGCGCAGACCGATTTGCCACTGAATCTGCTGGCGCATTCAATGGGCGGTGCTGTCGCGGTGCAGTTGCTGACGCAGCAGCCAACGCTGTTTCAGCGCGCCGTGCTGACGTCACCGATGATTGCACCGAACACCACTGTAGCGTTTTCGGAGCAGGATGGGTGCTATCTGGCTGCGGCCTTTGACTGGACTTGCGCGGATTGTTATGCCGGATTTGTGGCGCAGCCTTATCCAGCAAATCAGGATTTTGCTGATAATATTCTGACCAGTTCAACGACGCGTTATCAGTTGTTCCGCGACTTGTACAAGCAGCAGCCACAATTGCAGTTAGGTGGACCGACCTGGTCCTGGTTGTCACAGGCTTGTGATGTTGCAGATCAAATGCCCGTTTTAGCCCGTCAGATCAAAACACCGGTGCTGATGTTACAATCAGGCTCGGAGCTGGCTGTCAGCAATACTGCTCAGCAGCAGTTTTGCCAGGAACTTGGGCCACTGTGTGCAGAAGGGAAAGTACAGGCGTTTGCTGGTGCTAAGCATGAATTGCTGTTTGAATCTGACAGTTATCGAGACTTGGCACTGCAAAAAATTCTGGCGTTCGTACAGCAAGATAAGATTAAAGCACAGTAGGTATTGGTTCTGATAACCGGGAATACAAACAAAATAACAGGCAAAAAAAGAGCCAGCAAATGCTGGCTCTTTTATTTTCAGTGCAAATTATTCCACTGAAGGTGGTTTTGTCATTGGCGCAACGGCAGACTGGCGGGCTGAGGCAGAACCAGCTGAGCCTTCGATAGTTGTTTTGACTTCATACTGCACACCTTGTGGCACTGCAGCTGGGCTGTCCTCAACAACTGCCACTGGCTTGGTCATAGTCGCAACGACCATATTACCATAGCGGTTTGCTTTAGCTTTTGGCGCCGGAGTAGTTTCTGCAGCCGGCGTGATTGCCGGAGCGGTTTCTACCGGAGCAACCACTACAGTTTCCGCTGGCGCAGCAACAACTGCTGGTGTTGTTGGCTGAGAGTCAATTACTGCTTCAGTCACAGCAGGTGCAGCAACAGCTTCAACCGCGGCGGTGATTTCAACCGCAGGTGCAACAACTTCCGGAGCAGCGGTTTCAGTCTCGACGACAGCAGCAACTTCAGTTTCTGCCGCTGTAACCTCAGTTGCTTCTACAGCTTTTGGTTCGCGTTGACGCTGACGACGCGGTTTTGCAGGTGCTGTCTCAACTATCGGTGCTGCTTCATCAGCGACTTCAGTTGCAGTGGCGACAGTAGTCTCTGTCGGTACCGATCCCGCAGGATCTGCAACAATCGGCAGGTCCAATTGCTGTTCCGCGACAACCACATCTTCTTCCGGATAACGGGCATCAACGGCGTCATCCTGGTCGCCTTGTTGTTGCTCTTTTTTCCGTTTCTGACCGGCAGCACGCAAATGACGTGGTGAGCGGCGGCTGCGGCTGCGGTTTTCGCTGTTGGTTGTATCTGCTGATTCAGCGGCAATGTCAGACTGTTGATCAACCGGCAAATCTGCAGGCACTGATTCTGTAGCGACGTCAGTAGTTACTGCAAAGACAGTTTGCTCAACCGGCGTCATAACAGCGGTCTCTGCTTCTGCGACAACTAACAATTCAGTTTCCGCGACCTGACCAGCCTGTTGTTGCTTATCAAGACGGACTGACTTGCGCATATTGCGGCGTTGACGACGTTCAGCCACTTTGCTGGAAGATGGTACTTCATCTTCAACATCGACTACTGGCACAGGCCGTGGTGCTTTTTCAGCTTGCGGCTTTTTATCCAGACGTTCAGTCCGCTCTGGGCGTTCAGCACGTTCCGGACGCTCTGTGCGTTCGGTTCGTTCAGTGCGCTCAGTTTTTGCTTCTGGTCGGGCATTACGTGGTTTGTCTGAACGTTCCTGGCGTGCAGGTCTGTTTTCAGTACGGGCATTCTCATCCTGGTCCGGCCGGCGCTTTTGTCCGTCACGGGCTTCAGTGCGAGTGTCAATACGGCCTTCACGATTGTCAGGACGACCGTCCCGATTCTCGCGGCCACCATCACGACCGCCACGACGATTGCGACTGTCGCGGTTATTCTGCCGACGTTGTGGTGCTTCAGCTTTCACTTCAGGTGCAGCGGCTGGAGCCGGAGCAGCAAACAGTGACTTAAAGAAACCACCGATTTTACCGAGCAGGCCTTCTTCAGTGCTCTGAGGCGCAACAACTGCTACTTCAGCTTTGGCCACTGGCGCCGCAACAGGCGTTGGCGCATCAGCCATCGAAATTGATGCAATAGCTGGTTTTTCTTTGACTGCGTCTGAAACCGGATGGTACAGCGTGTTAGTCACAGCAGGCGCTTTCACCAGATTGTAACTGGACTCTTCAATTTCTTCGTCCAGGCGGATCCGAGACACTTCATAGTGCGGAGTTTCGTAATGCTCGTTCGGGATGATAAAGATGCGGATGCCATGACGTGTTTCAATGCGACGGATGGATTCGCGTTTTTCATTCATCAGATAAGTAGCAACAGAAATTGGCACCTGCGCATGGATTTGGCTGGTGTTATCTTTGATTGCTTCTTCTTCAATCAACCGCAGGATTGATAACGCTGAGGATTCAGTACTGCGGATAGTGCCGCGACCATGACAGCGTGGGCAGACGTGTGTTGCTGATTCACCCAGTGAAGGCCGCAGACGTTGACGTGACATCTCTAACAAACCGAAGCGTGAGATCCGGCCAATTTGGACCCGGGCGCGGTCTTGTTTCACTGCATCTTTTAAGCGGTTTTCAACTTCGCGTTGATGGCGCACTGGCGTCATATCGATGAAGTCGATGACGATCAGGCCACCTAAGTCGCGTAAACGCAATTGGCGGGCGATTTCGTCGGCAGCTTCCAGATTGGTGTTAAATGCGGTTTCTTCGATATCGCCGCCTTTTGTGGCTTTAGATGAGTTGATATCGATAGCGGTCAATGCTTCGGTAGAATCGATCACGATCGAGCCACCGCTTGGCAGACGCACTTCGCGACGGAACGCTGATTCAATCTGCGTTTCGATTTGATAATGCATAAACAGTGGCGTTTCGCCCTGATACATTTTCACACGATGGGCAAAGTCTGGGCGGAACTGCTGGATATACAGTTTGGCTTCTTCGAAAATACGTGGGTTGTCGATCAGGATCTCGCCAACATCACGGCGCAAATAATCACGGATCGCCCGGAAAACCACGTTGCTTTCCTGATGGATCAAGAATGGAGCAGGGCGGTTTTGAGCTTCAGAGGTAATGGCCGACCAGTGCTTCATCAGCGCTTTTAAATCGTAATCGAGCTCTTCGTATGATTTACCAACACCAGCTGTACGGACAATCAAACCCATGCCATCCGGCATCTCAAGCTGACCCAATGAATCTTTCAGTTCTTGCCGTTCGTCGCCTTCGATGCGACGCGAGATACCACCAGCACGCGGGTTGTTAGGCATCAGCACCAGGTAAGAACCGGCCAGACTGATAAAAGTAGTCAGCGCTGCGCCTTTTTGGCCACGCTCTTCTTTATCGATCTGAATGATGACTTCCTGACCTTCGCGCACCACTTCTTTAATGTTTGGGCGACCATCGAAGGAATAACCTGAAGGGAAATACTCGCGGGAAATTTCTTTTAACGGCAGAAAGCCGTGCCGCTCAGCGCCGTAGTCGACGAAAGCTGCTTCCAGGCTGGGTTCAACCCGGGTAATTTTGCCTTTGTAAATATTGGCTTTTTTCTGTTCGTGACCTGGACTCTCAATATCCAGATCGTAAAGTTTCTGGCCATCGACCAGCGCAACGCGGATTTCTTCTTCCTGCGTCGCATTAATGAGCATTCTTTTCATTGTGTCTGACTCTTGCATTCAGCCACAACAACAGCGCGCACAATCTATGCGTGTCAGATAACGTCAAACATGTATATATGCAGTCTCCCGACTGGAATGCTTGAAAATCGATTTAATTATCAATTGTTTTTAAAACAGAACATCACCAGGTTTGTCAGGCCATGCTGATCTTCATTGAGAATCTGCACACATCGCGTCAGCGTTGCGTTATAGCTTTACTTTTTTTAATTGTTGCCCAGTTAACTGGCAGCTGTGTTGCGCGTCTAACAGCAATAAATTACTCACATTACTGGATGCGCATAGCATTATTCGTCGGCGGGGAAGATAAAATCGTTGGTTTTCACCACGGATTCGGTATGATCTGCGTCCCGACCGGTGCCTCACAGCTTCTCTTACGTCTTTCTGAGCGCCCTAATGGCCATTTTGGCTCAATTAGCGGGTCGATTATCCCATTAATTAAAGTCCATTAGCAACCTAAATGTAGCAGCAAAAACGCATGACTGATGAAAGAAAAACCCCAGTGCAATTTATTGATGTAGATGCAGAATTCGCCGGTCAACGTATCGACAATTTTCTGTTGGCCCGCCTCAAAGGCGTGCCGAAAAGTGTGATCTACCGGGTCGTGCGTAAAGGTGAAGTGAGGGTCAACAAAGGCCGGATCAAACCTGAGTATAAGTTGCAGGCAGGTGACCAGGTCCGGGTACCGCCGATGACTGTGGCGGCAGAATCTGACCCGGTGTCGGTCAAACTGACGGCAGTCAAAACGCTGGAAAGCCACATCCTGTACGAAGACAATGAGTTAATTGTGCTGAACAAACCGACCGGCATGGCCGTACATGGTGGTAGTGGTCTGCAGTTTGGGGCCATTGAAGCACTCCGGGCATTACGCCCGCAGGCTAAGTTTCTGGAACTGGTGCATCGCCTGGACCGGGATACTTCGGGTTGTCTGTTGATTGCGAAAAAACGGTCGATCCTGACAGCACTACATGAACAGTTACGCCTGAAAGTTGTCGAGAAAAAATACTGGGCGTTAGTTGCCGGGCAATGGGACGGCAAAATTAAAAAAGTGACCGAGCCACTGAAAAAGAACACTTTGCAAAGCGGGGAACGGATAGTCCGGGTTGATGAACGTGATGGTAAACCATCAGAGACCCGCTTTAAGGTGTTGCAACGATTTGTTGAAGGTACGCTACTTGAAGCCTTTCCAGTCACCGGCCGTACGCACCAAATTCGCGTGCATACCGCATGCAATGGTCACCCGATAGCTTGTGACGACAAATACGGCGATAACGAGTTTACCGGCCAGATGAATGCACTTGGCCTGAACCGGCTATTTTTACACGCGAAGCTGATTAGTTTTCAGCATCCGGTGTCGGCAGAACGCATGACCTTTGAAGCGCCTTTGGACAAAGCATTGGCACAGATTCTGACCAAGCTGGTCAAAAAATAACAACGCAGCAGTAACAGGTGTGGTGATGTTGGATGTAAAAGTCGTGATTTTTGACTGGGATGGCACTGTAATGGATTCGGTGGGCAAAATCGTCAATTCTGTGCGAATTGCGGCAGAGCGTCTGACTTTACCGGTGCCAACCGAGCACGCAGCGAAGCAGATCATTGGTTTGTCGCTGGAACCGGCGTTTAAAATGTTGTTTCCTGACAGCAGCGCGGCTGAACGGGAGCTGCTGTCTGAGCACTATAAAGATGTATACAGTAACGTCGACAAAACACCCACCCCGTTGTTTGATGGAGCCGAGCTGGTGTTCAGTACGTTACGTCAGCGTGGCTACCATTTGGCGGTAGCGACTGGCAAAGCAAGACGTGGTTTAGACAGGATGTTTGCAGAAACGAAGACCGGGCATCATTTTATTACCAGCCGTTGTTCCGATGAAGCACAAAGCAAACCGCATCCGCAAATGCTACAGCACATCCTGAACGAGCTGCAGCTGAATCCGGCGCAGGCCGTGATGATTGGCGATTCCCGTTATGACCTGATGATGGCGCACAGTATCGAGATGCCGCGTATTGGCGTGACACATGGTGTGCATGGTCACGCCGAGTTTGCTCCATTCGCCCCGCATGCCGTAGTCGGCAATTTGGCGGAATTATTAGACATTTTACCCTAGGCCTGCAGATACAATCACTATCACTGTCCTTGCAGCAACAAATCAACACCAAAGCTTTTCAGCATTCGATGCAGGCGGATTAATGGCAGGCCGATTAGACTATTTGGGTCATCGCCAGTCATTTTTTCGAACAATGTAATGCCGAGCCCTTCAGATTTGAAACTGCCGGCACAATTCAGCGGTTGTTCGCGTCTTATATAACAGTTGATTTCTGCGTCTGATAATTGACGAAACTGTA
The DNA here is from genome assembly GCF_001518915.1 of Rheinheimera sp. F8. NCBI lineage: Bacteria > Pseudomonadati > Pseudomonadota > Gammaproteobacteria > Chromatiales > Chromatiaceae > Rheinheimera > Rheinheimera sp. F8. The sequence continues at coordinate 3,198,155 of NZ_CP013656.1, forward strand.
CAATAAAGCGGTCGAGGATTGTATCAGTCCGGCCGGTTTCGTTATCTGTGACCGATAAACCGGTTAAAAACAATACAGACTGACCGCTGAAACTACGCAGCTGGCCAAAAGCACGTTCTTCCGTATGCGGTTTGCCGAGGATCTCGCCATTGAATACGGCAACCTGATCGGACCCAATAACCAACGCATTCTGTCCTTCAGCCTGCAGACGACTGGCAACAGCTTGCGCCTTGGCAGCAGAGAGTCTCAGTACCAGCTGTTCAGGTGTTTCCCCGCTGAGTGCGGTTTCGTCAACTTCAGGTTTCGCACATTGAAAGTCGGTGGTCAGTTTTTGTAACAGTGCCTGGCGGTACACTGACGTTGACGCCAACCATAATGATTTGGTCATGAGTTACCTTTGTTTGATGTCGTTTTATGATAAGGCCAGCACTATAATATTTTTCACCGAATTTAGCGTCAGAAAAGTTAACAAAAGTCTGATCAACCCTTTGACAGCAATAGGATCAATCTATATCATGCGCGCCTTATGCAAAAAGTAAAAATACCTGTCACCATCGATCCGTACCGCACTGCCCAAAAGCGCAGTAGCTTCGACGGGATCCTGCAGCTGCAAAATCTGACCCGGTTGTCAGAACAGCTGTCTAACACAGATGGTGATGTAGCAGTGGTTATTCACTGCGGCAACGATGAACAAGGTCTGGTCTATATAGAGGGCGAAGCCCAATGTACTGTTCAGGTCAGATGCGAACGTTGCGGCGACGAGATGACGCTGAACATAAACAGTAGTTTTGCATATACCCCGTTAAAAGGGGATGATTCGGCTCAAGAAGAGATTCCACAACGCTACGACGTGGTCGAAACAGACGAACACGGCGAAGTGAACCTGCGGCAATTGGTTGAGGACGAATTAATTCTGGCTTTGCCACTGTTTCCGATGCACGATGAAGGTCAATGCGACCCGAATAAGTTGCAGATGAGCTGGGGTGTAATAGAGCCGGAACCAGAGAAACCGAACCCATTTGCAATTCTGCAAGAATTGAAGAAAAAGTGATTTTTTAGGAGAAAGACCATGGCTGTACAACAGAACAAAAAATCTCGCGCCCGCCGCGACATGCGTCGTTCACACGACGCGCTGACTGGCCCAACGCTGTCAGTGGACGCAACAACTGGTGAAACGCATCGTCGTCACCACATTACTGCTGACGGTTTTTACAAAGGCCGCAAAGTAAAATAAGTCCCGGTGCACCAAGTGCAACCATCCAGACTTAAAATTGCGTTAGATATGATGGGGGGCGATCATGGCCCCCTATCTACTATTCCTGCAGCGATAACCGCTGTCAGCGAAAACTCCCAACTTGACCTCATCCTTGTCGGCGACTCAACTGCTATTCAGCATGCTTTGGCCGATGCAGGCATCTCTGAACATCCCCAACTACAAATCAAACACGCGTCACAGCAAGTGCTGATGACTGATAAGCCGTCTGTCGCTTTGCGCACTAAACGTGATTCTTCGATGCGGGTGGCCCTTGATTTGGTCGACCAACAAAAAGTTCAGGCCTGTGTCAGTGCCGGCAATACCGGTGCTTTGATTGCGATGGCGCATTATGTGCTGAAAATGCTCAATGGCATCGAAAGGCCGGCGTTAATCAGTGCATTGCCAACAACCGTCGGTACGCCGGTTTTTATGTTAGATCTCGGTGCAACGGTAAACTGTGATTCCGATACGCTGTTTCAGTTTGCCGTGATGGGCGCTGTAATGGCAGAAGAAGTCGAATCCATTCACCAGCCAAAGGTTGCTTTACTCAACATGGGTGAAGAAGAAATCAAAGGCTCTGACCAAATCAAACGCACGTCTTTATTGTTGTCAGAATGTGCTGACATCAACTACATCGGTTATATCGAAGGCAACGACATTTTTTCCGGTAAAGCAGATGTGATCGTCTGCGATGGGTTTGTCGGCAATGTTGCACTGAAAACCTGTGAAGGTGTAGCCAAACTCATCATTAAACGTTTCGAACAGGCGCTGAAAAACAGTATGTCTGCCCATTTATTCGGCTGGATGATTAAACCATTACTAAAAAGTATTGGTACCGGCGTGAACCCCGACCACTATAACGGTGCAAGTCTGATAGGATTGCGCGGAATTGTAGTGAAAAGTCATGGAAATGCGACAAAAGAAGCATTTCTCAGTGCCATCCGGCAGGCGGTGCGCGAGGTTGAACGCCAGGTGCCCGCAAAAATAAAAGACCGGTTGGAACACGTATTAATCGATAAAGCGTAGGTCTGCATGTATTCTCGCATTATAGGCACCGGAAGTTATTTTCCGGCGCAAGTCCGCACCAATGCGGATCTGGAAGATATGGTGGAAACCACCGACGAATGGATCATCGAACGTACTGGTATTCGCGAACGTCGAATCATTGGTGAAGATGAAACTGTCGCCACCATGAGCACACAAGCCGCATTAAAAGCTATCGAAGCCGCCGGCATTGATAAAAACTCCCTTGATATGATTATTCTGGCAACGACCAGTGCATCACGCGCGCTGCCCAGTGCCGCCTGCGAGGTTCAGCGCGAGCTCGAAATTCCTGGGATCCCAGCTTTTGACATCGCCGCAGCCTGTGCCGGTTTTTGTTATGCGCTGAGTATCGCCGACCAATACATCAAAGGTGGTATGGCTAAACGGGTGTTAGTGATTGGCGCAGACTGTTTGTCGCAGTTAGTTAGTCCGGAAGACCGTTCTATGGTCATTTTGTTCGGTGATGCCGCTGGTGCTGTGGTGTTAGAAGCTTCAGAACAACCAGGTATTTTGTCGACACATATCCACGCTGATGGCAAATACTCTGAATTACTGTACGTAGACAATCCACGGCGAGGCGTTGAATCCTCTGTACACGAAAGCTGGGGCGCGATGAAAGGCAACGATGTGTTTAAAGTTGCAGTTACTAAGTTGTCAGAAGTCGTCGAGCAAACCCTGGCCGCAAATAATCTGGATAAATCACAGATTGACTGGCTGGTACCGCATCAGGCCAATCTTCGTATCATTTCTGCCGTGGCCCGCAAATTGGATATGTCGATGGATCAGGTAGTAATTAACCTGGACCGTTATGGCAATACTTCGGCGGCAACGGTACCAACAGCGTTAGACGAAGCAGTCCGTGATGGCCGCATTAAACGTGGTCAAACTTTATTGCTGGAAGCTTTTGGCGGCGGTTTTGCCTGGGCGTCAGCTCTGGTTCGTTATTAATTAGCGACAGAATTTTCAGAGAACAACAATGACTAAAAAAATTGCATTAGTGTTTCCGGGACAAGGCTCACAGTCTGTCGGTATGCTGGCAGATTTGCATGCTGAATATGCGATAGTCCGTGAGACTTTTGCTGAAGCATCAGCAGCGCTTGGTTATGATTTATGGGCTTTAGTGGCCAATGGTCCAGAAGCTGACCTGAACGAAACGCATCGCACTCAACCGGCGTTGCTGACGGCTTCAGTGGCGGTCTGGCGTTTGTGGCAACAACAAAATGGCACAGCGCCGGCATTCCTGGCAGGTCATTCCTTGGGCGAATACTCCGCATTGGTTTGTGCTGGTGTGCTGAGCCTCTCGGATGCGGTAAAACTGGTCGAAAAACGTGGTCAGTATATGCAAACCGCCGTGCCGGCAGGCACGGGCGCCATGTCAGCGATTATTGGCCTTGACGATACTCTGATCGCAAAAGCCTGTGCGGAAGCCGCGCAAGGCGAAGTCGTTTCGCCGGTAAATTATAATTCACCGGGTCAGGTGGTCATCGCCGGCCATAAAGCTGCTGTTGAGCGCGCCAACGAGTTATGTAAAGCCGCAGGTGCCAAACGGGCTTTGCCATTGCCGGTCAGTGTGCCGAGCCACTGCGCATTAATGCGTCCGGCGGCAGAGCAGTTAGCGAAAGATCTGCAAACGTTGGCTTTTCATACCCCTGTCATTTCCGTCGTGAACAATGTTGATGTTGCGGTTGCCACTGAGGCCACGGCCATTCAGGATGCACTGATCCGTCAACTGTTCAGCCCGGTACGTTGGACTGAAACTATCGAGTTTCTGGCGACGCAAGGTGTCACTGAAGTCATTGAATTGGGTGCCGGAAAAGTATTAAGCGGCTTAATCAAGCGCATCAACAAAGAATTACAAACAACGTCGGTGCATGACGTTGCTTCGTTTCAGGCTGCGTTTGCAGCCAAAGAATAAGGAATTTTATGACTGCTTTTATCTCTCTGGACGGCAAAGTCGCTTTAGTGACGGGTGCCAGTCGTGGCATCGGCCGGGCAATTGCTGAACAACTGGCGGCCTTGGGCGCCAAAGTAATAGGCACCGCCACCAGCGAAAAAGGTGCGCAGGCCATCAGCGATTATCTTGGCGTTGGTCAGGGACTGGTACTTGATGTCGCTAGCCCAGAATCGATTGAGCAATGCCTCGAAACTATCAAAGCGCAGTTTGGTGATATTGATATTCTCGTCAATAATGCCGGTATCACCCGCGATAATCTGCTAATGCGAATGAAAGATGAAGAATGGTTCGATATCATGCAAACGAACCTGACTTCAGTGTTTCGCATGAGTAAAGCGGTGATGCGGACCATGATGAAAAAACGTTTTGGCCGTATTATCACCATCGGATCTGTTGTTGGTTCTATGGGCAATGCAGGTCAGACTAACTACGCTGCGGCAAAAGCCGGTGTACTTGGTTTTACAAAATCTCTTGCGAAAGAAGTGGCGTCTCGTGGTATAACTGTCAACGCTGTTGCGCCTGGTTTTATCGATACCGATATGACTAAGGAACTGACGGAAGAGCAAAAACAAGCGATCTTTGGTCAGGTACCGGCGAATCGTCTGGGACAACCTGAAGAAATTGCGGCCACTGTCGCGTTCCTGGCTTCGAACCAGGCCGCGTATATTACCGGTGAAACGATTCACGTTAACGGCGGCATGTACATGGTTTAAATATCAGGTTTGACCAGCAGGAAATGCCAAACGCATGACTTGCATCGATCTGACTGAACCACTAAACTAGCCGCCACACAAAATTGCACGAACTGTTGCGATTTATATGAGAAAAAGGAAGAAAAGATGAGCAACATCGAAGAACGCGTTAAGAAAATTATCATCGAACAGTTAGGCGTTAAAGAAGAAGACGTAAAACACGAAGCTTCTTTCGTTGACGATCTGGGCGCTGATTCATTAGACACAGTTGAACTGGTCATGGCGCTGGAAGAAGAATTCGATACCGAAATTCCTGATGAAGAAGCAGAAAAAATCACGACAGTGCAATCTGCTATCGATTACATCAAAGCCCACGCTGAATAAGGCGTGAGGTCATCGCCTGGCGCGATGCAGACGGGTAGCGCAGGCTACCCGTTTTTATTTGTGGCGGTGAAAAACCGTGGGATTGCAAGCAACCGAGGGTTGTTGTGGAGGATAAAGTGACTAAACGTCGGGTCGTTGTTACTGGAATGGGGATGCTGACGCCGCTGGGCAATGATGTGGCATCTAGCTGGCAGGCATTACAACAAGGCAAAAGCGGCGTTGATTTCATCACGCATTTTGACACTGAAGCTTACAGCACCAAATTCGCCGGTTTAATAAAAAACTTTGCAGTCGAAGACTTTTTCCCGGCCAAAGAAGCACGGAAAATGGATTTATTTATTCAATACGGTGTAGCCGCAGGCATTCAGGCCTTTCGCGACTCAGGTATTGAGATCACAGAACAGAATGCCGGCCGCATTGGCGCTGCCATTGGTTCAGGCATTGGTGGACTTGGCCTGATTGAAGAAAATCACGAAAAACTGTTAGCCAGCGGCCCTCGCAAGTTGTCACCGTTTTTTGTGCCTTCGACCATCATCAATATGATCTCCGGTCATCTGTCGATCATGCTTGGATTGCAGGGACCGAATATCAGTATTGTCACGGCTTGTACCACAGGTGTGCACAATATTGGCCATGCTGCGCGGATGATCGTTTATGGTGACGCTGACGCGATGTTGGCCGGCGGTGCAGAAAAAGCCTCCACCACATTAGGTATGGGCGGTTTCGGGGCGGCACGGGCATTATCGACCCGCAACGATGCGCCGCAACAAGCCAGCCGGCCTTGGGATAAAGACCGTGATGGTTTTGTCCTTGGAGATGGTGCCGGTGTGGTGATGCTGGAAGAATATGAACATGCGAAAGCCCGTGGCGCGAAGATCTATGCCGAGTTAGTTGGTTTTGGCATGAGTGGTGATGCGTATCATATGACTTCGCCACCAGAAAGTGGTCGCGGTGCCGCGTCTTCCATGGTGAATGCGTTACGCGATGCAGGTGTAAATCCTTCGCAGGTGCAATATATCAATGCCCATGGCACTTCGACACCTGCCGGTGATATCGCTGAAACCATGGCGATCAAATCCGTGTTTGGCGCGAAGCCTGAAGGCTTGATGGTCAGCTCCAGCAAGTCAATGCTTGGTCATCTGTTAGGCGCGGCCGGTTCAGTCGAGTCGATTATCACCGTATTATCGTTGCAGGATCAGGTGGTGACACCAACGATTAACCTCGACAATCCGGATGAAGGCTGTGATCTGGACTATGTCCCACATCAGGCCCGCCAGGCAAAGATAGAATATGCCCTGTGTAACTCATTTGGCTTTGGTGGCACGAACGGCTCGATCTTATTCAGGAAGGTCTGACGTTTTTTTGTGCAATCAAATTACAAAAGGCTGCCTGGCAGCCTTTTGTTTTTAGCGACACTGCGGCAGCCGACGATTTATCCGTAAGAATTTTTCAGGCATACTCGCGCTATTAACGCTTTAAATTCAGACCCGATGCAGATCCAATCATCCGACCGCAGTTTTCAGTATGGCGATGCCATATTCTCCACGGTTAGTATTCGTGACGGACAACCGCAACTCTGGTCACTGCACTGGCAGCGACTGTGTCATTCGATGCAACGGCTTGGTTTTGCTGCACTGGGTGAAACCACTGTGTTGCAGCAAGTGTTGGCGAGTATCAGCGCACAGGAGCAGGTACTGAAAGTACTGATTAGCAGAGGCGAGGGCGCGCGTGGTTATGGCACGTCTGGTATCACAGTACCGCAATTATATTGTTGGACTGCGCCACTGCCTGACTATCAGCAGGTGCGTATGCACGGCGTCCGGTTGGGTCTGGCACAGATGCGACTGGCTCAGCAGCCACTGCTCGCCGGCATCAAACACTGCAGTCGCCTCGAAACCGTGTTGCTGAAACGCGAAGCCGAACAAAGTGGGTTCGACGATTTATTGGTCTGTGACCAACAGGATTATTTAATTGAAGCGACTGCCGCCAATCTGTTGCTGTGGCGGGACGGTCAATGGTGGACACCAGAGCTGCATCAAGCCGGTGTCGCTGGAGTGATGCGGCAGTTATTACTGGATACCCGGCTGGCAACCACAGCACTACTGCCAGTGACTGAGCTCGATAACGTTGAGTCGATGGCGCTATGTAACGCGCTCTCAGGCATAGTCCCGGTATTTTCTCTGACCGGCCGTCAGCTCGATCTGGAACCCGCCTTACAACTACAACAACAAGTTGATGTTTTATTACAGGATCGTTGAATGAAAAAGTTTTTGCTGCAAAGTCTGGTGATTATGGCCGTCGCGGCCTTTGGACTTCGCAACGAATTGCAGCAAGTGCTGCAAACACCGCTGCAATTTCCGGCGGCCTATTATGATGTCAAAGCGGGCAGCAATTTGTCAGCATTGTGCCGGCAATGGCAACAGGCTAAACAGATGACGACACTCGACTGTCAGCTGCTGAAACTGCAATCGCTGGTACAGCCACAGTTGCGTCAGCTGAAAGCAGGGGTTTATGCCGTGCAGCCGATGTCGCTGCAGCAGTTTTTACAGCAAGTACGCACTGGCAAAGTGGCGCAGTTTAGCCTGACGTTGCGGGAAGGCTGGACCCTTGAACAAAATTTACAGGCATTAACGGCCTTGCCATATCTTGAAGCGGACGTCAAAGATCAAGCTGCAGCGCAGGCGTTATTGACCTGGCCAGCCGATTGGGGGCCGCTGCCAGTTTCGGCAGAAGCACTGGTGTTTCCGGAAACCTATTTTTATACTGCCAATACAAAGTTATCCGTGTTGCTGAAACGAGCCAATCAGGCCTTGCTGGAAAAGCTTGATGCAGCCTGGCGGGACAAACACAGCGGGTTACCGCTACAGAATCGTTATGAATTGCTGACCTTAGCATCGATCATCGAAAAAGAGACGGGTCACTTAGCTGAAAAACCATTAATTTCGTCGGTGTTCGTTAATCGGTTGCAGCTGAAGATGCGGCTGCAAACGGATCCAACAGTGATTTATGGTCTTGGCGCACGCTATCAGGGCGATATCAAACGCGAACACTTAAAAGACCCGCACCCCTATAATACCTATGTGTACGCCGGATTACCGCCCGGGCCTATAGCTCTGGTGAGTTGGGGGTCATTACAGGCTGCGGCACAACCAGCCGCTTCGGATAAACTGTATTTTGTTGCCCGGGGTGATGGCACCCATCAGTTTTCCTCTAGCCTCAGCGAACATAACCAAGCAGTACAACAGTATATTTTTGGGAAAAAATCATGAATACAGGCCGTTTTGTCGTCATTGAAGGCCTTGAAGGCGCAGGGAAAACTACTGCTATCAACACGGTTTATCAGTGGTTAAGCCGTCAGGGCCAGCATGTGGTCCAAACGCGTGAGCCCGGTGGTACACCGCTGGCTGAGCAAATTCGTACGTTGGTGAAATCAGTGCAGCAGGAACAAGTGTCGCCAGTGACTGAGCTACTGCTGATGTACGCGGCGCGCGCGCAGTTACTGCATAATGTGATTAAGCCGGCGTTACAGCGCGGTGACTGGGTGTTGGCGGATCGGCATGATTTATCGTCTCGCGCTTATCAGGGCGGCGGCCGTCAAATTCCGGATGAGGTACTGGATCCAATTCGTCACTTAGTGCTCGGTGATTTGCGCCCTGATCTGACCTTATATCTTGATATAGATCCGGCTATAGGGCTGGAACGCGCCCGGGCGCGCGGAGCACTGGATCGGATAGAGCAGGAACAGCTGGCTTTTTTTCAGCGGGCGCGGGCGAAATATCTGGCGGTGGCGGCCACAGAGCCGCATATTATCGTGATTGACGCATCCCAGCCGCTGGCTACTGTGCAGCAGCTATTAACAGACGCACTGGAGCGACATTTCGCGTGACCACTTCATTGCCATGGCTGCAACACACCGAACGGCGCCTGTTTGAACTGGCGTGTCAGGAACAATTGCATCATGCCATTTTGTTGACCGGTCCTGCCGGTATTGGCAAGCATATTTTGGCGAAGCAGCTGGCGCATCTACTGCTCTGTCTGGATCCATTACCGGATGGTGCATGTGGGCGTTGCAAAAGTTGTTTGCTCGGTAAGGCCGGGCATCATCCAGACTTATTACTGCTTGAGGTCAGTAGCAGCATTTCCGTCGATCAGGTCCGCGAAATCAGTGTGCTGATGCAAAACTCACCGCAGCAGGGTGGCGCCCGTGTTGTGGTAGTGCCGCAGGCTGAAAAAATGACCGAGTCTGCCGCCAACGCCTTGTTAAAAACGCTGGAAGAACCAGGCGCACGTAGTTTTTTAATCCTGTACACCGCATTTGCCGAGCAATTGATGCCGACCATATTATCGCGCTGTCAGCGCTGGGACATTCCCGCGCAATATGGTGATGACAGCCGGCAATGGCTGGCACAGCAAAGCGCTGATCCAGTGCCTGATTTTTTGCTTGAACTCTGCGGCGGCGCGCCGTTAAAAGCGCTGACATTGCAAAACAGTGGTGAAGCAATAACACTGGCAGCGCAATTAAACGCATTGCAGGCTTATTTACAAACTGGCTCAGGTTTAGCGCCGCTACAAAAACAGTTGGAAACCCAACCTGAGCTGGCAGCATTGTTGTATTACACGGTGCGACACTGGACGTTACAGCAACAGCAATTACCACCGCCGCAGCTATTTTCGCGCGTCGCCCGCTGGTGTCGTGACGAGCAGCGGATTTTGGGGCAAAATAAATCACTAGCGCTGACAACCTTGTTGTTGGACTTACATCAACTATTACGCTGAGGCCGGCATGGAAGAACTCACGTTAGATTTTGCTGATCTGAAAGAGCTTTACCGCTCTTATATGCCGTTTTTTAAGCAAGGTGGCTTATTTGTCCGCACCAGCCGGCACTACAAAATGGGGCAATCGCTGGCCTTGCAGGTGACCTTACCGGATGCGCTGGAATCGATCCCGGTGTCCGGCAAAGTGGCCTGGCTGACGCCACAGGGTGCACAAAACACCAGCCCGGCAGGTATTGGCGTGGCATTTATTGACGACAAACTGAATCTGCGCGACAAAATTGAAAAATTACTCAGTGGTACGCAGGAGTCGGCTGAGCTGACCTTTACGCTTTAAAGTAGGCGTTGTGCAGAGGTCGTCGTAACGGCTTCGTTGTATCGGCTTCACCACAGCTGCCGCTTCAGGTACACTGCCGGCGTTTTTGTTTTTGACCCTTCTGCCGGAGCTGCTCTTGTTTATTGATTCACATTGCCACCTTGACCGCCTGGAACTGGATAAACTGGGCATGGACTTACCTGCCGTTCTGCAAGCGGCGGCTGAAGCACAGGTTGATCATCTGTTGTGTGTCAGTGTCAGCTTGCAGGAGTTTCCGGCAATGGCAGCGCTGGTCAGTGCTTATCCACAGATTTCAGTGTCTTGTGGTGAGCATCCGCTGCACCAGCAGCTGGAATTCAGTGCCGCCCAATTGCTGACGCTGTGTCAGTCGGAACAGGTTGTTGCAGTCGGTGAAACCGGCCTCGATTATTTTTATAGCCCCGACAATAAAACCACACAACAAGCCGCTTTTGCCGCGCATATTGCAGTAGCCCGCCAGCTGCATAAACCGTTGATTGTGCACACCCGGGATGCCCGTGTTGACACGCTGGCCTTATTGCGGGGCGAACAGGCGCAAGATTGTGGTGGCGTGTTGCATTGCTTTACCGAGGATTGGGATACAGCAAAAGCTGCATTGGATCTTGGTTTTTATATCTCATTCTCCGGCATCATGACGTTTCGCAATGCCGATGCACTGCGCGATGTGGTAAGACAGGTACCACTGGACCGGCTGTTGATCGAAACGGATTCGCCGTATTTAGCACCGGTGCCTTACCGTGGTAAAACCAATCAACCTGCTTATGTAGCAGCAGTAGCCAAAGCCATTGCGGAGCTCAGAGGCATTGATTTGCCTGCATTGGGCGCGGCTACCAGTCAAAATTTTTGCCGGTTATTTCCGCTGGCAAAAGTCTGATCAGTTTGAGTCTGTAACACGTTACGGGCCTGCTGTACCGCTGTTTGCTGTCGACAAAAGAAAAGAAGCCCAGAACCAATCCGCATTGTTCCGGGCTTAGGGGAATGGCTCAAGGTTGAGCCGTGCGCTAGAGGGGAAGATGCATCAAGCTGCATCCGACAGATGATTCCAGTGTAGCCAACCGCGTTTTTTTTGCGCAAAAGTCCTTTCGGATTAAAACGTTGAATTAGTAAACAAATTGTTTATTGTCCGCATGTTACACCCAGCTTATCCAGAAGATATCCCCAGCTTTATTCAATAAGCAAAGCGTTATATAAGGCTTGGCGACCTGATTCCCGATCTCCGCTACATTAAAATAGCATTCCATTTTGTTTCTTCAAACAAGTTCCTAATTGCCAAATAGTCTATAAAAATATATTTCCGCTGCTAGTTTCACAGAAATGGAAGAAATTTGTTACAACAGACCGATGCCAGATCGTGCAAACTTGTATAACCACATTTGGCAGATTGTCGACAATAATACCAATTGCTAACTTGACATTGCTTTTATTGCCCATAAAATTGCGTAATACATAAATTATGTCGACATATTGTAGGTTTTTGTGCAAAAAGACCCCATCACCGCAGCCGACAGAGTCCTGCAGGAGATCCAGCGAGCCATCGTTGCTGGTGAGATCCCGGCTGGCAGCAAAATTTCCGAACCTGAATTGGCGCGGCAGTTTGATTTAAGCCGGGCGCCGCTGCGCGAAGCGCTGGCCCGCCTGGAGCGTTGTCACCTGATTGAGCGAATTCCCAATGCCGGTGCCCGCGTCGTAAAGTTAACCCCGCAAGGCTTAATTTCTTTGTATCAAATCCGAGAGAATCTCGAAGGCATGGCATGCCGGCTGGCGGCTGAACAAATGTCGGACGCGGAAATAACGCAGATGCAGGCGTTATTGGATCAGCATCTGTCGACACAACGTGTGCGTGAAGGCGAAAGTTATTATCAGGAAGCCGGTGATGTCGATTTTCATTACCGCATCATCCAAGCCAGTAAAAACCCATATCTGATCAATATTTTATGTGACGAACTTTATTACTTGGTGCGGATGTACCGGGTCCAAATGGGTATGGCCGGCCCCCGGGTATCGCGGGCGTTTGACGAACATAAAGCTATTCTCAATGCAATCGCCAGCCGCGACGGTGAGTTGGCTGAACTATTAATGCGCCGGCACATCAGTGCGTCGCGTCGCAATATCGAATCACATTTACAACAGGGGAACTGAACATGACGCAAAGCGCAGGCTTAAAATTTCGTCAGGCCATCCAGGCGAATCAACCATTACAGTTGGTCGGTACTATCAATGCTTACACTGCGATGATGGCAGAGCGGGTCGGTCATAAAGCGTTGTATTTGTCGGGCGCCGGTGTCGCCAATGCCTCTTTTGGATTACCGGATCTGGGTATGACGTCGCTGAATGATGTTTGTGAAGACATTCGCCGGATCACCGGTGCGACCGATCTGCCGTTGCTGGTCGATGCAGATACCGGTTGGGGTGGTGCATTTAATATTGCCCGCACTGTGCGCGAGATGACCCGCGCTGGCGCTGCTGGTTTCCATATTGAAGACCAGGTTATGCAAAAACGCTGTGGTCACAGACCAAATAAAGAAATTGTGTCACAGGAAGAAATGGTCGACCGCGTCAAGGCTGCTGTTGATGCCCGGACAGATGCTAACTTTTTTATCATGGCACGCACTGATGCGCTGCAACAACAAGGTTTAGCTGCAGCTATCGAGCGGGCTCAGGCCTGTGTGGAAGCGGGGGCGGACGCTATTTTTGCTGAAGCCGTCTATACGCTGGAGCAATATCAGGCGTTCACGCAAGCCTTGTCGGTGCCGGTGTTGGCCAATATTACTGAATTTGGTCAGACTCCATTGTTTAATACCGCTGAGCTGGCTGGTGTCGGCGTGAAAATGGTGCTGTATCCATTATCAGCGTTTCGCGCGATGAACAAAGCCGCGCTGAATGTCTATCAATCGATTTTGGCCAATGGCGACCAGAAAGCGGTCGTAGACAGCATGCAAACGCGGATGGAGCTGTACGATTTTCTCAATTATCACAGTTACGAAGAAAAACTGGATTCATTATTTGCCCAAGGCAAAAACAAATAAGCTGAATTAACTCTGTACCTGGAGAATAACTTATGTCGACATCTAAACAACTGACCGGCGCGGGTTTACGCGGTCAAATCGCCGGTAAAACAGCATTATCCACAGTCGGTAAAACCGGCTCAGGTCTGACCTATCGTGGTTACGACGTCAAAGATTTAGCCGCCAAATGTGAATTTGAAGAAGTCGCTCACCTGATTTTAAAAGGTGAATTACCGACAGTCGCCGAACTTGCAGCCTATAAAGCCAAACTGAAAGCACTGCGCAGCCTGCCACAGCCATTAAAAGAAGTGCTGGAACGCATTCCGGCATCCGCCCACCCGATGGATGTGATGCGTACCGGCTGTTCCATGTTGGGTAACCTGGAAACGGAACAAAGTTTTGCAGAGCAACAAGACGCCACCGATCGGATGCTCGCGGTGTTTCCGGGCCTGATTAATTATTGGTACAACTACAGCCATCACGGCAAGCGTATTGACGTTGAAACGCCGGCGGATTCGATTGCCGAACAGTTCCTCTGGACCTTGCATGACAAAAAGCCAGAGCCTTTACATGTTACTGTGATGCACGCATCGCTGATCCTGTACGCAGAGCACGAATTTAATGCGTCTACTTTTACGGCGCGGGTCTGTGCTTCAACGTTATCTGACATGCACTCTTGCATCACCGGTGCTATTGGCTCATTACGTGGCCCATTGCATGGTGGTGCCAACGAAGCAGCGATGGAATTGATTGAACATCTGCAAAACCCGGAACATGCCGAAGAGACTCTGTTAGGCATGCTGGCGCGCAAAGATAAAATCATGGGCTTTGGCCATGCTATTTACGCAGAATCTGATCCGCGCAATGCAGTGATCAAAGCCTGGTCGGAGCAACTGGCCAAGGCCAACGGCGATACCCGTTTATACGATGTATCAGTGCGCTGTGAAGCCGTGATGTGGCGGGAAAAGAAACTGTTTTGTAACGCCGACTTCTTCCACGCCTCAGCCTATAACTACATGGGCATTGCGACAAAACTGTTTACGCCAATTTTTGTCTGCTCACGCCTGACCGGCTGGGCGGCCCATGTGATGGAACAACGTGCCGACAACCGCATTATCCGGCCAAGTGCTGATTATGTTGGTGTAGAGCCACGCGAAGTGCAGCCGATCGCCAACCGTGGCTGATAAATCCGGCCGGAACTGACTGTCAGTCCCGGCCTTCACAGCTTAAAGCTGGGCATTTATTCTCAAAGAGATGGCAATGAATACTTTATTTCGCAAACCGCTGGCCGCAACCGGGCTGGACTATTTTGATGCCGCCGCTGCAGTCGATGCATTGCAGCCGGGTACATGGGCAACCTTACCTTACACGTCCCGCGTGCACGCCGAAAATTTGGTACGGCGGGCCGATCCGGCGCAATTAAACGCGTATTTACTACAACTGATTGAACGCAAGCAAGAGCTGGATTTCCCCTGGTTTCCGGCCCGTGTTGTTTGTCACGACATCCTCGGCCAAACCGCGCTGGTCGACTTGGCCGGTCTGAGGGACGCCATTGCTGCCCAAGGCGGCGATCCGGCCAAAGTCAATCCGGTGGTGCCAACACAGCTGATTGTTGACCATTCTTTAGCTGTCGAATACGGTGGTTTTGACAAAGACGCGTTTGAGAAAAACCGCGCAATTGAAGATCGGCGTAATGACGATCGCTTTCACTTTATCAACTGGACGAAAAAAGCCTTTAAAAACGTCGATGTGATCCCACCGGGCAACGGCATCATGCACCAAATCAACCTGGAGCGGATGTCACCGGTGATCCATGCTAAAGACGGCGTGGCTTACCCGGATACTTTGGTCGGTACTGACAGCCATACCCCACATGTCGATGCACTTGGCGTCATTGCCATTGGTGTTGGTGGTTTAGAAGCGGAAAGTGTGATGCTGGGCCGCGCTTCGTGGATGCGGTTACCCGACATCATTGGTGTTGAACTGACCGGCAAAGCACAGCCGGGCATTCAAGCCACTGACATCGTGCTGGCGCTGACTGAATTTTTGCGTAAACAAAAAGTGGTTTCCAGTTATCTGGAGTTTTTTGGTGAAGGCGCAAATAGTCTGAGTCTGGGCGATCGCGCGACCATTTCTAATATGACGCCGGAATATGGCGCCACGGCCGCGATGTTCTACATCGACCAACAAACTTTGGATTATTTAACGCTGACAGGCCGGGAAGCGGCGCAGGTCAAATTAGTTGAAACCTATGCTAAAACCGCAGGTTTATGGGCGGACAGCTTAAAAACTGCGGTATATCCGCGCGTGTTATCTTTTGATTTATCCACTGTAGTGCGCAATATCGCCGGTCCTTCGAATCCACATGCGCGTGTGGCGACTGCAGATTTAGCCGCCGAAGGCATCAGTGGTGTGGTGGAGAATGAGCCAGGACTAATGCCGGACGGCGCCGTGATAATTGCAGCGATCACCAGCTGCACCAATACCAGCAACCCGCGCAACGTGATTGCGGCCGGTATTCTGGCGCGTAATGCCAATAAGCTTGGTCTGACCCGCAAACCATGGGTGAAAAGTTCGCTGGCACCTGGCTCAAAAGCGGTGGAACTGTATTTAACAGAAGCCAATTTGCTGACCGAACTGGAACAGTTAGGCTTTGGTATCGTTGGCTTTGCCTGTACCACTTGTAATGGCATGAGCGGCGCTTTAGATCCAATCATCCAGCAGGAAGTGATTGACCGCGATTTGTATGCCACGGCAGTGTTATCCGGCAACCGCAACTTTGATGGCCGTATTCATCCGTACGCGAAGCAGGCATTTCTGGCGTCTCCGGCTTTAGTGGTGGCTTATGCCATTGCCGGTACCATCCGCTTTGATATTGAAAAAGATGTGCTGGGAGTAGCTGCCGATGGCCGTGAAATCCGCTTAAAGGATATTTGGCCAAGCGATGCCGAGATTGATGCGGTGGTTGCTGCCAGTGTCAAACCCGAGCAATACCGTAAAGTGTATGAGCCAATGTTTGCCGTTGATGTCGATTATGGTGAAAAAATCAGTCCGCTTTACGACTGGCGGGCGCAAAGTACCTATATTCGCCGTCCACCGTATTGGGAAGGCGCCTTGGCTGGCGAGCGCAGTTTAACTGGCATGCTGCCACTGGCGCTGCTTGGCGACAACATCACGACAGACCATTTATCACCGTCTAATGCCATCATGATGGACAGCGCGGCCGGTGAATATCTGCACAAAATGGGCTTACCGGAAGAAGATTTCAACTCTTACGCCACGCACCGCGGCGACCACCTGACGGCGCAGCGCGCGACTTTTGCTAACCCAAAGCTTATCAACGAAATGGCTATAGTAGATGGTAAGGTCAAACAAGGGTCGTTGGCACGCCTCGAGCCGGAAGGCAAAGTGTTGCGGATGTGGGAAACCATTGAAACTTACATGGCGCGGAAGCAACCGCTGATTATTATCGCCGGTGCGGATTATGGTCAGGGCTCCAGCCGCGACTGGGCAGCTAAAGGCGTACGCCTCGCCGGCGTTGAAGCCATCGTTGCAGAAGGCTTTGAGCGCATCCACCGCACCAATCTGGTCGGGATGGGCGTATTACCTCTGGAGTTTAAAGCCGGTACCAACCGTCTGACTTTAGGTTTAGATGGCACAGAACGTTTTGATGTGATTGGTGAACGCTTACCGCGCGCAACGTTAACGTTGGTGATCCACCGCCAAAACGGCGAGACGTTGCAGGTTCCTGTGACCTGTCGCCTCGATACCGCCGAAGAGGTATCGATTTATGCGGCTGGTGGTGTGCTGCAGCGGTTCGCCAAAGATTTCCTAGGTGGCAATCTGTAATTGAGCGAAGCCGGACGCTGTGCCGGCTTTGTCTTACGAATATTAAGGTGAAGTCATGTCTTATGCACCACAGATAAAAGTGCCGGCGACCTATATGCGCGGCGGCACCAGTAAAGGCGTTTTTTTTCGACTGAGTGATTTACCACCAGCTGCACAAGTTGCAGGTCCGGCGCGTGATGCGCTGTTACTGCGTGTGATTGGCAGCCCGGACCCTTACGGCAAACAAATTGATGGTATGGGCGGCGCCACATCCAGTACCAGTAAGACCGTCATCCTTGGTCCGACCACTCAGCCTGACCATGATGTCGATTATTTGTTTGGCCAGGTGGCGATTGATAAAGCATTTGTCGACTGGAGCGGTAATTGCGGCAATTTATCGGCGGCGGTTGGCTCTTTTGCCATTCAGTCCGGTTTGATTGATGCGTCAACACTGCCACAAAATGGCCTCGCCACAGTACGGATTTGGCAGGTCAATATTCAAAAAACCATCATTGCGCATATTCCGATGGTCAACGGACAGGTGCAGGAAGATGGCGATTTTGAACTTGACGGTGTGACCTTTCCTGCGGCTGAAGTTGAGCTTGAATTCCTTGATCCGGCCGCTGATGAAGGTGAGGGCGGCGGTTCCATGTTTCCGACCGGTCGCCTGGTGGATGTGCTTGAAGTACCGGATATTGGTTCTTTTAACGCAACTTTTATCAATGCCGGTATTCCGACAATTTTTTTAAACGCAGCAGAACTGGGTTATCAGGGCACTGAGCTGCAGGACGCGATCAACGGTGATGCAGCAGCGTTGACCCGTTTTGAAACCATCCGGGCTTATGGTGCCTTACAAATGGGGCTGATTCAGGACATCAGTGAAGCTGCGGCCCGGCAGCACACGCCAAAAATTGCTTTTGTCAGCCCGCCAGCAACGTACCAGTCTTCAAGCGGTAAAACAGTCACGGCCGATACGATTGACCTGTCGGTACGCGCGTTGTCAATGGGAAAACTCCATCACGCGATGATGGGCACTTGTGCTGTAGCTATTGGCACTGCAGCAGCTATTCCCGGCACGCTGGTTAATCTGGCAGCCGGAGGTGGTGAACGAACGGCGGTGCGTTTCGGGCATCCCAGCGGAACTCTGAGAGTCGGTGCCGCGGCCAGTCAGGTCAATGGGCAATGGACTGTAACAAAAGCCATCATGAGCCGCAGTGCGCGCGTCCTGATGGAAGGGTACGTCAGGGTACCGGCGAATACGCTGGAATAAAACGAAGGCATCCGCAAACAAGGATGCCTTCTTTATTGATTTTTCTACACTTGATTGCAAATTAAGAGTTTTCTGATTAGATTGTTTAGATAACGCAACTTAAGCGGGATGCTACTGATGAAAAAATGGTGTTTAGCGGGCTTACTTCTGAGCAGCATGCTGCCGGTTCAGGCTGCAGATCAAGATTACAAGTTAGTCACTGTCGCCGGTTATCTGAATTTTTATCTGCTCAATCTGAATGCCTGTCAGGATTTTCATCCGTCAGTGCGAAAAGATGCTTATGCAGCTGAAAGTACTTTGTATCCCTGGCTGGATAAGCTGGATGCAAAAACCAAAGGCAGTATTGATTCTGGCATGCTGAACAGCGTGGTACAAAAACGCCGCGATGCCTTAAATGCGCAGATCAAAGAAGGCGACTTCACCATTGACCATTGTCATGCTGTGATTAAGTTGTTAACCGCAGACGGTCTGGATAAGACGCTGCTCAAAGCGATCGAATAATCTCACGCGGTGGCTGCCTGTTGCTGCTGTCGCAGGCCAAAGAGTTATGTTTCACATCCGTTTAATGCAAATTGCCGATCTGAATGCAGTGGTCCGGTTACAGGACCACTGTTATGCAGATGAGTTTTATGAATCCCCCCAAGTCGTCGCTAAACGGCTGATGCTCTATCCACAATCTTGCTGGTTGGCTTGTTACCAGGACAAAATCTGGGGCTACCTGTTTAGTTATCCGTCCCGGCTGGGACAAATCAATCCTTTAGGTGCTGAATTCGGCCAATATGAACAGGCAAATTGCCTGTATTTGCATGATATGGCCGTGAGTCCCGATGCACGCGGTCAGGGTGTAGCGACAGCGTTGTTACAGCAAGCGCTCAGTTATGCCGGCACTCTTGGTTTGTCGTACGCAGCGCTGGTTGCTGTGCAGAATTCAGCAGCGTTCTGGCAGCAACAACAGTTTGACGTTGTCGATGCTTTGTCAGAGGCAGCCAACATGGCGCTGACCAGCTATGGCGCAGATGCGATCTATCTGGCACGCCCCCTCAACCCGCTTTAGTTGTCATTCAGCCGTCATTTTTGCGACCTACACTCTGAAGCTTTGCTGGTCTGGAGTGTCATCAATGCGTTTTTTCAGTGTTTTCCTGTGTTTCTTCAGCCTGAGCGTGCAGGCCGCATGCCCGACATGGCCTCTGGTGATCGCGCATCGCGGTGCCAGCGGCAATTATCCGGAGCACAGCGAGATTGCGTATTGGCAAGCGATGTTACAAGGCGCGGATTTTATCGAAGCCGATTTAGTACCGACAAAAGACGGTGTGTTAATCAGCCGGCATGAAAATGAGTTAAGCCAAAGCACCAATATCGCTGACTTGCCGCAATTTGCCGACCGTAAAACGAGCAAAAAAATTGATGGTGTGATGGTTGACGGCTGGTTCAGTGAAGATTTCACGCTGGCGGAGCTGCGTCAGGTCAGGCTACGTGAATCAAAACCGCTTATCCGCCCGGCCAATCGGCAACATAATGATCAATATGGTATTTTAACGCTTGCCGAAGTGATGCAGCTGGTGCAGCGCTTTGAGCTGCAGTATGGCCGAAAAGTCGGTTTATATCTGGAAACCAAACATCCTACCTATTTTTTGTCTGAAGGCCGTTTGCTCGGTGGTCAGTTGATCAATCGCAATATCTCCGAACAATTGTTACAGCAATTGGCGAGTTGGCAGCAAACACAAAGCTATCCAATCTATATCCAGTCTTTTGAGATCAGCAATTTATGGTGGATGCGCCAGCAAGGTCTGCAGCAATATCAGGTTGATGCGAAGCTGGTTCAGCTGATTGGTGATATCAGTGGTACCGCTTTATACCCCCAATCAAATTTCGCCGAGCCGTGGGACCTGGTGAGCCGGCCGGCATCGACCCAGATGCTGATACAGCAGCAAGCACTGCTCGGTCAGACTGGTTTTCACTATGGGACTTTGATCACTCCGGACGGCCTTAAATTTATAAGTCAATACGCCGACGGTGTTGGCCCCTGGAAAGAACAATGGTATCCACTGAATATTCCACTGGTATCTGCGTCGCAATTAAAACTCTACGGCTTACAGCTGCACCCTTATACATTTCGGGCTGAAGCTGAATTTTTACCCGGCAATTTTGCAACTTTACAGGATGAATTGCAGCAGCGTTATCAGCAGGATGTTGACGGTGTGTTTACAGATTTTACCGCCATAGCGGTAAAAGCACGGGCTGAAACTTGTGCAGCAAAATCAATGACCAAACAGAAGGTTCATTGACATAACTTGTTACTGTTTAAGCGGTTGGTTTTGCGGACGCTTTCGATAGACTAGGCTTCGGAATATTATCTTAAATTTATCTGGAAGCTGGTTTATGAAAGGTTTACCTCAACTCACTATATTGGCACTTGCCCTGACATTGATGTTAAGTGCATGCTCAAAGCCCACCGAGTCCAACACGACAGAAGAAACCGTCTCAAATCTGCAATTGGTATCCCAGGATATTCTGACCATCGCGACCAGTGAGTTATCACAGGGACCGATGATCTCCGGCACTTTACAGCCTGTGATCAAAGCAGAACTGAACGCCGAAGTCGGTGGCATCGTAACCCGTGTGTTAAAAGACAACGGCGATGTGGTGAAAACCGGTGAAGTACTGGTGCAACTGGATCAAACCACCTTCCGCGATAAGTTATTGTCCGCACAGGAAGCCGAACGTTCTGCCCATGTTGCCGCAGATCAGGCAACCCGCCAGTTAAAACGCATGCAGAAATTAAACAAGCAGAATCTGGTCACTGCTGAAGTGCTGGAAACTGCCGAGATCAAAGCCAATCAGACCCAGTCTGACCTCGCTTCAGCCAAAGCCCGCACCGTTGAAGCCCGCCAGCAGTTAGAACGCACTGAAGTGCGGGCACCATTTGACGGTGTTGTCGCGGTGCGGAAAGTATCATCCGGTGATACAGCGCAAATTGGTAAAGCTTTGTTAGTGCTGATTAATCCGGGCAGTATGCGGTTTGAAGGTTATATTGCCGCCGATCAGGTTGGCGCGGTCAAAGTTGGCTCAACGGTTAATTTTAAAGTGAATGGCTATCCGGGTCAGCGCTTTAATGGCGAAATCGAGCGGATCAATCCACAAGCCAACGAGCAAACCCGTCAGGTTCAAGTGTTTGTTAAACTGACTGAACAAGCTTCATTTGTTGCGGGCTTATACGCCGAAGGTTTTATCTCGGTGGCACAGCAACAAAGTGTGATGCTGGCGCCGTCGAGCCTTGTTAATGAAGGCGATCTGCAATTTGTCTGGGTGCTTAAAGACAACAAGCTGATGAAAACTGCGGTAGAAACCGGTGCTAAAGATCCGCGTTTTGGCACAGTGCAGGTATTAAGTGGTATCAGCGTCGGTCAACAAATTCTGCGCCACCCACAAGGCGCATTAAAAGACGGTATCAGCGTGACCATTGATACCAAAACTGAAGTGGCCGGAAAAGCCACTGAGGCCAGTCAGCCAGCGGTCGGGAAATAATTATGATCTTATCGGACTTCAGTATTAAACGACCGCTGGTCGTGGTCGTGGTCACTATCGCGCTGATGCTGTTTGGCTACTTCGCGCTGACTAATTTAAAAACTAACCAGTTTCCGGATGTACAGCCGCCGGTACTGGTGGTCAATGTGCCTTATCCTGGCGCCTCACCTGAAACAGTGGAGCGGGAGATATTAAACCGGGTCGAAGACTCGATGTCGACCATTCAGGGCATCCGCGACATTCGTTCTTATGCGCGTGAATCCAGCGCGACCATCGTGGTGTTCTTTGATTTTGATAAAGATTTAACCGCGGCGGCTCAGGAGCTGCGCGACAGTATTTCGACAGTGCGTGACAAACTGCCGACCGAGATGAAAGAGCCTTTTATCAACAGAGCAGATCCAAACGCGCAACCGGTGATGTCGCTGGCACTGTCCTCTGATGTGTTGTCGCCACTGGAATTATCCCGTCTGGCCGAGATCCAGATTGGCCGGCAGTTACGTTCGGTACCTGGTGTCGCGCTGGTGGAGCTGGAAGGTGAACTGGAACGCGAAATGACAGTGTTCCTGAACAGCCATGCGATGCGCGAAGCGAAAGTCTCGGCGCAGGAAGTGGTCGCAGCGCTGCGTTCGCAGAATCTGGCCGCACCGGTTGGCAGGGTCGTGAACGGTCTGGAAGAGCAAAGTATCCGTCTGCAAGGGCGTCTGAAAGATGTCACTGAATTCGAACAGATGGTCGTGAAGCAAACCGGTGATCAGGCGATCCGGCTCGGTCAGGTCGCTGACATCGTCGACGGTGGCGCAGAACAACGGCGTTTATCGTTTTTTAATGGCAAAAAGGCGCTGGGGATTGATATCACCAAAGCGCGGGAAGCTTCAACGATTTCAGTGACGGATGAAATCAAAGCCAAGCTCGAAGAAATTAATAAAACCCTGCCAAAAGAAGTGGAACTGGTCATTGTGTCGGATCAGGGTGAAGACGTCGCAGCCAGTATGCGCAACGTCACTGAAGCCTTGGGTCTTGGTGCACTGCTGACTATTGTCGTGGTGTTTGTGTTCTTAAATTCCTGGCGCTCGACGCTGATCACATCGCTGGCTTTACCCACCTCAGTACTGGCATCATTTATTGCGGTCTGGGCCTGTGGTTTTACGCTGAACTTTATGTCTTTACTTGGCCTGTCGCTGGCGATTGGCGTGCTGATCGATGATGCGATCGTGGTGCGGGAAAATATTGTCCGTCACATGGAAATGGGTAAAGACAATATGACGGCGGCCCGAGACGGCACGCGCGAAATAGGCATGGCGGTTATTGCAACGACGATGTCGATTGTCGCGGTATTTATTCCGATCGCTTTTTTAGATGGTATTACCGGTCAATGGTTTAAACCCTTTGGTCTGACTGTCGCGTGTTCTGTGCTGGTGTCATTATTTATCTCTTTTACCATAGACCCGATGATGTCGGCCTACTGGCACGACCCGGATCATGACAAAAACATCAAACGGCGTGGCCTGGGTAAAGTATTCCAAAAATTTAATATTTGGTTTGATCATCAGGCGGAACGTTATTCACGTTTAATCGGCTGGGCGCTGAAGCATCGTAAATCGATGTGGTCGCTGGCATTTCTGAGCTTTTTCGGTGCTTTGTTTCTGCAAGGTAAATTTGGCGGTTCCGGTTTTATGCCGGACACAGACAACGGTGCCTTTATCGTGTCTATCCGCGCACCGAGTGAAGCCAGCATCGAATACACTAAAGCCAAAGCGGCACAAGTTGCTGAAATTACACAAGTATTGCCAGAGCATCGCTATACACAAACAACGATAGGGGTACAGGGTAACATTACCCGTGCCCAGGTATTCGTTCGTCTGGTGCCGGAAAAAGATCGCAACCGTAGCGCCAAAGAAGTCGCTGAAGAGGTTCGGGGCAAAATTAAATCGTTGGTTGGTGCAGAGATCACTGTTTCTGCTGACTTGAACGGCGGTGGTGGTGGTGATGGTAAGCCTCTGCAGATCCAGTTCCGTGGCCCGGAAACCCGCGTGCTGGAAGGCATCGTGATGGACTATGTGGAGAAACTGAGAAAAGTCCCGGGAGCCGTCGATGTTGGTTTGTCGGCGCAGGATCCAAAACCAGAGCTGCAGGTTGAATTTGACCGCGGTCTGGCGGCCAGTGTCGGTCTGTCAATGAGTGATGCGGCTAATGCGATGCGGCTGGCTTTTGCCGGTGCTGAAATTGGCGACTGGGTAGATCCAACCGGTGAAACCCGTAACGTATTTGTTCGGGTACGGCCAGAAGAGCGGGCAACAGTCGCTGATTTGGAACAGTTGCCACTGTTATCCAGCAAAACGGGTGCGCTGGTGCCGTTGGAGCAGGTTGCGACTGTGACATTAGGTAAAGGCCCGGCGTTGATCGAACACTTAGATCGGGAAACCATGATGGCGGTGACTGCTAACGTGCAGGGCCGCAGTTTTGGTGAAGTATTCGCTGATGCGATGAAACTGGCGAAACAAATCGATTTCCCGCCGGGTTACGATCTGGTGGTCGGTGGTGAAGGCCGCGACCAACAGGAAGTATTTGGCAAAATCTTTGGCGCGCTTGGTCTTGCTGTAGTCCTGATGTATCTGATCCTGGTCGTACAGTTCCACAGCTTTATGGCACCGGTTGCTATTATGATGTCGCTGCCATTGTCGTTAATTGGCGTGGTACTGGCGCTGTTAATCGGTAATTCGACGCTTAATCTGATGAGTCTGATCGGTGTCGTGATGCTGATGGGCATTGTGGCGAAAAATGCCATCTTGTTAGTAGACTGCGCGCGGAAAAAAGAACAGCTTGAAGGTATGTCACTGGAAGAATCGTTGATCGCTGCAGGTCGCGAGCGCTTACGGCCAATCCTGATGACAACTTTTGCCCTGGTTGCCGGTATGCTGCCGGTTGCAATTGGTGTCGGTGAAGGCTCAGGTTTCTATCGGCCGCTAGGTATCGCGGTGATCGGCGGGACTATTACGTCGACAATACTGACCTTATTAGTAGTTCCGACTTTCTATGACAGTCTGGAAACAATGAAACGCCGGATCAAAGCACGCTTTAAACGGAAAAAAGCTGTAGCTTCGCATTCAACCGTTGAAACGCCGGCGTCCTGATATTGTATTAACTTGATACTGAATGAAATAAGGGCGCCGCTGGCGCCCTTATTATTTCTTAAACACTTCAGTTAATCGCTAAAACATCAAAAACCCAGACTGACAGTAAAACTGGCAGTACGACCGGCACCGATGTAATAAGCGCCTTCCTGGCCACCAGACAGATATTCTTCATCCGTCAGGTTGTTTACCAGCAATGACAAATCAACATACTGGAACATCGCATCCTGACTCAGCGTCTTTTGGTAGCCTAAAGACAGGTCCAGCACCGTCGATGCCGGCAGTTGGTCTTTGTTGCCACCCAGCGCCGCACCATAGTACTCAGCAGTATGACGAGCGGTCAGGGCACCATTGTATTTGTCGGTTGTGAAGCGGGCAGACAAAGTGACAATTGTTTCCGGCGAACCGGCAACCTGATCGTCTTCGAAGATGCCACGTGGGTTCTTCACGTTCTGATTGCCTTCTTTGATGGTGCCATTCACCGTCTGGTTATAGACCGCATCATTGAGCGTCAATGCACCGTAAACAGACCAAATCTCGTTTAATTGCCAGTTCAGACTGGTTTCTACGCCTTTGGCATCAATACCGCCGACGTTGATATAAGTCCCATCCAGCTCATTCAGATAATCCGGTGCGCCTTGGTTTGCACCAGGTTGTAAGAAGGTGATGCGATTATCAAAAGTCGTGCTGTACAGCGTCAGATTTAACGACAGATCGTCGGCGTTGTAACGCAGACCAAAGTCGATGTTATCAGCAGTTTCAGCTTCTAATTTGCTGAAATCCTGACTGGTTTCCAGAATGGCATCGCCAATGGCTTTGAAATTCTGGCTAAAACCGGCAAAGGCTTCGACGCTGTCAGTCATACGGTACACGGCACCGACTGAAAACAGTGGATCAGAATCACTGGATAACTCACCGGCATTGCTGGTAACAATATTATCCTGCCGTTCTACATCAACGTAGAATTGCTTCACGCCAGCGGTCAGCGTCAGATCACCCAGCTCAATCGTATCCTGTGCAAACAGTTTTAACGTATCAGTGCTGTAATCACGATCGTAATGGACCCAATACGGCGTTTCATTAAAATAGTGATAAACCTTGGCATTCAGCACCTGATGCCAGTCACGTGTTTCGTTGCGGTCTTGCTGTTCATACCAGACACCAGCGCGCAGCTGATGATTATCCAACTGTACTTTCAGCTCTGATGTCAGGCCAGCACGGTCTTTTTCATAATGGGTATGGCGGAATGATGATACGCGGGTGGCCTTGGATAAATCTGCTTTCGGGTCGAGAATTGGCCGGCCTTGCGCATCGACGTGGGTATAACGTTGTAACTGACCGTTACCTGTACCTTTGTTGACGCGTTTACCATCTTTATCAGTCACATAGACCTGGTAAGGTGGTAACCAGTCGCCGCGGCCACTTTGTAAATGCAGATATGGCGTCACTGTCAGATCGGTGTCGTCAGCCAGTTCTTGTTCCCATTTGACGTAACTGAAACTGTTTTCGCGCAGCGTTGACCAGGCTTCAGCAAAATTCTGGTCAATTTCCGGGTCGCCGGTCCACTGACTAGTCAGACGATCCCAGGCTGGATTTTGTTCAAACTCGGCTAAAGACACTGTGTTGTAGTTGTCTTCTGCTGTGTCGTCATAAGAAAAACGCGCGGTGATTTTGCTGTGCTCAAGTTCGGTGACCGACTTGGCTTCAAAGTGAGTACGTTCAGAAAAACCATTACTGCCGCTGCCAATCCAGCGATTATTGAAACTATCTGACAAACTGATGTAGGCCGTAGTATTGCCAAACAGCTGGCCAGTATCATAACGGGTAAAATACTTACGGGCATTATGGTCACCACCGGTAATACCTGCGCTTACACCGGCTTCGGCTTCTGGCGCAGCGGAGATAAAGTTCAGTGTGCCGCCAAGTGCGTCCAGCGATGCCGAAGCAATGTCAGCAGTACCCTGAGCAACTTCAACCATCGCCGTGTTTTCAGTATCCATATACCGGTTGGCTTTGCTGCCACCACCATAGGCCGAACCGCCATTTGGCAGGCCATCGATAGTGATACCCAGCTGTTGTTCGTTCAGGTTGACGTTAAAGCCACGCATGGAGATGGTCGTTGACCAGTCATCAGAGCCAAAAGTATCGCCCTGACCGACACTGACACCCGGCAGATATTTGATGGCATCAAGCACGTTCCCGGCAGGTGAGACTGTATCCAGCATGGCCTCATCGGTGGTGTTATTGGCATAAGCAATGCGTTGCCCGGTCACCGCGATTTTTTCAATGCTCGCTTCTGCGTTCGGTTCAACCGCAGCGCTCAGACCGTTTGAAGCAACAAAAGTGCTGGCCAATGCCAGACTGATCAGTGATTTGCGAAACTGCACGATATTCTCCGTATTGTTATAAAATCGCGGACATTCTCTGCAGTTTCAGTGACGTTGGTGTGAAGTCACAGTGACAAAACTGCGACTTTCCGGTGACAGATATACGACAATCAGGTAGGGGCTAGTTAAATGGCAACAACTGAAAGCGACTGGCTGCCAAATCCTCTGCCAATTCAAAGGAGCGCTCGGTTACTTCCTGCCAATAGGCGATGCGTGTAGCGTCTGGCATCTTGTTAAAGTCTGTGCGGTCCGGAATTTTGCCATACGGCAAGCTGGTGACCCATTGTGGCGTTGGGCATAACATTGCGACCTGGGTGAACAACTTTGGTTTTGCCCGGCGCCATGGCAATGATTTGTCAAACCAACCCGGACTTGCGTGTGAATAAAAATGCGGAAACAGGACAAGGCCATCTGTCTGAAATGGCCAGGCAAAATGATAATCAACAAGACCGCCGTCAATGTACAGACCCTGTTGCATGCCGGCAATTTCTGTCACCGGATCGAGCACCAGCGGGATCGAGCCGGACGCCAGTAACGCGGCTTGCAGATTCGCCGCGGTCAGTTCGTGACGCGTGGTCGGTAAGTCCGCAGGAGCCTCCAGCCGGCTGTATTTTTGTGAAAACAGCAGGCGTTGATAATAACGGCCAAGCCAGGGCCGGTGTAACAGATTAATAGCTGCTGCAGAACTGATTTGGCCCAGTTGACCCATTCGACTGCTGGCGAGTGGCCGGCCTTTTTTTTGCGCCACAATAAAATTGAGGCGAAAGATTTCATTACTGACGACCTGTGATATATGTGCAGCGTTTGGAAATACGGCGTCCAGGACCGTTCTGGAAATAGCGGTAACCTCGCCAATAGGTGCTTTCGCCGGATAACACAAAGTCCGGTAGGTATCGCAAAAGCGGCGCGATGCGGCAGCGCCATCGGTTTGAGCAAAACAGGCAAAACGCCAGGCGCCGGCGGAACTGCCAAGCAATTCCAAGGGTGTCTGACGGTTTTTAAAAAAGGTCGTCAGCAAATATTGATCAAGTCCAAATAGACAAAACCACTTGGGGCCACCGCTGGCACCCACCAGCATTTTTACGTCTTCTGGTAACAAGCCATGCCGCTGAATACGCGAAAACGCAGTGGGGCCGGCGAATATTTGCAGGCGAGGGGATGGACTCACAACATTACTCCATACAGACGTTGCATCATACGACTGGCATATTCATCGGTCATGCCGGCAATATAATCACAAACGGCGCGCTGGCCGCTGCCTTGCTCAGATAGTAGCCGCCAGCGTTGCTGAGTATTCGCAGGCAATAGTCGGGTCGGCTCTGCTGCGAAGGCATCAAACAAAGACTGCACAATACGCTGGCCGCGAAACTCATTTTGCTGCAGTTCCGGGTGCAAAATCACATGCTGATAGATAAAGCCTTTCAGTAACTGCAAAATCCGCAGCTCAGGTTCAGGCAAGCCAGCATTAAAACGGATCAATGGCTCATTCGCTTGCGGCAACGGTTCTGTCCAATCGATTGCGGTAATGAGCCGGTTCACCAAAGTGCCGATAGCCGTTTTGCGGATATAGTGTTCCGGCCGGAATAAATGCTGGCCTGCTAGTTCAAGAAATTGCCGCTCTGTCGGTTCAAGGCTGGTTTCAGCTAACTTTTGCTGCCACTGTGCGGCAGTAACAGTTCCGGTCACTACGGCGTCTTCTAAATCATGTACGCCATACGCGATATCATCCGCCAGTTCCATAATAGAAGCGTCGATCGATTTGTAGCGAGACTTGCGGTTACTCTGTTCTACCAGCACTTGCTGAAATTCTGCGCGATCCGCTGGCTGCAGCGGCGCCAATACCCAATCGAGCAAGGCTCGGTCTTCAAGGTAAATTGCTTTGGTGGGTTTATGTTGGCCCGGTAACGCAGACATGGGCTGCAATACCGGGTACTTCAGTAAGCCTAATAACGTACGCCGACATAGATCCATCCCGCCTGATTCGGTGTAGGGTTCCAGTTTGCCAACAATCCGGAACGTCTGGCCATTGCCTTCAAAACCACCGTAGTTGAGCATTTTTTGATTCAGCGCGGTTTCGCCACCGTGGCCAAATGGCGGATGTCCGAGGTCATGCGCCAGACACAGAGATTCCATTAATGCATCATCTGGCAGGATTTGCTGTAGGTGAGTATCAGCGGTTTTATTTCGCAGCTGGGCTACGAGAGCCGTACCAATTTGCGCCGCTTCGAGAGAGTGAGTGAGTCGGGTGCGGTAAAAGTCATTCTGGCCCACACTCATGATTTGGGTTTTAGCCTGCAGCCGGCGAAAGGCCGCACTGTGCAAGATTCTTGCTTTGTCACGCTGATAGGAAGAACGGTGATCGCCGGGGCGATTATCTTGTTGCGATAGGTGACGTTCGGTCCAGACATCCATAACCTGCTCCTTGAAGTACCAAGCTATCTTACTGAATTTATTCAGATCCGGCGACAATGAAAAAAATCACAGCAACCACTGGACATAAAAACAGTTAAACTGTATAAATAATCAGTACTCAATCAGGGAGCTAATCATGCCAGTTATCATTCAATATGTCGTGGAACGTGACGGGGAAGCCAAAATGACTTTTGCCAGTAAACAGCAGGCCGACGCCTATGACAAAATGTTAGACCTTGCTGAATTAATGGGCGATTTGTTAGGGCGCAGCCAGATGCTGAATGACAATCAGACCGAGCTATTGTCATTGTATCTGGCACAAAACAAAGATGAATTATTAGCGGCCTTGCAGGGGAAAGCCAAGGCTGTGAAAAAGCCTAAAGACGAAGAGGGCGCATCGACAGAAGCAGGCACGCCAGAGGCGGATGATGCGGCTGAAGACTCAGTGGTCACTGCATTTGCCAGCGCAGCCTGACATCTGCCAATCAGTGAGTAGCTTTCAGCAGATCCAGCGTTGTCTTGAGCTGCTGAAGCTGCAATTCGATCTTTTTCCGGTCTTCTGCGGTTGAAGCTTGTTGCAACTGCTGTTCAGCTATAACGATCTGTTGCTGCAGCGCATTGACGCGCTGTGATTGTTCAGCTTGTATGGATTGTTGTTCAGTTGCAAGTTCAGCCGCAAGGTCGTCTTCTGTGAAGATTTCAACGCTGGAAGTCGTTTGCGTGAGCGGTATGTTGATATTGGTTTTTGCAGGCGCTACCTGTTGCTGCGCTTGCTGTTTCGCATCGTTCAGCGGATCAAGCACAGCAGAAGTCGATTGATCTTTCACTTGCTGGATTTGTTGTTGCGCTTGTTGCTTTGTCTCCATGACTGGACTCAGCACTGCAGATGTTGATTGATCTTTGACTTGCTGGATTTGTTGCTGCGCTTGCTGTTTCGCATCGTTCATCGGATCAAGCACAGCGGAAGTCGATTGATCTTTGACTTGCTGGATTTGTTGCTGCGCTTGCTGTTTCGCATCGTTCATCTGATCAAGCACAGCGGAAGTCGATTGATCTTTGACTTGCTGGATTTGTTGCTGTGCTTGCTGTTTCGCATCGTTCATCGGATCAAGCACAGCGGAAGTCGATTGATCTTTCACTTGTTGGATTTGTTGTTCTGCGTTTCGTTTCGCTTCAGTTAGTGGTGATAACGCATTATCTACTAATGACTGTTGTTTATCCCCTATAAGCGCCTTGGTTTGACCTTTTATATCTTTCAGACCAGTTACAGTATTTACTAATGGCGCTACTTCAGTTGGCACAGGGATTTTGTCTGTAAGTTGTTGTTTGGCTTTATTTAACGCTTGTTGCTGCAGTTTGGCGGGGTCGGTGTAGTCGCTGAGTTCTTGTGGCCACACCGGAATTTGCGCTGCTACTTCCGCATTCAGTTTTTCTGCAAACACCTGAGGAGCGCCGCCACTGACCATTAGCACTGCCATTTGGTTTGTTTCTGAGTTCCATACAAAACCAGCTTTTTCTGCCAGCTCAGGCACAGGTGTATATTTCGACACCACGTAGAATAACGGACCTTCCTGTTGGATTTTATCTGCTGTTTCAAGTAGTTGCACTGCACCTGCATAATGACTGCCTAGTAGCGGTTCGAGTCTTGACTGGATGATGGGTTGTTTAAATAGATTCGCTTCTTTGGGATCCAGGCCAACCATTGGTTTTAACAGCGCCCACATGATTTGGCTTTGTGGCGCGAGTAACAAAGCTGGAGCCACACATTGATTTAACAATGTGAATGAACAGACAACTAAAGCGATACGAATGAACCCGCGTATTTTCAATGTGCATCCCCAGGCCTGGTTTGAGCGTCCAATTCCCGTTGTTTTTTGCCCATTATTTTCCGTTCTTTAAACTGTTCAATAGATTTCGCAACAGAGTGATATATCAATGTAAAAGGCCCCATCTTTAGCAAATGTCCACGAACAAACCAGAAAAAATGAGCTGGTCTATGCCACAAACTTGTATTGTCTAACAAGTGGGTTAGCAAAAACCGCATTTGCCATAATCGATAGTTACTCGCAGCAGGTGCCAGTTGCTGAATCTCAGTAGGAAACTCAATCGCAAAAAGCTGGTTTAATGTGTTTAAAGCATAGAAAACCGCAGCTTGAGCATTAGATTTTTCTGCAGCCTGCAAAATATCAGTAAAACTCTGTCTCGCAATCACTTCCTTATAAAGCAGCTTCAGGTCAACCAGATCTTTTACCAGTTTATGCGTTTCATCCTGGTAAAACAGATGTACAGCTGCATGCATAAAAAGGTACGCAGGAGATGGCACTGAAAATGCACTGCCCGGTAATGCAGAAGCATGATCAATAAGTGGTTCAACCAAGATATTTTCATTAGAAGATATCGGAAACAGATGGTGGTGCAAATCTATGTTAGCACCACGCAGGAAGTGGGTTAGTGGTGGATGTTGATGCGTCCATCGCAAATAGTAACGTCTGTCATATGCAGACATCGTAAATTCAAGATAACCAGCATCTTTTAACATCTGCAAAGCCAATCTGTAATGACTGTCAGGCACTAGGAGATCAATGTCAGAAAATACACGACCACGGGCAAATGCATATCCGTCCACCCGGTAGGCGACACCTTTTACTAAAATAGCTGGTACATTTGAACCGTCGAAGATTTTCTCCAGTTCCAGCATCTCATTTAGTAAAGTTATTTTTTGTTTCTCTGCATAGTGAAATCCAGATACCAGATGATTTTGCACCTGTGCTGGAATCAAATGCCAGATGTCAGCGTCTTTTGCTAAAAAATAACAGCTACCCAATAGCGCATACTGGCGAGCTTCATTAATAAATGCTGTCCACTGCATAAATGACGCTTGCTGACAGTAACCAACTGGAGAACGGGCAAAAGCTAAACATTCACTCTTCATTTAGCAGCGCCTCTATCTGATCTATCGCAAGCTGGCCATCATTGTATTCAAAGCAAAAGCCTTCAACCGACGAACTCATTTGGTACAGTGCGCGAAAGCCACATTCGCCCATCACACTGTAATTAAAGCTATTGACCGCAAGTTGCATAAATAATGCAGACTGTGAAAGCGCATAACCGGATAGGCCTTCAGTTTTAGCGTTGAATTTTGGAAAAATAACCAAACGTGGGATTGCCGTAGTATGACGCTGTGTCCAGCTGACTGTTGTGGGTTGCAGGTAGGCCATAGTGCCTTTATGCGTGCCTTCCGTGCGCTGAAATAGATTTGCTGTAGGGAACAGGTTCTTAATCACCATAAGTGAATTGTTTTTAAGACTAAGTGGTCTCACACAAGGCAAAATATGACCCGTTTCAGGGTCAAGCATGCAATGTTCATCTGATAACAACCGCCAGCCTTGTAACATCATCATCGCGCACAAGGTACTCTTTCCTGAGCCTGGTGGCGCCGGCAGAATCACAGCAAGGCCATTCTTTTCTAACACCGCAGCATGAATGCATAGATAACGGCTTTGGTAAGTCGCCACACACCAGTTTAATCCCCATTCGAACATCGGTACTGCTTGAAAAGGTTCCGCATAGCGAAAATGTTGTTTACCGAGCTTAAATGCCAGGCTCCCGCCAGGTTGCCAAAAGCGGCGTTTAAAATTAACCCCGAAGTCATAAATGCAATCCGAGGAAACGCTTTTCAGAACGTCCGGGACGTAGAGTTCACTTAACTGCGAATACAGGGTTCGGGAGCTGGTTTGGATGAGAAACTTAAATGGAGCAAGGTCGAGGGCAAATGAAGTGGTCATAAAGGCGGGGACTCTGTCTCTCCTGACTGAATTGCCTCTGACGCTGTCTTGACATCCGTGGCATGTGTCCAGCGATTAAAAATGATTTTGTCCGAATTGTCCAGACATTCAACAACGACAAAAGCACTGTCAGATTCAGGAACGAATCCGAGCAGTGCTTCTAAGTATTGCGGTAATGATTTCAAGATCAGAGTGGCGACATGTATAACTTGAACAGTCCGCCTAAATCGTAAAGCTTGCTACGCCCGTTATGGTCAACTTCGTTGCATGCCTTTTTGATAGCGGCAATCAACACATCGGTATCAGGGAAGCAAATTGGGTTATCTTGGAACCGTTTACGATATTCTGGGTGACGTTCCCACAATGAGCCCAGAACTGCTGCCAGAGCATATTGTTGCGGCGTTTCACTGCCAAACAAAATGCCGCCAACTGTTCCCGAAAACTCAGGGATTAGCTTAGAAACATTGCTACCACTTACGAGTACGATATTTGCTGGCAAAAAGAAGCCGGGAATACGAATTTCAGGCTTAATTGGCTTGTCATTTACGAAACCGCTGGTCGGTGAGTTTTTGCAAATAGGGCCGTTTAATTCAGATACGACTGAATCATACCAGTGTTGATAGTTCGATTTGCTGAAATTAATCCGCGTGTATTTGTATTGGGTAACGTTCTTACCTTTAATTTTGACTACTTGCGTTGTATAGGTACACAATGAAGTATTAAACGTACCTAACAGCCAACCGTCGTAATCTTGGCTGAACGCATATTGAATTTCTGAAAGGCTTGACCACTGAGGCCGCTCATAAGCGTTCTTTTTATCTTCAGCTGTTGCTGAAGCTACACCCGATGCTGAATTACTTAAACTTGCATCATCACCAGGTGAACAGTTCAACTCTACACAACCCCAGGCCTTGCCGCTTTTCAGGGACAGCACCACAGGTACACTGACTGCGCTGGCTTGCAATAAAAACTTGCGGCGGGAGAATGCATTTTGCGCTTTACGCTCAGGTTGCTGTTCCATTTGACCTTGTTGCGCTTCATTTTGCTGATTCATCTTGGTACCTCATAGTCCGATTACTTTGCATTAAGCAAAAAGCCTGCCACAAATGTAAATAGCTAATTTTAAACGATTTTATCTTGATTGCGTGCGGTAACTTATGCTTACTGTAAAGCAAATTGACACTGATGTTTTTACATCTGTTATAAAGTGTATTCTACACGGCAATATTTTGCCTCGCTACTGTTGTTTGTATCGAAACAGCGTAGTCAGATGCTGTTGGTATAACTGAATAATTGTTTTAATAAACCTATTGCAGTTGGATCATCTTGCCTTTGCTCTGCGCATTGCTCCAGTTCTAACATGAAATCATCCAAAGTGCGGGCGGGTTGTTCAGCGCCAAATTGTAAACGGTCTTTACAGAATCGCTGCCACTGGGCTAACTCAGCATGATTGAGAGAATGCGGATAATTGCGGGCACGGAAGCGAAACAGCAGATGATTCAGTCGGTCGTCTTGGAATACTGGCGGCGCCAGTGCCAATTGCTGCGGCGATAACTGATGGATTTGCGGCAGCAGCCGACGGTCTTGATCGGAGAGAAACCCTTGGTAAAGACTATAGTCCGGACATTGGCCAGGTTCGGCCGATGATTCCGGCTGATAAATATCTTGCACCAATCGCAACATCAAATCCCGCTGCTGACGCAATAGTTCAAGATGTTGCAGGCACTGTGCCCGGTTTATGCCTAGTTGTTCAGCCCGCTCAGCCGACAGCGTTTTTGCCGGTGCCAATACCGGGCATTTGTTCAGGTGCACTAGTTTTAATGCAGGTCTGATTTCATCGGCAGCCAGCTCACTGGTCTTGGCGTAAAGCCGACGCCGGACTTCATCTGCTGAAAGACTGAACAAAAAACTGGGGTCCTGCTGCAGGTTAAAACAAATCACTGCGTTTTTATTCGTTGGGTGAAAGGCCAGCGGCACAATCCAACTACAACAACCTTGCAGCGCCGGGAACTTTGAAGAAACGTGCACCAGCGGGGTGTGGCCCGCGACATCAATCAGTCCGGTCAGCTTCTGTTTTTGCCGGTGCTGCCATAAATAATCAAATAATCTGGGTTGGACCCGCTTGATTAAACTAGCAAGTGCCACTGTGGCATAGACGTCACTACTGGCGTCATGCGCATTTTGGTGGCTGATATTATTGGCCTTTGTCAGATCTTCCAGGCGAAAACTCGGGCTGCCATCTTCTTTTAAAGGCCATTGAATACCTTCAGGTCGCAAGGCAAAACAGGCGCGAACCACATCGATTAAATCCCAGCGGCTATTGCCATGCTGCCATTCCCGGCCATAAGGATCGATAAAATTACGAAACAGCGTATGCCTTACCATTTCATCATCAAAGCGAATGTTGTTGTAGCCGATGACACAAGAGCCAGGTGTAGCCAGCTGTTCATGCAAATGCCGGATAAATTCGACTTCGGGCAGACCATCGCGCTGGCATTTTTGTGGCGTGATCCCGGTGATCAGCGTCGCTGTCGGTGAGGGTAAATAGTCTGGTGCCAACTGGCAATACGCCATTTGTGGCTCATTAAGCGGCTCAAGATCCAGAGTAGTGCGAAGACCTGCGAATTGGGAAATTCGGTCCTTCTTCGTATCCGCACCCCAGGTTTCCAGATCGTAAAAATAAAACGTTTCAGCGCTCAAACCAGCTTCCTTTGCACCCAATATGCGACAACGAAAATCGCCGCAGTATAAGACAAAGACGTGCGCTTAAAAAGGCTAACTTTCTGCTATGCTGCGCGCCGGGCCTGCGGTTGCCCTACAAGCAGAAGTGAAGAGGTTGTTTGTGTTGTTTCGACTTATGTTAATGCTGGTTTTTATTACACTCAGTACTGACGTGCTGAATGCCGCCCCAGTCGATTTTGACGCGGCTAAACGACTTGCCGCGAGGATTTACGCGGATGAGCGGACTGATTTCTACTGTGACTGTCCAATCCGCTGGAACAGTGGAAAAGCGCAAATCGACCTCAAAGCCTGTGGTTATCAGGTCCGAAAAAATGGCCCCCGTGCTCAGCGGGTCGAATGGGAACATGTTGTGCCGGCACAGCAGTTTGGCGCCAGCCGTGCCTGCTGGAAACAAGGCGGACGCGAGCATTGTGGCGATACTGACCGAAAATTCCGCCAGATTGAAGCCGATTTGTTCAATCTTCGTCCGGCGCTCGGCGAGGTCAATGGCGATCGCGCTCATTTCAGATTTGCAGAATTACCCAATGTGCGGCCCCAGCATGGTGCCTGTCCGATCCGAATAGATTTTAGTCGCCAACTGGCAGAACCTAGGGCCGAAGTGCGTGGTGACATAGCCCGGATTTATTTTTACATGGCAGATCGTTATCAACTCACATTAAGTGAAGCTGAGCAAAAACTGTTTTTACGCTGGCACAGTGAAGACCCGGTAGACCAGCGTGAACTGACCTTGATGCAGCGCACTGCCCAACAGATGGGGCATTCAAATGATTTTGTTACAGGAGAAAAACGCTGGTATCCGGGGTATTTGTCGGCACAGCCGGAACCGGTGGATGCTGAACCAGCCGCGGCATTGCGCCCGCTAAACTCAGCACTGCAGAATTCGAATGTCACTGCGGTGCTCGGCAATAAAAATAGTAAGAAGTATCACCTGCCACAGTGCAGTGGTTATTCACAAATCAAGCACGAAAACCAACAACCATTTGCAACTGAAGCGCAAGCGATAGCGGCAGGATATAAGTTGGCCGGGAACTGCAAAAAGTAACAGCAGCCCTTAGGCTGCTGTGCCCATGTTCAGGCCTGTTGCAGGCTTTTGAATAACTGGTCTTTTAGCTGCAGACGGACCTTTTTCCTGAGTTCCAGATATTCGCCGGACGCAGTTTCCGCACCTTGTTCCAGCCGGAACACTTCGTGGTCTACATCATGATATTCGGCGAACAAGCGGGCAAAGTGGTGGTCGGTGGTTTTCAGTTGATGAATTTTTTCCCGGAATTCAGGAAATTCGTGCACCAAATCATGTTTTTCCAAGCTCATCTCATCTTCCTTCTGCAGCTAATAAACTGCAGGCAGTGTAGGCTGAGATTGGTTCTAAACTCTTGATCTGGCGCAACCTGTGGTGATTTAGTCCCGCAGCTTGGTCACAGATTGAGCAGGCTGAAGTATGGTATCAATATCTAAAAGCGGGGAAACATATCCATGAAACATCAAGCTTCGGCGTTCATCCTAAGCAATCTGTTCGTACTGTCGCTGGCGCAAGCGGCGCCTGCGCCTGTTGGCATCGTGATCCACGGCGGCGCAGGTACCATCTCACGCGACAGCATGACGCCGGCCCAGCAGAAAGCTTATGAATCCACATTAAAACACGCGGTCGATCAGGGCTATCAGATTTTGGCGCAGGGCGGCAGCAGTCTGGATGCGGTCAGCGCGGCTGTCGTAATACTGGAGGATTCACCGTTGTTTAACGCCGGTAAAGGCGCTGTTTATACTTATGACGGCACGCACGAACTGGATGCCGCCATTATGCGCGGCGACAACAGGGCGGCAGGCGCTGTCGCCGGGGTGAAAACGGTAAAAAATCCGATCAGGCTTGCGCGAGCGGTGATGGAGCATTCAGAGCATGTGTTACTAACGGGTTCTGGTGCAGAACAATTCGCTAAATCACAGCAACTGGAATTTGTTGACAACAGTTACTTTGATACTGAATTCCGTTATCAGGCGCTGCAAAAAGCGTTAAAAGCATTGAATAAAACGCCGCATCAGGCGCAGTTGCGGTTAAGCCCGATGTTTCCGATCGAATGGAATGTAGGCACTGTTGGCGCCGTTGCTGTCGATAAGAATGGGCTGTTGGCGGCCGCGACTTCAACAGGAGGTATGACGGCCAAACGTTTTGGCCGGGTTGGTGACGCACCGCTGATTGGCGCCGGAACTTTTGCCGATAATCAAAGCTGTGCGGTATCCGCCACCGGCCATGGTGAATTTTTTATTCGCTATCAGGTTGCAGGGGATATTTGTGCCCGAGTGCGTTATCAAGGCAAAAAAGCAGCCGTTGCAGCAGACGAAGTGATGCAGGAATTAAAAGGTATTGGTGGACTTGGTGGTGTCATTGTTGTTGACCAGCAGGGCGCATTAAGCTGGCATTTAAACACCGAAGGCATGTACCGCGCGAAGCGTCAGCAAGGCAAAGAAGCGGAGGTCGCTATTTTCAAAGATTGATCTGTATCAGCGCATCTGGCTGAATTTGCACTAAGCTTGGGCTGAAGGGTGATAAAAAACCCTTTGTTTCAACCGAAGTTTGAATTGGAGGGGATGCATGAACTTATTAAAAGTGTCTGATCACATGAACCGCCATCCGGTGACGTTTAATCAGGATATGACGCTCGAAGCTGCCG
This sequence comes from Rheinheimera sp. F8, assembly GCF_001518915.1. Lineage (NCBI taxonomy): Bacteria > Pseudomonadati > Pseudomonadota > Gammaproteobacteria > Chromatiales > Chromatiaceae > Rheinheimera > Rheinheimera sp. F8. The sequence continues at coordinate 3,237,363 of NZ_CP013656.1, forward strand.
TCGACCGCCTGACTGATGTGGCTGAACTCGGTGGGCCTGTGGTTGATGCGGCACACAAAGTTGTTGGTTTTTTGTCTGAACAGGATTGTCTGGCGCGCATGTTGCTGAGCTCTTATCACGACGAAGGTTTGGCCTATGTCCGGGATTTAATGCGCAAAGATGTCCTGACTGTACATATGAACAGCGGCATTATCGAACTGGCGCAGTTGATGCTCGGATTAAAACCAAAAATTTATCCGGTGGTCGATGACAATGGCGTCTTACAAGGCGTGATCAGCCGCACCGACGTGCTGCGGGCAATCGACCAGGAATTGCACTCTCACTACCGCAAAGTCAGCTGAATCGCTGGCTTTTCTGCCCTTTGATACCAGAGCCGGCGCTGCCGGCTTTGGTCAGTTTGTGCTAGCATAGCTGCCTTATTTTTGCGGGGGCTGTGTTTTGTCTGAGTTATCGCCTGTTGTTGAATTATTACCTGTCAGTGCCTTGTTGGATGCGGTGGCATTTTGTCTGCTCAAAGATCAGTTCCGTTTACGCCGGATGTGCCGGGACCTGGCGAAAACAGCAGACGTGAAGCGGCATACGCAATTACAAGCTGACATCATGTTGTCGCAACAAACCCGTCAGAGCAGAGCACAGGCGATGCCAGCGGTCAGCTATCCGGCTGAGTTGCCGGTCAGCGGCCGGAAAGAGGACATTAAAGCCGCCATAGCCAAACATCAGGTGGTGATTATTGCCGGCGAGACCGGCTCCGGAAAAACCACACAAATTCCGAAAATTTGTCTTGAGCTTGGTCGTGGTATTGCCGGCCTGATCGGCCATACGCAGCCGAGACGGCTGGCCGCACGCAGTGTTGGCCAACGTCTGGCCGATGAACTTGCAGTGCCGCTTGGCCAGCAAGTCGGCTACAAAGTGCGGTTTGGCGACCACACGGGTAGCAATACGCTAGTGAAGCTGATGACCGACGGTATTTTACTGGCGGAAATTCAGCAGGATAAATTCCTCAATCAATACGACACCATCATTATCGACGAAGCGCACGAGCGCAGTCTGAACATTGATTTTCTGCTCGGCTACTTTAAACAGTTGCTGCCTAAACGGCCGGATCTAAAGCTGATTATCACCTCAGCGACTATAGATCCACAGCGATTTTCCCGGCATTTTTCCGATGCGCCGGTACTGGAAGTGTCAGGCCGGACTTATCCGGTCGAAGTGCGCTACCGGCCGGCGACGGAGATGGACGATAAAGATGCCGATCAGTTGCAGGCTATTTTTGATGCTGTCGACGAACTGTATCGCGAGCCGCCAGGTGACATTCTGATTTTCCTCAATGGCGAGCGCGAGATCCGGGATACCGCGGATGCGCTGGAAAAACTTAAACTGCCACATACCGAAGTATTGCCGTTATATGCGCGGTTAAGTGCCGCCGAACAAAACCGTATTTTTCAGAGCCATGCGGGACGGCGTATCGTGTTGTCGACTAACGTGGCAGAAACCTCTTTGACAGTCCCCGGGATCCGTTATGTGATAGATCCAGGCACTGCGCGCATCTCCCGCTATAGCTATCGCTCGAAAGTGCAACAGCTGCCTATTGAAGCGATTAGCCAAGCCAGCGCGAATCAACGCAAAGGCCGCTGTGGTCGCGTCGCTGCCGGTATTTGTATCCGCCTGTACAGCGAAGATGATTTCAACAACCGGGACGAATTTACCGATCCGGAGATCCTGCGTACCAATCTCGCGTCTGTGATCATGCAGATGTTGGCACTAGGCCTCGGCGATATTCAACATTTTCCGTTTCTGCAAAAACCAGACAGCCGGTTTATTAATGACGGCGTGCGGTTACTCGATGAACTCGGCGCACTGAAGACTGAACGCAAACAAGGGCTGCAGCTGACGCCGCTTGGCAGACAACTAAGCCGTTTGCCGATAGATCCGCGATTAGCTCGGATGGTATTAGCCGGGGCAGAGCGCAACTGTCTGGATGAATTGCTGGTGATCACTGCCGCGCTGTCGATCCAGGACCCACGCGAGCGGCCACTGGATAAAAAACAAAAAGCCGATGAACTGCATGGTCGTTTTGCTGATCCGGATTCAGATTTCGCCAGCTGGCTGAAACTGTGGCGCTATTTGCAGGAACAGCAGGACAGCCTGACCAACAATCAATTCCGCCGGTTGTGTAAACAGGAGCTGCTGAACTACTTACGCGTCCGCGAGTGGCAGGATCTGTATGCGCAGCTGTCGCAAGTCGCTGAAGAACTTGCACTAAAAAGTAATAGCACAGCAGCAGACTATCAAAGCATTCATACCGCTATCCTGACCGGGTTGTTGGGCCAAATTGGTAGCAAAGACAGTGAAGCGGATTACATGGGGGCGCGGCAAAGCCGGTTTTTTGTTTTCCCCGGCAGCCATTTATTTAAGCGCAAGCCGAAATGGGTAATGACCGCTGAATTAGTTGAAACCAGTAAGTTGTATGCCAGAACTGTGGCAAAGATCGAACCTGAATGGGTCGAACCGCTGGCACAACATCTGGTCAGCCGTAGCTACAGTGAGCCACATTGGGAGAAAAAACGCGGCGCCGTAATAGCATTTGAGCAAGTGACACTCTATGGCCTGATCATCGTCGGCAAACGCGCAGTGCAATACAGCAAAATCGAACCTGAACTGTGTCACAAAATTTTTGTCCGCGAAGCACTGGTGAATCAGGAGCTGGGCCTGAACGAGCCATTTTTGGCGCACAATGCCCGACTGATTGACGAAGTGACTGATCTCGAGGACAAATCGCGCCGACGTGACATTCTGGTCGACGAAGAAACGCTGGTCGCGTTTTACGCGGAGAAAATACCGGTTCACGCCAACAATCGCATTGACTTTCAGCACTGGTGGAAAACGCAAAAGCAACAAGATGCAAAGTTTCTGAACTTTGATCCGGATATGCTTAAACGCCATGACGCCGGCCACATTACTGACGACAGCTATCCGGAGTTCTGGTCTCAGGGCAATCTGCGATTGCCGCTTGAGTATCATTTCTCGCCGGGCGCTCCGGATGACGGCGTCAGTCTGTGTATTCCACTGGCCTTACTCAATCAGGTACAGGAGCTTGGGTTTGACTGGTTGATCCCCGGTCTGCGCCATGAATTACTGGTGGCGTTGATTAAATGTTTGCCGAAGATGTACCGGCGTAATTTTGTACCGGCACCGAATTATGCCGACGCTTTATTGCAGTCGGTGAGCCCTGATGACGGTCCTTTATTAACCACTGTCACGCAACGCTTAAAACGGATGAGTGGCATTACCATCGCTGACGATGCCTGGGAACTCAGTGAGTTGCCTGTGCACTTAAAAATGAATTTTAAAGTGACTGATGACAAAGGCAGCGTCATTGCCCAACACCGGTCGCTGGCCGTGTTAAAACAACAGCTGCAGGGGCAGGTACAGGAAACCCTGAGTCTGGTGGCAGAACAGGGCATTGAACAACAACAACTGACCGACTGGAGCTTTGGTGAGCTACCACGCGAGTATGTCCGGTTGCAGGCTGGCTATGAAATCAAAGCTTTCCCGGCGCTGGTGGATCAAAAACACAGTGTGGCAATCCAGCTGCTGGATAGCCCGGAACAGGCCGCCGCGCAGTCACGGCTCGGCTTACGCCGCCTGATGCTGCTGAATTTACCATCGCCGGTAAAGTACCTGCAGGAGAATCTGCCGAATAAAGCCAAATTAGGGCTCTATTTTAACCCGTTTGGCAAGGTGCTGGAGTTGATTGACGATTGTATCGCTGCCGGTATTGATCATTTGGTAGGCCAACATTCGTGGCCACACAATCAACAGGAATATCTGCAGTTGCGGGACGCGGTTCGGGCTGAGCTTGGCGATACCGTGCTCGCCGTGGCCATGCAGGTAGAACAAATTCTGACAGTGGGGCATGAGATCAGTAAAAAGCTGCGCGGGCGGATGGATTTGGCGCTCGCGTATGCAAACGCTGATATTAAGCAACAGCTCGATGCATTGATATTTAAAGGTTTTGTCAGCGAATTTGGTGCAACACGGCTCGATGACATCAAACGCTATTTGCTGGCACTGCAAAAACGGCTGGAGAAACTGCCAGTTGATCCGCAGCGTGACCGGCTGCAGATGCATGAATATGAGAAAGCAGCTGACGCCTACCAGCATCTATTGGGCAAGTTTGCCGGTAAGCCTGTGCCAGAACCGGTACGGGACATTCGCTGGATGCTCGAAGAGCTGAAAGTATCATTGTTTGCTCAGCAGCTGGGTACACCATATCCAATTTCGTCGAAGCGCATTTTGCTGGCGGTTCAGGAGCTTAAGTAGCAGCTAGCTTGTCGCTGGCAGAAAATTAAGCTACAACCTTTCAGGCGGTAACAATAAGGATATGGCCATGGCAGGTGCTGAGTACAAAGTTGAGACAAAAAAAGTACTGTTAGTGGACGATGAATCATTTAATCTGGCGTTGTTGCGTCTGGCGTTGCCCGCATCACACTACCAGCTAAGTTACGCTGCTCAGGGCCAGACAGCGTTGACGATGATCCATGAAGATAAACCCGATTTAATTTTACTGGATATTCTGATGCCGGGATTAACCGGCATCGACTTGTGTACGTTGCTGAAACACAATCCACTGACTGCTGATATCCCGGTGATCATGTTGTCCGGACTGGATTCACCCGCGGATGCACGCGCAGCCAGCGCGGCTGGTGCCTTAGGCTTTATCCCAAAGCCTTTTTCAGCAGAAAAAATTTTATGGCAGATTGAGCAACTGACGGGCTGGTGCTGATGCTGGCGCTTTACACTGTTGTCAGAAAGCTTTATAACAAATGCGGTCGGCCTTAGACGAGACAAGCCATGCTGAGCAGAAACGATAAACGAAATTACTTTCGGATGATGGTTAATACTGAAGTCCAGATGATGATCAATGATCCGGAATCAGGCAGGATGTTAAGTGGCATCTGTCGGGATTTAAGCGCAACAGGTATGGCCGTTGAAGTAGACGAGCCATTGGAGATGGGCACGCTGATCCATCTGCGGCTGGAATCCAATAACAGCTCCGTCGTCCCACTCGACGCACATGCCAAAGTAGTGCGTTGCACGCAGGAATCAGAGGATCTGTACCAAATAGGTTTAACCTTTATCGAGCTCAACTAGGCGGAACTTGTTGAGCAAAAAAAACTAATTAATGCCTGATTTTTCGGCGAACCAGCCGAAGCCACGTGACAGTGACAGTCGTTTTGATTAGGCTGTGCCGCCTGTAACTGACCAACACTGATGTTTCATCATGCCCGTATCTGAAAACTACTCAACCTTACGCAACTGGCTCATTCTGCTGTTGCCGTCGTTACTCGGTGTGTTTTTATTTATGACACCAATCCCTGCCGAAAAAGGCCTGACCATTCCGGTCGCTGTGATGGCCAATTTACTCAAAACGACGCTGGGTTCCGGGATGCCCTATCTGTTGGCGTTTATCGTCACAATGTCTGCAATATTGACTGTGGGCATCAAGCTATTCAAACCCACACGGATACCGCCAAGCAGCTTCGCCGGCAAATTATTTAGTCCGGGTTGGGGTTGGGTGATGGTGCGTGTGCTCGGCGCGATGTTGTTGTTGTTGGTGCTGTCCGGCCAGGGGCCGGCATTTGTCACCAGTCAGGCGACAGGGGCTTTAGTATTAAACGACTTGCTGCCAGTGTTACTATGTGTGTTTGTATTTGCCGGATTACTACTGCCATTGCTGCTGAACTTTGGCCTGCTGGAATTCATCGGCACTTTAATGACGAAAATCATGCGGCCTATTTTTCGTTTGCCAGGCCGCTCGGCGGTCGATTGCATCGCATCCTGGATTGGTGATGGTAGTGTCGGGATCTTACTAACCAGTAAACAATATGAAGCTGGTTTTTATACAGCACGGGAAGCGGCTGTGATCGGAACTACATTCTCAGCGGTGTCGGTCACGTTCTGTATTGTGGTACTGGGCCAGGTCCGGCTTGAACATATGTTCTTGCCATTTTATGCCACCATTTGTACGGCTGGTCTGGTCGCAGCGATTGTCCTGCCATATTTGCCGCCACTGCGCGGTAAGCCCGACACATATATTGATGGCATTGATCATATGCGTGCTGAAGGGGGGCAGTTTAGCCAAACGTCAGTGTTCAGCCGGGCGGTTGCGCACGGCTTGCACCGCGCCAGTCAGGCCAGTGGATTTCGTGCGACGTTGCGGGAAGGCGTTGAAGCAGTGCTGGATATGTTGTTTGGCGTTTTACCGGTAATCATGGCGGTCGGCACTTTGGCACTGGTCATCGCCGAACATACGTCGGTGTTCAGTATCCTTGGTGCGCCATTTGTACCCTTGTTAGAGCTGTTGCAAATTCCGTATGCGGAACAGGCAGCAAAATCAGTAATGGTAGGTTTTGCCGATATGTTTGTTCCCTCTATTCTAGTCAGCGAAGTCCCTAATGAGCTGACCCGGTTTGTTATCGCCGCATTATCAGTCACTCAGCTTATCTACATGTCAGAGGTCGGAGCGTTACTGCTGGGCAGTAAAATACCGGTCACATTGCTGGATTTGTTTGTCTTATTCATTTTGCGCACGCTGGTCACGTTGCCAGTCATTGCCGGAATGGCTCACCTGCTGTTTTGAAGTTAAAAATCCGTTAGAACGGAGCTGAATTGCAATGCGTCGGCGCTGCAATTCATCTCTGCTGACAATTTTTGTACATCTGAATCATTCGCATTGCTTGACTGTCGCGCAGAGATTGATAATCTGTTTGCCTTACACCGAATTAACATTCAGGTCTATTGGTCTGATTTCAGGGAAGTTCCGATGTCTATGTTACGCGTTCTTATGGTGTTGACGGCTCTGTTGCTGGCAGCCTGCAGTCAAACACCACCATCAAACCAAAACTTACTGACGGAACTGGATGGACCGCTTGCTCAGATGCAGGTTGATGGCCGCCAGCTTTACCAGCGTATGCAAAAACTGACACTGGACAAAAGCTGTACCACAGATCAGCAGTGTCAGGTGCTGGGGATCGGTTCAAGACCTTGTGGTGGACCTGAACAGTTTCTGCTGTTTTCTACACAACAGACTGACCAAAAAATGCTGACGATCACCAACGACAGATACACCCGGATCCGTCAGGAACAACAACAACGATTGGGTCTACGCAGTACCTGCCAGCAATTAATGGCGCCGGTGCCGGCATGTCGCCAGCAACAGTGCGTGCTGCTGGATGTCAGTCACTGATATAACCTCTGTGCTGTCAGATCTATAAAAAAAGCCGCATTACAGCGGCTTTTTTTATACATGCGTGTTACTTATTTATGTTGGGTCGTTTTGAACTGATCACAGGCGGCTTTATCAACACACTCCCCATACAGATACAGACTGTGATGGGTCAGCTTGATACCGTTTTTTTCCGAGATCTCGAGCTGTTTACGTTCGATTTCATCATCTTCAAATTCAATGACTTTGCCGCAATTCAGACAAACCAGATGATCATGATGGTCAATCCGGCTCAGTTCAAAGACTGATTTTCCGCCTTCAAAATGATGACGGGTTACGATACCAGCATCGTCAAACTGGTTTAAAACTCGATAGACAGTGGCCAGACCGATGTCTTCTCCGATCTCCAGCAGAATTTTATACACGTCTTCTGCGCTGATGTGTTGATGAGAAGGATCCTGCAGGATCTCCAGAATCTTTACGCGGGGCAGCGTGACTTTTAAACCTGCTTTACGCAGCTCGCTGTTATGATCAGGCATGTGGGCATCACTTAAAAATAAGGGTTGACCGATTATAAGGCTATTATTCGTTTGAGGAAAAGCGAAAAATGGCGATGATGGCTGAACGCTGGTCAGTCGTAAAAAATATCAGCATAATAAGAGGACAGACCAGTTACAGGTAAACCTAAATGAAATGGGCGTTTCAACCCGCAGTAATGCGACATTTGTTAAATTTCTGGCCACCATTCTGGTTCAACGGCATTCGGGTGGCTGAACTTGCCAGCGATTATCGTTATGCCAGGGTGACTCTTAATGATCGGCCCTGGCGACGCAATATCAACAGCACTCAGTTTGGCGGCGCGATGTTTGCGATGACCGATCCAATTTATCCGTTGTTACTGATGGGGGCGATGGGCAAGACCTACATGGTCTGGGACAAAAAAGCGGATATTGATTTCATCCGGCCAGGACGTGGCACTTTGACCGCCGAGTTCTGGTTACACGACGCCACCATCAACGAGATCAAAGCAGCGACAGAGGATGGCCAGAAATATTTTCCGCAGTTTCTGGTGCTGGTAAAAGACAAAGCCGGTGAAGTGGTTTGTGAAGTGAACCGGACCGTCTATATTCGTAAGAAACCACAACACAGAGAATAAACAGGCAGGACTTTAATGCTCGGACTTCGTACAGTGATTTATCCGGTAGCCGATCTCGCTGCCGCCACCGCTTGGTATCAGCAGGTATTTCAAACCGCCCCCTATTTTGAACAACCCTTTTATGTTGGATTTAGCATCGGCGGTTTTGAATTGGGTCTGGTGCCGGATGGACAACCGAGCCTTGACGGCCAGGTGGTGTATTGGGGGACGGGTGATATTGAATCTGAAGTGGAACGGGTGCGGGTATTGGGGGCGCACATAGTCGCACCAGTCACGGACGTCGGCGATGGTATCCGGGTAGCGAGTCTTGCTGACCCATTTGGCAATGTCCTGGGTTTGATCGAGAACCCGTTATTTGATGCAGCGCAAGTACGCTAACTGAATGATCTCACCATCGCCAGAACGACAAAGCCACCTGACGGTGGCTTTGTTTTTTATCGGCTAAAAATCTGCGCTCACAGACCTTCGAGGTCTTTCAGACTCAGCTCGTCATAAATCTGCTTACACCATTGTTTGATGCGGGTATCGCTCAGTTCAGGCTGGCGATCTTCGTCAATGCCTAAACCGACAAAATGGTCATTGTCGACCAGCGCTTTGGACGCAACAAAGTTATAGCCTTTCGTTGGCCAATGACCGACGATAATGGCGCCTTTTGGCTCAATAATGTCGCGTAAAGTGCCCATCGCATCGAGGAAGTATTCCGCATAATCTTCCTGATCACCACAGCCAAAAATAGCCACCAGCTTATTATTGAAATCGATGTTTTCCAGCTCAGGGAAAAAATCATCCCAGTCACACTGCGCTTCGCCGTAGTACCAGGTCGGGATGCCAAACATCAGCAGATCATATGCGGCGATGTCTTCTTTTGAACTCTTGGCAATGTCATGCACTTCGAGCAGATTTTTACCCAGTTCTTTTTGGATTTGTTTTGCAACATGCTCGGTGTTACCGGTGTCGCTGCCAAAGAAAATACCTACGGTCGCCATAATTAAGCCTTCTTACTTTGTTACCACTGGCTTTGCTAACGCCTGAGTTAACAGTTGTTCGATCAATGCACTGCGGGTGGTTTGCAGTGCCTGTGCTCTTGCGTCGAGTTTTTGATACAGGTCTTCCGGTATCTTGGTCTCAATGCGTTTTAAACCTTTGCTGCGATCCCGGCGCACCTGATTCCGTTTATTCAGCTTCAGTTGCTCTTCGCGCGGCAGCGGATTGGTTTTGGGTCGGCCTGGTCGTTTTTCATGAGCGAACAGGTCGATGGTGGTTCTGTCGCTGGAAATCTTTGCCATCAGCCCATGCCCTGCGACTCATATATCACCTGGATAATGCCTTTGGCGATAAAACCAAAACACCCCAGGAATAATACCAGCCAGACGAAGATCCGTCCGAATTTCGGCACATCACCTTTTTTTAATACGTCCTGGATCGCCATTCCGATGAGAAAAAACAACACGGCGAGCGCAAACCAGGTTCCAAACGTTTCAATTTGTTCCATGTACTGATTTAACATGACGGAAACCTTCAAAAAAAACCCGCGCAATATACCACAAAGGTACGCGGAAAATATTGCGTCAACTCAATAAAAAGTCAGCAGTAATTTTGGCAAAAGCCGCCGGCTTTTCGGCATGTAACCAATGCCCGGTGCCCTCGATGATTTTGGCTTTAACATCAGGAAACAGCTGGCGGATATAAGCCTGATGTTCCGGCAGCAGATAGTCTGAATTGCCACCTTTGATGAACAAAGTGGGGCCGGTATATGGGCCCGTAGCATCCGGCGCTGCCAAAACCTGCTGGTATTGTGCCGTAAGAACCGCGAGATTAAATCGCCATTGGAACCCATGGTCGCCTTTGATCAGGCTTTTTAACAGAAAAGCACGGGTGCCGGCGTCAGCGATAGCGGTTTGTAACTGGACATCGGCCTGTTTGCGATCTTGTAGTGTGCTGAGATTGATTTGGTTTAACGCCTGCAAAATACCAAGATGACGTGGCTGACTAATCACCGGGGAAATATCGGCTAACACCAGTTTGCTGACCCGCTCTGGTTGACTCAGTGCCAGCTGCATCGCCGCTTTGCCGCCCATTGAATGGCCAAGCACCGCCGCTGAAGAGATCTGCAATGCATCCATGGTGTCGATTAAATCCTGCGCCATTAACGCATAATTCATTTCATTGCTGTGGCCGGAGCGGCCATGGTTACGTAAGTCAACATTGATAATGCGAAATTGATCGGCCAATAACCGTGCGATCATGCCAAGATTTTCATAGCTGCCGAACAGGCCATGAATTAATAACAACGGAGTCCCTTGGCCTGTGATGTCGGTATGTAATATCATGGATTTCCTCTTGATTCTGCCGCGATCCCATCAGATGAGGGTATTGTCCATAACGGGCACGCGGGCACTGTCATTTTGGGTCTTATAAAGGTAATTACATGAACACAATAGAAATAGATGACGAGCTCTACCACTTTATTGCCGGTCAGACCCAACGCATTGGCGAAAGTGCCAATGACATCTTGCGGCGCATTCTACTCAATAAGCAATCTGTTGCCCAGCAACCTGCTGCAAGCGCAGTTGTCGCAGAAAATTCAAAATCCTCACAGAAAGTCTTTGATATCCTGAGCAAACAGGATCTGCAGGCTGAGTTATCTGTCGTAGGGCGTTTTTTGATTATCCTGTCGGCGTTGTCGCGCGCGCACAAGCAAGATTTTGCTCAGGTGCTGGACATCAAAGGCCGTAACCGCGTGTATTTTGGCCGCAACGAAGCCGATTTGCTGGAAGCGGGTAGCAGCACCAATCCGAAACAAATACCCAACAGCGAGTTTTGGGTGATCACGAATTCGAATACGACCCGTAAAAAAATGATGCTAACAGAAGCCGCGCTGAAACTGGGCTACAGTGCTGAAGAAGCAGAGACTATCCGCGATTTTCTCTGAATGGCCGGCATTAAAGCATTCAGTGCACAAATGCTGCGGGTAGCAACATAGCGCCGGGGGCAAATTACCGGTTGATGTGCAGGAACGTGAATTAATAAGGAAGCATCATGTCATTACATCCATTAGCTGGCCAGCAAGTCCTGCGGACAATGCTGGAGAATATTCCCCGTCTTTGCAGTTATTATTACACGCTGAGCCCGGACATGGCGGATGCAACGCAGCGGGTGGCCTTCGGTACATCCGGCCATCGTGGTTCGGCAAGTCTGGGCTCGTTTAACGAAGCGCATATTCTGGCAGTGTGCCAGGCGGTCGCTGAATACCGTTCTGCACAAGGTATCAAAGGGCCGATGTTTGTTGGTAAAGATACCCATGCACTGTCGGAGCCGGCCTTCCAGACTGCGTTGCAAGTGTTGATCGCCAATGGCGTCACGGTAAAAATGCAACAGGGCTACACGCCGACACCAGTCATTTCACATGCAATCCTGACCTTTAACCGCGAAAAACCGCAGGCGCTGGCAGATGGCCTGATTATCACGCCATCACACAATCCGCCGTCAGACGGTGGTATTAAATATAATCCGCCTCATGGCGGGCCTGCCGATACTGATGCGACCAGCTGGATTGAACAACGCGCCAATTTGCTCATCGAACAGGGACTTACTGCGGTTAAACGCGTCAATCTGACCGACGCACTGGCCAGTGTGTTGTGCCAGACGCATGATTACATCAGTGCCTATGTCGAGGATTTGCAACACGTCGTGGACATGGACGCTATCCGCGCAGCGGGCGTCAGCATAGGTGTCGATCCATTGGGTGGTTCCGGTCTGGAGTATTGGCCGGTGATCGCCAGACGTTATGGTTTGAATCTGACCGTAGTGAATGACCACATTGATCCCAGTTTTGCTTTTATGCCATTGGATAAAGACGGTAAAATCCGCATGGACTGCAGCTCGCCATGGTCGATGGCCAACCTGATTAAACTTAAAGATGATTTTGACATCGGGATTGGCAATGATGCGGATTTTGACCGGCATGGCATCGTCACCCGCACCGGTGGCCTGTTGAATCCGAATCATTATCTTGCTGTCGCTATCGACTACCTGTTGGCGCATCGTCCTGGCTGGTCTGCTGACGTGAAAATTGGTAAGACGCTGGTATCCAGTGCCTTGATTGATCGCGTCGTTGCCGGTCAACAACGCGAACTGTATGAAGTACCCGTTGGTTTTAAATGGTTTGTGCCAGGATTATTTGACGGCAGTCTTGGTTTTGGCGGTGAAGAAAGTGCTGGCGCCAGTTTCCTGCGCTTTGACGGTTCGGTTTGGTCCACCGACAAAGATGGTTTTATCCTTGGCTTGCTGGCTGCTGAGATTGTTGCCAAAACAGCGCAGGATCCTTATCAACGTTATATCAGTCTGACTAAAACATTTGGCGCACCGCTGTACCGCCGGCTGGATGCACCGGCCTCACTGGCGCAAAAAGCAGCATTGAAAAAACTTGATGTGTCCAGCGTCACGCAAACGACGCTTGCCGGTGATGATATTCTCGCAGTCATGACCAAAGCGCCGGGCAACCAGGCGGATATTGGTGGGGTCAAAGTCGTCACGGCCAATGGCTGGTTTGCAGCGCGGCCATCAGGGACTGAAAACAGCTATAAGATTTATCTGGAAAGCTTTATCGATGCTGAGCATCTGGATTTATTGGAACAGGACGCAAAAAACTTCGTTGCTGCGGTATTTGGCAGCGCAGACTGATTGTCAAGGCTTTGCATTCGTATGTAATTAGGTTACAGAATGCAAAGCAACATCGTTAGATTCTTGCTTTATCATGGCCTATTCTGTAATTTTGTTACACGTTTATTTTCGTCTGGACTTTCGAGGTTAATCGGTTAAGATCCAGAGAATGCAAATTTTTACCGAGTCAACGGACTCTCACCAGCTGGAACCACATTATGAACGCCAAAGTTGCGACTGCTCCTGAAACGACCGCTGTTGGTCAACGGCCAAATGCCATCGAATTAAAAGAACGTATTGTCCGCCACTTACACAGCACACTTGGTACAGACGTGAATAAGGCCAGTCCACAAGCCTGGTGGCGTGCAACTTGCGCATCGATCAATGAATATGTGTTTGATGGTCTGCGTAACACTCAGCGCACTCACTATCAGCAAAATACCCGCGCGGTGCATTATTTTAGCCTGGAGTATCTGATGGGGCGGTTGTTCAGCAACAACCTGCACAATCTGGGTTTTTATGAAGAAGCAAAGCAGGCACTGCTGGAGCTCGGCATTAATATTGCCGATCTGGAAGAGCAGGAAGAGGATATGGCACTCGGCAACGGTGGTCTGGGCCGGCTGGCGGCGTGTTTCATCGACTCGCTGGCGACGCTGAACTACCCGGCCATTGGTTATGGCATTCACTACGAACATGGTCTGTTTAAACAGGAATTCCAGCACGGTATGCAAATCGAGCGGCCGGATTCCTGGCGTGAATACGGCAACCCATGGGAAATTTGCCGGCCGGAATCAGCGCAGGAAATTTCAGTCTACGGTTATGTTGAAACTGTCTATGACCTGCAGGGCCGGATGAAAAAAGTCTGGCACCCGGGCCGGATCATCAAGGCGGTGCCTTGGGATATCCCGGTGGTTGGTTACAACGGCAGCTCTGTCAACGTGTTGCGCTTGTGGGAGAGCCGTGCCAGTGATTTCTTTAACTGGGACGTATTTAACTCAGGTGGTTATATCGATGCCGCACGCGAGAACATCGAAGCGGAAACCATTTCCAAAGTACTGTATCCGAACGATGAAACCGAAGCAGGTAAAGAGCTGCGGTTAATCCAGCAATATTTCTTCTGCTCCAGTTCACTGAAAGACATTATTCGGCGCTACAAGCGGGCGCATGGTGATGACTGGTCACAGTTTGCCAAACAAGTGGTGATCCAGTTAAACGACACACACCCAACAGTAGCTATCCCTGAACTGATGCGGATTTTAGTCGACCGCGCTGAGATGACCTGGGACGACGCCTGGAACATCTGTCAGCATGTATTTGCCTACACTAACCACACGCTGTTACCAGAAGCGCTGGAACGCTGGCCGGTGCGGTTGTTCGAAAAAGTACTGCCGCGGCATCTGGAAATCATTTATGAAATCAACCGCAGGTTCCTGGTGGAGCAGGTTGATGTGCGCTGGCCTGGCGATGTCGAGAAAAAACGCAAACTGTCGATTATCGAAGAAGGTCACGAACCGATGGTCCGGATGGGGCATTTATGCGTGGTCGGTTCGTTCCGGGTCAACGGTGTTGCTGAAATCCATTCGCAGCTGGTCAAATCTGACCTGTTCCCGGAAATGGTTGCTCTGTGGCCAGAGAAATTCACAAACATCACGAACGGCGTGACGCCGCGGCGCTGGTTAAAAGCCTGTAATCCACGTTTGGCAAAGCTGTTGGATAACACTATCGGTACTACCTGGCCAACACAGTTAACTGAACTGGCCAAGTTAAAAGCCTATGCTGATGACCCAGCCATGCAAGACGCCTTTATGGCGATCAAACAACAAAACAAAGCAGAACTTGCCACTGAAGTTAAGAAACTGACGGGTGTCGATATCGACCCGCACGCGCTGTTTGATGTGCAGATTAAGCGCTTGCACGAATACAAACGTCAGCATCTGAACCTGTTGCATATCCTGGCGTTGTATCGCCGGATCTTGCAGAACCCGGATTATGACATGGTACCGCGCGTGTTCCTGTTTGGCGCGAAGGCCGCACCTGGCTATAAGCTTGCCAAAGAAATTATCTATGCGATTAATAAAATTGCCGACAAGATCAACCACGATAAACGCGTGAAGAATCGGATCAAAGTGGTATTGATGCCGAACTATCGCGTCAGTCTGGCGGAGAAAATGATCCCGGCCGCCGACGTGTCTGAACAAATTTCGACGGCAGGCAAAGAGGCATCCGGCACCGGTAATATGAAACTGGCGTTAAACGGCGCGGTAACGGTTGGTACGCTGGATGGCGCTAATATCGAAATTGCGGAAGAAGTCGGGCTCGACAACATCGCAATTTTTGGTTTGACCGTGGATGAAGTTAAAGCGCTGTACGAAAAAGGCTATAACAGTCACGACTATTATCTGAACAATCCAGAACTGAAGGCGATTTTGGACTGGTTAGAAACCGATTATTTCACGCCGGGTAAGCCGGGTGAACTGGCTGCGATCAAACGTAGTTTGCTTGAGGGTGGTGACCACTATCTGGTCATGGCAGATTTTGCTTCGTACTGTGACGCGCAACAGAAAATTGATGAATGGTATCGGGACCGCAATGGCTGGGCACGTAAAGCGATGCTCAATACCGCCAGCGTGGCGAAGTTTAACTCGGACCGTTCAATCGAAGATTATGTGCAGAAAGTCTGGCAGTTGCAGCGCTGCGTGGTTGCGGTAAAACCCTGATCGGGGTTGATGCCGGCATCTAAGAAAGAAGCCCCTTAAACGGGGCTTTTTCATTGCAGATCCTGCGTTTATGGCAATTCAGAAAACCACAACCCTGCTGCGTCCAGCTCGGCAATGGCCTGCTCCAGTTGACGTTTTTGCGCAAACAACATCGAGTTTTTACTAAAACCAGCCGACACTTTAGTTTGTGCCAGCCTTAATGGCGTAATAGTTAACTGGTGATATTCCGGAAAATTGGCAATGGCAAATTTCAGGTAATCTAAATCTTCTACTAGCCCTTGCGCCCGGTCCTTTAATACCAGTTCGTTTTTTACACGGCGTTCGGCAACCTCCAGCGTCTTTTGGCGGAATTTACTCTGCTGTAATAACTGCATCATCGGCTCACCCATGTAGCTGCCTTGGGTCAGTGCAATAATGCCCGGGAATTCAACAAGTTTTGGCAGCTTTTGTAATTGTTGCCATTGCGGGTCGGTCAACGTCGTGGCAAATGCCAGTTTCTCCAGATGATGCGGGCGACTGAACCATAAAAACGTCTCGCGGGCTGGCGTGGGTGTCAGGTTGAACATCAGGTCGAGGTCACCTTGTTGCAGCAAAATTAACGCTCTGGCCCAGGGCACATCATAAAATCGCACACCACAATTGAGTTTTTGCGCCAACCGTTGTGATAAAACCACCCGACTGCCAAGCCATTCCCCGTCCTTTTGATAAGAATAGGGCGGAAAATCACTGACCTGCACCCGCAGTACACAGGCTTGCGCTGAGATGGGGAAGGTAAGCAGTACACAACAATAAAGTAATATCCAACGCATCTGCGTCTCCGGATGCCGGGATTTTTATTCAGTAAAGCAGAAGGCGACTTGACTGTCAGCCACTGCCTGTCCGTGCCCACAGATAAACTTTTACAGTTTTACACTGGTGATTGGCCGGCGGATCCCCATATCCTGTAGCTAGTGCGACAATTTCCTGCAGCAGATCCGAGGTAGTTATGTCTGGTTTTGGCCAAAAAGGTCCGGTATTTATCCAGTTGAAAAGCGGCAAGCCGGCCAGTTGGTTTAGTCTTTTACTGCTAGTGGCAGGTGGTTTGTTTTTACTGGTATTTGGTGTCTGGTTGTTATTGATTGTGGCTACGTTGCTGGTATTGCTGTTGCCATATTTATGGTGGAAAAAACGTAAACTAGTGCAGCAGATGCAAGCGCAAATGGATCAATTCCGCCAAAGTCAGCCAAACTACCAAAACGACACGGCTGCAGGTCCGGCAACGGCAAATCGGACCAATGCTTCAGCGGCGTCGGGTCTGGTGATTGAAGGTGAAGTGCTGCAAAAGCGGCAGGAGGATTAAAGGTTGCTGAAAAACCGGATTAAGCCTTAATCCAGACAGAGCCGGGTGATATACTCAGGCTCCCTTTGCCTTCAGTTTTCAGTGTTATGATCCCGAAGTTAAATCCAGAACAGATGTTGGCCCCGGTGGTTGTGCAATATTGTGCCAGCCTGCAACAAGCCGGTTTTCAGGGTGAGATTGAAACCAGTTATGCATCCCGCCTGGCGGTAGCAACTGATAACAGTGTATATCAGGCCTTACCGCAAGCGGTACTGCTGCCTAAACATCAGCAAGATGTTGAGCTGCTGACCCGGCTGGCCAGTGAACCGCGTTTTTCTGCGCTTAAATTTGCCCCACGCGGCGGCGGCACCGGCACTAATGGTCAGGCTTTGACCGAGCATCTGGTCGTGGATTTATCCCGCCATCTGCGGACTATTCTCGATTTTGATCCGCAAAAACGACAGGTGCGCGTGCAGGCCGGCGTGATTAAAGATCAGCTGAACGCCTATTTAGCGCCGTTTGGTTTTTTCTTTGCACCGGATTTATCAACATCCAATCGGGCTACCATCGGCGGCATGATCAATACCGATGCCTCTGGGCAAGGATCGCTGGTTTATGGCAAAACCAGTGACCACGTGTTAGCCCTGACCACGGTATTGGCCGACGGTACCGTGCTGAAAACAGCGCCACAACCGCTTGGCGAAGCCGAAGTAAAAGCGTCGCTTGATAATGCGGAAGGCCACATCTACCGCCAGGTATTAGCCAGCTGTCGTCAGTTCCGGCCACAAATTCTGGCAAAATTCCCACGTTTAAATCGTTTTTTGACCGGCTATGACCTTGAGCATGTCTTTAACGCCGATTTGACCGAGTTTGACCTCGGTCGAGTGATCACCGGCTCAGAAGGTTCGCTCGGCTTTGTCACCGAAGCGCTGTTAAATGTCACGCCTATTGCCCGTCACAAATGTTTAGTGAACGTCAAATACAACAGCTTTGAAAGTGCCTTACGCAACGCACCTTTTCTGGTTGCCGCCAATGCCACGTCGGTTGAGACGGTCGACAGCAAAGTACTGAATCTGGCGCGGCAGGACATCATCTGGCATCAGGTTAAAACTTACATTGAAGATGTGCCGGGCCAAGACATGCTGGGCCTGAACATGGTGGAGTTTAACGACGAAGACGACGCCGGCATGGCGCAAAAAGTCGCGCATCTTGAAGAGCGGCTGCAGCACGCGCTCGATAACGGCGATAGTGGCATTATTGGTTATCAGCTGACCTATGATCCTAAAGCCATCCTGCAGATCTATGCCATGCGTAAAAAAGCTGTTGGCTTACTGGGCAATGCCAAAGGCTCGCAAAAACCAGTGCCTTTCACCGAAGATACTGCAGTGCCGCCAGAAAATCTGGCAGATTTTATTATGGAATTCCGCGCCTTACTCGACAGTCATGGCTTAAGTTACGGCATGTTTGGTCATGTTGATGCCGGTGTATTGCACGTACGCCCGGCGCTGGACTTGTGTGAGCCGGGTCAGGAGACGTTGCTGCGGACTATCTCTGATCAGGTCGTCGCGTTGACCGCCAAGTATGGCGGATTGATGTGGGGCGAACACGGCAAAGGCTATCGCAGCGAATACGGCCCGGCGTTTTTCGGCGAAGAACTGTTTGCTGAGCTGCGCAAAATCAAGGGCGTGTTTGACCCGCTGAACCGGATGAACCCAGGCAAAATCTGTACGCCATGGCAAAGTCAGGACGAACTGGTCAGTGTCGACGGCCAAAAGCGGGCGTATTTCGACCGGCAAATCCCAACAGTCGTGCGACAAAGTTTCGAAGCCGCGACCAGCTGTAACGGCAATGGGCTGTGTTTTAACTACGAAGAAAATTCGCCGATGTGTCCGTCGAGCAAGATCACCAAAGATCGTCGTCATAGCCCGAAAGGGCGGGCCGGTCTGATGCGCGAATGGCTGCGACTGATGCAAAAACAAGGCGTCGATGTGCTGGCACAAGAGCAACAGTTGTTGCAGGCCAGCAGCGGACCGGCTGCTTTACTGCAAAAAGTGCAGAATACTGTCGGCAAATGGCGCGGTGAAGCCGATTTTTCTCATGAAGTGATGGAAGCGATGGAAGGTTGTCTGGCGTGTAAAGCCTGTGCCGGCCAATGTCCAATCAAAGTCGATGTGCCATCGTTTCGTGCCCGTTTTATTCAGCTGTATCACAGTCGCTATTTGCGACCGCTGAAGGACTATATTGTCGGCAATATCGAACGTTCAGCACCGGTGTTGGCCAAAGCGCCCGGGCTGGTCAATGCTGTGGTGACCTTGCCGCCGGTGGCCTGGCTGCTAAAAAAAGTAGTGGGTTATGTCGATACGCCTTTGCTGTCCACACCAGTACTGACTGAGCGGGCTGCGCAATATCGTGCTTTTGATTTAGCCGCGTTACAGGCTTTGCCCGCTACGGAAAAAGCGAAACTGGTGCTATTGGTGCAGGATCCTTTTACCAGTTTCTATGAAGCGGACTTAGTTGCTGATGCGATGGCTTTGTTACGGAAACTTGGTTTTGATCCGGTATTACTGCCATTTTTGCCGAATGGCAAACCGCAACATGTAAAAGGTTTTTTGCGTGAGTTTGCTGAAACAGCACGAACAGCCAGCGAATTTCTGCAACAAGTCAGTACGCTTGGCGCGCCGAT
This sequence comes from Rheinheimera sp. F8, assembly GCF_001518915.1. Classification (NCBI taxonomy): domain Bacteria; kingdom Pseudomonadati; phylum Pseudomonadota; class Gammaproteobacteria; order Chromatiales; family Chromatiaceae; genus Rheinheimera; species Rheinheimera sp. F8. Next base: position 3,257,127 of record NZ_CP013656.1, read on the forward strand.
GCTTGGCCTTGATGCATCGCTGGTGCTGGTTTACCGCGACGAATATGTCAAAGCATTAGGCGAAGCACGTGGCGATTATCAGGTTCAGCTATTGCACGAATGGTTACAGTTGCAACAGTTGCCGGCATTGCATAACAGCGGACAGTTTAAATTGCTTGCGCACTGTACAGAAAAAACTGCCTTACCTGCGACGGAAAAAAGCTGGCAGCAGATTTACCAGCAAGCAGGCTTGTCGTTACAGGTGGTCGCAACTGGTTGTTGTGGTATGGCTGGGACTTATGGTCATGAAGCGCAAAATGAGGCCAATAGCAAAGCGTTGTTTAATTTGAGCTGGGCCGCGCCAGTGCAGCAAACCGCACCGGATTTACTGCTGGTCACAGGTTTTTCTTGTCGCAGTCAGGTCAAACGCTATGAGGGTTTTAAACCCAAGCATCCGTTACAGGCCTTGCTCCAGCTGATGCCCTGAGCAGGATGTGACGAATGCACTGGCGGAAATAACCGCTGCTGCTAGTGTTAGCTGCGGGGCCTTTTGCGACAGGAGCAGAGCAAATGAGTGTTGAATATAATCCGGTGGGCTGGTTTGAGATCCCATCACCAGATCTTGAGAAAAATCAGCAGTTTTTCCAGCAAGCTTTTGGTTTTGAATTTGAATCGCTGGATATGCCACCGTATAAAATGGCCATGTTTGCCGCCGATCATGATAAACCCGGATCGGCCGGTTCGTTAGTGCAGGGACCTGATTGTGTACCCGCGACTGTCGGCACCACAATCTATTTTGGTTGTGCCGAAGTTGCCGCACAGCTGGAGAAAATAGCGGCGGCTGGTGGCACTGTGCTGATGGAAAAAACCGCGATTGGTGAACACGGTTTTATCGGCATGTTCCTCGATGTTGCCGGCAATAAACTGGGTTTACACAGCATGAGTTAGGTTCAGGAATTGAACCGGAGTGTGATAAAAAACGGCAGCGTCAGCTGCCGTTTTAGTATCTGAAAACCAATCAGAAGCGGGCGGTCAGGCCCAAAGCTAAAGAACGCCCCGGTAAAGGCACGTCTTCTTTGACAAATGAACTATGCACAAAACCCAGTTTGTCAGTCAGGTTCGTCGCTTTCAGATAGGCGGTTAAATCCAGCGCCGACACGTCAAAGTCATAGCTGACATTCGCATCTACCAGCGTATAGCCCGCTGTCACCGTTTCATCAACAGCGATTTTGTCTTGTTTAGCGTAGTGCGTCAGGCCAAATTGGCCGGACCAGTTTTCACCCTGATACTGATAGCTGACACCGGCTTTCAGCGGCGGCGTGCGTGGCAAATCGCCACCGGACTTCAGTTCAGCCCGTACGCTGTCGGCGAAAAATTCCAGCTGCTGGGCCGGGGCAAAGCGCCAGGTTAACGCAAATTCTGCACCATAAAGCCGTGCGTCAGCCTGCCGGTATTGGTACACATTGAAGTCATCATGCGCATGATCATCGTCAGCTTCGCCTTCGTGTACTTCATGAGCATGCAGTTGCGCCATGGTCAAACCGGTATTGGCCTGGTAGATAAAATCATCAACTTCGTTCAGGAAGAAGTTATAGCTAAATGTCAGGTCGCCTTTGGTCTTGGCAAAACCGAGGTCAATGTTATTGGCTACTTCTTTTTCTACTAAGTCCGGATGGAAGTGAATGTCGCCGTCTGCACTGAGTTCATAACCTAAACCGAGCTCGTAACCCTGCGTCGCGATATGCAGGCCGTTGGCAAAGAGCTCGCTGGCGCCCGGCGCCCGCGCCGAATGACTCAGTTGCAATGACCACTGATAGCCCGGCACAAATTGCCAGACCAGTCCTGAAGACAAGCTGGACGCACTGGCCGAATATTTCGTCAGCAGCAGCGCTTCATGATCTTCTTCATCGTGAGTCATAGCGATTTCTTGATTCACTGGGGTATGGCTGACACGTTCTAATCGCGCGCCAACTTGCCACTGTAATTCGCCAAAGGATATTTCTTCAAGAATAAACAAGGCGTTACTGTGGGTATCTGTGGCAGGTGTAAACGCTTCTTCGCCGGTCGCGGCAAAATCGCTTTGCTGCTGATGGAAACCAACCAGACCATGCCAGCCCAGAATGTCGCTATGTTCAATACTGAGGCGGTTTTCCAGACTGTCGTTTTTAAAGCGGGTGCCCGGCATGCCACCTTCCACTTCCGCGTGCTGATAGTCAGTGTAAGCGCTCTGCAGTGCGATGGTCTCAATGCCCTGAACCGGTGTATACCATTCAGCCGCGAGGCCGTAACGGTTCTGCGTTAAGTCAGCGTAGACACCGTCGTCTGTATGATCATCTTCTACATGACCTTCGTCCGCTGGCGCTTCATCTTCAGCATGATGATGATGTCCCGGAATGCCATATTGGCTGTTGATCCGGCCATAAGACACACCGATCAGGCCGTTTTGTGTCACCCAGCTGCCACCGAGGTTTAAGCCCTGATTGTCGAGCTGACTATTGGCAATTTGACTCAGCGTTTCACCTTCATCATTGGTAAAAGTCGGCGTATCGAAGTTATTGGTTTGACGGTCATAACCATCCAAATGCCAGGCGAATTCACCCAAACTACCGTCGTGCGCCAACGCTGCGGTTCTTTCATCCGCAACACTGTTGTATTTGGTGTCAATCACAGTTTGCGGGCTGCGCATCTGCCGCGGGATCCGGTTGTCAACAAGATTGACTACGCCCCCAATAGCGCCACTGCCATATAGCAACGTGGCCGGGCCACGCAATACTTCAATTTGTTCTGTCGTGATGGCATCGGCCGAAATTGCATGGTCCGGGCCGACACGTGATACGTCGGCACTGTCGAGACCATTGCTGAGGACTTTCACCCGTGGGCCATCCAGGCCGCGGATCACTGGCGCTGCAGCAACCGGGCCATAATAATTGCTGTGTACACCCGGAGTGAATTTCAGGGTTTCACCGATAGTCGGTTCCTGACGGCGGGTCAGAGCTTCACCACTGAGGACTGAAGCGGGTTGCGCCATATCTAAGTCGTAGTGATGCAAGCCTGCCGCGGATACCCGTAAATGTTCGATACTGCCTTTTGCTAAGGCGATTTGTAGCTGTGGTTGGTCTGCTTTGACAAACTGATCATTAAAGCCTTTGGCGGCGATGTGCAGTTCTGTGCCTTGGGCTGCCGTCAGCGTGAATTCTCCGGCGGCATTGCTGTAGACATATTGTTGGCGGCCATGCACATGAACTTTGGCATTTTTCACTGGCTGACCATCTTCGGTCAGTATTTTGCCGGTAATTTGCACGTCTGCTGCCTGGACAGCGGTGACACTGAAAATGGCCAGGGTACAAGCCAGGTGAAATGATGACAGACGAAAAAACATGGACAAAACTCCGAGATATAATGTGATGATATAACATTTTACGGCGGTTATTAGTCAGGCTCAACTCTTTTTAACTGAATTTTCACGCATCTGGCAGCGTGACCACAATTTGTCACGGCAAGTGAAACTCGGCATCTTTGGTTCATGTGCACGGGTTATGCATAGATAAAGAGTTGCTTCTACACTGTAAAAGCAACTGTATGTGTCACAAAGGGGGCCGCGATGCAGATGCAAATCAAAGTGATCAAACTTGAGCTGTTTTATAACAGCGCGCTGACCAGCTTGTATTTACACGATGTGCGTTATCTGGCGCCGTTTGCGGCGGAAACTGCAGAACATTTCTGCAGACGGTTATTGTCGTATTGCAGTCTGTACGAACTGCATCCGGCGATGTCTGTGCAGGCACAAAAAGGCCCGGATTTGTTTGTGCGCGACCAGCACCAGCACTATCAGTTATGGTGTCAGGTCGATCCCCCGTCAGATAAGCTGCTACAGAAAGCCAGCCATCAAAGCGACCAGGTCATCTTGATGCTGGAGTCGCAAGAACATCAAAAATTTGTCAGCAGCCACCGTCGCTTACCGAATGTGCAGGTCTGTGATGTACCCGATAGGGCGGTCAGTGAATGCATGGCCATGCTCAAAGCCAATATGCAACTCAGTGTCTGGCGTGAAGAGCAACTACTACAAATCACCGATGGCGAGCACATGTTGGAACTGGCGTTGCCACAGCTGCACAGGGCCGTGCATTGATTGCACTTTCAGCACACATCGGTATAATTCGCCGCTGTTTTTCTGCTCCGGATTTGCGGTCCGGCTTCTTGCAAAAAAGGTGAATCATGTACGTTGTTGCTGCGTTGTATAAATTTGTTGCCCTGCCAGATTATGTCGCCCTGCGTGACGCTTTGTACCAACATATGGTGCTGAACAAGGTCAAAGGCACTTTGTTATTAGCCGAAGAAGGCATTAACGGCACAATCTGTGGAACCCGCGAAGGTATTGATGCAGTTCGCGGCTGGCTGGACGCCGATGGCCGCTTTGAAGGCCTGTCCTATAAAGAGTCTTTTGCTGATGAACCGGCGTTCTACCGCACCAAAGTGAAATTGAAAACCGAAATCGTCACTATGGGCGTGCCGGGTGTCAATCCACAACATATCGTCGGCACTTATGTCAAAGGCGATGACTGGAATCAGTTAATTTCAGATCCGGACACTATTGTTATCGATACCCGCAACGACTATGAAGTCGCGATCGGTACTTTCAGAAACGCCGTCAATCCAAATACCACCAGCTTTCGCGAGTTCCCGCAATGGGCGGCGGAAAACCTTGATAAAACCAAGCACAAAAAAGTGGCGATGTTTTGTACCGGTGGCATTCGCTGTGAGAAATCAACAGCTTATTTAAAAGAGCAGGGCTTTGAAGAGGTATATCACCTCGACGGCGGTATTCTGAAGTATTTAGAAGAAGTTCCGGAACCACAAAGTTTGTGGCAGGGTGAATGCTTTGTTTTTGATCAGCGCGTCGCAGTGAAACATGGTCTGGCGCAAGGCAGTTATGACCAATGCTACGCCTGCCGGATGCCGCTGTCTCAAGCGGAGTTGCAATCCGACAAATACATGCAGGGTATCAGCTGTCCGCATTGCCATGACCAATTGTCTGACGAACAAAAAGCATCTTTTACTGAACGGCAAAAACAAATCGAATTGGCAAAACAACGCGGCGAGCAACATATCCGCGATGGCAAAGTCGATTTCTAAAGTCCGGATTTGAAGTTATCAAGGGCACCTGCGGGTGCCCTTTGTGTTGATGCGCCGGTTAAAACAGACTTGGGTCTATTTGCCGTAAAAATGGCCGCAGGATCCCGGCGGCCTGTTGTGCAAAATCACAAAAGTCTGCTTTGACAATATTCGTGTTCATCGCCAATACCAACTGATAGTCAGGATAAATCACCAGCCAGCTCTGCGCACCATCAGAGACACCGCCATGATGCATATAACGAATGTTCTTTTTCAGCGGGTTTTGCTTGTCACAATACAGATTGATATTTTCGGTACGTCGAAAACCAAGCGCATAATTTTGTGGATTGATACTCCCGTCGGCCAGTCGCTGTGGTGTCCAAAATTCTTGTTGTAATTGCGGTGGAATATACGCTGGGTCAAACCAGGACGAGCCTATCGTCACCAAATCCACTGAGCTGGCCGCCAGACCACCGCCCGCCAGCTTCTGGCTCAAATCAACCGGCCAATGTGGTTTCACTCCATCTTTTGTAGACTGATAAAAAGTCACTTGTTCCTTATTCGGTTGGTGCGCTGCACCAAGACTTTGCAGTTTTAATGGATTGCTGAGGCTCAATGTCAGGTAGTCCAAAAAAAGCATATGGCTGGCGCTTTGCAGCACACTACTGGCCAGATTGACATCAAAAGAACTGTATAAAAAACCGTGACCGGGCTGATACTGCAATGTGGCCTCATCAAAGATCTGCAACGCAGCATCAACATCGGAAAAATGTCGTTGTTTTAGCAAGCTTTGGACCAATCCACGCCAATCGTCATTTTGATCATAACCTGGCAAACCGGCGGTATGCGATAACAGCTGGCGTAGTGTCAGATCCTGCCACGCCGGATTGGGTAAATTAGCTTTGTATTGACCAATAGGGACATCAAGTTCAAGGATCCCTGCCGCGACTGCTCGGGCTATCGCGGTGGCTGTGACCGCTTTTGAAGTACTGCCGATACGGAACTGGCTTTGACTGCTGGCGACACGGTTGGCGCTGATATCAGCATAACCGGCTGCGCCGGCCCACAGCAGTTTACCCTGCCAGGCGACCGCTGCAGTTAACGCCGGCATCTTTTGTTGCGCCCTTGATTGCTGCAGTGCCGCAAAGGCCATATCTGCAGCGGCACTAAACTCGGCCTGATAAACTTGTTGTGTCGCAGGGGCATGGTCCGGGATCTGTTGCCAGTCTGTCGTGAAGTACCATAGGGCCAGTAAGGCCATGATCAGCACGGGCAGCAGCAACAACAGGACTAATATTTTCCATAGTTTTATTCTGAATTTCAGCATCGTTTTTTTCCTTTTGGCAAAAACCGGCCACGCAGCCCCTAAAAAGGGCTGTCAGACAGGGGGGTAATAGTGAAAGTTGGGGATTAGATTAGGGTGACATCAGCGGGCGCCCCGCATCAGTAAATACTGCCGGACTTGCTCGTTCGCTGCACGACTGAGTGCCGAACGCATCTGAGGTCCGTCCGACAACGGCGTTTCGACCTGCAAATTGATCAGAGCGCCATGCGACAGCAGCAATTGCAACATGGCAAGATCGCCACTTGCACTGGCGTTTATAAGAGCGGTTTCGTCGGCAAGGACCACCGCGTTGACATCCGCACCCGCCGTAATAAGCCGACTGGCCAACGCGACATTCCCAAGCTGACTGGCAATAATCAGCGCGTTGCCATCGCCGCGACTGCTGACATTCGGATCTGCGCCTCGTGCTAACAACAGGTAGACCATCTCCGGCAGTTGCTGGCGAACGGCGACCATCAGTGCATTACCATCCCCCGGCATCGGTAAATCCAATGGCGCACCTTGCTCCAACAACGCTACAACCTGTGTCGTGTTGTTCTGCTGCACCGCCTGTAACAGTTCAGCCAAAGGTTTTAACTGACTGAGCCGCACTTGTGCATGTTTGGCCGGCAACTCGGCTAATTGCCACTGCTGTATCAGCAACATCGATGCGATCAACCACAATACGAATGCCGCCGTGATGGTTGCGGTAAGCCATACCGGTCCGGGCGTGCGTGGCTGTAACACAGCATCTATCCGGGTGGTCAGGACTGCCTGGCGTAGGAAATGCTGAGCGAAAAATGCGCCGGGATTTTGTTTCTGTGTTGCAGAGCGTGCGCAGTCAAGCAAAGTCTGGGCATACAGCACAGGGTCACCTTGCCTGACGGACGCTTCGGCGTCACAGCGCAGTTCGCGCCAGATATTCAATTGATTGGCAATCAAGCGCCAGGCCGGACTCCACCAGAACAGACAGCCAACAATTTGCTGTAGCAGGTAGGCACGAAGATCCTGATGTTGCAGATGACATAATTCATGACTGATCACACAACCAAGCTGCTGCGAAGATAGTTGCTGCAGATAGCGGTCGGGCAGCAGGATCTGCGGCCGGCGTAACCCAACCAGCATGGCGCTATGGATCGCCGGATGTTGTAGCAACGGCACGGGTGACGTCAATTCGCTGATAAAAGCCAAGCTTGCTTGCTGACGTAAGCGCCGGACCTGGCAGTAACCACCGAGTAACTTCACGGCGCGGATCAAGGAGCCGGCCGGCAGAATCAACCAGAGCCAAAACGCCGGTGCCAGTAAATAGATCAGCTGTGATGTCAATGGCCAGCGAATCTGCTGCACAGAGTGTCCGCTAATAGCGGGTGTTGGCGCTGCCACGCTTTGTTCCAACACCGGACTGACGCTGGCCTGAAACCATGGCATCAATTGTTGGTCCAATGCCCATGGTTGTAGTAGTAACATTGGCGTGATTATCAGCAGCAGTGCTGCGATTTGCCACAGCTTCAGCATAGCGGCAGGTTGATGCTGAAGCCTGCTACGACCTGCAAGCAATAGCGCCGGCAATAGCAAAGCCGCCAGCAACAGATGCAGCAGCAGATAAAAAGCCAGCCAGCTGATCTCAACCATACACTTACTCGTTGCCCGAAGTGTTGCTGCCGGATGTCGGATCTGTATTCGCCGGCAATGGAGTAGCCCCGGCCTGATCAATCTTTTGTTGTAGCTGTGCAGCAAGTTCCGTCGATAAAGCTGTGTCAGTGATCAGATGCTGTGCCAGAAGGTCCGGCGAACCGCCAAAAAACTTTTTCACTAATGCGAGCAAAGCCTGACTGCGCGCTTCCTGTTGCACCGTCGTTGCCTGATACAAAAAAGCTTTGCCTTGTTTCTCGCAGCTGACATGGCCTTTATCCAACAAAATGCGGCAAAGTGTCTGTACCGTGGTGTAGGCGACCTGCTGCTCCTGACTGAGCGCTGCCGCAATATCACGCACGGTTAAAGCCCCGCGTTGCCACAGCACCTGCATAATTTTCTGCTCTGCTGCGGTTAGCTCATTCGATTTTGGCCTTGCCATGTCGGTCGCTCCAATTAAAACTAATTGATTAGTTTTAACTCTACCCAAGTCTTTCGCGCTGATCAACTAATTAATTAGTTTTTAAACCCTGGGCATGGTAACGGCGGATAAAGCGGGCATGATGCAATATCCGGTTTTACGCAGCGCTATTGTGTAGCGGCGAGGGCGTTGCCGGTCAGTTGATTGTGCGATGTCAGACCAATAGATAGCAATACAGTCATAATCTTTTTATAAATTAGAATAATTAAGCCTAATTTTGCCACTATTATTCGATTATCGATTCAGACAGAATGCAATCAGGAGGTGTTATGACTAAACAAACACAACACTATCATCCACTCAACATTGTGCTGCACTGGCTGATGGCACTGCTGATCCCGGCATTGTTCGGCGTCGGACTCTGGATGACCGGGCTTGATTACTACAGCAGCTGGTACAAAACCGCGCCGGATCTGCATAAAAGTTTTGGCATCCTGCTGGCCTTGCTGCTGCTGTCACGCGTGGTGGCGATCCGACTGTTTGGCAAGCCTGCAGCAATCGGAGCAGGTTGGCAGCAAAAAGCTGCGACACTGGCACATGCCCTGATGTACGCGCTGCTGCTGGCAATTATGGTGTCCGGTTATCTGATTTCGACCGCTGACAATCGCGGCATCATGGTATTCGACTGGTTTGAAGTACCCGGATTTGGCGAATTTTTCCCGGACCAGGCGGATATCGCCGGTACCATACATTTATATCTGGCCTGGGCTTTGATCGCGCTGGTGGTATTACATGCTGCCGCTGCACTGAAACATCATTTTGTAGACAAAGACAACACCCTGACGCGGATGCTCGGCCGTCGTAACGCTGCTGCGTCTTCCTTTGATAAAACGGAGATTTAAATGAAAAAATTACTGCTTGCCGCAGCCTTTGCTGCGTCTTTTGCTTCTGTTGCTCAGGCGGCAGATTATGTAGTTGATACCAAAGGTGCTCACGCATTTGTCCAGTTTAAAGTCAGCCACTTAGGCTACAGCTGGTTACATGGTCGTTTTAACACTTTTAGCGGCGATTTCAGCTATGACAGCGCTAATCTGGCTGCAGCAAAAATCAAACTGGATATCGACACCAAGTCAGTCGACTCAAACCACGCTGAGCGTGACAAGCATTTACGCAGTGGTGATTTCCTGAATGTCGACAAACACCCGAAAGCCAGTTTCGTCAGCACTAAAGTAGTGCCAGGCGCCGACGGTAAGTTTGATGTGGTTGGCAACTTCACATTAAACGGCGTGACAAAAGAAGTCACCATTGCTGCGACTAAAACCGGTGAAGGCAAGGATCCGTGGGGCGGTTACCGTGCTGGTTTCCATGGTACCACCAGCATCAAACTGAGTGATTTCGCCATTAAAAACATTCTTGGCCCGGCGTCAGAAACTATTTATCTGGACCTGGTAGTTGAAGGTGTACGTAAGTAAGCATTCGCTTAGCGAAAAAAAGCCTGCTATTGCAGGCTTTTTTTATACGGAGAAAAACAGTCGCATCACCTACTTAAGGGATTTCGATGTCCAGATCTGAAGCTGGCACGCTACAGCAGGGCAGAAATTCGCCTTTGCGGACAAAGGCCAAGGGTTCTTCCAAATAACTGATTTGGCCAGACACTAACTTACAGCGGCAGGCACCGCAAAAGCCGGCACGGCAGTGAAAATTGACCTGATATTTCTGTTGCTCCAGGCTGGTCAGCAAATTCGGACTTTGTGGGTCAAAATCAAAACTGCTGCCATCCTGCAGCCGGATCCGATGCATCAGAGATCAAAGTCGCCAAAGTCGGCGCCATCGACCTCATTATCAATCTGTCCGACCAAATAAGAGCTGATCTCCGATTCCTGCGGGGCAACCTGGACGTTGTCAGACACCAGCCAGGCGTTTATCCATGGGATTGGATTCTGCGTGGTGCTGAAAATGGCTTTGAGACCAATCGCGACCATGCGGATATTGGTGATGTATTCGACGTACTGACACAGAATGTCTTTGTTCAAACCAATCATCGAGCCATCTTTGAACAAAAACTCTGCCCACTCTTTTTCCTGCTCAGCAGCGCGGCGGAAAATAGCATAAGCCTGTTCTTCACATTCACGGGCGATTTCACCCATTTCCGGGTCGTCTTCACCAGCGGCCATGATGTTCAGCATATGCTGAGTACCGGTCAGATGCAGCGCTTCGTCGCGGGCAATCAGTTTGATGATTTTGGCATTGCCTTCCATCAGTTCGCGTTCGGCAAAGGCAAAACTACAAGCAAAGCTGACGTAAAAGCGGATAGCTTCTAACACGTTGACCGACATAATACAGAGGTACAATTGCCGCTTTAATTCACGTAGCGAAACAGTATGGCTTTCGCCGTTGATCTGATGCGTGCCTTCACCACACAGGTGATAAAGGTTAATCGATTTGATCAACGCATCGTAATACCGCGTGACTTCATCAGCGCGCTCGATGATTTTTTCATTGAGCAGAATGTCGTCGAATACTTTGTGCGGTTCAGTGGTGATATTGCGCACAATGTGGGTGTAACTGCGGCTGTGGATGGTTTCGCTGAAAGCCCAGGTTTCAATCCAGGTTTCCAGTTCCGGCAGCGACACAATTGGCAGCAAGGCGACGTTGGGCGAGCGGCCCTGCACAGAATCCAGCAAGGTCTGATATTTCAGATTGCTGATAAAAATGTGTTTTTCATGATCCGGCAGATGCTGATAGTCAATCCGGTCTTTACTGACATCCACTTCCTCCGGCCGCCAGAAGAAACTCAGCTGTTTTTCGATCAGTTTTTCGAAAATGCCATATTTCTGTTGGTCATAGCGTGACACGTTTACCGAATTGCCAAAAAACATCGGCTCTTTCAGCTGATCATTGTTGGTCCGGTTAAAGGTGGTATAGGTCATGGATTATCTCGTTTTTATAGTACTAAAAATACAAATTCGGCTGTTTTGTTCCGGACACATCTGAGTCCGGACACAAAAACGCGGAGCACCTGGCTCCGCTGTGGTTGTGGACGTCGCGTCAGATCTTACAGGCGCCACCGGCGCAACCGTCATCTTCAACGGCGACAGGTTTGATATCTTCCTGCACGTCGGATGCACCATCACGGGTGTTGTGGTAGTACATCGTCTTGACACCGAGTTTGTATGCGGTCAGTAAGTCTTTCAGCAACACCTTCATCGGTACCTTGCCACCGTCAAATTTGGCCGGATCGTAGTTAGTGTTGGCAGAAATAGTCTGGTCGACAAATTTCTGCATAATCGCCACCAGGCTGATGTAACCATCGTTGTTTGGCATATCCCATAACAACTCATACTGGTTTTTCAACCGATCATATTCCGGTACTACCTGTTTCAGGATACCGTCTTTGCTGGCTTTAATACTGATATGGCCGCGAGGTGGTTCAATACCATTGGTCGCATTACTGATTTGCGAAGAAGTTTCTGATGGCATCAGCGCAGACAACGTCGAGTTACGCAGACCATGCTGAACCACATCTTTTCGCAGTTGTTCCCAGTCCAGTTGCAACGGCTCGTTACAGACTTTGTCCAGGTCTTTTTTATAGGTATCAATCGGCATGATACCTTGGGAATAAGTGGTTTCATTGAACAGCGGGCAAGGACCAAACTCCTGCGCCAGTTTGTTCGATGCTTTCATCAGATAATACTGAATAGCCTCAAAAGTCCGGTGCGTCAGCGCATTGGCCGAACCGTCCGAGTACTTCACGCCGTTTTTCGCCAGATAATAGGCGTAGTTGATTACGCCTACACCCAGGGTGCGGCGATTCATCGACGCCTGGAATGCAGCTGGGATTGGGTAATCCTGATAACCAAGCAGGCTATCGAGTGCCCGTACAGCAAGTTCTGCCAACTCTTCCAGCTCGCTTAAATCTTCAATAGCGCCAAGGTTAAACGCCGACAGAGTACACAAAGCGATTTCGCCATTCGGGTCGTTCACATCGTTTAATGGCTTGGTCGGCAGGGCAATTTCCAGACAAAGGTTACTCTGGCGCACTGGTGCGAATTTCGGATTAAACGGGCTATGTGTGTTGCAGTGATCAACGTTTTGCAGGTAAATGCGGCCGGTAGAAGCGCGTTCCTGCATAAACAAAGTGAACAACTCCAGCGCTTTCATCCGTTTTTTGCGGATTGAACTGTCGTTTTCGTACTTCACATACAACTGTTCAAAGACATCCTGATCTTCGAAGAATGCATCATACAGACCTGGCACATCAGACGGGCTAAACAGTGTGATCATCTCGTCTTTAATCAGACGGTGATACATCAGGCGGTTAAATTGCACGCCGTAATCCAGGTGACGCACGCGGTTTTCTTCGACACCGCGGTTGTTTTTCAGTACCAATAGACTTTCAACTTCCAAATGCCACAGCGGGTAAAACAGCGTCGCAGCTCCACCGCGCACGCCACCTTGTGAGCAGCTTTTCACAGCAGTCTGGAAGTGTTTATAAAACGGGATACAGCCGGTGTGGAAAGCTTCGCCGTTGCGGATTGGGCTGCCGAGTGCGCGGATACGGCCGGCGTTGATACCGATCCCGGCGCGTTGGCTGACGTATTTCACAATAGCGCTTGAAGTAGCGTTGATCGAATCCAGGCTGTCACCGCATTCAATCAGCACGCACGAGCTGAACTGACGGGTTGGGGTGCGTACACCGGACATGATCGGTGTTGGCAATGAAATCTTGAATAAAGATACCGCATCGTAAAAACGACGCAGGTAGTCCAGCCGGGTTGCTTTTGGATAATTCGCAAACAGGCAGGCAGCCACCAGAATATAAAGGAACTGAGCGCTTTCATAAATCTGACCGGTTACCCGGTTTTGCACCAGATATTTGCCTTCAAGCTGTTTTACTGCGGCGTAGCTGAAATGCATATCGCGATTGTGGTCAATGAAGCTGTCAATCTGGTCGATTTCTTCTTTGGTGTAGTCCGACAGGATGTGCGCGTCATAACGATGGCTTTCTACCATCTGCACCACGTGATCATACAATTTTGGCGGTTCGAACTGACCGTAAGCTTTTTTACGTAAGTGGAACACGGCGAGGCGAGCGGCCATGTACTGATAGTCCGGCGTTTCTTTGGAAATAAGATCGGCGGCGGCTTTGATAATAGTTTCGTGGATGTCCGCAGTTTTGATGCCATCGTAAAACTGAATGTGGGATTTCAGTTCAACCTGAGAGACCGACACGTTTTGCAGACCTTCTGCCGCCCAATCTATTACGCGGTGAATTTTATCCAGGTCCAGAGGCTCGCGGATACCGTCTCTTTTGGTTACGTATAATGGCTGATTCATTGCGAAAGAGTTCCGTCTTAGTTGTAGTTTTTAGGGTTGCCGCTGACTGCTGTCAGGCTGCCTGCCCGCAAGATATAGGCTGTCCGGGCCAATGGGTGGCGAATAAACCGGAAGCACTAGATATAGGGCTAAAAGCATAACGAATCACAAGATAAGGTGGATCAAATTCGAATGCAACCCTAAAAATTTTGTGAAAACGGGCTTGATTTTCGTTATGTAAGGAGTCACTAACTTGTCAGCTTCGAGCCTTTGAACGGATCGCAGGAAGCAAGCGATCGTAGTGAAAAAAATAGAATTAAATTGATCGGTTAAAAAGTAAAAAGCATTGTAGGAAAAGCAAGCAGCATGCGGCTGGACGTCTGCTGAAAAGCTGAGCGATGAGGGGGTTCGCCGGCCGTTTCACTGACCATCGACTTGTAAAGCAACGTTAAAAAAACCGCCATAAAGGCGGTTTGTTCTGATAAAAATTGTTGCAGGCGTTACAGCGCGTCAACAAGCGTCAGCAGACTCTGCACCCGGCAATCAGCAAACCATAGGTCGGGTTCATCGGTATCAGCGATAAAGCCATAATCAGCGATAATTGACGTCATACCAGCCCGGTTTGCAGCCTCGATATCACGTTCTGCATCACCGATGTACCAACAATCGGCAGCGGCAATACCCATCTTATGCGCCGCCACCCACAAAGGTACCGGACTCGGTTTACGCTGATGCAGGCTGTCACCGCCCAATAGAATCCGACAATCTTCCATGCCACTCATTTGCCTGAGCATTGCTGCAGCTAATTTATACGGCTTGTTTGTGACAATCCCCCAGGGAATACCACGCTGGTTCAGCTGCGGCAGGAATTGTTCCGCGCCGCCAAACAGCTTGCTGTATACAGTCAGATGTCGCTGATAATAATCCAATAATTCATTACGCAGCGTGGTGAATGGAAAATCGTGCAGCGCGGGGCCAAAGCCAAGTTCCAACAAACCTTTGGCGCCATGGGAGGCTACAGGTCTGTACAGTGCAGCAGCGACGGTCGGCAGGCCATGTTTGGCCAGCACATGATTCAGAGCAGCACCTAAGTCGTCGGCTGTGTCGACTAAAGTACCGTCCAGATCAAACAAAACTGCTTTAGCCGGACGCAGTGCTTGGCCGGTTTTTACTGATATCAGCATGGCTTTCGGGCTACCACAAAATAGTTCACATCAACGCCTGCACCGAGGCGGAAACTCTGATTCACCGGGTTGTAATGCAAACCGATACAGTCGACCAATTCCAAACCTGCGTTCTCAATAAAACGCATTAACTGTGACGGACGGATAAACTTATTAAAGTCGTGTGTGCCTTTTGGTACCAACCTCAACAGATGTTCAGCGCCAACGATGGCAAACAAATAACTTTTGGCTGTTTTGTTTAGGGTGGAGAACACCAATGTCGCGCCAGGCGCCGCTAAACCGGCGCAAGCCTGCACGACTGACTCCGGTTGTGGCACATGTTCAAGCATTTCCATACAGGTAACTAATTCAAACCGGCCCGGATGGGCCGATGCAAATTGTTCTGCAGTACTTTGCTGATAAGTCACATTAACGCCTGATTCCAGCGCATGCAGTTTCGCTACGGCCAGTGATTCCGGCGCCATATCAATTCCGGTCACCACAGCACCAGCCTTAGCCATACTTTCAGCTAATATGCCGCCGCCACAGCCGACATCAACGACAACTTTACCGTGCAGGCCCTGAATTTGGTCACTGATATAGCTGAGCCGGGTCGGGTTTAACTGATGCAGCGGTTTGAATTCACCGGCCGGATCCCACCAGCGCGATGCCAGTTCATTGAATTTATTGATTTCTGCCTGGTCGACATTTACCGGCACTGTGGGTGCTGGCATGGTACTGGTGAACTCAGTCATAGTGATGTCCGGAAAAAATTTGCGGCCATTATAAAGGCTAAGTCTGAACACGCAATGCGAAGGCGGGTGACTCTGCTAAAAGTTGCCACAGTTGATCATGGCATCGTGGCGCCGATGTGTTAGAATCCTCGGTTCGTGGTTTGCCGAGATAACAACTACACGCAAGCCAACCCACTGATTTTAAGGGATATAACGCTTTTTATGACAAATCTGGCCAAAGAAATTGTTCCCATCAATATCGAAGAAGAATTAAAGAACTCTTATCTGGATTACGCGATGAGCGTGATTGTCGGCCGGGCGTTGCCGGATGTGCGCGACGGTTTGAAGCCTGTACACCGCCGCGTTTTGTTCGCGATGAAAGAACTTGGCAACGAATGGAACCGCGCTTATAAGAAGTCGGCCCGTGTGGTCGGTGACGTGATCGGTAAATATCACCCACACGGTGATACCGCGGTTTATGACACCATAGTCCGGATGGCACAGCCATTTTCACTGCGCTACATGCTCGTTGACGGCCAGGGGAACTTCGGCTCCGTCGACGGCGACTCCGCAGCTGCCATGCGTTACACCGAAGTGCGGATGGCAAAAATCACCACCGAATTGCTGGCTGATTTAGACAAAGAAACCGTTGATTTTGTACCGAACTATGACGGTACTGAAATGATCCCAGCGGTATTACCAACCAAAATCCCAAATTTGCTGATCAACGGCTCCAGCGGCATCGCAGTCGGTATGGCGACGAACATTCCGCCACATAATATCAGTGAAGTTATTAACGCTTGTTTGGCCATTATCGCCAATCCGGATATCACTATTCCTGAGCTGATGGAGCATATTCCTGGCCCGGATTTCCCGACGGCCGCCATTATCAACGGTCGCCGTGGTATTGAAGAAGCCTACCGCACCGGCCGCGGCAAGGTGTATATCCGCGCCAAAACGCATATCGAAACTGACGATAAAACCGGTCGCGAGACTATTATCGTTGATGAAATCCCGTATCAGGTGAACAAAGCGCGGCTGATTGAAAAAATCGCCGAATTAGTCAAAGAAAAACGCATCGAAGGCATTTCAGCACTGCGCGATGAGTCTGACAAAGACGGCATGCGTATCGTGATTGAACTGAAACGCGGCGAATCTTCCGACGTCATGCTGAACCACCTGTACACCCAGACGCAGATGCAAACGGTGTTTGGTATCAACATGGTGGCGTTGGACCAAGGCCAGCCAAAGTTGTTGGGCCTGAAAAAAATTCTGGAATGTTTTGTGCTGCACCGTCGCGAAGTTGTGACGCGCCGCACCGTGTACGACCTGAAGAAAGCCCGCGACCGTGCACACATTTTGGAAGGTCTGGCGATTGCACTGACCAATATCGATGAAATTATCGAACTGATTAAAACATCGGCCAGTCCGTCCGAAGCCAAATCCGGTTTAGTCGCACGCGGCTGGAAACTCGGTAATGTGCAGGAAATGCTGGAGCGGGCCGGTGAAAGCGCCGCGCGGCCAGAATGGCTCGAAGCGCATTTTGGCATCCGCGAAGGTTATTATTACCTGACTGAACAACAGGCTCAGGCGATCCTCGATCTGCGTCTGCACAAACTGACCGGTCTTGAACACGAAAAAATCCTCGGTGAATACAAAGAACTGTTGGATTTAATCGCTGAATTACTGCATATCCTCGCGAGTTCGACCCGCCTGATGGAAGTTATTTGTGAAGAGTTAGAAGCGGCGAAAGCGCAATATGGTGACGCCCGTCGTACTGAGATCCAGGACAATGCGCTGGATATCAATATGGAAGACTTGATCGCCGAAGAAGACGTTGTAGTGACCTTGTCTCACCTCGGTTATGCCAAGTACCAGGCACTGACCGACTATGAAGCACAACGTCGTGGTGGTCGCGGTAAAGCAGCAACCACGGTCAAAGACGAAGATTTTGTTGACCAGCTGCTGGTCGCCAGTACACACGATACCATTTTGTGTTTCTCTGACCGTGGCCGGCTGTACTGGCTGAAGGTTTATCAGCTGCCACTGGCGTCCCGTCAGGCGCGCGGCAAACCTATCGTCAACTTGTTACCACTGGAAGAAAACGAGCGCATCACCGCCATTCTGCCGGTGCGTGAATATGAAGAGGGCAAGTTTGTCTTTATGGCGACCGCCAACGGCACCGTGAAGAAAACTGCGCTGACCGAATACTCGCGTCCTCGCTCCAACGGCATTATCGCGGTTAACCTGAACGAAGGCGACCAGTTGATTGGTGTGGATATCACCGACGGCAGCAGCGAAATCATGCTGTTCTCAGACGATGGTAAAGTGGTACGGTTCACTGAAGATCAGGTACGTCCAATGGGTCGGGGCGCCACGGGCGTACGCGGCATCAAACTGCGTGAAAACGGTTCTGTGGTGTCGCTGATTGTACCGAAGAGTGATGGTGCTATTCTGACCGTGACCGAAAACGGTTACGGCAAACGTACTGGCCTGGCTGAATATCCGGCGAAGAGCCGCGCCACACAAGGCGTGGTGTCGATCAAAGTGTCGGAGCGTAACGGTCTGGTGGTCGGTGCCGTGCAGGTGAATGCGCTGGACGAAATCATGTTGATCTCTAACAAAGGTACGCTGGTGCGGACCCGCGTCAAGGAAGTATCTCAAGTCGGCCGGAATACCGCCGGTGTGATTTTGATCCGCACCCAGGAAAACGAAAAAGTCGTCGGTGTACAACGGATTGACGAGATCCAGGACGCCGAAGAGCTGGCTGCAGCAGAGGCTGAAGTGCAGCAACTGGACGCCCAGAACAGGGTGGACATAGAGGTTGAGGCTGAAGAGGCCGACGACTCGGAAGAATAAAATATACAAGGCACCTGCGGGTGCCTTTTTATTATGTCCTGTTTTTTTGCCCAGTATGTCTGCGCGGTATCAACCGGCCAGACAGCCACTTTTCCTGCAGTTTAGCTGTAACTTCGGGTTTAAGCCGGGCAAAAAATACGGTACAGTGAGTCAGATAAAAAGAGCCATCCAGATGGCGAAAATAGCGTCAGTGCCGGTACTTCAATAACAATAAAACCGCCATATTCTGCCGCAAGGTCCCAAGCCGTTTTAAATCCGCGAATTTTATTTTTGACGCAATGAGGTAAAAATGACGACCTATAACTTTTGTGCTGGCCCGGCCATGTTGCCGGTGGAAGTGATGCAGCAAGCACAGGAAGAGCTGATCAACTGGCATGGCCGTGGTTGTTCCATTATGGAAATGAGCCATCGGGGCAAAGACTTTATTAAAGTTGCAGCGCAGGCGGAGCAGGATCTGCGAGACCTGTTACAAGTACCTGCCAATTATAAAGTGTTGTTTATGCACGGTGGCGGTCGCGGCCAGTTCTCGGCAGTGCCACTGAACCTGCTCAAAGCTGGTCACAGCGCAGATTATATTGTCTCTGGCGCCTGGTCTAAAGCCGCCGCTGAAGAAGCGCATAAGTTTGGCAAAATTGCTGTACAAGGTATTGCGCACAAAGCCGAAGATGGCCTGCGCAGCCTCAAAGCCGCAGCCGACTGGCATCTGGATCCGAAATCGGCCTTTGTGCATTTTTGCCCGAATGAAACGGTGGATGGCCTCGAATTTACCGATTTACCCGCGACGGATGTTCCACTGGTCGCCGACTTATCTTCGACGATTTTATCCCGTCCCATCGATGTCAGCCGTTATGGCGTGATCTACGCCGGTGCGCAGAAGAATATCGGCCCGTCAGGCTTGACACTGGTTCTGGTGCGAGAAGATCTGCTGCCTGCAGCCGGCGCGACTATACCGGCGATTCTAGATTACCGTCTGGCGGCTGAAAACGATTCGATGTTTAATACGCCACCAACTTATGCCTGGTATCTGGCCGGGCTGGTGTTCCAGTGGCTGAAGCGTCAGGGGGGCGTGGAAGCGATGGGGAAACTGAATCAGCTCAAAGCTCAAACATTGTACAACTATGTCGATCAAAGCGATTTTTACCGCAACGACGTGGATACGCGTTACCGTTCGTGGATGAATGTACCGTTTTTACTGGCTGACGAACGCCTGAACGATAAGTTTGTAACCGACGCCGAAGCGCATGGCTTGCTGGCGTTAAAAGGCCACCGCATGGTCGGCGGTATGCGCGCCAGCCTGTACAATGCGATGCCACTGGAAGGTGTACAGACGCTGGTGACGTTCATGCGTGAATTTGAGCGGGTGCACGGCTGATGAAGACGTTAACGCTGAATAAAATCAATGGTGTACAAGGCACTGTGCATTTACCTGGTTCTAAGAGTATTTCCAATCGGGTGTTGCTGTTGGCCGCGCTGGCACAAGGTGAAACACAGATCAGCAATCTGCTGCACAGTGACGACATCGAGCATATGCTGAACGCACTGACCGCATTAGGCGTGTCGTACCAGCTGTCGGACTGTAAAAGTAAGTGTGTGGTACAGGGACTTGGTGGTTTGTTCGACCATCCGGTACCGCTTGAACTGTTTCTTGGTAATGCCGGCACAGCAATGCGGCCATTAACTGCAGCGCTCGCAGCATCGAATGTCGATGTGACGCTGACCGGTGAACCGCGCATGTACGAACGGCCTATTGGGCATTTAGTTGACGCGCTGCGCCAGCTCGGGGCAGACATTGACTATCTGCAACAGGATGGTTTTCCGCCACTTCGAATTCGTGGCAAGGCCCTGCAAGCCGGTCGGATCAGCATCGACGGCAGCATCTCCAGTCAGTTCTTAACCGCCGTGCTGATGGTTGCACCTTTATTACCGGCAAACAGCGAGATCAACATCGTTGGTGATTTGGTGTCCAAACCATACATTGATATCACGCTGGCGCTGATGAGCCGGTTTGGTGTGGAAGTAGAGAACCAAAACTATCAGCGTTTTGTTATCAGCGGACAGCAGCAATATCAGTCACCGGGTCATTGGCTGGTTGAAGGTGATGCATCTTCCGCCAGTTATTTCCTCGCAGCGGCAGCTATTGGCGGCAGCATTAAAGTCACCGGTATTGGTAAACATGCGGTCCAGGGCGATATTCGTTTTGCTGATGCGCTTGAGGCGATGGGCGCGACAGTTGAATGGGGTGATGACTACATTATGGTTACGCGAAACCAGTTAAATGGCATTGACCGCGACTACAATGCGATCCCAGACGCCGCAATGACCATCGCGACCACGGCTTTGTTTGCTAAAGGCCCGACGCTGATCCGCAATGTCTACAACTGGCGGGTAAAAGAAACCGATCGCCTGCACGCGATGGCAACGGAACTGCGCAAAGTAGGTGCGGAGATTGAAGAAGGCGAAGATTACATCAAAGTGACGCCGCCGGCCGTGATCCAACACGCCAGTATTGCCACCTACAACGATCATCGCATGGCGATGTGTTTCTCCATGCTGGCATTTGCCGATTGTGGTGTGACTATTGAAGACCCAGATTGCACGCGCAAAACATTTCCACAGTATTTTGAAGTGTTTAGCGGCTTAGCAATCTAAAACGCGTAACCATTATGAAGTGACGCTAAGGCGCGGTTTTTCTTAGAGAAACCGCGCTTTTTTTAACATTTGTCTGTATAATGCCGGCCTTTAGTGGTTTAACCAGTTAACTGGAGGCAGTATGCAGAATATCCCGGTCATTACGATTGACGGCCCTGGCGGTTCCGGTAAAGGAACTATTTGCCGTCTGGTCGCACAGAAACTGGGCTGGCATCTGCTCGACAGCGGCGCGATTTACCGCGTATTGGCCTTAGCGGCTATTCATCATGATATCGCTGCCGATGACGAAGAAGCCTTGCAACCACTGGCAGCACACCTCGATGTTCAATTCACTTCTGATGATGCCGGCAATGTCCGTATCACGCTCGAAGGCGAAAACGTATCTCATACCATCCGCACCGAAGACGTTGGCTCTGTGGCATCAAAAATTGCTTCTTTACCGCGGGTACGCGAAGCGTTACTACGCCGTCAGCGCGCCTTTCGCGAAGCGCCGGGCCTGGTCGCAGATGGCCGTGATATGGGTACGGTGGTTTTCCCCGGCGCAGAAGTAAAAATCTTCCTGACCGCTGCGGCCGAAGAGCGCGCCAGACGGCGTTATTTAGAGTTGAAACAAAAGGGCCATGATGTTAACATCGGCGACCTTTTGAGCGAAATTCAGGCAAGGGATGAGCGCGATATGAATCGTGCTGTGGCGCCGCTGAAACCAGCCGCTGATGCATACCTGCTTGATTCGACCAATAAAACCATTGAACAAGTGTTGACAGAAGTCCTGAGCTTCACGAAGAAGCAACTGAACCAGGCCTGACAGTACTTTGGACAGCCGCAGACATGGATGCCTCGCGGTAAATTAAGCAACCCCACCCAATATGGATCTAAGGTGGAGCAACTAACCGAAACAGTGAAAAATGACTGAAAATTTTGCACAATTATTTGAGGAAAGCCTCAAGACTATCGAAACTCGCCCAGGTTCAATCGTTAAGGGCAGAATCGTAGCAATCCATAAAGACGTAGTACTGGTTGACGCCGGTCTGAAATCTGAAGCTGCGATCCCGGTTGAACAATTCAAAAACCTGGCTGGCGAGATTGAAGTGAACGTTGGTGACATCATCGACGTAGCTCTGGATGCAGTTGAAGATGGTTTTGGTGAGACATTACTGTCTCGCGAAAAAGCCAAGCGTCATGAATCCTGGGTACGCCTGGAAAAAGCCTGTGAAGATAAAGTTACCGTTATCGGTGTTATCACTGGCAAAGTTAAAGGCGGTTTCACTGTCGAAGTTGACGGTATCCGTGCATTCCTGCCTGGTTCATTAGTCGATGTCCGTCCAGTACGTGACACGCTGCACTTAGAACACAAAGAACTTGAGTTCAAAGTTATCAAATTAGATCAGAAGCGTAACAACGTTGTGGTTTCTCGCCGCGCTGTTATCGAATCTGAAAGCTCAGCTGAGCGCGATACTCTGCTGCAAAACCTGGAAGAAGGCATGGAAGTCAAAGGTATCGTTAAGAACCTGACTGACTACGGTGCATTCGTTGACCTGGGTGGCGTTGACGGTTTACTGCACATCACTGACATGGCTTGGAAACGCGTTAAGCACCCAAGCGAAATCGTCAATGTTGGCGACGAGATCCCAGTAAAAGTTCTGAAGTTCGACCGCGAGAAGCAACGTGTTTCTCTGGGTCTGAAACAGATGGGCGAAGATCCATGGGCAGCTATCGCTTCTCGTTACCCAGAAGGTGCTCGCATCACTGGCCGCGTAACAAACCTGACAGATTACGGCTGCTTCGTTGAAATCGAAGAAGGCGTTGAAGGTCTGGTACACGTTTCAGAAATGGACTGGACCAACAAAAACATCCACCCATCTAAAGTTGTTAACTTAGGTGATTCAGTGGAAGTTATGGTTCTGGAAATCGACGAAGAACGTCGTCGTATTTCTTTAGGCCTGAAACAGTGCAAAGCCAACCCATGGGAAGAGTTTGCTAAAGGCTTCAACAAAGGTGACCGCGTTTCCGGTAAGATCAAGTCAATCACTGACTTCGGTATCTTCATCGGTCTGGACGGCGGCATCGACGGCCTGGTTCACCTGTCAGACATCAGCTGGAATTCAACTGGCGAAGACGCCGTACGTGAATTCAAGAAAGGCGACGAAGTGTCTGCCGTTGTTCTGCAAGTTGACCCAGAGCGCGAGCGTATCTCTTTAGGCATCAAGCAATTAGACGAAGACCCGTTCAACGGCTATCTTGCTGATAACAAAAAAGGTGCTATCGTTAAAGGTACAGTAACTGCAGTTGACGCCAAAGGCGCAACAGTATTACTGGAAGGCGGCGTAGAAGGTTATGTTCGCGTTTCTGATATCGCTCGTGAGCGTATCGAAGATGCAACTACTGCGCTGAAAGTCGGTGAAGAAGTTGAAGCTCGCCTGATGGGTGTTGACCGCAAAAACCGCGTGATCAGCCTGTCAATCAAAGCCAAGTTCGAAGCTGAAGAGAAAGAAGCGTTAGAATCTATCAAGCAGGATGATACTGCTTTTGGTGGTAACGCAATGGCTGAAGCATTCAAAGCAGCTCAGAAATCTGAGTAATTGATGCCAGTCGGTCGGCTGGGGCATTCGCCTCAGCCGGCATTTTCCAGCAACTGTGTAAGCGGAGTCCTTATGACCAAATCTGAGTTGATCGAAAAGTTGGCCACTGATTTTCCTCACATCCAGGTAAAAGACGTCGAGTCTGCTGTGAAAGAGATCCTGGAACAGATGGCAGGTTCGCTGGCTGTCAACGAACGAATTGAAATCAGAGGTTTCGGTAGTTTCTCGCTGCACTACAGAGCTCCACGGGTAGGTCGCAACCCTAAAACTGGCGACAAAGTAGAACTTGACGGTAAATACGTCCCGCATTTTAAACCAGGTAAAGAATTACGCGACCGCGTGAAAGAAAATACCTGAGTCATGTCCGCGCTGATGCAGCGACGGTGCTAACGGAGCAGAGTTTGAGAAAGCTGATTTTTTTCCTGTGTTTTTCTGTGCTCATCCTGATTGGACTGTTTTTCGGTTCAATCAACCAGCAAGTCGCTGAATTAAATTATTTTATTGCCAAAGCTGAGCTGCGGGTTGTCGATATCGCCCTGTTATTCTTGTTGCTCGGCTTTGCTATTGGTCTGAGTCTGTCACTGACTATTCTGGTGAAATTGCGTACCAAACGCTGGATTAACCGGGCTATGAGCAAGACCTGAACCTATGCTTGAACTGCTATTTCTGTTGTTGCCTGTTGCCGCCGCGTATGGCTGGTTTTTTGGCCGCAACAGTCTGCGGCAGGAAGAGCTGAAAAACAAAGCCAACGTCGCAAAAAACCTGTCCTCCGGGTTAAATTTCCTGCTGACCGATCAAGAAGACAAAGCCATCGAACAGCTGTTACAACTGCTGGATATCGAAGCTGCGACTATCGACACCTACCTGGCCCTTGCCAATTTATTCCGGCGCAAAGGGGACTGGGACAAAGCCATCCGCATTCATGAAAAACTGCACCAGCTGAAGTTACCCAAATTACAGGCTCAGCAGATCCAGCTGGAACTGGCCAAAGACTATTTCTCTGCCGGTTTATATGACCGCGCTGAAAGCCTGTTGCGCAAACTGGTTGATAGCGACCCGCTGCAGGAAACCGCCTTAAAACAATTGTTTGCTATTTTTGTCGTGACGCACGATTGGCATAAAGCCGTCGAGTTCGCGCCACAGGTCGACAAAACTGATTCACGCTCACTGCGTATCGCATTGGCCAATATGCGCTGTGAAGATCAGAAAAAACCGATGGATGTGATGGCGCTGCGGATCCTGTCGCAAAAATACCCGCAGGCGATCCGGCCGCGTTTACAACTGGCCCGGCAGTTATTGGCTGAACAATCATTGGCCGATGCCGCCGTCGCTTTTAAATCGGTACTGACACAAAAACCGCAATGGGCCGCCGATATACTGCCCGAATTACAACGCTGCCAGCTGCCGGAAGACGAGTGGTATCCGCTGCTGAGTCAGCTGGTGCACAAAAATAAAAACATTACGGCTACTATGTTCCTGTGCGACTGGCTGGTGCAAACCGGTTCACCGGCAGCCGGTGAGCAATTGCTGCTGGAAAAACTACAGCAACAGCCAAATATCCGGTTATTTCAGCGTTTACTGCAAATCAGGCAACTGAACCAGCCGGCGCAGATGGAAGCGCTGCAAGCCATCGATGGCCTGGTGCGCGCCTACCTCGATACTAAAATCCTGTATAGCTGCCGGAATTGCGGCTTTAAAACCCGGCAACAATACTGGTTATGTCCGTCCTGCCAGCAATGGGAGACGGTTGAACCATTAAGCGGCATTGACGGCCGCTGATCCTGTCCCTTTAAGTTTTTGGAAATGTCGTTATGCAATTAAGCCCTGTCGTAGTTGCGCTGGATTATGAAGACCAGCGCGCAGCATTAAATCTGGTCAGCCAGCTGGACCCGGCGTTATGCCGGTTAAAAGTCGGCAAAGAAATGTTCAGCCATTTCGGCCCTGATTTTGTGCGTGAGCTGCAACAACGCCATTTTGATGTATTCCTCGATTTAAAATTCCATGATATTCCAAACACAGTCGCCAAGGCCGTCAAAGCCGCCGCTGATCTGGGCGTTTGGATGGTGAATGTGCACGCCAGTGGCGGCAGCCGGATGATGGTGGCCGCTCGCGAAGCACTACAAAGCTTTGGCGCAGAAAAGCCACTGCTGATTGCCGTGACGGTGTTGACGTCGATGGAGCAGGCTGATTTACTCGAATTAGGCATCACGCTGACGCCGGAACAGCAAGTGCTGAAACTGGCTGCGCTGACACATCAGTCCGGCCTCGATGGCGTCGTGTGTTCGGCTCATGAAGCCCGCGCGCTGAAACAGCAGTTTGGTCAGGCCTTTCAGCTGGTAACACCGGGGATCCGGCCAGCATTTGCCGGTGCAGATGATCAAAAACGTGTGATGACGCCGGCGCAGGCTGTCGCAGCTGGTGTGGATTACATGGTGATTGGTCGCCCAATTACCAAAGCAGCAGATCCGCTGGCCGCCTTACAGGCGATTTATCAGGAATTAAACGCGGTTTAAACCGCCCGCAAAAGGACGCTTTATTGGATGCAGTCAACCTCAACATTCTGATCGCCGGTGCACTGTTCACGGTCAGTATCATTGCAACCTTAATCTCGGCGCGCTTCGGGGCGCCTTTGTTGCTGATCTTTCTGGTGATGGGCATGCTGGCCGGCGAAGACGGGGTGTTGGGCATCCATTTTGCGGATCCGGACATGGCGCTGCTGATTGGCTCAGTAGCGCTGGTTATTATCTTATTCGACGGCGGGATGCGCACGCATCCGGACCGGGTCAAAGTAGTGCTGGCGCCGTCAGCGGTGCTGGCGACTGTCGGCGTGTTAATTACCTGTCTGGTCCTCGGTTTAACTGCGATGTGGTTGTTCAAGCTGACTTTGCTTGAAGGCTTACTGCTTGGCGCTATTTTAAGTTCAACCGATGCCGCTGCAGTATTTTCAATTTTTCAGTCCGCCGGGCTCAATATCAAAGAACGGGTGGCATCGACGCTGGAAATAGAGTCGGGCAGTAACGACCCGATGGCGGTGATGCTGACGTTCACACTGGTCAGTGTGGTCGCCGGCGAATCGCAGCTTGGCTGGAGCACATTGCTGGTATTTATCCAACAGGCCTCCGTTGGCGCCATATTTGGCTGGCTCGGCGGCAGGGGGCTTATTTGGTTTTGCCGCAAGTTGCCATTAAGCCCGGCATTTTTCCCTTTGTTTGCCATCTCGTATGCGTTGCTGATTTACGGACTGACCAACCAGGTTGGGGGCAGCGGTTTTCTCGCCGTCTATCTGGCGGGTTTCCTGGTCGGCAATGCCCGACTGGCGCCGGTACAACACATCCTGCGGTTACAGGATGGTTTGGCCTGGCTTAGTCAAATCATTATGTTCCTGATGCTGGGCCTGTTGGTCACACCAAGTAAGTTGCTGGATTATCTTGTGCCAGCGATAGCGCTGGCTGGTGTGATGATTTTTGTCGCGCGACCGCTGGCTGTGGTGTTAAGTCTGCTGCCGTTTCGGTTTCCCAAACGTGACCAGATTTTTATCAGCTGGGTAGGGCTGCGCGGTGCTGTACCGATTATTCTTGCATTAATTCCCTGGCTCGCCGGGGTGCCTAACAAAGATTTGTATTTTAACGTCGCGTTTTTCGTTGTGATTGTTTCGCTGTTAATTCAGGGCTGGTCAATCGCACCAGTCGCGCGCTGGTTGCGGCTGGAAGTGCCAAAAGAACCAGGCCCGGATTATGTGATGCCGCTGGAAGTAGCGCAAAGCAAAGACGTATTGCAAGTAATGGCCTATCAGGTGAATGCCGACTCGCCGGTGTTGGACGCTGACTGGACTCAGTTACCGGTTCCGTCCAGCGTGCAGTTTTTAGGCTTAGTACGCAACGGCGAATGGATCCAATGCCTCGATTGCACTCGTTTTAAAGCCCGCGACACGTTGATGGTGATGGCCAGAGCCGCAGACAGCGCAGTCGTCAGCGAAGTGCTATCCAGCTATGCCGCCACAGCCAGTCAAAGCAAACAAGACTTCTTCGGTGAGTTTGTTCTCAACGGCCAAATCACTCTGGCCGACTTAGGCGCGTTCTACACCATCGAATTTGGCGCGATCAATCCCAACCAGACGGTTTCAGAATACATCAGCCACCGTTTTTTCCGCCGCGTAGTAGTCGGCGACGACGTCCAGCTCGACCAGTTAATCCTGACCGTCCGCCAAATCGACGAACAAGACCGCATTTTGCAGGTGGGTATAAAACCGGCTTGATAGTGTTTTCAGGTTTAAAGCTGTTTAACATTTGATCATCGTGAAACAACTCATCAGAAATGTCCCATAATGGAAACACTGCATTAAATATCAATCACTTAAAAAAGGCCCGTATACAAAATCGGGCCTTTCTGTTTTTATAGGATTCTGCTAACAATCGTTCCAAAATGGAACAAGGTCCGGCTAATACTTTGCCGGACTACTCAGTTAGGCAAGCCTGCAGCCTTTAGATGATAATTTTGTCTAAATAGTGGTTTCACTTAAGTTTTAAAGAAAAAGCAAAAAATGCTGACGAAGGAAATTACAGAGCAGCAACCTCAAAGTAGCTGTGAATGTATGAATTAACACGGAGAAGTTTCTTGAAGCAATCTAGCAAACATCACTATGTACCTCAGTGGTACCAGAAGAGATTCCTACTTGATGGCCAGAGTGCGTATTTTGCGTTGGACTTATCTCCTGAAGTTATTACTAAACCTGACGGTACTCAAATTGAGAAAGGCAAAATCCTAACAAAGGGCCCAGCGAAACTGTTTTATGAGGTAGACCTCTATACGACTAATTTTTTTGGAAGGTCGAATGACGATATTGAAAGACTGCTTTTCGGAAAGATTGATACAGAAGGAGCGGCTGCTGTAGCCGCTTTAACTCATCCTAATTGGATGACAGAACTTCGCAACAAGATTATAGATTTTTATGAGTATATGGATGCCCAATGGCTAAGAACGCCTAAAGGTTTGCGATGGCTAATGCAGTATACAAAGGCAAATGATCAGAATGATCTCCTGTTCAAAATGCAAAAAATCCGCAGATTGCATTGCACCATGTGGGCAGAAGCTTCCATGGAAATAGTCGGAGCAAATAATTCAGACACTAAGTTTATTGTAAGTGATAGTCCTATTACTTTTTACAATTCTGTATTTTATCCCGGTCATCCAAAGTGCAAATTTCCTTCAGAGCCACATATGGCACTAAAAGGCACTAGGACTATCTTCCCTTTAGATCTTAACCACTGCGCCATTCTTACTCATATCGAATTTGCAAGAAGCCCAGGAAAGTTCAAAGCGGATCAAGTGAGGACAAATCCCAGACTTTTCGATGATACGCTAATCAATTACAGTAAAATTATTAAAGATAGAGAACTGAATGAACAACAGGTGCTTGCAATAAATTATATCCTCAAAAAGCGTGCTACCAAATATATTGCGGCCGCTCAGAAGGATTGGTTATTTCCGGAGCGTCAGCTGAAAAAGATGGACTGGGGGTCGTTTGACAAAATTTTCCAGTCAAAAAGTACTAACTTGCTCGGTGTAGGTGGCGAGATATTCATCGGTGGGAAAAACGGATCTTTGATAGCGACACAAGATGAATTTGGGCGAAAACCTAAAAATAAAGCTGAATGGGATGAGAAGCAAAAACAAGCAAAAGCTATGTACGATCACTTTCAAAAACTAATGAGAAGAGAAATCCTATAACAAAGATACGTGCGTTCGCGGGCAATTTGAATACTGCTCAATTACGCCAAAAGCTAAAAGCGCGAGGCTTTTAGCTTTCTGTCGTTTCCAGTTATTCAGTAATCGGGCTTGGTTTTAAAACATCGGTTTGAGTATAAGCCATCGAATCCGGCATACAGGGCAGGTCCAGAATTTTCTTATCGATCCGCACCACAGCAGTACAGTCACCCAGCTTTTTGACCGCATAGCTTTTCGGGTAGTACGGCTCTCCGTCAGCGGTCACAAAAGCCATATTCACACCCCGAGATGTTTTCTCATAACCGGCGATATAAATTTGTTCTTTCTGGGCTTCGGGTTCCGGCTTGGGGCCGTCACTCGTTTGCCCAGGGGGACATTTTCGGGTTTTGGATAATGATACTCATAAGGTGCAACTGGCTTAGCATCGCAGCGGCCAAACAGCTGCTTGTAAGCATCGTTGCACGATGAAATTACTGTTGTTATTTGTGTCTAAAGTCGCTAAAACCAGGCGAAAAGACGAGCAGGGCGCTGTTATCTTTAGGAGAATTCTAACCAGAATAAGCTCAGAAATAACTGTTTTCAATCACTTTTTGCCGTTAATTCTGTCTGGATTTTCTGTTGAATTTCAGTCACCTGATAGCTGGATTGTGCCGTAAAACGTACTAATGGTAAGCCTGCGGTGGCGCATGCAGAAGCAATCAACGAGTCGCGGTTTTGTGTTTTGGCTTTTTGATGGCTTTTGTCATCCAGTTCAATCACAGCAAT
This sequence comes from Rheinheimera sp. F8, assembly GCF_001518915.1. NCBI lineage: Bacteria > Pseudomonadati > Pseudomonadota > Gammaproteobacteria > Chromatiales > Chromatiaceae > Rheinheimera > Rheinheimera sp. F8. Next base: position 3,287,384 of record NZ_CP013656.1, read on the forward strand.
GACTTCAAGCGTTTGTCTATTGCACAGCACAAAATCAAAGTGTTTGGAGGAAACCTGGTTAAAGGCAGTTTGCCAGTCACTTTTGTTAAGGCCTTTGGCTGGTAACAAAATATCGGCGATCCGAACTTTGCCAAAGATCCGGTATTGATCTGTAACTGCTAAATCCAGTACACCAAGAAAAGAACGCTCCGCGGGCGTAAACAACGTTTTATTCAGAACATATTTGTACGGCTGGCCAGCAGCGTTGTTTTTACCAAATAACAGTTTCAGCACGACTAGCAGTAAAATAGCGCCGAAAAAATACAGCATAGAATCAGACATAAAGCTCTCCATAGCATTGAAATTTTTAAGATTCACACGCGCGCAATCCAGCACAGCGTCAACGTCAATTTGCCACAAATGACAAACACAGAAAAGTCTTTAACTTTGATTCAGTTAGCCAGCAACAGCCACGCAAGCATTTCACATAACTAATACATTAGCGGACATGCCACAGTACTAAGTCGCAGCGGTATTCGTTTGAATTAGAGAATTGCAGATAACTGAGCAGAACTGTGGATAATCCAACAGCTATTGATAAATTAGGCGAATAGATAGGTAATTGATATTAATAAAGATATAGGCGTTTCACTTAGATACTTAATATCCCATAATGTATATTATGTTAAATATGATTATGCGGAAGCAGATGCTTCACTCGGACTTGGTGTCAGAGCTAGGCTCATCGTCAACACGACGGCCGCAAAGGCTCCCGCTAATCTCTTTAGCACTTTTTCAAACTCTGCCCTGACTGCCGGTGACTTTGCTTTTTCCATATCCAACCGAACCAGCACTTAGCCGATATCCATTTGGCAGCGTTCAGCAATAGACATGGCTTGTTCTGGTGTCAGATGGCGAAATTCAATCCAGTACTGACTGACATTGCCAACGGTCATTGCTGGCAGCTCAGATAACTTTTACTTCATTCGTCGAACAAAAACACCAGAGCATTATTCGCGATATCAGGCTGCTATTCACGGCGACCAATTTCTCTCGCTTGGTAAATGAGCCAGCGATCGTAAAAGATGTAAAACTAACCTATACCTTAGATCGAGACTTAATTTTTCTTGGAATTCAGTTAATTGAACAAAGTTCTCAGTCGCATTAACTTGAGGTTTGTGTGGCCAGTCGCCCTTTTAATCGTTGCTATCATAGCAGCAGCAGATTATTACTCTGGTGTATTGATCACAGTGTCTGCCTTCTACTTACTTCCTATGTTTCTTGTTGCCTGGACTCGAACCAGACCTGAAACTCATTTACTGGTGTTTGTCATCGTAATCGCCTGGACTTCGGCCAATTACTTGAGTGATGGCGCGCACTTATCGCAAGGCGTAATAGCCTGGAATTTTTTGATCAGATGGTTGCATCTGACTCTTACCGCTGAACTTATTCGTTACGTCAGTCACCTTTTGAAAATTAATTCAGAACTTGCTAACACAGACAGTCTCACCGGGATACCGAATCGCCGGTCCTTTAACAGCAAAATGGAGAATATGTTGGCATCTTCTGCTTTTGGAAAAATCACCACCTTTATCTTGATAGATGTCGATTTTTTCAAAACTATCAATGACAACCATGGACACCAGTATGGCGATGCGCTGTTAAAAAGAGTGTCTCAGGTGCTGTCGAAAGAATGCATGAAAAATGAATTCTGTGGACGCTTAGGTGGTGATGAGTTTGCAATTCTGCTTTGTTGCGAAGACTTTACGGACATCAATAACCGTATAAAGCGTCTTGCGGCCCGATTATCCGACGAGGCTGCGTCTTGCAGTTTGGGTACTGCGATTGTCAATAAAGGAGAACCAATAGCTGATATTTTTGAACAGGCAGACAAAGCGCTTTATCAAACAAAATTGGGCGGACGTGGTTTTGCCACTATTTTTGATGGCACTAGCTATCACAAAGCTATTTAGCTTTAGCCTAACCCTCATCATCCGCCTCTACCTCAACCACAGCTGCAATGGCCTGATACAAACTTGGTTTATTGATTGGAATGGCCCGTAGCCTTGTGTAGATCTTTGGTTGCAGTAAATCATTGAACTGATTGATATTGCTGTCCGGATCCAGCCATAGGTCAAATGCGCTTGGTGGTAACATCATCGGCATGGCTTTGCTGTGAAATGGCGTCAGCTTTGGGTGTGGCGCTAAGGTGATGATTGAACAGGAATAGGTGAGTTCGCCGGTGTTTTTATTCAGCCAGGTGCGGTAAAGGCCGGCAAAGGCCAAGGCACGTTGTCCGATAAAATCGGTGTAGCGACTGACGCCCTGCACTATTTCTGTTTCGCCAAAACCGCTGGCTGGAATAATACAACGTTGTTGGCGATACGCCTGAAAACCCGCGCTGCCCCGCACATGGAGTTTGTCGGATCTGGTGTTAAAACTGGTGTATGGACCGGGTTTAAAACCTTGTTCTGTTTGCTCCAGCAGCAGCCACCAGATGGCATCTTGTAGCCGGCGCTGGCCATCTTGCTGGAGAACAATACTCACCAGATTAGTCGCACGGATAAAACGCCCGGTTCTGATTGGCAGATCCAGCGCTAATTGTGCCGGTGCTTGTTCCGTCTGAGTGCTAGCCGCCGGATACAAGTGGATACCAAGCTGTTCCAACAGTTCAATTAATAACGGATTATCAGTGACATTCAAGCGTCCGCACATCGCAGTCTCTGTTTACGGCAATCATCTGCCAACTATAACTGCTGCTGGATGCGTAAAGCCACTACCAAAGTCCTCCCATCACTGCATGATTTTGATGCACGTATCAGAACTGCCCATCCCAATTCCACTGCGCTTTTAACCAGGCCGTCCGGCCAGGTTCATTGACGCGTAACGTCTGGACATAACCCGGGATGCCGCCGCCCATGCCGTTGCCCGCAGCACGGCTGACAAACTCGGCATAAGCCCGGTCGAGCAGATTGTCGACGCCGGCGGTCAGCAGCAAGCTTGCTACCGGACGCCAGCTGCCGTTCAATGACAGCACGGCAAATCCCGGCGTTGAGCCCAGATCTTTGCCGACGATATTGCCTTTGTCACGATCGAAATAACTTTGCGCGCCAACAATACGCACTAACGAACCCACAGACCAGTTGTCCAGCGCGTAACTCAGGCCCAGTTTGATTTCCAATGGGGAGATCTGTGGCAATGCAGTGCCGTCGGTATCGTTGTCACCACGGGTATAAGCCAATGTCAGGTCGGATTGCCAATAATGAGAAAATTTCTGCTGAACACCCAGTTCAGCGCCATAACTGCTGGCGTCGATGTTTCTGACAAAACCATTTGATTTCATCATGTTGCTGTAGTCGACCAGAATATAATCACTGATTTCATTGTAAAACGCTGAGACTGACCATTCAGTGTCTGCGTCTTTAAACAAATAACCGGTATCGAGCTGCGTCGTTTGTTCCGGCGCTATGTCCAAAAACGCACTTTTTGATTTAATGCCCTCTTTGGCGATCAATTCCCAATAATCCGGGAAACGCGCGGTGCTGCCGACGCCGATATACCAACTGGCCGGAATTGCGCTGAACTGATGTTCATAACGGGCAAAACCGCTGTGCAGGTCATCATCGCGCCGCTGTCCGGCAGTTGGGTTTGGCATTGAACTCATCATGCCAGCGATTTTCAGCCGCTCGTCCGTGGCTTGCCACTGGTCCAGCCGGTAGCCAGCGGCGACTGCGTCAAATTGGGCGAGCTGAAAGCGCCATTCCGCGAAAACACCGACCTGAGAGATCCCGGCATCATCCAGCAGCGCGCTATAAACGCCGGATGCGGGTGCCGAGCGCGAACTATGACCACTGTCCTGCTGATCTGCGCCCAGCGTTACTTTGTAATTCATTGACGGCGTAAAGACCGCACTGAGGCGCCCGCCTTTGGTATCGCGCAGCAAGTTTGCATAACCCATCATGCCCGGCTTGCGTAATTGCTGGTCGTCCATCAGGTGGTCGACTTCATTGTCGAACCAATGGATTTTGACCTGCTCGAGCCAAGGCGTGATATTGGTTTTTTCCACCCGCAGATTCAGGCTATCGCGCCGGAAACGCGTACCATCCATACCGCGGTCGGCATATGCTGCTTCGCCGTCACTGCGCGCGCCGGATAGCTCCACTTTGGTATCGACATCCGGCGTCCAGCCGACTGCGATATTGCCGCTGTAGCGCTGATAACGTGAATGCACGTCGTTACCGTCACCATCCTGATAGTCATCCGACGTGGAGTTACTGCCACTTAACAGCACATAACCATTTTGCTGACCGAATTGCAGATCGGCCAGTTCGTCATGGCGGCCAAAACTTGCGGTGGTCAGGCTGCTGTGTGTGCGAAAACCGGCTTGTTCAAAAGGCGCGACGTTGCGGTCAAACAGGATCACCGCCGCGGAATGGCCGGCACCATGCGCCACCGATTGCGGGCCTTTTATCACGGTCATTGAATCATGTAATTCGGGGTAAATATAAGCCGTTGGTGCATCCATCCGGAAGTTACAGCCGCCGAGAATGTTTTCGCCATCGACCAGAATACCAAGGCGAGACCCGGCCATCCCGCGGAACACGGCGTCACCATCGGCACCGCCTTTACGTGTGACCGAAAACCCCGGGATAGTCTTCAGATAGTCGGCACCATCGTGCGCCGGCAAGGGCTGACGCGGCGCTTTCGGGTCCATCACCAGCTGGCCTGGCCCGTTCAGAACTACTCCAGTGACCTGGACACGTTCAATGTCTTTTTCCGCGTTGGCATCAGCTGCATTCGCAGCCATATCCGCCAGAACAGAGGCCGGCAAGCAGAACAGGCTCAGCGCTAACGTTAGACGAGATAATTTGAATGAAGAGAGAAATGGATTCAGCGTGGTCACGGCAGGCACATACCTTTTAAAAAATGCATGTGCCTGATTTTACGGAAAAGTTCCTGTTGCCCCTATGTGGCAAATTGTCGCAGTCACTTGGGGGAGATCGTGCTCTACAGCAGGATGTAATCATTACCTTGCCGTGCCGGCGCATAATCGCCCGGCACCAGCTGAACATAACGACCGGCCACAGCATCAATGGCGATGCAATCGTCGACGTCATACAGATTATCGGTGTGCGGTTTATCCCACTGCCGCGGCATGCGCTGTTTGCCGAGCTGTTTCGCCTCGGCTGGGTTCTGTGCCACCACCAGCAAATACTGATGGTCCTCACCAAAACTGCCGGGCAAATAACCACCAAGATTAATGAAATAGAGCCGTGGGTCGCCGGCTTTGGGCGCCACATCGCTAAAATGCAGCTGATAACCATCAACGCCCTGCACTTGCCACCAGGAATCAATATGCAGGTTTTTAGCGGCGCCAAACCATTGCTGACGGAGCTGCGCATGGCAATCGCTGAGCTGCTCACCAAAAGCGAACACGACGTCATGCACTTCGATTTTCGCCGCCGGGTGTTTGCCACCCAACATCACCACAAATAACATCTGTCTTCCTGCATGGTCTCGGTTAAATCTGCGGCCAAGCTTAAAGAAAACTGGCCGCAGGTCAACTCTGGTCGGGCTGGATCAACTTTTGTTTTTGTTAAAATGCAGCGATTTGCTAAAAAACATCCCGCTCTGGCAGTTTTTATCTGGTTGCTCGCCGGGTTTCAGCACCCGCAGCTGGTCATAACTGCCTTGCGGCAATTGCGCGGTGATCTGCTGTTCAAAGGTTTTGGCGACTTTGCTGATTTCATCGCCATAGCTGCTGATAGCGTCGATATCGCCCTGATAACTGTCAGTAATATCTTCGATGCGCTCTGCCGTCATGCGGGTTTGTTCCAATAGCGTTTCATCCGGCATCCGGTCGCGTTTGGTTTGCAGCTCAAGCTCTGCGCTCAGTTGCTCCATTTTGTCCTGGTGTGGCTCCAGCGCCTTGCTCATCTGATCCAGTGGGATCTGCAGCTGGTCCATTTTCAGTTCGGCTTTTTTTAGATTTTGCCAGGCGTCGAGCTCTGCTGCGGTCAAAGCCCGCTCGGACAATAATTTGCAGTCTTTCAGCACCTGCAGTTTGTAGTCGGTTGGCGCTGATTGTTTTGCTGACGATTGTTGTGCGGCAAGTGCAAGGCCGCAGCTGCTCAGCAGCACGATGACCAAGGTGAAACGATGAAAATGATAGGTTGGAATGTAACGCTGTTTGCTGGATGGCATAAGGACCTCGGGCTATCAATGAAATGATGATGCTGGTTGGTCGCAGCCTGATTTAAAAAAGTTGGTCAGTGGATAAGAAAAAACACAGAAAAAAAACGGCGAAGCACAAGGTTGTGTTTCGCCGATCTTTTGGCCGTGCTTTCGTCGGTTTGTGTTTAGCTGCTGACGCGCTTATACAAACGGTATTCTGGTTTCCAGAAATTGCTGTTGATTTTGCGCAGCAGGCGCTCGTCATCCATTTCCAGTGCATGGCCTTGTGCCATCGCCATTTTGGCGACCGCAAAGGCAATTTCTTTTGATAACTCAGATAATTGCGTTAACGGAGGCAGAATGCCGCCCTCGCCTGTGTTGGCCAGCGGTGATGCCGCCGCCAACGTCTCACTGGCCACCCGCAGCATCTCATCACTGATATGGCGGGCTTTACAGGCCAGCACACCAAGCCCGATCCCCGGGAAAATGTAGCTGTTGTTACACTGCGCAACCGGATAGGTTTTGCCATTGTATTCAACGGGTTTAAACGGGCTGCCAGTGGCGATAATGACTTCACCTTCGGTCCATTCAATGATTTTTTCCGGCCGCGCTTCAATTTGTTTGATTGGATTACTGAGCGGCATAATGATAGGCAGCGCACAGTTTTTCTTCATCGCTTTGACAACGGCTTCAGTGAACAGCCCGGCGACGCCAGATACACCAATTAAGATGTCTGGTTTGGCGCAGTTCATCACATCCCGCAGCGAGGCGTAATCGCCGCTGAAAGACCAGTGGCTGATGGCGACTTTGGTTTGCACCAGCGCCTGCTGGAAGTCACGTAAATCTTCCATGCCGTCAGTTAACAGACCATGGCGGTCGACCATAAAGACCTGACCGCGCGCGGTGGCGTCATCGATGCCTTCGCTGACCATTTGGCTGATGACCTGCTCGGCGATACCGCAGCCGGCAGATCCTGCGCCTACAAACACCACTTTTTGATCCGATAATTTAGTGCCTTTTGAGCGACAGGCGGCCAACAAGGTGCCGACCGTCACCGCTGCAGTGCCCTGAATATCGTCGTTAAAGCAGCAGATTTGGTCGCGGTAGCGTTTCAGCAATGGCATTGCATTGGGCTGCGCAAAGTCTTCAAACTGCACCATCGCTTCCGGCCAGCGCCGTTTCACGGCTTTGATAAATTTGTCGACGAACTCATAGTATTCGTCGCCACTGATACGACGGTGACGATTGCCCATATAAAACGGGTCATTCAGCAGTTTTTCGTTGTTGGTGCCGACATCCAGACACACTGGCAAGGTATAGGCCGGGCTGATGCCGCCACAGGCGGTATACAGTGACAATTTGCCGATCGAGATCCCCATGCCGCCAATGCCCTGATCACCAAGGCCCAATACACGCTCACCGTCGGTAACCACAATGACTTTGACTTTTTTCTTGGTGGCGCTGCGCAGCACATCGTCTAACTGATCGCGGTCGCTGTAAGAAATAAACAAACCACGGGCGCTGCGGTAAATGTCAGAGAAGCGCTCACAAGCGTCACCGACCGTTGGCGTGTAGATAATAGGCAGCATTTCTTCGAGATGGTTTTGCAGCAGACGGTGAAACAAAGTTTCATTGTTGTCCTGCACCACACGCAGATAGATGTGTTTGTTGATTGGCTCTTCAAATGAGGAATATTGCATGTAAGCACGCGCGGCTTGCTCTTCGATGCTTTCATAACGTGGTGGCAGCAGGCCGGTTAAGTTAAATGCAGCACGCTCTTCACGGCTAAATGCACTGCCCTTGTTCAGTAAAGGCGTTTCCAGCAGCGCTGGGCCGGCATAATGGGTGTACAAAGGGGTGTTATCTGCTTGACTCATAATATTCCCGGAAATAGCGGCCATCTGGCGCAAAGTGGGCGGATTCTACCGCTGTTCTGACCCTGTAGTAAAATTTCAGACAACTGGTCGGACATTTGCGGCTACCGGTGGCTACAGGCTATTTGTTGTTGCCTTACCAGCAATCACAGCGTTCTGACCTTAACGTTTAAATTTGGTTTCGAGGATCACTGAGGAATTAGTCCGTTCCACGCCGTCCAGATCACCAATTTGATCGAGCAAATGACTGAGTTGTTCAGTGCTTTGCGCCTGAACCACTGCGATCAGGTCGTATTCACCGCTGATGGCATACAGTTCGGCAATTTGCGCAATTTGCTTCAGCTCATTATTAGTTTTGACCGTCAGCTTTTGTTTCACTTTAATCGACACATGGGCCGACACCAGTGATTTAGTGTAGCTGTCACCATAGTCCAGCACGTAACCGCGAATGACGCCGGTTTGCTCCAGCCGGGCGATGCGCGTTTGTACCGTGGAGCGCGATAGATCCAGTAATCGGGCCAGGTCTGACACACTCGATCTGGCGTTGGTTCTGAGCAGTGCCAACAGTCTTTCATCTTCTTTGCTTAGCATTTTGTTTAATTACTCCGTCAATATGTCAAAACAAAACCTATATTTGCCGATAATGATACTGCAGTTTGACGACCCTGCCCAATATAATAAGGTCATTCCGTCCAGGAATGCCGCATGCCTGCGCAATAGCCGCAGCGTGTAGAGCGATACCTGGACTTCAAAAGCCGCTACAGACGGCGACACCACTGACGAGGAATTCGCAATGCAATTAACCCGCGCCCTGTTTGATGAAGTTATGGTCCCCAATTACGCCCCGTCACCGATCATTCCGGTGCGTGGCCTTGGCTCCCGGTTGTGGGATCAGCAGGATCGCGAGTTTATCGATTTTGCCGGCGGTATCGCCGTCAACTGTCTGGGCCACTGCCATCCGGTGCTGGTCAAAGCACTGACCGAACAAGCCAATAAGTTATGGCACTTATCCAATACCATGACCAACGAACCGGCGCTGGCATTAGCGCAGCGTCTGGTTGACACCACCTTCGCGGAAAAAGTCTATTTCGCCAACTCAGGCGCTGAAGCTAACGAAGCGGCATTGAAGCTGGTTCGCCGCGTGGCACTGAATAAATTCGGTGCAGAAAAATCGCAAATCATCGCCTTTAAAATGGGCTTCCACGGCCGCACGCTGTTTACCGTCACTGTTGGTGGTCAACCGGCTTATTCTGACGGCTTCGGGCCAAAACCGGCTGATATCGACCATGCTGAATACAACAATCTGGATAGCCTCAAAGCGCTGATCTCTGACCGGACCTGTGCCGTGGTGTTAGAACCATTACAAGGCGAAGGCGGCATCATCAGCCCAAGCAAAGAATTTATTCAGGGTGTGCGTGAGCTGTGTGATCAGCACAATGCGCTGCTGGTATTTGATGAAGTACAAAGCGGTGTTGGCCGGACCGGCGAGCTCTATGCCTATATGGGCCTCGGCGTCACGCCGGACGTATTAACCACGGCTAAAGCACTCGGCGGTGGCTTCCCAATCGGCGCGATGCTGACCACCACTGAGATAGCCAAACATTTAGTCGTAGGCACACACGGCAGCACTTACGGCGGTAACCCGCTGGCCTGTGCTGTGGCGCTGGCGGCTTATGACACCGTCAACACACCGGAAGTTTTAAACGGCGTGAAAGCCCGTGAGAAGCTGTTTAAAGATGCGTTGCACGCTATCAATGCCAAATACCAGGTGTTCAGTGAAGTGCGCGGTCAGGGCCTGCTGATTGGTGCTGCACTCAGTACCGAGTGGGCCGGCAAATCCCGTGATTTTATGCTCGCAGCCGCCGAACAAGGTCTGCTGGTGCTGATGGCCGGCTACAACGTGGTGCGCTTTGCGCCGTCGCTGGTCATTCCGGAGCAGGATATTCTCGACGGTATGGCGCGTTTTGAAGCGGCCATTGCCAAACTGGTCGCGACCCGCGGCTGATCTGTAACAAGAACAAGCCGGCGTGATATGCCGGCTTTTGTCAGGACTTTTTCATGTTATTGATCCGCCCTATTACCCAAGCCGATTACCCGGCGCTGATGCAAATCGCCATCGAATCTGGTGCTGGTTTCACCTCGCTGCCGGTGAACGAACAGAAACTGAAACAAAAAATCGCCCATTCCGAGCACAGCTTTGGTATCGATACCGAGCAGCCCGGCAATCAGGGTTACCTGTTTGTGCTGGAAGACACCGAAACCGGCGAGATCCTAGGCACGTCCGGCATCGAAGCATCGGTTGGTCTCACCACGCCGCTGTACCACTTCCATAAAAGCACCGTGGTGCATCACAGCAACGAGCTGAACGTTTACAACCCGGTGGAAGTGTTGACCATGTGCAACGACTACACCGGCGTATCAGAGATTTGTACGTTGTTCCTGCGTGAACCTTACCGCAGCGGCATGTATGGCCGTTTCTTGTCGAAAGTCCGTTTTATGTTTATGGCGGACCATCCAAAACGCTTCTCTAAAATCGTCATCGCTGAGATGCGCGGCATGGCCGATGAAAATGCGCTGCCACCGTTCTGGCAATGGCTGCAGTCGTATTTTTTCAGCATCGACTTCCCAACCGCCGACCATATGATTGGCATAGGTAATAAAGGTTTTATCGCCGACCTGATGCCGCGTCACCCGATTTATGTGTCGCTGCTGCCAAAATCAGCACAGGACGTGATTGGTCAGGTGCATGTCAATACAGCGCCAGCTTTGAAACTGCTGGAAAATGAAGGCTTTATTCACCGTGGTTATGTCGATTTGTTTGATGCGGGCCCGACGGTTGAAGCACAGCTCAAACAAATTAAATCGGTACGTAGCAGCCACCGGATTAAAGTCGCGATTGGTGCGCCGGTAGAAGGTCCCACACTTGCGATCTCGAATCCGCAGGTGGCCGGTTTTCGCGCCACCATCAGCAATCAGGCGCAGCTTGATGGCGACGTGTTGATTATCACGCAAGCGATCGCGGATGGCCTACAGGTCAATGCAGGCGATGAAGTGCGTTATTTAAATCTGGACAGAGGTGCCAAATGAGTCAGGCAACAAGCATTATTCAGGGCTTACAGCTGATCAATGGTCAGTGGCAATCAGGTGCTGGTGCATTGTTCCAGTCGGTCGACCCGGCGACAAACCAGGTGATTTGGCAAGGCCAGGCGGCCGATGAACAGCAAGTACAACAGGCCTATCAAGCGGCACGCACAGCATTTTACAGCTGGTCCACCCGGCCGTTGGCGGAACGTATTGCGATTGCTGAAGCTTTCGCCGAACAGCTCAAGACCAACACTGAAGCCTTAGCGCGCACTATTGCACTGGATACCGGTAAATCTTTGTGGGAAAGCCGCACTGAAGTCGCGGCGATGATTGGCAAAATCGCGATTTCAGTCAAAGCCCATCAGGAGCGCACCGGCACTGTGGAAAACCCGATGCCAGGCGCGCGTGCTTTTATCCGGCATAAACCGCATGGTGTAGTCGCGGTCTTTGGCCCATACAACTTCCCGGGTCATTTACCCAATGGCCATATTGTACCGGCACTGATCGCTGGCAATGCCGTGCTGTTTAAGCCATCAGAGCTGACGCCATTGGTCGCGCAGCACACGCTGGAACTGTGGCAGGCTGCTGGTTTACCAGCCGGCGTGCTGAACTTACTGCAAGGTGAAGTAGCAACAGGCAAAGCCATTGCCAATTTACCGGGCATCGACGGTTTGTTTTTCACCGGTAGTTCAAACACCGGGCACTTGCTGCACAAACAATTTGCCGGTCATCCCGGTAAAATTCTGGCGCTGGAAATGGGCGGTAATAATCCGCTGATCGTCAAAGACGTTGCTGACATCAAAGCCGCAGTGCATGACATTATTCAGTCGGCATTTATCACCAGTGGTCAGCGTTGCACTTGTGCCCGCCGCTTATTTATTGAACAGTCTGCTAATGGCGATGCCATTTTAGCGGCTTTGGTCACAGCAACTAAACAGTTAGCGGTGGGCGCGCCTTTTGCCGAAGTACAACCGTTTTATGCTTCGATGATTAGCAGCAAAGCGGCGGCCGGTATGGTTAAAGCCCAGGCGGACATTGAAGCGCTTGGTGGCGTGTCTTTAGTACGCCTGACGCAGCTCGACCCGGCCCTGGGTTTTGTCACGCCAGGCATTATCGATGTGACGCATGCCGCAGCATTACCGGATGAAGAACATTTTGGCCCACTGTTAAAAGTGTACCGCTACAGCGAGCTGTCAGCAGCCATCGATGAGGCCAATAACACCAGTTTCGGTTTGTCAGCCGGCTTGTTGGCGGATAACGCCAGCGATTACGAATTATTCTTCAGTCGTATTCGTGCCGGCATCGTTAACTGGAACAAGCCGATCACCGGCGCATCCAGCAGCGCGCCTTTTGGCGGTATTGGTGCCAGTGGTAACCATCGCGCCAGCGCTTATTACGCAGCGGATTATTGTGCTTACCCGGTGGCCTCGGTTGAAGCCGACCAAGTCAGCCTGCCAGCGACCTTAAGCCCGGGGCTGAGTCTCTGAGCTGGTTGTACAATCGCAAAAGTTCGACGACAAGTTTTATTAAGATCAAAGTAGTTCCGGCCACAAGTTGTAAAATCTGTGGCCTTAGCAGTAAATAACAGGCAAACCCATGCATAGCAATTTTAAAGATTTATTCGTCGCTCTGTGGCAAGACTACGTGCAACTGACCCCTTCAGCGGAGCAAATCCATGCCCTGCTTGGTTCAGGTCAGCAAGATGATGTGATCAACGACCACATCGCGCTGCGCACATTTAATCTGGATAAAGTCGGCCTCGATAAACTGGCTGCACATTTTATTGCTGTGGGTTACAGGGAAGCAGGCGAATACCATTTTGAGGCGAAAAAGCTGTACGCCAAGCATTTTGAGCATCCGGATCCAACGGCGCCAAAAGTGTTTATCTCTGAGCTGCTGGTAGAAAAATGCTCGCCAATGCTGCAGCAAGCGGTGCAGAAGTTAGTTGATCAAATCCCTGCTGAGGCCGTGACTGCAGAGAACTTTATCTATTCAGGCCGGCACTGGAACATTGACCAAGCGACTTACCGACTGCTGCTGGAAGAAAGTGAATACGCCGCCTGGATGGCAGTCTGGGGTTTCCGCGCCAACCATTTCACAGTATCAGTCAATGCGCTGCAGAATTTCACCAGCCTGCAAAGTGTCAACCAGACTTTAAAAGATGCCGGTTTCCCGCTCAATACCTCTGGCGGCGAAATCAAAGGTTCAGCGGACGTGTTGCTGGAGCAATCCTCAACGCTGGCCGATGAAGCCGAAGTGGCTTTCACCGATGGTGTTTTATCGGTTCCTAGCTGCTTCTATGAGTTCGCGCTGCGTTACCCAACGGCGGACGGCTCGCTCTACACCGGTTTTGTTGCGGCTTCTGCCGACAAGATCTTTGAGAGCACCAACGCCCGATAACGCGCTCGAAAAAGTGCTTAATAAAGTGCTCGCTGAGCCCCGACGTTGAGCATCCGGACCGCTGGTTTGATTTGCCGGGGGGCAGATCACTGGCAGTCTGACGACCCAGAATTCACCTCAAGAGTGTGTCAATTGAAGTGAAGTAGTAAAAGCAAACGGGCCTTCGGGCCCGTTTGTGCTATTCAGAGGTTAATCACCGCCAGCATCTCTTCGCCAGCCTCGTCCCAGCCGGTTTCGACAAAACCTAAACTGGCGTAAAAATCTTTCGCCACCGGGTTGGTCGGGACATAACAAATCTCTATCTGCTGAACCCCAGCCATCTGCCGGATCTCAGCCAGAGCAAGCTTTAATGCAGCGCGACCAATGCCTTGTTGCTGGAACTGCCGGTCAACCATCAGGCGCCAGATGGACACCCGTTGCGGCGTTTCCTGTACCCACATGACAAAACCCACCAGCTGATCCTGCTGATAAATTGCCCGCGGAAAACAACCCGGCTCATAGGCAGCCTCCACCAGCGACCATAGGTTCGACGCCAGGTAAATTTCCTGTGTTTGGTGCAGTTTTAAATCACAGACGGCTTCGTAATTGTCGCTAGCGACCGGCGCCAGCCGAACAAAAGCGCAGTGAATATTAGTCATGTAATCGAATTGATTGAAATGTGAATGATTAGTAAGTTGGGCTGCTGATGGCTGATTTCAAGTCAGAAATCCCCCGCCGTTATCCATTGCTGACAGCGCCGCCAGAACTCACTTGCCGCTTCTGGTTGATAACCTTTCGAATGCGGGTTGATAAAACCATGCGGTTGCGGCCAGTGTAGCTGTTTTAGCTGGGGATGCTGCTGTAAAGTCAATTGCAATGCCCGGACATCAAAATGCTGTTCGTCTGACCACAGACAAGTGACCGGCCATTGCGGCATCAGCTCAGTGTATTGGCGAATTTGGCCGCCGTAACACAACAAGGCTTTACCAGCGCCTGGAGTCGCCGTGCTTAACACAGACCAAAGGGCCGCAGCACCAGCGCTGAAACCAAGCAACAAATCCGCAGGTTGTGCCTGTAACCTGGCCTTCACCTGTACCTGATAGCGTTCCAGCCCCCCCTGCTGGATAAACGCCTGATAAGCCAGCTGGTCATCAGTAAACACCGGCACGGCCAGACAACTATCCGGCTGGCAGATCTCTATCTGCAATCTGTCATCCTTGGCCTGTAACGTGGCCAATGCTTGCTGTAACGGCACAGTGGCACCAAAAATGTCCGTTGCAACCAATAACCGCCGTGGCTGGTTCATGCGAAAGTCCTGCTTAAAATTGATCTAAGGGCAATTTCAGATAACGAATGCCGTTGGCTTCTGGCGCTGGTAATTCACCGGCATGCATATTGACCTGGACCGACGGCAATAATAGCCTGGGCATGCTAAGCGTCGCATCACGGGCGGTGCGCAGCGTCACAAAATCAGCTTCGGAGCGGCCTTGCCCAACATGGATATTGCCGGTCTTTTGCGCACCAACACTAGTCTCATTGGCCACTGCCGGCCGGCCCGGTGCACCGTAGTCATGACACATCAACATACGGGTCTCGTCTGGCAGCGCAAACAGTTTTTGGATCGAACGATATAAAGTTGCCGCATCGCCGCCAGGGAAATCACAACGCGCCGTGCCGTAATCCGGCATAAACAAAGTATCACCGACAAACAATAGATCTTCAATCAGATAAGACACACAAGCCGGCGTGTGGCCCGGCGTATGGATAATCTTGATGCTGGCGCGGCCGAGCGGCAATGTGGCGTCGTCAGCCAGTAACAGGTCAAAAGGTGCGCCGTCGGCTTGCGAAGGTAAGGCAAACAGCGCAGAAAAGACTTTTTGTACCCGGCAGATCTGATCACCAATGCCAACCTGCGCCGTGCCGCCGCACCGCGATTTCAACTCCGCCGCCGCACTCAGATGATCGGCGTGTACATGGGTTTCCAGGATATACAGCAAGTTCAGCTGCCGGCTTTGGATCTCGGCCACCACCTGTTCAACGCCGGTAGTCGCAGTACGTCCGGAAGCCTGTTCGAAATTCAGCACCGGATCTATCACCACAGCCGCTTGAGTGCTGGGCTCCCACACCAGATAACTAAAGGTGTTACTGTCTTTATCGAAAAAAACTGAAAATTGCAGCGGGATCATGTCGACGTCCTGGCGCGTAACAGCGCAATAAACCGGATACCGGCAAACTATACCAAAAGTTCCCTATAACTATAAACACTATGATTATTCAAAAAATGAATATGACAGCAACATTGCCGGGTAAACAAGCAGTTAATAACATCCAGATGGCCAAACGGCCTCATTGTCACATATTTGTCATCTAAGCCTCCTAAGCTCTGCGCAGTTTTAGCCGGAACTCCGGCGTAATGGTGGAATACTGACGATGAAAATTGCACAAAGACTTATGTGGGTAATGGGTGGTACCACAATCAGCGCAATGTTGCTGGCAGTCGGGATCAG
Source organism: Rheinheimera sp. F8 (assembly GCF_001518915.1). NCBI lineage: Bacteria > Pseudomonadati > Pseudomonadota > Gammaproteobacteria > Chromatiales > Chromatiaceae > Rheinheimera > Rheinheimera sp. F8. The sequence continues at coordinate 3,303,381 of NZ_CP013656.1, forward strand.
CAGTTCAATGGCAGGCCGCGCTGCGGAAGCAGCGCTCAGCAGCAGCATCGACCAGCGTTTTCTGGCAGTGGCCACGGGCCGGCGTCAGGCATTGGCGCAATACATGGACCAGCAGCGCGATATGCTGCAGAGTCTGGCGCACAACCGGATGACGCAAGAAGCCTTGCAGGCGCTGCGTAACCCCTACCAGTCATACCGCTATGAAGTGGAAAATCCTGGGCTCGACGCGTTACGGGCTGAAGTCACGCAATGGTATCAGCAACAATATCTGCCACTGGCAGCTCAGCACCAGGCCAAAGCCGATGTAACCGGCTGGCTTAGCAAAGCGTCGCTTGAAACTTTATTGTTGCAGCGCTATTACCTGGCTACCAATCCACATGGCGCCGCCGCGCTGGCGAAATTGGTGGATCGGGCCGACGGCTCCGTCTACGGACAACAACACAAAAGATTCCACCAGAGTTTCCGTGAAATCGTCACCCGCCTGCACTATGACGAACTGTATCTGGTCGACGCCCAGTCCAAAGCGGTGTTGTATTCAGTGAATAAAAGTCCAGTGTTTGCCACTTCCCTGCAGGATGGTGCTTTTGCCAACACGCAGCTGGCGCAATTGGTACGGCAGGTTCTGAAAAATCCGGCGAATGGCTGGCAAGTCTCTGCAGCCGCGCCATTCAGTGGCCAATTTGATCAGCTGACGATGTTTATGGCGGCACCGGTGTTCAGCCCGCAGGACCAAAAAATCAGCGGTGTGCTGGTGGCGCAATTGCCGCTGTCAACCGTCAGCCAATTGATGTCAAATGGCAAGAACTGGCCAGCAATTGGTCTCGGTGACAGTGGCGACAGTTTCCTACTGGATGCAACCGGCCAGCAGCTGACCACCAGCAGGAACGCCGTACAACCGATCCCGGCCGCAGCCGAAGTTGCGACCTTGCTACAAGGAAAACAACAATCCAGACAAATTCAGGCAGAAGATGGTTATCGCTGGTTACAACGCAGTGAAGCGATTGATTTAGGCGGTCATCCGCTGTTGCTGGTGACGCAACAACGCAGTGATGAACTCTATCAGTCACTGTCGCAACTGAATCAACAACTGTGGTATAGCAGCGCCTTAACCGCGTTGCTGCTGGGGATTGCGGTGTTTTGGCTGACCCGCCGGCTCGGCATCGGCATCGCGCGTCCACTGGAACAACTGTCGGCACAGCTGACTACAGCCGCGGAACAGAAAGATTTACGCCAACAGTTTGCGCCGCAACGGGATACCGAACTGGATCAGACCACGACAGCACTGCAGCAACTGTTCAGCCGGTTATCGACGCTGCTGCGCGGCGTGCAGCATGCCACACAGCAAAGTCAGGAGCTGGCGGCGCAGAATCTGCAAATCAGCATGCGTAGTAAAACTGCGGTCTATCAGCAGAAGGCCGCATTAACGCAGCTCGATGTCGAAGCGGCCGAAGCCGCGACCGCATTACAACAATTGCAGGTGCAGATCACGCAGGCCAACAACGACGCAGAACTGACCCACCAACAGGCGTTATCCGGTGAAGACAGTGTCGGCGCATTAAATTCTCAGATCCGCCAACTGGCGGAACAGGTTGGCCATTCGGTCGACAGTATGCTGACATTGGATCAGGCAGCAACTGATATTATGCAAGTGCTGGAGACCATCCGTGGTGTGGCGGAGCAAACCAATTTGCTGGCGTTAAACGCGGCGATTGAAGCGGCGCGTGCCGGTGAGCATGGCCGGGGCTTTGCGGTTGTTGCCGATGAGGTCCGGCGCTTATCGGCGAATACCGCCAAAGCAACTGCTGAAATTCAAACCATGCTAAACCGCCTGACCGGATCTGTGACGCAAACGCGACAAGGATTAGAACAGGAGCAACAAACTGCTGAGCACTGTTTACAAAGTGCCGGCCATGCCGAAGCTGTTTTACAGGAAATTCGCCACGCGGCCGGCCGGATCCGCCAGATCTCTGCTGATATTAATCTGTTAAGCCGCAACGAATGTGCCCGCAGCCAGCAAATCAGTGCTGCACTGGCGCAAATTCACCAGTCTGCGGTTGAAACTGACAGCGCGATGACAGTGCTGGCAGAACAGGCCACGCTGCAGCAAGACGTCAGCAGCGAGTTGTTAGCACAAGCTACGCAGTTGAAGGTGTAAAAAAACGGGGCCGACTGGCCCCGATTGTTTTACGCCCAAATTTCGTTTTGCAACTGACTGATCAGGTCCGTCACCTGCTGACTGGCCTGCTCCATCTCTAACAATGCTTGTTGCATACCGGCAAAATCACCACGTTGACCCGCTGCCAGTGCATCACGGCCCGACTGGTGTACCGCTTTATGCGGGCTATCCAACTGCTGAAAACTGCGTTTACCGCTATAACGTTTTTTGCCTTCGCCTTCAAAATACCACTTACCCAACCGGCATTCAGTATGTGCGTTCACCACATCGCCAAAGCGTTGTTCCTGGATCAGTTTGTAGACATGATGCTTCCAAACCGCATGATCCAGCTTTACGGTATTCAAAAATGCCATGGTTGAACTCTGGCTAATCACTTTCTGCATATGACCCGACGTCGCAATGACTTTGGCGACAACGGCCTCAATTTGGCCACTGGACGCCGCAACATCGGAGGCACTGTGCTGACTTTGTTCAACCATGCCGCGGATCTGTCCGGTCTGGTCGATGATTTGTCGTACCAGTTGTTCAATCTGATTACTGGCCTGATGGGCTTTGCCGGCTAATTGCCGCACTTCGTCAGCAACAACCGCAAAGCCCCGCCCGGCTTCGCCGGCCCTCGCCGCTTCAATCGCCGCATTCAGTGCTAACAAATTGGTTTGGTCGGAAATTTCCTGAATGCTGGAGATCAGCTGATTAATCGCATTCGCAGTACCATCCAAAACGGCGGTGACCGAGGCGCTTTGCTGCGCATCTTTGCTGATTTGGCTGGCGCGATGATCGAGGTTAGCCAGCGCCTGATGCGTTTGGCCGAAAATTTCATCCAACTCAGTCAGAGCCAAATGTTCATGCTCCAGCTGACCGGCATTTTTCGCCAGTTCTTCGCGGATTTGGCCCAGCATCGCGCCACCCAATAACATCGTGGCGCAGACAGATTGTTGCTGTGCATCCTGACGGCGCGACTCTTCGGCTTGTGCCGTTTGCTGTTGGAATTGCTGTTGCATCTTGTCGATTTCGGTCCGATGCAGCTGTTGCTGTTGCTGAAGCTGTTGTTCCAGTTCGGCAATTCGTTGTTTCAATGCAGAGTTAAAAAACATAATTGAAGCTCCGGCGATATCAGAGGGGGATCTGAACGCAGTAAACCAAGGCATAACACAACAGTCCATGGCGTGCTTGCAGGCGGTTAAACATTGTGCCGCAACAGAGGGCACCATAATGACTGACCGGAAACAGCGCTGGCGAATCTTGTCAGTCACTGTACCCGGTCAAAGCTTTATCCTGCCACAACAACAACGCATGCAACAGTACGACTATTGTCTCAGGTCAAATCTCAACGCAATTTATTGCGCACGAACATCCTGCTGCAAGCGTTCCAGGGCTGCCACAACCGATTGTGCTGCATCTTCCATCTGGCCCAAAGCCCGTGCCAGCGCTGCGGTGTCGCCGCTACGGCCGGCTTGCACCGCTTCCCTGGCCGCCTGATGCATGCCACGGTGTGGCGCTTCAATGGCGCGGAAACTGCTGAGCTGACCATAATGCTTGGCGCCGTACCCGCCGGCACCACACCATTGCTGATACTTTTGTTCTGCCATGGACGAAGTTAAATCACGTTGTTGCGCAATCGCCTGATACACCGTGGCTTTCCAGCTGATGTAATCCATTTTCAACCCATCAAGATAGGTCTGAGTGGTGGTGCTGCGGATCAGTTTTTTCATTGCTTCCGAGCGATTAATCACTTCATTCACGACAGAATCAATTTGCTTCGATGATTGCGATACATCAGCCGCGCTTTGCTGACTTTGCGACACCATCGTTTTGATGTTAGTCGTTTGTTCAATCACCTTGCGGATTAAACTTTCGATTTGTTTGCTGGCTTCATTGGCTTTACCAGCCAAAGTGCGTACTTCATCCGCTACAACCGCAAATCCCCGCCCGGCTTCACCGGCCCGGGCGGCTTCAATCGCAGCATTTAACGCCAGCAGATTTGTTTGATCGGATATTTCCTGAATGCTGGAAATTAACTGATTGATTGAACTGGCAGTGCCATCTAACACCGCCGCAGTCGCCGCGCTCTGATTAGCATGTTCGGTAATTTGAATCGCCCGGTCTTCCAGCGTGCGGATCGCAGTTTGGGTTTGGCCAAAAATGTCTTCGAGCCTCGCCAGTGCCGTGCGTTCGGCGATTAAATCATCGGCGTGACGACTGATACTGCCCCGCACCGCGTCCAGCACCGGTCCACCCAATAACTGTTGTTCCTGCCAATGACTCTGATTTTGCAAAGCGACATATTGCTGAACCTGTTGTTCCAGCTGAGCTAATTGCTGCTCTAATTGCTGAGTGCTGTCTCTGGCCTGACGCTGTGTTTCTTTCAGTTGTTCTCTGAGTTGTTGGTTTTCTTCTTTCAGCGCACTATTAAAAAACATGAACTACCCCGAATTCTTATTATTGAATTTCCATCCTAAGTCATGGCATTGGCGCTGAAAAGCCTTTTAAAGGTAAAAGGATTAAGAAAACCGCCGGGAGTGGTTTTTACCAACGCAATGCGTTGAATAAAAAAAAGCGCCCGCAGGCGCTTTATAGATCAACAAGAACGAACCGAACCCGGCTATCAGGCCAGTGCAAGTTGTTGCGTCAGGTAATCGTCGTAACTGCCGACGAAATTACGAACGTCAGTGTCGGTGATCTCAATGATACGGGTCGCCAGTGACGAGACAAATTCGCGGTCGTGGCTGACAAACAACAATGTGCCTTTGTACAGTTCCAGCGCCATGTTCAGCGACTCAATGGATTCCATATCAAGGTGGTTGGTCGGTTCATCCATAATCAGGATATTCGGCCGTTGCAGCATCAGCTTGCCGAATAACATGCGGCCTTTTTCACCACCAGACAGCACTTTAACCTTTTTCTTGATGTCGTCCTGGCTGAACAACAACCGACCCAGAATGCCGCGGATCGCCTGCTCGTCATCCGAAGGTTGTTTCCAGTACGACATCCAGTCAAACAACGACATTTCTTTCATGTCGCCGGCGAATTCATATTCGTGATCCTGCGCGTAATAACCGATATTGACGTTCTCTGACCATTTCACCAGGCCACCATCAACCGGGTATTCGCCGACCAGACATTTTAACAAGGTGGTTTTACCGATACCGTTAGCACCCAGAATGGCTACCTTCTCACCGACTTCGATCATCAGATTGACCTTTTTCAGCACCGGCACACCGTCAAAACCTTTTTTCAAATCATCCACTTCCAGCGCCAAACGGTACAGTTGTTTTTGCTGTTCAAAACGGATAAACGGATTGACGCGGCTGGACGCTTTAACTTCTTCCAGCTTAATCTTGTCCATTTGTTTGGCGCGCGAGGTGGCCTGGCGGGCTTTCGATGCATTGGCCGAGAACCGTGCGACGAAGGCTTTCAGGTCGTCGATTTGGGCTTTTTTCTTCGCATTGTCGGACATCAGCCGTTCACGCGCCTGAGTCGCTGCCAGCATATATTCGTCATAGTTGCCTGGGTATAACCGCAGTTCGCCGTAATCAAGGTCCGCCATGTGCGTACAGACACTGTTTAAGAAGTGACGGTCGTGCGAAATGATGATCATGGTGCTGTTGCGCTCTGCCAGCGTATCTTCCAGCCAGCGGATGGTATTGATGTCTAAGTTGTTGGTTGGTTCGTCGAGTAACATGATCTCTGGATCGGCGAACAGTACCTGCGCCAGTAACACCCGTAACTTCCAACCCGGAGCGACGGCAGACATCGGGCCATAGTGCTGGTCAACCGGAATACCAACACCTAACAGCAGCTCACCGGCGCGAGATTCGGCGGTATAACCGTCCATCTCACCAAAAGCCACTTCAAGATCAGCGACTTTCATGCCGTCTTCTTCTGACATGTCGGCGATGGCATAAATCCGATCACGTTCAGCTTTAACCTGCCACAGTTCGGCGTGGCCCATGATCACGGTATCAATGACGCTGTATTGCTCAAATGCGAACTGATCCTGATGCAGCTTGGCGACGCGCATATTTGGCTCCACCATCACGATACCGCCGGACGGATCCAATTCACGACTCAGGATCTTCATAAAAGTGGATTTACCACAGCCGTTGGCGCCGATCAGGCCATAACGGTTACCTTGACCGAATTTGACCGAAATGTTTTCAAACAGCGGCTTGGCGCCGAATTGCATCGTAATATTGGCAGTAGAGATCACAGTCAGGGGTTCCTGTTGGCCGATCAGGCACAGTTAACAAGTGGAAGCACAAAAAAGGCCCGGCTTTAGGCCGGGCCAAAAAGCGCGCTATTATAGCGACAGCTCCATGTTTTTGCTATGCCGGCGTGCGGCTAAACGGTGCAGTTCATCAAAGATTAACCAAAACGCCGACCCAGTACGATACAGAGTACCACCAGTGCGGCGATGCCTAGTTGAACCATGCTGATGCTTTCACCGAGACACAAAGCCGCCCAGCCCAACCCCAGGAATGGACTGAGTTGCTGCAACTGACTGATTTGTGCCACGCCGCCTAACGATAAGCCGCGATACCAGGCGAAAAAGCCAAGAAACATCGAAAAGACCGATAAGTAGGCAAAACCAAGCCAGGCTGACGTTGAAACTTCGCTGATAGCAATGGCCGGGATTTGCCATAAAGTCCATGGCAACAACGCCGGCAGCGCCAGCACCAAAGCCCAGCAAATCACCTGCCAGCTGCCCAGATCTTTAGCCAGCATCGCGCCTTTGGCATAAGCAAGGCCACAGAACAGGCAGGCCAACAACAGCAAACCGTCGCCTAACGCCAAGGCGCTGACCTGATGTTGCGCCAGGCTGTAACCAATCACCAGTGCCGCGCCGCAGCTGGCAAACAGCCAAAAACCAATCCGCGGTACTTGCCGGCTAAACCAGGCACCAAATATAGCGGTGAATAACGGCATCAGCGTTGTGACCAGTGTGGCGTGACCGGCATCGGTCCATTGCAGTGCCAGCGCAGTAAACACCGGAAAAGCGAATGCAGCGCCAAAGGCAACAATGGCGAGACCAGGCCAAAACCGGCGTGCCGGCAGTTTTTGTCGCATCGCCCATAGCAATAACAAGCTGAGCAAACCCGCCACAGCCGCCCGGCCTGCTCCGACAAAGACTGGTGGCAATTCCAGCACCGCCATCCGGGTCGCCACTATCCCGCCGGAAAACATCAGCACACCGGCCAAACCATAGGCATAGGCTTCGGTCAGTGGTGATCCTGGCTTGCTGACCATAGTGGTTTGCGACAACACCTGTTCTGGCATAAAAACTCCTGTGAATGAAAATACATCGTCACCAGTGACAGTAACCGGAAAAAACCAGTACACTCAGGACAGTTGAGATAAATATTTTCACACTGTACAGGCTATTTGACCGGTACAGCCGGGAGTTACCAATGCAAGTGGCGTTAAGAGATTTCCAGCTGGATTTAGCCTCAGCGCAGGGGCTGACCACACAGCTATTGCAGCAGTCACGCCAGCAAGTTTTACATGGCAGCTGGCCGGCCGGCGCACGCCTGCCCTCGGTGCGCACACTGGCCGCGCATCTGGGCATCAGTAAATTTACCGTGGCTGATGTTTATGAACGGCTGAATGCGGAAGGTTTAGTGTTAAGCCGGCCCGGCAGTGGTGTGTTTGTCGCCCGCCGGCATCCAGCCTTGCAGTTACAGGAAAACAGCAGCGCCAGTGAGCTGGCTGACGAAGTCGCGCTGATGCGCCAAACCTTGCAGCGGGAGCCGCATTGGCTGAAGCCGGCCGCCGGCTGGCTGACACCGGACTATCTGCCACAGCAGGAGATCCGCGCTGCACTGAAAGAAATAGCCCGGCAGGAACAGGCATTGACAGACTATGGCCCGGCTCAGGGGTATCTGCCGTTACGGCAGTATTTGGTGAACCGGCTGGCGGAACTCCGTATCCCACTGGCGCCGCAGCAATTACTGCTGACTCAAAGTGCCACTCACGCGCTGGATTTGGTGCTGCGGTTACTGCTTAAACCCGGTGATAAAGTCATTGTCGACGACCCGGGGTTTTATAATTTTCAGGCGATGTTGCGCCTGCATCAGCTGGAACTGCTGTATCTGCCCCGCACCGCCGATGGCCCTGATTTGCCCGCGCTCAGTGCGTTACTGGACAACCACAAAGTGCGCGCCTATCTGACCAATTCAGTGTTGTCGAATCCGGTTGGCACCTGCGTCAGTCCACCGAAAGCAATGCAGGTACTGTCTTTGCTGAAACAGCATCAGGTGCTGTTGATTGAAGATGATATCTATGCCGATTTTGAGCAACAACCGGCGCTGCGTTATGCCAGTCTGACCGGTCTGCAGGAAGGTGTGTACCTGGGCAGTTTGTCAAAAACTATATCGGCCGATTTGCGGGTCGGCTATATCGCCGCAGCACCGGCTTTGGTTGCATCGCTGACCGATTTAAAGCTTATCACCAGCACCTCAACCCCGGCCACCGTGGAGCGTGTGGTGTACCAGGTATTGACCAGCGGCAGCTACCGCCGTCATCTGAAACAGCTCCATCAGCGTCTGGATATACTGCGCCGGGACGTGCTGGCACAATTTGAGACCCGTGGTTTTCAACCCTGGTTTGTACCGGAAGCCGGCTTCGCGCTATGGCTACGGCTACCTGCAGGGATCAGTAGCCGTACATTGACCGCCCTTGCGGCTACCCACCAGGTAGTATTGGCACCAGGCCCCAATTTCAGCCAGTGGCCGGACGCTGATCAATTTATGCGGGTTAATATCAGTCAGTGTGCGGATATCAGACTATGGCAGGTGTTGGACAATATACTTGATCAGATAAACAACCCACAGTCGTCTGAAACGCAGCTATTGCTGGGCCATCCCGCCGTAAATATACCTGCGGTAAACATTTAGTTTACTTATGTTTTTTAGATTATTAAAATTCGTACCTTTGTTTACAGTTGAGGTTTACGATGAAATTAGTTTTATTGTTATCAGGCATCATGGTGCTGAGCACAGCGGCGAAAGCTGATTCGGTTGACCTCTGGTCTGTTGGCCACGGTTTTAGTCAGGGCGGAATACTGGGGGTGCAGTACCAATCAGTCCATGACCAAGACAAAGCGACTTTTGCACTGGGCCTGCTGGGCGCTGCGATCGGTTGGCAGCATGCAATAGATTCGGAGCGTCATCATGCTTTAGGTCTGAGTGCCGGCTACGAAGCCATTTTCGCGGATAAAGGTTTTGTTGGTGCCACTTACAATTATTACCCGTCAGGTTTCGCCGCGCGTAGCTGGCATTTTGGGATTTTTGCCGGCACCGCCCGGGAGGACAGATACTTTTTATTTACCCCGTTCCACAGTACACAACAAACCCGAAGCAGGGCTATTGCTGCATTAGAAATTGGTTTTCAGTATTAACCTGATAACAATAAAAAAAACCGGCTGATGCCGGTTTTTTTTATTGCAGCAGCCTTAGGCCTTTGCTTTCGCCACGGCGTCTTTACACAGTTGCGTGATGCGATCCCAGTCGCCGGCGACAATAGCATCATCCGGTACAATCCAGCTGCCACCAACACAACGCACGTTGGGTAGCGCCAGATACTCGAGGAAATTCTTCTCGTTGATGCCGCCTGTCGGGCAGAAGCGGATATCAGAGAATGGGCCATGGATAGATTTCAGCGTTTTCACGCCCCCTGCAGCTTCCGCCGGGAAGAACTTGAAGTGGGTGTAGCCTAAGCCTGTCCCTTCCATCAATTCAGAAATCGATGCGATGCCTGGAATTAACGGAATTGGTGCTTCTTTACCGGCAACCAGCAGTTCACGGGTCAGGCCCGGGCTGATGGCAAACTTCGCTCCAGCTTCGACCACTTTTTGCAGCTGATCAGCAGTAGTGACAGTACCAGCGCCTACAATCGCATCCGGCACTTCTTTGGATAACAACGCAATGGCTTCTAAAGCCACCGGAGTGCGCAAAGTCACTTCCAGCACCTTGATACCACCGGCCAATAAAGCTTTCGCCATCGGCACCGCGGTTGCCAGATCTTTAATCACGATCACCGGAACCACTGGGCCCTGTGCAAATAAGGTGTCTGGTTGTAACTGCCAGTTTGAAAACGACATAATCAGCCCGCCAATTTTTGTTTTAAATAAACTGCACAGCCGAGTAAACCCGGTTGTTCTGCAGTGACGATATAAGTTGCGATTTGCCGGTTGAACGCGGCAAAGCGTCCTTTGGCTTCGAATCTGCTGCGAAACTCACTTTGTTCCAGCAACGGCAGTAGTTTCGGTGTAATGCCACCTGCGACATAAACCCCGCCAAAAGTACTTAAGGTCAGGGCTAAATCACCAGCCAGGCTACCGAGTGAGGCAAAAAACTGGGCAACAACGGCCTGGCTCAATCCACAGCTACCGTCCAGCGCGTGTTGGCCAATCTCTGCAGCGGTTTTAGCCGGCACATCCAGTTGTTGATAGGCAGCCAATGCCAGATAGAGACTTTCCAGGCCCGGGCCCGATAACAAACGTTCCGGCGAGACATGGCCATAATGCGCAGCGAGATAACGCTGAATAAACCATTCCTGCTCGTTTTGCGCGGTCCAGTCGGTATGGCCGCCCTCGCCCGGCAATGGGATATAGCCCTGTGCCGTTGGGATCAAATGCGCAACGCCTAAGCCGGTACCGGCACCGAGCACTGCCATTGGCTTTGTCAGATCACGTTCGCCGGCACCGGTTTTCACCAGTTCGGCATCACGAATCGCCGGCAATGACATCGCCACTGCAGTGAAATCGTTCAGCACAACAAATTCAGCAAGACCGAGTTCAGCTTTGATCTGCGCGATGGAAAATTCCCAGTGGAAATTGGTCATCTTGACGAAATCGCCGGTCACCGGGCAGGCAATCGCCACAGCGACATGTGCGATGTCGGTCAGTTCCTGCTGTTCCCGGTAGTACTGCAGCGCCAGAGACAGCGTGGCGAAATCCGCACACGGATATACCACAACTTTATCCAGCGCCAGCGTGTCTAAATCCACCCGGCTGAACCGGGCGTTGGTGCCGCCAATATCCGCGACGATTGCGAAGCGGATCTGTACATTAACCATTGAGGTGCTCCTCAGTGGTAAACAGACTGCAGGCCCCTTGTTCAGCACCGGTCAGTACTGTGCGCAGGCCACCAAAGATCTCGCGGCCCATGCCGTAATAACTTTCTGACATATCGCAGGTCGCCAGCGGCCGGGCATTAAATTCTGCGGCATCAACCAGCACCTGTAACTCACCGGTCTGTGCATTCACGCGGACGATATCGCCATCAAGAATACGGCCGATTGGACCGCCTTCAATCGCTTCAGGCGTGACATGGATTGCCGCCGGGACTTTGCCTGAGGCGCCGGACATCCGGCCATCAGTGACCAGCGCCACTTTAAAACCACGGTCCTGCAACACGCCCAGTGGCGGTGTCAGTTTATGCAGCTCTGGCATACCACAGGCTTTTGGCCCCTGGAAACGCACTACAACCACACAATCTTTATCCAGTTTGCCCGCTTTAAACGCGGCATCCAGTTCGTGTTGATCGCTAAACACCACAGCTGGTGCTTCAACGATATCTGTGCCTGTACGCAAAGATGAGGTCTTAATCACGCCGCGGCCGATGTTGCCGGATAATACGTGGACACCACCTGAGGCTTTAAATGGTGCCGCAACTGAAGAGATAACCTTGTCATCCAATGATTTGGCCGGACCATCCACCCACACCAGTTCGCCGTTTTGCAGCTCTGGTACCTGGGTGTAACGACGCAGACCAAAACCGGCCACAGTGTGGACGTCTTCGTGCACTAAACCCGCATCTAACAGCTCACGGATCAATACCGACATACCACCAGCCTGATGGAAGTGGTTCACGTCGGCTTCACCGTTCGGATAGATTTTGGCCAGCAATGGCGTGGCTTTGGACAAATCTTCGAAATCGTCCCAATTGACGATAAAGCCGGCACTACGCGCAACTGCTACTAAGTGCATGGTGTGGTTAGTCGAACCACCCGTTGCCAGCAGGCCAACAATCCCATTCACTACAGCTTTGACATCAACAATTTGGCCGATTGGCGTGTAGTTTGCGCCTAAATCGGTCAGACGGGTAACCTGACGCGCCGCGGCTTTGGTCAGCGCATCGCGTAATTCGGTGCCCGGATTGACAAACGACGACCCCGGCAGATGCAGGCCCATCATCTCAACCACTAACTGATTCGAGTTGGCAGTACCGTAGAAGGTACAGGTGCCGGCTGCGTGATAAGACTTGGCTTCAGAATCCAGCAGCTCTTCTTTGCCGACTTTGCCTTCAGCATACAGCTGGCGCACCCGGGCTTTTTCTTTGTTTGGAATACCAGAAGGCATTGGACCGGCCGGCACAAACACAAACGGCAGATGACCAAAACTTAAAGCAGCCATCAACAGACCTGGCACAATCTTGTCACAGATCCCCAGCATCATGGCGCCGTCAAACATATTGTGAGACAGACCGACCGCCGCAGACATCGCGATAATATCGCGGCTGAGCAGACTCAGTTCCATGCCCGGTTGCCCCTGGGTTACGCCGTCACACATTGCCGGTACACCACCGGCAAACTGCGCCACGCTGCCCACTTCAGCACAGGCCTGTTTAATCATGGCCGGATAAGTTTCATACGGCTGATGTGCTGACAACATATCGTTGTAGCTGGAAATAATACCGATGTTGGCTTTGGTCAGACTACGCAGGTCCGTCTTTTCCTGCGTGGTGCACGCAGCAAAACCGTGTGCCAGATTGCCACATGCCAAAGCACCGCGATGCGGGCCTTTACGCCGGGCTTTTTCCATCCGTTGCAGATAAATGGCGCGGCTTTTCTCGCTGCGGGCCAAAATCCGTTCTGTAACCTGTAGTATGACCGGGTGCATATAAACCTCTATTGATCTGCGTACATAACTGACAGCTGTGGAGATGTCAGTTGAATAAAGGCACGGATTGGCATCGCTGCCACATCAGTGCCGGCAGCCGCCTGCTCGAGCACCTGCAATTTCTTACTGCCAATCAAATGCAGATAAATGGCGCGTCCTGCAGCGAGGCGTTTTTTGCTGAAACTAATGCGCTGATATGGCGCAGTCGTTGGATTGGTCGCCAATAAATCAGCCGAGTCGTCGGCCAATCCTGCCGCCAGTTCTGGACAACATGGGAACAAAGATGCGGTGTGACCGTCTTCACCCATGCCCAATATGACTACATCAAAGCGTGGTAAAGCTTCAATTCGCTGCAGCAGCTCTGGCACGGCGGCTTCAGCATTGTCTGCTTTGGCATACAGACTGACAAAACGTGCAGCTGCGGCTTTGTGCTGTAACAACGCTGATTTAACCAAGCGTTCATTGCTGTCTGGCGCGTCATCTGGCAAATAACGGTCGTCAGCCAACGTGATGGTGACTTTCGACCAGTCCAGATCGGTATTGGCTAACGTTTGAAACAGTGGCAATGGCGTACGGCCACCAGAAACAACAAGTACAGCTTCACCACGCGTATTGATAGCATCCTGTAGCTGTGCGCTGATTTGGCTGGCAAAGGCGGCATTCAGCGCCTGTGAGTCGGGAAATTGCTGCAATTGCATGTTATTCATCCCAGTTACGATCATCACGCGCCAGTAATGAAATGGCAGCAACCGGGCCCCAGGTACCAGCCTGATAGGCTTTTGGCGGCTCATTGTTGATGCGCCATGCATCCAGAATACCGTCGACCCAGGTCCAGGCCTGTTCCACTTCGTCGCGGCGGACGAACAAATACTGGTTGCCTAACATCGCTTCTAACAACAAACGTTCGTAAGCATCCGCAATACGCTGAGACTGGAAGGTTTCGTCGAAACTTAAATCGAGCTTGCTTTGTTGTAACTGCATCGTTTCGCCAAGGCCCGGGATCTTGTTCATGATCTGGATCTCAACGCCTTCATCCGGCTGTAAGCGGATGATCAGTTTATTCGCCGGCAACTGTTTATAAGTTTCATGGAAAATATTGTGTGGTTGTGGCTTAAAGCAAATGACCACTTCACTGACTTTATTCGGCATACGTTTACCGGTGCGCAGATAAAACGGCACGCCAGCCCAGCGCCAGTTGTCGATATCAATTTTGATCGCAACAAAAGTTTCGGTTTTACTGTTCGGCCGCGCGTCTTCTTCTTCCAGATAACCCGGTACTGCTTTGCCTGCGACAAAACCGCTGGCATATTGACCGCGTACGGTTTTTTCCTGCACGTTTTGCAGATTAATTGGCCGCAGTGCCTTTAATACTTTTAACTTCTCGTCACGGATACTGTCGGCATCAAGGCGCGCCGGTGGCTCCATCGCGATCAGCGACAGCACTTGTAATAAGTGGTTTTGGACCATGTCGCGCATTTGACCGGCGTCGTCGTAATAACCCCAACGCCCTTCTACACCGACTTCTTCGGCCACGGAGATTTGTACGTGGTCAATGGCATTATGATCCCAGTTCGAGGCGAAAATCGCATTGGCAAAGCGCAGTGCTAACAGGTTCAGCACTGTTTCTTTACCTAAATAATGGTCGATACGGTAAATCTGCGATTCTTTGAAATAACGGGCAACTTCGTCGTTGATGACTTTCGACGATTCCAGGCAATGGCCAATCGGTTTTTCTAACACCACACGTGATGGTTCGGCCGACAACCCGGCAGAATCAAGCCCTTTGCATATGTTGCCAAATAACGACGGCGCCGTCGCAAAATAACTGACAGGAATACGTTTAGCCGGATTAGTCACATCTTTTAATTGCAGATAGTCGGCTTCTTTCGTCAGATCAACCTGTACATATAACAGTTTGCCCTTCAGGCGTTGCCAGACGTCGGCATCGATCGGCTCTTTAATGAATTTGTGTAAGTTGGTTTCAACAAGCTCGACATAGTCAGCCTGCGTCAATGCGTCCCGTGCCACACCAATAATGCGTGAATCGGCGTGCAGCAAGGCGGCACGTTCCAGTTGGTATAAGGCAGGGAGTAGTTTGCGGCGCGCGAGATCGCCTTTGGTGCCAAACAGAATTAAATCACAGGCTTTGTTTGATTGTGCTGTTGCTGTCATGCAAATGACCCTTGAATAGATGTAATTTTACAACACTTAGCCGCATACTAGCCGACTGAAAAGCGCTTGTAAACCTAATAAGATGTAATTAAATTACACATTAACTAAAGAATTTGACGAGCCGATGGCTGTAAGCAGTCTTTGACAACTATCATCAATAGTGTGGTAAATTTATCACTTTTGATGTAGCCGGCTTTGTCAGACTACAAATAATATTACATAAACCTGCCCCCGCAGGTCTCATAACAAGCAGGTAACCGCGGATGAATGTGCTGGAAAAAATCGTCAACAGTGTCAACAGCTTTAGTAAGTCAGAGCGAAAAGTGGCAGATGTGATCCTGGCCAACCCGCAAACGACCATTCACAGCAGTATTGCTGCGCTGGCGAAAATGGCTGATGTGTCAGAACCGACTGTAAACCGCTTTTGTCGCCGCCTCGATACTAAAGGCTTTCCGGATTTTAAGCTGCACCTGGCGCAAAGTCTGGCAAATGGTACGCCTTATGTAAACCGTCACGTCGAAGAAGACGACGGCCCGGAAGCTTATACTGCCAAGATATTCGAATCAACGATGGCAGCATTGGATGCTGCACGGCAAAATGTTGATATTCCGACGATTAATCGTGCAGTTGACGTGCTGACTCAGGCGAAAAAGATTTCATTCTTTGGTCTCGGCGCTTCTGCATCTGTGGCGCATGATGCACAAAACAAGTTTTTCCGCTTTAACGTACCGGTTGTTTGTTTTGATGACATCGTGATGCAACGGATGAGTGCTATTAATAGTGCTGAAGGTGATGTAGTGGTGTGTATTTCTCACACCGGCCGCACAAAAAACCTTTGTGATATCGCTACTATTGCGCGTGAAAACGATGCGACAGTGATTGGTATTACTGCCTATGACAGCCCGCTGGCAAAAGAATGTACGCTGGTGTTGTCGCTGGATGTGCCGGAAGATACCGACATGTATATGCCGATGGCGTCGCGCGTTGCACAGTTAGTGCTGATCGATATTCTGGCGACTGGTTTTACACTGCGGCGTGGCACCAAATTCCGGGAAAATCTAAAGAAAGTAAAAGACAGTTTGCGTGGTTCACGCTTTGATAAAAAGGATTTTCATAGCTGATCGGAGCAGTTGAACGGCTAAAACTGTAGTTTTTTTTCAGATGCTCGCTATATTCTGTAATTTAATTACATTAAACTAATCCAGTTCGAACCGGGCATCCGCCCGGTTTTTGCCAATCAACAGGCAGGAGTTGCCAATGCCAAGAAGAACCAAAATAGTCGCCACTCTGGGTCCAGCTACCAATACTCAGGCCGCCATCGAAAAACTGATCCAGGCCGGTGCTTCAGTATTCCGTTTTAATTTCTCCCACGGCAGTGCCGACGACCATATTCAACGCGCCGTCATGGTGCGCGCCGCAGCAGCTGCTTGTGGTGCCCATGTTGCGATCCTGGGTGATTTACAAGGCCCGAAAATCCGGGTGTCTACTTTCAAGAATTCCAGCGTAGAACTGACTGAAGGTCAGGATTACGTGCTCGATGCTGCCCTTGGCAAAGGCCTCGGTGACGAGACGCAAGTCGGTATTGATTATAAAGAGCTGCCTGGCGATGTATTCCCTGGCGATTTACTGTTATTGGATGACGGCCGGATCCAGCTGGTGGTGTCTCATGTTGATGGCAGCCGCATTGTGACCAAAGTGACAGTCGGCGGTAAGCTCAGCAACAATAAAGGTATTAACCGTCAGGGCGGCGGCTTGTCAGCGCCGGCACTGACTGACAAAGATAAAAACGATATCGCTTTAGCCGCGGATATCGACGTCGATTATCTGGCAGTGTCGTTCCCGCGCACTGGTGATGATTTACGCCTGGCCCGCCAACTGGCGCGCGCGGCCGGATCAGAGGCTCTGATTGTCTCTAAAGTTGAACGCGCCGAAGCCGTCGCTGATGATGAAACGCTGGATGATATTATCCGTGCATCAGACGCCGTGATGGTTGCCCGTGGTGACTTAGGTGTTGAGATTGGTGATGCCGAGCTGGTCGGTCAGCAAAAACGTATTATTGCCCGCTCCCGTCAGCTGAACCGTGTCGTGATCACGGCGACGCAAATGATGGAAAGCATGATTGAAAGCCCGATGCCAACCCGCGCCGAAGTGATGGACGTGGCGAACGCGGTGCTCGATGGCACAGACGCGGTGATGCTGTCAGCCGAAACGGCTGCCGGTAAGTATCCAACCGAAACCGTGAAAGCAATGGGCCGGGTCTGTGACGGCGCCGAAAAGCATCCAAAAGTGTTGTCATCCAAACACCGGATGGATGTTACTTTCACTGAGATCAGCGAAACAATTGCATTGTCAGCGATGTATGCTGCTAATCACCTTGCTGGTATCAAGGCAATTATTGCACTGACAGAATCTGGTTATACCGCCAAACTGATGTCCCGTATCACCTCTTCTCACCCGATTTACGCCTTATCGCGTCATGTGAAAACACTGAACAAAATGGCGTTGTATCGCGGCGTGTACCCGGTGTCGTTTGACAGCCATGGCATCAGCAACGACCATATTGCCGATGAAGCGGTTGCAGCCGTGAAAAAAGCGGCTGGCTTGCAAAGCGGTGACTTAGTGATCCTGACACACGGCGATGTGATGGAAACTGTCGGTGCTTCGAATACCTGTAAGATTGTGACCGTTAAATAACGGATGTTTAAGATTTAAAAAAGGTCGCAATTGCGACCTTTTTTTATTGCTGCTGATTTTACTCACCGGCTTTAGATCACAGCGTTGATACAGTTGTGCTCAGGCTGCTTGTTGTCTGTCTGCCAGATGCTGTTTCAGCAACGGCGATAAGGCAGTGATTGCCGAACCGGCAACCACTAATAAAGCACCGGTAACCGACCAGGCATTCAACGTCTGCGCAGGTGCAGCATCCGGAAATAACCAGCTGACGATATTGGCAAATAAGATGGTTAACAATGGCGTGATCGCCAGCACTGCACTGACTTTTGACGCTTCCCAGTGCTCCAGCGCTTCCGCGAAGGCGCCGTAGGCAACAATGGTATTTAAACAGCAGAACGCCAGCAGGCCCCACTGCAGTCCCGACAGCTGCAGGATGGGGTTCAGATCGGCGACCGGGAAGAAGCACAAAGCACCGGCCAGATAGATAAACCACATAATTTGCTGAGAGTTAAAGGTCATCAGCAACTGCTTTTGTGCCAGCGCATAACAAGCCCAGGTGACTGCAGCAATAATGACTAACAACACGCCGATGCTGTCCTGACCAAACTGGGTCAATAACAACACCAAGCGTTCGTTGAAAAACAGCAACAAACCGAGCACCAACAATGTGGCGCCGATTTTTTGCCATAACAGTAACTGCTCGCGGAAGATAAAAATCCCGCCCATCATCATCAGAAAAGGCGCCAGTTGGATCACAACTTGCGCAGTTTCGGCGGTTAACAGATGCAGTCCCATCAGATATAAGATGTAATTCGACAACAAACCGCCGATGGCGACTGTCAAAAGAATACTCGCTTTACGGCTGAGTCCGCGCACCGATGGCAGGGCTTTTTGTTGCCATAGCACAACGCTGACAAACAAAGCAGCGATTAAAAAACGGATCCAGGTAATAGTATTGGCGGTTAAATCTACTAATAAATGCTTAAGCGCTATCGGTAACATGCCCCACAAAACTGCTGTCACTAATGCCAAGATAAACCCATAAACACTGCGGCCAGACGCCTGATGCATACCCTACCCTTAGACTGAAAAAAACGCGCTATTGTCGTTGTTTTCGCCGGCGTTGTCGCCTGTTATCCAGCGCCGCGATCTTGTTTTTCCGTGGATTGACCGGTATTTGCGGTATATCAAGACAAGCTGGTGCGTGCTGGTTTAAGCTCAGGACAATTCATATTAAAACGCCGTAAAGGAGTGATAAACATGATGCAAAGGATAGGAGTGTTAACTTCTGGTGGCGATGCTCCCGGCATGAATGCCGCGATCCGCGCCGTCGTATTAACGGCCAGTCAGTATGGGCTTGAGGTCATTGGATTTCGCCATGGTTTTAACGGTATTTTTCAGCGCGACTTTCAGTTGCTGCAAAATGCAGATGTACGTCAGATCAGCCATCTGGGTGGCACCATTTTAAAAAGTGCGCGCTGCAAAGCACTGCCGCAGCCCGGTGGTGCTGAACTTGCTGCACAAATACTGCATGAACTTGGTATAGACGCGCTTTTGGTGATCGGTGGCGATGGTTCGTTTCGCGGTTGTATGGCGTTATCCCATCACTACCAAGGTCAGATTGTTGGTCTGCCGGGCACTATCGATAATGATCTCGACGGTACTGATTTAACTATTGGCTTTGCCACTGCGCTGCAGACGGCGTTGGATGCGCTCGATAAAATCCGTGATACCGCAGATGCGTTTGAGCGGACTTTTCTGGTCGAAGTGATGGGACGCCATACCGGTTATCTGGCTTTATCTGCCGGTATCGCCGGTAGCGCCGAACAGATTATTTGCCCGGAGTACGGCGAAACCGTCGATGTGCCAGATATTGCTGCTGATATCCGTAGTTATCAACAACAACATGGCGCCTGCAGTTATATCATTGTACTGGCTGAAACCATGTATCCGGCCGGTGCGGCTGCGCTGGCGCAGGAATTGTCGGAACAAAGTGGCACTGAATGCCGCGCAGTGGTGCTTGGACATTTGCAGCGTGGCGGCAGTCCGGTTGGGTCAGATCGGATCCTGGCAACCAAATTAGGCGCCTATGCCGTAGAACAACTGATAGCAGGTCATGCCCATCTGATGATGGCTGGTGAACAGGCCGGCCAGGCTGTGTTGTTTCCGCTGTCTCTGACCGGCGAACAACATAAAAAAGCCGATCCATTTTTACTCGCATGGCAAGACCGCGTGTTACAGCAACATAAAACGGAGCAATGATCGCAGAAAAAAAACGGCGCCCTGCCGGACGCCGTTTCCTGTTTATATCTTGCGGCGATGGCTTAACTGCCAAACACCGTTTTGACGCGGTCCTTGTAACTGCGGCTGACCTTCACTGATTGGCCGTTCGTCAGCATCAGCTGATGTTCGCCGTTGGCCAGCATTTGTAATTTAGCAATAGTCGCAACGTTCACAATCGCCGAGCGATGCACCCGCACAAACAAGCGTGGGTCCAGTTCCTGTTCCAATTCTTTCATAGTCCGGCGCAGGATGTGCGTCTGGCCATCGTTAGTGTGAATACACATGTAATCACCGGCGGCGTCGACCCAATCGATGCTGGATACCAATACCCGGGTGATTTCGCCGGAGTCTTTGATACTAATCGCTTCCGGGAATTTGTCATTCATCACTGGTTGTTCGTTATCAAGCCGGCCGAGAATTTGTGCCGTATCTTCGCCAGTCAGTTTGGCCACCACTTCAGCCAACTGGCCTTTGTGTTTGTGATCATCACGGGCCTCATAGGCGCGTAATAATTTTTCCACAGCGGCCTGCAGCCGCTCGGCTTCTACTGGTTTTAACACATAATCGACGGCGCTGACGTTAAATGCGCTCAGTGCATAATGATCAAAGGCTGTCACAAAAATGACATAAGGCAGATGTGTCATTTCACTTTGCAGGTGTTTTAACACGGCAAAACCATCCAGCACCGGCATCTCAACATCGAGAAATAATACGTCTGGCTTATGGCTCAACACCGCAGCAATCGCTTCTTCACCATTACAGCATTCGGCGACCACTTCTAATTCTTTAAATGCCGCAAGCCGCAATAACATGCCTTTACGCGCCAGCGGTTCATCGTCAACGACGATGACTCTCAGAATGTTCTTCATCAGTTTCTTCCACCTCAAACGGGATCCGGATGTTCACTTTGACGCCTTGCGGCTGATTATGCGTCAGCACCAGCGAAAAATTCTTGTCGTACAATGCGGCCAGCCGCTCACGGGTATTTACCAGGCCAAGCCCGCTATTTTCCTTGGGCAGACCCGAGTCAATCGGCATACCCGGGCCGTTATCTGCTACTTCAATCAACAAATCATGACCAAACTTACGGGCTTTAATTGCGATCAGACCACCGGCAGCCTGCCGGGCCACGGCATATTTAATGGCATTTTCTACCAATGGCTGCAAAATCAGGCTGGGAACCAGCGCCTGTTCTGTGTTGTCGGCAATATCATATTCAATAGTCAGCCGTTCAGAAAAACGCACTTTTTCAATTTCCAGATACAAAGAAGCGGCGTGCAACTCCTGTTGTAAGGCGACTTTTTTAATCGGGTCTTTGTATAACGAATAACGCAGGAAATCACTCAGGCGGCTCAACATTTTATTAGCGGTATCGGCCTCACCGAGCATCACCAATGTCGAGATTGCATTGAGCGTATTAAACAGAAAATGGGGATTGAGCTGATAGCGCAGCATTTTTAACTGTGCTTCGTGCGCCTTGTTCGACGCAGTCAGCAGCTTTTGTTTTTCTTGCTGCAGACTTTGGTAATAGCGCACGCCGAAATATAAACCGCTCCAGCTCAGCATCACATAAAAACTGACCGGCGTTTGCTCCAGATATTGCAGCCAGTCTTTTGGCCGGAAGCCGTGCCGGTAAATTTCCCAATAATTGAAATTTTTAATCACGGACCAGCAGGCGGCGGTAACCAAAGATGCCAGTAACACCGATCCAATCAGCGCTGCCGGATGAAAACTACGGATCCGCTGATACAGATAACGCAGCGGAATGGTTAATAACCAGCCGGCATAGGCGTCAAGTGCGACGACTAACAGATAGGCATCACGCATTTCCTGAAATAACGAACCAAGAAAAGCAACCAAGGCAAAACCCAGCCACCCAAGGCTGTGTAATAACCAAAACTGACGGTGGCGATCTTCCAGAATTCGGAGCAAGGATGGATACCCATGTTTGTCGGGAGGCCGATTATACCAAAGCCACTGCCAGGATAATCGGCGTTAAACCCGCCTCAGTGCCTGTTAGTCGCAGCGTTGGCAGATGCAGGTCAGCTCAGCACCGGCGTTGGCTTGCGATCAGGACCCAATGCAACAAAAGTAAAGGAGCCGGAGATCGCGCGATGCTGATCATCGCTGTACATATCTTCGACAAAAATATCGACATTGACGCGGATACTGGTGCGGCCAACGTGTTCAATCCGCGCGACCAGTTCAATAATGCTGCCGGCCGGGATCGATTCTTTGAAATCCACCCGGTCAGAACACACAGTGACCAGCGGTTTGCGGCAAAAACGGGTGGCGGCAATAAATGCAGCTTCGTCCATCCACGCCAGAGCCTCGCCACCAAATAAGGTGTTGTGATGGTTGGTGCGGCCAGGAAATACAGTTTTGGTAACGCGTGTCACCGCTTTTTCTATCCGGACCGCCACTTGCGCTTCATTCATCATTGTTGATCTCCGTGCTTTTGCCCCATGTGTAAAGGCCGCGCATTGTAGTGAATACACGGCATATTGCCAGCAAAAGATGCTGCCCGATCAGCGGGCCAACATAGGTCCAAGCGCTTTGCCACCAACCAGATGCATATGAATGTGAAACACTTCCTGTCCACCGTGCTCATTGCAGTTCACAATCAGCCGGTAGCCGTCCTGGGCAATGCCGGCCTCAGCCGCCAGTTTGCGCGCAACAGTAAACAACCGTCCAAGCGCCGCTTCGTGTTCAGCCTCGACATCGTTCGCGGTCGGAATTAATACATTCGGGACAATCAGAATATGGGTCGGGGCCCGAGGGTGGATATCGCGAAACGCAGTAACCAGGTCGTCCTGATACAACACTTCTGCCGGGATCTCCCGACGAATTATTTTACTGAAAATCGTTTCTTGTGCCATTTCAACTCCTTATTGCGTGGCGTCGGCGTTATAATCCGACAAAACAGGATGCAGGAAGTATATGTGATGACTGAAGTCCGTTACCAGCTGGAACTGGCAGATTTAGCCGGCCATTATATTGATGTGGCAATTGATTTTGTGCCACAGGCACAGCAGCCGGTGATATTGGCACTACCGGCCTGGATCCCGGGTTCTTATATGATCCGGGATTTTGCCCGCCACTTACTGGATATTCGCGCCGAAGATACTGAGGGGCCACTGACACTGACGCAGCTGGACAAACAGAGCTGGTCACTGACGCCGGGTCTGCTGCCGGTGACCGTGCGCTACCGGGTATACGCCTTTGACCTTTCGGTGCGGGCAAATTATCTCAGCAGCGAGATAGCCGTAGTAAATCCGGCCGCCACTTGTTTGCAGGTACAAGGTCTGGAACTGCAGCCGCATCAAATCAGTATCTTGCGTGGACAGGCCCCGACGCACTGGCAACTCGCCACAGGACTGCCTCGCACTGCGCCTACGGCAGCGCTGGCATTTGGTGATTATCTGGCAAGCAGCTATGCGCAGCTGATTGACAGCCCTTTACTGGCTGGCGCATTGGATATCGCCAGTTTTGTAGTCGATGGTGTCCCGCATCATCTGGTGCTGTGTGGTGCGGTGGCCACCGACAGCCAGCGAATTGCCGCAGATCTGTTGCCGCTGTGCCAGACTCAACGGCAGGTCTTTGGCGCCCTGCCCGCTGATTTAACCGAATATTGGTTTTTGACCTGGGTGGTGGACAACGGCTACGGTGGTCTCGAACATCGCAATTCGACCTTATTGCTGTGTAACCGCTTTGACCTGCCCAATCCCCGCTTGCCGCAGGAATACAGCGAGGAGTATCAGAATTTCCTCGCACTGTGCAGTCATGAATATTTCCATACCTGGTGGGTCAAACGGGCACGTCCCACGCCCTACCTCGATTATCAGCTGGCGGCCGAACAATACAGCACGCAACTGTGGCTCTATGAAGGCTTCACTTCTTATTACGACGACTTGAGTTTATTGCGCACCGGTAAGCTCAGCCTGGAACAATATCTGACAGGCCTGGCTAAAACCATCAGCCGGCTGGAACGGGCGCCGGCGAATACCCGGCAAAGTCTGGCGGACAGCAGTTTTAACGCCTGGACGCGGTTTTACCGACAGGACGAAAATGCCGCCAATGCAATAGTCAGTTATTATGCCAAGGGCTCGCTGCTGGCGTTTTGTCTGGATGCAGAATTACACGCACTCGGGTTAACACTGGATGGCCTGATGCAACGCTGCTGGCAGCAATATGGTGCGCGAGAAAGCGGTAGCGATGATCAGCGCTTCTTTGAGTTACTGGCGTCATATAGCCAGTCTGACGCGCTGGTCACAACCGTCCATTCCTGGGTCAATACCGCAGCGTTATTGCCGTTGGCGCGGGCGGCTGAGATCCTGGGTTTAAGCCTAAGTTGGCGGCAGCCGGAACATCCACTGGACCTCAGCGGCGACAAGTCGCTGCCATTGCCTTCAGTCGAGCCGGGCTTTCTGTTTGAAGGAACCCCTGAAGGCTTGAAGCTGACAGCGGTGCGTAACGGGACTGCGGCACATCAGGCCGGCTTTAGCTGTGGTGATCTGTTAATTGCGGTACAAGGGCTCAAGGCCAATGAAAACACCCTGAAACAGCTGCTGAACCGCGCCAATGTGGGCGATGTACTGCAATGCCATCTGTTCCGCCAACAACGCTTGTTACAGCTTGACCTGACGTTATTGCCGGCCGCCGCCACAGTCGCTGTGTTAAAACCCTTGTCACAGCGGACAGCCTGGCCTGGCATGCCATGGCCACAACCGGACGCGTCAGACCAGTGCTGAGCTGTGTCAGCATAAAAAAAGCCCGCGACGACTGCGCAATGCTCTTCACTTAAGTGGAGCCGCATTGCGGTTTACCGGATAACGGGTTTTGGATATCTTCACCGCCCTGGGCCTTGCTGGCCTGGGGCGTTTTTCTATAAACAGATTGCCGATACAACCGCGCAGCTCTGACAGTCTTCTTGCCGTGTGCGATGGTGAGATAGCGCCTGCCATCATCGCCAGTTTGTTGGCTATAAACTGACAGGCAAACTTAAAGCTGACTTCATCAGGGGCTCGTTTGTGCGCGACTGCTGCCTGACTGGCTTCTCTTCGGACCAGATTGTATCCCAGCAAGAGTCCCCATAATTCCTGATACACCAACGCCACCTTTTTGCTGCGAAGCGTGATGGTATTGTGTTGCATCGAGCTTTTAATATCCCGAAAGCCTAATTCTATTTCCCAGCGCTCATGGTAGAGCGTCGCCACCTGGTGTGCCGTGAACTCTGTCGCAGGTAATGAGGTGAAGACTGTTTTCTCGCCACCTGCAATTTCATAGGTCACAGCCCTGACTTGCCAGAACTCCGGCAATGCCGGGTTCTTTTTACGCGCCTGTGGGGAGATTTTCATCTGCAACAARCGGTCRCCATCGCCRTARYGYYCGACTTCGGTATACACCAGCCCTTTACGCTCGGGGATAAGCCAGTGCCGGTTAGTTTCTTCATCGGCAATGCCCAGCAGCAAGTCCGCACTGAAGAAACCTTTATCCAGTAACGTCACGGAGTGCGCCGGCAAGGATTGAATGAAATCGCGGGCCAACGGGATTTCGCCTTTGCGATAAGGACTGATGGCTGCGTTGACCACCACATGCGAGCGCACATTCATCAGCGCCACCAGACGCAACATCGGATAAGGCGTCTGACGGTTGGTAGCGGTGTTACCCGAACCAAAATGGCCTCTGAGCTCAGGATTATCCTGCGTTCTGAACAAGGCACCATCGACGGCAAATACCTGCAGACCATGCCATGTATCAGCAGGATAACGCTCATGACCCCAGACTTGCGCACATTGACGGAATAACCATTCAACCGGTTGTTCGCCAAGCCGCTGACGGGCTTGCGACAGCGCACTGTCAGCCAGGAGCACATCGTTGGCAAGACCATCAGCACAGATATTCAGATGACGGGCGACTTCTGAGATAGGTTCATTGCGGAAAAAAGCCATACCGACCACCAGCCACAACACCATATCAGCGGGCAATCGCCTGCGGCGGATAGTGACCTTGTCGGATAAGGCCGCGGCGATACGGACCCATTCATCTGGAATATGGTTGGCAAATACTTCCATCCGGGCGACGGGCTCCCCGGACATCTCAATGACTTCGGTTAAATCCTGAATTAACGGCATAAAAAAATCCGGAACCTATGACGGGTTCCGGATTTTCCTACACTGCCAGGATCGGTCAAGTACTCTTAACTGATCTGCATTGCGCGACGACTGCGGGCTTTTTTTATTCTCGAGCAGACGGCTCCATTCAGGCAAAAGCGATGGCGCCTTTGCCTACGCCTTCGTACGCCACCACTTTGTATGGCGCATTCTCCAGCGCTTTTAAACAGCCCGCGATATATTCGGCCAGGCATTCCACTGTGGTGTCACAAGGCACGATCTCGCAGTGGGCAACCGGTAAGGCGATCTCAAACCAGCCTTGTGGTGCCTGATAACGGAAAAAATGGCTGTCTGGCTGCGGCTGCACCCACTGGCAGCTGTCGGCACTGACCTGATCTTCGGCAGTTCCGAGATAGATATCAGTCCAGCGCTCACTCCATAGTTTGTTCAACCGCGGGCTTAACATATTGTGCTGATAAATCTCGATGGTTGAGCGATGACCATGGGCAATACGCTGACAATTGCCATCGTGTTTTTTCAGACCGTGGCTGTAGTGATAATAAAAGCCGTTTGATTTTTCCGGTCTGAGCACAAAATTCAGCTGTTCAACATTCGCCGGTAACAACGGCTTAATTTGTTGCTGCAGGAATTCAGTCAGGCTGAGCTCATTGATTTGCAGGGTTGGAATAGCCACGTGCGCTTCAGCTGGTGATGCTATCTGAATTGGCCCGCGTTGGCTGTCCATTTGCAGCAACTCAATCTGATCGATTTGACTGCAGCGGATCGCCGGATTCAGCGCCGGATACGCCAGCTTGTGATCTACCAGACTGTCGATGGCTTTTTTAATCAGCTTTTTGACATGGGCAAAATCCAGCACCATCGAAGTAGCATCCAGTCCGCCGTGCAGTTCGACGTCAACGATAAAACTTTCGCCAAGCAAACCACGCTGCGGACACAAGTAAGAGAAATCGATGACAGTTAAATCGCGGACAAACAGGATCATCACAACACCTATGGCAGAATAAGGGATGGCATTATATGGCAGAACAGCGGCGGATGTCACAAATTGCGCCGTTTAGCGTTTATGTTCGTTTAACCAGCTGTTTAATAAGCCCACTTGCCCGAGTTTATGCGCCGCATACATCAGCCGGATCGCATTACTCAGTAACAGGCTGTCATTCCATTCGGTTTTATCCACTATTTCCTGATAACAGGCTAATGCTTCCGGTGTCAGGTAACCACGCAGCTCCTTTTTGCCGGACTGGCGTTGTTTCTCGCGGTAGCGCTGCTGTTTCTGTGCATTACTGAGCGGGGTCTGTTCTGGCTTGCTCATTTGCGACGTTTCTCTTTGATCTGTGGCGGGAACAAGGTGTCATCTGGCTGTCTCATGGGCAATTTAAGCTGTCACATGTGCAGAAAGCGACTAATCGGACTTGTTTAGCGTACAGCTGTTCGCTAAAGTGATCCGGCATTTTTTTTGGACCTAACATACATGACTCAGAATAGCTTTACAAAAGAAGAATTAATCGCGTGTGGCAAAGGTGAATTATTTGGTGCTGGTAACAGTCAGCTGCCAATAGACAACATGCTGATGATTGACCGGGTGCTGCATATTTCTGAGGAAGGCGGCAAATATGGCAAAGGCCAGATTGTAGCCGAATTTGATATCCATCCTGATTTATGGTTCTTCGCCTGCCATTTCCAGGGTGATCCGGTGATGCCTGGTTGCTTAGGCCTGGACGCGATGTGGCAGTTAGTTGGTTTCTTCCTCGGCTGGGCCGGTGGGCCTGGTAAAGGTCGCGCACTGGGTGTTGGTGAAGTGAAATTCACCGGCCAAATTCTGCCGACAGCGAAGAAAGTCACTTACACCATCGATATGAAACGGGTTATTAAACGTAAGCTCTTCATGGGCATTGCCGATGGTGTGGTCAGTGTCGATGGTCGGGATATTTATGCGGCAGAAGAATTAAAAGTGGGCCTGTTTCAGGATACGTCCAGCTTCTAAGCATCTTCCTCGCAAGCGCTTAAAACGACAAACCCCGCAATTGCGGGGTTTGTTCCTCTAAACGTCAGTCACAACAGACTGGATTATTGACCTTTACTAAACAGACCACCACCGCGGTCTTCCATCGCATCGCGATACCCCCCCAACCACTGCGAGCGCGCATCTAAATTCTGATACGGACAAAGCTCTTTTGAACGGCCTGTAACACCAGCACGATAACCTTGGGCATGAGCACGTTCTAAACGATCACGTTTTTGTCTTTTCATACGGCAGTCTTCCTCAACTCATTGTGTTCTTCGAAGAAAGCACCGGCTGCTGGGGTGCAGATCCGGCGCACATTTAATAGATAGACCTGAGTGGTGAAAGGTTCAAATCAAAATACCGGATATACTATTTGACATTCGCTAACAGACTGAACTTTATTGCAATTTGACGACAATAAAATTAAATTTATTTTTTAATATTTTTGAACCGCATTTTGAATACAAAAAAAAACCCGCGGATGCGGGCTTTTTTCCAATTGATCGCCAGTTCAGCCGCGACGGCGGAACCAAACAAATGGCAGTAATGCCAACAGACCGAACAAACCAAAACTGGCACCTTGCCGTTCATA
This sequence comes from Rheinheimera sp. F8, assembly GCF_001518915.1. Classification (NCBI taxonomy): domain Bacteria; kingdom Pseudomonadati; phylum Pseudomonadota; class Gammaproteobacteria; order Chromatiales; family Chromatiaceae; genus Rheinheimera; species Rheinheimera sp. F8. The sequence continues at coordinate 3,332,316 of NZ_CP013656.1, forward strand.
GGTTTGCTCTGCGCTACTATCACAGTTATCAATGGTACCGTTCGCAATTGGATTTAACTGTACTGCGACAGCGATTTCTTCTTTCAGCACATTGCCTGCACTGTCTTTGATCACATCGCCTTTACTGTCGCGACGTTCCACTTCTTTCACCGCCGTGGCAACAATGACATTTTTTTCATTGATGTCCGTTGCGGTGACAATGGTGTATGCAGACTTACAAGTCAGTAAGGTATTGATATCTTTGAAACTGTTGGCAGCAATATCATAGATAAAACCAACATTTCGACGAGTCGATGTACCGGCTGTAGAAGTTTCAGTGGTCCCGACCACGATATTGTTATCGTTAATCGCTTCCGGCGCCGTCGAGGCAGAGGGAAACAGATCGGCAGGGAATGTCAGCTTCTGGGTGTTGTAATCGTAAATAAAGAAGCGATTCCGATCGACGCTGGTAATGGTTTTCACTGCATAACCGGTGATGATGTTTTTATTGTTCACACCGGTTGCATAGCTGCTGTTCCACTCTTTGGTGTCAATAAATGACTTCAGTTCAGTGCCGTCAAAAATAGTCGCGTGATAAGCGTGGTACACCTCATCGCGGCCAGTATAACCTGATGAATAAAAACGAATATCATCGCTGTCCGAGTACATTGATGCACCCACGACCAGTCCCAGATCATTCACATCATTGGGTGTGCTGCTATAGGCAACGGTCGGATATTCAGTCCGGGTGTGCGCTTTGCCGGAGTTTTTGTCACCCAAAAAGCCAAGAATTTGTGGTGTACCTGGCTTGCCGTTGGCATCCAGTTGCCACACCATGCCACGGGTTTCATAGCTGTTCGAGACTGCATTACGGTAATAACACAAGTCTTTTGGTTCTGCTTTGCCGTCACAGGATGCTGCGATCGCCGTTTGCGCATCTGTGGTCATGGTACTGCTGCCGTAACCAATGACCTTGCCATTGTTATTCAGACCGCGGCCGACGCTGTAGCCACCACCATAATCGGTGTAGGCTGGTGGTAACGTATATTTGCCTTTGTCAGTGAAAATCACACCCGCCATATGCATAGGCGCTGGAACCCAAAGCATTTGGGCTACCGGATTTGGCGTGGTGCTGGTCGCTGCAGGTGTAAACGACTGTTTAGTGAATGGTGCAGTGGCATAACCAATCATCTGATTCAGATCGTTAATACCGAGCAGGTACTCGTTATTGGTTTGCACCGCAGCAGTATCGCGGACGCGCACCAGCTGCTTGGTATCCAGACGCACCGGATAAGTACCGGCAAAACGTTGCGTCGTATACAGGCCACTGGCGATCTGCAGATAATTGGTCAGGACAGTCAGCGCTTTTGCGTTGATATTGCCCTTTTTAACCTCTTCAATCTCCGCAGCAGTCAAACTGCCGGTAATTGCCGTACTGGTTAAATCAATCGAATTTAAATCAATAGGATAGTTAAATCTGTTACTTAAATTGCCGACAATCTGGTTGTTATTATTCAGGCCAGCGACAAAACTTGATTTATAACCGTCAACCGGCCCAAGTTCAACGACCTGGTAAGTGGCTGCCTGCCCCGTAAAGGCCACAACGGCCGGTAACATGGCGACAAACAACGGCGAAAATTTCATTCAATTCCCCTGCTACTGCTGGTTTAATGCTTCTAATTGTTCCCAACGCTGATAAGCGTGCGCCAGCTTCGACTCAGTCTGCTGTATTTGGTTCAATAGAGCTGTGGTGACATCGGCACTCTGGCGGAAGAATTCCGGATCATTGACCTGCGTCTGTAAGGCACTGAGCTGCTGATCGAGGTTTTCAATCTCAGCGGGCAACAGTTCCAGTTCGCGTTTCTCTTTGTATGATAACTTCTTCGACGACGAAGCTGAAGCCTGCGCGGCTGATTGCTCCGTTGGTTTTGTAATTATTTGTTCATTCGATGCTTTTTTAACTTCAGTCTTACTTTGTTGCATCTGCTGGTACGCCAGCACGTCATCGTAACCACCGGCGATCTCAACAATCCTGCCCGTGCCAGTGAACCACAACGCGCTGGTAACGGTGTTATTAACGAATTCGCGGTCGTGGCTGACCAGGATCACAGTGCCCTGATATTGCTGCAGAATATCTTCCAGCAGCTCCAGCGTTTCGACGTCAAGGTCGTTGGTTGGTTCATCGAGGATCAATAAATTGCTTGGTTTGGCAAATAACTTGGCGAGTAACAACCGGTTTTTCTCACCACCGGACAATGCCCGCACCGGCGTACGCGAACGGGCCGGTGCAAACAGGAAATCCTGCAGGTAACTGAGCACATGGCGGGTTTGGCCATTTTGCACGATTTCCTGCCGACCTTCTGCCACGTTATCCTGCACTGTTGCATCTAAATCCAGAGCCATCCGGTGCTGATCAAAATATGCGACTTCCAGGTTAGTACCGCGTTTAATGTCACCGCTTTCAACCGGATACTCATCCAGCAACACTTTAATTAAACTGGTTTTACCGACGCCGTTTGGCCCAACCAGCGCCACGCGGTCACCGCGCATCAGCAGGAAATTAAAGTCCTGCAACAGTGCTTTGCCACCAAATCCTAAATTCAGTTTTTTGCCTTCAAACACCAGCTTGCCGGATTTATTCGCCTGTTCAATGGCAAAATCGACTTTACCGAGTTGTTCAACGCGGGACGCCCGTTCTTTGCGCAGCTCTTTTAAGGCACGGACACGACCTTCGTTACGGGTACGGCGTGCTTTAATGCCCTGGCGGATCCAGACTTCTTCTTCAGCCAGTTTCTTGTCAAACAGCGCATTATGCTGCTGTTCAACTTCGAGCATTTTGACTTTACGATCGAGATATTCCGCGTAATTGCCCGGATGTGACGTCAGCTGACCGCGGTCCAAATCAATAATGCGGGTCGCGACGTTGCGGATAAATGCGCGGTCGTGCGAAACGAAGATAATTGCGCCGGCGAATTGCAGTAAAAATTGCTCCAGCCATTGAATGGCGGCAACGTCTAAGTGGTTGGTCGGTTCATCCAGCAACAGAATATTCGGCTTGGCGACTAAGGCCCGCGCCAGCGCCGCTTTTCTGAGCCACCCACCGGACAAACTCGCCAGTGTCGCATCCGGTGCCATCACAAACTGTTCGCACAGCTGTGTGACACGGGCTTCGAGCTGCCAGCCGTCGCGCGCATCCAGTTCACTTTGTAAGTCGGAAAATTCGCGCAGCAAAGCTTCGTCGTCGGCGTCAAACTCGGCGGAGATCTGGTAAAAGCGCTGCAGTTTATCAGCAAGATCGCCAGCGCCTTCGCGGATAAAATCAGCGATGGTGACGTCGATGCGGGCTGGTGGATCTTGTTCGAGCCGTGCCAGGATCACATTGTTTTCTTTGACGACCTGACCATCGTCCAGCGTTTGCTGGCCAGTCAGTACTTTGAGCATCGATGATTTACCGGCGCCGTTACGGCCAACCAGACAAACCCGCTCGCCGGCAAACAAACTAAAGTCGACATGGTCCAGTACCGGGTGAGTACCAAAAGCCAGGCAGGCTTGTTGAAATCTGAGTAATTCCACGCTTAATTTTTCCCGTTCACAGCGCTTGCTGTGTGATAAATAACTGCAATGCGGCCGCATCAAACGGCCATTTTAATTCGGTGGTTTGCCCTGCGCGCTGAGAAGTCAGCACCGGGATCTCGACGCGGTACAAAGCAAAAGCGGCCGGGTCGTCAACAATATCAACCAGGCTGAAGTCAACCCCAGCCGCGCGTAGCAGCGCTTCTGCTTCTTCACACAAATGACAACCCCAGGTGCTGTAAAGCGTCAGCATCAAACGCTCCGCGTCAGCTCAAAACAGACATGGATCTGCGGGTTGCGCTTAAAATCTTCCGGCAGCGATGCCGCGCTGATGTCTTTAATCAACCAGCCAGCCGCTTCCAGCTCTTCCCGGGCGATTTTAAACTTGCGTTTGTTATTAGAGAAAATCACTTTGCCCTGCTGTGCGACCAGTTTACTGATCATCGTCAGCAGCTTAACGTGGTCACGCTGCACGTCCCAGGTGTCTTCCATCCGTTTTGAATTGGAAAAAGTCGGTGGGTCAACGAAAATCAACTCAAACTGATTTTTACAGTCTGCCAGCCATTCCAACACGTTCGCCTGGACAAACTGAAACTGTTTGCCGGCGAGGTCATTGATGGCGAAATTGCGTTTCGCCCAGTCCAGATAAGTGTTGGACATGTCAACGGTCGTCACACTGCGCGCTCCACCAATTGCCGCATGTACCGACGCGGAACCGGTATAAGCAAACAGGTTCAACACTGCTTTATCTTTGGCTTGCTGCTGGATGCTGCGCCGGGTCAGCCGGTGGTCCAGGAATAAACCGGTATCGAGATAATCACGCAAGTTCACCAGGAACTTCGCGCCATATTCGCTGACGGTTTTGTACTGGCCGGCTTTGGCCAGCGCCTGATATTGCTCTTTGCCTTTTTGTTTTTCGCGGACTTTGAGCACGATGGCGTCGGTTGGCACCTGGAGTACCTGCGGCACCAGATTAACGATATCAAACAGCCGTTTTTGCGCGATCTGCTCATCGACGTTTGAAGGCGCAGCATATTCGTGGATCACCACTTCACCGTCATACCAGTCGACTGCGACGTTATATTCCGGAATATCCGCGTCATAGAGCCGGTAACAGCTGATTTGTTCACGTTTGGCCCACTTCTCCAGCTGTTTAACGTTCTTTTTCAGCCGGTTGGCAAAAGATTCACTTTCGGCAAAAAACATCGACGGGGTTTTACTGGTGATTTGTACCTGTTTTTCCGTCAGGTCAAACAAGGTAAATTCACAATCCAGCGGGCCGTTATTAAATTTGTAAGACTTCAGCCTCGAAAGTTTCAGTGAACGCAGCAGATCGCTGTTGCTGGTGATGATGCCCAGACGCCAGTTGGCATAATGTTGTTTCAGCCGCACTGAAAATTCGCTGTACACCGGGATCAGCGACGGAATATCGCCCAGACGTTCACCATATGGCGGGTTACAAATTACCACGCCCGGGATTTGCGTCCCTGCGGCTTCTAACGTGGTGGCATCACCGGCTTTAAATTCGATAAATTCTGCCACGCCGGCACGGGCGGCGTTTTGCCGCGCTTTGTCCAGCTGGCGAGGATCGGTGTCAAAACCGATAAATTTGCTGGTTGGCGCCAGTGCCTGGCGTTGGCCTAGCGCTTTAGCACGTAACTCCTGATACAAATTCGCGTCAAAGTCGCTGTCATTTTCAAAGGCAAACTTTAAGCGCTTCAGGCCTGGCGCTAATTGCCGCGCCATTAATACCGCTTCTATTAACAAAGTACCGCTACCGCAAAACGGGTCGACAAGTGGTTGCTGGAACTGCCAGCCTGAGCGGATTAGCATCGCGGCAGCCAGCTGTTCTTTTAACGGCGCTTCGCCTTGCTCTTTACGGTAGCCGCGCTGATGCAGCGACGGGCCGGAGAAATCTTTCAGGAAATAAAAATGCTGGCGCTCCATCCGCAACTGGAAGCGGACATCCGGCTCCATCCGGCTAACGTCCGGTCTTTCACCAAACTTGGCTCTGAACTGGTCAACGATGGCGTCTTTCACGCGCATTGCACCAAACTGGCTGTTATCTATAGTGGCATGTTTACCAACACACTCCACCGCCAGACTTTGGCGTAAATCCATTTGCGTGGTCCAGTCCAGTTCGTTTGCCACGGCATAAACATCAGACTGTTCATTAATAGAGAGTTGCTCGAGCTGGCGCATGATCCGGGTCGCCAGGCGCGACCATAAACAGATCTGATAGCCCTGCTCTAACGTTGCCTCGAACCGCACAGCGCCAAGGCTGACTTTACTGACGGTGGCGCCGAGGCTGGTCAGTTCGCTGGCCAGTACTTCTTCAACGCCTTTAGAGGTTAACGCCCAGAATTGCAACATAAGAAAATCCACACCAAAAAAATTGCGCGAAGTATATCAGAAGTTGGTAGCGGACTGCCGTCGAATTTGGTTTTTGCCAGGGGCTCAGCGCTGTCCTACAGGTAAATCGTCGTTTTAAAACACAAGATGCTGATAAAACCAGCAGTCAGTTCAACCTTGCCATATTTCTGTCAATTGTCGCTTGCTATCGATATCTAAAAGCAATAAGATGCGCCCCGCAATGACGGACGCGGGATGGAGCAGCCTGGTAGCTCGTCGGGCTCATAACCCGAAGGTCGTCGGTTCAAATCCGGCTCCCGCAACCAACTAAGTCATTGCAAAACAATAGATTACATTAACTGCTCAAATGTAATTTTCGGACGCGGGATGGAGCAGCCTGGTAGCTCGTCGGGCTCATAACCCGAAGGTCGTCGGTTCAAATCCGGCTCCCGCAACCAACTCAAGAACCAGCAATTTTGCTGGTTTTTTTGTATCTGCGATTTGGTGTTTTTGACCAATACGAATATCAGAACCCGACGACTGTCGTCGGTTCGCTCTTCAAAACCACGGCGGCTCCCGCAACCAACTCAAGAATCAGCATCAAGCTGGTTTTTTTGTATCTGCAATTTGGTGTTTTTGACCAATACGAATATCAGAACCCGACGACTGTCGTCGGTTCGCTCTTCAAAACCACGGCGGCTCCCGCAACCAACTCAAGAACCAGCAATTTTGCTGGTTTTTTTGTATCTGCAATTTGGTGTTTTTGACCAATACGAATATCAGAACCCGACGACTGTCGTCGGTTCGCTCTCAAAAACCCCTTACCACACAAAACCAATTAAGCCGCCGCTTCTGCCAGCGGACTTTGTAGTTGTTCCAGCCATTCTTTCGGCGATACGCCAAAACGCTGGCGAAATACCCGGTGAAATGCAGCCACACTCTGGTAACCCACTGCCGGGGCGATTTGCTTCAGTGCATTGCCGGACAATAGTTGTTTGCGCGCCAGCGTCAGTCGCCAGTGTTGTAGATATTCTGCCGGAGTCTGGCCAACCACTTTACGGAAATGCTCGGCAAAACGCGCGCGTGACATACCGGCTTCCATCGCCATGCTGTCCAAAGTCCAATCCAGTTGCGGCTGACGATGCAGTGCCGTGATCAGTGCCGCCAGTCGTTTGTCGGCGAGACCAGCAAACAAGCCCGACTGTGGTGGCTCTACCGCCATAATATGGCGCAGTAACAGGATCAGCAGATACTCTGTCAGGCGCTGTAATGCGGCTTCGCGACCACAATATTCGGCCTGATTTTCCTGCCAAATCAATGAAATGGTACTGCGCAGCGACGAACAGCCAGACAGCGGGATCAAACTGAGGTCTGGTAACGCAGCCAATAAAGGATTGCCCGCCACTTCACCACAATCTAAGGTCGCGCAAAACAGTAACAATGATTGCTGGTGGTCGACGACAAACTGATGCGCGCTGCCGCGTGGAATAAACAACAAACAAGGTTCGTTGATGGCATATCGACGCTCATTGACCTCGACACTGCCGCTACCGGCTTCGATCAGGTGCAAATAAGCGCGGCCACTTTGCGGGCAAAACTGTGTTTTCTGGCAACTGGTGCCGTGAAAATAGACTGATGCCTGCGGTGAAAAATGTGCCAGCAATGGGGTTAATCGATCCATTTTAATACTCTCTGCAACTGATAAGATACTTTTTGTTACTGAACGTTCCGGATAATAGCAGTCATTCGAGAAAGCGCCAAGTCGGTGCTGACTGTAAGGAACAACTAATGACTGCCAATTTCCACCTTCGTATCAACCGCGCAATTTTTAAGGCGTTAGTGCTGACTTTGTTTTGCACCGGTCTGTTTAATATGGCACAGGCCGAGAGCCGGGATCAGGCGATTGCCGTAGATTATCTGCAAGGTGAAGGCGATGTGCAGGGATTAAAGCTTGCCTATCAACATCATGTTGACTGGTTGTCCGGCCTGGACCCACGCCTGACCATGTTGTTTGAAGCCAGTGCCAACTTCTGGCGTTACGGCCCAACCAATAGTTCCGACAGCAATGCTGTGCTGGCGGTGTCACCGGTGTTGCGTTATCCGCTCGGACAAGCGTTTGACCTGCAATGGGACCTTGAATTTGGCATTGGCGTGTCGCTACTGGATGACACGCGTTTTGCCGGCAAAGACGTCAGTACCCATTATCAGTTTGAAGATCGGCTTGGTTTAGTCGCCTGGATGAGCCCGACTGAAAGTCTGACCTTACGTTATCTGCACTATTCAAACGCCGGCTTTAAGCGGCCAAATCCCGGGCTTGATTTTATCAGCCTGTCTTATGGCTGGTATTTCTGAGGAGGTCCAAATGCAACGCTTATTGTTGGTTAAAATCACGCTATTGCTGCTCGCTCTGCTGGCGCCGCAACAGGTACCTGGGGCCGCCACACAGCCGTTACCGCATTCAGTGACGCACTCACAAAGTGCTGAAGCGGTGCTCAGAAAACTGGATGTCGAATTACGCACATTAAGTCTGGCGATGCAACAAGCCGACCGGTCTGGTGTTTCAGCACAGCAGCTGCAGCAAATCGAAGCGCTGTGGCAGCAGTTGTTTGCTATCAGTGAAAGCCCGGTGCTGAACAAGCTGTATAATCAATATCAGGTACAACTGCAGCTTGCCTTGCATGGCGACAAAACCGACGCCCCTGTGCTGCAGGCCAGTCAAATCTCTGTGTTGCGGCAACGATTGTTGACAGCTCTGACGCAGGTACACCAATAACGCATTGCGGCGTAAATTGGGTAAATCCGGCCAAGAGTGGCGGATCAACGACAAATTTTTGTCTGAACCCTTGAATTATCTATTAGCAGCGCCATCTGAAGAAACACACGCAGCGCGGCATTTCCCGCTGTTTCCCGTTGATTTCTTGCCATGGAGCTGCAAATGTCCGTTACTCGTCCTCTATTAACTGCTGGCCTGTTATTTTTGCTGACCAGCTGTGGTTATCTCAGTGAAAACCCAAAAGCCGCATTAGAGCAACAATGGTTGCAACAAGATCCGCAAATCGCCGAAGCAGTCAAACAGATCCGTGAGCAAGGTCTGGCGGCAGTGGCCGGTAGTGCTGAGGCCGGCACCGTAGCGGCTTGCGTCGCCAGTCGGTTGGCGGCAGATCCGATGGGCAAACTCATTACCGTTGAAGGAGCCCTGGTCGAATCCGCCAAAGTCGCGCAACTACTGGCAGATATAGAGCAGATGTTTTCGCAGGAACTCAGTTTTGATAGTGTGGCGGCAATGCTGGAACAAGGTGCCGATGCGGCAGCATATGCCAAAACGCTGATCGACCAGCAAGGGCTGGAACAGGCGCTCGCTTCGCTGAAAACATTGGTGAGCCAAACCCAGCAATTCGCCAGCAAAGATTTAGGCGGGCATTTACAGGCGTTGGTCAGTACTTGCAAGGCCTATGAAGTACCGGCAGAAAACCCTGCGGCAGATGCCAGCAAAACCTGAACCGAAGCAACTTGAGTCAATCCAGGCAACGCCGGTCAGCTCAGCTCGCTGATCCGGCGTAAATGTGCGGCATAAAAACCATCAAAGCCGGTCGCTGCCGGGCTGATATGTTGCTCAGACAGCAACTGAAAATCGGGCCGGCTTGCCAAAAAGGCATCAATTTGGCCGCGGTTTTCCGACGGGAATATAGAACAGGTGGCATAAACCAGCTCGCCGCCAACACAAAGCATTTTACTGTAGCGCTGCAGGATGTCCTGTTGTAATACCCGAAGCTCTGCCAGACGCATGGGTGAGCGCCACTTCGCATCAGGATTACGTCTGAGCACCCCGCTGCCGCTACATGGCACATCCAGCAACAGAAAATCAGCTTTGCCTGCCAGGCGTTTAATCGTTTTACTGCTGCTGATCAGGCGAGTCTCAATATTCGCCGCACCGGCTCTGTTGGCGCGCTGTTGCAGGTTATCGAGCTTCCACTGTTCAACATCCATCGCCAGCAACCGCCCTTTAGCTTGCATCCGGGCGGCCAGCGCCAATGTTTTTCCGCCAGCACCGGCACAGGCATCTATCACGCGACTACCTGGCATTACCGGTAAAGCAGCGGCAATGAGTTGCGAACCGGCATCTTGTTGTTCAAACCAACCAAGTTTAAACGGCTCTGTCTGAAACAAAGCACCATCGGAGGTGATCTCCAGTGCCGAATCAACGCCATCGACAGTTTTGCTTTGGATGCCGGCCTGTGCCAGGGCGCGTTGCAGTGCATCTCGGTTGGTTTTTAAACTGTTGACGCGGACAAAACGTGGCGCAGCCTGCGCCAGTGCCGCACGTTCTGCTGGCCAGCCACTGCCAAGCTCAGCCTGACCAAGCTGGTCCAGCCAATCCGGACAGCCATCCTGCATTGCAGGCGGCAGCTGCTGCCAACGCTGTGTGATGTCGCCCGCGTCTTGCTGCACTGCAAAATACAGCGCCACGGTGTCCGCTAAGCTGGCTTCAGCGCCGGCCAATTGCTGATAGGCATTTAATTTGCGCAGAAAAGCACCACAGTGCCATACCACCTGACTTTGCAAACCAACCGCCGGGCGGGCGGCAGCAAACACTTGCGCCATCGCCCGTTCCAGCTGTTGATCCTGTTGCAGGACCAGTTGCAGGATGGCATACAACAACGGCGATGTGGCTTCGTGATGAACAAATGACATGAAAATTTCCGGTAAGGCGTGCGGCAGCATCAAAGAGGCGCGATCATAAGAGCTGTCTGTCAGACTAGCAAGCCCCGTGCGGTCCGCCTGCGTTTTATGCTGAGAGCAGACCGGGATCAGGCTGAGATCAAACTGACATGCTGTAACTGCTGCTGCCGGTACTGACTAGGCGACACACCAGTCCACTGGGCAAACTGCAGGCGAAACGCCGAGCTGCTGGCAAAGCCACAAAGCCCGGTCACGGACTCTACCCGCTCGCCACGACTTAACAACAACTTGGCCTGTTCTATCCGCGCCTGCTGCAACCATTGTTTGGCACTTTGGCCAACACTTTGCTGAAAATGCCGGTCAAAACTACGCCGGCTCATGCCTGCCTGCCGCGCCAGTTGATCAATATCCCAAGGCTGAGTCAAATCTGCCAGTACCGCGTCCAGCACCGCACTGAGCGTTTTACTGGCCGTCGATACCGGCAGCTCGATAAATTGCCGTTGTCCACCCTGGCGGCTAAACGGTACTACCAGCCGCCGGGCTGAGCGATTGGCCTGGGCAACACCAAAATCGGCTTCGATCAACGCCAACGCCAAATCGATACAGGCGGCACTGCCAGCCGAGGTAAATATCTGCCCGGCCTGCACATATAAAGGATCGGTATCGAGCTGTACTTTTGGAAACAGCCGACGGAAGGCTTTGGCGTATTTCCAGTGGGTGGTGGCGGTTTTGCCATCGAGCAGCCCGGCATAAGCCAGGATCACCGCGCCGGAGCAAAAGCTGACTAAGCGGGCGCCGCGCGCTGCGGCATGTTGCAACGCCAGAAGCAATGCTTGTGGCGGTTTTTCCTCAATATTGCGCCAGCCCGGCAAGACTATGGTATCAGCCAACTGCAACTGATTTAAATCAGCCGACAGGTGCAGCGCCGAACCATCACCGAGTTGCAGCACCGGGCCATCAGCGCCGATGATCTGGCTTTGATACCACGGTGAATTGGTCCGGCCGTGACTGACGAAAATCTCCACAGCGGCGCCGTATTCCAGCATCGACAGACCGTGATAAGCACAAATGACTACGCGATGTGGCTGCTCCTTTGTTAACTGCCCTGGCATCATCATTCTCCCCGTCTGTCAGTGAAACCAGCCTGATTGTGACGGTCATGCCCTACCTCGGCAAGCGTTTGGCTGAAAACAGGCGTTCTTTGTCAATTTAGCCAATGTTGATTGCAGGCATGCTTTGCTGAAATAGCCCTGAGTTCATCCAACCCACAGGAGTAGTTCAAATGACCTTATCTGATAACCAATCCGCACCGTTAGCGGTCACAGCGCAAAGCCCTTCGTTAGTTTGTCAGTACCCGGCAGCGCCAGCAGATGCTGTGATCAGCTGGTTTAGTCAGCGTCTGCAGTTTGAAACCGATTGCAGTGATGTGCACAGTGCGCTCAGCAGTGGTGCTGATGATTTTGTGCTGCTGGATGTGCGCGGGGAAGCCGCATACGCCAGGTCCCATGTCCCCGGCGCGCTTAATTTGCCACACCGGCAAATCAGTCCGGCGACCTTGCAAGCCCTACCGCAACAAAGGTTGTTGGTGGTGTATTGCGCCGGACCTCATTGCAATGGCGCCGATCAGGCCGCCCTGAAAATCGCCCGCCTCGGCTACCCGGTTAAAATGATGGTTGGTGGCCTGCAAGGTTATCAGGACGAAGGTTTTCCGCTGGCCACCGGCGCAGAGGACCAAGCTGCTTTGGCACAGTGTGGCTGCTAAAATGCTTGGCCCCAGTCAACAGACTGGCTAATATCCAGCGTCGATGTTGATGCAGGATATTGTTGATGGCGCATTATGCCGAAATTTTTCTGCTGTTTTTGCGGCTTGGTTGCAGCTCCTTTGGCGGCCCGGCCGCGCATTTATTGCGCTTCGAGCGATGTTTTGTTGGCGAAAAAGCCTGGCTGAGCGCTGTGCAATATCAGCAGTTGGTCGCGTTATGTCAGTTTTTACCAGGTCCTGCCAGTAGCCAGGTGGGTATGGGCATCGGTCTGCACCGAGCCGGCCTGCCCGGTGCTGTGCTGGCTTTTTGTGGCTTTACGCTGCCCTCAGTTGTCTTAATGTGTCTGGCCGGTATTGCCGGCTTAAGCTGGTTGTCACCAGCCGCACTTCAAGGCGCCTTCTGGGGATTAGCCGCAATTGTGGCCCATGCCGTCTGGCAGATGGTTGGCAGCCTGACGCCCGACTGGCCGCGGCGTCTGTTGGCCTTATTGGCCATCCCCGTGTTTTTTTACTGGCAAAGTGCCAGCGCGCAGTTGGCCATTCTGCTAATTTTTGCCGCGATCGGCGCCATCTGGCTACGTCCTGTGGTTGTAGCACCCACCCTTAACACCACCGCCCGGCGCTCGCGCAGTTTGATGCTGCTGGGTCTTTTTTTGCTACTGCTTATTTTACTGCCATGGCTGGCAAGCCAATTTGGTACAGAAAAGCCGTTGCTGCTGCTCGCCGACCTTTGTTACCGCGCCGGCGCTTTGGTTTTTGGCGGTGGCCATGTCGTCGTGCCCCTGCTGCAGCAAAGCGGCCAGTGATTTTCTGGCCGGATATGCCACCGCCCAATTACTGCCAGGCCCGCTGTTTAGTTTTGCTGCCTATCTGGGTGTGGCTGGGGGCCAGGGAATTAGCGGCGCATTACTGGCCACGCTGATGTTGTTTTTACCGGGCGCTTTGTTGTTATGTGGCATTTTTCCCTGGTGGTATCAGCTGGGCCGGGTCCTGCCTTTACAAGGCGCGGTCGCTGCGGTCAACAGTGCGGTCGTGGCATTACTCGCGGTCAGCTGGGTTAGCCTGATCCTGCCGCATGCGGTGGCAACCCATTGGCATTGGCTCCCTGTTGTAGGCGCGCTCTTATTGGTGCAACGCCGCTGGTGTCCACCTGTCTTGCTGATCCCATTGTGCGCAGCGCTGTCTGTTGTTTTGTCACTTAATTGACAACAACGGTTTTTGTTTTCATGCTCACTATAAAATAATGTCAGAGGACGAACCCATTGCGACTGTCTATCGGAATTTTATTGCTGTGGATCTGCGGAGTGTCAGCGGCGGCTGAAACGCCGGTACGGATCCTGACGTCAGAAAAAATGCCGTTTAATTATATTGAAGATCAGCAAATCAAAGGCATTTCGGTCGACTTATTACAACTGCTGTTTGATGGTCAGTTGCCGGCCCCCGTTGAGTTAATGCCATGGCCACGCGCTTATGACACCGCGCTGCAGCATAAAAATGTGTTGCTGTTTACAATGGGGAAAACGCCGCAACGGCAGGCACTTGGTTTTACATTCATTGGCCCGGTTTCACGGCGGTTCCATGCTTTATATGCCACACGCGCTGATCTGCCGCTGGTACAAAGCTTTGACGATATCAAAAAACACCGATTGGTAGTGGCGGGTCTGCGCGCCGGTTGGCTCAGCGAACAGTTTAAAGCAGCGGGCATCAATATTGAGACCGTCGGCAGTTACCAGCAAGGTATGGAGATGCTGCTGAAAAACCGGGCGCAGCTATGGTTGTCGACAGATTTGGAAGAACAGGTGCTGCAGGCGCAACATCCGGACGCACCGACATTAATACCAGTATGGCGCTTGTTGTGTTCGGAAAATTACTTTGGCTTGTCACCGGGCTCAGATCCGGCACTGACTGCGCAACTGCAACAAAAATACCAGCAAATTTTACAGTCAAATCAGCCACGTGCCCTGCAACAGAAATGGCAGACTAAGTTGGCATTGCCACTGGAATTTGCGCCGCCAGCCGGATTTTACTTAAAAAATGCCGATATTTTGCGCTGTAAGCCAACCACCCAGGCCGGCTAACCAATCTGCACCAGTACATTGTCAACCAATGATATTCCGGATATAAATCAGTGAAAGAATAATCTATTCACACTGTTCACTACGGAGTTGGGCTTGATGTTGCCATTAACAATCGCGCGGAAAACTTGGCGGCTCGCCGTTGCACTGGGCTACAGCTTGCTGCTGGCAGGCTGTCAAAACAGCCCGTCGGCAACGCCACCGTTAGCTGTCAACCCTGTTGCAGCTGACCTGGACAGTCCGTTATTGGCAGCATGGGTGGCAACAAGCGCGTTATCTATCCAACAGCCAGATTTGGCCAATCATCCGGAAAAATTCCGCTTGCAGCTGCTACTGACAGAGATCCAGCGTGATAGTGGCGCCCGGCCTGTGTTGCGCCAACAGCAATACCGTGCGGATGATGAGTATCTGTATCCGGCGTCGACAGTGAAACTGGCGATCGCCGCGCTGGCGCTGGAATATCTGCAGCAGCTTGCGGTTTATGGCGTCAGTGCCGATGCCGTGATGCAGACTGAGCCGCTTCTACCCGGCGATATGCTGGTGAATCGCGATGACAGCGCAGCCTCCGGTTTGCCGACGGTACGCCATTATGTGAAAAAGATTTTGCTGGTCAGCGACAACGATGCCTACAACCGTTTATATGAATTGATGGGCCAGCACTATATCAACGCGCGGCTGGCCACTTTGGGTTTTACCGGTGCGCAGATTTTACACCGACTGGAACGGCCATTAAGCGCCGAAGAAAATCGAGCAACCAATGCAATCACTTTTTATGACGCCGGCGGGCAGTTGCTTTATCGCCAGTCCGCCCGGCATGCTCCGGCAATGCCGGCAAGGCCCTATACGCCAGTCGGCAACGACTATCTGAAAGACGGTTTGTTACAGGGCAAAGCGTTGGATTTTAGTCAAAAAAACCGCTGGACCTTGTCGCATATGCACCGGCTGACTCAGATGATTATGTTGCCTGAGACCATACCGGTTGACGCGCGCTTGCAGCTGACACCGGCTGACTTACAGTTTTTACAACAGCAAATGGCCCAGTTGCCGGGAGAAAGTCAGGACCCCCGTTATGATCCGGCCGAATATTGGCCGACTTATGTCAAATTTCTGCTGTATGGCGCCGCCAAAGATGCCGAGGTTGACCCCCACGTGCATATTCACAATAAAGTTGGTGACGCTTATGGCTTTTTGCTCGACAGCGCTTATGTGCGGGATGACTGCAGCGGCGCAGAATTTATCTTGTCGGCCGCTTTATACGTCAATCAGGATGGCGTATTAAATGACGACCACTACGACTATGACACTGTCGGTTTGCCGTGGTTAAAACGCCTCGGCGAGCTGGCATTGGCCCATGCGCGGATTCAGGCGCAAACCAAGACACAGGCAACAGGACAATGCCGGCGCACTGCCCGCCCCTGATTTTTTCTGCTAATTAGACAACTGTGTTGGCAGCGCTGCCAAAGGCCAGGCCGTTAAGCCCTGCACCGCTTGAATGCCTAAACCGGCGCTGCTATTGAGCCAGATGGTCGGGCCATCAAAACGCGTGCCGCCGCTGACCGGGTCAAAGCTGGACAAAGTCGGCCCATCCAGATCCAGATAGCGGATGGTCTGTGGAAAGGCTGCAGCCAGATGCGCTGCCGCGGCAACACTGATCGAAGATTCGAGCATCGACCCCAGCATGCAGGGTTTACCGGCGATGTCAGCCAGTGCCAATATCTGTAACGCACCGCTGATCCCGCCGGTTTTCATCAGTTTAATGTTGATAATGTCACAGCAATCCTCAGAGAGCAGCGTCACCACATCGGCCGGGCTATAGGCACTCTCATCGGCCATCACCGGCGTCAGCACCGCATCTTTCACTGCTTTTAAACCGGCAAGGTCAGCCGCCGGCACCGGTTGTTCCACTAGTTCTGGCACAATGCCGGCCGCTTCAATCTGGCGCAAAGCGCGGATACTTTGTTTCGCCGTCCAGGCCTGATTGACATCAAGCCGTAGCTTGATATGACCCGGTACGGCGCGATGGATAGCCAGCACCCGTTCGACGTCAAGGTCGGGCTCACTACCCAGTTTGATTTTCAAATGCTGGTAGCCAGCAGCGACCGCTTTGTTGGCGTCCGAAACCATTTCGTCGACCGGGTTCATGCTGATCGTGATGTCCGTCGTCAGGCTTGTCGCTTCGCCGCCGAGTAACTGACAAAGCGGAATCGCCAATAATTGCGCCCGGACATCATAAAGTGCGATTTCAACCGCAGCCTTGGCACTGCTATTGCCGACCACGCGCCGCTGCAGATGATGCAGCAGCGACTGGAAATTCAATATGGATTGCCCAACCAGCAGCGGTTTAAACACCGTGTGGATCAGCGCCTGCATCGATTGCAGGCTGTCACCGCTAATCACCAACGTCGGTGCCGCTTCGCCATAACCACAAAGCCCGTTTTCCAGTTCAATCCGAACGACCAGATCCTGCACGGCGTCGACACGGCGCAGCGCCGTGACAAAAGGCGTTTTTAACGGCACTTCTAACAAAAAGGTGTCGATGTTACGGATGCGCATAGGTCTCCCGCGTCAGGCTTTTGATGTTATAGATCGCTTGCAGATAGCTGGTGTGCTGATTGAGCTGCAACGGCAACAACGGCGTGATACTGACGCCATTTAATTTGCTTTGATAATACTGGCCATTGCTGTGGAAATAACTCAGCCCATTCACCGAGTGAATAACAAATAATTGCTGGTTATCGGTTCGTCCAAGCACCAGCATCACGTGGCCCGGGATCAGTAGTAAATCACCGGTGTTGGTTTGATTCAGCGCCTGCGTTTTTTCGGCATCGCTGGCATTATCAAGCTGAATTTCCGCAGCAAAACGTTGTTTACCAAGACTACTGGTATTGCGGGGTAACAACACGCCGAAGGTCTTAAACACTTCACCGATAAAACCTGAGCAGTCGCGGGCGTTGTAGTCATGGCCCCAGCCGTAGCGCTCACCAAGAAACTTAAATGACTGCCGGATAATATTGGCGCGGGTCAGCGGCAAAAAGCCAGTACGAACATCCTGACTACGCGCGACCAGCGCCGGCAGCAGCTGCAAGGTGCCGTCCTGACGGCGCACCGGTAGCTGCACCACATAACTGAATGCAGGATTCTGGTCATGCACCAACGGCGGAAATTCATGCAGCAGCGGTAACCGCACGCCCATATCCAGTGTGACCTCGGAAACTTCAGGCTGTTCAGCGGTGAAGTTGGTATAAGCCCGCGCTCCGGTGACCAGCAAAAAATCCGGGTTATTGGCAAAACTGAGCGCAGTCTGTTTGTCCGTCAGCGCCAGATGTTTGACCTGAAGCCAGCCACTATAGTGATAATGCCGGACAAAAGCCCATAACCGGTCCTGGCTATGATGCAGTACCTGCAACGGTTGGCCCGGAAACACCGCCGTTTCCTGAAAACGGTCGATATCGGTATCCATACCGTCGTTAAACACCCGATCCAGCGTCGGGAAAGTACGGATAATACCGCGGCTGGTGACCAGTGCGTACTTGGCCTCAACACGGTCAACAGCGCTGGCAGACAAGGTTTCAAGCGCCATCGCTTGTTGATAACGCGCAAAGTCAGCCGGCGTTAGCTGGCGGCCATCGGCATAAAAGCGCGCCGCTTTGGGCATCGACGAATTTTGGTTGATGAGCTTCAATAATTCTTGTTGGCTGTAGTTGTCTGGCGCCGTGGCAAGGTCCAGCATATCCGGTAAAGT
Organism: Rheinheimera sp. F8; assembly: GCF_001518915.1. Lineage (NCBI taxonomy): Bacteria > Pseudomonadati > Pseudomonadota > Gammaproteobacteria > Chromatiales > Chromatiaceae > Rheinheimera > Rheinheimera sp. F8. The sequence goes on from NZ_CP013656.1 coordinate 3,350,479, forward strand.
GCGCAGCAACTGCGCGTTTGTATTGGCTATTTGTGTGGGCGTGCGCAGTATTTGGTCTGGTGCTGCTGTGCGCGCCAGCCAATAATCCGGCGCCAATTGCGCGGCGCTCAGGAATGGAATATCGTGCGAACTGGCTGCTGCTGTCGGGATCACCATGATCACTCCTGTGGTGATGATGAACAAACTGCAACGCACCAGGTCAGACAGTGCGGCAAACATTGCATGTTGGTTGCGTGTTATTCCAATCATTCTAAACCTATCAGTGTGGCAGGAATTATTTATTCAAGTATACTGGCCCAAGATCAAATTACAAGCACAGGCGAAGTGATGCGAAAACGACAACAACTGCTGAAATCATTCTTAAAATCAATCACTTTGCCCTTTACGCTCATGCTCAATGCCCGCTCAAATCAACCGCAGCCAGTAGCATGTTTTTCCTTATCTTTAGCCTGCAGCACCTTGTTTCTTGCCGCATGTAGTCAGTCTATTAGCCCCGCGTCTGAACAGCTACCGGCAAAATCAGTGATCCCTGCCAACACAACGCAGTTGGTGGTCGTCATCAGTGACAACTGGGACGCCACTGGTGGTCAGTTATATCAGTTTGCCCGTGTTGCCGGACAACCCTGGCAAATCACCGGTCAAACAAGTCAGGTTGACCTGGGGCGAAACGGCACTGCATGGGGTCTTGGCTTACATCCGGTACAAAGCGGGCCGCAAAAGCAGGAAGGTGATGGCAAAGCACCGGCGGGTTTATTTCGCCTGAGCGCGGCGTTTGGCGCCCTGCCAGCACTTGCCACCCAGATGCCGTATCAGCAAATGAGCCGGTTTGATTATTGTATCGATGTGCCAACCTCGCCTTTGTACAACCAAACGCTGGATATCCGCCAGTACCGGCCCGAGTGGACCGCCGGCAGTTCAGAGCCAATGCGTCGTGACCTGATCCAAAAACCAGATGCGGTGTATAAACAAGGTTTGTTTATCGACCACAACTTCAGTTCAGGCGAAGCACGCCAGACCGGCGCTGGCAGCTGTATTTTTATGCATCTGAAATCTCCGGACGGACGCAAAACCGCCGGTTGTACCGCTTTAGCGCCTGAACATCTGACAGCATTGTTGCAATGGTTAAGTCCGCAGGCAGAACCGCTGTATCTGCTGCTGCCCGCCAGCGAATATCAAAGGCTGCAGCAGGACTGGTTATTACCGGCACTGCCTGGTCTTCGCTAAGTCATACCGAGGTTTCATGATGTTAAGACCTGCCTCTTTGATGTTCATTTTGCTCCTGAGCGGTTGCGCCAGTCAGCCCGCTTTCCAACTGCGCCATGATCTACAGCAGCAGATCCTCGCAGCAGGCCTGCAGCCAGATCAGGTTGCGCTGGTGGTGCTGCCGGTCGCAATGCCTGGTGAGCCTGCAGCGAACACTGCCGTGATCCAGCACAATGCAGATTTATTACTGCAACCCGCCAGCACATTAAAACTGGTCACCAGTGCCGTGGCATTGGATCAGCTCGGGCCGTTATGGCGCGGTGAAACGGAATTCTTGGCAGATGCAGCAGATTTGGCACAAGCCCGGCAGAGCGGCATTTTAACCAAGCCGCTGTATGTGCGCGGTAAAGGCGACCCGGAGCTGGATTATGCGGCAGTGTCGTCTATGTTAGCGCAGTTATATAACGAAGGCGTGCGCGAGCTACGCGCCGGCGTGCTGCTCGACCGCAGCTGGTTCAGTCCGTTATTGCCCGACCCGGCGGCACCGCCTTTTGATGAATCGCCGCGCGCCCGTTACAACTATATTCCGGATGCACTTGGGCTCAATCAGCAGATGCTGCAGCTGCGGCTACGCAGCGATGCGACCGGGGTACAGCTTTCCAGTCTGCCAGTGTTGACCGACTTACGGCTCAGATCGGAACTGCGATTAACCGACGCGCGCTGTGACCTGTTTAATCCGGACTTACTGGTGCTGAATGAACGTATGCTGCCGGACGGCGGCATTGAACTGGTGTTGCGTGGCGAATTCCCGCGCAACTGCCTGCATCAGGAAGATGCAGCCTGGCTGAGTCGCGATGCACAGTGGCAATTAAGCTTAAGCCAGTTCTGGCGCCAGCTGGGCGGCCGTTTTGGCGCACCTTTGCTGGTACAACAAGGACAAACGCCTGCAGATGCGGTGGTCGTGGCGCAACATTTCAGCCGGCCATTGCCGCAATTGCTGCAACAGCTGAATAAAAATTCTGACAACGGCCTGGCGCGTACGCTGGCATTGCAATTAGGCCGTCTGGCGCCGGTAGGTGCAGATCCACAACAACCGGATACTGCACAGGCCGCAGAGCAAATTGTGTTGCAGTGGCTAAGTCAGCGCCAACTGCCGACACAAGGGCTGGTGCTCGACAATGGCTCCGGTTTATCACGTCAGGCCCGGATCAGTGCCAGTCAGCTGGCGGCGTTGTTACAACATGCCTGGCAGCAACCTTGGGGGCTGGATTTGGCCAGCAGTCTGCCACGCGCCGGCATAGACGGAACTCTGCAGAATCGCATGAGCACTACGCCTGCCCGGGACCGAGCCCGGCTGAAAACCGGCACCTTGCGCAACGGAACCGGCCTTGCTGGTTATGTGTTCGACCGCCAGCAACGGCCCTGGATCTTTGTTGGCTTGGTCAATGCAGAACAAGGCGTTGCCAAAGGCCGGCCATTATTGGACCAATGGGTGCAGCAAGTCAGCCAGTTCTAAGCGTCGACCGTGTGGCAAAGTACCCATTAAAAAAGCCAGTCAAAACATCGACTGGCTTTTTTATTTTTTGTTGATCTCAGGTATGCAGCAGCTGTTGGCAGCGACACAGTTCAGTAAGGGTTAGAAATCTACCCGAACTGACAACTGGACCCGGCGCGGGTTGTACCAGCGTCTTGGTGTGCCGTATTCCGGATCATAATCGATCGGTTCAATGTCATAACCGGTTTGACGGTTAAAGACGTTAAACAGATCGGCGCGGAATTTCACCACCAGTTCCGGATTAATCACATAGTCCTGTGTATAGTTCAGGTCCATTTGCCAGTGGCTGCTGCTTCGTCTGCTGCCGGCTTTTTCCGCATAAGCGCTGACGGCTTCATAAGCGCCGCGTGGGTTCAGGCCGTAATAAGCGCCTGACCACTTCTCCCAGGCCTGGCCGGACTGGAACACAAAGTAGGCACCAATATTGGCTTCCCAGTCTAATGTGTAATAGCCATAGACTTTCAGCAGATGCGGTTTGTCGGCCGACAAGGTACCGTCTTTATTATCCCAGACATATTTGCCTTTATCGTCGTTGTAATAAGACGAACCGATAAAAGTGTTGGCGTCATTGGTATAAGTGGTGTTGTCCTGATCGAAGTTACCGGTGTAACGGCTCCAGACATAAGACGCGTTCAGATAAGCGCGGTCACCGACCCATTCGGCTTCAAAACTGGCTTCCCAATACTTGGTATAACCGCCGTCGACCTCAGCGATAACATAAGTCGAGCCACCAATTTCTTTGCGGATATCTTCCAGGTTCTTCACGTAATCACCAAGCGCCCGCAAATCTGCCGGCACACCACCGTTCGGGCCATAAGTGCCTTCACGCGAACGTGCATAGTTCCAGATATCTTCCCAGAAATGCGAACCTTCGCGATGCCTGATATGACTGCGCAGGAACCAGCCGCCATCCAATGCTTTGGTCGTGCCTAAGGTGAATTCATCGATACGGCGCGGTTTCAGGTCATCGGCAAACACTTTACCGCTGGACGAACCGCGGTTGGCAGTTTCCAGATAGTTACCGTTTTCATCAAACCGCACTAACAAAGTGCGCTGCGTGCTGCGGTCCCAGGAAGCCGCGCGGGCCAGCGAGCTCGCTTCCGGGTTGTACGAAGCGTAGTTGGCAAAAATGGTATTTTCGCCGTCATAACGCCAGGTAGCCCCCAAACGTGGCTGGATCATGTCCTTCCAGTCAATGGTGTACATTTTGTACTTGTTGCCGGGCGCCAGTTCAAAACCGGATACAGTACCGGCTTTTTCGCGTAAGCCCTGGCCAAACAACTCATCTTTACTGATTAACACCCCGATGTTGTAGTCGAAATCGCCGTGGGTGATGGTGTCATTAATCTCAAAGTTGTAAGAACGCGCGGCAGATTTAATCGGTGGTACGGTTTTACCACTGGCATCGAGCAAGCTCATTTGTTCGGTTGAGGTTTGGTAAAAATAGGGCACACCGGCTGCGGTTTTTTGCAAGCCACCGGTATAAGCGATAGTGCCCCAGCCATTGGATAAGCGGCTTAATTCTTCTTCGATATCCGAATACTTAAAGCCGGCATGCAGTTTGTGCGTGGTATCGCCGTGACTGAGCTCATGATCAACAGCAAATTCCAGACTATCGCGGTAGAAATTCTGGTTATTGATTTGTGGCGCCCCGCCGACCCTGCCTCCGCCTGCTTTGGCGCCGGCAGCATTGGTATAGCCGTACTGGTTAATCAGCTGTTGGGCAAAGTTATTAAAGGCCAGTTGTGCCGGCGTGGTGGCATTGGCAATTAAAGTCGGAACTGACAAGGTGCCAAGGCTGGTCAGATTATTTACATCCAGTTTGTTGCCAATGACCGGTTGAAAGCCAAATCGGCTATCCGGCGAACTGGCGGTTTCCAGTTCAAACCGGCCGGCATTAAAACTCAGGCTGGTGTTGCTGCTGAGCAGGTAAGAGCCATCCAACGTCAGGATGGTTTGATCAGATAATTCGCCTACTGACACCGTATCGGCATCACTCGCCAGAACGGAGGCGCCTTTGTCTTTGCGGCTGGAATCACGCAAACTCAGGTTAAACAATAACGCATCGGTTGGCGCAAAAGTTAATTTACCAAAGTACTCGTCGCGTTCACTGGTAAAGTCTTTCACCGGACCATAGTTCGTTGCTTTATTTGCCCTTTCTTCTTCTGGCCGGTAGAAAGAGCCATAAAAATACAGCATATCCTCGACCAGCGGGCCCGCCAGCCCCATTGTCAGCCAGCTTTGTTCAGATTTATAGGCCTTTGCCGGATCGAGGTTTTTTGCTGACAGGCTTTTATCCTGCAGCTTGTACTCTACATAACCTTCAAATTCATTGGTACCGGATTTGGAGATGGTATTAATGGAAAAACCACCGGCGCGGTTAAAACCAACCGCTTTGGCGCCACCGCGGTCCATCGACACGCTGGCGATATCATGGGTGGATGGATCGGACGCCAGGTTACCGAATAATGGTAAAGACACGTCGACGCCGTCAAAACCATATTTGTTATCGACACCGGAACCACCGGCGGATGGGCCTAAAATACCGTTTTCCGAGTATTGCACACCCGGCACCAGTTTTAATAAATCACGATATTCCTGACCCACCGGCAGCGACTCGATGTTTTCTGCGCCTAAAGAGTTCGTCAGTGCTGAATTGCCTTCGCGCGAGATAGAGCTACCCAGCACCTGGATCACTTCGACATCGGCGCCACCGGCCCCGAGATTGACGTCAACGGTCGAGGTTTGTTCAAGTTGCACTTCAACCTGCATTTTGCGCACAACGCCGGTTGCGTTGCTGATCGTCAGGTCATATTTGCCCGGAAGTAACAATGGCAGAGAATAAGAGCCATCGGCTTTGGTCACTGCGGTGCGTGGTTTTGGCATTACATTACTGCTGGCGGTGATTGTTAAACCTGCCACTGAACTTTGGGCCGAATCTGCGCTGATTTTACCTTTAATGCCCCCTGCCTGCTGGGCCATTGCTGGTGTGGCAGACAAAACGCTGGCAAGCAGCGCGCTGGTAATGAGGTTGATGCCAAAACGCCGGACCGGCGTCGTCGGATACTGCGGTGATGTTGTTATTTTCATTGCTAAGTCCCGGATTATTATTGTTTGTACCGCTGACCTGCTTTTCACGCTGATTTGCTGCCAAACCAGCCCGACTACAAAAGCGTTGCCGCTGCCACCGCCTGCAATCAGACGGTCCATCAAGGCGAAATTTTATTCCCGCCCACAGCAAAGATAGCAATAAATTATTTTATGAGAAATAGCTTATGCGAATTAATTTACAGATTAAGAATATTCAATTATTCGGCGCAGTGACAGCTTGTAGGCTGACGGCAAAAAAGTGCAACCTTAAAGCGCAGCAGATTAGTATCTAAATGAATTATATATATTTTACCCCCCCGCACTATCAATCATGGCGGGGGGAGTTTCAGTTAGCTTACAGCGGTGTATTTATCAGCAAATTTGTACGCAGCGAATAATTGCTGAGCCTGATACCAGATAGCGCCAACTTCTCCAGAGCCAACTGGCTGACCATCGATAGCAACCACCGGCATTAACTCTTTTGATGAGCTGGTGAGCCAGACTTCATCCGCAGCCAGCACTTCTGCTTTACTGATCACCCGTTCCTGTACTGGCAAGGTGCTCTGCGTTCTCAGGATTTGTAACAGTAACAATCGCGTAATGCCCGGTAAAATCTGCTGGTCCAGCGGGGGTGTGCTGATCATGCCATCTTTGACAATAAAAGCATTACAGGAACTACCTTCGGTAAGTTCATCCTGTTCATTAAACAAAATCGTTTCCTGATAACCGGCATCGACACCTTGCTGATGATGGAGCACATTACCAAGCAGCGCCGTCGATTTGATGTGACAGCGTTTCCAGCGTAAATCAGTGGCCGAGGCGACCTGGATAGGTTTGGCTGAACCCGGCAAACCGGTCGGCGGCGGATTGATGGCAAAGGCGAAAGCAAACACGGTTGGGAGGACACCGGCCGGAAAGGCATGGCCGCGTTTACTATCGGTGCCGCGCGAGACGTGTAAGTAAACGCCCAGATCGCCATTACCGTTGCGCATGAGCAATTCTTTGATCATGTCGAGCCATTTGGCATGGCTCCAGTCAAACTGAATGCCGATTTCGGCGAGTCCGCGCTGCATCCGGTCGATATGTGGCGTAAAGCCAACCAGTTTGCCCTGATAACTCGGGATCACTTCATAAATGCCATCGCCAAATAAAAAACCGCGGTCCATCGGTGAAATGCGGGCCTCACTGGCGGGTATAAAACTGCCGTTTAAATACACATCTGACAATTCAGGTCCTTACGCCGGTGCAAACCGGTGTTGTTGATACAATTGATAAATCTGCTGGCATAACTGAGCGCCAATGTCCGGCGAGAGCCCATCTTCGGTCAGCGTATTTTGCCGGGTCACGCCATCGACACTGCCGTGACTGGATAAAAACTGCAGGCTTGGCAACGCGTCGCAACAGCCAAACAAATCGACACCACTTTGCAGCGACCAGTGGTAAGCCAGGCCGTACGCCGCCCAGTTCGAGACATCGGCGACGATCAGTTCGCTGCAGCTGGTCACCGCGGGCCTGATATCGAGGGCGCGGATCGTGTCGATAATCTTGCCCATGCCAATTTCATTGCCACCATCGCCGATACCGACAGTCGGGCAAGTAGCCAGTCGCATCAGTGCATCTAAGTCGGCGACTTTTGCGCTGATATCTTCATGGCGCATATTGTAATAACGCCCATCCACCGCCTGCCCGGGTCTTTCAATACAGAGCACTGCCGCTGGCTGATACAGCGCCAATAGTTGGGCTGCACGATGCTGACCATCAATGCCAAGCGGAAATGCTTCGACCTGAAAATGTCCGTTCAACACAGACAACAACGGGTCGCCACAAACCAGCACCGGTTGTACACCAAGCTGTTGTAGCATGCGATAAATCGCAATAGCACCGACGGGCCCATCCGTTTCGAAGGTCCCCGCCACCGGAAAACCGGTGCCAATGAGTACAGTGCGGCCAGGCTGGTGCAGTAAAGTCGCGGCGCGCGCTAAGTAACCCGGTTGCAACGCCTGACGAGCCAGCGCCATGCCACGCGGATTGCGGGCCACGAGCAACGTTTCGATCTCTGTAGCTTCTCCCTGCTCGTTTTCGGCCAGATCAGGCGTTAGTGACGAACTGACCGGCTTATTCATCTGCATCTCCGCGCGCTTGGTCTGGCTGCGACTGTACTCGCTGTGACAGCCACTGCTGCCAATCAGCAGCAAGTGCGTCCAGCTGTTGTTGCAGCAGATGCAGACGTTGACGCTCCTGCAGCACAGCGTCAGCCACATCCAACCAATAAAACCGCACAAAGTTACCGGTCATCAGTTGGCCCAGGCATTCGCAGGCGCCTCGCGTTAAAGCACCGGTTTTGGGATAACCGCCAATGGTCTGATGATCATTGAGCATCACAATAGGTAAGCCATTCGGCGGCAGTTGCATCGCACCTAAACAGATCCCTTCTGAAAACAGCTGCTGTGCAACGACAGGCAAAGGTTCACCGCCTAATTGCATCCCCATCCGGTCGCTACGGGCCGTCACGCGAAATAAGCGCTGAGTCAGCAGCTGCGGTAGCTGTGGGTCGAGATCTTCCAGCTGAGCCCCGGCAATCAAAGGGATAGCGCGGATACTGTGGTGGCGATAATGCTGATGATACGGCAATGAGATCTGCGGATCTGGCCGCTGCCAGGCCGCACAGGATAATAAAGTACCGGCACTGATCGCTTTGCCCTGTCCGTCTGGCCCGCCGACCTTTTCCCGTCGCACTGTGGCCACGCTGCCACAAATGGCCGGTGCCGGAAAACCGCCAGCCACTGCCAGATAGGCGCGGGCGCCGGCCCTGCTGTAGCCAATTTCGAGTAGGTCACCGGGTTGTAACAACAAAGTACGATACCGCTGCACCGGCTGACTATTGATTAACAGCGGCATCGCCGCGCCGGTCAGTGCCACTAATACTGGCTGTTCCGCCCGAAAGGCGACGGCACCAAGCGTGATTTCAATCACCGCCGGGCACGTACTGCCAACATGGTTATGATTGCCGACCAGCGCATTGGCGAGGCGCGCAGCCGTGAGATCCACAGCACCGCCTTGGGTCAGGCCAGCGCCGGCGGCGCCAAAACGGCCTGCATCCTGCAACTGCACACCACTATGGCTTTGCAGCACCCATAAGCCAAGCTGTGCGGATGGATGGGCCAGAACACTCATAACTGGCCGCCTAAACGCAGAAACTCGGCGCGTTCGATCGGTACAAAGCGCACGGTATCACCGACCGCAAATGGCAACATCGGAACTGCGGTTAAATCAAACAGCGGTATTGGACAATTGCCCAGTAAATGCCAGCCGCCCGGAGATGCGGCCGGATATACCGCAGTCTGGCGGTCAGCGATGGCGACACTACCGGCAGCCACCGCAGGTCTGGGGTTGGCAAGGCGCGGTGTGTTGATGCGCGGATCGGTAAAACCAAGATATGCAAAACCCGGCGCAAAGCCAATGGCATAGACCTGATAGGCCTGACTGCTGTGCAGCTGAATCAATTCGTTGATACTCAGCTGATGTAAAGCGGCGACGGCTTCCAGATCTGGCCCGCTTTCCGCGCTGTAATAACAAGGCAACTCGATGACTTTATTGCTGCTTGCCTGCCGTTCTGGCCGGAACAACATCGCCTGGGCGCTGACAATTTTCTGCCAAATCTCAGTGTGGTCAGTTTTCAGGACATCAAAAATAACCAGCACCGAGGTATAAGACGGCACCAGCTCCAACAACGCAGCACCGAGCAATAGCGGCAACTGGATCCGCAAGTTTTGCATCACCTGCATTAGTTCCGGCCCCGGGCCTTGCGGCGCCAGTGCGGTTAAATCCAACAGCAATGCCTGCTCGCTATGAATACGCAGTCGTACCGGGATGCCTGAGCTTAACATTTGGCCATGCATTTACAGCACCGCCAGACTGGCATTGGTTAAATCCGTTACCAACATACAACCAGGACTGTGGCTAAATGCCAAATCTGCTTTGGCATTTTTAATCGCGACCTGAGGTGTGACGCCGCAAGCCCAGAAAACCGGGATCTCATCAGCCCGGATGCTAACGGCATCGCCATAATCCGGCACCTGCAGATCATTGATGCCAATCAGCTTGGGATCGCCTAAATGCACCGGCGCGCCATGCACGGTCGGAAAGCGGCTGCAAATCTGGATGGCGCGGATCGCATCCGCTGCGCGCATCGGTCGCATGCTGACCACCATATTGCCTTGAAAAGGCCCAACCGGAATTAATCCGATATTGGTGTTGTACATTGGCACATTCTTCTGTTCGGTCTGGTGGCGCAGTTCAATGCCGCCTTGTTGCAGCGCTTCTTCAAACGAAAAAGAGCAGCCAATCAGAAAACTGACCATATCGTCGCGCCACTGTGCGGTTAAATCGGCAACTGAGTCGGTCAGAATACCGTGCTGAAAAATGTTGTAGCGCGGCGCATCAGTGCGGATATCCAGCGCTTGGTCAGCCAGCACAAAATTGGTTTGACCCGGCTTTGTGGCAAACGCCAGTAACGGACAAGGTTTAGGGTTAGCCAGGCAAAATTTCAGAAAGTCGTCCGCCAGCGCTTCGGGCAGTATCGCCAGATTAGCCTGCACATAACCATTGGCAAGCCCGGCCGTTGGTCCTTGCCAAAGTCCTTGTCGTGCGGCGGTTCTGACCGCAGTCGGGCTTGAATGCGCATCCAATACCATCGTTGTTCCTTATTCCGTAGCCGTCTTCGCGTTTTTACACTGCCATATTGCCACGGCACATACCAGCAACATCAATCCAAATGCACCGGCAGCGCGCCAGTTGCCGTGGTTTTGCCGGCGAATAATTGCGCCAGCGCGACAAACACCGCGCCTGCCTCCTGATCCGGTTTCAGGCTAAACGGATAGCCATAAGTGGCAAGACGTATATCCACCTTGCCGGCAAATTGCGGTAACTGATAAGGCGACCGCAGCGCGACGACGACGGTAATGGCCTGTTGGCTGCGTGCTACAGCCAGTTGCTGTTGTAGCTTCGTCAGTTGCTGGCCGACACTGAGCGGCGCGAGCAACGCAGTATCCTGGCGTAAATCCGCCAGCACGCCGGCTTCAACGGCACTTTGTTCCGGCGCGACATAAGCGCCAATCACAACCGCGCCTGGCGCCAGTTGCGGCAAGCTGTTGTCACTGCGAAGATCGAGACATTGCAGCGGTACTGCCGGGAATTCGGTTTGCAGCGCGAGGCTAAAACGCCGGCATTTGTCTGCATCGGGCATCAGTAAATACCAGGCTTTGGCCTTGGCAATCGCACTCAGGTCACCGTCCAGTAGCGTTAAGGCATTCGCCGCTATCTCAAAGTCGAGCTGTTGTTGGCGCTGGTACAATGCCTTTGATTCATCTGAGTTCAGCGCTTCGGTTTTCGGTTGTTGCGCCAGCCACAGCTTCAGATCGCGGATGCGTAAATAAGACTGCTCCAGCGCCTGCACGTCCAGCTCACCGCTTTGTACCGCTGCGACCAGTTGGTCCAATAGCTGTTCAAGCCTGGCAAAATCGGCCGGGCTTTGGATCTCCAGCGGCATCAGCGCAATATCAGCACCGGCGGCAAAACTGTGTTTAACCGCTTGCAATGGCGTAAAAGCGTCACTAATCGCCTGCATATTCAACGCGTCGGTGATCACCACGCCGTCAAACTCAAGCTGTTCGCGTAGCACTCCGGTCAGAATGGTGTTAGATAAAGTTGCTGGCGGTGCGATCCATTCCCCGTGCTGCGTCTGGATTTGACTGTCATCTAATGCCGGATACTGGATATGTGCGGTCATCACCAGACGGGCACTACCCGCCTGCACGGCCTGGCGAAAGGGTTCTAAGTCAATGGTTTCAGCGACAGCGCGCACATGGTCAACCTGCGGCAAACCGGTGTGGCTGTCGGTTGCCGTATCGCCATGACCCGGAAAATGTTTCAGCGTCGCGGCTACACCACCTTGTTGCAGTCCGCGCGCTAATGCAACACCAAGTGCAGCCACCTGCTGCGGATCATCGCCAAAAGCACGGACGCCAATCACCGGGTTCGCCGGATCACTGTTCACATCCAAGGACGGTGAAAAATTGATGTTGATACCGAGTTGGCGCAAGGTCTGCGCCTGCGCCGTGCCTTGCGCACTGGCAAAATGTTGCTGATGTTTGGCGTAAGTAGCGCCGAGCGCCATGGCGCCCGGAAATGCTGGCAACACTGATTCGGGCAACCGCGCGACGCGACCGCCTTCCTGGTCGGTGGCGATCAGCAGCGGCAAGCTATCGGTGGACGTTTGCTGCAAGGCGGCAGTCAAATGTCTGATCTGCTCCGACTCCTGCAGATTGACGGCAAATAACACCACCCCGCCTATCTGTAACTCTTGTAGTTTCTGTTGCCATAACGCCGGTAGCTTAGTGACCACTTGCTGACATGGCTGTTCGACAGTCACTTCCCCGGTACAAAAGTGGCGCAGGTCCAGCATTAATTTCTGTCCAAGCCAAAAGCGGATTTGCTTTTGCTGCTGCACTTGTTGATACCAAAGCCAGGCACCACTTGTGCCAATCAATAACAACAATAACAGGCCATACAGGGCTAGACGGGAAAAACCGCGGCTTTGCATCTTCTCTTCGCACAGAAAAAACAGTCAATACTGTTAGTTATGCCGGAGCTTGCGGTGAAAATCAAGAATATATTATTCCCGTTGAAATAGTTTGAAATAATATTTAATGCCCCCTATGCTTGGAAAATAAACAACGGCTGTAAGAAAAGTCACAGGGGCACAGATGAATTCGGCGTTTCAGTCAGCAGACTGGAGTATTTTCGTTGGTTATTTTCTGTTACTGGCGTTGACCGGCTGGTGGTTTAACCGTGGCAATATTGGCAGTAGCCGCGAGTTTTTTACCGGCAACCGCCAAATTCCAACCTGGGTTATTGCGATATCAGTACTGGCGACGGCCCAATCAGCCGCAACTTTTCTCGGCGCGCCGGATTATGCGTATCGCGGCGACCTCACCTATCTGACCACCAATCTCGGTGCTTTGGCTGCGGCGTTTTTTGTCGCCCATTTTCTGCTGCCGAAGTTCTATCAGTACAAAGTCACCACTGCTTATGCGCTACTACAACATCGTTTTGGTGAGCGCACCAAGCGCCATGCCGGCTGGATGTATCTGGTCGGCCGTTTGTTTGCCAGTGGCGCCAGGCTTTACATGGCCGCCATTGCCTTATCGATGATTCTGTTTACCGATATCGCTCCTCTGCATGTTCTGGGCGCAATTGCGCTGCTGTGCCTGCTAAGTTTTGCCTATTCAACCTGGGGCGGGATCCGCTCGGTGATCTATGGTGATGCGATCCAGTGTGCGGTCTATGTCGGGGCCGCCGTGCTGGTGCTGGGCTATCTGTTCTGGCAATTGCCGGGGGAAAGCAGCCAGATTTGGCAATCGCTGCAAGTTCCCGCAGATGGCAGCGCCAGTAAATTACGTCTGTTTGATTTTGGTACTGATATGAGCCCGGCCGGGGCCTTTAATCTGCTGTCGACTTTTACCGGTTTCTTTTTGCTGTTTATTGCCTCTTTTGGTTTAGATCAGGACTTAACCCAGCGTGCTTTGTCCTGCCGCGATGCCCGCCAGGGCACTTGGGCGCTGGTCGGTTCGGTACTGTTGGTGGTTCCGGTGGTCATCGTTTTACTGGGTATCGGTTTGTTGCTGTTTTTGTTTTATCAGGACCCGGCTTACCAAAGTAGCGAAGGACTGGCGCCGCAAAGCCGCTTTGCCGGTGAAACCATCACCGTGTTTATGTTTTATGTGCTGCATGAATTACCGGCCGGTTTACGCGGATTAGTCACCGTTGGCGTGATCGCAGCGGCAGTGTCGACGCTGACGTCCGGGCTGAATTCAATGGCCTCGGTCCTGATGGAAGATATGCTGAAACCCAAACTGGGCGCACGTTTGTCAGCATCTGCTGAAGTGCCACTGGCGCGGGCATTGATGTTTCTGTTGATGCTGGCGCTGGGTGCAATGGCGATGTTGTGTTTTTACTGGCAGCAATACAGCGATACGCCGCTGCTGGCATTTGCGCTTGGCGTTATGGTGTTTTCCTACAGTGGTTTGCTGGCAGTATTTACGGTTGCGCTATTTAGCCGGCGCGGTAATACGTTCAGCTGTGCCCTCGCCCTGTTAACCGGCTTTATCGTGGCTGCGCTGCAACAACCCTATATTCAGCAGTGGTATTTGCCGCCAGCTTGGCAATTTGATTTGGCTTTTACCTGGCAACTCTGTATTGGTTTTATGCTGGCAACGCTGGTGGCATTCAGTGGCAAGCCCCAGCCGGTTATTACCTGGACTGCAAAGTCTGATGGTTTGTCTTCACAGCGATCTGATGAGGTGTCTGATGCCTGTTTATCTGCTCGGAATTGATGGTGGCGGCAGCAAAACACTGGCGCTGCTTTGTGATGCACAAGGCGTTGAGATGGCGCAGGCCAGCAGTGGCCCGGCGCATCTGACCAACGACTTACCTGGCGCCTGCGACACTGTCATACAACTTATTACCACAGTCTTGCAACAAGCAAAGCTGACGCCAGCGCAAATCGTGTTAGTCGTAGGTATTGCCGGCGCCGGGGATGAGCGCTTAAAACAGCATCTGCTGACTGCGTTAAAGCCAGACCAATTTGCCGGCTGTTATGTCACCACCGATGCCAAAACATCCTTGCATGGCGCCAATAGCGGTGCGCCTGTGGTAGCGATTGCGCTGGGGACCGGGTCTGTCGCGATGCGGCTTGATCAACGCCAGCAAGAACAACAAGTAGGCGGCTGGGGTTTTAGCATTGGTGATGAAGGCGGTGGCGCGGCGATGGGCAAAGCGGCAGTGCGCGCGGCGCTGTGGGAGCAGGACTGTCACCCCGATAATTATTCCTCGCTTGCCCAGTATATTTTTTCGGTGATAGGCCAGAATAAAACCGACATGCTGACCTGGTTGCGGCAAGCCAATGCTAATCAATATGCCGCGCTTGCACCCCGCGTGATTGAACTGGCCGGCAGTTGCAAGGCCGCGCTTGGTGTGTTGCACAAGCATGCTGCCGACGTCGAGCTGTTGATCAAAGCAACGCGCGCTGATACTGAATTGCCTGTGGTTGTGCTTGGCGGCCTTGCCGCCGCGACTGTGCCTTATTTATCTGCAACGGTACAAAGCTGGTGTCAGAGCGCCAAAGCCGACAGCGTGCATGGCGCTATTCTGATTGCGCGGCAGCTGGCTGAGGTTGCAAAACCGGGCATGCGACCGCTCCCTGCCGCAACGTGCGACAGTGATCTGTCCGCAATAACACTGGCGCGCCAGTTAAGTCAGTTACCAACCGAATCGCGGGCCGCGATACGGCTTGATTTGGCCGGGTTAGATACCGAAAGCTTGTTAACGGTACTGAATCAGGCCGACCAAACAGTGCCACATGCCGTGGCGCTTGCGATCCCACAGGTCGCGCAGCTGGTTGATCGGATAGTGAACGCTTTTGCGGTCGGCGGCCGGTTAATCTATCTCGGCGCTGGCACCAGCGGCCGGCTTGGCGTACTGGATGCGGTGGAATGCCCGCCGACTTTTAGCGTTAAACCTGAGCAAGTGATGGGCCTGATCGCCGGCGGTCATGGTGCGATGTTCCGTGCCAAAGAAGGCGCAGAAGATGACGAAGCCCTTGCCATTACCGATTTAGCCGCCATCGGTTTCTGCGCAAAAGATGTGCTGGTTGGCATTGCTGCGAGCGGCCGCACGCCTTATGTCATTGCCGGATTGCGTTTTGCGCGTAGTCTGGGTGCATTGACGGCCGGCATCAGCTGCAATCCGGCAACTGAGGTATTGAGTTGCGCAGAATTGGCTATTTGTGCAGCGGTAGGCCCTGAAGTACTGAGCGGCTCAACCCGTCTCAAAGCCGGCACCGCGCAAAAACTGCTGCTTAATATGATTTCTACGGCAGCTATGGTGCGAAGTGGCAAGGTGTATCAGGACCTGATGGTCGACCTGCACGCCAGCAATGCAAAATTAAAAGCCAGAGCGCTGAACATTATTTGTCAGGCCACTGGTTGCACTCTGGAAGATGCCGGTTATCTGCTGCAGCACGCCGATCAGAGCGTCAAGCTCGCTATTTTGTTATACCACTGCGCACCCGACCGGCATACCATCAGCAACACCGATGTACAGGCCGCCAATGCGCTTTTACAACAGACCCTTGGCCAGCTGCAGCGCGCAATCCAATTGTTACCGGCACAGCCATGCTCAGCATAACAGCGAAGCTGGGTGCTCTGCTGCTGGCCGGCCTGTTAGCCGGTGTTGCGTTTGCCAATGAAACCCGGACAACTCAGACTCCGGGTTGCTTTCCAACGTTGGCGCAGATCGAGCAACATTTATCCGCCCGGGTTGGTGCCGCACAACTCAAACAGCGGCAGGCTGAACTCAAAGGCAAACGACTGGGCCTGGTGGTGAATCAAAGCTCGCGGTTGGGTCATTGTCATTTGGTCGATGCGCTCAGTGAACTCAACCTGCAGGTCACGGTGATTTTTACACCAGAGCATGGATTTCGCGGCGATGCGGATGCCGGCGCTGCAGTCGCCGACAGCAAAGATAGCAGCAGTGGAGTGCCGATCTACTCTTTGTATGGCGCGCAAAAAGCCCCGACAGCTTTACAACTCGCTAATGTGGATGTGCTGCTGTTTGACTTGCAGGATGTCGGCACGCGCTTTTATACCTACCTGTCGACTTTGCATTATGTGATGCAGGCCGCCGCTACAGCAAAACTTCCGCTCTGGGTGTTGGACCGACCCAACCCAAATGGCCGCTGGCTGGACGGGCCGCTGTTAAAGAGTGAATTCAGTTCTTTTGTTGGCCTGCATCCAATCCCACTGCTGCATGGTATGACGCTGGGCGAACTGGCCCGGATGATCAAAGGCGAAGACTGGATCACCGGCGCAAAGGCGTTGGCGCTGACTGTGTTGCCGGTAACGCAGTACCGGCGTGACCAGCCCTATGATTTACCGGTCGCGCCGAGTCCGAACTTACCCAATAGCCAGGCGATCGCCTGGTATCCAACGCTGGCTTTATTTGAAGGCACTGCGGTGTCGGTTGGCCGGGGCACGGCCTGGCCCTTTCAGCTATTGGGCCATCCGCTGCGACTCGAAGATCCGGCAGTCTGGCGGTTGACCCCAATCAGTACCCCTGGAGCGTCATTAAACCCACCGTGGCGCAATACAGTGATAGGCGCCGAAGACTTTCGGCAACGCACACCAGAACATGGCTTGATGGTGGAAGTCTGGCTTGAGTGGCAACAACGCTTCGCCGCCAACGGTGTGCGTTTGATTGATAAACCGGCTTTTTTCGACAAACTGGCAGGCAGCAGCCAGCTGCGCCAGCAATTGGAACAGGGACAGACTGCAGCGCAGATCCGCCTAAGCTGGCAGGCTGATTTAGCGGCGTTTGCCAGGCGCCGGGCACCCTATTTGCTGTATCCGTAGCGCTTGCTTTAGTAAAAGCGTTCGCTCAGCGTGAACGGTAAAACTGTGCCACCGCCTGATTGGATTTTTCCATCAGACTACGGCCGGTTTTGCAGGCTTGTGTCAGACCGATAAACAATAAATCGATAACATACTCTTGCGCGGTCCGTGCCAGGATCGACGATAAGCGCGCAGATTCTTCATCGGTGGCCATAAACAGGTGCAAATGGGCATGATCCCCGACCGGGGATTGGCCATAGCGGGTCAGGCTCATCACATTGGCCTGATTGGCGCGCGCCTGACGGCTAATTTCGACAATCTCCCGGGTGTTGCCAGACTGGCTAATAGCAAATAACAAATCACCTTTGCCAAGAGTGGCGACCCCCGCCAGCTGCACGTGACTGTCGTTTTCTGCCATGGCGCAAAAGCCGAGTTTCTGCAGCTTGTAGGCAAAATCTTTTGCCACCAGTGCGGATGCGCCAATACCGCTGATATGAATGCGGTGCGCATCGCGCAGCATTTGCACTGCTTGTTCCACCAGCTCGGTACTATTTAACGTGGCGGTGGAATTTAACACGGCGATTTTACTGGCCAGCAGTTTGTCGCTGACCTGCTGCAAATTGTCACTGAGTACAATTTTGCCATGCAGTGCGGTATTGTCTGGCTCGGATAACACCGACTCATTCAGCGCAAACTTAAAATCCGGATAACCCCGATAGCCTAATTTCTGCGTGAACTTAACCACACTACTCTGACTGACGCCGACCGCGCCTGCCAGATTCTGTGACGACAGCTCCCGGATCAAAGCCGGTGATTTCAGCACAAAATCAGCGATTTTCAGCTCATTGGCCGACAGCGTATCTTTGATCGAGCGAATTTTGACTAAACAGGACATTCTGGTGGTTTTCCTTTAAAGTGCTGTTTACCTTTTTGCCCTGAAAATATTACAGACATAGGCCGCGGTAAAGCATTTTCTGCACGCAATTTCAGATAAGAAGAAAAGCCACTTCTTATACGAATGACTTATGCCTGAATTTCGCGATAAAATTGGCAAACCTCATCAGTACCCCTTTAAAATACAGAGTTACAGTGGCATATTGGCGAGATTATAGTCGTAATATATTATTCCTCAAATATATAATCTGATGAATATTTGTGCTAGAAAATAGTCGTTACTTTCTGATATCCCGGAGCAGAACATGGTTTATTTGAGCAAGCCGCTGAGCGCTCTTTTCGCTTACCAAACGATGTATCTGTTACTGGTGATGTTACTGGCCATGTTGCTGCAAAGTTGCAGTCAATCCGGCCCGGTGCTAATCAATACCGAGCACCAGTCGGTGAACCGTAATGAACGGGTTCGGCTGTTGGTGTTGCATTACACGGCAATTAACTGGGAACGTTCGCTAAAAGCACTGACTCAGCCAGGCGCAACGGCAGTCAGTGCACATTATCTGATCCCGGAAAGCTTTGATCCAACCTATCCTGCCGACAAGCAGCTGCAGGTTTATCAACTGGTGCCGGAAACACAACGGGCCTGGCACGCCGGCGCCAGCCGCTGGGAAGATCGCAGCGCGCTGAATGACCAGTCGATCGGCATTGAACTGGTCAATCTGGGTTGGTGTCATCAACGTACCGTGCCTTTTGCTGAACCCGGTAACAACGAGCTATGCCTGACACCGGATTTTGACCCGGCCCAGCTGCAGTTACTAACCAAGTTACTGAAAGATATTTTGGCGCGAAACCCTGAGATCAGCCCGACCCGGGTCGTCGCGCACAGTGATATTGCACCGTCGCGAAAACAAGACCCTGGCCCGCGCTTTCCGTGGCAATGGCTGGCAAATCAAGGCATTGGTGCCTGGTATGACAATCAGACGTTATTAAAATACTGGCAAGGTATTAAGGCCATACCTGATGCACGCATGGTGCAACGCGCCTTGCAACGCTATGGCTATGGCATTGGTGTTACCGGTGAATGGGATGCACAAAGCCGCGATGTATTGCTGGCATTCCAGCGCCATTTTGTGCCAAACCGGGTCAGCGGTGAGTTAGATGCTGAGACTGTGGCAGTGCTATGGGCCTTGCTGGAAAAGTATTTTCCTGACAGTCTGAGCGGACCTGAAAGTCTGGCACTGACATTAGAATAACAAGTGCCATTCTAAATTTTTAATTGGTTGAATTGAGGTGAAATTTTGGCTGAATGGATGACGCTGATACCAGCAGTTGTGGCAATTGCGGTGGTATTGTGGCGTAAAGAAGTAATAGTCGCATTGGTTTTATCATTATTCAGCGCAGAGCTGCTGCTGTTAATCAAAGGCGGTAGCTCGTTATTTGGTGCCTCCACCCTGGGTGCCGTCAATACACTCGAAGCGATGACTACTGTACTGACAGATCCGGGTAACGCCCGCCTGCTACTGTTTGCACTGATGGTCGGCGCCTTGATGGCGTATATGCGCTATTCCGGCGGCGTTGCGGCACTGGTCACCAGTCTGGTTAATCGTGGTGTGGCAAAAACCGCCCGACAAAGTAAATTACTGGCGTTTTTTACCGGCGTCGTAATTTTTATCGAATCGAATTTGTCTGTGCTGACTGCCGGCATTTTATCGCGGGGTTTGTTTGATAAATTTAAAATCAGCCGGGCCGAACTGGCCTACATCATCGACAGTACCAGCGCACCAATTTGTATTCTGATTTTACTCAATGGCTGGGGCGCATATGTACTGGGGTTGATTTCACCCTATGAACTCAAAGACAACCCGGTAACGGTATTGATGTCGACCATTCCGCTGAATTTCTACGCTATTTTCACGCTGGTGCTGGTATTTTTTACCATCTGGACCGGGCGTCATTTGGCGCCGATGCGTCGCGCCAATGAACAGCTGAATAAAATCGACGGTCATGACGAGCAGGAAGTCGCGCCAACCAAAGCCCGTTATATGCTGGTGCCGCTACTGACGATGATTGTCGGCATGGTCGGTTTCATGCTGTGGACCGGTAACGGCGATTTATCGCAAGGTTCTGGCTCTAAATCTGTGTTATATGCCACGACTTTAAGCTGTGTGGTTGCGTATCTGATGTTACTGCTGAGCAAACAATATAATCATCAACAGTTGGTCAATATCGGTTTTAAAGGCATGAGTGAGTTACTCGGGCTGGTCAGTATTTTGTTGCTGGCGCTGGCGTTGGGCCAAAGTCTGAAGAACCTCGGCACAGGTTTATACATCTCAGGGTTGGTGGCTGAATCATTACCGTTGTGGTTGGTTCCCGCCATGTTGTTCTTAGCCGGCGCGCTGATTTCGTTCACCACGGGCACGTCATGGGGCACTTTTGCCATCCTGATCCCGATTGGTATGCCGCTCGTGGTAAATCTTGGTTTGCCACCGCCGCTGGTACTGGCCGCTATTCTGGGTGGTGGTGTATTTGGTGATCACTGTTCGCCTATTTCAGATACCACTGCCGTCAGTGCGGTCGCTGCCGGTTGTGATCTGCTGGAACATACCCGCACCCAACTGCCCTATGCATTAATTTGCGCAGGGCTGGCGCTGGTCGGTTATCTGGTCTGTGGCCTGGTGATGATTGGTTAAATCACCCTGAGGGATCGAAAAAGCAGCCTGGTGCTGCTTTTTTTATTGCTGGTGCTACGCAAAAAATGCAGGCGCTATTTTCGGCGCTGTCAGCGCAGCAGCTCTGCACTGGATTGCTGGTCCAGCAACTGCAACAAAGATTGGTAAATCAAACCACTATGGGCGGATAAACCAATTTCACAGGTGCGGCTGGTGGAATAACCTCCCTGACAACTACCGACCTGACTTTGCAGCGGCGCCAAAGCAGCGGCATTAAGTTCTGGTAACTGGAAGCCTTTGTCGCCGGCAAATCCGCAACAATGGATATCCTGCGGCACCACCACATTGTGGCTCAACAGCGAAGCGAGTTGCAACTGCGCGCCGTCGGCCTGCATGCGCCGGCTGGAGCAAGTCTGATGCAACGCAATGCTGTGCGCTGTCGGCGTCACCTGCAAGCGCGGCAACAGATACTGCAGCGCAAAACTGGCCGGTTCTAATAACTGCAGCTGGGCGTAGCGCGGATCTTTCGCCGCATCTTCCAGCAGTTTGTGCGCACAGGGGCTGGTATCGACCAGGACCGGACGTTGGCCCTGCTGACTTTGTTGCCATAGTGCCGCCAGCACCTCATTGGATTTGGCCGCTGCTGCATGAAATTGGCCTTTACTCTGAAATGGCAAACCGCAGCATTGGCTGGCGAGCTCGGCAGGATAACTAAACTGCAAGCCCGCTTTGTCCGCCAGCGCGCGCACGATGTAAGTCAGATTGCGCGGGTCCGGATTGTCAGTCTGCGGCCCCATCACCCGGCTGACACAACTCGGCAGGTAGATAAAATCCACGTCATTTTGATCATCCGCTGGCGCAAGCGCGCCGGCACTGGTTGGCATCGTGCTGAGCCAGACCGGCGAACCATAAGGATGTAAACGCTGAGTCAGCCGTTGCAGCCGGCCGGCACCGACGATACGTGCAGTGGCGTGTCCAAGCGTCAGCCCCACACCGGCGATTGTTGTCACCTGAGCAAAATGTGCGGCCAGCGCTTGGCTGACTTTACCTTCAGGCTGGGCAAGACTGCGACTTTGCCGCGTCAAATCGCCGGTATTAATTCCCACCGGGCACTGCGTGGCACAGAGACCACAGGCGGCGCAAGTTTGTATCGCCTGATAATCATGATGTTGCAACAAGTCGGCCGACAATTCCGCTTTGCCTTCTGCATCCAAAGTCGCGAGATGCCGGTTTGCCACAATGCGCTGTCGCGGAGTCATTGTCAGATTGCGTGATGGACAAACCCGCTCACAGAAACCACATTCGATACAGGCATCGATCAGTGGATTGCTGATCGGCAGTGGTTTTAACTGTTTCAGGTGCACCAGCGGATCATCGTTCAGTAAAACGCCTGGGTTCAAGATACCATTTGGGTCCAGCAACTGTTTGATCCGGCGCATCGCGGCATAGGCTTTGTCGCCCCATTCGCGCCGGACAAAAGGCGCCATATTGCGGCCGGTGCCGTGCTCGGCTTTGAGTGAACCGTCAAAGCCATCGACGACATGGCAAACCACCGCATCTATCAGCTGCTGATATCTGTGTTTGTCGGCTTCGGTAGAAAACCCTTGGGCAAAAATAAAGTGCATATTGCCGTCAAGCGCATGGCCATAGATCACAGCATCAGCGTAGCCGTGTTGATTCAGCAAGGTACGCAGAGCTGCCAACGCTTCGGTCAGCCGCGCCACCGGATAACAGACATCTTCAATCAACGCCGTCGTCCCGGCGGCTCGGGTGGCGCCGACCGCCGGGAAAACGCCTTTACGCACATTCCAGTATTGCTGACACACCAGCGCGTCGGTACTAAACGCCAGGCTACGCGGGTCTTTAAACGGTGCGATGGTCTGTTCAATCAAACTAATTTGGCGCGCTAAGGAGTCCGTAGTTTCGGCACCAGTCTGCACTAAGAGCGCTGTAACACCGGCTTCCAAACCAGCCACGACCGGCGGAACGCCCACCTGATACCGGACCGCAGTCAGCGCCTTGTCGTCGAGTAATTCACAAGCCCCGACGACCTGACGCCCTAACTGAGACAGTGCCTGGACCGCAAGACCGGCTTGTTGCAGGTCCTGAAACAGCAAAAACGCACTGGCACTGTAGGGATCCAGCGCAATAGTGCGCTGCGTAACTTCGGCGATAAATCCCAGCGTTCCTTCTGAACCGATCATTAAGTGACACAACATCTGCAGCGGGTCATCAAAATCGAGCAGTGCGCGCAGGCCATAGCCGGTGGTATTTTTCAGCTGGTACTTGCGCCGGATGCGGCTACAGAGTTCGGCGTCACTACGCAGCGTCGCAGCGACTGCACTGAGGTCTGCCAACAGCTCGGCCTTGTGTTGCCGAAACGCAGCAACGTTTGTTGGATTGGCGCTATCGAGCACAGTACCATCCGCCAGCACCAGTTTTATTGCATGCAACACCTGATAGGTATCCAGCGCATTCATCCCGGAAGCGTTATTGGCGCAGATCCCGCCAATGGTCGCGCTGGCCAGTGACGCCGGCACCGGCGCGATCATCCGGCCATAGGGTTTTAGTATGCTGTTGGCATCGCCGCCTCTGACCATCGGGCCGCAGCTGATTAACAAACCGTCCTGCTCGACCTTGCTATAACAAAAGCCATTTCCAAGTTGCACCAACACCTGATCGGTCAGGGTCTGGCCGGATAAACTGGTGCCGGCAGCGCGGAACGTCAGGCCAACTTGATAGCGCTGAGCTGCGGTCAATACCTGCTGTAGTTGTTCAACATTATCAATACGTAATATAAGCTGCGGGATCAGTTGGTAAAAACTGGCATCGTGACTTTTGCTGATGAGATCTAGCGGATTTGTGTTGAGCGCGCCTGCCGGTAACTGCGGGCTGATATCATGGGCAAAAGCCGCAATGGCTGCTGCGTTGGTTACAGACTGGCGGAAAATGTACTGGCCTGTCGCGGTGGTTTGCTGCGCTGTAGCCTGATTGTCATGCATCGCCATCACAGTCACCCAATAATTTATTCGCCTATTACTCAATATACTTCAGTAATTATTCGAATGGTAGCAGGTGACTGCCGGCAGCACTGGCTTTAGTCAGCGATTCGCTTCAGCTGCGCTGGCTGGTGTCAGCTCCGTCAGTTGTTGCGCCAACAATTCGGCATCAACCGGCCAAAACATTTCGTCGCGCGGTTGTTCCACCCCGGTGACGCCGTCCTGAGGCCGGCAGTTTTTCAGGGCATCGCGCCATTCCTGTGGCACCTGTTCAATGCCGCCTATAGCGCCAAACACTGCTGCCACGATGACGGTATTCGAGCCGGTATCACCACCGAGTCTGATCGTGTCGACCATAGCCTCACCCAGCGATTTCGCATAAAGCAGCTGAAACAACAAATTCTGAAAAGCCGCCAACGCCGGATTTTGCTGACGCAAATCAGTGCTCCCCGGCATAAACAAAGCCTGTTGGATGCTTTGTCGGATTTGCGGATCGACTTTGAGCTCTTGCGCCCAGATCTCGACATCCTGATACAGCGTCTCCGCATCCGCGCCGGTATCGATGGCTTTGGCCAGTAACATGGCGTAAAGCCCACTGATCTGCTGCATCTGTACGGCATTTTGGGTCAATGCTGTGTCGGCCATGGCCCAGGCGGCAATTTGTGGCAGCGAATAATGCACGCCGAGAATACATAAAGGCGTTAAACGGGACAGCGCATTGGCGGTGTAGTCTTTTTCATCGGCCCCGCCAACTATTGCGCGTTGCAACGAAGCGCCGAGCGCAAAAGGTTCAGTGCTCAGCCAATAACGGTAAGCCGACAGCGCCTGATCTTCCTGATAACTGCGGCAATACTGCAGCATTCTGGCCTGCAGCAACATCAGTTCGCCTTCTTCGGTTGGTTGCCCTGCCAACGTGTGCCAGGGGCCACAATCCTGCAATTGCAACAGCTCAGCGGCTGGTTTGCGCCGCAATTCTACCGGCTGACAAAACTCAAATTGGGTGCCCAGTGCATCGGCCGCCAATGCCGCCGTCAGCGCGCCCTGCGCCCGTTGCAATGTGGTTAAAGACATGACACCTCCTGTATGCAATAAAACTGATGCACAGTCTGCAGGCTGAACTGGTACATTGCAAGCGGATGATTTTACAAAAGCCACTATTTATAAGGCTTCCAGCTGGCCTGACAACACAAAGCCAGCCCGAAGGCTGGCTTTTACGTGTGCATGTCTCAGCAGAACTTAGCCATTAACCGCCGTACTTTTCCGCCAGATACAACCAGGTTTCCAGCACGGTATCCGGGTTCAGTGACACCGAGTCGATCCCCTGATCCATCAGCCAGGCGGCAAAATCTTCGTGATCTGATGGACCCTGGCCACAGATCCCGACATATTTGCCCTTGGCTTTCGCCGTTGAAATAGCCATCGACAGCAGTTTTTTGATCGCCGGATTGCGTTCGTCAAATAAATGCGCAATCAGACCGGAATCGCGATCGAGGCCCAAAGTCAGCTGGGTCAGGTCGTTTGAACCAATCGAGAATCCGTCAAAGAATTCGAGGAATTCTTCTGCCAGCAGGCAGTTCGACGGCAGCTCACACATCATGATGACTTTGAGGCCGTTTTCGCCGCGTTTTAAGCCTTGTTCAGCCAGCAGACCAATCACCGCTTCGGCTTCGCTTAAGGTCCGCACGAACGGGATCATGATTTCAACATTGGTCAGGCCCATGTCGTTGCGCACCCGCTTTAACGCCTCGCACTCCAGTGCAAAACAATCGCGGAAGTCTTCCGAGATATAACGCGAAGCACCACGGAAACCAATCATCGGGTTTTCTTCATGCGGTTCATACTGGCGACCGCCGACCAGGTTGGCGTATTCGTTCGATTTAAAATCTGACATCCGCACGATGACACGTTCCGGCGCAAATGCGGCGGCCAGCGTCGAAATGCCTTCAGTCAGCTTGGCAACATAGAATTCCACCGGCGAGGCATAACCAGCCATCATTTCGTCGATTTGCGCTTTAACATCAGCTGGCTGTACGTTGTAGTTCAGCAAGGCTTTTGGATGCACACCAATCATCCGGTTGATGATAAATTCTAACCGCGCGAGACCAATACCGGCATGCGGTAGCTTGGCAAAGCCAAAAGCGCGCTCCGGATTGCCGACGTTCATCATGATCTTCATTTTCAGTGGTGGCATCGCATCCACACGGGATGTCACGACATTAAATGGCAAAATGGCATCGTAGACAAAGCCGGTGTCGCCTTCCGCGCAGGAGACTGTCACTTGCTGGCCGGTTTTGACAGTCTCGGTGGCATCGCCACAGCCCACCACGGCTGGAATACCGAGTTCGCGGGCGATGATCGCGGCGTGACAAGTACGGCCACCGCGGTTAGTGACGATGGCAGAGGCCCGTTTCATGATCGGTTCCCAGTCTGGATCGGTCATGTCCGTGATCAGCACATCACCCGGCTGGATTTGGTCCATATCCGCAATGCTGGCCAGCACTTTAGCTGTACCGGAGCCAATTTTATGGCCAATAGCACGGCCTTCAGTGACGATAGCGGCACTGCCCTGTAACTGGTAGCGCTCCATCGAATTGCTGTCTTCACGCGAGCGCACGGTTTCCGGCCGCGCCTGCACGATGTACAGTTTGCCGTCGATGCCATCTTTGGCCCACTCGATGTCCATCGGCCGGCCATAGTGTTGTTCAATCGTCACCGCCTGACGGGCTAATTCTTCCACTTCGGCGTCGGTCAGAGAGAACTGCCGGCGTTTGTCCGCCGCAACATCTTCAATCCGTACTTGTTTGCCGTGGCTTTGCTCGCTGGAGTACACCATCTGCACCAGCTTGCTGCCTAAGGTGCGGCGCACCACAGCAGGACGACCGGCACTGACGGTTGGTTTATGCACATAGAATTCATCCGGGTTGACGGCGCCCTGCACCACCATTTCGCCGAGGCCATAACTTGACGTGATAAAGACCACGTCTTCAAAACCCGATTCGGTATCGATGGAGAACATCACACCGCTGGAAGAACAATCCGAACGCACCATCCTTTGCACACCGGCTGATAACGCCACACCGCGGTGGTCGTAGCCCTGATGCACGCGATAAGAAATGGCGCGGTCATTAAATAATGAGGCAAATACGTGTTTGATTGCTTCAATCACGTGCTCGTAACCACGCACGTTTAAGAAGGTTTCCTGCTGCCCGGCAAAAGACGCATCCGGCATATCTTCGGCGGTTGCGCTGGAGCGTACTGCAAAAGACGCATCGTTGCCCATACCGGCACACAGCTGGTCAAAGGCCTGGCGAATTGCAGTTTCGAATTCGGCGTGAAATGGTGTGTCTATAACCCATTGGCGGATTTGTGCGCCGGCTTTAGCGAGGGCCGTCACGTCGTCGACATCGAGGCCATCAAGCAGCTGATAAATCCGCTCGTTGACGCCGCTTTGCTCAAGGAATTGGTTAAAAGCTTCAGCCGTAGTGGCAAAGCCGCCCGGGACTTGCACGCCAACGCCGGCCAGGTTACTAATCATCTCACCCAAAGAGGCATTTTTGCCTCCAACCCGCGGGACATCGTGCATGCCCAAATCCTGATACCAAACAACGAATTCTTGCACAGTATGTCTCCAATTTTTGTTGCAGGTTATGTAAGCTTACAGCGGCAGCCACCAAAGCAACATAATTCTACACTGCTGGCCGTCTGAATTAAAATGCTAATTTTTCTTGAAAATTTATAACAACAAATGGAGTTTCAGATGCGTACAGCCTTTTATATCTCTGATGGTACCGGCATAACGTCCGAAGTGTTCGGACATGCTTTGTTATCGCTGTTTGAAGCCGAATTCGATCATGTGACTATCCCATTTGTCGAAACTGCCTTGAAAGCAGAACAAGCCAAGCAACGAATTAACGATCGTTATAAAACTACCGGAGTACGGCCTTTGGTGTTTTTAACTTTTGTCGACGAACAACTGCGCGCGATTATTAACAGCTCCGAAGGGGTCTGTTACGACTTCCTGAATGCTTTTGTTGAGCCGATGCAAAAAGAACTTGGCATTCCGGCCAAGCCCAAAACCCACCGCACCCACAGTATTCACGAAAAAACCTATGATTTTCGCATCGACGCCGTCAATTACGCGCTGGCCAATGACGACGGCGCCAACCTGAAAGATTACGCCAAGGCCGATATCATCTTAGTCGGCGTCAGCCGCAGTGGCAAAACGCCGACTTCGTTGTATCTGGCACTGCAATACGGCATCAAAGCGGCCAATTATCCGTTTGTTGAAGAGGATATGGATTCGTTGAGTTTGCCGGCAGCATTGCGGCCGCACCGTAATAAGCTATTTGGCCTGACTATCACGCCAGAGCGCCTGAGCCAAATTCGCGAACAGCGCCGGCCGGGCAGCCGTTATGCGTCGCTGCGCCAATGCAAACTGGAACTGGATGAAGTGGAAAATCTGTACCAGAAAGAGCGGGTGCCATTTTTAAATTCAACCACGCTGTCGATTGAAGAGATCAGCGCAAAAATCATGGCAGAAACCGGCCTGAAGCGGCAGAAATACTAAGCTGGGTGCCGGGCCGCCAATTGCCACAGCGACAATGCCCGCATTGCAGCAGTGGGATCGGCGTTTAAGGCGGCCGCTGTTTCTGCGCCGTCTTTTAGCAGAAGGAGCAGCCCGAGCTTCGTACTGGCCTGTTGCTCTTGTGGCCAACATAACTGCAGATGCGGGGCTACCAACGCCGCCAAATCCAGCCGGAACTGCTGACAACGCGCCTGGACAGCTTGCTCGTGTACTTCTAACGCAACTTTTGTAAAAAAACAGCCGTGAAAACTGTGCAACTGCGGAACTTCACCGGCAAACCAGTCCTGCAGCGCCAGAAAAAACGCTTCCAGTGCGGCCGAACCCCGCTCCGCCTGGCTCAAACGCCCTGCCATCCAGTTCAGCCAATCAGTTGCCCGCTGCTCTAATACGGCCAGTAATAATTCCTGCTTGGCCGGGAAATGGTGATACAAAGTTTTTTTAGCGACACCGGCTGTGCTGAGCACTTCATTAATACCAACCTGATGCACACCACGTTGATAAAACAGCTGAAAAGCCGCTGCGACTAATTGTTGTTTTTTATCCAGCAGCGCTGCTGTTGGCGTGTTACTCATAACTGTGTTCCATCAGGATGACAGAAACAGATTGACAGAGGTAGACTGATTTGTCTACCCTGCTACTTCAATCAACTTTAGCGCAGTGGTTGCTGCGTGGGATTATTGGCTTATGTCACGTTTTCGTTGGCAATTAGTGGTGTCTGTCGGAGCTTTTCTGGCAATCTGGCTGTTGTGTCAATCGGCCGTCTGGCTGCAAGGTTATAGCCTGTTGATGGCGCCTTTTGGCGCGACGCTGGTGTTGATATTCGCCACCCCTGACAGCCCGCTGGCGCAACCACGCAATGTCATTGGCGGCCATCTGTTAGCCGCTGCAATTGCTCTGGCGTTATTGCACAGTTTTGGCAACAGTGCTGAGATCACTGCAGCGGCCGTCGCGTTGTCAATCTTGCTGATGATCCGCACCCATACGGTACATTCACCGGCCGGTGCCACCGCATTAGTCGTGATGATGAGTAAACCTGGGTGGTTATTTTTGCTGACGCCTGTGGCCGCCGGCGCTATCGGGCTGGTACTGCTGGCCAAGTGTTATGACCGCTATTGCGCCCATCCGCTGCGTTCCTGAGCGGTTAATTTAATCCCAGTTGGCGGCACCAGTCGGCCGGATCAGGTTTTATGCTGCTGCCCGCTTCGTATTGATGGATCCACTCCACAATCGCCTGATTCACCGGTGTGGCGATGCCATAGCGTTGACCCAACGCAACGACAGCTCCATTTAAAAACACAATTTCGGTACGCCGGCCCTGCAGGAGATCCTGATACATCGATAAACGGGCTTCCGGATCTATCCGCAACATCCGGCTGGCTAAGCGTCGAAACAACCAGTCTGGCAGGTTTAACACGCGTGGTAATAAAGTGGGACTCACAGCGGTATATTGGCGGGGTCTTACTTGCTCTTTGGCGCAAATGGCCAGCCATTCCCGCATCGAAGCTGCCAACAGACGGCGCCAATCGCGGTGCAGCAATTGCTGTCGCAGCGGTAAATCACTAATTGCATTTAAAGCATTGTTCAGATTGAGC
Source organism: Rheinheimera sp. F8 (assembly GCF_001518915.1). Taxonomy (NCBI): domain Bacteria; kingdom Pseudomonadati; phylum Pseudomonadota; class Gammaproteobacteria; order Chromatiales; family Chromatiaceae; genus Rheinheimera; species Rheinheimera sp. F8. The sequence continues at coordinate 3,380,510 of NZ_CP013656.1, forward strand.
AATAACTTACCGTATTCTGCTGCCTGCATATCTGCTTCAATTTGTATTGCCAGTCCCTGCGCGTGAAACAGGTTAGCCAGATACTGCATCACGGCAAATGAAGTAGCAGGCCAGATCAGGTCGCCACTGCTGCTTTGCTGAAACTGCCCCGGCGCAGTTTTCACGACGTTAAAAGGCACGATGGCACGATACACCTGATTATGCAGTTGAGACTGGATGATGTCGCTGATGCCAATACCATTTTGCAGTGCTATCACCGGCACATCGGGCCGCAGATGCGGTTTGATTTGGCGGACCAAAGCCGTCAGCGCGGTCGCTTTGACGGTCAATAAGACGATGTCAGCTTCAATCAGACTGACGTAGGAAGTATAAAATGCGACCGCAGCGACGCTGGCCTGGAAATGTTCGGCACCTTGTTGCCAGCTGGCCGTCAGACCATGGGCCGCCAGTTCGAGGCCCATATAATCGCGGCCAAACAACAATAATTCTAAGTCAGTGTCCTGCGCCAGAATGGCAGTTAAAAAACAACCGATGCTGCCTGCGCCAACAATGCCTACCCGGTATTTACGACCACTGGTTTGCACTTTGGCTTGCAGATCCTGCATCGGTTGTCCTTGACCGGTCAACCCGGTAGTTTATTTACGCACACTTCTGAGCGTATCCGCGATCAAAAACGCCAGTTCCAACACCTGATCGGCATTTAACCGTGGGTCGCACTGTGTAAAATAACGCTGACTCAAATCGTTTTCAGATAAGCCATAAGCGCCGCCGGTACATTCAGTAACGTGCTCGCCAGTCATTTCCAGATGGATACCGCCGGCATGCGAACCTTCCGCCTGATGGACGGCGAAGAAGTTGCGGATCTCGCGTAAAATGGCTTCAAAATCACGGGTTTTGTAGTCATTGCTGGCTTTGACGGTATTGCCGTGCATCGGATCTGAACTCCAGACCACTTTGCGGCCTTCACGCTGCACCCGACGCACCAAAGCTGGCAGTTTGTCGGCCAACTTGTCGGCGCCCATCCGCGTGATGAGGGTAATACGGCCCGGAATATTGTCCGGGTTCAGCTTGTCGATTAACCGGATCAGGTCGAGCTCATCCATGCCCGGACCAATCTTCACGCCGATCGGGTTATGGATGCCGCGGAAGAATTCGATATGCGCATGATCCAGTTGCCGGGTCCGCTCGCCAATCCACACCATATGGGCGGAACAGTCGTACCAGAGGCCGGTTAATGAATCACGGCGGGTCAGCGCTTCCTCATAATTCAGCAGCAAAGCTTCATGTGAGGTATAGAGCGTAGTTTCGCGGATAGACGGTGACGTCTGCGCGCTAATTCCACAAATTTCCATAAAACGTAGTGCTTCCTGGATCCGCTGGGCGATATCCTGGTAGCGGCCTTTTAACGGATTGCTTTCAACAAAGCCCATGTTCCAGCGGCTGACCTGATGTAAATCAGCGAGGCCGCCCTGGGCAAAAGCGCGTAACAGGTTCAGCGTTGCCGCACTGTGGTGATAAGCCGTCATCAGCCGGTTTGGATCCGGCTGACGGGCCGCTTCGGTGAATTCAAAACTATTGACGATATCACCGCGGTAACTTGGCAGGCTGATGCCGTCAATCGTTTCTAAATCGCTGGAGCGTGGCTTGGCGTATTGGCCAGCCATCCGGGCAACTTTGACCACAGGGCAACTGCCGGCAAATGTCAGCACCACCGCCATCTGTAACAGTACTTTAAAAGTGTCCCGGATCTTCGGCGCATTAAAGTTGCTAAAGCTCTCCGCACAATCGCCACCCTGCAATAAAAATGCATTGCCCTCGGCCACCTGGCCGAGCTGACTAAACAGATCACGGGTTTCCTGAGCAAAAACCAGCGGCGGATATTTATGCAGCTGTTGCTCTACCGAGGCTAATAAAGCCTGATCGTCATAATGGGGTTGCTGTTGGATCGGAAATGCTCGCCAGCTTTGAGGCGTCCAGGTAGTCACTTTAAGATTCCTATTTCAGGTGTTTGTGGATGTTAATTTCACTTGGGTTATGGCTCCACCGCACAAGGTAAAGGCAGCCGCTGTGAAATTCAACGTTTTCACCGGATAAATTTCAATCTGGACGTATAAACGGCTATTTAATCGTCAGCCTTGCTTTAACTGGCGCAGCAATTGCTGACAAGACTGCTCAATTAAATCAAAAACTACGGCAAATCCGCGTGGCCCGCCATAATAAGGATCTGGTACTTCCTGCCACTTTGGAAATTCCGGGTGGTACTGCATCAGCAATTTCAGTTTATGTTGGTGTTCCGGCGGACAACGTTTGATCAGATCAGCCAGATTTTGCTGATCCATCGCCAGAATCAAATCATATTCAACAAAGTCGGTGCTTAATACCGGGCGGGATTTGATGCCCTTAAACGAATAATCTGCTGCTGCTTTAATGCTCCGCGGATCCGGCGCATCGCCTTTGTGCGAGGCACTGGTACCAGCAGATTCCACTGCACAAGGCAGACCTTGTGTCGTCGCGAGTTGACGAAATACCGCATGCGCAGTCGGTGAACGGCAGATATTGCCAAGACAAACAAACAGGATTTTCAAGGGCATTGTCCTTGCGCCTAAAGAAGTTGCGCCAGTATACGAATTTTGTGACTATTTGCCAAAGTGCCAGACAAACAAGGACATTCCAGTGTTACATGCATTACACGCTGTCGAGCAACAACTGAATCTGGTGATCCTTGGCAAGCCGGACCAGATCCGGCTGGCGCTGACCTGCCTGCTGGCTGGCGGCCATTTATTACTTGAAGATATGCCCGGTATGGGCAAAACCACTTTGGCGCATGCGTTGGCGCAAAGTCTTGGCCTGAGCTACCGCCGGGTACAGTTTACCAGCGATTTGCTGCCGGCCGATTTGACCGGATTTAACCTGTTTGACGCCAGAACACAGGAATTTAAGTTCCAGCCGGGACCGGTGTTCAGCCAGGTGTTATTAGCCGATGAGATCAACAGAGCCAGCCCAAAAACTCAGAGTGCTTTGCTTGAAGCAATGGAAGAGCATCAGGTGTCCATCGACGGTGCAACCCGCGAGTTGCCGTCACCGTTTTTTGTCATTGCGACCCAAAATCCACAGAACTACAGTGGCACCAACGCTTTGCCGGAATCACAGCTCGACAGATTTATGATGCGGCTGAGTCTTGGTTTTCCGGACCGCGCTGCTGAGTTACAACTATTACAGCAACCCGCCGGACGTGTTGAAGCGATGCGTGCAGTGCTCGACACCGCAGGATTACTGCAACTACAAGCGCAGGTCGATACGATTAAATGCAGCGACAGTCTGCTGCATTACGTGTTGGATCTGGTTCAGCACAGCCGCCAGCGCGACGATATGCAACCATTATCGCCACGTGCTGCCAAGGCATTGGTGCGGGCCGGACGTGCCTGTGCACTGTTAGACCAGCGTAGTTTTGTCACTGCTGACGATATCCGGCAGGTGTTCACTGCTGTGACCGAACATCGGTTGCAGCCACGCGGGCACGCAGGCGAAACTGCCGCCAGCACGCTGCTGCTGCATCATACGCCTTGTAATATCTGAAATGGTCAGGATCATTGACCGACTGCAACAGCAATTCCGTCAGCGGGTCTGGCGCTGGCTGGACGCGCGTCAGCCAAGCGCAGCACAGGTGCGCCTGCAACAAAAATTTATGTTTGTGTTTCCGACCCGCTTTGGTTTTGGTATCGGAGCGCTGGTTTTGTTGTTGTACATCCTGGGGACCAACTATCAGAACAATCTGATCCTGCTATTGGCCTATCTGCTGCTGGTGCTGCTAATCAGCACTATCGTGCTGGCATTTCTGAATCTGCATCATTGCGAGCTGTCGGCACGGCCACTGGCCGACGTGTTTGCCGGCCAAAACGCCGCTATTTTGCTGAGTCTGCAGCGCCGGACCGGATCACCGCAGGCGCTGGATGCCGGCTGGCTACACCCTGCCCGGCTCACTGCGGTCGATGGCGCCACTGTGGTGCTTGAACTGCCGGCACCACAACGTGGTTATTTTGCTATTCCAAGGCTCAGGCTGCAGTCAGTCTATCCGTTTGGGTTAGTTCGCTGTTGGTGCTACGTGCAGCTGGACTGCCGCTACTGGGTATTTCCGGCGCCGATCCCAGCCCCTTTTACCGGCGATCAAGCCGATCCGAATCAAAACGATGCCGAGGAATGGTCCGGCCAACGCCAGTATCAACCGGGCGATCCCTGGCGTCAGCTGGACTGGAAGCGATTCAGCCGGCAACAACAATTGCTGGTCCATCAGTTCAGCGCAACAACGTTACCAGGTACTGATTTGTGGCTAAGTGCAGATCCGCGCCTCAGGACGCTGGAGGCACAACTGTCGGACCTGACCGAGCGGGCGATCCGGGCTGAACAGGCGCAGCAACCGTTTGGGCTGCGAAGAACGCCCACAGACATTGCCGTGGGCAGTGGTCCGGCGCATTTACGTCAGGTCTTGCAGGCGTTGGCATTATGGTGAGTAGTGCCATCGATCAAATCAGCCCACAGCTGTTTCACAGGTTGCAATGGCGTTTGTGGTTGTTTCAGTTGCTGCTTTGGGCGTTGTTACTGCCGGCGTACAGCAGCTGGAGCCTGGCCGTGTTTGCTTTGTTATTGCTGGCAAAATTGTGGCAACTTTATCGTGGGGGGCGCCCCTGGAGTCTGACCAAAAACAACTTGCTGGCTGGCGCTATGCTGGTTGCGCTGCTGATTAGCAGTCGTCAGCTTGGTGTCATGCACCTGATGTTTCATTTTTTATTGCTGGCTGCGGTGTTGCGCCTGCTCGGGCTGTCGGCCAGACGGCCATCTGATGTGTCTCAGCTGCTATGGGTGCATTATTTCCTGTTGGCCTGCGCTTTTATCCTGCATCAGGACTTGTGGCTGGCCGTACTGATTTTTTGCGCTTTGCTGGTTAATCTGCATTGTCACCATTTGTGCTTTTGCCGGGAACAGCCGCAGATACAATGGCGGCAGATGAGCCGTGTCGCGGCATTGATGTCTGTGGCAACTGTGCTGCTGTTTGTATTGTTTCCGCGCTTGCCACCTTTATGGCAATTACCGGGCGCCAAGTTGAACCAGACGGGCCTGAGTGACAATCTGGCACCAGGTGCTGTCGCCAGCTTGTTGCAATCAAACGCGCTGGCTTTTCGCGTACGATTTGATGGTACAGCGCCGCCGGCGGAAATTCGTTATTTCCGGGCAAAAATCTACGATCTGTTTGATGGCAAAAACTGGCGGGCGCAACGGCCGCAGCTTAAAACCACGCCGACCCCTGTCGCTACCCCACACTACCGCTACACCGTGATCGTTGAGCCCCATCAGCAATTCAGTCTGTTTGCTTTAGGTTTGCCACACCAACACAGTAATAATGTCGCAATCAACCGGGAGGCACTGGTCGTCGCAGAGCAACCGCTCAGTCAGCGCATCAGTTATCAGCTCAGCAGTTCACTGCAGCCGCTGCCGGTTCGTGGCGACGTTTCACGTTATCTGCAATTGCCAGCCGGAAATGCAAAAGCCAGACAACTGGCGCTGGAACTGAAGCAAAGCGCCCCTGCAGCAAAGGCGCTGGCAACACGGATTGGTATGTATTTTCAGCAACAACAGTTCAGATACAGCCTGTCACCGGGAGAAATAAACGGCGAACAGATCGATACTTTCCTGTTTGATCGAAAGCTGGGATTCTGCAGTCATTACGCCAGCAGCACAGTATTTTTATTACGGGCCGCCGGTGTGCCAGCCCGGTTAATCGGCGGTTACCTGGGGGGGGGATGGCAGGATGATGGTGCTTATCTGCAAGTGCTGCAAAAAGATGCGCATGCCTGGGTTGAATATTATCAGGATGACCGCTGGTGGCCTTTTGATCCGACCGCTTTGATTGAACCGGCATTGTTGCGTGACCTGCCCGGCAACAGCGCAGCCACCGAATTTTCAGGCCTTGGCGGCGACTGGATGCTGCAACGGCTGGAGATTTGGCTGATGCAACCGCTGCGGAATATGGATTATTACTGGTCGATGTGGGTGCTGAGTTTTGACTCGAGCCAACAACAAAGTTTGTTTGGCCAGTTCAACAACTGGCGGCAACACCTCAGGTTCCAATTACACTATGCACTGTGGGTATTGATACTGCCGGCTCTGGCACTGGCATTCTGGTGGTGGCGCCGGCCACGTTTGCAACCAGTGGAACAGTTATTCCAGCCGTTATTAGGGCTGAAGGCAAAGGTGCCACAACAAAGTTATCAACAGTATTTGCAGGAATGGGCCAGGCAACATCCTGTGCTGATGCCGGAATTATCTGGCTGTCTGGACGCTTATCTACGCTGGCAATTTAATGGCGAGCCTGATGGTTTAATTCAGGCCCGGCAAATAATGAAAGGGTTAAAACCTAAACTTAAACGGCTAAGATCCTGAGAGCGGTCTGCACATGTTCAGCACAGCTGCGGCCCAAATCAGTGAGGTAACCGCCGTCAGGTTGAGTCACCAGCCCTTTTTGATACAGCCGTGCGATGGCTGCCTTTGTTTCGTCGTCGGCGTCTTTGTGCGCTTTAATCCCTTCCAGACTGCTGTCAAGGTTAAACAAATTCAGTACGCGGATCTCAACATTCAGATGTGCGTTTACAGGCATAGCTACTCCTTGGTGTTATTCTGCTCTAACCATAGTCTGCGTGACTATCGCCGGCAAATCCGGCGCTTAGTTTAACGCGTCATCGCGCCAGAATTTGGTGCCTTTGATGGTGGCCTGCAATGCCAGACCCGTTTCAGTCAGCTGATAAATCGTAATGTTATCCACGGTGATTTCGCCGCCGATCGCGTCGCCTTTTTCATTCGCTTTCGCCGCCGCATCCATTTGCCCGCCAAAAGCCCAGCCATCGTCGACAAATCGATTTAACGCCTGCTGATTGTGGAACACAAACACCAGCCGGTAATCTTTTGCACCGATACCAAGACCGAGACCGATCTCGCCCATTTTCATATAAGTCACAGTGCCGTTATTGCTGTGAACCACACCATGGCCGCCGCCTGCGCTGGCGAAAATCAGATTGACGTTGGCATTGGAAAACACCGCATAACCGGCTGCACGTTCAATAGAATCCGCAGCATAAGGTTTCTGTTTGTACAGTTTGTTCAGCGTACCGGCGCGCATTTGTTCGATCGACTGGCGCTTTTGATCCGCGGTCTGGCCACCATTGCTGGCGCAACCGCTAAGAACCAGCGTCAGTGCCAGCGAACATGAAATCAGCCATTTTGTCATTGTGATGCTCCTGAAAATATTAGGCTCGCGTTTTCTGACCTGTCGCCGCTGCAAAAGGTTGCAGAACAATCAGCGATTTTTAGGGCCTGCTGACCTGTGGTCAAAGCTAAAAAATTATATTGCGTCAGAAACTTAGTCGCGGCAACCGGAAATTTCCCTGACCATAAACAAACAGGCCGCATAGCGGCCTGTTTTTCCCGGATATAACTGCTTATGCGGCGTTTCTCAGCGCAGCGATGCGTTTTTCCAGTGGTGGATGGCTTAAGAACATCTCACTACGCGCCGACTTATTGGCAATACCAAAAGCCATCATCGAGCCTTCCAGCTGACTGTCATGGTTGTTGCGCAGGCGTTCCAGCGCTGCCACCATTTTATTGGCGCCTACCAACTTGGCAGCACCAGCATCGGCACTATATTCGCGTTTACGTGAGAACCACATCACGATAATACTGGCCAACACGCCAAATAACATTTCCAACACAAACACTGTCATCATGTACGCAAAACCACCGCTTTCGGAGGATTCATCATCACTGCTGCGCGTAGCGTTGTGGATAGCGCCGGCGATTAAGCGCGCCAGGAAAATCACGAAGGTATTGACCACACCCTGGATCAGCGTCAGCGTGACCATATCGCCATTGGCGACGTGGGACACTTCGTGCGCCAGTACGGCTTCTACTTCATCTTCCCGCATATTGCGCAATAAACCCGTACTGACGGCAACAAGCGCGTTGTTACGGCTCATGCCGGTAGCAAATGCGTTCATTTCCGGTGAGTCGTATATTGCCACTTCTGGCATGCCGATCCCGGCTTGTTGTGCCTGACGGCGTACGGTGTTTACCAGCCAATGTTCAGTCGCATTTTGTGGTTGCGTGATAACCACGGCGCCAGTCGACCGTTTTGCCATCCACTTGGACATTGCCAGTGAAATAAATGAACCGCCAAAACCAAACACCGCCGCCAGTAACAACAGGCCGCCCATGCTTTGCCGATCGATGCCAAAGACACTGAATAAAATACTCAGCACGACAGACAACACCAGCATCACAGCTAAGTTCGTCATAATAAACAACAGAATACGTTTCATCATTACCTCTTATTTCCGATGACCTGAAAGCATGATATGGGCATTTGCTGCAATATCAAGCCGGATACGGTTGGTCGATGGAATTGGGCTATGAAAAACGGCGAGAATTGAGCAGAAATGTCTGCGCCAGTGCGACACACTGCGCATCCGTCGGACCTTGTGGCGCGAACGGTAAAGTTGTCAGACAAGGTAGCTGCAAGCGACCTTGCAGATCCTGCAGCGTTTCCGCCAGATAATGCATGTTGGGATCCAGCACATTGGCGATGTAACCAAGCAGCGGCACACCGGCACGGCGTAACTCACGGACTGTCAGCAGGCTGTGATTCAGACAGCCAAGTTTCACCCCGACCACCAGCACCACCGGCCATTGTTTTGCAATCACCCAATCTGCCAGATATTCCTCTGCATTCAGTGGCAATAACCAACCACCGGCCCCTTCGACCAATGTCAGTTCACAGGCCGGATCAGGCTTGGTTGCGGCGAGCACTGCATCGAGCTCTGCCAGCGACAGGGACTTACCTTGTGCCTGCGCAGCCAGATGAGGCGCGGTTGGCAGGGTAAAACAGATTGGATTAACCGCGCTGACGGTCTGGCCGGTGACCGCTGCCAGAGCTTTAGCATCAGTGTTGTGCCCTGCTGCGTCCACGCCACTGGCAATTGGCTTTAGCGCCTTACAGCGCACACCGCTTTGCACTAACCCACGTAACAGCGCAGCGCTGCAATAGGTTTTGCCGGCATCGGTGTCGGTGCCGGTGACAAAAAAATACTTTGTCATTCGCACGAATCCGCCGGCATCTGACCAAAGATAAACAGCACCTGATAAGTCAGTGGCAGGCCTTGCGTCGTCAGATTGCGTTGATAGGCATCGGCAAATCGTTGCCAATAAGCGCGCCCGGCGAGGCCCGGAATGGCTGCAGGTTTCAGACCGGTATAATTGGCACCAATCAGCTTAAATTCGCGGGCCAGTGTAAACACATCAGGGAAAAACAACTGAAAGGTCTTTTGCTGTGCGTAGCACGGCAAACCTTGCGCGCGTGCACTTTGCAGATAATCCGCAACCGGACTGAATTGCAACGTCGGCGGGACCTGGCCGCTTAAACGCCAGGCCTGCTGAAATTCAAACATCGATTCTTCCACCAGCGTTGTCAGCACAAAACGCCCGCCAGGTTTGAGGATGCGGGCAATCTCAGCAAACACCGCGGCCGGATCTGCGCACCACTGCAGCATCAGCGAGCTGAATACCGTGTCGACACTATGATCCGGCAGTGGTATAGCCGCAGCATCGGCCTGGATAAATTCATTGGCGATGCCATGCCGCTCTGCCTGTTGCAGCATCGCAGCACTTAAGTCCAGCGCGACCAGATGGTCACAATGGCTGCTCAGGTTATGGTGAAACCAGCCGGGGCCACAGCCCAGATCCAACAAAGTCCCATGTTGCTGTGAGGCCAAAAACCGCAGTGCATCAAAGGCTACTTCGCGCTGCAGCCGCGCGCCTTGTTCATAGCTTTTTGCAGCTTTACTGAAATGGGCATTAATTTGGTCCGCTTGCAGCAGATTATTCACGACAATTCTCCGCGATTGAGGTCGTTTGGTTTTGTTCCGTAGCAGGCCGCGTTTGTGCCAGCGCCTGCACTAACTGACGGATCTGTAATTCGCTATGACTGGCGCTGAGACTTATCCGCAGCCGCGCCTGCGGCACGGTCGGTGGGCGGATCGCATGCAGCCAGATGCCGGCTTGTTTCAGTGCAGCACTCCAACTCAATGCACTGGCACTGTTGGCACACAGGACCGGCTGAATAGCCGTCATAGAGTCACTGATAGCAAGCCCGGCTTGCTTCGCTAGCTGGCGAAACAAACCAATGTTGTCAGCCAGCTGTTCGCGACGCCACTGTTCTGTCCGGCAGAGCAGAACGCTGCTTTGCATGGCGCGGCACAACGCCGGCGACAAGGCAGTGCTGTAGATATAATGCCGTGACTGCTGGCGGATAAAATCAATCACATCGCGGCTGCCGGCCAGAAAACCGCCTTGCCCGGCCAGAGCTTTGCCAAAATTAGCCATCAGACACTGCAGTTCGGTCGCCTGAACACCATGCGCAGCCCAGCTACCACGGCCTTCAGCGCCGAGTACGCCTATACCATGGGCATCATCCAGTAACAGTGGCTGCGCTGGCGTTAACAACCGCAGCAATGCCGCACAGTCAGTGACATCACCGTCCATGCTAAACACCCCTTCGGTGGCAACCACCACAGACTGATGTTTAGCGCCGGATTGTTGCAACATTGCCGCCAGCGCTGTCAGATCCTGATGCGGATAGCGCTTAAACTGCCGCTGACCGTGGGTCAGTAAATCCTGCATTGAGGCATGGCAAAATTTATCCAGCAGCAACAGATCCTGCGGGCCCTGCAGCGCGCTCAGCATCGCCTGATTGGCAGCAAAACCAGAGCTGAACAACAACACGTCTTCAACGCCCAGCCAGTCACGCAATATGGCGCTTAAATCGGCATGGGCAGGCTGATAACCAGTGATCAGCGGTGAGCCAGTACTGGCCACGCCATCAGTCAGCGCGGCATCCGCCAATGCCTGCTTGAGCACAGGTACCTGTGCCAGGCCGAGATAATCATTGCCGGAAAAATTGATGAACAGTGTGCCGTTATGGCTCAGCAAACCGTCCGGCAAAGTCTGCACCTGCTGTTCCTGCCGGTACAGGCCTTGCTCGCGACGCGCAGTCAGCCAGCGCTGGATCTCAGCAGTTTGCATGAATATCAGACGGCCGCGTGAAACAGACTGGGTTCCAGCTGTTCCTGGATCGCCTGCGCCATCGCGGCTTCATGCGCTTCATCCGACACATCGCCGCGCTGCTCAGGTTTTAAGCCAAGCTTGGCAAACAACTGCATATCAGCATTGGCTTCCGGGTTTTCGGTAGTCAGCAATTTGTCGCCATAGAAAATCGAATTAGCACCGGCCATAAAACACAGCGCCTGCATTTGCTCATTCATCCGTGAGCGGCCAGCGGACAACCTGACATGACTTTTTGGCAACATGATGCGCGCAACGGCGATGGTACGGATAAATTCAAAACCATCCAAATCGTCGACATTTTCCAGCGGCGTCCCCGCCACTTTCACCAGCATATTGATTGGCACTGATTCCGGATGTTCCGGCAAATTAGCGATCTGGCGCAGCAGTGCTGAGCGGTCATTAGCACTCTCTCCCATGCCGACAATACCGCCACAGCAAACTTTCATGCCGGCATCACGCACGTGCGACAGCGTATCTAAACGGTCCTGATAAGTCCGGGTAGTGATGATTTCACCATAAAATTCCGGCGAAGTATCCAGATTGTGGTTGTAATAATCCAGACCAGCACCGGCCAGTTCCTGCGCCTGATCCGCCGTGAGTTTACCCAGCGTCATGCAAGTTTCCAGGCCCATACCCTTCACGCCCTGGATCATTTCCATGATGTACGGCATATCGCGTTGTTTTGGATTGCTCCAGGCCGCGCCCATACAAAACCGGCTGGCGCCCTGCTCTTTGGCCGCTTTGGCCTGCGTCAGGACTTTTTCCACTTCCAGCAGCCGCTCACGCTCCAGACCCGTGTTGTAATGACCGCTTTGCGGGCAATATTTGCAGTCTTCGGCACAGGCACCGGTTTTAATCGACAACAAGGTGCTGACCTGCACTTCGTTGGCGGTGAAATTAGCACGATGCACCAGTTGGGCGCGAAACATTAAGTCATTAAAAGGTAAGGCGAATAACGCGTTGACTTCGGCCAGAGTCCAATCGTGGCGAAGCTGCGACAGGCTTGGATCGGTAAAAAGCGAATGCATAAAAGTCCCTGTATTTCATTTGTCTTTGACTGGGTTTGTCGCTAGTCTAACCGCGCACCTTGCCTTGTCAACGCGTACCAGTTCCCCAGGTTTACCAATGGTTATTATATGAGCATAGATCTGCAGTTTGACCGCCAGCATTTGTGGCATCCTTATACCTCCATGGCCTCGCCGTTACCGGTCTACCCGATCAAAAGTGCCCATGGCTGCTTATTGACCCTCGACGATGGCCGCGAGCTGGTCGACGGCACATCAAGCTGGTGGGCAGCCATTCATGGATATAACCATCCAGAGTTAAACGCCGCGGTGAGTAAACAGCTACAGCAAATGAGCCATGTGATGTTCGGCGGTATCACCCATGCACCGGCAATCGAACTTGGGAAACTGTTGCTCGAATTAGTGCCGTCGAACCTGCAACATATTTTTTATGCCGACAGCGGTTCTATCGCGGTCGAAGTGGCACTGAAAATGGCACTGCAATATCAGCTGGCGCTGGGCAATACACGAAAAAGCCGCGTATTGAGCCTGCGCAAGGCCTACCATGGCGATACTTTTGCCACTATGGCGCTGTGCGATCCGGTGGACGGCATGCATGCGATGTTTCAGGCGCAACTGACCTCACATTTGTTTGCCCCAGCGCCGACACGGGCATTTGACGAAGATTGGCAAAGCGCTGATGGCGATGCGCTGCGACAGATGTTCGCACAGCATCATCAGCAGCTGGCAGCCTTTGTGCTGGAGCCTGTGCTGCAGGGCGCCGGAGGGATGCGACTGTATCATCCGCAGTATTTACGACTGGCGCGGGAACTGTGTGACCAATATCAGGTGTTGTTGATTTGTGATGAAATAGCCACCGGTTTTGGCCGCACCGGCAAACTATTCGCAGTCGACCATGCCGGCATCCAGCCTGATATTTTATGTCTTGGTAAAGCTCTGAGCGGTGGCTACATCACGCTGGCGGCAACCTTGTGTAGTTCAGCAGTGGCTGACGGCATTAGCAGCGGCGCAGTCGGCGCTTTGATGCACGGCCCGACTTATATGGCGAATCCACTGGCTTGTGCTGTCGCTTGTGCCAGCCTGAAGATTATCCAGACCGGCGCCTGGCAAAGCCAGGTTGCACAAATTGAACAACAGCTGCAACAGTTAAAACCGCTTGCGCAATATCCCGCTGTCAAGGCGGTGCGCGTGCTGGGCGCTGTTGGAATTGTCGAGATGAATGGCAATATTGATGTGGCCAAAGCGCAGGCATTGATGGTGGCAAAAGGCGTGTGGATCCGACCTTTTGGTAATCTGTTTTATCTAATGCCGCCTTATATCATTCGGCCGGCCGAACTTGCGCAGCTGATCGCCGCTTTACAGTTTATTGTGCAACAGGATGTGCTGCATCAGGCACCAGCCTTACCGGGCGCCTGATGCTAAATCTGATAGAAAAAGCTTAAAGCCGCCAATGCGATCAATAACAAAGCAACCGAATTGTATTGCTGTCGGTCCGTGGCGCGGCGCAGGCGGAACTGATTCAGCACAATGCTGAACAGACTGACCAGACAACACCACCACAACAAATAGATTAGCTGACCTGTCAGCGTGGGTTCCCAATAATCTCGAAACTGAATGCCCCAATAGCGCACCAGGCCAGAATTCATTTCCGGTTTCGCCAGGTGGCTCAGTCCCAATGCAACAATCAAAATGACCCAACCAACCACTGACAACCAATGAAAACTCTGCACCACCCAATCCGGGCCTTTACGGCGATTTTTACGCGGTCTGCTGCCAACAGGTTCATCCACGGCGCGGTTCCTTCGGTTTGTGACAAGTTTTGCTTGTGCTTAAGCGCTGCCTGCGTATCATTACACCTCCTGAATTAAAATCAAACTTTTCTGAAGCGCAAGTTGGAGTCTGATGCATGACGCATGCAGTGATTAAAGACGTTCTTGCCGGCCAGTATGCTGCCGGCGCCACTATTACCGTCAAAGGTTGGATCCGTACCCGTCGCGATTCCAAAGCCGGTATTTCTTTCCTCGCCGTACACGACGGCAGCTGTTTTGATGCACTGCAAGCCGTCGCTCCGGCAGATCTGAATAATTACGAAACCGAGATCAAACGCCTGACAACTGCGTGTTCTGTCATTGTCACAGGCACTGTGGTGAAATCTGAAGGTCAGGGTCAATCCTATGAAATTCAGGCAAGCCACGTTGAAGTGCTGGGCTGGGTGGAAAATCCGGATACCTACCCGATGGCGCCAAAACGCCACAGCATGGAATATCTGCGTGAACAGGCGCATTTACGCGCCCGCACCAATATGGTTGGTGCCATCACCCGAGTCCGGCATTGTCTGGCGCAGGCCATTCACCGTTTCTTCCACGAACGGGGTTTTTACTGGATCAGCACGCCAATTATTACCGGTGCTGATGCTGAAGGCGCCGGTGAAATGTTCCGCGTCAGTACGCTGGATTTAGAAAATCTGCCACGCGACGACAAAGGCCACATCGATTACAAACAAGACTTTTTCGGCAAAGAGACCTTCCTGACTGTATCGGGTCAGCTGAACGTCGAAACTTATGCCTGTGCGCTGTCTAATGTGTATACCTTTGGCCCGACTTTCCGTGCTGAAAACTCCAATACCACGCGTCACCTCGCTGAGTTCTGGATGATCGAACCGGAAGTGGCTTTTGCTGAACTGAAAGATGTCGCGCAGCTGGCAGAAGACATGCTGAAGTACGTGTTTAAAGCCGTGCTGGCTGAGCGTGCCGACGATATGGCGTTTTTCGCTGAACGTGTCGACGACAAAGCGATCAGCCGTCTGCAGCAAATCGTTGAATCCAGCTTCGTCCGGATGGATTACACCGACGCTATTACCATTCTGCAAAACTGCGGCAAGAAGTTTGATTATGCCGTGGAATGGGGCGTAGATTTACAGTCTGAGCACGAACGTTATCTGGCTGAAGTACATGTAGGCGCACCGGTGATCCTGCAGAACTATCCAAAAGACATCAAAGCGTTTTATATGCGGATGAACGAAGACGGTAAAACCGTGGCCGCGATGGATATTCTGGCGCCTGGTATCGGTGAAATCATCGGTGGCAGCCAGCGTGAAGAGCGTCTGGAGCAGCTTGATGCCCGGATGGATGCGATGGGCCTGAACAAAGAAGATTACAGCTGGTACCGTGATCTGCGCCGTTATGGCACAGTACCACACGCCGGTTTTGGTCTTGGCTTTGAACGTTTAGTGTCTTATGTGACTGGTGTTGGTAACGTCCGTGATGTGATTGCATTCCCGCGTACACCGGGCAATGCTGACTTCTAATCTGACTAATGAAAAAAACCGCCTTCCGGCGGTTTTTTTTTCAGCTGTAAAACATGATTAGTTACTGATAATCGCTGAAGAACTCATTCACTTCTAACTGCGGGCGCTGTGGCGTTTCAGTGGCACAGGTTCCGAGATACAAATAGCCGACGATTTCATCATCTTCTGCCAATCCCATCGTCTGGCGGACAAATTCAAATTGGGTATAAGCGCCAGTGCGCCAAATGCCGCCAAAACCCTGCGCAAATGCGGCCTGCTGCATCGCCATCACGGCACAAGCTGCAGACTGCACCTGTTCAGATACCGGCACTTTATGGTGCTCACGGCATCTGGCAATACAGGCGATCACCATCGGTGCGCGCAGCGGCAGTTGTCGTGCCCGCTCCAGCAAATCATTGGCTATAGTCGGATCATCTTCCAGCGCCGCCTCGGCGAAAATATCGCCAAGTTTAGTCAATGCGGATTTGCCGCTGAACACCACAAACCGCCAGGGACGCAGGCCGCCGTGATCTGGCACCCGTAATGCGGCTTGTTTAATCAGCTGCAAGGCTTCGCCTGCAGGTGCGGGCTCAGTTAAACGGGAGGAGGAATAGCGGGTCGTGAGTAAGGTCATTGCGTCCATAAAAAAGCCCTTGAGAAAGACCCGCTAAGGCTAGCAAACTTCATTGAGAAACGACAACCGAAATTGTCCATTCCACCGCCGATTGCAGCTATTTCAGACAAATATTGTTTATATTCAAACAATTGCGGACGATTTATTCTGAGCGTGCCAGCGTTTGCGTATACAAGGCCAGATACGCGATGGCAGCCTGTTGCCAGTCAAACACCTGCGCCATACCCCGTTGCTGCACACTGCGATAACGCCGCTTATTCCGATACAACGCTGACGCAACAGACAATGCCTCCAATAAAGCTGCAACCGTCGGCTCATCAAATACCACGCCGGTTGCCCCGCGCGCGCTCAGGTCCGTGACGGTGTCTTTTAGCCCCCCCGTTGCCCGTACTATCGGCACTGTGCCATAACGCAGGCTGTAGATCTGGTTCAGGCCGCAGGGTTCGAACAGGCTGGGCATCAAAAAAAAGTCGCCGGCCGCTTCAACCTGATGTGACAGCGGCTCATCAAAACCTTCCAATAAGCGGAATTGCTGTGGGAACTGCTGTTCCAGGCTACGTAACGGCTGGATAAATTGTTGTTCCCCGGTCCCCATCAACAGAACCTGGGCATCTGTATTGCTGAGGAACTGCTGCAAGGCCGGGATCAGCAACGTAAAGCCTTTTTGTCCGGTGATGCGACTGACACTGACAAATAATGGTGCATTACTATCAGGTAGCTGCGTTTGGCGGCGCAGTTCTGCTTTGCATAACGCTTTACCAGCAAGATCACGGCTGTCGTAGCGCGCCGGCAGACTCAAATCAGTTGACGGGTCCCAACGGCTATAATCACAACCGTTCAGAATGCCGACAAAACGATTCTGCTTCTGCTGATAGAGCGTGGCCAGTCCATTCGCTGCCGGCTCGCTCAGCAATTCATCCCGATAGCCCGGGCTGACCGTATTGATACTGTCAGCCTGCCACAGCCCGAGGGCCAGTAAGGTCGTCGGCAGTTCAGCCGGCAAATGCCAGTGGTCCAGCCCCAACAGCCCAAGCTGTTCGCGGCCAAACCCCTGCTGATAGGCGGCATTGTGGACGGTCAGCACAAACTTGCTGTGGGCTAACGCCCCCTGCTGCATTTCTTTTAAATAACAAGCGGCTAATGCGCTTTGCCAGTCATGGCCATGCACGATGTCAATGGATTCAGGCTGAGTCTGCAAATAGGCTAATGCTGCCTTACAGAAAAATGCAAAGCGTTGCAGGTTATCCGGATAAGGCTGCTCGCCGTCATCATAAGGCCGTGGCCGCTGAAAAAACTGGTGATGTTCTATCAGCGCCACAGGAATGTCGTCAACCATGGTATGGCGCACCGCACAGCCATAGGTCTGATGGCCGAGTTCAAAATATAAGGATTGCCAGTCAGCCGTCTGAGCGACCCCATACAAGGCGCCATAACGAGGCAAAATAATCTGCACCTGATGGCCGGCATCCTGCAGCGCTTTTGCCAGCCCCCGGGTTGCGTCCGCCAGACCACCGGTTTTCAGCAGCCCTTCAAACTCACTGCAGATAAATGCCAACCGCATTACTTTTCCTTCTTTTAAACCAGCACAGCCAAACCAGGCTCAGTTACACCGATTAATCAAAACCGGCCAGTTAAAACCGGCTAGTCAAAACCAACCATGGCCCCTTTCGGGATCACCACCACACCGTCCGGCGACACGTGGAAACGTTGTTTGTCCAGTACCGGATCTTCACCAATCACAGTCCCGGGCGCGATACGCACGTCTTTATCAATAATGGCGCGACGAATACGACAGCCCCGGCCAATATCGTTATTGCCCATCAACACGCTTTTTTCGATGTAAGCATGACTGTGCACATGACAGTTATAACCGAGGATCGAATGATACACGATCGAACCACTGACAATGCAGCCGGCAGCAACCATCGAACTAATCGCCTGACCAGTCCGGTTCGCCTCATCATGGACAAACTTCGCTGGTGGCATCGGTGGCGTGTAACTGCGCATCGGCCAGTATTTGTTATACAGATCAATCGGCGGCACGATGGAAATTAAATCCATGTTGGCTTCGTAATACGAATCGATAGTGCCCACATCGCGCCAGTAACCCCGAACTTCTTCTTTTTCACCACGGATGCGGTTCGTTGAGAAGTCATACACATAGACTTCACCCAACGGGTACAGCTTCGGGATAATATTGTGGCCAAAATCGTGTTTGGAGTCTGGCTCTTTAGCATCCGCTTCCAGCACTTCAACCAGCGTTTTGGCTTCAAAAATGTAATTGCCCATCGAAGCCAACACATAATCCGGCCGGCCCGGGATAGTTTTAGGATTGGACTTCGGCTTTTCTTCAAAGCCGATCATTTTGCCGTTGGCATCGACTTCAATGACACCGAATTCGTTCGCCAGTGCGACTGGCACCGGGATCGCCGCAACGGTCAGTTTTGCTTCATGCTGGCGATGGAACTCCAGCATCTGCCGGACATCCATCTTATAAATATGATCGCCACCAAACACACAGACATGCTCCGGATCCAGACCAGAGATCAGGTGTAAATTCTGATACACCGCATCAGCGGTGCCCAGATACCAGTGTTTACCGGTTTGCATCTGGGCTGGGATCGGATCGATAAAACGACTGGTCAAGCCTGTAACCCGCCAGGCCCGGCTTAAATGTTTCATCAGGGAGTGCGATTTAAACTGCGTGATCACGAAAATTTGCAACAAGTCCGAATTAACGAAGTTGTTCAGGACAAAATCAATAATGCGGTAATTGCCACCAAAAGGTACTGCGGGTTTGGCCCGGATCCCGGTAAGTGGCGCCAAACGCGTCCCCTCACCACCAGCCAGAATCATTGTTAACACACCTGACATATAGACTCCCTGTAGATTTCGACAAACTGCACTTGCTGGTTATGCCATAACACTAAGCAAGGCCAATACCATGATTGGCAGTTACGCCGATAATTCCCTGCAATGTGGGAAATACCACTGCGGCGTCCGAACCACTTTATGGCGGCCCGATGGCAACAGTATGACAACGCGCGCCAAAATGGTGCAAAAAGAAGCCCTTGCACCAAAAGTACGCTGTTGCAGCTGTATGACAGTTACTTAACGTGGGAAAGGCTCGCGGGGCAAGTGAAATCTGAAAAAATTGTTTTCAACTGGGGGAACATCAGATCGGTTTACACCGATCTGATGGAGGGTTTTGCAAGCGTTATCAGTTTGTTTCTGGTCGTCTGGTAATTTGATATCACCGATCAAATCACCGCAGCAAGCTCTGCGCCCTGCCGGATCGCCCGTTTGGCGTCCAGCTCAGCGGCAACAAAAGCACCACCAATCAGATGGCTGTTCACGCCTTTGCCGGTCAGTTCGTCGTGCAACGAGCGCAGACTTTCTTGTCCAGCGCAAATCACCACATTGTCGACATCGAGGCACCGTTCCTGCCCATCCAGTTCAATCCACAAACCAGCATCATCTACGCGCAGGTACTGCACGCCCGCCAGCATCTCCACACCTTTTTTCTTCAGCGAACTGCGGTGGATCCAGCCGGTGGTTTTGCCAAGCCCGGCCCCTACTTTCGAAGTTTTGCGCTGCAGCAGGTAAATTTTACGCGCCGGCGCCGGACTGATCTCAGCCGGTAATAAAGCACCACGCGCCTGATAAGCGGCGTCAATGCCCCAGTCCTTTAACCAGGCTTCAGGTTGCAGCGTCAGCGAATGCGGTTCCGTCAGATACTCGGCGATATCAAAGCCAATACCACCGGCACCAATCACGGCAACTTTGGCGCCAACGGGCTGGTGATCGCGCAATACATCAAGATAACTCAGCACTTTGGCGTGGTCACTGCCCGGGATTTGCAGTGCACGCGGTTTGATACCGCTGGCAATAACAATTTCATCAAAACCGCCGCCAGCCAGGCTTTCTGCGGTTTGCAGACTGCCCAGTTCCAGTTTGACCGCGAGGTGCTTCAGCATCTGGCCAAAATAACGCAACGTTTCATAAAATTCTTCTTTGCCAGGCACCTGTTTGGCGTAATTAAACTGGCCACCAATGCGGTCGTCCTTATCAAATAACGTCACGCTATGACCGCGCTGCGCGGCATAGACTGAAAACGCCAATCCGGCCGGCCCCGCACCAACCACAGCGATTTTTTTCGGCGTGGCTGTCGGGTTAAAATTCAATTCTGTCTCATAACAGGCGCGTGGATTGACCAGGCAAGTGGCGCGTTTTTTCTGAAAAATATGATCAAGACAGGCCTGATTACAGGCAATACAGGTATTGATCAGCTCCGGCGTGCCGGCCGCCGCTTTGTTAACAAACTCCGGGTCGGCCAAAAATGGTCGTGCCATACAAATTAAATCGGCTTCGCCTTTGGCCAGAATGTCTTCACCGACGTCCGGTGTGTTAATCCGGTTGGTTGCAACTACCGGAATGCTGACTTGCTGTTTGATCTGTGCGGTGATCCAGCGAAAGGCCGCACGCGGTACCATAGTGCCGATCGTCGGCACCCGCGCTTCATGCCAGCCAATGCCGGTATTGATTAACGTCGCACCGGCTTGTTGCACGGCTTTGGCCAGTTGCACCACTTCGTCATAGCTGTTGCCATCTTCAACCAGATCCAGCATCGACAGACGGTAGATAATGATAAATTCAGGCCCGCATTTGGCACGGACCGCGCCAATAGTTTCCAGTGCCAATGCACAGCGTTTTTCAAAGCTGCCACCCCATTCATCCTGCCGTTGGTTCGTACGCTGACAGATGAACTGGTTAATCAGGTAACCTTCTGAGCCCATGATTTCAACGCCGTCGTAGCCGGCCTTCTGGGCCAAGGCTGCTGAGCTGGCAAAATCTTTGATGGTGCAGCGCACCTGACGTGATGACATCGCTGCCGGTTTAAACGGGGTGATCGGCGACTGGATGGCGCTCGGCGCCTGATTCAGTGGATGATAGCCATAACGGCCGGCATGCAGCAGCTGCAGGCAAATTTTTGCGCCATAGGGATGAACCGCTTCGGTTAACAACCGATGTTTGCCAGTTTGCCAGAACCAACTGAGCTGACTGCCAAACGGGACTAGCGAGCCGCGAAAGTTTGGGCTGATGCCGCCGGTGATAATCAGGCCTACACCGCCTTTTGCCCGCTCGGCATAAAAGGCGGCAAGTTTATCGAACCCCTGTTTCTCTTCTTCGAGTCCGGTGTGCATGCTGCCCATGATCACCCGGTTTTTCAGTTGGGTGAAGCCTAAATCAAGAGCTGACAATAAATGTGGATAAGACACTGCGACCTCTCTGGTCATACCTGTTGAATGTGCGGAATGTAGCGTCTTTTTTCTGAGCTGACAAGCCGCGGCTGTTTGCTTTCTCACCGGGTTACGAACATTTTCTTACAAATTGCCGTCGAACACCTGCGGTGAATTGAGTATCTTAGCGATAACTGTAAATGTGACGTAGGTTAGTTGAATGTCTGAGCAAAAACCTGGTTTTATCCGTCGTCTGCTGCACTCTGTATGGCAGGGATTCCGGTTTATCCGCAACTTTGTGCTGAATTTTGTTTTCGCGTTGTTGTTTATTGGCTTTATCGCCGTGTTGTTCAGCGATAAAGCACAAGTTGAAGTTAATGATAAAACTGCGCTGGTGCTGAACTTAAAAGGCGATCTGGTTGAAGAAAAACAATGGGTCGATCCGGTAGAAAAAGCTATCAACGAATCGACCGGTTCTGAAGAAGACAGACCTGAAATTCTGGTCCGTGACTTAGTCAAAGTCATCAATGAAGCGGCCAAAGACGACCGGGTCAAGGTCATGGTGTTGGCCCTGGCCGATTTAGGCAGCGGTTCTCTGGACAAACTCCAACAAATTGGTGGCGCCCTGGAAACATTCAAAGCAGCCGGCAAAAAAGTGTTTGCCACCGGCGCTTATTACAGTCAGAACCAATATTTTCTTGCCAGCTATGCCGACAGTATCAACCTGAATCCAATGGGCGCCGTGATCCTCGAAGGTTATGGCAGCTACCCGATGTATTACAAAGCAGCGCTGGAGAAACTACAAATCTCCACCCATGTTTTTAAAGTCGGCACCTACAAATCTGCCGTAGAACCATTTACCCGCAACGATATGTCGCCGGAAGCCAAAGAAGCGAATGGCGTCTGGTTAACAGAGCTGTGGCAAAACTACAAAGAACAAGTCGCTGCGCGTCGTGGTTTTGCCGTCGACAATTTTGATGAAAGTTTTGCCCGCCTGTATGACCGGATTAACGCCGCAAACGGCGATATGACGCAATACGCGCTGGACGCCAAACTGGTCGATACCATCAAGACCCGGGAAGAATTCCGTCAGGATATTATCGCGCTGGTCGGTGAAGATGAAGACAATCATACCTTCAAGCAGATTAGCTACGAAGACTATCAAAGCCTGGTGATCCCGCCATTTCCGGTGGTGAACCCGCTGACTGACAAAGTCGCACTGGTTGTTGCGCGCGGCGCCATCGTCGATGGTAATGTCAAAGCCGGCATGATTGGTGGTGAAAGTACCGCTAAATTACTGCGCACGGCACGCTATGACGACAAAGTGAAGGCGGTAGTGCTGCGCATCGACAGCGGCGGCGGCAGTGCCTTTGCTTCGGAACAAATTGCCCAGGAGATCCGCCTGCTAAAAGCCGCTGGTAAGCCGGTGATTGCGTCAATGGGTGCTGTTGCCGCGTCAGGAGGTTATTGGATAGCAGCGCCGGCTGATCAGATTTTTGCAGCCCCTACTACGATCACCGGTTCTATCGGTATTTTCGCGCTGTTCCATACCGCAGAAAATGCCATGACGACGTTGGGTCTGAATGTTGATGGTGTCGGTACCACTGAGCTGGCTGGTTTCTCTTCTGGTCTGCCGCTGTTTAAAGGCTTGCCGGCAGACGCAGAAAAACTACTGCAACGCAGCATCGAAAACGGCTATGACGAATTTATCACCCACGTCAGCACCACCCGCAACATCGATAAAGTACAGGTCGACAAAATTGCGCAGGGCCGCGTTTGGACCGGTCAAACCGCGTTGAAACTGGGTCTGGTGGATAAACTGGGTACTTTGGACGATGCCATCGCCGCAGCCGCCGCCACGGCCAGCCTGAAACATTTTGATGTGCAGCTGATTGAACAGGAAATGACAGAGCAGGAAAAGTTGATGGCGCAGTTGTTTGGCAGCGCCAAAATGCTCGGTCTCTTGCCGGAACAAGCAGTGACTATGACGCCAGTACAAAAACTGATGCAGCAGCTGAATCAGGAACTGCAGGTATTAGGTCAGTTCAATGATCCGAATGGCATTTACTCGGTCTGTTTCGCCTGTCAGGTGCAATAAAACGCCAACATCAGGCCGGTATTCCCGGCCTGATTTTTTTTGCCGGCCTAAAAAATGAAAACCCCGCACAAGGCGGGGTTTTCTGTATTTGGCGGAGAGAAAGAGATTCGAACTCTTGAAGGGCTACTAACCCTCGCCGGTTTTCAAGACCGGTGCATTAAACCACTCTGCCATCTCTCCGTGGCGCGTATATTAATCAAGACGCGGTCAAAATCAAAGTTTTTTTTATCGATTTAACACTTTGAATTCACTAAAAGAATATTTTTTATCCAAGCTGATGTTTTTTTGACTACAGAACCGGGGAGATGGAATTTTTTTCACCACAAAAGGTCTGCATAACATGACAGTAACAGCTCCAATTCGGTATAGTCGTCTAATACCCAAGTGACTTCAAGCTGCAGAATCCAGCGCATCCCGAAGTTATTTGGGTATATAACCAAGGAGAGTCTATGCAATATCAACAATCACAGGTGCTGTCAGGCCACGACAGCGCAGCTATCAACAAAGTCCTGCGTAACACTTACATGTTACTGGCGATGACACTGACCGGCAGCGCAGTTGCCGCCGGAATTTCGATGGCGCTGGAGCTGAGCGCAATGGCCGGTCTCGGTTTATCACTGCTGGCGTTTGCGTTGGTTTTTGTCGTGATGAAGACCGCTGACAAAGCCTCAGGCATCGCCTGGGTGTTTGTCTTTACCGCCGTGATGGGCGCTTCCATTGGTCCGATGCTGAATCGGTATGCGGCTCTGCCAAACGGCCCTGAATTAATCATGCAGGCCTTTGGTGCCACAGCACTGATTTTCTTCAGTTTGTCGGCTTATACCCTGACCAGCAAAAAAGATTTCTCTTTTATGGGTAATTTTTTGTTTGTCGGGTTGGTACTGGTCATTATCGCCGGTCTAGCCAATCTGTTTTTCCAGATCCCGGCGCTGCATCTGGCGATCAATGCCGTCGTAGTACTGGTGATGTCTGGGCTGATCTTGTTTGATACCAGCCGCATCATCAATGGCGGCGAAACCAATTACATCCGGGCAACCGTCAGCCTGTATCTGAACATTTTTAATCTGTTCACTTCGTTACTGCAATTGCTCGGTGTATTTGGCAGCGACGACTAACGACAACAGTCAGAGGATGCTTTAAAATGCCCCGCTTTCGGGGCATTTCTTTTGTTGGAGCCTATGGCCAGCTTCGTGTTGTATATTCAGTCAGACTGTTATGCCAACCCGGTACTTGATGATGTGCTGCGTTTTGCCAAAGCGGCGGTACAACTCGGGCACCAGGTCAATCATCTGTTTTTTTATCAGCAGGCCGTACAAGCCATCTGTGCTGACATCGACCTACCCGCCGATGAGCCAGACCTGGCCGGCCGGTTGATCACCTTTGCTGAGGCCCACCACATCCCGTTACTGTATTGCGCAACTGCGGCAGAGAAACGTGGTTTTACCAAAGTGCGCCCGGGGTTTACCCTGGCCGGTTTGGCCGAATTTGGCATGCGGCTGGAACATGCTGACCGCGTGGTACAGTTCTGATGGCTAAAATTCTGTTGATCCACCAATCCAGTGCTTTTTGTGGCGCCACCGCGCGCGAAGCGCAGGATCTGTCGTTAGCACTGGCTGCCACCGAACACGAAGTGACGTTGCTGTATCGGGGACCGGCGATATTTCAGTTGCTGCCCCTGCAGACCACGGTTGCTGTGAAAGATTTCACCGTCAGCCAAAAACTATTTGATCTCTATGACGTCGCTGCCGTCTGCGTTTGTCAGCAATCGTTGCAGCAGTATCAATTAACCTCAGCGCAATTACGGCTGCCAGTGCAAGTCGTCGACCTAAGTGCTCAACAACAATTGCTGGATGACGCCAGCCATATTTTGGTGCATTGATGCGATTATTCCAGCTGACTACCCCCACAGTACCGGCGCTGCTGACATTGGCTGGCGCAGATGATTGTGTATTACTGCGCCAGGATGCGGTGTATTTGCTTTTACAGGCTCAGCACTGGCCGTGCCGGCTTTATGTGCTGGACAACGATTTGCTGGCACGCGGACTGGCTTGTCCTGCCGGGGTTCAAAGACTCAGCGACAGCCAGTGGGTTGAACTGACATTACAGGCAACACAGGTAATTTTATGTCAGAACTAACAACACACGCCGATGACGCCTTTGCGGGGATTGCACTGGATAAACATGGTTATCTTGCTGACCTGCAAGGTTGGAACGAAACGTTGGCGCAAGCTTTTGCCAGGCTGGAAGGCATCGACATGACAGCAGCGCATTGGGAAGTAGTCTGGTTTGTACGGGATTTTTATCAGGAATACAACACCTCTCCGGCCATCCGTATCCTGGTCAAAGCCATGGCGGAAAAACTGGGACCGGAAAAAGGTAACAGTAAATATCTGTTTATGTTGTTTCCGGAGGGACCTGCCAAGCAAGCTACTCGGATAGCCGGCTTGCCCAAACCGGCCAAGTGTCTCTGATACCGGCCTGATAGCAGCATCACTTAGCCTTAAAAAACGCTATCAACCAGGACTTAGTGTCCGGTGTTTTTATAAATCATCCAGCCCGCTTCAAAGCTGATATAAAGCACAATCGCAAGAATGGACAATGTCAGTAACCAGTACACGGTGCGCAGAAACACTTTGACCGGGCTGGTCCGGGTGCGTTTCACCACGACCTTTTTTGTGATGCCTGGATTGCGCTGATCGGCTGGTTGTTGTTTTTGCGGTTCTGTCATCTAACCCCGGACCTATCTAATTGTCGAATGTACCGGCGACCTGCGCCGCCGGTTTGATTGCAGATCAGGCAATAACGGTTTTACCCGCCATATAAGGCTGTAACACCGCCGGAATAGCGATAGAGCCATCCGCCTGCTGGCAGTTTTCCAGAATAGCCACCAGCGTACGGCCAACCGCCAGACCTGAACCATTCAGCGTATGCAGCAACTCAGGCTTTTTGCCTTCTTCCGGGCGGAAACGCGCTTGCATACGACGGGCCTGGAAATCGCCCATGCTGCTGCAAGAGGAGATTTCGCGGTAAGTATTTTGCGCCGGCAACCAAACTTCCAGGTCATAGGTTTTGCATGACCCAAAGCCCATATCACCGGTGCACAGCAACATGACCCGATAGGGCAGCTCTAACAGCTGCAGCACTTTTTCCGCATGACCGGTCAGTTCTTCCAGTGCAGCCATCGATTGTGCCGGATGTACCAGCTGCACCAGTTCCACTTTATCAAACTGATGCTGACGGATCAGGCCACGCGTATCGCGGCCATAGGAGCCGGCTTCACTGCGAAAACACGGTGTGTGGGCCGTCATTTTGACCGGCAGTTCGGCCAGATCATAAATACGGTCCCGTGCCAGATTGGTCACTGGTACTTCAGCGGTCGGGATCAGGCTCATGCCAACACCTTCTTCGGTCGCTGGCTGGGTGTGGAACAGATCGGCACCGAATTTCGGCAGCTGACCGGTGCCAAACAGTGAATCTTTATTCACCAGATAAGGCACATACATTTCGGTGTAACCATGCTGTTCAGTATGCAGGTCCAGCATAAACTGAGTCAGTGCGCGGTGCAGACGGGCGATTTGGCCTTTCATCACGACAAAACGTGAACCGGCAATCTTCACAGCACTTTCAAAATCGAGGCCTTTATCCAGCGCTTCACCAAGCGCCACGTGATCTTTCACGTCAAAGTCAAACTGACGTGGCGAGCCGACACGGCGTACTTCAACATTACCGTGCTCGTCGCTACCAACCGGCACCGATAAATCCGGTAAATTCGGGATGGTCGCGGCAATAGCATCGAGCTCAGCCAACACGGCATCAAGTTGCAGCTTGGCACGGTCTAATTCAGCACCAAGTCCATCCACTTCAGCCAGCAGCGGCGCGATATCTTCGCCCCGGGCTTTGGCCTGGCCAATGGCTTTAGATTTGCTATTGCGCTGGTTTTGTAGCTCCTGAGTTGCCACCTGCAATTCACGCCGCTGCAGCTCCAGCGCATTGATTTTTTCAACATCCAGTACAAAACCACGAGTGGCCTGACGCGCGGCAGTTTCGGCCAGTTCGGCACGTAAATATTTGCTATCTAACATGTTTGCTTACTTCATAGTCCCCAGCTTGATACCAAGCCAGGTCAGGGTTAAACACAACACCACATTGGCCAGCACATTCAGCGTCGCTTTGACAAAAGCGCCCTGCTGCAGCATCAACACAGTGTCCATAGAAAAAGTTGAAAAGGTGGTAAAAGCGCCCAAAACACCAATGCCAACAACGATCCGCCACGGATTCGGCGTTAACTGCTCTGTCAGGATTAAACCATAAAGCAGCCCGATGGCAAAAGAGCCGAGAATATTAACCAGCAATGTGCCAAAAGGAAATGCCCGGCCAAAAAGATGTAACATCGCTTCACTGAGGGCAAAACGCAGGCAGGCACCGGCGGCGCCACCCAGCGCAATCGCGACATAGTTAATCCACATCTGCTGCTCCGCCTTGCTGTGCCTGTGCATCTAATTGCTGCAGATAACGCAGTTTTTCACCAAGCTGCTTTTCCAGACCGCGATCTGTTGGCTGATAAAACTGCATGCCTTGCATTTCCGCTGGCAGATAAGTCATCCCGGCGGCATAAGCGCCCGGTTCATTATGGGCATAACGATAGCCTTCGCCATAGCCCAGCTGTTTTAACAAACCACTGGCGGCATTGCGCAACTGGATCGGCACGTCAAAAGAAGGCTGTTCGCGCACAAAAGCCCGCATTTGATTAAAGGCGCTGTATAACGCATTGCTTTTTGGTGCCAGCGCACAATAAACCGCCGCCTGTGCGATGGCCCGCTCGCCTTCAGCAGGTCCAACCCGCTGAAAAGTATCAAACGCCGTCAGCGCCAGCGACAATGCCCGTGGGTCGGCATTGCCGATATCTTCCGACGCAATCGCCAGCAAGCGCCTTGCAACATACAGCGGATCACCGCCGCCTTCTAATATACGGCAATACCAATACAAGGCCGCATCCGGCTGCGAGCCGCGCACAGATTTGTGAAACGCTGAGATTAAGTCGTAATACAATTCGCCCTGATTATCAAAACCGGGTAGGTGTCGCTCAACCAGCTGTTTCAACAAGTCAGTGCTGATCAATCCATCGCTTGAACTTTGTGCGGCGAGCTCCAATAGATTCAGCATCTTGCGCGCATCGCCATCAGCCAGTTGTAACAACAGTTCTGCCGCATGGGGCTCCAGTGTTACAGCTCCCGCCAGGCCAAGTGTGTCGTCGCTCAGGGCCCGGCTCAGTAACTGGCGTAAATCATCGCTGGTAATTTTGCGCAGCACACAGACGCGGGCGCGCGACAACAAAGCGTTATTCAGTGAAAACGATGGGTTTTCAGTGGTAGCGCCAATAAACACAATGGTGCCATCTTCAATATGCGGTAAAAACGCATCCTGCTGGCTTTTGTTAAAGCGATGTACTTCATCAACGAATAACAAAGTGCGCTGGCCTTGCTGCAGCCGGATCCTCGCGTTGTCGATGGCTTCACGGATTTCTTTGATGCCGGCTGTTACCGCAGAAATTTTTTCTATCGCAGCATCTGCGCTGGCGGCGATCAGTTCGGCCAGACTGGTTTTGCCAGTCCCCGGCGGTCCCCATAAAATCAACGAACTGATTTGCCCGGCTTCAATAGCGCGGCGCAGCGGCGTATCCGGACCAACCAGATGCTGTTGGCCGACATAGTCTTGCAAGGTTTTGGGCCTTAACCGTGCAGCCAGTGGCCGCACGTCAGGCGCAAAGCTAAAGGACAGGTTGCTCACTTGCCACGCAGATCTACAATATCAACGCCTTTTGGCGCACTGAATTTGAACTGCGCAGTGTCAATATTGACGTTGCTCTGCATCGCAATGAATTCAAAGCTGCTGGTCTGGCCATCCTGACTGGCCACTGCCATCTTGGCGAGGCCAACACCGGAAAACTGCAACGTCAGTTTTTGCACCGGATTATTTTTATCTTTTGGTGTGATGGCAAAAGTTTCGCCTTCACCGGTCACGTTATACAAGGCCCAGAGTTTGGCGTCGCTGGACGTGAGCAACACAAAAGGTGTTTTATCAACCTCTTTGGTGGCGTCATAGACTTTCAGCTCTTCCAGCGTCTCATCATAATGCCACAGTGTCTTCCCGTCGCCGATCAACAGGTTCGGCGTCGGGCTGATAGTTTCAAAACGAAATAATGCCGGTTGCTTCAGGCTGAGATAACCTTCACCTTCCTGCACTTTTTTATTAGTGGCGTCAGTAACGGTTTGCTGGAAACTGGCCTGATAGCTGTTCAGCCGTGCCAGTTTATACTTGAGCTGTTCTGCAGCCGTTTCGGCCGCGTGAGCCAGTCCTGACACGAACAACAAACCTAATGCAATCAATGAATGCTTCATTTAAAACCCTTTTGGCGGTGGTGGCGCTAACACTTCGCGGTTGCCGTTATGGCCAGGCCCGCTGACAATTCCAACCTGTTCCATCGTTTCGACTAACCGCGCGGCGCGGTTATAACCGATGCGGAAGCGGCGCTGGACACCAGACACTGACGCCTTGCGGCTTTCAGTGACAAATGCTACCGCCTGGTCAAACAGCGGATCAGCTTCAGCATCTTCATCTTCCAGTGTTTCACCCGGCAACAGGTTTTCTTCGGTGGTTTCACCGGACAAGATTTCCGGAATATAGTTTGGCCGGCCGCGGGTTTTCCAGTCCGCGACTATGGCATGCACTTCGTGGTCGTCGACAAAAGCACCATGCACCCGATTAGGCACGCCCGAACCTGGCGGCAGATACAACATGTCGCCTTGACCTAACAGGCTTTCAGCGCCCTGCTGGTCCAAAATGGTGCGCGAGTCAATTTTTGACGATACCTGGAAAGCAATGCGGGTCGGGATATTGGCTTTAATCAGGCCGGTGATCACATCGACTGATGGTCGCTGTGTTGCCAGAACCAGGTGAATGCCGGCAGCGCGGGCTTTTTGCGCAATCCGGGCAATCAGCTCTTCGACCTTTTTACCAACAATCATCATCATGTCGGCGAATTCGTCAATCACTACGACAATAGATGGCAATTTCTCCAACATCGGCGGCTCGGTGCGCATATCATCCGATGCTTTCCACAGTGGATCCCGCAGCGGCTTGCCGTCAGCAATGGCTTCGGCGACCTTGGCGTTATAGCCTTTGAGGTTACGCACACCCAGCATTGACATCAGTTTATAACGCCGTTCCATCTCACCAACACACCAACGCAGGCCATTGGCCGCTTCTTTCATATCGGTGACGACTTCAGTCAGCAGATGCGGGATCCCTTCATAAACCGATAGTTCGAGCATTTTCGGGTCAATCATCAGGAACCGCACGTCATCTGGCGTCGATTTATACAGCAGACTACAAATCATTACGTTAACGCCAACCGACTTACCAGAGCCGGTGGTACCAGCGACCAGCAAGTGCGGCATCTTGGCCAGATCAGCCACCACTGCCTTGCCGGCAATATCTTTACCCAGCACCATGGTCAGCGGTGATTTAGATTGTTCAAATACCTCATCACCAATTACTTCCGACAAGCGGACAATTTCGCGATGTTGATTGGGTAATTCCAGACCGATAAAAGATTTCCCCGGTATAACTTCAACGACCCGCACGCTGATTGCAGACAATGAACGGGCTAAGTCTTTGGATAATCCGGTAATTTTCGACACTTTCACACCTGGGGCGAGATCAAGCTCAAACCGGGTGACTACAGGTCCCGGGTAAACCCCGACCACTTTGGCGTCGACATTAAAATCAAGTAATTTCACTTCAACCAAACGCGACACCCGTTCCAGGTCTTCTGCTGAAATCGGATTGACGGTACGGTTTGGCCGTTCCAGCAGACTGATCGACGGCAACGCATCAATAGGTGTCTGATGTTGCGGGTACAGCACTTCGTCCTGCGCATCTTCGTCGTCCTCTGCCACTAATGTCAGCACGGCCCGACTTGTTTGCGCCGGTGATTGAGTATGCAGGAAGCTTTGCGCCAGTTCGTCGTCGGCGTAAGTTTCATCAATGGCGCTATAACTCAGTTCGTCGTCGGCGATCTCATCGATACTGACAAAAGCACGCGCTTCAGTACGGATATCCAGTGGCTGAATGGGCAATGGCTCGACCCGGGCACCCGCTTCCGGGAAAAAGGCCCGGCTCTGTACTGAAGGATCTACTTTAATCGGACTGGCCGGTTTCGGTTGTACCACAACGGCCGGAACTGGATCTGTGCTGGCAGACACCACAGGTTCTACCGCTGGAATATCTGCGGCAACCGGCTGGTATGCACTGAAATGCGGCATATCAATATCAAGCGGCTGAGAACGCTCTGTCTCGCTGGTGGCAGTGACACTGAATTCGGGTTCAATCCGCTGTGACGATGTCGTTTCTGGCTGCAGCTCTGCGGGAACAGAAACCTCAGCTGCTGCGACTATCACAGCAGGTTGCGCTTTTTCTGCGACCTGATAAGGCGGCATTTTCTGATCTGTGCGCTGCAGCGGTGCGACAACTTTTGTTTTTGGTCTGAACCGGCGCAGCAAAGCATCGCGACTGGCGTTAAAATGCCACAGATGACGGGCAATACTGACAGTCAGGGCACCCAGCTGATCTGCTACCGTCAGCCAGGAAATACCGGTTAACAGCGTCAGGCCAATACAAAAACTACACAATAACAACAGGCTGGACCCAACAAAGCTCAGTTGTGGCAGTAACAAAGCGACCAGCACATCCCCAACCACCCCGCCGCTCGAATACATAAAGATATCGTCGAAATTAATGCTGCTAATGGCACAGGCGCTGATCACCGTCAACAATAAACCCAGCAGGCGCATACCGAGCACAAAATAATCCAGCGACAATAAATCGGTAAACCGCCGAAATAACAGATAGCCACAAAAAGCTAAAAATGGCGGCACCAGATAGGACAGCCAGCCAAATACGGCAAACAGAATGTCGGCGACTTCAGCACCGACCGGGCCGGCGATATTGCGAATATCGGTGTGATAGCCGGTTTGCGTCCAGCTTGGATCGGCCGGATCAAAACTCAGCAGTGCCAGCAACATAAACGCAGCGATGCCCAGACAGGCAATCAATCCGACTTCGACCAGGCGCTGGACTCCGTTCAGCGAAAATACAGTTTTAGCTTGCAACAGCATGACCCTATGAAAGACATTCGATAAACGCAGCAAAGATACCAGACTGCCTTTGCCGCTGCACATATTTCCACGTCAGAAAACAGCACCGGACTGGCCTTTGCTGATTTTTTATCCAGTATTGCCGGTTTCAGCCCCGCACCGCAACAAAAGTCGTTTGTTTGACTTCTTCCATCACGACATAAGTTCTGCTTTCTCGGACGCTGGGCAGGCGCAACAAGGTCTCACCCAACAATTCCCGATAGGCCGCCATATTGGCGACCCGGGTTTTTAACAGAAAGTCAAAACTGCCGGACACCAGATGACATTCCAGAATTTCATCCAGTTTTTGCACCGCTTTATTGAACTCATCAAAATCTTCAGGCGAGGTTTTGCTCAGGGTAATTTCAACAAACACCAGCAAGGCCGCACCAACTTTATTAGGGTCGACTCTGGCGTTATAACCAAGAATAAACTGTTCCTGCTCCAACTTACGCACCCGCTCCAGGCATGGTGTCGGGCTGAGCCCTACCCGCTTCGCCAATTCAACATTGGCAAGACGACCATCGTTTTGTAATTCGGTCAGAATTTTCCGATCAATACGGTCCAGTTTGCGCCCGTTTGGCTGTGTCATCGCTGGCAAGTCACTTATCCTGTTAATTTTTCATTCACGATACATTATGCTGCGTAATCAAATTAAAACAACCAGCAATTCTACATTTATGTCTTTATACTAGCGAAAAATATCCCTCCCCCTACAATAGCTCAGAAAGGCGAATTTTATGATTATTGGCGTACCAAAAGAGATTAAAAACCACGAATACCGCGTCGGTATGACTCCAGCCAGCGTGCGTGAACTGGTGGCGCATGGCCACACTGTTTATGTTGAACACAACGCAGGCGATGGTATTGGTTGCGGCGATGCCGAATACCAGGCTGCCGGCGCTAAAGTCCTGAATTCTGCCGCTGAGATTTTCGCTGTCGCAGAAATGATCGTCAAAGTAAAAGAGCCTCAAGCCGTTGAACGTGCCATGTTACGTGAAGGCCAAATCCTGTTTACCTACTTACACCTGGCACCAGACCTGCCGCAAACTGAAGACTTAATCAAATCAAAAGCAATTTGTATCGCTTATGAAACGGTGACCGACGGCCGTGGCGGATTACCTTTATTAGCACCAATGTCTGAAGTGGCTGGCCGGATGTCAATCCAGGCCGGTGCCCGTGCCTTAGAAAAATCCTGTGCTGGCCGTGGCATGTTGTTAGGCGGCGTGCCTGGTGTTGAACCAGCCAAAGTCGTGGTGATCGGCGGTGGTATGGTCGGTACCAATGCGGCACAAATGGCGATTGGCCTGGGTGCTGATGTTGTAGTACTGGACCGCTCTGTGGATGTATTGCGTCGTATCAACGCGCAATTTAACGGCGCCGTCAAAGCGATCTACTCCACTGCCGACGCGTTAGAAAAACACATTCTGGAAGCCGATTTAGTCATTGGTGGTGTGTTAATTCCGGGTGCTGCTGCACCAAAACTGGTGACACGCGAGCATATCCGCAAGATGAAAGCCGGCTCTGCTATTGTCGACGTCGCCATTGACCAGGGTGGCTGTGTCGAGACCTCTCGCGCCACTACACACGCCGAACCAACTTTTATCGTCGATGATGTGGTGCATTATTGTGTTGCGAATATGCCGGGTGCAGTACCACGCACCTCGACATTCGCTCTGAACAACGCCACTTTGCCATTTATCATTAAACTGGCAAACAAAGGTTATAAACAGGCACTGCTGGACGACCAACATCTGTTGAACGGTCTGAACGTGATCAATGGCCAGGTCGTCAATCAGCACGTTGCTGAAGCGCTGAACCTGAGTTATGTCGACCCGCGTCAGGCACTGACTGCGTAAATCGGCACTTTGTAAAGCATTAAGCCGGGGAAACCCGGCTTTATGCTATCTGCTGTCTGCCAGACGCATTGCTTTTCTGCCTTTGCCAACGGCACAATAAAAGAAAATGATGGAGTATTTGCGATGCGATTGAGCAACTTGTTGTGCGTATTACCACTATTGGTTTGTCAGGTTGGTCAATCCCAGGCCGAGCAGCCGGTGTTTCCGTTAATTCCTTTAAAAGCGGGCAGTCAGTCACTACAAGTGCAACTGGCCGATACACTTGAACGGCGTATGCGAGGACTGATGGAACAGGCTCCGGTACTCAATGGCATGTTACTATTATACGAATCGCCCAGACCTATGACTTTGTGGATGAAAAATACCCCAACAGCTCTCGATGTAGCGTTTATCAATCCAGACTGGCAGATCAGTAAAATACAGGCGATGGCCGCCAACAGCGAAGATTTGCATGAATCACCCGGCGATGTAATTGCTGCGCTGGAAATGCCACAAGGCTGGTTTGCCGCCAACGGCGTGAAAGTTGGGCAAAAAATCCGCAGTTGTCAGGCGTTACCCACCAGCTGTCATTCCGGCAACTGATTAGCGCCGGGCAGGCAGGCACGACCGGTTATGGAGTCTGTTCAGTATCGTCTTTATGTAAATAGATATTGGCAAAACCCATTCGCTTAAATTCACTCAGCCGAAATTCTTTGATCGCGGACTTGTGTTTGGTGGTCGCGGCTATTTGCTGTTCCATTTGCAGAAATTTCTGCAGATCGATGCCTTCAGCAGCCGCAACCGCTTCATATACGTCGTGGAATTTGTCATAGCTAAAAGCGATCTGTCGTTGTTGCCCTTTGAAGGTATAGGTGATGTGACGGGCCATTATTCTTCCTGCACTTTATGAAAATTTTTCAGCGGATTGGCATACATAGTGCGGGCATAACTCTGGATCTCCGGCAACATATGGGCAAGGCGACTGGCAAATTTTGCAGCCGCCTGTTCGTCTGATACCGGCTCACCGGCGGCATACTGATTGGCCGGATAAATTTTGTAGCCCTGATAAATTTGTTTATCAATGAGTTCTGCCAGCTGTTCCGGACTGCTAAATCCGCTATCAATCACCTGACCAAAATGCAGATGGATCCGGCCTTTATAACCGGTGATCCCTTTAATAATGTTATCAATATCTTCGAATTCAGCTTTCTGGTAACCACCGTCTTCCGCCCGCTGATATAACTCCAGCGCTTTGGCTTCATCACAGGGATCATATTCATAAGAAATGGCTACCGGCACAATATTCAGTTGCTGCATGTAAGCGGCAAACTCCTGGCCTTCGGCTTTACCGGCCATATAAAACATTTTCAGAATGGCCGGATCAGTCTGGTCAAAGCCATCTTTGGCACGCCCTTCTTTTTGTGCGATCCAGATGTGTTGACCCTGCTGCAAGGAATGACGGATATAAGCGGAAAGCTGGCTCAGCGCTTTCAGCATTTCGCGCGGACCTTTGGCACTGCGACGCACAATAAAACTTTTATTCAGTTTCATCAGCGCGGTGACACAAGGCTTTTTCAGCAGATTGTCACCAATGGCAATACGGGCGGTATCAAAGCCATGCTCGTGCAGACACCAATTGACCAAAGCCGGGTCCATCGCGATATCCCGGTGATTGCAGACAAACAGATAGGACTGCTGTTTTGGCAAAGTATCAAGCCCACTGCAGCTGACGCCGTCAGTGGTGTGCTTCAGCGCCTGTGCCAGATAACCCGATACATAGCGTTGCACATCCTGTACGGTCTGCAATTTTCGCCAGTGCCGGCGCAGATACCAGCCTAACAACGGACTCAGTACTTTGCTGAGACCGCCAAAGGCTTTGCCAAACTTAAAACGGATAATCGCGGCAGTAAATTCAGGATCTGAAATGATTTGTTCGACAGCCTTAGGCACTTCGGCATCGGAGTACGGCCGGATCTCGTCAAAATTCTGCACTTCAGTGTTCACGCGGTCTACCTGTATGGGCTCAGAAACGGCGTATTTTTACCTATCTGCCGCCAACTGCCTAGCATTAATCTGCAAAACCGCTGATGTTTTCGGCAAAAGCAGCAGATCTCCGACCAGATCAGGCTAATTTACGCAGTGGTGTTTGAGGCGGATGGTAAGGTGTCAACCGGTCGTGCAAGCTGCTAAAACTATGACCAGCATGAAATACACGTCCGGTCAGCGTATCAAGTTCTGACAGAAGCATCAGTCGACATTGACTGGTGTCAGCCGCCAGCACAATTGCCAATGCCCGATTGCGGCCACAGAGTTCCACTAAATCAAAGAGTTGCGGATGACAACTGCTGTGCTGACTTTGCAGATAAAAACTTTTGTGGGCACAGGCCAAACCAAATTCCAGCTGGGCCACCGCATCAACACAGGCAGCGAACACAGCCTGCTGCGGCCAGTGCAACGGCTCCAGCGCAAACAGGCACTGCCAGTAAATCTCCGCCTGACCCAGCGTAAACGCATCGGCTGCAGCGGCCACTGCACTGCGGCTAATTGCAGAGTGACTGAGTGCAGTACAGTGCAAACCAGCAGACGTCTGCAGGTGCAGCTGATCTTGCTGCCAGCACCAGTGCCAGTCGAAATTGGGTTCGATGGGGTCAGTCACGATTTTTCCAGATACAAAATGGCGATAACAGCGTTATATCCGAAACGGATCAAGCAGTTAAATATCATTTTGCACTAGCGATGCATGATCAGATCAGGATCGTTATAAGGCGCTGACGATCTGTTTAATCAGTGCCGGTCCCTGATAAATAAAACCGGTATACACCTGTACCAGCTGCGCGCCGGCAGCGAATTTTTCCTGCGCAGCTGCCGCGCTGTCGATACCACCGACGCCGATGATCGGAAAGTCTGGCCCGATCGCCTGACGCAACTGACTGACCACCAGCGTGCTTTTCTGCCGGACCGGCTGACCGCTGAGACCGCCCATCTCTGCGCCATGCGTCATCGCTGCAACAGCTGATTTATCCAGCGTGGTGTTGGTGGCGATAGCGCCGTCCATCTTGCTGCGTAACAATGTCTCGGCCACCTGCTCTACCGCCACCGCATCCATATCCGGCGCGATTTTGACAAATACCGGTACATATTTACCGTGTTTGGTGGCCAGATCCAGCTGCTCATTTTTGACTGCAACCAGCAGTTCAAACAGCGCTTCGCCAAACTGCAGATCACGCAATCCTGGTGTATTTGGCGAGGAAATGTTGACGGTGATATAAGTCGCATACGGATAGACTTTGCGCATACAGGCGACATAGTCATCTTTACCCTGTTCGTTCGGCGTGTCTTTGTTTTTACCGATATTGATGCCAAGCACACCTTGATAACGGCTGTTTTTCACGTTCTCGACCAGATAATCCACGCCTTTGTTGTTAAACCCCATCCGATTGATGATGGCGTCTGCCTGCGGCAAACGGAACAAACGCGGTTTGTCATTTCCAGCCTGCGGCCGTGGTGTCACGGTGCCGACTTCGATAAATCCAAAACCCATCGCCGCAAATGCATCGATGCAGTCAGCGTTTTTATCCAGGCCGGCGGCAAGGCCTACTGGATTCGCAAAAGTGATGCCGGCAACTGTGACCGGTTTTGACGGGATCTGTTGGGACCATAAAGCCTGCAGCGGCGTGTGCTGCAGTAATTTCAGACTAGCCAGAGCAAAATGATGCGATTTTTCCGCATCCGTCTGAAACATGACTGAACGCGCCAACTGATAAAACATAAAAAGTCCTTAAAAAAAGCCCCGCAATTTGCGGGGCATTTTACCTGTCTGTCAGCATGGACAGAAGCATTTATTTACGGCGTTTACTTCACAGAATCGCAGTGATGACTCAGCAGCATCAGCTCACGCAGCGCCACCGAGAACTTGGCAAACTCATGGCTCTTCGTAGTTTTGAACTCAGCCAGCATCAGACGCCAGCGTGCTAACACACTGTCGTTAGCCACCAGCCAGTTGCCGACCACATCTTCGGCCACGCAGTTGCCGTTGCAGCTGTGGACGACCACTTGCGCTAAGGCACGTTGTTGCCAGTCCAGCTCTTCGCGGTACGAGGCACGGGCCAGCGCCTGCCAGTGGTTCGCCACTGGTTGCTGGGTAATTTGCTCAAGGAACCAATGCAGATCCAGCTTGTCACCGAGCTTAAAGTAAATCTCAGCGACCAATAACAAATCGGCTTGTTCAGCAGCAGCGACTTGAGCAATATCCATCACCGAGAACACAGTACTGAGCTGCGCCATATAACGGGCAACTTCGGCAGGTACTTGTTGTTCCTGCAATTTTTGCGCGTACAGCGACAATGAATCGGCCTCGGCGCGAGCCAGCAATGTATCGAGTTTCACGCTGACGCGGTCAAGCGCAGGTTTAAAAAATGCCACAGTGTCAGCAATGCTCAGTGACTTATTGCGGTGACGCAGGAACCAACGGGTGACACGGCGCATGGTGCGACGTAACTGGAACAGCAAACGGGTTTGCAGTTCAGCCGGAATAGCGGTATCCAGCGCTTCCAGCTTGCTCCAAATCCCGGGCAGGTCAAACAGTTCACGCGAGATGGCGTAGCTGATCGCCACTTCCGATACGCTGGAGCCAGTCTCTTCCATCATGCGCTGCACGAAATTTGCGCCCATATCGTTGACCAGCATATTGGCCAGTTTGGTCGCAATGATCTCGGCCTTCAGCGGGTGCGTTTCCATTTCAGCGGCAAACTTGTCTACCAACACATTCGGGAAAGCGCCCAGCAACAGCTGTTTGAAATATGGCGCTTCAGACACCTCTGGCGTCACCAGTTGTTCTTTCAGCACCATCTTGCCATAGGCTGTCAGGATCGACATTTCCGGACGCGTCAGCCCCTGACCTTTGACCATGCGTTCGGCCAGCGCTTCATCCGTTGGCAGGAATTCCAGTTCACGGTTTAGTTTGCCGTCTTTTTCCAGCGCGTGGATAAAGCGGGTGTATTCTTTCAGTTGTTCTGCGCCAAGCAGCATTGACACAGAAATAGACTGCGTCTGACGGTAACAGTCGCTGATCACGATATCTGCGACGTCATTGGTCATACTGTAAAGCAGATCATTACGCTGCTTCAGCGTCATATCGCCACTGGCAACCAGCGCGTTTAACAGGATCTTGATGTTTACTTCATTGTCTGAACAGTCCACACCACCGACGTTATCGATAAAGTCGGTGTTGATGCGGCCGCCATTCATCGCGTATTCAATACGACCACGTTGTGTGGTGCCGAGGTTACCACCTTCGCCGATGATGCGTGCTTTGACTTCTTTACCATTGACGCGCAGCGGCTCAGAAGCACGGTCACCAACTTCAGCATGCGTTTCATCAGACGCTTTGACATAAGTCCCGATGCCACCGTTCCAAATCAGGTCAACGTCCATCATCAGCGACGCACGGATAAATTCATTTGGCGTCAGGCTGGCAACGGTCACACCGAGCATTTGCTGCATTTGTGGTGTCAGTTTGATCGACTTGGCACTGCGCAGGAAAATGCCGCCGCCTTCAGAGATCAGCTCTTTGTTGTAATCGTCCCAGGTCGAGGTTGGCAGATTAAACATGCGCTGGCGCTCTACAAATGAGCTGGCCGCAACCGGATTCGGGTCGACAAAAATGTGCATGTGGTTAAACGCGACCTGCAAGCGGATATGTTCAGATAACAGCATGCCGTTACCAAATACGTCGCCCGCCATGTCACCGATCCCCACACAGGTAAAATCAGTGCTCTGGCAGTCAATGCCAACTTCGCGGAAGTGACGTTTGACCGATTCCCAACCACCACGCGCCGTGATGCCCATGCCTTTATGGTCGTAGCCATTCGAGCCACCGGAAGCAAAAGCATCACCTAACCAGTGGTTGTATTCCAGTGAAATGCCGTTGGCGATATCGGAGAACGTCGCGGTGCCTTTGTCGGCAGCAACCACCAGATACGGGTCGTCTTCATCGAGGCGCACCACTGACTTCGGCGGCACAATGGCGCCGGCGACGATGTTGTCAGTGATATCGAGCAATGCGCGGATAAAGGTACGGTAACAGGCTTTGCCTTCGTTCAGCCAGGCTTCGCGACCGCCGGTTGTTGGTAATTTTTTACAGACAAAACCACCTTTCGCGCCAACCGGCACAATCACAGTGTTCTTCACTTGTTGTGCTTTCACCAGGCCCAGCACTTCGGTGCGGAAGTCTTCACGACGATCTGACCAACGCAGGCCACCGCGCGCTACTTTACCAAAGCGTAAATGCACGCCTTCAACCTTCGGTGAATACACGAAGATCTCAAAAAATGGCAATGGCAACGGCATATCCGGGATCTGCGACGGCCGGACTTTAAACGAAATATAAGGCTTTTGGCTGCCATCTGCGGCATTCTGGAAGTAGTTAGTGCGGACAATCGCCTGAATTATCGCCAGGAAACGGCGAATGATCCGGTC
The DNA here is from genome assembly GCF_001518915.1 of Rheinheimera sp. F8. Taxonomy (NCBI): domain Bacteria; kingdom Pseudomonadati; phylum Pseudomonadota; class Gammaproteobacteria; order Chromatiales; family Chromatiaceae; genus Rheinheimera; species Rheinheimera sp. F8. The sequence goes on from NZ_CP013656.1 coordinate 3,421,465, forward strand.
GTCGTCCAGGTTCGCCACTTGTTCCAGCTGCGCCAGAATTTCTGCTTCGATTGCTGCAGTTGCTTCTGCTGTCGCTGTGGCGGCCGGATCAAATTTGCTGTTAAACAGTTTGACCAGCAAATTGGCCAGCTGCGGGTAACGGCCAAAAGTCGATTCGATATATGCCTGGCTGAATGTACCGCCAATCTGGCGTTTGTATTTGGCAAAAGAACGCAGTAATGAGGCTTCGCGGCCAGTCAGACCAGCGCCTAAAATCAAGCGGTTAAAACCGTCGTCTTCCAAATCGCCTTTCCAGACTTTATCAAAAGCATCCTGGAACAACTGCTGGGCTTTTTCAAAGTCAGCCGGCATAGCGCCGTTTACTTCCATACTAAAATTCAGTACCCAGCCGACCGAGCCATCCGGGCAACGCACAGCATATGGTGTTTCACCGATAACCCGCAGACCAAAGTTCTCCAGCATCGGTAATACGTCAGACAGGTGAATTGGACGGTCTTTGTGGAACAGGTTCAAGCGCACCGCTTTGCTGTCTGCAGCTTCTTCCTGTGGCCGGTAAAACAGCATTTCCAGCGGATGGTCCGCACTTAACGCTTCGAGTTTGGCAATATCAACCAGCGCGTCATTGGGTAACATTTCATCTTTGTACGCGCGCGGGAATGCGTTGAGGTATTTGTTGCCAAGTTCACGGCCGCGCACTTCACCGAAACTGCCGACCAATGCGGTGGCCAGTTTATCTTCCCAGGTACGGGCGGCTTCAATCAGATTTTGTTCGATTTCTTTCACATTGAACTCGACTGTGCTGTCGTTGATCCGCACAAAATAATGGGTGCGTGCCAACACGGATTCAGAGAAATAAGTGGTAAATTCCACCGGCTCATCACTGCCAAGGAAACCTTGCAGGATCTTCTGGGTGTCTTTACGCAGCTGGGTGTTATAACGTTCGCGCGGGACATACACCATGGCCGAGACAAAGCGGCCAAACGCATCTTTACGCAGGAACAACCGGGTCATGTCCCGTTCCTGCATCTGCAGCACGCCAGTGGCCACATCCAGCAGCTCATCATGATCAGCCTGGATCAGCTCATCACGCGGATAGGTTTCCAGAATGTTCAGCAGGGCTTTGTAAGCGTGAGTCCCCACGGCAAAACCCGACTGTTCCATCACTTTGGCCAGCTTGTTTTTCAACAGTGGAATATCGGCTGCGCTGTTGTTGTACAAGGAACTGGAGTACAGACCGATAAAGCGGTCCTCACCGACCACCTGACCTTTGGCGTCAAATCGTTTGATGCCGATGTAGTCGATATAGGCCGGTCTGTGCACGCGGGATTTGTTATTGGTTTTAGTCAGGATCAACAAATCTGAACTGAGTGCCTGTTTACGCGCCACATCCGGCAAGTCACTTAACATCAAATCGCGTGACGTGCTGCGACGCATCAGGCCTAAAGCGCTGTCAGCAATGCCTTCGATTTTATAATCACCGGCAATCGGCACAATGGCGTATTGACGATAACCAAGCAACGTGAAGTTGTCTTTTACCAGCCAGTTGAGGAAATCGGTCGCCTGTTGCAGTTGTTCGGCCGAAGCGGGACCGGCGTTCTTTGGTAAGTCAGCAATGACCTGCTCCAGTTTTGCCCGGGTCGGCTGCCAGTCAATCACGGCCAGCGACACATCCTGCATCACTGAACTCAGTTCAGCGGTCAGTTGTTCCATCGCCGTTTTATCGGTCATCCGGTCGATTTCGACATGGAACACCGTCTGTTTGGTCGATGGATTGGTTTTAGTGCCGAGTTTATGGAATTCGGTAATATTGCCTTTGTCGTCGCGGAAAGTTTGCAGCGGATGGTGCAATAACAGGTGTGCGGTGATGTTGTGGCGATTCAGCGCGATGCGCAATGAATCCACCAGGAATGGCATGTCTTTGATCACCAGCTCAACGATAGTGTGCTTGGATTCCCAGCCATTTTTAGCGATCTCAGGATTAAACACCCGGATCATGGCGTCGTCGCTTTGGTGAGAATTAAACGTCTGCCACAGGCTCAGCGCCGCGCCGTACAAATCACTGTCAATCCGACCAACCAGATCGTCATGCGCGACATTGCCATACAGAGTAAAAGCGAACTTTTCGACCAGGTCGACCTGATCTTTGACTTTCTGACGAATTAATTTGCTTACGTTTTGTAGTAGTACAGATGGTTGACCGTCTATCAGTGCCATTTTTGTATCCTTGTTTTGTCACCGCCCGGGGGGGAGCAGGACATTTGTGCATAGTGTACAGAGCGTGTCAGGTGCGAAGTTTATTGAGAATTGTAGTGCTTTTCGAGCTTTATTTCTGCCTTTCTGTCTGGTTGTACCAGTCGTAAAAGCCAGATTTGACAAGATATTCAGCGGGATTAAATAACAAAATGGCCTTTCGGCCATTTTTATTAGAAATTGTGCATAAAGATGCGTTTTGCATCTTTATGCAATTTGGCAGCTTCTGCCTGGATTATTTACGCTGTGGCCAGAAAAACGCAGCCAGTGCCGGCAAAACAAACACCGCGCCGAGCATGTTCACCACAAACATAAAGGTCAGCAGGATGCCCATATCTACCTGGAATTTCAGCGCCGAGAACACCCAGGTGCTGACGCCGATGGCCAGTGTCACCGCCGTAAACAACACGGCACTACCGGTGGATTTCAACGCGTTGAAATAGGCGGTACGCAGCGGCACACCATCGCGCAGCGGCTGCGTCATATTGGTCAGGATGTAAATCCCGTAATCGACACCAATACCAACCCCCAGTGCAATCACTGGCAACGTGGATACGGTCAGACCAATTTCCAGATAAGTCATCAGCGCGGTCGCCAGCATCGTCACCACATACAACGGCACAATCACCGCCGTAGTAGCCCGTAGCGAACGGAAACTCAGCAAACACAACACAATCACCGCAGCATAGACATACCAGGTCATCGGATCCTGCGCCGCAGCGACCGCTTCATTGGTTGCCGCCATCACACCAACCGGACCGGATGCCAGCATAAACCTGGTCTGGTCAGTGCCGAGTTCTTTACCGATGCGCTTGGCCTCGGCCACTACTTTTTCGATAGTCTCCGCTTTGTGATCCTGCAGGAACAAAATCACCGGCATCACCGAGCAGTCTGGGTTTAACAAGCCGGTACTGGTTTCGACGCGGCTTGATGATTGCACCAGCGATTCAGTCGTGCGTGGCAGCACCCGCCATTTCACGTTACCTTCGTTAAAGGCAGCGTTGATGGTTTTTGACACTGACGCCAGCGAGACGGCGCTTTGTACGCCCGGTACGTTTTCCATCTGCCATTGGAACTGATCAATTTTTTCCATAATGGGATGGAAAGTACAGCCATTGGCATCGGTCTCTACCATCACATTGATGTAGTCAACTGAAATGGCGTAACGGTCAGTGATCAGGAAAGTATCCTGGTTGTAACGCGAATCGGCATGCAATGCGGCCGCGCCAGGATGCAAGTCACCAATCTTCAGCTCTTTACTTTGCTGATAGCCGAATACAAACAGCGCTGCCGTTACCAATAAAATCGGTGCCGCAATCTTCCGCTCAGTACAGGCGGACAGCGCATACCAGAATTTATCCGCTTTTGGCGTCGGTGCTGACACTGCCTGCACGTATTTGTCGCTAAAACGAATGTAAGACATCAGCACTGGCAGCAAAATCAGGTTGGTCAGGATAATAACGCCAACGCCAAGGCTCGCCGTGATCGCCAGCTCTCTGATCACGCCAATATCAATCGCGAGCAAGGTTAAAAAACCAACGGTATCCGATAACAGTGCAATACCGCCCGGAATTAATAACTTGCGGAAACTGGCTTGGGCTGCAGTTTTGGCATTCAGACCGGCGGCGACATTTTTGCCGGTGGCGTTAATCATCTGCACACCATGGCTGACACCAATAGCAAAGATCAGAAAAGGCACCAGAATGGACATCGGATCTATACCAAAACCGACCACGGTCAGCAGGCCCATTTGCCAGATCACGGCGATCAGCGAACAGCCAATCGGCAGCAAGGTCAGCTTCATCGAGCGCGAGAACATATAGACCATTAATGCGGTGATGAAGATCGCCACAGCAAAAAACACCAGCACGCCCTTCGCGCCTTGGGCGACGTCACCGACCATTTTGGCAAAACCAATGATATGGACCGTGACTTTGTCATTCTCAAATTTGCCGCGGACATCGGCCTCTAACTGACTGGCAAAGGCGATTGTATCCAGTTTTTCCAGTGTATCCGGGTTCACTTCCTGCAACTGGGCAGTCACCATGGCACAGCTATAATCATCTGCGACCATCCGGCCGACAATGCCGGCCTTGTCCACGTTTTGCCGGACTATCGACAGGCCGCGTTCATCGGCGGTGAAATCGGCCGGGATCACCGGACCACCGGCAAAGCCGTCTTCCACGACTTCGACAAACCGCGTGCTCGGACTGAATAAGGACTTAACTAACACCCGGTCCACACCAGGCATGTAATACACCTGATCGTGAATTTTCCGGAAGGTTTCAAAGAAATTCGGGTTAAATATATTGCCAGAGGTATCACAGACCGAGATCAGAATATTGTTAGCGCCACCAAAGTCTTTGGCGTGCTTCATATAGGTCTGCATATAGGGGTGTGCCAGCGGGATATTTTTGGTAAAGGCGGCATCCAACTTGATTTGACTGGCTTTAAATAACAAAAACAAAGTCGCCAGCACGAACGTGATCACCACCAGACCCCGGTGGCGGAACAAGGCATATTCACATTTATTGATAAAACGATTTGCACTCATAATTATTGGCTTACCACTTGTTGTACTGTCTTGATGCCCACTTCTGTCGCCAGTACCAAATCTTTACCGACGGTGATGCCATTGAGCACTGCTTTGCCTTCTGTTTGTGGGACTAGCTGAAAACTTTGGCCATCATCTTGGCTTTTAAAGATCACGCCGCTGTTACCAAACAACCAAACCAAACCGTCTGCCGCCACTACTGAATTTAAAGTGGCTGGTGAAGTCAGCGTAATTTGTTGCCAGCTTTGACCATTGTCACTGCTGCGAAAGGCGTGGCCGCGCAGGCCAACGGCAAACAAGGTATTCTGCACGCTTTGACTGACCGAAAATAACGAGCCGTTATAAAACTCGGGCTGGCGCTGCCAGCTGTTGCCACCATCAGTGCTGACAGCCCAGAACCCGGCTTCACCGACCATCACCAGTCGGTCTTTACCGGCAAACACGCGGTTAATATGTGGCAGGACAGAACTCAGTTCCGCCTGGTAGCCTTCCGGGTCTGTGTCTTTGAGCTCAGCTAACATGGCCTGATCGTCAGCGTTTGCCAGTTCAGCATGAAATTCCTGTTGCCAGCTTTGACCGCCATCTTTGGTGCGGTAAAACAGGCCATAAGCGCCAACAGCAAAACCTTGTTGCGCATCGGTAAAAAACACATCAAATAACGGCTTATCCAGCTCGGGCAGGAATTGCTGTAATTGCCAGCTTTTACCACCATCTGTGCTGGCGATAATGCTGGCATCATGGCCAACCGCCCAGCCGTGGCTTGGGTTGACGAAATACACTGAGTTCAGGCTGGACTGCAATGGTGTTGGGCTTTGCTGCCAGCTTTTACCATCATTGCTTAATAAAATATGCCCGCGTTCGCCGGCGGCAACCAACATATCTGCTGACACACGCACTAAATCAGTCAGGACTGATTTTTCGGCATGCGGCAGCAGATACGCACTTTGCGGTTTGATACTGGTGTCTGCCAGTGCAGGCCATAATGTACAGATCAGACTCAGGCCGGATAAAAATTTAAACTTCATTAGAGTGTTTACTCGAGGTACGGTTTGAAACAAAAACGGTTGGCAATCTGCCAACCGCTTTTTCCGATCATACTGACTTAACGGGTCCCTTCACGGCGCAGCGCGGCTGGTGTGAAGTCGTTATCAGATAATTTCACTGAGAAATCATACATCTTGTCTTCGTTATCCAGACCGATAGCAATGTAACGGCGTGAATTGAGGTCATGATAGACTTCCAGCGTACTCCAGTGCGTTGGCACTTCATAGTAGTTCAGACCATGCGCAACAGCCACGCGGTACAGTTCACCACGCGCGTCATACAGGTCAGCCACATGGATTTGCCAGCTGTCTTCGTCAATAAAGAACACCCGTTTGCCATAGACATGGCGCATACCGTCTTTTAATTGCGCTTCAACCTGCCAGACGCGGTGTTTTTCCCAGCGCACATATTCAGGATTGATGTGGCCTGGTTTTAAAATATCGGCGTACTTCGCATCTTTGCTGTGCAGCTTGTAGCTGTTGTACGGGATATACAGTTCTTTTTTGCCAACCAGCTTCCAGTTGTAGCGATCTGGTGAGCCGTTAAACATATCAAAATCATCGGTGGTGCGCAGACCATCAGATGCGGTACCTGGTGCATCATAAGCCACGTTTGGCGCACGACGTACACGACGTTGGCCAGTGTTGTAAGTCCAGGCCTGACGTGGCGTTTTCACCTGATCCATCGTTTCATGCACTAATAACGCTGTACCTGCCAGACGCGCCGGCGTGGTCACACTTTGTTTAAAGCGGAACAAAATGTTTTCCGCTTGTAATGCCTGAGCGGTTGCTGCTTTGTCAGAATATTTGAACATGATTTGTTCATCAAACCCGATCAGCGTGTAGTCACCGGTAGCCGTAGGCGCAGCCTGGCCGCCGTTACGGGTTGCAGCAACGCCACGGTAACGCACCGTGTGGTTCCAGATCGCTTCGAGGCCATTGGCCGGAATTGGGAATGGAATACCAATGGCCGCATTAATAATACCGTTACCGCCCTGCACTAACTCCGCTTTGCCGGCGATGTCTTTTGTTGCATCGTAGACATATTGTGGGTACGACGCAGTACGACGGGTCTGGTACACATTCATTTTGTAAGTCGGATACAAATCAAACAAAGCCAGCTGGCCTGGTGACAAAGTATCTTTGTACTTCGCCAGGTTAGATTTATCGATAGTAAACAGAACTTTATCACCTGAGAATGGATCCGGGTGATGGTCGCCTGGTTTATAGCCACTTGGGGCAGCAGTAATACCGCCTTCCCATGCTGGAATAGATCCGTCTTTGTTGGCCGCTTTTTCCGCGCCCAGCGGAGTTAAATCTGCGCCTAAACGGGCAACTTGATCAGGACTGACTTTAGCCAGTGCGCCGGCGCTCAGGACCAGCGCAATAGCGCTGGATAACAGGGTGAGTTTTTTCATAATTCTGTCTCGTCCCTTCTTATAAAGAGTATTTGATGTTAAAAGACACGAAATCGCGGTCTTCAGTGTTATTAGTAGTGCCTACGCCATCAAAGAACGCGTTGTACGACAATTCAGCTGACCATGCGCTCAGGTAATCAAACGCCAGCGAATAACTCAGCGCTTTTTTATCTTCAGAGAACATAAACAACGGATCTGGTGTGATGCCGTTGACGTCATGTGAAAAGGTCAGACGTTGCGTCAGGTTGACACCTGCCATCACGTTGTTGTAGTTGGCGATAGCGACCAGGCGATAACCCCAGGCTGATTTGGTTGGGAACGGGTTCGTTTCTGCGCCATTTGACACGCCAGTATGCAGACCGGTTTTCGGGATCAGCACACCCTGAGCATTGGTGCCCATCAGCGGATAGCCGCTGCGATCAGTGTTTGGACCATTCAGACGTAACACATCCTCGTCCGGCATATCTTTGATATCGATACCGCCAATTTCCGCCAACAGCGTGAAGTTATCAGTGTTCAGTACCGGGCCAAACAGATGAGTAACAGTTAACTGCGCCTGCATGGTATCGCTCAGTACATAACCCTGAGCAAACTGACCTGGCTGGACTTTCTTGCCATCAAAGCGGCCAATCTGAGAAATACCGGCTAAATCAGGACGGATGCCGGCGTTTGCCAGCTGCTCCGGCATACCGGCGTACAGAATTTCTACGTCATCAATCTGCAGCGGTTCATCCTGGCGATAGGCCAGCTCACCGGCGATGGAAGTACCTTCCAGCGTGGTATTGAAGCTGAAACCATACAGCTTGATGTCTTCAGGATATTCAATCAGACCTTTAGACATCGCTTTGAGGTTACCCACATTGTCAGCGGTCAGCGTATTCGCTGCCAGGTAGGCAATGTCAGTCTGGATTGCTGCAGTACGGAAATCAGACGCGATACCTGAAATCACCGGCGTACGGCTATGGTAATTCATATGGTACAAAGCAAACTCAGTGTCGTTCAGCTCTGGTGAGAAGTACTCCAGCTTAAGACCGTATTGGCCAGAATCGCTCGGTTCAATTTCACCGGCATCGCCTTTTGGCCGCAGCGTGACTTTGGTTGGGTACGCCAGATACGCGCTGGACAGCTGGCCCAGGCTGGTCTGTGCCTGCGCCTTTTGCGCCGCAGTTGCTGCCGGGTTTTGCAACACAGCCATCGCCGCTTTCACGCCATTACCAATGCCATTCAGACCGGCCAATAATGTGCTTAGATCTAAATCCGGGTTACCGGCAAAACCAAGTTGAATATTCTGGTTATAACCGCCTTTGCCGGCAAAATCATTGGTAGAGAAATAGGTGCCTGGCACTGGCAGATAGCTGTTTTGCCAGTCGTACTGGTAAAACACTTCTGCAGATAATTGCTCGGTAATACCTAAAGACGCCCAAGCCATACCCACCGGAATATAAGCTTCTTTTAAGTCTGCGCCTGGCAGACGGGCAATACCGACGTCAATTGGCGTGATGTTGATACCGTGCTGGATCAGGGTACTTTCACCCCAGCTCAGCACCTGCTCGCCGACACGGATTTGCAAAGGATTCGCGCCATCATTCAGCGCGAAATTGGCGAACACATAAGCGTCTAGTAAACGCACATCACGGCAAGCTAAATCACGGGCGTCGTCATCAAGACACGGATCAACGCGCTTGCCAGACACCGGATTACTATACGCGCCCTCATTGTCCATCAGGGCAGCATCGTAGAAATACATAAAACGGGTAAACAGACCAAAGTCGCCTTTGGTGATTGATAATTCGTGGGTACCTTTAAACAACTCAGAGAAAATATCGCCTTTGTCGTAATTCAGGTTACCGGCGTCGCCATTGGACGAGTAGCCGCCTGGCTGGGCCCAAATCTCTGACGATGGATAAATGACGTTGGTCGCGGCGTTGTAGCCGGTCCAGTTAAAACGTGGATGGTTGACTTTACTGATGGTGTCCCAGTTACGGTCCTCTGCCCGCCAGCTGGCACCATATGAAAAGGTTGAGTCAAATACAACTTCGACATCCTCACCCAGTGTGAAACTGGCTGCCTGAATGGACGTTGCAGACAAGGCTAACAGTGCAGACGCGACACCAAGCACCAATGGCTTTTTGGTGAAGGCTAATGGCCTTTTGTTCATGTTCGTTTCTCCCCCCTGTCCCTGCAGGTATATTTTGTTTTTGTAATCGGTCGCTTTGATCAACTGCTCTGATCTCTACGCACGTAGCAGAAATAATTACATCATTTGCCGGAGGGCGCAAGGCTATAAGATGGGTAAATCTGTTGATTTGTCTTTAGTTTTTGTCGTTATGGCCTTGCATACAATACATCCCTCTCCCTATCAGTTTAACTGAAGACTGACCAGTTGCTGAGAATTCGCTTAACTACATGAATTAGAACATTAAAAACAACAAAAACCCTGCGCATGTTTTAATCCGCCGTTTAAAGTATTCACTCTAATTTATTTTATGCAGTGCTTTAAACTTACCGTTGGCATCGGTTAACAGCTCAAAACGACCATCCAGACCTGAATGCTGAAAAAAGCGGCGGAAATGGACTAAATCCAGTTGGATACGCAGGCCGCTGTCGGCCTGCACCACCACTGATTTGACATGCCCCTGATAATACGACAACACCTGATCTGCACTGAGCAGCAGGCGAAAACGGTAGCGCCGTTCAGCCATGCAGCGCCTTATTCAGTTTTTCTGTCAAATCCGGGCTGAGACCTTGTTGCTGCTGTAACTGGGTCAGTGCTTGTTGCATCAGTGCTGCGCGTGCCGGTGCAAAGCGTTTAAAAGACAACAACGGTGTGACCAGCCGTGACGCTAACTGCGGATTGATCGCGTCAGCTTTACCAATTACGTTGGCCAGACGCTGATAGCCGGCGCCGTCCGCCTGATGAAACATCGTCGGGTTCTGCTGACCAAACACGGCATAGAGTGCACGTACCCGATTCGGATTTTTCCAGTCAAACTGTTCGAGCTGCTCAGCCTGATCCAGCAAGGCAAACACTTGCGGTGTGGCAAGTGAAGCAGCCAGTACTGAATGTTTGTCAAACAACTGCACGTTGTGGCCGTGCTGCTGGTAAAACTGCTGCAACATGTGCTGAGTCTGTGGATGTGCAGCCCTGACCAGAGCCTGTAACACCGCCAGTTTGTCAGTCATATTGTCAGCACCGGCATATTGCTGTTGCCACAGCAAATCCGGCGTATCTTTGACCCGCAGTAAATAGCGCAGTGCGGTATTTCGCAGTGCACGCAATCCGGTTTGTAGTTCTGAATACTGATAAGGTGCTGGCACCAGACCTTGGTATAAGTCCAGCCAGTCGGCTGCAAACAACGTCGCCAACTGCTGCTGATAACTCTCCAGCGCGTGCAGGATCATCTCAACCGGAATCTGGTCGTATTGTTCAGCCAGCGTATCAAACCCCGGCAAGGTCAACAGCTCTGCGCTAAAAGCTAAATCAGCCAGCGGTGATCGGATCAATTGCCGTATCACATCCAGCAGACCTGACGGAATAGTCGCAAGCTTGCCTTCGCGTACCGATTGCCGCACAAGATCAGACCACAGTTGCTGCATCGCATCCCAGCGCGCCACCCCATCCTGTGCATGTTGACTCAGGTACAGCAGTTCGTCGGTCTGCCAGGCGTAACTGAATTTCACCGGCGCACTGAAATCAGCCAGCAATACCGGGATCACCGGCAGTTGCAGACCAGTAAATTCAAAGGATTGTTCGGAACTGGCAAACTGCAGCAGACCGGATTGCACCTGGCCTTTGCCGTCGTGCAGTTCATACCGTAGCGGCAATAATAGCGGCTGTTTCTCGGTCTGATCTGTAGTCGCAGGGGTTTGTTGGCGCAGCGTCAAGCGCACGCCACCGGCAGTATTTTCCAGCACGGCACTAAGCTCCGGTGTGCCGGACTGGCTGTACCAGCGTCTGAACGCGGTAAGATCGGTCTGATTCGCATCCTGCATCGCCTGGACAAAATCATCGCAGGTGACCGCCTGGCCGTCATGACGCGCAAAGTACAAATCCATGCCACGGCGAAAACCAGCTTCTCCCAACAACGTATGTTGCATGCGGATCACTTCGGCGCCTTTGTCGTACACCGTCACGGTGTAAAAGTTATTCATCTCTTCCACCACATCAGGGCGAATAGGATGCGCCATCGGGCCGGCATCTTCAGCAAACTGCGCGGTACGGATCGTTTTAATTGCGTCAATCCGGCACAAAGTGGCCGAGCCCATCGCCGCACTGAATTGCTGATCGCGAAAAACCGTCAGACCTTCTTTTAAACTGAGCTGGAACCAGTCGCGGCAAGTCACGCGGTTACCAGTCCAGTTATGGAAATATTCGTGAGCGATGATACTTTCGATATTAAAGTAGTCAGTGTCAGTTGCGGTCTGTGCATCAGCGAGGACGAACTTGCTGTTAAACACATTCAGGCCTTTGTTTTCCATCGCGCCCATATTAAAGAAATCGACTGCGACGACCATGTAGATATCGAGGTCGTATTCCAGACCATACACATCTTCATCAAACTTCATCGCGCGTTGTAACGATTCCAGCGCAAACTGCGCCTGTTGTTGCTGGCCTTTATCGACGTAAAACTTCAGCGCCACGTGACGGCCGCTTTTGGTGACATAGCTACCGGTCAGTTCATCAAAATCACCGGCAACCAGGGCAAACAGATAGCAGGGTTTTGGGTAAGGGTCGTGCCAGCTAACCCGCACACGGCCATCAGCCAGCTGATGCTTTGCGATCAGATTGCCGTTGGATAACAAGAACGGCAAAGTCGCATCGGCAATGATATGGGTTGTAAATACCGCCATCACATCAGGCCGGTCCGGGTAAAATGTGATGCGGCGAAAGCCTTCGGCCTCACACTGGGTGCAGTACGCCCCGTTCGACAGATACAGCCCTTCCAGCGCGGTATTTGCCGCCGGATCAATTTCAGTGCGGATACAAAGTTCAAACTGCTCAGGTAATTCTTTAAGTAAAATCCCGTCCGGCCGCAGCTCGCGTGCCGTCCAGTCCTGGCCATTCACCGTCAGCGAGACCAGTTGCAGATCCTGTCCATCCAGCCACAGACTGCTGGCTCCTGCTGCGGCACGGCGCAGTTGGCTGACCGCCAGGACCCGCGTTGCCGACGGCGACAACTCAAACTCAAGTTCAGTCTGGCTGATTAGATAAGCCGGGCTCTGATAATCAAGGCGATTTTTGGCGGTATTAGCGGTCATAAACTACTCCGGAAAAATAAAATTTACCGCAAAAGACATGAAGCAGTTGCGGCATATCCACAGATAAAAAAGCCTGCGAAGTCGCAGGCTGTTGGATCAGGCCGTGGGTCTGTCCACCACAGGCAACAGCGTTTCTGGCGGGGTTAGCCGCAGAATTTTGATCCCGAGGTAAGCATATACAATCGCCAGCAGCGGATTAATCAAATTAAAGAACGCATAAAACATATAATCCAGCGGGCTGACACCCAACACGCCATGCATATAGGCGCCGCAGGTATTCCACGGGATCAGCGCACTGGTAATAGTCCCGCCGTCTTCCAATGTCCGCGACAGGTTCACCGGTGCCAGACCACGTCTTTCAAATTCTTCTTTGTACATCCGGCCTGGCATCACAATGGCCATATATTGATCCGCAGCCAGAATATTGGTGGCGATACAGGTCAAAATAGTACTGGTGATCAGTGAACCGGTACTGTGCGCCCGGCGTAAAATCGCCTGCACAAAACGCCGCAGCAAGCCGGTGTGTTCCAGCACAGAACCAAACACCATCGCCGACATAATCAACCAAACGGTATTCATCATCTTTGCCATACCACCGCCGCTTAACAGCTTGTCCAGCTCGACATTGCCGGTTTCAATGACAAATCCGCTATGTAAGGTGGTCCAGACCACTTTTAACTGGGCCAGCACGGTTGGATAAGTATGGTCAGCCATTTTCTCAATCAGCGGTTGCTGAAACAGGACCGCCCAGACACCGCCAAGTAATGCACCGATAAAGACTGTTGGAAAGGCCGGGACTTTTTTTACTGCCATCACCAATAACACGACCATTGGCAATAAATGCAGCACGGAGATATCAAAGTGTTGCTGTAAATCACGGCTGATCTGCTCAATCTTTTCAACGTTAGCAACACCATTAGCATTAAAACCAATCAGTACAAACAGCAGCAATGCCATCACCAGACTTGGAATGGTCGTCCATAACATATGCCGGATGTGGGAAAACAGATCGGAACCAGCAACTGCCGGCGCGAGATTGGTGGTATCAGAAAGTGGCGACAATTTGTCGCCAAAATAAGCACCTGAAACGATCGCACCAGCCGTGATCACCGGGGATAGCCCCAGCCCCATCGCCACGCCAATTAATGCTACACCGATTGTGGCTGCAGTGGTCCAGGAACTACCAATGCCCAGTGCAACTATCGCGCACAGCACACAAGTGGCGGCGTAGAACCAGCTTGGATTTAACACCTGCAAGCCGTAATAAATCAACGCCGGGACAGTACCGGACAATAACCAGGTGCCGATCAGTGCGCCAACCGAAAACAGAATCAGCACTGCGCCGAGTGACAAAGCAATGCCGCGGATCATCGCCTGTTCCATCTCTTCCCAGCCAAAACCATTTTTCAGCCCGATCAACACGGCGATGGCGGCGGCGACAAACAACGCCATTTGATTCGGACCAAAAGACGAATCACTGCCGTACAGGTAAACAGATAAACTCAGCAGGAAAATCAGTGCGCCAAGCGGAAGCAGCGCGTCCAGCATGCTGGGCGCTTTGGGGGTTGTTGATGTTGTCATTTATTGCTCTATTTTTTGTTTTATTGGTCCCGTCAGGCGGGATTTTCTTTTTATCAGAGAACACCGGTCAGATTCAGAAACACGGCGGTGATCGCCACTGGCGTGAACCAGCGGATACAGAACAGCCAGATACTATAAGCAACCGGCGATGTATTCAACTCTTCCCGGCTGGCGTGCTGCTGCATTTTCCAGCCGGCAAAAATAGCCACAGCGAGACCGCCGAGCGGCAACATGATGTCTGACGTCAGATGGTCGATGATTTCAAACAGGTTATGCACTTCTTTGCCAACAAATTGGAATTGCCACCGGGTCCAGCTGGCGCCACTGAAGCTGAAGACGGTTAACAGACTTAAGCACCACAATACCAGGCCGGATAACACACAAGCGCGTAAGCGGCTGAAACCTTTGGCCTGTGTCAGCCAGGCGACAACAGATTCAATCATTGCAATGGTTGAGGTAAAAGCAGCTAATACCAGCATGACAAAAAACAACGTACCAACCAGCTGGCCACCCGGCATCTGGCCAAATGCGACCGGCAAGGTGACAAAAATCAGTCCTGGCCCTTGCCCGGCATCCAAATTGTGTGCAAATACAATCGGATAAATCACCATTGCTGCGATCAGCGCGACTGATGTATCTGCCAGCGCTATCCAGATGGACGTGCGGGCGATCGACACTTTACCGGGCATGTAAGCGCCATACGTAATCATCACGCCGGACGCCAGACTTAAAGTAAAAAACGCGTGGCCGAGTGCGATCAACATGCCGGACACCGACAATTTGCTGAAATCCGGTGCGAACATAAAGTGTACCGCTTTGGCAAAATCTCCGGTCAGGCCGGCGTAAATGGCAAGGCCAATCAACAGCAGATACAAAGCCGGCATCATCCAGCGGATCACTTGCTCCAACCCTTGTTTCACGCCGCGGGCGACGACGACACAAGTCAGCACAATGACGACTGTGGTCCACAATAACAAGCTGGGTAAATCAGCAGAAAATTGCCCGAACATCGCACCGATGTCGCTGGCACTCTGGCCGGCAAAGCTGTTTTGCGCCGCCTTGCTGACATAAGCAAAAGCCCAGCCGGCGATCACTGAATAAAATGACAGAATTAAAAATCCGCCGACCAGTCCCATCCAGCCGGCAATCTGCCACAGCGGATTAACCTTTGCCTCAATTGCCAGCGCTTTGACCGACAACCCCGGGCTTTGCCTGCCGCGCCGGCCGATCATCACTTCGGCCATCAGCACCGGAATACCGATCAGCAAAATACACAGCAAATACATCAGCATAAAGGCGCCGCCGCCGTTTTGCCCCATGATGTACGGAAACTTCCAGATATTGCCAAGGCCGACAGCCGCGCCTGTCGCGGCGATAATAAACATCAGCCGGCTTGACCATTGCGGCTGGACGGCAGCACTTGCAGTCGTCATAACATTCTCTTATTGAAGGATCTCAGATAAAAACAAAGGACTGCAGGCAGTCCTTTGTTCATGGTCACATGCGCTGTGGCGTTATTTTTTGGCAATTTTGCTGCTCATCACCAAATCAGCGGTGATCAGCACAGTTTCTTCCAGTAACGGATCGAGTTTCTCCAGCACTTCCGGCGCATCATCCACGGATTTTACCGCCGGTAGTTTTAACCGTGCCAGCCGTTCGTTCAGCCGCTGCAGTTCGCGCTTGCTGTCGCTGTCTTTTTTCGCCAGCCGGACTTTTTCGTTCAAGGACACTGTTTTCAGATCTTTTTCCTTGTTATACAAGGCAATATCATCATTCAGGTATTTGAACTCAACTTCTTCCGAAATACGTTTTTGATGTTTTTCCTGCAGGATTGGCAAGGCAACTTTGATATCCGGCACGCTGGCATAACTGGCTGGTGCGATCGAATCCCAAGGCAACGCATTGTCTTCTTTGCTCTCGCCCCATTCTTCCGGATTGATTGGAGTTGGATAGGTAATATCCGGCACTACGCCTTTATGCTGTGTACTGCCACCATTGATGCGGTAAAACTTGGCGATGGTATAATTCAGCCCGCCCAGTTCAGCATCAAAAGTGTCGTAAATCCGGCCAAGACCACGGTGTTGCTGCACTGTGCCTTTGCCAAAAGTATGTTCACCAACCACTAGCGCGCGACCATAATCCTGCATTGCCGCGGCAAAAATTTCTGAAGCAGACGCACTGTACCGGTCTACCAGTACCGTCAAAGTCCCATCATATAAAGTAGTACCGTCGGTATCATCGTTTTGTGTGATACGGCCATTGCCTTCGCGGATTTGCACCACCGGGCCGCGGTCAAAAAACAACCCGCTCAATGAAATGGCTTCAGGTAAAGAGCCACCGCCATTTCCGCGCAAATCTATGACCAGCGCGTCGATTTTTTCCGCTTTGAGTTTGATGATCTCTTTGCGCACATCTTCAGTCAGATTGTTATAAAAACTCGGGATATTAATCACTCCGACTTTTTTATCGCTCTGATGCAACTGCGATTTAAACACTTCGCCTTTAGCGGCACGGTCTTCCAAGCGGATTTTATCGCGGACGATTTCAATCAGTTGTGGTGTAGCTCCGGCGCTGTCACTGGAAGCCATCACCTGCAGCCGGACTTTGGAGCCCTTGGGGCCTTTGATCAAATCAACCACGTCATCAAGACGCCAGCCGACAATATCAACAAACTCGTCATTGCCTTGCGCCACACCAACGATTTTATCTTTCGGTTTGAGTTTCTTGGTTAAATCGGCGGGGCCACCCGGTACCAGACTGGAGATCACGGTGTAGTCATCATCTGCCTGTAACACCGCACCAATGCCTTCCAGCGACAGATTCATTTCCTGCTGGAAACGGTCTGTGTTGCGTGGCGACAAGTAATAGGTGTGGGCCTCAATCGAGCGGGCATAAGCATTCATCACCAGCTGGAACACGTCTTCGCTTTCTGTCTGCGCCAGACGTTTTTTTGCCGATTTGTAACGTTTAGTCAGAATGTCTTTGATTTCTTCCGGTTTTTTACCGGTAAGTTTCAGATTTAATGCATCAAATTTGACCCGTTGCCGCCACAGCTCATTCAACTGCGCAGCAGTTTCCGGCCATGGCGCATCTTCGCGCTCAAATTCGTAAGCATCTTCCGTATTGAAATCAAAGCCTTTGTCGAGGACCGACAAAGCATAGTCAAAGCGTTCAGCCCGACGTTGCAGACTCAGATTAAACATCTGATAGGCAAAATCGAACTGGCCTTTGGCAATGGCGTCGTCGAACTGGAATTTGTATTGCTCGAACGTTGCAACGTCCGATTTGAGCATCACGTTGTGAAAATAATCCAGACTGTCCAGATACTGATCAAACACTTTTGCCGACAGTTTGTCGTCAATCTGCACCGGCAGGTAATGACCGCGGGTCAGGATCGCCGCAATTCGCTTGCTGGCGGTAAAATGTTGATCAAGCTGAGACAGTTCCGGCAGCGTGACTTTCTCCGCGACCGGTGCAGCAATAGTGGCGCCACAAAACGCCAAAAACAAACCTGCGGCAATACCTGATAATTTTCTCATCGGACACTCTTTGTGTTAAGCCTGAAATAAACTTCCACGCTGGGTTTTAACAATCATGCCTGAAGCCAGCTGCACAATAACGTCTTGTTTAGCTAACTCTACGACAGTCGCGGCGATAGGGCTGGCACCAAATTTAACCAGCACTTTACCGCCTACCACTAACTGACCTTCTTCCATCGCTTTGAGTTCAACTACCGGAGCTTTTACCGGTTCGGCGACAGGTTTTGATGTCAGATTAGCGGCTTTCGCCACCCGACCGTCAGATTTGCGCTCAGTTTTTTTGTAAGCAGGTTTTGCCGGTTTGCCTTCGCCTGGTGCTTTGGCCGGAGCCGCAGTCCCTGCTGCAACGGCAGCAGCTTTGGCTTTGGCCCGCTCAGCGGCCTGACGCGCTTTACGCGCTTCCTGTGCTTTGGCCTTGCTTTCGCTCAGCGTGGCGGCAGCATGTTCAGCCTGTCCTGCATCGATCACTGCACCATCAACACCGTCTAAATCAACACGGCAGACGCCTTCTTTCACAGCTTCGAGGTAGCGCCAGCTGCTGGTATAAACGCGCAGCGCCTGGCGCAGCATGGTTTTACTAATCAGCGGGTTTTCCTGCAGTTTTTCCGCAAGATCCTGAAAGATACCGACTTTCAGCGGCTTTGCCGGACCAGTCAGACTAAAACACAATGGAAATTGTTCGGCCAGGAGTGCCACAACTTCTTTAACATTGTGCGGTTTGGCTTGGACTTCGACTTGACTGGTCATGGTTTAATACTCTTCTTCATCAATGACATCTTCGGCGTCGTCATCTTCGTCTTCATCTTCGTCGTCAGATGGCGCGCCATATTGTTCTATAAACTGCCGGCTGTGGTTCACTGCCCAGTCCACCAGTTCATCCTCGTCTGCTTCGACCATCACTTCGCTTCCGCGCAGCTGATCCCAGACATCCCGCATCAGCCGATCGATCAATGCAACATCTGCTTCATCTGGTATTAACGGCCAGATCGCATGATAAATGGTATTGATCCGGTCGGCGACCAGTTCTTCTTCACCTTCCCAGTCACCTACATCCCGGACATCGTAAAGATAATCCTGGACCGACAACCAGTCTTTCATAAAGTTTGTTCCAAACGTTGCTCCAAAGCAGCCACTATTTTCGCCAGGCCAAGCTGGTCATGCTGATCAAACCGGGCCAGCGACGGGCTATCGATATCCAGGACTCCGATGATCTCACCGCGCAGGCGCAATGGAAAAACAATCTCAGAATTACTGGCCGCATCACAGGCAATATGCCCCGGGAATTCATGCACATCCTTCACCAGCTGTACTTCGCCGCTAGACACTGCAGTGCCGCACACCCCTTTGCCAATATCGATACGCACGCAAGCTGGTTTGCCCTGAAATGGGCCTAAAACCAACTGCTGTTGTCTTAATAAATAAAAGCCGGCCCAGTTCAGGTCCGGCATTTCCATAAATAATAAGGCGCTGATATTGGCGAGGTTGGCGATAAAATCGGTCTCGTCGGAGATTAAAGCTACACATTGAGCTGTGAGCGTGTCATAAAAGGCTAGTTTTTCAGCAAACATCAGGTCTGGACGGGTTATTAACTCAAGGCCCCTACCATACTTGGTTTGTCCGCAAAATTAAACCTTTAGGCAGAACATTTCTCAGGGATTTATCAGTTCAAACTGTACCTGCACGTCAGCACGGATCTGTTGCTGACCAAAACTGACCGGCATTGAATCCGCCGCCATCATCATCCCTTTGAATCTGGGACCCGGTGCACTGGACTGCTCATGCAGCTGATTGACCTTGCCCAGTTTGCGGCCACTCAGTGCGGCCAATTGCAGTGCTTTGGCCTTGGCCGCCTGAAATGCCTGCTGTAGCGCTTCGGTGTAATACTGTTCGCTGTCTGCCGTTTGCAGCTCTACCGGTTGGATCTGACTGACGCCTAACTTTGCTGCAGCTTCCAACAATACCGGATATAACTTCAAATCACGGATCAGCACTGTGGTACTGCGTTCAATCCGGAACTGGTCGAGTTTCTGTTCCCGTTGTTCCGGATACACCACCAACGGCGCATTGTTCACATCACTGGCCTTAATCTGATGTTTGCTCAGCAACGCGGCAAAAGCAGCACTTTGCGCATCCACCATTTGTTTGCCGGCGGCCACATCTGCCTGTTGTGCCGAAAATACCAGCGTCAGCCGCGCCTGCGTGGGCGTCACAGCGACGGCGCCGCTGCCATTGACCTGGACAAAATCTGCTTCAGCTGCATACACAGGCTGACCAAGTGCCGCGCACAACACCAACATCTGACTTAGTTTCATCAATAAACTCCTGTTATGTCTTGGTCTATTACCGGACAAGCGCCAGCATAGCAGTGCGCTGCGGCGCCAGACTGTGACTAAATGTCAAAGCGCCAATTTGTCCAGCTGCTGTTGCGCCAACGGATGGTAACCGGGCCTTGCTTCGCGATAGACCTGACGGGCCCAACTACGCCACTGCGGATTGGCTTTCAGTTCGCTGTATAGTGGAATAATAAACTTCTGCCGACCTACCGATAAAAGGAACTGGCGCAGTGGTTGAATAATCGGTTGATAGTTCAGTGGGATCACTAATTTTGCCCACGCCGTAAATACTTCAGCATTGCCGCTTTGCGACAATGAAAATGCCATGTCCAGTTCGTTCAGCTGTTGCACAGTTAAATCACGCGGCAACAAGTCAATAAAATGCAGCCATTCATGCACGGACCATGGTGCGGTCGGTAATAAGCGCAAGCCGGTCTGTCCTGCCAGCCAATGTTGCTGCGCCGCACTGACGCGGGCAAACGCATCCGATGCCGGCAAAGTCAGTTCGTCCGGTAAACCTGGTGCCGTCAGCCAGCGTTGCAGTGCCTGGTCGCTAAAGCTCTGTTTATTATTCAGTTTCAGCTGAAAATAGCGCACAAAAGACTCAGTCTGGATTGACTGAAAGGCAAAATGAGCAAAATAATCACGTAGAAATTGATCAAACTGGGCCTGGCCAAAATGTTGCGCCAAAGCCAGCAGTAGCAACTGTCCTTTGACATAAGGAATTTGTTGAAAGGCTTCGTCCGGATCCCGCCCTGTGTAATCAGCCTGCAATCGTGAATCTGCCGGCGCCTGATGCGTCAGTAAATTGCGCAATGCACGGACATTGAGCAGTAACTCCATATCTGCGCGTTGCTGACCGTATACCTTCTGCATAATGCGGTTTTCAACGTAATTGGTGAAACCTTCGTTAAGCCAGACATCATTCCAGCTGGCATTAGTGACTAAATTTCCGCTCCAGGAATGCGCCAGTTCATGCGCAACCAGACTGATCAGACTCTTGTCTCCGGTGATGATGGTCGGTGTGACAAATGACAGCCGTGGATTCTCCATACCACCAAACGGAAAACTCGACGGCAGTACCAGCAAGTCGTAGCGCTTCCATGGATATTTACCAAACAGCTGATTCGCGGCATCCATCATCTTTTGCGTATCAGAGAATTCCGCCGTCGCACGGCCCAGCCAGAGTTTCTCAGCGTAGACACCGGTATCGGCGGACATCGCTTTAAAATGCAAATCTCCCACAGCCAATGCAATCAGATAGGACGGCAATGGTTGGGGCATGTCAAAGTGATAATCGCCGTTTCTGCTGGTATTGGCACTGTTATCCGCGCTCATCACGGCCAATAAATCCGCCGGCGTTTTGATGTGGGCCTGATAGGTGATGCGGTTGGCTGGCGTATCCTGCAGCGGGATCCAGCTGCGTGCATGGATAGCTTGTGATTGGGAAAATAAGAACGGCTGCTTTTTTTCGCTGGTTTGGTCTGCCGTCAGCCACTGCAACCCGCTGGCTTGTGGTGTCGTCTGATAATACACCCGCACTGCCTTGGTGCCGGTTTCCAGTTGAATAGTCAGTGGCTGACCTTTCAGTGCATCTTCAATGCCGAGTAGATACGCTGCTTTTTGCCAGTGCACGCCATCGTTGCTGAACGTCACAGTGGTGATCTTCAGATGCCGGCTGTCCAGCACCAGACGGTTGACTGCCGGGTCCAGTCGTTCCAGCTGATGTTCGGCATAACCGGTCAGCTTCTGGCGGGTAAAATCAACCGCCAAATCTAACACCAGATGACGGGTCCGGACTTGCTGGAAATTAGCAAAACTATGCGGATCTGGCGCCACTGTCGCGGCCAATACCGGTAAAAACCAACTTAACAGACCCAGCCAACACAACACTCTGACCATGCAACGACTCATTTATGCGACTCGGTATGGCGAGTTCTGCGGTTCACTATTCTGCGGTTATGTTACCTGCTTTTATCATCAGTTCAAATAAGCGACGGTCGCTTTAATACATCCGCACACAGTTACGCCCTTGCGCTTTGGCCTGATACAAAGCGTGATCCGCGGCGGCAGATAACTCGTCCATCCGTTGTAACTGTAGCGAAAACTCAGCGATGCCAATACAAGTGGTCAATCGTGTACCCCGCAACGGTGCAAACTGCCAGTCGGCAATCTTCAGTCGGATCCGTTCCGCCAGCGCCAGCGCCGAATGCGCGTTGGTATCCGGTAACAGCGCGATAAACTCCTCGCCACCGATGCGGCCAAAATCGTCAGGCTTTCGCAACTCAGATTGCACCCGCTCAGCAAAACCGACCAGCACCTGATCGCCAATGGCGTGGCCGTAGACATCATTGATGTGCTTAAAATGGTCCAAATCAAACAACAAAATGCTGAAATCCTGCTGGTAACGACGAGCTTTTTTTAAATGGACTTCGGCAATTTCCAGAATGCGGCGGCGGTTGTAGCACTGAGTCAGTGGATCATGGTCGGCCAGGCTTTGCAGCTGGCGTTGTAACTCTTTTAATTTGCTGATATCGGCAGCCACCAGCCCGGTTGCAAACAGCTGGCCTTGTTGGTCGCGAATAGGAAATTTCAACGATAGAAACTCAAGCGCGACGCCGTCCACTTCAACGCGCTCTTCAACGCTGATCGCGACCGTTGATTGCTGGGCCAGTTGGTCGGCACGGCGAAATTGCTGCGCCGTTTCAGCGCTAAACAGCTCCGCATCGGTCTTGCCGATAAAATCCTGTACCGGTCGGCTGAATAAGCGACTGTACTGCTGATTGACATACAGATAATGCCCGGCCAAATCTTTTGCACCAATCACAGCGCCAGAATGATCGGCGATCGCCTGCAAAATATCGATTTGCTGCTGCCAGTGTGCTTTGTCCACAATCCTGCCTTCTGTCCGTTTATGGCTGATAAAACCATAGCAAAACGCCAGCAACACTGCCGTTTATTTCAACATTCGCTGATATACCGACCAGACGCACCATTCGACGTTACTGGCGCTCTATCCTGCTGCAGCCGGCTATCTCGGACCATAAGGATTGGCCGGATAGACGCAGGTAGGTACAACCAGCTGATGACTGAACTTACGGGTGGCCTTCTGCGGTAACTTCATAAAGCCACCGACGCCATCGCCGCGGATCAAGGGGATTTTACTGACAATATTTGCCAGCAACCGGGCGAACTGCACTTCGGCATCGGCATCGAGCAAGTGAAAATAACTGTGTATTTTCATGTAAAACGCGGTGACTTCGAAAATAATACAACCGGTGTGGCGAATAAGATTCAGCTGCGCCAGGTCGTCCATAATGGCATCTGGCAGAACCAACTGTTCATCCGGATCTTTGCCGTCTTCAAAATATGAATGCTGTTTGCTGCTGAGTTCGGCATTGCTGACGGCTTTGACTTCATAAGGGATATGTAAACCGGCCGGCACCGTAAAGGCGTGTTCTGCGTGTTCCCGCGCCAGGTGGATGGTCTGGCGCGCATCAAACAAACAGGCTTTAAAAGTGCCGACTTTGGCGATAGCACGCGCCAGCGCGACGACGTTATTCAGCGCCAGCGTAAAAGCATCGGTCAGCGCCTGCTGATACAAATGAAAATGGCAGTCAATGTACACACCTTGCGCTTGCCAGTGAATTGCCAGGCCGCCCACAACCGGGTAACGGCCGAGCCGGCTCACCGCCGCCACAAAGGCTTTTTCAGTTTCTCCCATGCCTTCGAGATAGTTTTTATAATAACGCTCCAGCTGCACGTCATCGACGTACTGAATACCGTCTTCTTCACTGTGCTCACGCAAAAATGATTTACGCGACGAATACACCACAGTATCCAGTTCACGGCTTTGCGTATTGATGCCAAACGGCAGCTGCGGGCTGTCATCAAATAATGTCAGGTCCGGCAACACCAGATGGGCCAGCCGGGGCATCGCTTTGACGAAATAATCACCGGCCTGCGCGCGTAAACCCGGGTCGTCCGCCAGCAGACTGTCCAGCATGGTGGCAAATTCATTCGGCAGACCCAGACTGCGCGCCGGGATCGCTTTGCGGCCAAAACGACAACCCTGGCCAGACGCCAGCGCATATAAGGTTCCGGCCACGCCCTGCTCATCAAACCGTGGGCTGGATAAGGCGCCGGCACGTTGTTCGGCGCCAATAAAATACACATCCCCGAGCCGGGCATTGGAATTCTGCAAGTCGGCAGACATCAGCGCCATCACATTGTTGCTGAGGTAAGTACCCTGCTCGTCGGTCTGGGCAAACACCGAACTGCCCCAATCGACCAGACTGATTTGGCCAGTGCTTTCGTCATACACCAAATTGGATGGTTTGATATCGCCATGCACTATTGGGCAGGCCTCTCCGTCTTTTTGATGACTGCGCAGTACTTTGAGTAAACTGGCGAGCTGAGCGGCGATATTAATAATCAGTCGGACTGGCAACCGGCCATGGCGCAGGCTGTATTGTTCAAGGTCGATACCACGGGCGCGGCCCATCATCAGAATGCCTTGTTTTTTCACCAGCTGATAGGTGATGTAACGCGGTACATTCGGGTGCTGAATTTGCGACAGCATATAAGCTTCGTCGGCCAACCGCTCCTGGATATGTTGCGGCAGATTAATACGGGAGAACTTAAACACACATTGCTCGCCGGCTTTATCCAGCCCGGCAAAAGCAAAGCCATAAGCTCCTTTGCCGACCAGTTCGATGTCGCGATAACCTAATTTGCGCAGCTCATCCATACACAACGCGACCCAATCTTTGAGTTTCTTCGCGTCATTGGCATTGAGCAGATAAATCGACTGCTCTTCCGGAATATAAAAGTTACGTAATTGGTGTTTGTACATCGTCATAACAAAAAAGCCCCGTATGGGGCTTTTTTAACAGGTTTTCACGCCGTTAGATAGCGTTAGCGCGTTCTTTAGCGCCTCTTTCAGCGCCCTTTCAGCGCATAGCGACCAGCATCGCTGATGGCTCTTCCAGGTACTTTTTCCACAGATTGGTAAAGCGTGCGATCGTGCCACCGTCAATCACCCGGTGATCGCCAGACCAGCTGACCTGCATGATGGACCGCGCCACCACATGGCCTTTGGCATCAAAGCGCGGCAGTTGCTGCACTTTGCCTAATGCCACAATTGCCACTTCGGGTTTGTTGATTATTGGCGTCGCAACAGTGCCACCAATAGCGCCGATATTGGAGATGGTGATAGTGCCACCTTTTAAATCGGCTGGGCTGACACGGCCTTCGCGGGCTAAATCAGTCAAACGGGTTAAGTCCTGAGCAATTTCCACGATCGATTTCCGCTGGCAATCTTTGACATTTGGCACCAGCAGACCGACTTTAGAATCAACAGCGATGCCGATATTGTGCTCGTCAAAATAAGTCAGCGCGGTGCAATCTGCATTGACCTGGCTGTTTAAGATCGGGAATTCGTTTAACGCCAGCGACATCGCTTTCATGAAAAACGGCATCATGGTCAGCTTCACGCCTTGTTTCGCCAGATTGTCTTTCAGGCTTAACCGCAGCGCGATAAGGTCAGTCAAATCAATCTCTTCGCAATAAGTGAAATGCGGGATAGTGCTGACTGATTCGGCCATCTGCCGCGCCATCGCTGCTTTGATGCCTTTGATTGGTTCAACCCGGCGACCGCTGCTGCCAGCGGCCGGTGCAGCAACCGCTGCGGCGCATACCGGTACTACCGGTGCTGCAACAGTGTCGGAAACAGGTCCGGAAACAAAGGCCTGCACGTCATTTTTAAACACCCGGCCTTTTGGACCTGTGCCCGGCACGCGGTGAATATCCACGCTCAGCTCGCGCGCCAGCCGACGTACCGCTGGACTTGCCAGCGCTTTGTGGCCAGCCGGCAGACTGTTGGCAACTGCGACAGTCGCTGCAGGTGCTGTGCTCGCTACCGGTGCGCTTGGCTGAGTTACTGATGGCGCCTGATGTGTTGATGACGGCTTTCCTGATGCCAGGGCTGCGTCCATCTCAATGGCAAACAGTGGTGCATGCACTTTGGCGATATGGCCTTTGGCGGTATACAGCTTCACCACTTTACCCGGATGTTTCGCCGGGATTTGCACTAAGGCTTTGTCGGTCATCACGTCACAGACCGGCTGATCTTCAGCGATGATATCGCCTTCTTTCACCAGCCAGTCGACCACTTCACACTCAACAATGCCTTCACCGATGTCCGGCAGAATAAAATCTTCGATCACTTTGCCACCGACCGCCACTGCAGCCACCGGCGCTGCGGTGACCGGTGCATCACCGGCAACCACGTCAACGATCATTTCGAATAAAGGCGCATGAACTTTAGCGATGTCACCTTTGGCGTAATACAGTTTACTGACCACGCCGTTGTACACCGCCGGAATTTGTACCAGTGCTTTGTCGGTCATCACATCGCAGATCGGCTGATCTTCAACAATGCGATCGCCTTCTTTCACCAGCCAGTCGACCAGTTCACATTCGACGATGCCTTCACCAATGTCCGGCAGGATAAAATCTTTTTTCATCGATAACTCCGGCTCAGAAATTGACTGAAGCTTTAATCGCTTCAAAAGTTTTTAAATGGTCCGCCACGTATTCTTTTTCCAGCGCCAGCGGGTACGGTGTATCCAGACCACAAACACGCAGGATCGGGCTTTCCAGGTGCAGGAAACAGCGCTGCTGAATAGTCGCCGCGATTTCACCGGCAAAACCACCGGTTAACGGCGCTTCGTGGTTAATCACCAGACGGCCGGTCTTTTTCACTGATTCAGCGACAGTATCGACGTCCCACGGCAGAATGCTGCGAAGGTCAATCAGTTCACAGGAAATACCAATAGCTTCAGCCATTTCGACTGCTTTTTCGACGATTTCCATTTGCGCGCCCCAGGCCAGCACTGTGACCTGAGAGCCGGTTTTCATCACTTCGGCCTGGCCAATTGGCAGCTCGTAGTACTCTTCCGGCACTTCGCCGACTGATGCGCGGTACAGCTTCTTCGGTTCAAAGAAAATCACCGGATCCGGGCAGTTAATCGATGCCAATAACAGACCTTTGGCCTGATGCGGGTTGCGTGGCACCACGATTTTTAAACCCGGCGTATGGGCAAAATAAGCTTCCGGTGACTGGCTGTGATAATGACCGCCAGCGATGCCGCCGCCGTATGGCGTACGGAACACCAGACCACCGACGTTAAATTCATTGCCGGAGCGGTAACGGAACTTGGCTGTTTCATTGACGATCTGGTCAAAGGCCGGAAAGATGTAGTCGGCAAACTGAATTTCCGCGACTGGCGTCATGCCTTGTGCCGCCATCCCATTGGCAAAACCAGCGATGCCCTGCTCGGTCAGTGGCGTGTTAAAACAACGCGCTTTGCCGTATTTTTCCTGCAGTTTAGAGGTGGCGCGGAATACACCGCCAAAATGGCCAACGTCTTCACCAAAACACACCACGCCATCGTCTTTGGCCATCGCTAAATCCAACGCGTTGTTGATGGCCTGTAACATATTCATTTTCGCCATTACATTCTCCCTGACGTGATTGGATACGCATCCGGGTATTTACGGATGTGCTCTTTAAGCTCCGCCAACTGGCGTTCCAGCTCAGGGATAGGTTCGGCATACACATCGCTGATCAGATGCTCAATACCAGGTTTGGCCACTTTTTCTGCCACTTTTAGCGCTTCCAGGATGTCGTGACGCAGCTGCTCGATAGCGGATTTGTCGGCTTCATCATCCAGCCAGCCTTTTTGCAGCAGGAATAAACGGAACCGGGCAACCGGGTCGTTTTTGCGCCACAGCTCTTCTTCTTCTTTTGAGCGATAACCACTCGGGTCATCCGACGAAGAATGCGCGCCTAAACGGTAGGCAATTGACTCCAGCAGCACCGGCTCGTTATTGGCGAGCGCATATTCACGCGCCATTTTGGTGGCCTGATACACCGCCAGAATATCAGCGCCGTCGACCCGGATGGTTTTCATGCCATAACCGACACCACGACAGGCGATGCCGTCACCTTTAAACTGCTCGTTGGCCGGTGTAGAGATGGCGTAGCCGTTGTTGCGGCAGAAAAACAGCACCGGCGCTTTGTGCACGGCGGCCATATTCAGACCGGCGTGGAAGTCGCCTTCGGAGGCTGCGCCTTCGCCGAAATAACAGATAGTGACGTTAGCAAGCCCGCGCAATTTTTGCGCATAAGCATAACCAGCGGCTTGTGGGATTTGTGTGCCAAGCGGGCTGGAAATTGTCATGTAATGAATGGCATTGCTGCCGTAATGCACCGGCATCTGCCGGCCTTTGCCGAGGTCTTTTTCATTGGAAAACAGCTGATTCATAAACTGTTCCAGCGTGAAACCACGGTAGCGCAGTGCGCCTTGTTCGCGGTATTGCGCCATGATCATATCCGCATCATCGAGCGCTGCGGCACTGCCGACTGTGGCGGCTTCTTCACCGAGGCATTGCATATAAAAGCTGATGCGGCCCTGACGCTGCGCCCCTAACATCCGTTCGTCCAGCACGCGGATAAAGGTCATGGTCTGGTACATTTTCAGTGCGGTCGCTTGGTCAAGCTCAGGTGCGGTCGCGCCTTCGTAGAGGGTGCCGTCGTCCTGTAAAATGCGCAGTGTAGGGATCTGCAAAGCGTGGCCACTGGTGAATTCGGCCTGATGCACAGTCGAAATCGTGGCATTGTTCGGGTTGGTCATAGATCTCTCTTTGTCATGCGGGTAACGCGGACCTTGGTGTTTGCCGGCTTTACCTTAATGTTGAATCCATCTGACCGACAGTCTGTCGCTGTTTAGGTCAGCTTCTCCCCTGGATTTTTGCAGACGGTTCATCGCGTCGGATTATTTTACTTTACGTAGACGTCAAGCAAACCGCTGCAGCTTCGCTGTTATGATTTTGTTCCAGCGGCGCAAACTTTACCTTTACGTAAACTGCATTGCAACCGCGTCAGCCAGTAAAACGTAGCACAGCCCGGCTTTTTACGGTGAATTTTTCCGTACGCTCGGATAAGGAAAACTAATGCGGGGCGAAATCAATCATTTCATCGGCGAAAGTCACAGCGCGGCGCCGGCATTCAGCCCGCAACTGCAGTTAGAGGTATGACCAGATAAGAAAAAACGGGCCTGTTGCCCGTTACTGTTTTATCAGGATCTGAACTAGTCGCTGACCTGCCCGGCAACTGACACCGGCTTGACCAACAACATCGCGCGTTGCCCCAGCGCAACGTCTGCATTGGGGAAAATAATGGCTTCGCCTGGTTCATCGACCCGATACTCAATATCACCGTCACGTGCCAACACAGTGCCGAGCGGGAACTGGCTGAAATTCTCAATATTGCGGGCAAAGCACAATTCGAATTGTTCACTGTGCTTGTTCACTGCACGACTAACGACAAAAAAGTTAAACCGGCTCTCGTCAAAATCTGCCAACACCGGCAGCGCATCGACAATCAATGCGCGCAGCATCGCATCACAGGCGGCAAAGCGGCTCATATCGTTTTCGCCAAAAGGTCTGACTTTGCCAAGTTCCAGCGTAAAAGCATGCGCGCCACAGCTTTGCGCGCCAAAATAACTGAACGTAGATGCTGGCGTTTGCATTAGCAGGAACGTTTCCACACCGCAGGCATGTAAAAACTGTAACTGACTTTTGCTCCAGGGTTTGCCGTGTAAAAACGGATAAACCGCGAACTTTTCAAACTGTGAGCCCCGAATAGCGGTATGCAGGTCATACAACAGACGCTCGCGGCCTTCACCACCTGCCTGATAAAAACGCAGCACATATTGTTCGAGTGCCGCCGCCCGCTGGCGTTCCCAAATTGGTTCTCCATCCCCTTTACTGTGATGGCCGGAGAATAACCGGTTCAGGTTATCGACCAGTTCACGTTTTGCACTGTTCATCGCCGGCGGATTGCCAAACAAAAACAACAACCGGTGAGTGCTTTGGATTTTTTCCAGCAACAGGTCCTGGCAAATTGCTGCGCACAGCTCAATCGGCGCAGTTTCATTGCCGTGTACACCTGAGGACAACACTATATCGATGCCTGCCGGGTTCGCTGGGGTCAGGCATAACACACCAGTATCCCAGACCTCAACCACAGTGCCGTTGCTAAGCCTGTAAGAAAAAGGCGCCAGCTGCTCTGGGTAAGTCAAAGTCAGGCCAAGGAAGTCGCCACTGTGCTGCAGCGTTTCCGGTTCTACGAGACGGTTCAGAATATTGGTTTTCATGCTTCAAATCTGCGTTATAGGGTTGGCAGGGCCAGCTTCTTCGAGCCAGGCTCACTGTATGGGTCAGCAGCATTGTAATCATCTGTCGCCTGATTGCACCAGCGCCGGGAGTTACAAATAGTGTCAGGCCCACATCACCAGTACAGCCGCCAGAACAACAAGCGCAAGGCCCAGCAAGTCGGTGCGTTTGAGTTTTTCCCTGAACCAAAACACCGAAATCAACAAAGTGAACAGCACTTCAACCTGCCCCAGTGTTTTCACTAATGGCACGCTCTCCAGGCTCATTGCGGTGAACCAGCCTAAAGAACCAATACAGCTGAAAAAGCTGGTCAGCAAGGTCAGTCGGGGCCGTTGCCATAGTGCAACCAGCACTGCACGGTCGCGTATTAACAGATAACCCAACAACAGCAGCGTCTGGCAGCTGATAACAAATAACAACACCCAGGCCGCGCCATAGGGAAACGGCAAACCAAGCGCCAGACTGGCTTCGCGGATCCACAACGACGTCAGCGCAAACGCGGCACCACTGGCGGCGCCGATAGCAACGGTCTTGAGCGGCAACTCGTTCAGGTTTCGCACACCGCTTAATAAAAATACGGCGATAGCGCCGACGCCTACCCCAATCCAGCCGAGTGGCGACAACACACTGGCAAAAAATATTACGCCAAGCACTGCAGCAAAAATCGCTTCTGATTTCGCTAAACCGACACCAATGGCATAGTTTTTTTGCTTAAACAGCACCACCATCAGTGCAGTGGCCAGAATTTGCATCACAGACGCCGCCAGCACATACCCGGCAAAACTGGCGCTAAATACTGGCAATGCCGCAGCCTGATACTGATATAACGCCAGTAAATACAGGGCTGCCAGCGGACTGGCATATATAAACCGTGCCAGCGTAACACCCAGCACCGACACTTCTTTACTGAGCTCTTTTTGACAGGCATTACGCACGGCCTGCATCGACGCGGCCAATAAGGTAAACAAGATCCACATAAAAATCGGCCTCCCCGGCCCTTGCGCATAACACCCGCAGATTTTGGACATCCGGACGGATGTTTGATGGCTTTACCTTAACCGAAAATCAGGGGCGGCGCTTTGCTATTTGACTGATTAACCGGCTAAAAATACCGCAGTCAGTCGGTGCAGCATTGCAATCAGACAGAAAGCCAGTAAGATAAGGCGCTCGTCGGTACGTAGCGCAGCTTGGTAGCGCACTGTCATGGGGTGTCAGGGGTCGTGGGTTCGAATCCCGCCGTACCGACCATTCAAATTTCAAGAAAAAACGCCGGATTTATCCGGCGTTTTTTTATGTCCATTGAAGGACGGTTATGCCTAGAGCTGTGCTTGTGTCAGCGCGACAAACTGATTGATCAGCAGCTGCTTTTGCGGCTCTCGCTCCGAAGCCTGATGGGCCAGCAATAAACGCGTGACTGCCTGTTCATCAGCCAGTTGCCGGTAACAAACCCCAGCCAGCTGAATACGGTCGAAACAGGCTGGCAGTACGCTGATGCCGACACCGGCAGCAACCAGCCCAATGATGGTCGACGCCTCGGCGGCTTGCTGGACAGTGTCTGGCGTAAATCCGGCTTGCAGGCACAACGCATGCAGTTGCCGGTAAATACTGGTGCCCGCTTGCGGCGGGTACATAATAAACCCCTGCGTTGCCAAATCCGCCAGCCGGATCTGCGGTTTTGCCGCCAGCGGATGCTGTTCCGGCAACACCACCACCAGTGGATCAGTGCGTAGCGTCAAATAGTGCAGCGCTGACGCTGCTGAATTCTCCTGCTCCGCTTGTTCAGCGCCAAACTGTGGCCGGACAAACGCCAAATCCAGCGTCTGTTGTTGTAACGCCGCCAGTTGGTGTTGCGTCGACATCTCCAGCAACGTCAGCGTGACGGCCGGAAATTGCCGGCGATAGACATTGATCAGCGCGGAAAATAACGGCGTCAGCGGCGTGGAAGAGGTAAAGCCAATCCGCAGTTCACCGGCATGTCCTGCTGCTGCGGCTTTGGCGGACTGCGCTGCGGCACCAGACAGCGCCAGAATTTTTCGGGCCTCTGTCAGCAGTAACTTTCCGGCTTCAGTCAGCTGCACCGATCTTTTGGTGCGGGCAAATAACATTGCGCCGATCTCAGCTTCCAGCTGGGCAATGGCATAACTGAGCGGCGGCTGGCCGATACAAAGCCGCTGCGCCGCACGGGTGAAATGCAGCTCTTCTGCAACGGCAATAAAATATCGCAATTGTCGTAGTTCGATGATTGGTTCCTCCGGCGGTGATCCTGCTGTTGCTGTCACATTAATCTGATTTCAGTATTAATATTGCATTATTTATGTATTGGACGCTATTAATTGCATTCTTTATCCTGACACTTCCTGTTTTTCACCGGTCAACCCTGATGTCTTATTCAGCACCTGTCAGCACCGCTGCCAACCAGTTATCCACCTCTGCACTTGATCAGCTGCAGCGGATCCAATCTTTAAAATGGGCGATGTTTCTGGCCGGCAGCAGCGTATTTGCCCTGCTCTATGCCGTGCAACCAATGATGCCGCTGCTGTCAGCTGAATTCGGTTTGACCGCGGCGGATGCCAGCTGGGTGTTGTCCATTTCCACGCTGACTCTGGCGTTATCCTTATTGCTCAGCAGCCTGCTCAGTGAATTTATTGACCGGCGCCGTCTGATGATTGTGGCGGTCACGAGCACTGCAGTGCTGAGCCTGCTATGTGCGCTGGCGCAAAATTACACGCAATTGTTATGGCTGCGTGCGCTGCTGGGGTTGGCATTGGGTGGAATGCCGGCACTGGCCATCACTTATCTCAGCAGTGAAGTGCCTGCTGCACGGCTGAGTCAGACCATTGGTTTTTATATTGCCGGGACCGCCTTAGGCGGTATGCTGGGGCGGGCTTTCGGTGCGCTGCTGAGTGACCAGTTCAGCTGGCGGCTGGCGCTGCTGTTGTTAGGTTTGGCCGGACTTGCTGCCGCCTGGCAATTTCAACGCACGCTACCGCAAGTAGCGCCGCGCAGCCCACATTTTACGCCAGCCACGCCTGATCTTCAGAGCCTGCGGCAGATGATGCGCTCGGTATTCATGCAGATCCGCCAGCCCAAATTACTGGCACTGTTTGCCATCGCATTTTTGTTAACTGGCAGCTATACCGGCCTGTACAACTACATCACCTTTTATTTGCTGGCGCCGCCTTATTTGTTCAGTCAGAGCACAGTCGCTGCGATCACGGTGTTTTATGTGTTTGGTATCGGCAGTTCACTGTGGGGCGCGATGTTAACCAAACGCCTGCCACTGCGCACGCTGGTGCCCATGGCGCTGCTGCTGATGTTGCTCGGTTTAGCGGCCACGCTGCACCCGGATGTGCGTGTCATCCTCAGTGGCATCGCCTTGTTTACTTTTGGCTTTTTTGCTTGTCATACGCTGTGCAGTAACTGGCTGGCGACTTTGGTTCAGGCGCCCAAAGCGCTGGTGACTGCTGTGTATTTGTGTTGTTATTATCTCGGCGCCAGCACCCTCGGCGCGTTTTCCGGCAGGGGCTGGGACTATGGCGGCTGGCCAGCGGTTGTACTGCTGCTTGCACTGTTGCTGTGCCTGGCCTTAGCGTTAAGTCTTTGGCTGGCCTGGCAATTATTATCGACATCGCCGCAACCTCCCGAGCAAACACTGCCAGATACACCACAACAGGCGTCAGATGCTGCAGCTAAATCTGCACAGAGCGCCACCGATGAAGTCTATTGGCAACAACACAGCAGGTTATACCCGCGTGACCTGACGTTTATTCAACTGGAAAACGGCTATGTTGGCACGCAGCCTTCGTCCGTATTGCAGGCCTGGCAACAACATCAGCAGCTCGTGAACAGTCAAAGTGCGTTGTACTTGCGCCAGCATTGGCCGCAGGAAGAAGTGGCTATCTATCAGCAACTGGCCGATTTTTGTGGTGTGCAACCAGATGAATTACTACTGACCCGCAACCTGTGTGAAGGCATGCACATTTTATTGCACGGTTATCCGTTGCAAGCGGACGATGAAGTAATTTGTGCAACGCAGGATTACGATGCGGTGCTCGCCAGTTTGCAATGGCTGGTCACAGAGAAACAAATCCGGCTCAATCTATTGCAACTGCCAACAAACAGCACTGACCAAGCGCTGGTACAGTGTTATGCCGAGACCATCACGCCACGCACTAAACTGATTGTGCTCAGTCATTTATGTCATCGCCATGGTCAGATCATGCCGGTTGCAGCCATCAGCCGGATGGCGCGGTGCCACGGGGTCGATGTGATGGTCGATGCCGCCCACTCGTTTGCTCAGCTCGATTACCAGCTGCCGGCGCTGGAGGCGGATTTTATCGCCACCAATCTGCATAAATGGTTTGGTGCGCCGCTCGGCACCGGGCTGGTGTTTATCCGTGAATCCCGCTTGGCTGAGATCCGGCCGCTGTATGGACTGTCTGACCACGCAGGCTCAGGAGCAATGCCCATCCAGCGACTTGCTGCACCGGGCACAGTTGCAGTCCCGGCGTTGCTGAATATCCGTGACGCACTGGCGTTTCAGCGCCAAGTAGGCCTGACGCAAAAAGAACAACGCCTGCGTTATCTGTCCCAGTATTGGCTGACGCAGGCGCGGCAGATCCCGGGGCTGCAGATCATCACGCCATCGGACCCAACACAGTCCTGTGCGATTGCGGCTTTTACCCTGCACGGACAAAGTGCCGACGATGTGGTCGCGGCGTTGTGGCAACAGGCGCGGATTTTTGCCGTCAGCCGCCAGCTTAATCAGTTACAGATAGTGCGGATCACGGTGCAGCTATTTACCCAGCCCGCCGAACTGGACCTGTTGATTGTTGCCCTGCGGCAGATCGCCACAACAATTGGTACAGATCAGCCGCCAATTTAGCCGTATTAAAGTGTGAGCGTGCCGGACCGCGTAACACGATGAAGTTCAGCGAACGCTAAATTATCAAATCAAATGACACCGCTGTCTTGTAATTAAATGCGGACAGCAGTTGATGACGACCGGTTTCAGTGTCTTGATCTGACGGAAAATTTCCGGACAGTACCGGTACGGCAGCGCACAGAAACATGGCGCTGCTGGAGAAAACTGAACAATGGCCATGGCAGCAATTTTTGTCATGAACCTTTACACTTTACCCGTTGCGGCCGGAACGGATACCGGACTCAGACGAGGATCAGGCGATGACTGAGCTCATTTCCACTGATTACGCCCTGATCATCTGACTGCAACACAGGTCCGGCACAATGCCGTACTGTCCTGAGACGCTACGCAGAGGTGATGTAATGAAGACTGAACAACTGAGCAGAACCCGTCCACCAGAACTGTTCCCCACTGCAGGCTATGGCAGTGTGGCGCCCCCTTGGATCAAAGCAGATCTACAGCAGACTCCAGCCGCCAAACCTAATGTCCATCAACCCGACGGTGACACCTGGCATTGGCTGAGACGCCAGCTGGGCTGGAATCAATCCTGAAATCAACTGCGGTCAGGGATAAAACCAACTGACCCAGTGCTGATAGACAGGTAAACCAATCAAGACGTTGACCGGAAAGGTGATCCCCAGTGCAGCCAACATTGCCAGACCAATGTTGGCTGATGGGATCGCTGCGCGTATCGCTGCAGGTGCTGCGATATAAGACGCACTGGCGGTGAGACCGGCCAGGATCACGGCACTGCCTTGCGGTAAATCCAATAATAATGCGGTAGCGATACCACTCCAGGCCAGTAAAAATGGCATCAGTGCCGCGAACATCAACAAACGCCACTGCGCCAGCGGTAACGGCACGCAGGCTTTTGCCGTACACAAGCCCATTTCCAGCAGAAACAGCGCCAGCATCGTTTTAAAACCACCGAGTAAGGCCGGCGCAATGGGCTCCAGCCCAACAGGCCCGTAGCTATAACCAATCAACACACCACCACCGAGCAGCAATACGCCCCGGCTGGTCAAAGACTCGCGCCAGATCCCGCCGGTACTGCCTTGACCGGTCAGGCGGCGATGCAACCACAACATGATGATAATGGCCGGCAGTTCCAGCAACACCAGAAACAGCGTTGTTTGTGCCGCAACCGGCAGACCGGCGCGTTCGACCATCGCCAGCACCAGCGCAAAAGTACCGGCACTGACCGAGCCATAATGCGCCGCAATACTGACTGCGTCATCGGTCGGCAGTTTCACCAGACGGCGCAGGATCGGATAACACAATAGTGGCAACACAAATCCCAACAAGGCGATAGGTAATAACCCCAGCAGCAACTGACCAGTAACCTGGCCGTGCAACGCCAGCCCGCCTTTTAAACCAAGCACCAGCATCAATAAGATCGATAAGGTTTCATAAATGGAATGTGGCACTTTCAGGTCCGATTTCAACAAACCGGCGATCAGGCCAAAGGCAAAAAAAGCAATTACTATATCGGGCATCATTAATTCCTCCAGATCCAGGCGGCGGCTATTGTGCCTGCGTCGAAAAATAAGGAATAATAAATATATCAAGATGCAGATATAGATGATTATCTATGAATATTCGCCATTTGAGTTTTCGGCTGTTGCAGGTCTATCAGGCTGTGGTGCAAACCGGCAGCATCTCGCAGGCCGCCCGTCAGTTGCATCTGACCCAACCAACAGTGTCTATCCAATTAAAAAAACTGACCGAGTGGGCCGGCGAACCTTTATTGGAAAGTCAACATGGCACGCTGGTGCCGAGCCCGGTTGGCGCTGAGCTATACCGCGCCAGTCAGGATGTTCTGGGCCGCTTTGCCGATTTTTCTCAGTATGTGCAAAGTGCGCGCGCCGGCAATAGTGGCAGTCTGAGCCTGGGGATTGTCACTACCGCCAAATATATTCTGCCACCGCTGTTGGCCGAATTTTCCCGCCAGTTTCCGCAAATTGAACTGACGTTAAATATTGGCAACCGCGCCCAGATCCTCAGCCGCTTTGAACAGCAGCAGGATGACCTGTTTTTATTCAGCCACCCGCCGGCCGGAAATCAGGTATTAGCCCGGCGCCTGTTAAAAAACCCGCTGCAACTGATAGCCCCGCCCGGCCATTGGGCGGCCGGCAAACCCGGGCTTAGTATGGTGGATTTGAAAGAAGAACGTTTTCTGATCCGCGAGCCCGGCTCCGCCACCCGGATGATGCTGGAAAGCTGGCTGAGCAGTCAGGGACTGGTGCTACAAAAAACTATGCAAATTGAGAGCAACGAAGCGATCCGTTTAAGTGTCGCCTCGGGCCTGGGTTTGGCCGTCTTGTCAGCACACACACTACAGGCTGGCACCGAACCGGTCGAACAGTTACAGCTGCCGGGTTTGCCACTGGAAAGTCATTGGTATCTGGTGGCGCGCCGCGATCGGCGTTTATCCGCCACCGCAGCACAGCTAATTCGTTTTTTGCCGGCGCAGCTAGCTCAACACTTGGACCCGGGCTGGCTGGTCAGCGATTTAGCCAGCCTGGCCGCAGACTTTTTGCCAGACCAATTTTTGTCAGCCAACTGACTGGCAAAAAACGCGGTTCTTGGCATTTTACGCATTGAATTTTGTCGCACAACAGTACCTGCCTATCACAATAGGCTGCAGCCTCCGGATGAACGCCGTATGCTGATTTGCAATGACCACCTGAGGATATACCTGATGACTGATTTTCGTTCCGATACCGTCACCCAACCAACCGCCGCGATGCGTGCGGCTATGGCCAATGCCCCGCTGGGCGATGACGTATTTGGCGATGACCCTTCGGTCAACGCGCTACAGTGTTATGCCGCTGAATTACTCGGTTTTGACGCAGCCCTATTTGCACCTAGTGGCACCATGACCAATTTGATCGCGCTGATGAGCCATTGTCAGCGTGGTGACGAAGCCATTGTCGGGCAAAACTGGCACACTTATAAATGGGAAGCCGGTGGTATGGCGGTGCTCGGCTCTATCCAGCCACAGCCGCTGGCCAATCAGCCCGACGGTAGTCTGCTGGCTGCTGACGTGCTGGCAGCGATTAAGCCGGACGATCCACATTTTGCCCGCACTCGCCTGCTGGTCATCGAAAATACCACTGGCGGTCAGGTCCTCGGCCTCGATTACATGGCACAAATGGCAACGCTTGCCAAAGAACACCAACTCGCCTGCCACATTGACGGCGCGCGGATCTTTAACGCCGCGGTCGCTATTGCTACTCAGACTCAGACCGATCCGTATCAGGTCGCCCGCCAGCTGGTCAGTGGCTATGACTCGATTTCGGTTTGTTTGTCTAAAGGCCTCGGCGCGCCCATCGGATCGCTGTTATTAGGCAGTGCTGATTTCATCGCCAGAGCGCGGCGTGTGCGTAAGATGCTCGGCGGCGGTATGCGGCAGGCCGGTGGGTTGGCGGCGGCCGGATTGTATGCGTTGCAACATCATGTCCACCGCCTGCAGGATGACCATCAGCATGCGCAGCAACTGGCAAGCGGCCTGCAGCAGATCGTTGTTGATACCGGATTGGAAACTCAGTTTTCACTGCAAATGCCGCAAAGCAATATCATTTTCTGCGATCTGGACGCTGCGCTTGCACGTCATTTTGTGGCAGAATTAGGCAAACATCAGGTCCGCCTGACCAGCAGCACTTATCAGCAGTCTGGCCAGACGAAATCCCGCATCCGTTTAGTCACTCATTTGGATATCAGTCCGGCGCAGGTGCAAGCCATGCTTGCGTGTAGCCGCGATATTCTCTGCAATTATTAACGCCCGCCGTGCAGATGGTGGGCCTTGTTGAGGTCTGCCATGCTGCAGTTTTTCGAAAAATTAACCAACCCCTTTCCAGAAGCAGAACCGACGCAGCCGCCCAAGGGTATCTATGCGTTTTGCCGGCATTACAGCAAAGGCATGGAAATTCCGCTCGTCGTGATGGCGTTGTTAACTGCGCTGTTGGCCATGCTCGAAGTGTCGTTGTTTGGTTTTATGGGGCAGCTCGTCGACTGGCTGGTACAAAAAGATCCGGCGACTTTGTGGCAAACCGAACAGGACACGTTGATCCGTATGGGTTTGCTTACCGCCGTCGGCATGCCGTTACTGGTACTGATCCACTCCGCCGTATTGCACCAGACGCTGCTTGGCAATTATCCGATGGCGATCCGCTGGCAGGCGCATCGTTATTTACTGAAACAAAGCGTCAGTTTTTACCAGAATGATTTTGCCGGCCGTATCGCAACGAAGGTGATGCAGACCTCACTGGCCGTGCGTGAAACCGCCACCAAATTACTCGACGTGATGGTCTATGTGCTGGTGTACTTCAGCACCATGTTGTATCTGGTGTTTGACGCCGACTGGCGGCTGGTACTGCCATTGCTGGTTTGGCTGAGCCTGTATATCTGTCTGCAGGTGTATTTTGTGCCGCGGCTCAAAGATGTTGCCAGCCGTCAGGCTGACGCCCGCTCTGATATGACCGGCCGCATTGTCGACAGCTACACCAATATCAACACTATTAAACTGTTTTCCCACACCAGCCGCGAAGCCGAATACGCCCGCGACAGCATGTCACGTTTTTTACATCCGGTGTACGAGCAAATGCGCCTGGTAACCTGGCTGAATTTCAGTGTGCAGGCACTAAATTATTTGCTGGTTTTTTCAGTCGCGACTATGTCGATCTGGTTATGGACGCTGCAGGCCGTCAGTGTCGGCGCTATCGCCATTGCTGTTAGTCTGTCGCTGCGCTTAAACGGTATGTCGCAGTGGATCATGTGGGAAGTCAGCAGTCTGTTTGAAAATATCGGCACTGTGGCTGATGGCATCACCACATTGGCACAACCGCAGCAAGTGCTGGACAGTCCGGATGCACAACCACTGCAGGTCAGTGGCGGCGCTATTGCGTTTGATAAGGTCTGCTTCCAGTACGCCAGTCAGGGCAGAAACGTGCTGCAGCAGCTGGATTTAAATATCAAACCGGGCGAAAAAGTAGGTCTGGTTGGTCGTAGTGGCGCCGGCAAATCAACTTTAGTTAATCTGTTACTGCGGTTTTACGATCTGGAAACCGGCCAGATCCGCATAGATGGCCAGGATATCCGTCAGGTCAGTCAGGACTCGTTACGTGCGCAAATCGCCATGGTGACGCAGGATACGTCCCTGCTGCACCGGACGGTACGGGAGAATATTCTGTATGGCCGGCCCGATGCGTCTGAAGCGCAATTACTGGCCGCGGTGAAGGCCGCCGAAGCCGACCAGTTTATCGCAGAACTCAGTGATCCACGCGGTAATCAGGGTCTGGATGCGCAGGTGGGTGAACGCGGCGTGAAGTTATCCGGTGGTCAGCGTCAGCGGATCGCTATTGCACGTGTACTGCTGAAAAACGCGCCGATCCTGATTTTAGATGAAGCCACCTCGGCGCTCGATTCCGAAGTCGAAGCAGCTATTCAGCACAGCCTGAATCAGTTAATGGCAGGCAAAACCGTGATTGCCATTGCCCACCGGCTGTCGACAATTGCGGCGATGGACCGGCTGATTGTGCTTGATCAGGGCGCGATTGTTGAACAAGGCAGCCATCAACAGTTGATTGCCCAAGGCGGTATTTATGCTCAGTTGTGGGCGCATCAAACCGGTGGTTTTATCGGTCTGGACTAAACAGTTGTAGCATTGGCACTAAAGCAAAAAGAAGGGCTGCAACTGCAGCCCTTCTTTTTTAGCAACGACGGTTAACCCAGTCGTGGATCTGTCTCGGCGACACCAACTTGCTGTTGGTGGGCGATTTTGAACTGCAACAGGGCGCCAAACGGCTGCATATCGACCAGTTCCCGGAAGCAAATCCAGTCAACCAGGCAATACAAACTCATCGCCAGATAGTCCCACTGCGCAAACTCACCGGCAGCAACTTTACTGTTCAGAATTTTTAGTGTGGCCTGTACCCGTTCATGCTGCAGATTAAAAAATAATTTGTTGTCCCGGACATCAAAACCAGAACGTTTACACAGCAACAGTTCGACTAAAGAATCATTAGCTGCATTGATAATGGTCAGTAGGTTTTCCTGTGACCAGCTCAGCGGTGTCAGCAAAAACTTCTGGCTGAGAAACCGGTAGATCACACCGGAATCAAACACTACCTGATCACCGTCAGCCAACATTGGTACTTTGCGCGTTGGATTTAATGCAATTAAGCGTTCACGATCAGCCGATTCAAAAATATTCAGACTGATGAATTCATGCGGCCTCTCTGCCAGTAATAAGCGCAAACGACGAACATAAGGTGAAGATGTCGAACCATAAAGCTGCATAGTTTCTCCCAAGCAGATTATTGCAAACCAATTCTAACCAACTGACTTTTCAAAACAGGCAGCCCGCAGGCCGCCTGCTTTTTACTGCTGTTGAATACCAGATTGTTCAATCACCGGCTGACTGACCGGCTCCGGTTGCTGATACACCGGCTCAGGTTGCTGATACACCGGCTCAGGTTGTTGATAGACCGGCTCTGGTTGCTGATACACCGGTTCCGGTTGTTGATACACCGGTTCCGGTTGTTGATAGACCGGCTCGGGCTGCTGGTACACCGGTTCCGGTTGTTGATAGACCGGCTCTGGTTGCTGATACACCGGTTCCGGTTGTTGATAGACCGGCTCTGGCTGCTGATACACCGGCTCCGGTTGCTGATACACCGGCTCCGGTTGCTGATACACCGGCTCTGGTTGCTGGAATACCGGTTCAGGCCGTTGGTCCACTGGCTGTGGTTGTTCATACACCGGCTGTGGCTCTGGGTCTTGATAAACCGGTTGTTCCGGCATCGGTTGTGGTTCCGGCTGCAACTCTGGCTGCGGCAGCTGATCTGCCGGTGCAGGCAGTTCGCTGATTGGGGCCGGCTCAGTGGGCGCATCGGTCACTGGTATATTTGTCACTGGTTGTTCAAATACCGGCTGGTCATCGATACCGTCTTTATTGTTGTCGACCATTTCGCCAACTGGTTGCATCGGTGCCTGCGTATTGCCTTGATCTGGCGTCACGGCTACGGGCTCAGTCTGTGGATTTAACTCATTCTCCGGCTGAGCAAACACCTGCTCCCGTTCCTGCTGTTGACGGCGTAAATTGTCTAAATCCGGATCCGGCTGGTTGATGATTTGCTGGTCGCCCGGCAGTGCAACATTATTATCCTGACGACGTTCTGCCGCCCAGCGCCGGCGGTCGCCCTGATCTTCATAACGCCAGGCTTCACCACGGCTTTCACGCACCGGCTCATAAGAGGTGTGATACACCACGCCATGACGGTGCTGCGGATTATGTTGCCAATGGCGGCGTTCTTCATGCTGGATAATTTCATGATTGCGGTAATAATGCCGCGGCCGGTAGTCATGATGATGGATCACGACAATTTCATTACGTGGCCAATAAAAGGTCGAGAAATAGAAGCTGGGGGCCACTTGTACGCCGGCCCCCCAATAAAACGAGGCATGACGGCGATAGCCGGTCGGGTATGGCCAGTGTACCGGCGGGTATGAACGCCACCACCAGTCACCATAAACCACCCGGGTGTCGTACACCGGCACATAAATCACTTCTGGTCTGGCCGGCTCGATGACGATGACTTTTTCTTTACGCTCAACGCGTAAGTGTTCCTGATTTTTTAAATTACCGGCGGTATAGGCTTTTTCGCGCAGATTTTGCACCGTCGCCATCACCTGTTTTTCCTGGATCAGGAAGGCGTCGCCGAGTTTTTGCGTCCAGTCCAGTTCGTTATTCATTTTGGTCAGCAGCGGCGGAAAAGCGACCAGCGCGCGTACGCTTGGATCCCAGCTTTCGTTTTCAGCTGCTTTTAATGCCTGTTCCGACGT
This sequence comes from Rheinheimera sp. F8, assembly GCF_001518915.1. Classification (NCBI taxonomy): domain Bacteria; kingdom Pseudomonadati; phylum Pseudomonadota; class Gammaproteobacteria; order Chromatiales; family Chromatiaceae; genus Rheinheimera; species Rheinheimera sp. F8. The sequence goes on from NZ_CP013656.1 coordinate 3,464,453, forward strand.
CATGCCAGGTTTGCCGGACAACCAGCGGGTGGCTTTGATAATTTCTAACGGGTAAGTGGCGGCGATCAGCACATGTGACAGCACAGTGTCCGGGTACAAAGCGACTGGCGCCAGCATTTGATCCAGCTCGGCCTGGGAGAAGAGTTTTTTCGCTTTGGCGGCAGTTGCCGGAGCGGCTGGTTTACTCAGCTGCGCAGTGGCTTTGGCTGCAGCCTGTTTGTCCGCAGCAAGCGCCGGAAACTGGGTAAATAATGCAACAGTAATGGCAGATAACAACAGTATTCGGCTCGACATCTATAGCTCCTCGCTGCGTGCGCAGCCCGCTTTGCACCTTACTGCGGATTATAACGCCGCAGCATTGCCCCAGTTATAGGGCCGGCATTCTGAACTCTTTCTGAATAACTAATTTTTTACGCTTTTGCGTACATTTGTTGCCATAACTTCGTCAAAGACACACCAGTTACTAAAGCGGTACCGGTTAACACCGTCAAGGCGCCAACCAGTGTATGCCAGCCGACTGTTTCGCCTAAAAATAACGCGCCCCAGCTGACACCAAACACCGGAATTAAAAAGGTGACCGTTAACGTTGGCGTGGCACCGATGTCACGCACCAGTGCAAAATACAGCAAATAGGCCACGCCGGTACAGAGCACGCCTAACATCAACAATGCTCCGGCTTGCCAGACGGTTGGCTCCGCGACCGGCGGTTGTAGTAGTGCCACTGGCAACAACCACAACAAAGCGCCCCACATGCTGCCATGCGCATTGGCGAACGGCTCAACCGCTTCGGCCCGTCGGGTGTAATGAGTGGCAAGACCATAACAACAGGCCGCCCCAGCGCCAGCCGCGATGGCCAGTCCCGCATCGGGTTGCAGTACCACAGCATCAAAACCGACCAGGATCCCCACCCCGGTCACCCCGAGCACCAGGCCAAATGCCAGTCTGGCCGACAGTGGCTGGCGGAAAAACAGCACACCGAGTACTGCGCCCCAAATTGGCGCCGTGGCATTAAGCACAGACAGCACCGACGCCGTTAACCAGTGTGCCGCATAAGCAAACAAGAAAAATGGTAACGCCGAATTAATCAGCCCCAGCAGCAGGAAATGGCGTACTTTGCCGCGCCAAATCAGCCGTTTGCGCCACAGCAACCCGATGATTGCCAAAAACAAAGCGGCGAGCCCGACCCGGCCTGTCATCAGTGCACCAGGGCCAAATGCCGGAACCGCTACACGGATGCATAAAAACGACGCGCCCCAGATCGCGGCGAGTAACAACAAGCGGCCGATATCTGCCAGTTTCATCAGCAAATTCCTTCTGTATCCGGCGCCATTTGGCTATTTATGCATTAAATAGCCTGACTTAAAGCTGAAAACGCTGCGCTGTAGCAAAAAAGCTGCGGCCTGATCTTGCATAGACAAGCAAAAATCCAGCATAATTGCCCTGCTTCATTTTTGCTTTATTGCTTCGGCCCATACGTTTTGTATGGGCTTTTTAATTTCTGCAGCTTGAGTATTGCAATGCTGACTCAGGCGTGCCCCGGATCATCCTGCCCAATCCGGCTGGCATCTGCCCCGCTTTGCGCGCGGTATTTGGCGTCTTCCCGTTTGTTATATGGCCGTGCCGCTTCGCCGGTCATCAATTCAAAGTTCAGCGCGCCAATTTTCATATTGGGCCTGAGCGCCAGCGGCAAGCGCCCGCTGTTATAAAACTCCAGCACGATATTGCCAGACCAACCTGGGTCGATCCGGTGTGCCGTCACATGCACCATCAGCCCCAACCGCGCCAGACTTGAGCGCCCGTCCAGCCAGCCGACGATGTCGGCCGGTAACGTAACAGATTCGAGGGTAATGGCCAGTGCCAGCTCGCCCGGATGCAGAAAAAATGCTTCATCATCGGTCAGCACAATTTCATCGCTCATCACGGAGTCCAACGCCTGTTGCACTTCTTCGCGCGGACCGGATAAATCAATGAATGGTGCGGCATAAGCGCGAAAGGTGCGGAATTTATGACCAAGCCGGATATCCACGCTGACCCCGCTAATCATATCGGCAGCCGGTCTGGGTTCGATCTGGATCCGGCCTTCCGCCAGATATTGTTCGATATCGCGATCACAAAGTCTCATGTTAATCATCCGTCATTATTATTTCGACAGCCTGTTGCGGGCTGAGCCGGGTTTGCCAGTATAAAGTGAAGATCAGCTGCTGTGCCATTTTTTGATAGATTTCAGCGGTTTGGTGGTCTTTTTGCAACACAATCGGACTGCCGGCATCACCGGCTTCACGGATGGCCGACTGCAAAGGCAATTGCCCCAGCACCGGCACCTGATAACGCTGCGCCAGTTCCAGCCCGCCGGCCGTACCAAAAATATCATCTTCGTGACCACATTGCGGACACTGATAAAAACTCATGTTTTCAATCAATCCCAACAGCGGAATATTGACCTGCCGAAACATCTGGATGCCTTTTTTCGCATCCGCCAGCGCCACATCCTGTGGTGTCGTCACAATCACAGCACCGGCGACCGGCAGTTTCTGCGACATCGTCAGCTGAATGTCACCGGTACCAGGCGGCATATCCACGACCAGATAATCAAGCTCCGGCCACAAGGTTTCATTGACCAGCTGCATCAGCGCCTGGCTGGCCATCGGGCCGCGCCAGACCGTGGCATTTTCCGGGTCGACTAAAAAGCCAATCGACTGCAGATGAATGCCAAATTTAAACAGTGGATTTAAATGTTTCTCATCTGGCGAAGTGGCACGGCTTTGTGCTTCGCCCAACATCAGCGGAATGGACGGACCATAAATATCAGCGTCGAGCAACCCGACGCGGGCGCCTTGTTGTGCCAATGCGACCGCGAGATTCACCGCTGTTGTCGATTTGCCGACACCGCCTTTGCCGGACGCGACCAGCACCACTTGTTTTACGGTGCTAAATGCCGCCGGCAACTCGTTACGCCAGCTGACAGTCGCCTGTAAACCCAGCGCCCGCGCATCCAGCTGTTGCTGCAGTTCAGCCTGCAGCCACGACGCCGGGAATGGCAAAGTGACGGAAAGCTCAGTTTTGTTGAGTGTTATGTCAGCGATTTCGCTCAGTGCCAACGGTAACACTGCGGAAAAAGGTTGACTCAACAGGCTGACAAGAGATTCAGGCCAGTCAGATTGTGGCGTGGTCGTGGATTTTTTCCAGAATGAAAACACAAGCTGTTCCTTGTATGGGCGACAACCAGATCGCGGCGACTCCATCGGTCACACGAAGATCACACGAATTGCTGCGGACAACTGCGCCGGCAGTGTCGCGCTTTGAGGCTGGCTATTGTATCATGTCGCCTATTGTTTTCATTGCATTCATCGATACAGAGCCGGTTCATGACGACACGTAAAATCTTAATCACCAGCGCCTTACCTTATGCCAACGGCCCTATTCACCTCGGCCACCTGCTTGAATACATCCAAACCGACATCTGGTCGCGTTTTCAAAAAGCGCGTGGTCATCAGTGTTATTACGTCTGCGCCGATGACGCCCACGGCACGCCCATCATGCTCAAAGCGCAGCAGCTTGGCCTGACACCGGAACAAATGATTGCCCAGACGTCAATTGAACATCAGGCTGATTTTGCTGAATTCCTGATTGGCTTTGACAACTATCACAGCACCCACAGCAGTGAAAATCAGGCTTTTGCCAGCGAGATTTATACCAAACTCGACGCCGGTGGTTACATCAAACGCCGCTCGATCAGCCAGCTGTTTGATCCGGAAAAACAAATGTTCCTGCCGGATCGGTTTGTTAAAGGCGATTGCCCGAAATGCGGCGCTTTGGATCAAAACGGCGACAGCTGTGACGTTTGTGGCGCGACATACAGCCCGACCGAGCTGAAAAATCCAAAATCTGTTGTGTCAGGTGCGACGCCGGTGCTGAAAGATTCTGAGCATTATTTCTTTGATTTACCGGCCTTTGAGCAAATGTTGCAGGACTGGACCCGTGGCGGTGCGCTGCAAAACGAGATGGCGAATAAACTGCAGGAATGGTTTAAAGATGGCCTGCAACAATGGGACATCAGCCGCGACGCGCCATATTTTGGTTTTGAGATTCCGGGCGCACCGGGTAAGTTCTTTTATGTCTGGTTAGACGCGCCGATTGGTTATCTGGCCAGCTTCAAAAATTACTGCAGCAAAACCGGCGTTGATTTCGACCAGTTCTGGCAGTTGGATTCGGACGCTGAGGTTTACCACTTCATCGGTAAAGACATCATTTATTTCCACAGCCTGTTCTGGCCGGCCATGTTGCATGGCGCCGGTTACCGCAAACCAACCAGTGTATTCGCGCATGGTTTTGTTACCGTTAACGGTGCCAAGATGTCGAAATCACGCGGCACTTTTATCAAAGCCCGCACTTATCTTGAGCATCTGAATCCGGAGTATCTGCGTTATTATTTCGCTTCGAAACTGACGTCAGGCATTGTGGATCTCGACCTGAACCTCGATGATTTCTCGCAAAAAGTGAATGCCGATCTGGTCGGTAAAGTGGTTAACATCGCCAGCCGTTGTGCCAGTTTTGTGACGAAAAAATTCAACGGTACTTTGTCGGCAACACTGGCTGAGCCAGAACTTTATGCCGAATTTGTCGCGCAAGGTGACAGCATCGCGGCGTCGTTTGAAGAACGTGAATATGCGCGTGCCATCCGCGACATCATGGCGCTGGCCGACAAAGCCAACCAGTATATCGACGCCAAAGCGCCATGGGTGCTGGCCAAAGACGACAGCAAACAACAGGAAACGCTGGATGTCTGCTCGATGGGCATCAACCTGTTCCGCGTGCTGATGCATTATCTAGCCCCGGTGCTGCCGAATATGGCGAAAGAAGTGGAAGCCTTCTTGAACAACGAGCTGCGTTGGGACAATTATCAGCAGCCATTGCTGAATCACGCTATCAATCCATTTAAAGCACTGATGCAACGCGTGGATCCGGTCAAAGTCCAGGCGATGGTTGATGCTTCCAAAGACAATCTGCAGCCTGTCGCACCTGTTACAGCGCCAGTAGCCGTCGCGTCTGCGACCGATAACATTGAAGCGATAGCGCCGACCATCAATATTGATGACTTTGCCAAGCTCGACCTGCGGATCGCCAAAATTGTCGGCGCTGAACATGTCGAAGGCGCGGATAAACTGCTGCGCCTGCAGCTGGATTTAGGCAACGAAACACGTCAGGTGTTTGCCGGCATCAAAGCCGCGTATCAGCCAGAACAGCTGGTTGGCCGTCTGACGGTAATGGTGGCAAACCTGGCACCGCGTAAAATGAAATTTGGTATGTCAGAAGGCATGGTGATGGCCGCAGGCCCGGGTGGCAGCGAGATCTTCCTGCTAAGCCCGGATGATGGTGCCACCCCAGGGATGCGGGTTAAATAAAACCATGAAAAACCGCAGCCCATGCTGCGGTTTTGTTTTTATGTGCTAGACCCGCCGGGTCTTGTGCTACGCACTAGAAAAAAGGATGAAGCATGGCGGCGACTATCCGCTCTTTTTCGTCATTGTATGGCGCCACCTTGTTAATGGTGCTGGCTGCCGGTTTATTAACGACCTATCTCGGTTTGAAGCTGGCATCGATGGACGTCGCCAAAGTCTGGATCGGCGCCATGATGTCCGCCTATTACCTCGGGCTGGTGCTAGGTTCAAAAATCGGCCATCGTTTAATAGCCCGGGTCGGCCATATCCGTGCTTTTGTCGCCAGTGCCGGCGTCGTGACGGCTTCGGCGCTTGGCCATGCGCTGGTAGAACAGCTGGAGATTTGGCTGGTCCTGCGCCTTATTGTCGGCATGTGTATGATGTGTCAGTACATGGTGCTGGAAAGTTGGTTGAACGAGCAGGCCGACAGCAAAAACCGTGGCACTATCTTTGCAAGTTACATGATTGTGTCTTATCTGGGCCTGGTGCTTGGCCAGGGCGCGATGAGCCTGAACCCGGAACTGACGATTAAACCACTGCTGCTGGTTGCGATCTGTTTTGCCCTTTGTATTGTGCCGCTGGCACTAACCCGGCGTATTCACCCGCAGCCATTAAAGCCGGCACCGCTACAAATCAAAGTGTTCTGGCAAAAAGTACCGCAGTCGCTGACTACCATCGCGATGGCCGGCGTGATTGTCGGCTCGTTTTATGGTCTGGCCCCCGCCTTTGCCGCCAGTCAGGGCATGAATACTGAGCAGGTCGCAGCCTATATGGCCACGACAGTCATGGCCGGGTTACTGGCACAGTGGCCGATGGGTAAATTATCTGATCGGGTCCGCCGTAGCCGGCTTATTCGCACTAACAGTGTGATTTTGGGCATTTTGGTGCTGGCGATGGCGCTGTTGCCGCTCAGTGGCTGGTTGCAGCTGGGTTTCACTTTTGTCTTTGGTGTGTTCGCTTTTACGTTGTACCCGCTCGGCGCAGCACTGGCCAATCAGAATATTGAACAACATGAACGGGTGGCGTTATCGGCGACCATCTTGCTGACTTTTGGCCTTGGCGCCAGTATCGGGCCTCTATTAGCATCGGCATTTATGCAACTGGGCGGCAGTAATATGTTGTATGCCTTTATGGCTGCAGTCGCCGCGCTGTTGTTTGTGCGCTTACAGCAAGTCAATTATCAGCAGAAACAAGCGGAAAAAATCGCGCCAAAGGACTACATGATGGCCGCCGGCGATTTAGTCGGCTCGCCACTGGCCGCAGCGCTGGATCCACGCGTCGACCAGACCACTGTCGATGCGCAGATGCGCGCAGCGCGTTATCCGCACACTGACGAGGTGGCCGCCGCAGCGGAGCAACAAGCGCAGTTTGAACTGGATTTATCGCTGCAGGAGCCGGATGCTGCCACGGCGCTACAGACTGCTCCGGACAAGCCCGTCGATTAATCGACCGTCAGCACCACCTTGCCCACCAACTGATTGCCCGCCAACAGCTGGTGGGCAAGGTCGGCCTGTTGCCACGGCAACACCTGCGCTATCACCGGGCTCAGCGCGCCATTTTGCAAGTGCGGGCCAAATTGCTGCATAAAAGCCGCGAGCAGCGCTGTTTTGTAGTCATCACTACGATTACGCAGCGTCGAGCACAGCAACTGGCCGCGTTTTTTAAACATCTGGGTTAAATCAAAAGCCGGCACGGTACGACCACCGAGCATCGCCAGCACCACAATCCGGCCATCCAATGCCAGCAGTTGCAGGTCTTTTGGCAAGTAATCGCCGGCGACCGGGTCGACAATGACCTGAAAACCCTGCGGGACTGCATCTTTGAGCACAGTGACAAAATCAGTTGTTTTGTAATTGACCGCCACATCAGCCCCCAACGCCAGACAGGCTGTCGCCTTGTCATCTGAACCAACCGTGACAGCGACATATGCACCGGCGGCTTTGGCGAGCGCAATAGCGGCAGTCCCCACGCCACTGGCGCCGGCGTGCAACAACACCGCCTGATTAGCCTGTAAACCGCCGAGGCTAAACATCGCCTGACAGGCAGTCAGAAACACTTCAGCAAAACCTGCTGCAGTGGTCACTGGCAGTGCTGCGGGCCTTTGCAGCAGATGTGCGGCCGGCATTCTGGCATATTGTGCATAACCACCACCGGGCACCAAGCCAAACACTTCTGCGCCCAGCCACTTCGCATCAGCGTGATCAGCGACAGCCACCACTGTACCCGCTACTTCCAGCCCCAGAATGTCACTGTCACCCGGCGGTGGCGGATAAAATCCGGCGCGCTGCACCAGATCGGCCCGATTCACTCCGGCGGCAGCCACTTTAATCAGCACTTCACCTTGGCTTAATGCCGGTATTGGCCGGCTGACAAATTGCAACTGGTGCCCGGCGTCCACTTCAATCGCCTGCATCGTTGCCGGCAACTCAGATAAAAAAAGCATGAGGATCCCTCTTTCCCGTGGTTCTGCACCGCAGACGCGGTTTTACTTTAGCTTTTTGCTCAGGCGGACTAAAATGACGCCCTTTTCAGGTGTCGGCGCTGATGCTGTCAGCATGTGTCCACCTGCCCGTACATTCATTCAGGACTTTTTATGGCCGCCAGCATCATTTTACAAGCCGATCGCGATAAATCACTTAAACGCCGCCACCCCTGGGTGTTTTCCAAAGCGGTGAAACAGGTGAAAGGCCACGCCAACAGCGGCGAAACTGTCACGGTCCGCAGCGCTGACGGCGTTTTTATTGCCAACGGTGCTTATTCACCCGATTCACAGATCCGTGTCCGGGTCTGGTCATTTGATGAAGCCGAAGCCATCGATGCCGATTTTTTCCTGCGCCGCATTAGCGCCGCCTGGCAAGTGCGCCAACAGCTGTTTGACCTGACAAAGACCAACGGCATCCGTGTGGTGGCCGCTGAGTCAGACGGTCTGCCTGGCGTCACTATTGACCTGTACCACGATATCTTAGTGATCCAGCTGTTAAGCGCCGGCGCCGATTATCAGCGCAACCATATTGTCGCGGCATTACGGCAACTATTCCCCGACCATAGCATTCATGAGCGCTCCGATGTCGATGTGCGGAAAAAAGAAGGCCTGCCGCCTGTCACTGGCTGGTTACATGCGCCCCGCGACAGCGGCGAAGTCACCATTCTGGAAAATGGTATGCAAATTTTAGTGGACGTGGTGAATGGCCATAAAACCGGTTTTTATCTGGACCAACGTGACAGCCGCGCGGCCGCCGCACGCTACGCCAAAGACAACACCGTGCTGAACTGCTTCAGCTACACCGGCACTTTTGCTGTGGCAGCCTTAACCGGCGGCGCCAGTCATGTGATTAATGCCGATATGTCAGAACTGGCGCTGCAGACTGCGAAACGCAATGCAGAGCTGAATCAGCTGGATCTGAGCCAACTCGATTTTACCAAAGCCGATGTATTCAAACTGCTGCGTCAATACAAAGAACAAGGCCGTCAGTTTGATATGGTGATCCTGGACCCACCGAAATTTGCCGAAAGCAAAGCGCAGTTGATGGGCGCCTGCCGTGGTTACAAAGATATCAACCGCGTCGCGATGCAAATCGTCAAACCAGGCGGCTTTTTGCTGACGTTTTCCTGCTCCGGCCTGATGGAAGACAGCCTGTTCCAGAAAATTGTCGCGGATGCCGCGTTAGACGCCGGCCGCGATTGTTTGTTTATTGAGAAACTGAGCCAGGCCAAAGATCATCCGATCGCCAGTTTTTATCCGGAAGGTCATTACCTCAAAGGCTGGGTTTGCCTCATCAGGTAAACTTGTTTTGTTTAAAGCCCTGTGTGAACGGGGCTTTTTTGTTTTTTAATGTCATTGCAATTATTTACCTGGAAATACCTTGGACCTGTTTTCGCTGTCCAGTATGCTACTGTCACATCCCCCCCTTGGTTCCAAATGGAGTTTGTTATGAAAAAATTACTAGTCGCGCTGGCGTTGACCGCCGGTTATGCGCAAGCTTCCTGGCAACTGGATCCGGCGCAGTCATCGTTGCGTTTTGTCACAGTAAAAAATGATGTGGTTGCCGAAACGCACAGCTTTAAACAACTGCAGGGTCAGTGGGCAGATGATGGCCAGTTCAGCGTGCAGATCCCGGTGCAAGGCCTTGATACAATGATTCCGATCCGTAATGAGCGGATGCTGGAACACTTGTTTAACGCCAGCAAATTCCCACAAATCAAAGCCAGTGGCATGCTGGATGCTGGCAAAATCGGTGCATTAAAGACCGGCGCGGTGCACAACGAGAAAGTCGAACTGACACTGACGATTGCCGATCAAACACAAAAAGTGACTGCTGATATCAGCGTGGTCAAATTGGCGGACAATCGACTGCTGGCGTTTACCAAAGCACCAGTACTGGTGAAAGCCACAGAGTTCAAACTGGATGGTGGCGTGAAAAAACTGCAGGACATCGCCAAGTTAAACCGGATTGAATTGGTTGTACCGGTTAGTTTTGACGTGCAATTCAGTCGCTGATCAGGCACACAGCCTCTGGTCCTGGCGTGCTGTAACGATTCTTCCAGGCAGCGACGGCCATAAAAAAAGCTGCTGGTTTCAACCAGCAGCTTTTTTCTATTCATTTGCTATGTGACTTTCTGTCACACCGCCAACAACCGAACTTACAGTTTCGCTTCTAGTTCCGGCAGGATGGCGAACAAATCACCGACCAGACCATAGTCTGCTACCTGAAAAATCGGTGCTTCCGGATCTTTGTTAATTGCGACAATGACTTTGGAATCTTTCATGCCGGCTAAATGCTGGATAGCACCGGAAATACCGACGGCGATATACAGATCTGGCGCCACGATTTTACCGGTCTGCCCCACTTGCATATCATTCGGCACAAAACCGGCGTCAACAGCCGCGCGGCTCGCACCGATAGCCGCGTTCAGCTTGTCAGCAATACCTTCCAGTAACTTGAAGTTTTCGCCGTTTTGCATGCCACGACCGCCAGAGATAATCACTGAAGCCGCAGTCAGCTCAGGACGCTCTGATTTAGTCAGTTGCTCATCGACAAATACCGATAAACCAGCAGCAGTGGCCGGCGCCAGCGTTTCAATCACGGCGGAGCCACCATTTGGCGTCACGGCAAAGGCTGAACTGCGCACGGTAATCACTTTGATGGCATCGGTACTTTGTACGGTCGCAATCGCGTTACCGGCGTAGATTGGGCGGACAAAAGTATCGGCGCTCTCTACCGCAATAATGTCGGAGATTTGGCCGACATCAAGCAGTGCAGCGACGCGTGGCAGGAAGTTTTTCCCGTGCGTGGTCGCAGACGCCAGAATATGACTGTAGCCTGTAGCCACCGACAGCACTAATGCTGCGATTTCTTCGGCTAACTGATGTTGATAAATGGCAGCGTCAGCGACCAGTACTTTGCTGACACCCTGCAGTGCAGCAGCTTCTGCGGCAACAGCCTGGCAGTTTTGCCCGGCAACCAATACATGAATGTCGCCACCAATTGCCAGAGCGGCAGTCAGTGTTTTGGCCGTGTCGGCTTTGAGTTGAACGTTGTTATGTTCGGCAATGATTAAAATGGCCATCAGATCACCTTCGCTTCATGCTTTAACTTATCAATCAGGGTATCGACAGAATCGACTTTCACGCCGGCCTGACGGGTTGCAGGCGCTGTGACTTTTAACACTTTGATTTGGCTGTGTAATGACACACCCAAAGAATCGGCGGCAATCACGTCTAACTGCTTTTTCTTCGCTTTCATAATGTTCGGCAAAGACGCATAACGTGGTTCGTTTAACCGCAGATCAGTTGAAACGATTGCCGGCAGATTCAGTGCAACCGTTTGCAGGCCGCCGTCGATTTCACGGGTCACGTTCACTTTGCCGTCGGCCACCACCACTTTCGATGCGAAAGTGCCCTGGCCCATGCCTGTTAAGGCTGCCAGCATTTGCGCCGTTTGATTGTTATCAGAATCAATCGCTTGTTTACCCAGGATCACCAGTTGTGGTTGCTCAGTGCCAACCACTTTGGCCAACAATTTTGCCACTTGCAGTGATTCAAGGTTTTGTTCAGTTTCCAGCAGAATGGCACGGTCAGCACCTAAAGCCAGCGCAGTGCGCAGTTGTTCCTGGGCAACGCCAGGTCCAATTGAGACTACGACTACTTCGGTCGCCACACCCGCTTCTTTTAACCGGATCGCTTCTTCTACTGCAATTTCACAGAAAGGGTTCAGCGCCATTTTGACATTGGCCAGGTCGACGCCGCTCTGGTCGGCTTTCACCCGCACTTTTACGTTGTAATCAATCACCCGTTTGACCGGCACCAGAATTTTCATCAATGCACACCCCTGCTGTTTTCGGGTCAAGTTTACGTGAAGGTAAACTTCAGACCATTTCAATGCCGGACAATCTAACCAGTGTTGACGTTAACGTCAACCTGAAATACCCTTGCCGGCAACGCTTTTAAAAAAACTACACAAGAATAGCAGCCAACTGTTATTAAACAGTTGATGCAGCGCAAATCACAGCAGCGAGGTGGCAAATGGAACGGGAATCGATGGAGTTTGATGTAGTCGTAGTCGGTGCCGGTCCGGCGGGCTTATCAGCAGCAATTAAACTGATGCAGCAGGCCAAAGCCGCAGGCTCTGAACTGACCGTTTGTGTCGTGGAAAAAGGCTCTGAAGTCGGCGCCCACATTTTATCCGGTGCAGTGTTTGAGCCGCGGGCACTGAATGAACTTTTGCCGGACTGGCAGGAAAAAGCCGCGCCTTTAACCACAGCAGTCAGCCAGGACGATATCTATTTACTGCAAAACGCTGATGATTCGCGCCAAATTCCGCATTTTGCCGTACCAAAAACCATGCACAATACCGGCAACTATATTGTATCGATGGGCAATGTCTGCCGCTGGCTGGCTAGCCAGGCCGAAGCACTTGGCGTCGAGATTTTCCCTGGGTTCAGTGCCGCCAGTCTGATCATTGAAGACAATGTGGTCAAAGGTATTGTGACCGGTGATATGGGGCTGGATAAGCATGGTGAGCAGAAAAACAGCTTTGTCGCCGGCATGGAACTGCGGGCCAAATACACGCTATTTGCTGAGGGCTGTCGCGGCCATCTGGGTAAAGAACTGATCAAACATTATCAACTCGACAAAGATTGCTCTCCGCAACACTATGCGATTGGTTTTAAAGAAATTTGGGATATTGATCCGAATAAACATCAGGCGGGCCTGGTCGTGCATACCGCTGGCTGGCCGCTGGAGCAAGGCACATCTGGTGGCGGTTATCTGTACCATGCAGATAACAATCAGGTAGTCGTAGGCCTGATTATTGACCTGAACTACAGCAATCCGCATTTAAGCCCGTTTGACGAATTCCAGCGTTACAAACACCACCCGGTGGTTGCACAGTATCTCAAAGGCGGAAAACGGGTTTGTTATGGCGCCCGCGCCATCGCTAAAGGGGGTCTGAACAGCCTGCCAAAAATGACTTTCCCAGGCGGACTGTTATTGGGCTGTGATGCCGGCACCCTGAACTTTGCCAAGATTAAAGGCAATCACACGGCGATGAAATCCGGCATGCTGGCCGCAGAAACGGTGTTTGAAGCACTGAGCCGCGGTGATAGCGGTGGTCAGGATCTGCAAAGCTTTAAAGGCCGCTTTGAACAAAGCTGGTTGTTTGACGAGCTGTATCGCTCGCGCAATTTTGGCCCGGCCATGCACAAATTCGGCTCTATTCTGGGTGGTGCCTTTAACATGGTTGACCAGAACTGGTTTGGCGGCAAACTGCCGTTTACGCTGAAAGACAACAGCGTCGACCACGCCAGCATGAAACCAGCGTCGGCCTGTGCCAAGATCGTCTACCCAAAGCCAGATCAACAACTGAGCTTTGATAAATTATCATCGGTGTTTTTGTCCAACACCAACCACGAAGAAGAGCAGCCCTGCCATCTGCAGCTGATTGACAGCAATATTCCGATCAAGGTTAATCTGGCTATTTACGACGAACCGGCCCAGCGCTATTGCCCGGCTGGTGTCTATGAAATTGTTGGTCAGGAAGCCGGTGAGCCGCGCCTGCAAATCAATGCGCAAAACTGCATTCACTGTAAGACCTGCGATATTAAAGATCCGTCGCAAAATATCCGCTGGGTTACGCCGGAAGGCAGTGGCGGCCCGAATTATCCGAACATGTAATTTCTCAAAGGCAGCACAAGCTGCCTTTTTTCTACCTGCATGCCAACAGCCAGAACACCACGTCAGTGCAGTAAAGCTGCAATAAAGCCGGCATCTGTTGAAATTCGGCCTGAACTCAGTATGATCGGCGTTTTTCCTCATTCAGGACTCGTCTATGGCCTTCTCCGCCGCTCTGTTGTTTGCCGCTGCTGCGGTCTCTGCCCCACACGATAACTTCAACGCCACTTTGTGGTATCAGACGTCGGCAGAATTTCGCGCCAACAGTCTGCAAACTTACAAGATGGCCAGTTTGACGTTAAAAGACGCGCTGAGCGACAGAAACTGGTCGGCACTGCCAACCCAAACCAGCGATTTCCAGCAGCTGCCACCAGCCATCATTGTCGACATTGATGAAACCATTCTGGATAACTCACCGGCTGCGGCGCAGGCCATTCTCGAGCAGGATCATGGTTTTAATGGCAAACGCTGGGATAACTGGGTGGCCGCAGCCAAGGCCAAAGCAGTGCCGGGCGCGGTCGATTTCCTCAATCTGGCCGGAAAAAATGGCGTGACCGTGCTGTACATCAGTAATCGGGAATGTGCACCAAGAGCCGCCAGCAAAGAGAGTTGCCCACAAAAAACCGATACGCTGAAAAACCTGCAAGCCACTGGTATTCAGCAAGTCGACGCCAGTCAGTTATGGCTGAAGTCCGAACAAAAAGACTGGACCTCTGAAAAAGAAAGCCGCCGGTTAAAAGCGGCGCAACAATACCGCGTCATTATGTTGCTCGGCGATGATTTTGGTGATTTCCTGCCTCAGGTGAAAAGCAATATCACCCCAGCCAAACGCTTTGAGTTGGTGGAAAAGTACCAGCCATACTGGGGATCTCGCTGGTTTATGCTGACTAACCCAACCTACGGCTCTTGGGAGACCATTCTGCAGCAGCCGAAACAACAATATCTGCAAGGCTTTTGATCTGTTCAGTCAGATTGGCCATGGCATAGCACGATGCCATGGCTAAATTGCGGAGATCTGCAGATTGTTACTGTTACAGGGGTTAAATCGGGTATAAACTCGACAAAATAGCGGTTTTATCCTGAACAGCGCGGAAGATGCGCAGAATATAAACGATCGGTAGCCACCGACTGGAACCATCTGTAGTCTGGCCCTGACGTTTCGGAGTGCATAACATGAATGACCCCATGGTGCTTGATCTCGACTGGCTGCAAGGCGATAAGCATCATTCCGTGCGGCTGACGCTGGATGATACGCCTGTTTCAATTGGGCGCGATCCGGTCAACCTGCTGGTCCTGCATGACAGTAGTGTGTCGCGCCAACATGCCGAAATTTTTCTGACCGCACAAGGGCCAGCACTGCGCGACAAAGGCTCACGTTTTGGCACCCAGCTTGATCAACATTTATTGCAACAGGCCCAAAGTGCCCTGCTGCCGCCGCAATGTGAATTATTGTTTGGCCGGCAAAAAGTTTCGTTGCGATACGAAGCGGCACAACACCATGAACAGGATTTTGCCGTCTGGGCGTTACATGATCTGCAACACCGCATCGACGATATGCAACAACATAGCCTCGGCGCTTTGTTACAGCTCAGCCAGCAAGCGCAGCCGCTGTCAGAATTACAACAACATCTGTGTCTGCAGTTCCAGCAATTGCAACAAGCGGCACAGCAATGGTCAGCGCAAAACAGCCTGTTGCAACGCCTCAATACACTGGTCAATCAGACGCAAGGTTATCTGGTATTGCTCGAACATGCAGTGCCGATGATTGCTGAAGTACTGGGCGCCCGCCGTGGTTTTGTGCTGATGGCGGATAAACGCGGGCAAACATTACAACGGCAAGCCTGCTGGAACTATGTCCCGCCACAAGCGACTGACGGTGTTGTTTTTAGTGAATGGATCGCCCGTGAATGTTTTGAACGCCAGGAATTCAGGTTGCTGTCTTCCGGGCAATTGACCAACTTTGCCGAGCCGCGTCCTGATGCCGAAGTCACCGGTGTATTGGCCATGCCGCTGCAGGCAAATGGCGAAACGCTGGCCCTGCTATACCTGGACACCAGCCATGCCGATGGTTTTAACCAGCTGCAGGAAACGTTCTGTAAAACTCTGCAGGCTCAACTTGGTCTGGCGTTGAAAAACGCCATTACCATCAGCCGGGCGCTCTGTGACGATCTGACAGGCTTGTGCAGCCGCAGCATGCTCGAAGAACAAATCACTTTGTCGATGGAACAGGCCAAACGTTATGGCCAGCCGTGCAGTCTGATTTTTATCGATTTAGATAACTTCAAGCAAATCAATGACCAATACGGCCATTTTGCCGGCGATGAAGTATTACGCTGCGTCGCCGCTCTGTTAAAAACACTGGCCCGAAAGGCCGACCGGGTTGGCCGGTTGGGTGGCGAAGAATTTGTTGTATTGGTTAATAACACCTCCCCGGACAGCGCATTGATTTATGCCGAGCGGATCCGCGCCGATATTGCCGCGCTGGAACCACTGGTGAGCGGCGTTACGCTGAAAATTACCGCCAGTATTGGTGTCGCGGGCTTTCACCATGCGCTGCACAATCTGGCCTACCGCTTTATTGATTGTGCTGATCAGGCGATGTATCAGGCAAAAAACAGTGGCAAAAACCGCGTGTGCGCGCACAAACCCGCCACGCTGCAACTGCTTGATACCGCCAGCGAGACGTTCAGATCTGGCTCCAGGGGTTAAAGCAGCGTGATCTGTCAGCAGTGCGACATGCCGAATCCAGTCTTATCGGGCCAATGTGACTTCTGTCAGTCTGAGTTCCCGTCGCAGCTGGATACCTGGATGCCTGCAGAGGCTTCCGATCAGGCAAAGCCTCTGGCCGAGATGCCGTCTGCCGCGCCTTATGGCCATTATCAGTTACTGCGCCAGGCCGGACAAGGTGGCATGGGCATTGTTTATCAGGCCTATGACGCGGCCCTGCAACGCCCGGTTGCTCTCAAAGTGCTGCAGCTACAACGCCAGGGCCAGTTTCATCAGCAGCAATTGCTGGAAGAAGCCCGCGTTGCCTCCTCGTTACAACACCCGAATATCGTCACTGTGTACGATATCTCCCGTGCCGAGCAGCAAAGTTACATCGTCACCGAATGGCTCGAAGGTCAAACGCTGGACCAGTACTTACAACGGCCGCTAAGTTTGCCGGATAAATTGCATTTGCTGCAGCAGATCGCCGCAGGTCTGGCGAGTGCGCATCAGGCCGGCGTGATCCACCGCGATTTAAAGCCGAGCAATCTGATGATCTGCCTGCCGGCGCAACAAGTCAAAATTCTCGATTTTGGCATGGCTAGCCGGCAACGGCGGCTACAACAGCAGGCTGAAACCGAAGGCGCCGGCTTACCGCCGATGTTGTCCAGTCAGCTCAACACGCAATGGTCACAACACACCACGGCGCATCAAATCAAAGGTACTTTGCCTTATCTGGCACCTGAGCTGCTGCAAAGCGACGTTGATGCCAGCATCCAGAGTGACGTCTTCGCCTTTGGCGTGATCATGTACGAGCTCTGTTATGGCGTGCATCCATTTCTGCGGGACACTGCCGATGCAACGATGCAGGCGATTGTGCAACAGATCAAACAACCACCGGTGCACCCGGTAGAGTTGCCGCAATCGCTAAAAAACCTGATCGACCAATGTCTGGCCCCCCATCCGTCGCAACGTCCGGCGGATCTGAGTAAAGTCGCCATATTCTTAGTGAAACTGCAGCAGGAATTACTGCAACGCCAACGCTTGGGCATCTGGTATCCATTAGCACGCTGGCAATTCTGGGCCGTAATCACTCCATTTATCCTCGTCGTCAGTTTATGGCTGGGTCAGCAAAGCGTGGATAAACAGAGTTTACTCAGTCAGGGCAAAACCCTGGCGCTGCTGCCGCTGCAAAATATCGGTGCAGATCCGTCGGTACAACAATTCCTGACCGGCATGTCGCTCAGTTTGAGCCAGGATTTAGCGCAAATCGGCCAGCTGAACGGCAATGTCTGGGTATTACCGCCTGCAGAACTGGGTCAGCTCAAAGAAGTCAGTACTAAAGCCATTTACCAGCAATTTCAGACCGAACTGGTGATCAATGGCAGTTTGCAGCACCTTGGCAATACCCGGCGTTTGTCGCTCAATCTGCAAAACGGTGCGGATGGCCGCATCCTGAAATCTACTGAAGTTGATTTGGCATTAGACAACTGGGATTTGGCGCAGCAGCAAGTCAGAACTGAGCTGGTACGCCTGTTGAACTGGCAGCTGCCGGATGCTTTACCACTGTCCAAAGGCAGCGCGACCAATGATACGGCGTATAAAGCGTATCTGACCGGCATCAGTTATTTGTATCGCCATGATTACAAAGATAATATCGAGAAGTCGCTGCAACAACTGCAGATCGCGGTACAAACAGATCCTGAGTTTATCGAAGCGCGTTATGCCCTGATCGATGCCATGTTACAGACGGCACGAGTTCGCGATATCCACCACTGGTTACCACAGGCAGAGCAATTAACTAACGATTTGGCGCAGCAGCTGCCTAAAAACAGCAGGTTACTGGCGCTACAAGCTGAAATTGCTAAATTACACAGCGACTATCCCCGGGCCATCGAACTGTTCAGTCAGGCGCTGCAACTGGAACCTGCCAATGCCATGTTGATCCATGGTCAGGCCCGTGCTTTTGACCTGGCTGGCCAAACCGCTGCCGCTGAACAACATTTTCAACAAGCGGCAGAGATCAGCCGAAACTGGTATTTTATCAATGCGCTCGCAGTGTTTTATTATCAGCATCAGCAGCTGGACAAGGCTGAACGCAGTTATCGCGAACTCGCCGGTTTAGCACCTAATAATGCGCAAGTCTTGCAGACATTGGGCGCAATTCAATTCAGCCGCGGCGATTACCCGGCGGCGTTGACGACATTTAAACAAGCGGTCGCCATCGACAACGACGCCGTGAATCATTCGAACATCGGGACTTTGCTGTTTTATCAGCAGAAGTACGCCGAGGCCAGCGCGCACTTTGCGCTGGCTGTCGAGTTAAAACCAGACAATTACCAGCTTTGGGGCAATTTGGCAGACAGCTATCGCTGGGCGCAACAACCGGACAAAGCGCGAGAAAGTTATCAGCAAGCGATCCGATTGGTCAGTCTGCTGTTGGAGAAAACGCCAAAGCTACAAAACGCACGGCTCAGACTTGGTCTTTATCTGGCGAAAAACGGCCAAAGCCGGCAAGCCCTGCAAGAACTCAAGGCTACAGGTACTTTGAAGAAACCGCAGCAATTGATCAATGCAGCGCAAATCTGTGAGATTAGCGGAGAACGCCAACAAGCCGTCGACTATCTGCAAGCCGCACTGGCGTTAGGTTATGACTTTGATTCACTGCAATCTGAACCAGAATTCAGACAACTATTGCAGCAGCAGGTGCTGACGCGCCCCGAAGGCAACAAGCCCGCCAGCACCATATAGTTGAAAGGTAATCATCAACATAACGTGACAGTCTAGTCTTCAACGTCTCCGCCATTCACGATGATCTCAGGATCCCGCTGGAAAATGGTGACTGTACCGCTGCTGTTCTCTACCGTAACGTAAATCGCATAAGCATTGTACTTCGCGACTTTAGCCTCTGCGGTGTCAAGACTGATGGTTTTCTCCGCCGTGTAAACATTACCGTTTACCTGCAAATCACCAAACGAATAACGCAGCGAATTACTGACATCAAATGGATTGTTAAAATACAGGCCCCAGTCCAGCAAGGTCTGCCCACTATTATTGGTCAGGACAAATTGCACTGACTCGCCTTTGTCGGCTGTGATTGATTTCTGACCCGGCGCAAACTCAATTTTTCCGGCGCTGGTCAGGGTAAAATTTTGCGAAACCATCTGAACTCCTGATTTTTATTTGACGTTAAAAAAACTTCCGAGATCAAGGCAGTGGCTGACCCCGGCTTGCGACATACAGCGCATACCAGTGTTCCCGGCTAAGCGTTACATCAAGCGCCTGACTACAAGCACGGATCCGGGCCGGATTAACGGTGCCAATCACTGGCTGAATACCGGCCGGATGGCGCAATAACCACGCCAGCACAATGGCTTCAGCACTGACCTGATACTCCGCAGCAAGCCGTGCCACCAGATCAGCGGTGCGCTGTTCACTGGCTGACAGATCTTGGCCAGCGCCGCTGAAACGGCCTTGCGCCAGACTGCCCCAGGCCTGAATTTGTACTTTATTCAGCTGACAATATTCTACAGTGCCATAACCGAAATAATGGCCAGCGCCTTGTGGCATGCCAGTCAGCACATTCGCTTCCAGCCAGTCCAGATTGGCCAGGCTCATTTGCAACTGGTTGACGACCAACGGTTGTTGCAGTGCCGATTGCAGCAATTGTTGCTGCGGCGCACCAAAATTAGACACGCCAAACTGCCGGACTTTGCCGCTTTGCTGTAACCGGTTCAGCACTTCTGCCACTTCGTCGATTTGCATCAATGGATCAGGACGGTGCAGTAACAGAATATCCAGATACTCAGTTTGTAGCCGGCGCAGGCTTTGCTCGACGCTGTCGGCGATATATCCGGCACTGAAATCATAGCGACCGACATGGTCAGCATCGGCAAAGCGGATCGCGCATTTACTTTGTAGCACCAGGCATTCCCGCAGTTCTGGCTGAGCAGCCAGAAACTGACCAAAAACAGCCTCCGCTTTGCCACGGGTGTAGATATCCGCGTGGTCAAAACAATTAAAACCCAGTTCCAGCGCCGCTTCGATTGCGCTAAATCCCTGTTGTTGCTGCTCAGCGGTGGTTTGTGGTGAATTCCAGTCACCTCCAAGGCCCATACAACCAAACACCAGCGGGGACACATCGGGAAAATATTGTTGTAAAGCCAGCATTTAACTGCTCCTTTCTGATAGTTGTGCCGAGTCTAACTGAGATAAAGATTGTGTCCAAGCCTGTCGCCATTCGGCAGCAACAACAAATGGATGATCGAGGCAACAAAAGCAGTTAAAGTCCGTTATACACTCGGCACTTTGTTGTGGAAATCTATGTCCCGACTCACATTGTTATGGATATTGGCAGGGCCTGCTTGCCTGCTGTTTTTCAGTCTGTGGAACATTCCAGGCTTAACTGGCACTGCCAGTTTACTCTGCGGTATCACCGGCTGGATGGTGATTTGGTGGATCAGTGAAGCAGTTCCGATCCCTGTTACGTCGTTATTGCCGATGCTGTTGTTTCCGCTGTTTGGCATCAGTAGTGCAGAAGCCGCGACGTCGCCCTATGCACATCCGCTGATTTTTATGTTTTTTGGCGGTTTTTGTTTGTCGATTGCGCTGGAAAAAACCGGCTTGCATCAACAAATTGCTGTGCGGGCGTTACGCCTGGTAGGTAGTGCGCCGGCAAATCAATTAGCAGCCCTGATGGCCATCACGGCGTTTTTATCCATGTGGATGTCCAATACCGCCACCGCGGTCATGATGCTGCCAATAGCGCTGTCGGTCGTCGCCGTGGCACCTCTGCAACAACAAAAGGTACTGGCGCCAGCGTTGTTATTAGGCGTGGCCTATGCGTCCAGTATCGGTGGCATTGCAACTTTAATCGGCACGCCGCCAAACGCGCTACTGGCGGCCTTTCTGGAAAAAACCTATCAAATCAAACTGGGATTTGGTCAGTGGATGTTATTAGGGGTTCCACTGGCGTTGTCGATGCTACTGGTTTGCTGGTTCTGGCTCAGCCGGGTCTATTTTCGCCTGCATTTAATGGCGCCTGTAACCCAGAGTGCGCAAGACAATGCAACAGCAGTGACGAGGCCACAACGGCTGGTTGCGGTGATTTTCTTGATCACCGCACTTTGCTGGATTTTCCAGCCGCTATTAAGCCAATGGAGCGGCCTGGCTCTCAGCGATACAGTGATTGCGCTCAGCGCGGCGATGTTGTTATTTCTGCTGCCGGTGCGCCACCCGCTAGCGGAAAACTTTGCTGCAGCAGTACAGCCGGTCCTGAACTGGCAAGACAGCGAAAAGCTGCCCTGGGGCGTGTTGTTATTGTTTGGTGGCGGTTTGAGTCTGGCCGGTCAATTGCAACAACATGGTGTGTCTGATGCGTTGGCACAGTGGTTTCAGGGATTACATGGGGTGCCAGCGTTGCTAATCATCGCCGCAGTGGCGCTGCTGATTGTGTTTTTAACCGAATTGACCAGTAATACCGCTGTGGCTGCAGCCTTTTTGCCAATATTAGGCCCGGTCGCGCTCAGTCTGGACTTATCACCGCTTTACCTGCTGGTGCCTGCCGCACTGGCAGCCAGCCTTGGCTTTATGATGCCGGTCGGTACGCCCCCCAACGCGATTGTATTTGCCAGTGGTCAGCTCAATATCCGCGACATGATCAAAGCGGGTGTCGTGCTGAATATTTTCGGGGTCGTCCTGATCACGCTCTGGTGTCAGCTGATATTGCCGTTCTGGCTTTAGGACAGGATCAGTCCCCACTTAAAACAACAAACCGGGCAAAAGCCCGGTTTGTTCATTGTGCCTTTGCCATTTGCTAAGCGGCTTGCATGGCGTTTTTGTTCTTCCGGTATTGCACCAGACCAATCACTGAGGCGGCGATCCAGAATATTTCAATGACAAAACTAGCCAGATTGAAGTTAATACAAAGGCTGAACAACAAAAACAAAGCACCAATCAGGTTCATCAGATTGTACGTCAGACCTTTGGGTGACACTTTGTTCAGTTGTAACAGGAAAAACGCACCGACCACCAACGATGTGCCGGCCATACCGATAATATCTGCAAGCAGATCCATAATGAAGTTTCCACAAACAAGCTGAAGTTCGTCCAAAACAGGCTGGCCCTTTCCGTGGGGAGGACGATTCTCTGGCATCCAAAGATGCTTCCGTGAGACAGCTTGGCCGGGAGCGGCTGCCGCTTAAATCAGCAATGGCAGCTTTCCCATAAAAAGCAAAAAGGTCTTTGTTTCCAAAGACCTTTTTGCTTTTATTTGGAGCGGGCAACGAGACTCGAACTCGTGACCTCGACCTTGGCAAGGTAGCGCTCTACCAACTGAGCTATGCCCGCATAAATTTGTACTTACTGCTATGGTGTTGACAGTAAGTGGTGCCCGGGGCCGGACTTGAACCGGCACGCCCTTTCGAGCGAGGGATTTTAAATCCCTTGTGTCTACCGATTTCACCACCCGGGCAGACAACATTTTTTACTGTGTATTTAGTTGATTACAACTAAATGGAGGCGGGTCCCGGAGTCGAACCGAGGTGGACGGATTTGCAATCCGCTGCATGGCCACTCTGCCAACCCGCCATCAAGACACTCTTCAGATTATTTGGAGCGGGCAACGAGACTCGAACTCGTGACCTCGACCTTGGCAAGGTAGCGCTCTACCAACTGAGCTATGCCCGCTTCATCTGAAAAGGCGTTTGCCTTAACACGAGCTGCATTCTACTGGGTTTAATAAATCCGTCAACTCAAAACTTGGCACTGCTGAACTGATTGCTCAATTTTTAGCAGACTTGCAGTTTTTGTGCGCGAAGCGCTTAATTTTGTTGCAGATATTTCCAGGCCGCCTGCAAATAAACCACCATGGACCAGACGGTCAGCACAGTGGCAATAAACAATAACAACATACCTAAATCGGTGATCCAGTTCACCGGCTGCCAAATTAACCCGATTAACGCCAGCATTTGCGCTGCGGTTTTCAGTTTGCCCATTTCCGACACTTTAACCTGCGCGCTTTCGCCGAGACCAGCCATCCATTCGCGTAAACCGGAAATGATTATTTCGCGGCTGATCATGACAAAAGCCGGAATGGTCACCCATAAAGTCTGCATATCAACAGCAATCAGTACCAGTGCGGCAGCGACCATTGCTTTATCTGCGACCGGATCCAGAAATGCACCAAAAGCGGTGGATTGTTGGAGTTTCCGCGCCAGATAGCCATCTAAAGCGTCGGTAATAGCCGCTAGCCAGAACACAAAAGCGGCCAGAAAACGGGCATGTTCATGGGTTGAATAAAAGCAGAAAACAAAGACAGGAATTAAAAAAATCCGGAACAAAGTTAACAGGTTAGGCACATTCCACATCAATAAATCTCAATTCTGGGCATTTTTCTAGTTGTTATGACAGGCCTGATAAATCAACTCCGCCTGCGCTTTGGAGATCCCGGGCACTGTCGCCAGCTCAGCGACTGAAGCTTTCAGTACGCCTTGCAAACCACCGAGGTATTGTAACAAAGCTTGCCGGCGTTTCTCACCTATTCCGGCAATATTTTCCAATGGGCTTTGGGTGAACTTTTTGCCGCGCTGCTGGCGATGGCCGGTAATGGCAAAACGGTGCGCTTCATCACGAATGTGCTGGATTAAATGCAAGGCCGGATCATCCGCCGGCAAGTTAATCGCATGCTGCGCTGAGTTGATCAACAAGGTTTCCAGACCCGGCTTCCGGCTGGTGCCTTTGGCGACGCCCAGCAATAACGGCCGTTTCGCCAGCGTCCAGCCGGCAAAAAATTCAATCGCCTGATTCAGCTGCCCGGCGCCGCCGTCAATCAGCACAATATCTGGCACCCGCTCTTCATCCTGCAATTTGCCGTAGCGTTTTTGCAACGCAAAACGCATCGCCGCATAGTCATCACCCGGTGTTACGCCTTCGACGTGAAAGCGACGATATTCGGCTTTATCCGGGCCTTTGTCATTAAACACGACACAAGAGGCCATCGTCTGGCTGCCCATGGTATGGCTGATGTCAAAACACTCCATGCGCAGCAGCGTGTCGAGTTTCAGCGTCTGTTTCAGTGCGCGGTATCGCGCAGCCATATGTGCCGCCTGACTGACTTTGGTATCACAGGCAGTGCGGGCATTTTTATTGGCCAGATCCAGATAACGTGCTTTCTCGCCACGTTTGGCCGGAACCAGCACCACTTTGCGCCCCGCCGCCGCACTGATGGCTGCAGCAATACTATCCGCTTCTTCCAGCGGCTCCCCTATGACGATTTCCCGCGGGATCTGTTGTCCGCCCATGTTGTTCAGATAAAACTGCAGTAAAAAGGCTGGGAAAATCTCCTCTGCCTCAGTTTGTTGCGGTAGTTTTGGAAAATAGGTCTTAGTGCCGAGGATTTTTTGGTCGCGCACATACAGCACATGGACGGCTGCGACCCCGTGCAGATAACAAAAGCCCAGTATATCCATCTCATCGTGATCACCACTAACCGCCTGCTGTTCCTGCACTTTACGCAGTGCGATGATTTGATCACGCAGCTGCGCCGCCAATTCAAAATCCAGGGCCGTGCTGGCCGCATCCATTTGTTGCACCAGGTCTTCAATCACCTGCTGATTTTTGCCCTGCAAAAATAACCGGGTCAGCCGGACCTGACCGGCATAGGCTTCGTCGGAGATCTTGCCAACACAAGGTGCTGAACACAGTTTAAGTTGATATTGCAGGCAAGGCCGCGTGCGCGCCCGGTAGAAGCCATCTTCGCACTGCCGGATCGGAATGACTTTTTGCAGCAGCTTCAGACTTTCCCACACCGCTCCGGCGCTCGGATAAGGGCCAAAATACTGGCCTGGCACCTTTTTCGGCCCCCGATGCGCGGTGATCCGAGGATGTTTATGATCGGTCAGCAGAATATACGGAAACGATTTGTCATCGCGCAGCAATACATTGTATTTGGGCATGTATTGCTTGATCAGGTTGTTTTCCAGGATCAGTGCTTCGGTTTCGCTGTTTGTCACCGTGAATTCAACCAGCGCGATGTTTGCGACCAATGCACGCGTTTTGACACTATCGACATTACTGCGGAAATAACTGGCCAGGCGTTTTTTTAAATCTTTGGCTTTGCCGACATAAATCACCTGGGATTTATCGCCATACATACGGTAGACGCCAGGTGAACCTGGCACTGTTTTTAAAAAAGCACTGCTGTCAAACGGCGGCATCAGCGTCTCGTGGGGTCAGGGTATTTTGGATCAGGCAATATTGATCATGCCATGGCGGATCGCCAGATGGGTCAGTTCAACATCACCGCTAATGGCCAGCTTTTCAAACATGCGATAACGGTATGAATTGACCGTTTTGGCACTGACATTCAGTTTGTCGGCAATATCATTCACTTTTTCGCCTTGCGTAATCATCAGCATGATCTGCATTTCGCGGTCAGACAATTCGTCAAACGGATTGTTACTATTGGATTGAATTTTACTGAAAGCCATTTTCTGTGCGACTTCATCAGAGATATAACGATGGCCATCGGCAACGCGCTTGATGGCGGTGATCATCTCAGACGGCGCTGCATTTTTGGAGATAAAACCAGAAGCGCCCATTTGCATCACTTTGGTTGGCACAGGTTCTTCACAGGACACCGACAAGGCCAGCACACGGATATCCGGGCAATAATGCAGGATGCGTTTGGTGGCATTCATACCACCGATCCCCGGCATATTCATATCCATCAGCACCACGTCGGGCGGCAGTTGGCCGGCGGCTTCATTGCGGCAATATTGCACGGCAGCTTCACCGGAGTTCAAATCGGCGACAACCCGAATGCCACGCTCTTCCTGTAAAATCCTGCTGATCCCGGTCCGGACCAATTCATGATCATCCACTATCAGAACGTTAATCAATTGACGCGCCTCTTAAATTTTCGATTTGCTGGAATAGTCTGGATTGGCTGAAACTTCGTTAGCATAGCCGAGTGAATTTGATTTTGCTATGGGAATAGCACTGGCAGGAGCTGTTAGATTAAGTTGTTTTATATCAATATCTTACAGACAACCAATAAAATGCAGGTGTAAAAAAACCACCCTAGGGTGGTTGATTTAGTGGCGGAGAGAAAGAGATTCGAACTCTTGAAGGGCTACTAACCCTCGCCGGTTTTCAAGACCGGTGCATTAAACCACTCTGCCATCTCTCCGCGTTAGGCCGCATATTAAGGAGCTACCGGCACCTTGTAAAGCCCTTTTTTATATTGTCGTGTTCGTTTGCTCAGCTTTTGTCCAACCAGTTTTATTTCTGTCGTCACTGCGGTTTCGGTGATGACTTTGATAAGTCAGCCCTGACAGCGGCGCTGCGCTTGCGTACAATAGAACAAAATTCAAAAAGTACCCTGCCATGACTGAACAAAACAGTAAAAAACGTATTTATGTCGCCTACACCGGCGGTACCATTGGGATGCAGCATTCGGCCAACGGTTTTGTGCCGGTACCAGGTTTTCTCAGTGAAACGGTGCGGAACATGCCGGAGTTTTACCGTGCTGAAATGCCGGAGTTTGATATTCATGAATATCACCCGGTCATTGATTCGTCCGATATGACGCCGGCACACTGGCTTAGCATCGCCCATGATATCCAGCAACATTATGCCGATTACGACGGTTTCGTCGTGTTACATGGTACTGATACCATGGCCTATACCGCCTCTGCCCTCTCTTTTATGCTGGAAGACCTGACCAAGCCAGTGATTATCACCGGATCACAAATACCGCTGGCGCAACTACGCTCAGACGGCCAGGTTAATCTGCTGAATTCGTTATATCTGGCAGCGAATTATCCAATCGCTGAAGTCGCGCTGTATTTTAATAATCAGCTGTTTCGCGGCAACCGCGCCACTAAAGCCGACGCCGATGGCTTTAACGCCTTTGCCTCACCGAACTTTCCGCCGTTATTACAGGCGGGTATCCATATCGAAGTTAAAGCCGGCGCTTTGTATCAGGGGCAGGTAAAACAAACGCTGCAGGTCAGAGAGATCACGCCGCAGCCGATCAGCGTAGTAACTTTGTATCCGGGCATCAGCACTGACGTGATCGCCAATATGTCCGCAGCGCCAGTCCGCGCATTAATTATCAAATCTTATGGCGTTGGCAATGCGCCGCAGCACCCTCAGCTGTTGCAAGTGCTGCAGCAAGCGGCTGAGCGCGGCACCGTCATTATTAACTGCACCCAGTGTTTTAAAGGCAAGGTCAATATGGGCGGTTATGCGACCGGGAATGCCCTGCGTCAAAGCGGTGTCATTAGTGGCTATGATATGACATTAGAAGCGACTCTGACCAAATTGCATTATCTGCTCAGTCAGCCATTGTCGGCTGATGAAGTGCGCCGGCAAATGCAGCTGGATTTACGCGGTGAACTGACGCTGTGAGCTGGCGCTGAGAACTGGCGTTGCGTTGGCCAAAAAGGTAAGCGTCAGGGATGGCTGCGCATCGCAGAAAATTGCTCCTGCATTTTCTGCATACAATCCGTCCCTGGATATAAAAAAACCACCTTGCGGTGGTTTTTTATCTCCCGGCCTTAAGCCAGATACAAAGTCCGTACCCTGGCCAGCAAATCTGCTTCATCGGCCCGGAGTGGCCCATGCTGCAGCCAGCGACCCAACAGTTCGTTCTGACTGAGATTGCCACCGCTGTTATGTTTGTCACTGAGTAGCTGCATTTGCACACGCTGACGTGCACCGGCAAGTTCCACCGGCGACGGCTGACCTGCAGCCCATTCCAACGCCAGTGTCAGATCGGCGCGGCTCATTGTCTCTTGCTGCTGATTAAACACCAGCCGGTATAGTCCCGGTAAATCTGCAGCCACCACATCAGGTTTCGCCAACGCACTAAACAGTTGTTGGTACTGACCTGCTTCCGCTTGTTTTTCCAACGCAGCTAATTGTCCGGTCAGTTGCTGACGCAGTTGCTGTTGCTGTTGGCGTAACGCTTTGTCATCCGCAGTATCGACGTCATTGAGCTGTTGCAGTTGCTCGCGCAGTTGCGACTCGGTTAACGACGTCAGTTCCAGTGAACTGACTGCAGCCAGCAGCGCACTGACTTGTTGTCGCCAGACATTCAGCTGTGCAGTTTCGTCATCCCGTTGTTGTTGACGCCGGGCAAAAAAGGCATCACAGGCTGCACGAAACTCGGTCCATAACTGTTGGTCAACCCGGTTACCGGCAAAACCCAATAGCTTCCACTGCTGTTGCAGTTGTTTAACCTGTTCAACCTGTGGACCACCGGCATTTTCCGCCAGCTGTTTTGCCTGAGCAATCAGCTGCTGTTTAGCCTCAGCGGCTTGTTGCCAGGCGGTTTGCTGTAACTGTTTCAGTGGTTGGACAGCTGCTTTGTAAGCTTGTTGCAGCATCGCAAAGTGTTCACGGCTCACTGCGCCCGCCTGTTGCCAGCGTTGTTGTTGTTGCTGCAGCAACATATCCAGCTCCCGGCCTTGCGGTGGATTCGCTTGAGCCTGCAATAAAGTAGCGATGATCTGCTGCCGCGCCACTTCAGCATGCGCGCGCTGTTGATCCTGCGCCGCATAAAAATCGCGGCATGGCGCGAAAGCTTGTTCAGACAGCTGGTTAAACTGCTGATTCAGTGTTTCTTCCAGCGCCGCATCAGCCCGGCCCAGCGTATTCCACTGTGCCCGCGCCTGCTTGATCCGGGTGGCGCGATCGTTAATGCTGAGATCAGGTTCATCCAGTAACTGCTGCATCTCAGCGATCAATGCCTGTTTACGCGGTGTCGCAATATAAGCCTGCAGATCAGTCAATTCAGCGATCATCTCGCTACACGCCTGCAGATCTTTTTCCAGTTGCACCAGCTGCACAGGGTTCAGTTCGGTCAATTCCTGTTGAATGCCTTTCCACAAGCCAAATAACACTTTAAAACGGCCTTCGGCATGCAGCCGCTTAAATTCAGCCAGTTTACTGCGTAATTGCCGGATCTGGCGCTGTTGCTGCGCCAATAAAGGTTCACAATGCTCACGCCATTGTTGCACCAGCGCCTGATAACTGTCGGAAAATTGTTGCGGCAATAATGCACCGGCACTACGGGTGATCTGCTGCCAGTGATTTTGCAAGTCTTTAAAGCCTTGATAGGCCTTTTCTGCCTGCGCCGCGACCGGTAATGGCTGTGCCGATAACTCAGCCAGCAAACGTGCGGCCTGCGCCAACGCTTCGGCAAGTAACGGCAATTGGTCCAGCTGCTGTTGCAATTGACCAATGCGTTGTTGCAGTGCCTGTAACACCGCTGGGTCTGGTTGTTCAGCCTTAATCTGCGCGGTCAGCGTATCAAGCGCCTGTTGCTGGGCACTGGCCGCGTTTAAATCACCTGCTGCAATCAGACTGCCGGTTTGTTGCTGTAACATTTGCAGTTGTTGGGTGAATTGCTGCAGCAATTTTTGCTGCTGCGCCTGCTGCTGTTGCTTAGCCTGCTCCGCAGCCAGAAGCGCAAGGCGCGGCGCCAGCATGGCGTCGGTCAGTTGCACAATACGCTGGTGCTTCTGCTGCGCTTCGCTGGCCTCTTCAGCCGGCAAAAGATGCAGCTCAGGTTCAATAGTTGCCCACAGCTGTTGCAGCTCTGTCCATTGCTGCTGCGCCTGGGCGATATCGGTTTTTTCCCGCACTGCATTCAGCCGCGCCAGTACTAAGGTTACTTGTTTACGCAGCCGTTCCGGCTTTTGTTTCTGTTCCTGCCGCTGGCTTAATTCTGTCTGTAACAACGGCAGTAATTCAGCACTGCTGTGCCGTGTAACTTTTTCCAGTGCTTTATCATCTGCGATCAGCGCAAACAATGATTGTTTTTGCGTCAGGGACAACACCGGGTCCTGCAATGCTGCCAGATATAAATCCTGGCGCTGCAAACGCAGTAACAACTGTAACTTTAATTCAGCATCAGTCTCAGCAATGGCCAGCTTTTCCAAAACGCTACTGCGATGACACTCAGCAATAAACTGCTGTTTTAACTGCGCCGAGACCCGGTTATCCAGCAACATCTGCACTAATTGCTGTTCGGCAAATTGTTTGAGTCGTTCCGCTGATTCATGCTTACTTGCCTGCCACCACAACGAAAACTCGTTCAGTCGTTCCAGCGCCGCGCGCCGGACTGCTTCAGTACCGTCGTTAAAGGCAAGCTCATGCAAAATTTCTTTTTGTTCAGGGGTTTGTTGATCCAGTTCCGCGATTGCGAGCTGACGGATAGTTGGATTTTCGTGCTGCCACTTCGGCTTAAACCAGCGCTTAAAGATCATCGTGTGCAAACCTTGCGATTGACTGCTCAGCACTGAATTGTGCTTTCATTTCCGTTTTTGATTTGATCACCATCTGACCGTCGGCACCGATGGTAAAGGGTTCTGCCGACTTCAGTACGCGCGCCTGATACGCCATCACCAGCTGCATCGTCTGCTCCTGCTGTTGCGTATTAAGTGGAGTGCCGTCAGCCCAACGTCCGGTACCGACCGCATCCAACAGTTTCTGATAGGTGTCAGCGGACATGGCGCTGACCATCGCCATAAAATCCACGTTATTTCCTCTTAAACATCACCATCCTGACTTTGGAAACGATATATCCTGCCGCCCCCAGAGCCATCACTGTATAAGTCAGCCAGGATTGCCAGCTACCTTCCTCCGGTGCACGAAAATACCACCAGACAAAACTGCCCAGTAATAACACCACGGACAGCATCGCGTGATTATTGATACTTTGCCCTAAAGCCATTCGCTTATCGCGTTGAATTCTTTCAATTTGTTCCGGGGAAACTTCTGCCAGACTGTTACCGCAATGCTGACAACTGGCTGCTTTATTGGAGATTTTTTTGCCGCAAAACGGGCACGTTACTATCGCCATAATTACCTACCTGAAAAACCAAGGGCACTATAAAACAAAAGGCCGGCTTTGCAAACCGGCCTGTACGCTACAAAAAGCTTCTTTGCAGCGGTTATACCCACCAGCAATTACAACAGATCAACCACGGCACGCACCGCGATCAGCGTGTCATTACCAAGCTTTTTCGAACGCACATCTGACCAGCCAAATTGTTCATCCGGTAAATTGGCGTTGTCTTTAAACGGCATCTCAAAGGTGTACGCCAGACATTTAAACTGCTCTGCCACCCAGGTCGAAGCGATCGTCAGATTAGCCTGGCCCGGCGCGTCCAGATCGTAGCCATATTCGGTCTGGAATTCTGGCGTCACGGCCAGCAAAGTCTGTTTGAACAACGTTTCCAGCTGCGCCATTTTCGCGTTGTAGGATGGTACGCCTTCAGCGCCGGCGACAAAGTTATATGGCAGGTTTTCATCGCCGTGAATGTCGAGGAACATATCGACGCCAGTTTCCAGCATTTTTTGCCGCACCAGGTAGACTTCCGGGCTTTTTTCCAGCGTTGGCGTTTGCCACTCACGGTTCAGGTTCACACCAACCGCATTGGTACGTAAATGACCGCGTACGCTGCCATCCGGGTTCATATTCGGCACCACATAAAAAACTGCTTTGCTGAGCAACTGACGAGCAACGCCGTCATCCTGGTCCAGTAAGCGGTCGAGTAAACCTTCAACAAACCACTCCGCCATGGTTTCACCCGGGTGTTGCCGTGCGGTGATCCAGATATTTTTCTTGCCATCGGCTGGCTCGCCAATGATCAATAAACTCATGTCGCGGCCATCAATGGTATTGCCTAAATCCACCAGCTGCGCGAGGCCGGTCGCCTGCGCCTGACCTAACAAATCGAGGTGACGCTCATAGCTGTATGGTGCGAAATAGGCAAAATAACAAGATTCAGCTTCCGGATAATGCGTGATCACCAGATGTTCGCCGTCAAACGCAGTATCGACACGGAACCATGTTTCTCGGTCATATGAGGCGACGGCTTTATAATCGGCCCAGCCTTTTGGATAAGCCGACGTGTTTACATTCGTCAGGCGGATGGTATGCGGCTCGAAACTGTCGCTGTGCAGCCGGAAATGAAACCATTGATAAAATTCAGACATATTGTCTTTACGAATAGCCAGGCGAATATCGTCGATGCGATCAGCAGAAATGATATCGATATTGCCGCTGTCAAAATTACAGGTGATTTTCATTATATGTATTCCAGGCAGGGTAAAAAGTACCGGCGAAGCCTACCACATCAGCGCATCGCCTGTCTTGTCAGGGCGATTGGCTACTTTGCTTTGCGGTAAACAGCAGGCAAACAAAAGCCGCCTGTAGGCGGCTTTTCTCAGTAGTAGCGAACTTAAAGCGCGACTGGCAACGTTGGGTAAAAAATGCCGGCCATCTCGTTCATCACGCGGATCACCTGCGTGCTGTAGCCAAACTCGTTATCATACCAAACGTATAACACACAGCGATCTTCTTCGGCAATTGTGGCCTGAGAATCAACCACGCCCGCGTAGCGCGAGCCGACCAAATCGCTGGAGACGATTTCGGTTGAATTGGTGAAGTCAATTTGATCCTGCAGGTCAGAGAACAGCGACACTTTTTGTAAATACGCATTAAGCGAATCGCGGTCGGTTGCTTTGTTCAGGTTCAGTGACAGAATTGCCATCGACACGTTGGGTGTTGGTACGCGGATCGCATTACCGGTCAGCTTGCCTTTTAACTCTGGCAGGGCTTTGGCAACAGCAGATGCGGCACCGGTCGACGTTAATACCATGTTCAGCGGTGCGGCGCGGCCACGGCGTTCAGCGCTGTGATAGTTATCGATCAGGTTCTGGTCGTTGGTATATGAGTGCACAGTTTCAACGTGGCCATTACGGATGCCGTATTCGTCATGCAGCGCTTTTAGTACCGGCGTGATCGCATTGGTGGTGCAGCTGGCTGCCGACACAATGCGGTCGTCGGCCGTGATCATTTTATGATTGACGCCATACACGACGTTTTTCACATCACCCTTGGCTGGCGCGGTCAGCAACACTTTTGCTGCACCTTTGGCTTTGAAGTGAATAGACAACTCTTTGTCGTCTTTCCAGATCCCGGTGTTATCGACCACCAATGCATCATGAATGTCATATGCGGTGTAATCAACCTGCTCCGGCGAATCCGCATAAATCACTTTAATAAAAGTACCGTTGGCTTTGATACCACCGTTTTCTTCATCAATCGTGATACTGCCGTTAAAAGGACCGTGGATGGAGTCACGGCGCAGCAGACTGGCCCGTTTCTCCAAATCGCCTTTACGACCACCGCGCACCACGATAGCGCGCAAACGCAACTTAGCGCTTGGGCCGGCCCGTTCAATCATCAGACGCGCCAACAACCGGCCAATCCGGCCAAAACCGTATAACACCACATCGGTCGGTTTGATTTTGTCGTCCTGACCGAGTAAATCGGCCAGCTCGCGTTGCAGATAGTGCTCGAGGCTCAGGCCTGCAGCGGCATTTTTATAAGCATAGGCAAATGCCAGTTTGCCCAGGTCGATCCGGCCTGGCGCCAGATCCAGTTTGCTGATGGCTTCCAGTACCGGGAAACTCTCACGCAGACGCAGTTTTTGTTGTTCAAAGCGTTCGACCGTTTTGTGGGCTTTGATGATGTCAATCGTGGTGGCATTCACCAGCGGCTTGCCATACACCACCAACTCAATCCCTTTATTGCGATACAGGCGACCAATGATCGGCTGCATATTTTCGGCGTATTCCTGGCGTTCCTGCCAGCTGCGTTGATACTGTTCTTCGTGAGATAAGGTCATGCTGTTGTGCCTTTTACTTCATAGTTAACGAATGTTCGGGGACAGGTGCCACAGCGGGCGCCATATTGTAATTGAATTCGTAACCCTACAACAACAATTACAAATGATTTTTTCAAAGCTTTTGCGTATGCTGGTTGTATAGAGATCGGAGGGATTATGCAGAGACTTTTGTCATCGTTATCGTTATTAATATTGCTAAGCGCCTGTGGCGAAAAAGAACTCAACATTACGCAGGTTTGCCAGGATAAACCCGGTTTATGTACTGATTTAGTCGAAGACGGCCATTGCCGGGTGGAACGCTCAGAAACCATTCTGGCCCGTTTCGGTGAGCAAAAGTTACCATCTGACGCCAACAAGTATCGCCTGCTGCTGGATTTTGAAAAGTACTCCAAATGTATGGAGCTGGCCAAAGGCATCGAACACATCAAACTGAAAGAAAAAACCACTGCCCGTGTCAACAGCTACATGGTGTCATTAAATGAGATCAAACGACTGACCGATGAAACGGTCACCTCTGATTATCCGGGGCTGCTGTATTACCACTGGTCCCGACATCAGAGCCAGACGCATCTGGAAAAATTTGAACAGGCAGCCAAAGCTGGTCAGCTCAATACGCCGGATTTAAAGTTCGCTTTGGCCCGTTATTACATTGAGAAAGATAAAAAGCTGGCCATCACCACCATGCTGGATGCACTGAAGTTATATAAAGCTGGCGATGTGGTCGACACCGATATCTATACCAGCCTGACCACGCTGTATTTTAAGCAAAACAAACTGGCTGAGTCCTATCACTGGGCTTTAGTGGCTCAGGCGGCCGGTGTTGAACGGATTGAATTTGATATGATCCTGAAATCGGCCAAAGACAATGCGCTGGATAAGGACAAAATTGAAACACTGGCTGACGAGACCATAGCCGGTCTGGAATTGGGTCAGTTTAAAGCGCCGGTATTTCAGTAACTTTTAACAGGTAACAACCCGAATTCCTGCGCAGTACTGCGGAAACTGATATAAAAAAACGCGGGTGTAAAGCCCGCGTTTTTTATGCTGTCAATTTCTACTTACCGTCAAAAACCAGCGACACCGAATTGACACAATAGCGTTGCCCTGTTGGTACAGGCCCGTCATCAAACACATGGCCCAGATGCGCGTCGCAATGCATACACAGAATTTCTGTTCTTTGCATGCCATGGGTAAAATCGTCGGCGTAGCGCACTTGCCCAGGCAAGGCGGCAGAAAATGACGGCCAGCCACAGCCGGCATCAAACTTCGTTTCAGAACTGAATAACGGCTGGTGACAACAAACACAGCAGTAGATACCCGTCGCTTCGTTGTACAACAGCGTACCGCTAAAAGGATACTCAGTGCCTTTTTGCCGCGTGACGCGATATTCTTCATCACTGAGCCGTTCACGCCATTGTGCTGCACTGAGTTTCATCTTGCTGCTCCATTCGGGTTTATTTTACTTTGACCATCGGGCGGCCCGGCAGGCTCCAGTCGACGTGAAAAAACTTGCCCTTGGCTTTGTCGGTACGCTCAAACGTGTGGGCGCCGAAATAATCACGTTGGCCTTGTAACAGATTGGCCGGCAACACAGCGGTGCGATACGAGTCGTAATAGCTCAGCGCAGAACTCAACGCCGGTACTGGCACGCCCACCAGCGTTGCTTCAGCCACGGCACGACGCCAATTCATTTGATTCAGCGAAATTTGCTTAGCAAAAAAC
Organism: Rheinheimera sp. F8; assembly: GCF_001518915.1. Taxonomy (NCBI): domain Bacteria; kingdom Pseudomonadati; phylum Pseudomonadota; class Gammaproteobacteria; order Chromatiales; family Chromatiaceae; genus Rheinheimera; species Rheinheimera sp. F8. Next base: position 3,500,197 of record NZ_CP013656.1, read on the forward strand.
GGATCGACCAACAAGTTCGCCAAATCATCATTACGCTCGTAAGCATCGGTGATCGATTGCAAAAATACCGCCCGGATAATACAACCTGCGCGCCAGATCTTGGCGATCTCAGCAAAGTTCAGTTGCCAGCCGTGCTCAGCACCGGCCGTTTTCATCAGGTCAAAACCCTGCGCATAGACACAGATTTTGGCGCAGTACAGCGCATCATGCAGCTGTTTGATCAGCACTTCGCGCTGTGATTCCAGCGGCTTGTCGTGGCTGGAGCCTGCCAATATGGTTGAGGCCGCAACGCGTTGTTCTTTATTGGTTGAAATCGAGCGAGCATATACGGCTTCAGCAATGGTCGGCGAAGCACAGCCCAATTCGAGGCTGCTGACTGCGGTCCACAAGCCTGTGCCTTTTTGGCCGGCTTTATCCAGAATCACGTCTACCAGTGGCAAGCCCGTTTCTGAATCTTTAGTCGCCAGTACTTCAGCACTGATCTCCATCAGATAACTGTTCAGGATACCCTGATTCCAGCTTTTAAATACCTCTGCGACCTGCAGCGCCGACATGCCGAGTGCGTCGCGCATCACCTGGTAAACTTCACAAATCAGCTGCATATCGGCATATTCAATACCGTTATGCACCATTTTGACGTAGTGACCAGAGCCTGACGGGCCAATATAAGTGGCACAGGCATCGCCTTCTTTTACCGGATTACCCGGTTCATAACGTTCAATCGCACGGCCGGTAGCAGGGTCAACTTTCGCTGCAATGGCACGCCAGACCGGTTCAATGCGCGTCCAGGCGTATGGGTCACCGCTAGGCATCAGACTGGGACCAAATCGGGCGCCGACTTCACCGCCGGAGACCGCGGTCGAGAAGAAAATGAATTTGCCTTCGTAGTGTTTTTCGCGGCGTACTGTGTCGGTCCACAGACTGTTGCCAGTATCGACCACAATATCATCGGCCGCGATCCCTGCGTCAATCAGCTTGCAACAGACATCATCGACCGGTTTTCCGGCCGGTACGGACAAAATGACTAAATGCGGTTGGGTCAGGCGGGATAACAATTCGGTATAAGAGCTGCAGGCGATGACCCGGCCGCCCTGGCCATTGGTTTCCAGCAAGTCCTGGCTGATCACCGACTCAAGCTTTTTGTGGTCCAAATCAAAAGCGGCGACCCGATAACCGTGATCCGCCAGATTCAGGATCAGGTTCTTGCCCATGACACCTGCACCTACAAAGCCGATGTCACACAATTGCGTTGACGCTGTCATTCCCATTCCTCAAAAAGCTGCTGTCGCAAAATGGGCGCGATTATACTGGAAAAAAACCGCGCCCGGCAGCGCCGGCAGAAATTCTTTATGCTGTTCAGACCATTAAGACTGACCAGCGGCAAAAGCCAAAGTAAGGTCCGTAACGACAGGTCGTTGCAATGCCGGATGGCCGTGCTGGCTGACCCACAATGACATCGAATTGCCTTGTTGCATATAGGCTGCATCCGCCAGCTGTACTGGTGACACCAGACCCATTTCAAAAGACGTATCCATCACGCAATGCCAGGGCCGGTCGGTCAGCTGCAAACTGATTGGGTCAGAACCGGCATTGATCATCATTAAGATCTCGGCATCAGCCCCGCTGCTGGCGATGACAAAATAACAATAGCGCGTGGCCGGCAAATGCCAGTCCGCTTCGGTTTTTTCACTGCCATCGGCATTCAGCCAATGCACCTGATGTTTATCACCGTGGCGCTGGTACTGATCATCGAGCAATGACAACTGCTGCAGACAAGGGTATTGCTGGCGGACCGCAATCATCTGCTGCACAAAACTCTGAAATTGCGTGGCATGGTAATCCAGCTGCCAGTTCAGCCAACTCAGTTCATTATCCTGACAATAGGCATTGTTATTGCCCTGTTGGCTATGACTCAGTTCGTCACCGCCCAGCCAGTGGATCATGCCCTGACTCAGCAACAGGCTGGCCACCAGATTGCGTTTATGCTGATAACGCAGCGCAAGAATAGCGCTGTCACTGCTTGGGCCTTCCACCCCATGATTCAGGCTCAGATTATGGTCGTGACCATCACGGTTTTGCTCGCCATTGAGCCAATTATGTTTTTGCTGATAACAAACCACGTCATGCAGGGTAAAACCATCGTGATAAGCCAGATAGTTCACTGAACAGGCAGCCGGTTTGTGATGTTTTTGGAAGATATCGCGTGAGCCCAATAAACGCGTGGTGAATTCGTTCAGGCTGCCATGATCGCCGCGCCAGAATGACCGCATCGAATCACGGAATTTGTCGTTTAATTCCGACCAATGCGCCGGAAACTGCCCGAGCTGATAGCCGTAAGGCCCTACATCCCAAGGCTCTGCGATTAGTTTCGCACCGGATAACACCGGATCCTGCGCCACAATCTGCAGGAAAGTGGCAAAAGGAGTAAAACGTTTGTGTTCACGCGCCAGCGTCACCGCTAAATCAAACCGAAAGCCATCTACCTGCATCTCAGTCAGCCAGTACCGCAACGCGTCCAGTACCAGTTTTTGCGTGGCCGGATGCGCCAGATTCAGCGTATTACCGCAACCACTGTAATTACAATAGGCCGAATAATCTGTGATATCTGCATGATTTTCAAAAAGATAATATTGCCGATTCGCCAAGCCGCGCAAACTCAGATTATAACAATCCGCTTCTGCCGTGTGGTTAAACACCACGTCGAGGATCACTTCCAGCCCATGCTGATGATAAGTGCGGACCAGCGTTTTCATTTCCGCTACTGCGTCCGCCAGCTGATAACGCGGATCCGGGGCAAAAAAACACACCGGATTGTAGCCCCAGTAATTACTTAGTTTCAGCTTTTCCAGCCGTGGTTCAGTCATAAAAGCAGCGACCGGCAATAACTGTACTGTGGTGACGCCCAGATGCTTCAGATGGTTGATCACCGCCGGATGGCTCATGCCGGCATAGGTGCCGCGCAGTTCTGCCGGCACTAGCGGATGCAACATCGTCATGCCTTTGACATGCGCTTCGTAAATGATGGTTTTTTCCCGTGGGATCTGCGGCTTCTGGCTGCCCTGCCAGTCAAAATCATTAGCGTCGAGCACGCCTTTGGCCAGCATGTAATGACTGTCACTCTGATAAAGTCGCTCGTTAAATACCACGGCCCGGTTCAGCTTGCGTGCATAGGGGTCAATCAACAAATGGTTGCTGGTAAAGGTGAACCCTTCTGCCGGCCGATCTGCGCCTTCGGCGCGCAGCAGATACAAACTTCCTGCTGGAATTTGCTGGACCTGGACATGCCAGATATCGCCGGTTCTGGCGGTAAACGGTAGTTCAGCCAGCGGTTCTTCGGTATCAGGACAAAACAGGCACAATGTCAGACTGCTGGCGTCGGGCGCGTACACAGCAAAATTCCAGCGACCAATGGTGATATCGGTACAAACTGCCCCTAGTGGCGCGGCATGACCAAAATCCGTAAGCAATTCAGCGTTCATAACAAACTCATGTTAACGGCAACGACGTAAATACAAAGTCGACAGTGGTGGTAATTCCAGCGCCAGCTGCAAGTCATCACCAGCATGCAAATGTGGCCCGACCGGGTAATTACTGCCCCAATAATAAGCAGAATCGGAGTTCAGGATCACTTCGTAAGCGCCGGCAAGCAAGACCGGCAAACGGAATTGTGTGCGCGCGACCGGGGTAAAATTGCTGACCACGTAGACCACGTCGCCGCTGCTATCGAGACGGCGAAACGATACTGTGCTGTGGTCTGCATCCTGATGATCAATCCAGGCAAACCCGGCCCCTTGGTGATCCAGCTCGTACAGAGGCTTACAACGCTGGTAAGTATGATTGAGATCGCGGAACAGCTGTGAAATACCGCGATGTTTATCAAAATCGAGCAAGAACCACGGCAAAGCCAGATTATGATTCCACTCAGTGCCCTGGCCGAATTCATTACCCATAAAGTTCAGTTTTTTGCCGGGGTGCGCAAACATAAAAGCGTAATAGGCGCGTAAATTGGCGGCTTGTTGCCATTCATCGCCGGGCATTTTATTCAGAATACTGCCTTTACCGTGCACCACTTCATCATGCGACAGTGGCAGGATAAAATTCTCGTTATAGGCGTAGACCATCGAAAATGTCAGGTCATTGTGATGATATTTGCGATACGCCGGGTCTTTGCTGATATAGCGCAGCGTATCGTTCATCCAGCCCATATTCCATTTAAAGCCAAAGCCCAGACCGCCCATATCCACTGGACGGCTGACGCCGGCAAAAGAGGTCGATTCTTCAGCGATGGTCATCGCGCGTGGATGTTTACTGTAAACCTCCTGATTCAGCCATTTCAGCAAACTGATGGCTTCATAGTTATGGTTACCGCCATCGATATTCGGGATCCATTCGCCATGTTCACGCGAATAATCGAGGTACAGCATCGACGCCACAGCATCAACACGCAGGCCGTCGATATGAAACTTATCCAACCAGAACAAGGCGCTCGCCACTAAAAATTGCCGGACGTAGTCTTTACCGAAGTCATAAATGCAGGAATTCCAGTCCGGATGCCAGCCGCGACGCGGATCGGCATATTCATACAGGTGTCCGCCGTCAAATCGGGCCAGGCCATGACCGTCTTCCGGGAAATGCGCCGGCACCCAGTCGAGCAACACGCCAATCCCTGCGGCATGGCAGGCATCGACAAAGGCCTTAAACTGATCAGGCGTGCCAAACCGCGACGTGACCGCAAACATGCCAAGAGGCTGATAGCCCCAGGAGCCGGTATAGGGGTGCTCCAGCACCGGTAACAATTCAATGTGGGTATAGCCCATATCCAGCACATACGGAATGAGCTGCTCTGCCAGTTCCGGATAAGTCAGGAAACTGCCATCGGCATGCGTGCGCCAGCTGCCTAAATGCACTTCATAAATGCTCATTGGGCTTTGGTACGGATTGTGTTCACGCTGTTGCCAGGCACTGTCCTGCCACTGATAGCGGCTGTGATCAAACACTAAAGAGGCATGTGACGGGAATTGTTCGGCGGCAAAGGCCATTGGGTCGGCTTTATGCGGTAATAAATGCCCGGCAGCATCTTTAATTTCAAATTTGTAACGCACACCAGCCGCCACTTCCGGCACATAAAGTACCCAGTGACCACAAGCCGTGCGTTCCATCGGATGACAACGGCCATCCCAGTTGTTCATATCGCCAATCAGGCTGACGGCACTGGCATGTGGTGCATACACCGCAAAGCGGGTGCCCTGAATGCTCTGCTTGCCTGCTTTGACATCGACCAGCTGCGCACCCAGTTGCTGATACAGGTTTTCCGGCCGGGTATTGACGTGATGCACGGCGAAAAACGCTTCATCTTTAAACTGATAAGGGTCAATCACACTGTAGCTGTGATGCGCAGTCTGCACTTCCAGGCGATATGGCAGCGGGTTTTTCCGCCGCGGCAGCGTCAGTTCAAATAATCCAGCGATGGCCGCAACCGGCGTCATCACGCCAAGCGATTTGCCATCGTCGAGAGCCACGACGTCCACCTGCACTGCAGATGGCAAAAAGGCCCGGATCAACAGGCCTTTTTCTGCAGTTTGCCAGCCCAGTACGGCAAATGGCTGCGCGCAACGCACATCGTGTAAAGCTTGTAACTGATGGTCTGGCATAACAAATCCTGTGTCATTAAAAGCGGGAATTGCGGGAGCTCCGGTACCAAAGTACCGGAGCTATATGCATTAAGATTATGAATATAAGCCTGTTCTGCGGTTGGCTGTCAATTGCTTCAGGTGAGATTTGATATGTTCCTGTTGCGCCAGCTGCTCCAGCGTCATACTCAATTTGCGCCGCCAGTTCGGATATTCATCACTGGTACCCGGCACATTCACCGGCTCAGTCATCTCCATCCAGTCTTCCAGTTGCAAACATAATAACTGACAACTGCCGCGCGCCAGATGCTGTTGCAAAGCAAAACTTAAGGTGCGGTCCATACCAAGATGTTCAACCGTGCGCGGATAATCGGCTGGCAGCATATTGTGGCCATGCAGTGAATCAAGGATCCGTTGCTTGGCTTGATGCCGGTCCTGATACAAGCCTGGCAAGATCTCTTCAGTGTACAGCCCGAGCTGTAAACCTAATTTCAGGTCTGAACAGTGCCAGAAACCAATCAGGGTCGGCATATCGTGGGTGGTCAGTGCCGACATCGCCTGCACCGGGTAATGCGCCGTCGAGATGTAACCACCATCTTCAGCCTGTTCGAAGAAGAAGATCCGATATGAATACATGCCAAACTGCTGCAGTAGCTCAAAGATCCCATCCGGTACCGTACCAAGATCTTCACCAATCACCACCGCCTGCTGCCGCTGACTTTCCAGCGCCAAAATGCCAAGTAAATCCATGATTGGATAATACAGATAGGCTCCTTCACCAGCGGACACCGAACCTTTTGGCACCCACCATAACCGCAGGAGCGCCATCACATGGTCAATCCGCAGTGCACCGGAATCGCGCATATTGGCGCGGAACAGGTCAATCATCGGCTGATAGGCCTGACGGAACAGTTCGTAAGGATACATCGGCGGCAGGCCCCAGTTCTGGCCTTTTGGCCCGAGAATATCCGGCGGCGCACCAACGCTGGCATCGCGGCAATACAAATCCGGATTGGCCCAAATTTCAGTCGAGGCTTCACTGACGCCGACCGCTAAATCGCGATACAGGCCCAGTAACATGCCATGATCTTTAGCTTGCTGCTGCACTTTGGCCAGCTGTTGCTGTGCACAGAATTGCAAATAGCTGAAAAAGCCGATGTCGTGCTGATTGGCCGCAGCAAATGCCTGCACCGTCTCGCTGTCTGCACTGCGGTATTGTTCCGGCCAGTTTGGCCAGCCCCAGGCGTGAGGGTCTTTGGCAATCAGATGTAAGTGCAGCGCGTCATAAAGCGCCAGTTGACGCAGGCTGTCGCCGCCTTCAGCAACAAAACGGTTAAATTCAGCAGTCAGCGCGACATCTTTTTGGCCCTGATCGAGATACCACTGATACAACGCGCGCAGCGCCGGCAATTTCAGTTGCATCACGCCGCTATAGTCAACCCAGTGTTTGTCACGCTGTGCCTGTAATTGCGCCTGGAAATCTGCCTGCACCAGCTGTTGCTGCAAAGCACCGCACTGACTGAAGCCCGGCATCTGCGCCACGCTCAGGTAAATCATATTGAGCCAGCGCCGGCTCGATGGGCTGTATGGGCTGGCGGACTCCGGCATCGCCGGGTACAAAGCATGAATTGGGTTTAGACCAACAAAATCTGCGCCCTGCGCCGCCAGATAATTCACCAGCTCGCCTAAATCTGCAAAATCGCCGACACCCCAGTTCTGCTCCGACTTAACGGCATACAGCTGAACCGAAATACCCCACTGCTTTTGCTGCGCAAACGCTTCTGGCTGATAACAGCGCTCCGGCACTACGATCAATGACTGACTGAAATCGTCATCGTCGCCGTCGATCTGTAATTCCAGCCGGTGATAACCATAAGGCAGTGCCAGCGGCAGCATAAATTCATATTGCTGGTATTCCACTTCATCAAAGACGGAGACCTGCGTCAGCTCACCGTCGTCGACTGCGACCAGTTTAAACTGCTGAGACTGCCCTGCTTCGCTGATAACCGTCACTGTCAGAGTCTGATGCACCAGCGCCAGCGGCAGGCGCAATTCTAACTTCAATTGTTCGGCCCGGTTTTGCACCGACACCGGATCTATCGGTTCGGCCCAATGCAACAACTGACGTTCACGCAGCTGTGCGGCCGCCTTGGTATTGTCACTGACGTCGAAACCCAATGCTGAAAGCATGCGTAACTGATCTTTTTCTGCCACTTCGGCAGGTTTGCCCCAGGCATCGGTAAATTGCGTTTCAATGCCATTAAAGCCGATCAGTTCGGCCAGCAGTGTTTTGTCCATAAAGGCTCCAACTCGGTTTCGTCGCTCTGTCCATGCCGGATTTACAATTGGGTTCTGTGCCCGCAACCGGCTATGGCAAGCAGTATAAGACTTTAAAAAACAGCGTCGATGGCAAAATCGCAGATTACGTCATTAAATTACATAAATACGATTGCATAACAAATTTCCGCTTGAAAATGGCGGAAAAACATGTAATTTTACTACACAATTCGTCCGCATCAGGGGTGCCTTATGACAATTCGTGTCGCGATCAATGGTTTTGGCCGTATCGGCCGCAATGTTTTACGTGCTTTATATGAAAGTAAGAAGTCATACGACATCAAAGTCGTCGCTATTAACGATTTAGGTGACGCATCGATTAACGCACACCTGCTGAAGTACGACACCGCGCACGGCATTTTCTTTGCTAATGTTGAGCATTCTGACAATGCGATTTATGTCAATCAGGACGAGATCCTGACCCTGAGCGAACGCAACCCGGCCAACCTGCCCTGGGCTGATTTAAAAGTTGATGTCGTGCTGGAATGTACCGGTCTGTTCACTGACCGTCAGTCAGCCGGCGCTCACCTGTCTGCGGGTGCGAAAAAAGTCATCATCTCTGCACCGGCGAAAGATGTCGACGCCACTGTTGTTTACGGCGTTAACCATGACGTGATCACCCCGGAAATGACCATCATCTCTAATGCCAGCTGCACCACGAACTGTCTGTCACCGATTGCCAAGCCGCTGAACGATATTCTTGGCATTGAGTCTGGCCTGATGACCACTATCCATGCTTATACCAACGACCAGCGTTTGTCTGATGTGTATCACACCGATGTGCGCCGTGCCCGTGCTGCCGCCATGTCGATGATCCCAACCAAAACCGGCGCAGCCGCTGCGGTAGGTCTGGTAGTTCCGGCATTAAAAGGCAAATTCGATGGTCTGGCGGTGCGTGTACCAACGATCAACGTCTCGCTGGTCGACTTAACTTTTATCGCCGGTCGTGAAACGACGATTGAAGAAGTAAACCAAATCATCCGTGACGCTGCGGCGCAGTTCCCGATGAATCAGGTCCTTGCCGTAAACGACCTGCCGCTGGTATCAGTCGACTTTAACCACAATCCGATGTCGTCGATTTTTGATGCCACTGAAACTCGGGTCAATGGCCGTCTGGTCAAAGTCATGGCCTGGTACGACAACGAGTGGGGTTTCTCTAACCGGATGCTCGATAACACCGTTGAACTGATGAAATCGTAAGCTGTTTGCTTGCAGACTAAGGCGGCTTCGGTCGCCTTTTTTTATGCCGTAGTAACTGCAATAGCAATTTGCGACACCAGAACAACGGACATTTCGGCGGCCTGAACCCTCCATTCAGCGCTGACCAGTGAAAAAGTCCTGACGCTCAGCTTGCTTCTCAGGGTTGACCGGCACACAATCAAACCGACTTTTTCTTCTAAGAGCTTCAATTTATGGCTAATTTTGTTCATCTGGACGGTTTCGCGCATCTCAATGCTTTGCCCTGCATCCGCTTTAGTTTTGCTGATTACACCGCTGTTGTGTCGCTGTATGGTGGGCAGGTTCTGTCATTAACGCTTAAAGGCGAAGAATTACTCTGGTTGTCACCCACTACAGATTGGCAAAACCAACACCCGATCCGCGGTGGTGTGCCAGTGTGCTGGCCTTGGTTTGGTCCGGTAGATCCAGCATTGACACAACAGCAGGTGCCTAATCATGGTCTGGCCCGTACCCATTTGTGGCAACAAGTCGCCGATGAAAGTTGCAGCGACCATGCGCTGCTGATTTTGCAGGCTGAATTTGACAATATTCCGTGGCACGCCGGTAAAGTCCGGCTGCAATGCCAATATCTGCTGAACCACAAAGGCCTGCATTTGCATCTGCACTGCGACGATTTAACGCAGCAACAGGCCGCACTACACACTTATTTTGCCTGTGATGATGTTCGCCAAGCGACAGTGTCGCCATTACCTGCGACCTTTATCAACAAAGTGCTACCGGCCGAGACCTCTGCAGCACTAAGTTTTGGCGATGAAATCGATCGGATTTATCAGGATACCGCTGCAGCATTGACCCTGCAGACCCCGGCGACATTGCTGTTGCAACAGGCCGGCCATGATGCGTCGGTGATTTGGAACCCGGGACAGGCCAAAGGCAGCGCCGCCAAAGAGATTGGCCCGCAGCAATGGACCAAGTTTGTCTGCGCTGAAACTGCCCGCTTATCGCTGCTGGATACCCGGGCACTGGACTTGCAAATGACGATTGGCAGAAATTAAAGGCCGAGGCAGACAGATTAGCGCCGGTACACAACAAACTCATCCGACAGGCGCTGCTCAGCGCCTTTATCATCAATAAACAGCAGTTCGAGACGCCAGGTCATTTGCGCGTCGGCACAAGCGCCGATCAAAAATTGCGTTTGCCAGTTTGCTTCTGACTGTGTCGCAGCGTTGGTCTGTGTGAAAAACAGCGGCATGCGGGGCATCTCCATACTCAGTCCGACCAGGGTCGCTTTATGCAACTGCCAGCCTGCTGGCGTACGAATCGCTAAACTCAGCGGCGATTCTGTCTGCAGATGCGCCGGCTGATAGCTGAGCTGCGCTGCGCCTTTTTGTACCAGATGCTCATCTGACTGCTGCCCACCCTGTGGCGTACAGGACACACAACAGACAAGCAACGACAGCAACAGCCATTTTTCCACAGACATCGGTCATTTCCTTTACAGCGCGAACCGTTATTCTATCCTATTCGCACTGCTTCGGAAATTGTTGCTTCAATTGAATATTTTCTGAGCAGCAACATTGTTCTAAATCATAAAACCGGCGTATCTGCCTATCTTTTTAGGGGTAAAGCTCGTATGATCCGCCGCAAAGATGAGCTGTGAAAGCGAGCTGAGTCAGTGGTTTGGCGGCAGTTACGGCAAATCTAAAATAAGAAAGGTCGCCCTCGGGTGTTTTCATTTACTAACTAGCAAAAAACTGCAGCGGAACTCAACATGAGCCATACACAATCGTTAAATGTTGACTACAACTACACAGTTGTCCGCCTATTTGCACTCACAACCGTGTTGTGGGGCATAGTCGGCATGAGCGTGGGTGTTTTAATTGCGGCACAACTTTACTGGCCAGCACTGAACTTTGATACTGCCTGGTTAACTTATAGCCGTCTTCGTCCTCTCCACACCAACGCGGTGATTTTCGCGTTTGGTACCAGCGCGTTATTCGCCACGTCTTATTACGTCGTACAGCGTACCTGTCAGGTGCGTTTGTTTGCCGAAAAGCTTGCCATGTTCACCTTTGTTGGCTGGCAGGTTGTGATTCTCGCCGCAGCAATTACCTTACCTATGGGTATCAGCCAGAGCAAAGAATATGCCGAACTGGAATGGCCAATCGACTTACTGATCACTGTGGTCTGGGTTAGTTACGCCATCGTCTTCTTCGGTACTTTAATCAAACGCAAAACCAGCCACATCTATGTCGCGAACTGGTTCTATGGTGGTTTTATTATCACTGTGGCCGCGTTGCATGTAGTAAACAGCATGGTGATCCCTGTTTCGCTGACTAAATCATATTCGATTTACGCCGGTGCCGTCGATGCGATGGTGCAATGGTGGTACGGTCACAACGCCGTAGGCTTCCTGCTCACCGCCGGTTTCCTCGGTATGATGTACTACTTCGTGCCAAAACAGGCTGGCCGTCCAGTCTATTCATACCGCCTGTCAGTTGTGCACTTCTGGGCCCTGATCGCACTGTACATCTGGGCAGGTCCACACCACTTACACTACACCGCCCTGCCAGACTGGACTCAGTCTGTTGGTATGGTGATGTCGGTTATTCTGTTTGTACCAAGCTGGGGCGGCATGATCAACGGTATCATGACGTTATCAGGTGCCTGGCATAAACTGAAAACTGACCCGATCTTACGTTTCCTGATTGTTTCTCTGTCTTTCTACGGCATGTCGACATTTGAAGGCCCGATGATGGCAATCAAATCAGTAAATGCACTGTCTCACTACACAGACTGGACCGTTGGTCACGTTCACTCTGGTGCTTTAGGCTGGGTTGCGATGGTCTCTATCGGCGCACTGTATCACCTGATCCCTGCTGTATTCGCGCAAGGTCGTATGTACAGCGTCAAACTGATTAACACCCACTTCTGGTTACACACCACTGGTGTTGTGCTGTATATCGTCGCCCTGTGGATCAGCGGTATTATGCAAGGCATGATGTGGCGTGCAGTGAATACTGACGGCACTCTGACCTACAGCTTCGTCCAGTCGCTGGAAGCTTCATATCCGTTCTACCTGATGCGCTTCATCGGTGGTTGTTTCGTCGTCGCCGGTATGCTGGTAATGGCTTACAACGTGATTAAAACTGTGCGTGCCAAACAAGGTACGTTAGAGCCAATCGCAGAAGCGGCATAAGGAGTCAGTCATGTCTAAGAATTACCACGAATTTATTGAGAAAAACGCTGGCTGGCTCGGCATCATGACGGTTGTCGCTATCAGCTTCGGTACCATGGTTGAGATCACACCGCTGATGTTTCTCAACGAAACAACCGAGCCTGTAGATGGCCTGAAGCCTTACACTGCACTGCAGCTGGAAGGCCGGGACGTGTTTATCCGCGAAGGTTGTACCAACTGCCACAGCCAGATGATCCGCCCATTCCGTCATGAAGTGGAACGTTACGGTCACTACTCTGTTGCCGGTGAAAGTGTCTGGGAACACCCGTTCCTGTGGGGCTCTAAACGGACAGGTCCGGATCTGGCCCGTGTTGGTGGTCGTTACAGCGACGACTGGCATTATGCTCACCTGATGGATCCACGTTCTGTGGTACCACAGTCCAATATGCCTGGATATCCGTGGTTGGACAGCACAGTGCTTGACGGTCAGCTGACAGCGAAGAAAATGGCAACATTTAACATGCTGACCAAAGGCAAAATGCACAAAGACGACGCAGACGGTGTGATGTACTCAGCGGAAGAAATTGCCGCTGCACAAGAAGCCGTAAAAGGTAAAACTGAAATGCAGGCCCTGATTGCCTATCTGCAATCATTGGGCACAGCATTGAAGTAATTGCCATGGACTTCGTGACAGTACACAGCATTTTCACCGTGATTATTTTTGTGGCTTTTATTGGTCTTGTGGTCTGGTTGTTTGCGTTTAAACGCAAGCCCGACTTCGACCAGGTAGCAAATGTGATATTTGCCGACGATAAAAAGCCACAACAAAAACAACAACAGGAGTCGGATCATGAGTAGCTTTTGGAGTGCTTGGATCATTGTATTAACACTGGCATGTCTGGTTGTGTGCTTTGTGTTGCTGACATGGAACCTGAAAAACCATGTTGGCGTTGCCGAAAACGAAACCACCGGTCATGAATTTGACGGGATCTCAGAAATCAATAACCCGCTGCCAAAATGGTGGACCATCATGTTTTACGCCACCTTCGCCTGGTCGGTGTATTACTTTGCGGCCTACCCTGGTCTGGGTAGCTGGAAAGGCCTGTTTGGCTGGACCAGTTCGAACCAGGGCGTGAAATCGCTGGCTGAATCAAAAGCAGCCATTGAAGCGCAAAAAGCGGCAGGTACACCGTCACAGCTGGATGCGGAGTACATCAAAGCGGAAGGCACTTTTGCCAAAGAGTTCGCCAAATACACCAGTCGTCCGGTGGAAGAGCTGGCGTTTGACAAAGAGGCATTAAAAGTCGGTCAACGTCTGTTCCTGCAAAACTGCTCGCAGTGTCACGGCTCAGATGCCCGCGGTCAGCGTGGTTTCCCGAACCTGACCGATAATGATTGGTTATATGGTGGCACTGCAGACAAAATCGTTGAAACCTTGCGCCATGGCCGTAAAGCCGCAATGCCAGCCTGGGGTGAAGCACTGGGTGATCAAGGCGTGAAAGAAATGACCGCTTATGTGCTGAGCTTGTCTGGCCGGAAAGTCAACGACAACGAAGCTGCTGCCGGTAAAGCCAAGTTCGGCATGTGTGCGGCCTGTCACGGTATGGACGGTAAAGGCTCTTTGGCCCACAACCTGCCATTCGGTGCGCCTAACCTGACCGACAGCACCTGGTTGTACGGTGGTTCGGCCGGGACTATTGAACAGACTCTGCGTCAGGGCCGTAACGGTCAGATGCCGGCGTTCAAAGACACACTGGGTGAAGATAAAATCCACGTGATCGCGGCATACGTATACCGCTTATCACGTCCGGACGAAGCGAAGTAACCGCGGCAGCCGGAACAATATTGAAGCCCCCTCGAGGGGCTTCTTTTTATCTGTCTGAAGTTATTCGAGGAATAAAGTTGTGATGTCAAAACCCTGGTACAAACAAGCCTGGCCCTGGATCCTGATCAGCCTGCCGGTGTTTTCGGTGCTGAAAGCGGTCCATACCGTGTACATCATGAACCAGCAAAGTCCGGATCTGGTCGTCGACGACTACTATGCCGAAGGCAAAGCCGTCAACCAGAACTTATCCCGCTACCGCGAAGCTGCTGCACGCAATTTACATGCAACAGTGTTATTGGCCGGCAATAAAGCCATTCTGACCTTTGATGCCAACAGTATTCTGGAGACGAGTGTGACGCTGGATTTCGTCCACAACACGCTTGCTGCCAAGGATTTTAAAGTCATCGCGCATCGCAGCGGTGAATCGATGTACATCGCAGAACTGCCGCTGACGCCGACCGGCAAATGGAGTCTGGTAGTGCACGATAACGCCAACCAATGGAAACTGCGTGCGTCGTTGAGCTTGCCGGCCATAGATGCCATTCAACTGACTTACTGAGGCCTCAAACTGCCCCATGTTGCAACTCTGCTGTTTTCATTGCCACGAACCTGTCCCGTCAAGTACCGATTTTCGCTGCGAAGTGCTGGGTGAGTCGCAAATTTTTTGTTGTGCCGGCTGTCAGGCCGTCGCCGAAACCATCGTGACGCAAGGTCTCAGCGACTACTATAAATTCCGCAGCAAAGCCGCCAGCAAAGCCAATGCGGTGCCGGCCGAACTTAAAGCACAACTCCTTAGCTACGACAGTGCCGAAGTATTGCAGGATCTGACCCAACAAATCGGTGATGCCCAGCGCATTGAGCTGTCAATCAATGGCATGAGCTGTGCAGCCTGCGCCTGGCTGATTGAACGTCAACTGCAGCAAAACAGCGCCGTTCGGCGCGTCAGTGTCAACTCAGGCACAGCCCGTTGTGAACTGATCTGGGATGCAAAAGCGGCCCCGTTGAGTGAAGTCTTGAATCAAATCAACGAGCTGGGTTATCAGGCCAGCCCATTTGTGGCTGATGTCGAAGAACAACACTTCCAGCAGGAATTAAATGCCTATCTGAAACGCCTCGCCGTATCCGGCATTATGACGATGCAAGTGATGATGCTGGCGTTTGGGCTGTATTTTGGTGAATTCAGCGGCATAGAGGCGCAATACGAAGGCTATCTGCGCTGGGTTAGCCTGTTGTTAACCCTGCCTGTGATGGCGTATGCGGCCCTGCCCTTTAGCAGCAGCGCCTGGCGCGCATTAAAGGCCCGTCAGCTGAATATGGATGTACCGATCACATTGGCACTGTATTACACCTTTATCGCCTCGTTATACGCCACCATCTTTGATACTGGCGAAGTCTATTTTGAATCCGTTTGTATGTTCGTGTTTCTGTTACAGCTCGGCAAATTTTTTGAATTCCGCGCCCGCAAACAAGCGCGTGACGCCACCAGTAATTTGCTTAAAGTGATGCCTGTCAGTGCGACCTTATGGGACGGCGAAAATGGCACTGCCACATCAGCCAGACGGTTACAAAGCGGCGACCATATTCTGGTAAAAGCCGGTGAGACCATTCCTGCCGACGGTCTGGTCGAAAGCGGCGTCAGCTCTGTTGATGAATCAATGTTAACCGGCGAATACAAAGCCATCAGCAAACAAGCCGGTGATTTGGTACTGGCCGGTAGTATGAACCACGACGGCATTCTGGTGGTGCAGGTCCGAAGCGCTCTGACTGAGTCCCGCCTCGGCCAAATTATTGCATTGCAGCAACAAACGCTACATCAGAAACCGGCCATTCTGGAAAAAACCGACCGCATCGCGCGTTTTTTCGTGCAGCGTCTGCTGGTAATTGCCACCGGTACCTTCTGTGCCTGGTATTTCTGGATCGACGCTGATCGCGCATTCTGGGTGACTTTATCTGTGCTGGTTGCCACCTGCCCTTGCGCGTTAAGTCTCGCCACACCGACGGCAGTAACCTGTGCGCTGGCCCAGCTGAACCGCAAAGGCATTCTGATTAAGAACCAGCATGTGCTGGATGTGCTGCCAAAACTCAGTAAGATTTTCTTCGACAAAACCGGCACGCTGACACAAGGCCGGTTTAGCCTGACCGATGTGCAAATCTTCACGCCACGCTTTGACAAAATACAATTGCTGAATCTGATGGCCAATCTGGAGCAACAATCTGAGCATCCGATCGCCCGGGCTTTTAGCCCGTACTTTGTGCAAGCGTTGCCACTGGAGCAGGTCAGCCTCAGTGTTGGTGCCGGATTGGCAGGCGTGTATCAGCAGCAACAACTCCGTATTGGCCGGCCGGATTTCTGTGGGCTGGATGTGCAAGACCCACGTCTGGCTGGAACGCAGGTTTGTTTCACCATCAACGGCGAGTTAGCTGCGACTGTGCAGCTGGCTGACCAACTCAGGCCTGAAGTCACGACGCTGATCCCTGCGCTGCTACAACGTCAGTTAAAGCTAGCCATCCTGACCGGTGATGGATCTGCCGCAGCTCCTGCTGTCGCGCAGCAGCTGCATATTGATGAATTGTGGCAAGGCTGCAGTCCAGAGCAAAAAGTCAGCGCCATTCAGCAGTCGGTGCAAGCCGGTGAAACGGTGGTGATGGTCGGCGATGGCATCAACGACAGTCCTTGTTTCCATGCTGCGCATGTGTCCGTTGCGCTCGACAGCGGTACTGAATTGTCAAAGAACCAGGCCGACGTCGTATTGCTGCATAATGACCTGCAACAGCTGCAAACCCTGATTGACGGTGCGCGTCGCGCCCATCGCGTGGTGCGGCAAAATCTGTGGTGGGCAGCCGGATACAATCTGGTTATTATCCCATTGGCGGTCTGCGGTTTTGTCTCGCCTTATGTCGCGGTGATCGGCATGTCCTGCAGTTCATTGTTAGTGGTCTCTAATTCATTACGGTTGCTCAAAGCATGAGTATCATCTATGTGTTGATCCCGATTGCTATCATCTTTGTGATGATTGGCATTGCGGTGTTCTTTTGGGCGGTACGCTCTAAACAGTTTGACGACCTGGATAAAGAAGGTTTCAGTATTCTGTTTAACGAAAAGCCTGCTTCTTCAACGCCACCAGCCGACAGCACGTCATCATCCCGTGAGCCCTGATATTTTCGCCGCTTTTTTTGTTGGCCTGTTTGGCAGTGCGCATTGTCTGCTGATGTGTGGCGGCATGGCCGGTGCGCTGCAGATGCTGATGCCGCCATCACGGACTCGCCGGGGCTGGCTGCAACTGATGCTGGGGCTTGGCCGGATCAGCAGTTATGCACTGACCGGCGCCTTATTTGGCGGCATCGGTGCAACCATGGTTGGCAGTAGCGGCCTGATGCCGCAGTGGCTGCAACTATTGGCAGGTTTGATGTTATTAGCGATGGCGCTGTATATCAGCCGGTTATGGTTTGGCTTGCTGAAACTGGAACGCGCAGGACAAATGCTTTGGCGCCGGGTCCAACCAATCAGCCAGAGGTTGTTACCGCTGGATTCAGCTGTTAAAGCTTATGCCTATGGCCTGTGTTGGGGTTATCTGCCTTGTGGTCTGGTTTATTCCGCACTGAGCTGGAGCCTCGGCAGTGGTAGCGCCACACAGGGCGCATTGTGGATGGCACTGTTTGGTCTGGGTACTTTGCCTGCGGTGTTATTGGCGGGTCAGACTGCCGACGCGCTGCGGCAATTACAACAACAGCAATGGGTGCGATATGGTCTGGCAGCGGTGTTAGCTGCTTATGCGTTACAGACAATTTACCTTGCACTTCGGGCTCTGGTTTTTTAAGCTGGGCATACTTTGGATGGAGTTTGGAAACCTGCGATGAGTTCACCTTCAAGTATCAACTGCCAGCACTGTGGCTTCAGCCAGCTGTGTCTGCCATTCACCCTAAATGACTCAGAGCTGGATAAGCTTGATCAAATCATCCAGCGTAAGCGGCCGTCACACAAAGGCGACCATTTATTCGAAGCCGGTAAACCGTTACAGGCACTGTACGCAGTACGCACCGGTTCTTTTAAAACCTACACTTTGTCCGAACAGGGTGAAGAACAAATCACCGGTTTCCATTTGCCGGGCGACGTGATTGGCTTTGACGCCATTGGTGATCAGCAACACCCAAGCTACGCGCAGGCGCTGGAAACCGCCATGGTCTGTGAGATCCCGTTTAATAACCTCGATCATTTGTTAGACCAGGTACCGAAACTGCGCCAGCAACTGATGCGTCTGATGAGTCAGGATATCCACGGTGACCAGCAGATGATGTTATTGCTGAACCGCAAAACTGCTGAAGAAAAACTGGCCGCCTTTTTAACCAATCTGGCACAACGCTTTGGCAGCCGCGGTTTTTCGCGCAAAGAATTTCGCCTGACCATGACCCGAGGTGAGATCGGCAACTATCTGGGTTTAACCGTCGAAACCATCAGTCGCCTGCTGGGGCGCTTCCACAAAGACGAGTTAATCCACGTCGATGGTAAACTGATCACCATTGCGAATTTTGAAGAATTAAGTCGGGTTGCGGGTATGGCGCAAATCGGCCGCTGATTTAGCGCTATGCACAGACAAAACCGCCTTCCGGCGGTTTTTTTATGTCCAGGCAAACGCCAGGGAACCAATCGGCACTTGCTTGATCCAACACAACATGCCAAAGCACGAAGCGATTTAACTTAGCTACACTGATTCTGTACCTGTGACTGCAAAGGAGAATGATGATGGCGACATATCAGGATGTGCTGGTGGTGCTTGATCCCAGTACGGACCAGCAAAAAGCGCTGGCAAGGGCCATAGAACTGGCCGAACACACCGCATGTAAACTCACTGCTTTTTTATCCATCTACGATTTCTCTTATGAAATGACCACCATGTTATCCGGTGAAGAGCGCGAATCGATGCGCCAGGCTGTGATCACTGACCGCGAGATTTGGATCCAGGAGTTATTGCACCCCGCCCGCTCCAAAGGCATTACCTGCAGTGCCAAAGTGGTCTGGCACAACCGCCCGTTTGAGGCCATAGTGCAGACCGTCACCGAACATGGCTATGATTTGGTGATTAAAGGTACCCATGACCACGATGTGCTTAAATCGATGATCTTTACCCCAACCGACTGGCACATCCTGCGTAAATGCCCCTGCCCGGTGTTACTGGTCAAAGAACATGCCTGGCCGGCGCAAGGCAATATTCTGGCGGCGGTCAATGCCGGTAGTGAAAAACCCCATCATAAGGCACTGAATCACATCATTATTCGCCAGGCCCAGGCGATGGCCGCGATGCTGCACGCCAAAGTACATCTGGTCAACGCTTACCCGGGCACGCCTATTCATGTGGCAATTGAGATCCCGGAGTTTAATCCGGTTGAATACAACGACAGCATGCGCCATCACCATGTGGATGCTGCCAATGCGCTGGCGGGCCAGTTTGATCTGACCAGTGAAGCCGTGCATGTCCGGGAAGGCATGCCGGAAGATGTGATCCCACGGGTGGCGAAAGAACTCGACGCCGAGATGGTGATTATCGGCACTATTGGTCGCACCGGTTTGTCAGCGGCCATTATTGGCAATACCGCCGAACACGTGATTGACCGGCTCGATTGCGATGTGCTGGCTCTGAAACCGGACGCGCCGGTCTGATCACAGCTGATGTTCCACGCCCGTAACCAAGAATTGGAATTGGCAAGCGGGCGTGATCCGCTATAATGTGCGCCTTTTTTACTGTCTGGGTAGCATCATGTCACACTCCGCTGAAGCCAAAGCGCAATACAATCTGAATAAACTGCATAAAAGACTGCGTCGGGGCGTCGGCCAGGCCATTGCTGATTTTGGCATGATCGAAGAAGGCGACAAAATCATGGTCTGCCTGTCTGGCGGCAAAGACAGTTATACCTTGCTGGACATTTTGCTGAATCTGCAACAATCCGCACCGATCAACTTCAGCATCGTGGCAGTCAATCTGGACCAGAAACAACCTGGCTTTCCGGCACACGTGTTGCCCAACTACTTAGATGGCATCGGCGTGGATTATCAGATTGTCACTGAAGACACCTACTCGATTGTCAAAGAAAAAATCCCCGAAGGCAAAACCACCTGCTCGTTGTGCAGCCGGTTACGCCGCGGCATTTTATATCGCACCGCCAAAGAGCTGGGCGCCACCAAAATCGCGCTGGGTCACCACCGGGACGACATGATTGAAACGATGTTTCTGAACATGTTCTACGGCGGCAAAATGAAATCGATGCCACCGAAGCTAATCAGCGACAATGGCGAACATATCGTGATCCGGCCGCTGGCTTACTGCCGCGAAAAAGACATCGAAAAATACGCCACCGCCCGTGAATTCCCGATTATTCCGTGCAATCTGTGTGGCTCGCAGGATGGCTTGCAGCGTCAGGTGGTGAAAGAAATGCTGCAGGACTGGGATAAACGCTTCCCGGGCCGGATTGAAACCATGTTCCAGGCCATGCAAAACATTGTGCCATCACATATGGTCGATAAACATCTGTTTGATTTTGCCGCCGTCAGTAAAGCCCGCGCGGGCGAATTTGCCGGAGACACCGCCTTTGACAAAGAAGCAGTACCGGCAAAGCCGGTCGGCTTATTGGCAGAAGACGATGAAGAAGAACCGCAGAATGGCGTGGTGGTGCAACGGCTCGAGATTAGCCTCTGACCTGGCGGATATCAGACTGAAGCGCAGCGGCTACCCTGCGCTTCAGGATGACACGGCTATCAGCCGGCAAACAACGCTTTAAACCAATGCCAGATGCCAAACGAATAGTCGTCGAATAAATCAATCCCCAGCGCCGATTTCAGCAGGTACAGCAGCAACAAACCAATCAGGCCTGCTGCCAACAAAAACACACTGATCACGACACTTTGCATCAGCCGGCTGAGCTGACCATGGCGCGGATCACCGCGATGGTTACGCCCGGCCACCAGCACATAATAATAACGCCAGCGCCCCAGGCCGACAGTACCGCGTAAATCCAGCCGGTGTTTGCCCCACTGCCGCGCGCCTAACGCGACGCGCAGATAGCTCAGCTGGGCTTCGGTAAAACTCTGCTGCACATCCTCAGGCATCCGTTCCAGCAGTTTCTGTATGGCCGGATCCTGGCGGATGTCGTCGGGAGATGCTGCAGTCATATCAATCAGCCTTGCTGCAATAAAGCGGACAACTCCGCCGTTTTCGCCTGCATCAGCGCGATATCACCGCGGCTTTCTACATTGAGCCTTACCAGCGGCTCTGTATTGGAACTACGCAGATTAAAACGCCAGTCAGCAAACTCCAGGCTAATCCCGTCGGTGGTATCAAGCTTGTCGGCGGATGGCTGATACAACGCCAGAATTTCCGCTAATTTGGCTTTAGGCTCGGCAATAGTGAAGTTGATTTCACCACTGGATGGGAAGGCGGCGATGCGCTCAGCGACTAACGCTGACAACGGCTTTTGCTTGACGCACATTAGCTCCGCCACCAGCAACCACGGGATCATGCCACTGTCACAGTAAGCAAAATCACGGAAATAATGATGCGCACTCATCTCACCGCCATAGACCGCATCTTCCAGCCGCATCCGCTCTTTGATAAAGGCGTGGCCGGTTTTGGACTGAATGGCTTCACCGCCCGCCTGCGTGACTAAATCGATGGTATTCCAGGTTAAGCGCGGGTCGTGAATAATACGGGCCCCGGCGTGCTGCTGTAAAAACGCTTCGGCCAACAAACCGACAATGTAATAACCTTCGATAAACTGCCCCTGCTCATCAAACAGGAAACAACGGTCAAAGTCGCCATCCCAGGCTACGCCAAAATCAGCCTGATGCGCCAACACCGCTTTTGAGGTATCGGCGCGGTTTTCCGGCAACAATGGGTTGGGAATACCATTTGGGAAAGTCGCATCCGGCTCGTGATGGACTTTGATAAACTGCAGCGGCAAGCCTAATGCTGCACAGCGACTTTCGAGCTCATCAATAACATGGCCGGCGGCGCCATTGCCCGAATTCACCACAACTTTCATCGGCTTAAACAGTGACGGACGAATGTAACCAAGCAGATGCGTGACAAAATCGGCCAGCACTGACTGCTGCCGGTAGCTGCCACGAGTGGCAACGGCGACAAAATCGCCTTGTTCGGCAAGGGCTTTGATGTCAAATAAACCACTATCACCGCTGATCGGTCTGGCACCTTGTTGTACCAGCTTCATGCCGTTGTAATCGAGTGGATTATGGCTGGCCGTGACTTCGATGCCGCCACAGACGCCTAAATGAAAAGTAGCAAAATAGACTTCTTCGGTACCGGTCATGCCGATATCAATGACATCGACGCCGGCATCCATCAAACCATTCGCCAATGCCAGCTTCAGGCTTTCTGAGGTTGCGCGCACGTCGCCGCCGACAACAACTGTTTTAGCCTGTTGATATTGCCCAAAAGCGCGGCCGATCCGGTAAGCAACATCTTCATCCAGTTCATCACCAAGTCGGCCGCGGATGTCATAAGCTTTGACGCAACTAATTTTCCGGTACATCTCAGGCCCGCCCATAACGGTCTTCAAACCGCACAATGTCATCTTCGCCAAGGTACGAACCAGATTGAACTTCAATCAGTTCCAGCTCAACCTTGCCCGGGTTCTCCAGCGCATGCACGGCAGTGATCGGGATATAGACGGACTGGTTTTCCGTCAGGTATTGATCCTGACCATCGATAGTCACTTTGGCGGTCCCGGATACGACAATCCAATGCTCAGCGCGGTGATGATGCATCTGCACCGATAATTTCGCGCCGGGTTTCACCGTAATGCGTTTTACCTGGAAGCGTTCACCGTGGTCAACTGAATCGTATTTACCCCAGGGCCGATACACTTCACGATGAAAAGTAACTTCGGGCCGTTGCTTGGCTTTAAGCTGTGCAACGATATGTTTAACGTCTTGTGCCTGATCTTTGTGCGCCACCAATACCGCATCTTTGGTGCTGATCACGACTAAATCCTGCACGCCTACAGTGGCGACAAGCTGTTGTTCCGTTCGCACATAGCAGTTTTGGCTGTTATGCGACCACACGTCGCCATGATGCACACTCCCGTGCAGATCTTTGGCGCTAACCTGCCATAATGCCGCAAAACCACCAACATCATTCCAGCCGGCCGCTAGAGGCAATACCACCACACTGGCCGGTTCGTCCCGGCTTAATGGCTCCATGATGGCATAATCGATAGAATTATCCGGACAGGCTTCAAATGCGGCCTTTTTCACCCGGACAAAATCCAAATCCGGGCTCAGTTCAGCCATCGCTGCCTGACAAGCCGCCAGCATCGCTGGCTGATATTGATCTAACAACTTTAGGTAGCGGTCGGCGCGGAACATAAACATCCCGCTGTTCCAGTAATAGTCGCCGCTTTGCAGGTACTGTTCAGCCGTCGCCAGATTAGGTTTTTCGACAAAAGCATCGACCTGAAAACCAAGACCAGAGGCTACCCCACGGCGGATATAACCATAACCCGTTTCCGGCGCCGTCGGCACTATACCAAAAGTGACCAATTTGCCTGCCGCAGCCAGTGGTTCGGCTTGCTGGACCGCAGCACGGAACGCCGCTTCATCGTCAATGACATGATCTGCCGCCAGCACCAGTAACACTGCATCCGGCATTGTCGCGACTGCCTGCAACGCGGCCAGTGCAATCGCCGGCGCTGTATTGCGCCCAACCGGTTCCAGCAGAATCGATGCACCCTGCACACCCAGCTGACGCACCTGCTCGGCGGCAATAAAGCGGTGGTCTTCGTTACAGATCAGCAAAGGCGCCTGATGCGCCAGACCTTTAAGCCGCAACAAGGTCTTCTGCAACATGGTAGTGTCACCGGTCAGCGCCAAAAATTGCTTCGGATAATTACCACGGGAAAGTGGCCATAACCTTGTGCCTGAGCCACCGGCCATAATTACGGGTGTGAACATTACTGAAATCCTGTCAAATCACTGATTTGGGTTAGTCTGATGGAGCACTGCGCCGCTGTCAATTGCGGCTCAGTCTGCGGCTGGCCAGCATTGCTGAACACATTTATGTTGTATTCAACGCCCACGATTGGCAGCGCCACGCAGCTGCTGCTGATGTTGTTGATACCAGCGCCAAGTCTGGGTCAGACCTGCTGTTAACGAAATCTGTGGGGCCCAGCCCAGCTGGCGCAAGCGGCTGCTATCGACCAGTTTGCGTGGCGTGCCATCGGGCCGGCCCGTGTCAAAGCTCAGCGCCTGAGGATAGCCGATAATGTCACGCAGTAGCGACGCCAGCGTTGCAATACTAATTTCTTCGCCACTGCCGACATTGAGGAAACCCGGTGTATCGGCACAGGTCTGCCAATAAACGTCAGCGGGCAGCTCCATCACCAGGCGGCATGCTTTAGCCAGATCGTCGACATGCAAAAACTCGCGCAGTGCCATGCCGGAGCCCCAAATTTGCATGGGGCTCTGCGTATCTTTCGCCAACTGCATCCGACGCATTAAAGCCGGGATCACATGTGCCTGCTCTAAATCAAAATTATCGCCGGGCCCATACAAATTGGTTGGCATCAGCGCACGAAAATCGGCGCCATACTGACGGTGAAAACTGCTGCATAGCTTTAGACCTGCAATTTTTGCGATGGCGTACGCGTCATTTGTTGGCTCCAGCACGCCGCTTAACAGCGCGTTTTCGCTGATCGGCTGGTCGGCAAACTTCGGATAAATGCAGCTCGAACCCAGATACAACAAACGGCAGACACCACTCTGCTGGGCGGCCGCCACTAAATTGGCAGCAATTTGCAGGTTCTGCAGAATAAATTCGGCCGGATATTGTTGATTGGCCGCAATGCCACCAACCCGTGCCGCCGCCACCAGGATCCAGTCTGGTTGTTGCTGCCGGATAAAAGCCTCAACGTCTGCCTGCCGGGTTAAATCCAGCGTGCTGCGCCCTGCGGTGATCAGCTGATATTTAGCTGGTCGATCGGACGCCTGGCTGAACTCGCGATACAATGCCTGCCCGACCATACCCTGATGACCAGCGATAAACACCCGGATTGGTTTTTGGCCATCAGGGCTGGCAGATACTACTTCAGCGGGCATAACCATTGGCCTCCAGTAAGGCCTGACGTCGCGCCTGAATCAGGTCATGTTCCATCATCATCTGGCACAGTGCCGAAAAGTCAGTCTCGGGTTGCCAGTGCAGCGCTGCTCTGGCCCGCGTTGCATCGCCGCATAACGACGGCACTTCACTTGGGCGCAGATAGCGCGGGTCGACGCGAAGGATCACAGTGCCGGGCTTTAATCCCGGTGTGCGCAACGGATCACAATGCTGTACTGTGGCGATCTCCGCCAGGCCAGTGCCACTAAAACTCAGGCTGATACCGAGGTTGGCCGCGCAACACTGCAAAAATTCGCGCACCGTATGCTGCACGCCGGTCGCAATCACATAATCAGCTGGTGTGGCCTGCTGTAACATGCGCCAGGCTGCGTCCATATAATCGGCGGCAAAACCCCAGTCACGCCGGGCGTCCAGATTGCCCAGATACAGGCATTGTTGTTGACCCAAGGCAATCGCTGCTATGGCCCGGGTAATTTTACGGGTCACAAAAGTCTCACCACGTCGTGGTGATTCATGGTTAAACATAATGCCGTTGACGGCGAACAAGCCATAAGCTTCGCGGTAATTGACTGTAGTCCAGTACGCGCCGACTTTGGCGATCGCATAAGGCGAACAGGGCCGGAATGGCGTATCTTCGTTTTGCACTGCGCTCGTGACATTGCCATACATTTCTGACGTCGCCGCCTGAAAAAACCGACAGGTCAGGCCGGACAAACGCACCGCCTCTAACAAGCGGATCGTGCCGAGTGCCACCACATTGGCGGTGTATTCAGCCGCTTCAAACGACACAGCGACATGGCTTTGCGCGGCCAGATGGTAGATCTCGTCAGGCTGAATTTTTTGTAGCAACCCGCACAAAGCAAAGCTATCGGTCATATCACCATAATGCAGGAACAATGGCCGGTCCTGCTGATGTGGATCCTGATAAATATGGTCAATCCGACTGGTATTCAGTGACGACGCCCGCCGTTTCAGACCGTGCACCTGATAACCTTTAGCAAGTAACAACTCTGCTAAATAAGAACCATCTTGTCCGGTGATCCCGGTAATAAACGCCACTTTTGTGTTCAAACACTAGTCTCCAGACACTCAATCACCGGCTGCGTTGCTGCCACCAGGCCCGGCACAAACTGATTAAAAACCGCGGATTATGTTTCAGGTATCGGGGCGCCAGCCGCCGTGGTTCCTGTAACCAGCGAAACAACCATTCCAGTGCCAGCCGTTGCACCCAACGTGGTGCCTGCTGCCGGCGGCCGCTGAGAAAATCGATCACCGCCCCGATGCCAAGCTGCAACGGCGGCAACTGCGCACTGTACTGATCGATCCAGATTTCTTGTTTGGGACACCCCAGCGCCACCAGGATAATGTCCAGCTCTGCTTGCAGCATCAGCTGCAGTTGCTGTGGTTCGGCACTGGCTGGCCGTGGTTGCCACGCTGGCGCATGCTGATAACAAACCAGCAAACCCGGTACCAGTTGTTGCAGCCGTTTCACTGCAACCTGCAAATCAGCCTGAGAATGACCGCCATAAATGCCGACCCTCAAGCCTTCCGCAGCGGCACGACGGCATAACGATAACACCAAATCGATACCCCGCAGCTGCGGACAATTGATGCCATTAACCAGTCGTTGCCACCAACACAGCGGTTTGCCGTCCGCCAGCACAAAATCGCTGCGGGCCAACACTGCGGCAAAAGCGGCATCGTCAACAGCTTCCATCAACATATGCACATTGGCTAAATACAGCCGGGTCGGTAAGCGACGTTTTGCCCGGCTCACCAGTTCGCTGAGCAACGACGGCATGGACTGTGCCCGCACCTGACTGTGCAGCACCAGACCTGTGCTGAACTGCCCTGTCATCGCGGCCCCGTCATGGTGCCGGACTCGCCTCAGTACACAACTGGCGTTCGACCTGTGGCCACTGTGGTTCTGTTGCTGCGCGCCGGCGCAAATACAGACAAGACTGGCGCTCCAGCTTAAATTGCCGGACCAGAGCTATCGCCTGCCCACTCAGATGACCAAACAATGTTTGCTGTAAATACCTGAAAATCTCTGCTTTTTGCCCTGCCGACCAATAAGACCAGTATTGAAAACTCAGCGTTAAAAACTTCTGCTGTACTTGTGGTAGATAAGCACCGTGTTGACGCGCCAACGTCATCTGCGCCCAGGCATCGGTCAGCCGGAACTGGGTAAAACCGAGGAAATAACCATAGTCGGCATAAGCGACCGGCCAGTTAGGCCGAAGTGCGATCGCTTGTTGGTACAAGGCTTCGTTGCCAACCAGTGCCTCCGTATTGAGGTAACCACTGTGCCAGCCCCATTCGTTAATTTTGGCCTGCATCAGTAAATAATGCGGATTGCCCGGCTGCAGCGTGGTGGCCTGACTGATCGCTGTTGCAGCCTGCTGATAATCTTCAGCTAAAGGCGGTTGTTGTTGCCACTGATCAAGTGCAAATGCTGCCTGGAAATAATACAGGCTGGCGATCCCAGCCTGTCCCGCTAACCACATCAAAGCCGCCAGTGGCAGCACTAACACCGTTAATAAGATGCGACGACGCAACAATGGACTCATTGCATACCGCCAAAATCGAGACTTGCCGTAATGAGGGCCGGATGCTCAGTTACCATTGCCGCGGCGTATTGGTCATCAGTCAGCCGCGCCAGTTGTTGCCGCGCCTGCTGTAATTTGGGCGGACGCCGCTGCAGATTATGACAATCGCTGGCCATCACCTGATAGATGCGCTGGCGCACCAGCAGTTCAGCACATTGTTGGTGCCGGTCGCCCAAATCACCGAGCAATGAGCTGGCGGTCAGCTGGAATAAACAGCCGGCGCTTTGCAGGCGTTGCAATAATTGGGGATTGGCCTGAATTTCACGGTTGCGTTCCGGATGGGCAATCATCGCAATGATCTGCTTTTTACCCAGCCATTTCAGTAATTTATCGGTACCTGCCGGCACATGGCTATGCGGCAGTTCCAGCAATAGCACCTGCTGCGTTTGCCACACGCCCAAAAACGGCAACTGTTGTTGCTCAATCGCACTCATCAGTTGATCGGTCAGCCGCACTTCGGCTGCGGCTGCCAGCTGAATGGGGATTTGATGCTCGAACACCAGCGCACGGGCGACCGCTAAGGCGGTGTTGATCGTGGCGCGGTCATTGTCGAAATACCCCGGATTGATGTGTGGTGTCGCCACCATCCGACGGATACCATCCGCAGCGGCGAGACGCAGCAACGCCAGCGTTTCGCCCGCATCCACAGCGCCATCATCAATACCGGGCAGGATATGGCTGTGCAGGTCAATCATGTCGATTCAGGTGACTGCGCATAATATTGGTAATAGCCATAGCTGCCGTAGCGCTCGGCGTTTTTCAGGTCGAGATCATTGAGCACCACGCCAACAACGCGGGCGTGGGCGTTAATCAGTTTTGACAACGACAACTGCACCAGACCAGAGCGGGTATTGTCGGCTTTCACCACCATCACCACCGCATCCGATAAGCGCGACAGCACTAATGCATCGCTGACTGCATGCACCGGCGGTGTATCGATGATGATTTTCTGATAACGGCCGCGCAGTTCAGTCAGCAGCGCTGCTACGCGTGGGCTGGACAACAACTCCAGCGGATTCAGCGGAATTGTGCCGGCCGGCATGATGTCAATGCCACTTTGTTCATCATGCACAATACAATCTTCCAGCGTCTCCGTTTCGGCCAGATAGTTGGCCAGGCCCGGTTGAAACGCCGGCAGACCAAAACGTTTGGCGATGGTCGGTTTGCGCATATCCGCATCGATCAGCAACACAGTTTCAAGCTGACGGCAGGCAAAAGACAGATTACTCGACACCGTCGATTTGCCCTCTTCCGGGATTGATGAGGTCACTGCCAGTACTTGCATGGGCCGCTCCAGCCCAAGCAACGACAGGCTGGTCCGGATCGAGCGGATCGATTCGCTGAACAAACGCGCATCGGTGGAGAAGAAGGTGCGGTTTAACGTCACCAGTTGCTGTTTACCGGCAATTTTTGGCACCACACCCAGTGCCCGTTGTTGCAGTACGGCTTCCACTTCCTGTGTCGTTTTGATGGTGTCATTGAGCGACTCCATCACAAAAGCCACAATGATGCCAAAGCCAATGGCAGCGACAAATGCCAGGATCACAATCAGCTTACGTTTTGGTTTAATCGGGTCTACTGCTGGCATGGCGCGATCAGTAAAACGGGCTACGGCCGAGTTAAAATCGCCGGTAACTTCGGTTTCTTTTTGCCGTGCCATAAAAGTATCAAACAACTGGCGATTAGTTTCGACCTCACGTTGTAAACGCTGATATTCGGCTTCTTTGCCACTCAGGTCCTGATATTGACCTTTGGCACGCTGCATTTCGGTTTCCAGTGAACTCAGATTCTGACTCAGGGTGTCGGCTTCGTTAGTGATCCCCGACAACAGTTTACGGATTTGTTCGCGCAGACTGTCCTGTACCGACGCCAGCTCAGATTTGGCCGCCAGCAACTTCGGATGTTTTGGCCCGTAGATTTTGCTGAGTTCTGATACTTTACGTTCGGCCGATACGGCTTCCATTTTCACGCTCTGTACACCCGGATGCGCAGTAATTTCCGGCAAGGTTTCCAGCTTTTCAATTTGGTCGATGCCGTATTGTTTTACCACGCGGACAAAACCATCGATCTGGGCTTTTTTCGACCGGGCCTGGGTGATTTGCTCCCCTAACCGCTCCAGTTCCTGACTGCCAAGACTGCGTACACCGGCCACATCAACCAACCCTTCACGCAAGCGGAATTCTTGTAACGACTGTTCAGATTGGTCCAGTTTTAACCGCAGCTCACCCAAGCGTCCACCCAGCCAGGTACTGGCTTTTTGCGTGATGCCCATTTTGGCAGCCAGCTGACCATCGATATAAGCTTCGCCAATTGCATTGGCGACTTCAGCCGCCAGTTTCGGATCCTGTGCTTCAAACACAATGCTAACCAGCTGAGTTTTACGCACTGGTTCTATCGACAACCGTTCGATAAAAGCCTGCACCAGTTTCTCCCGATCACGCGCGGCCTGGCCTTCTGCTGAGATCTGCGGCGTGCCGGCAGCTAAAAACGGCAATAACGTGCGCAGGTCATCCAGCAAACCAGGCTGCCCAACAAATTCGGCATGACTGGCCAGCTGCAGCCGGTCGATCACCGATTCGGCGATGGTACGTGATTTCAGGATCTCAAACTGCGTCAGGTAATATTCCTGTTGTGCTGAATTGATGCCATACACTTCATCTATTTTTACGGCTTTGGCCTGCTGGGATTCAATCAGTAACGTGGCTTTGCTGCTGTAGATTTGTTTCATGTTCAGCACGACAAACACCGTCAGCGCTGAGACCAACACTGCCAATAATAAAATCCGCCATTTTGCGCGGTTGATCACCATGAAATATTTACGTAAATCAATCACTTCATCAGGTGCTGCGTGATTTTCAGCTGAAATCGCCATCAGAAAAATCTCTGTTCAATTGTGATGGTATCGCCGGCACTGATTTGGGTATTCAGATTGCCTTTTTGTTTGGTGGCTTTGTCGCCTTCCCGCGAGATAATGATGTCTTCGCGGGACGCCCGCTCGGTCATGCCACCGGCTAACGCGACAGCCTGATCAACCGTCATCCCCGGCTGATACGGATAACCACCGGGCTTTTTCACTTCCCCATGAATATAAAACGGCCGGTATTGCACCATGCCGACAAACACATTGGGCTCGACAAAATAATCACCTTTGAGACCCTGATACAGATGTTGTTCCACTTGTTTCAGCGTCATGCCGGTGACTTTAATAGTACCCAAAAACGGGTAATTCAACGTACCGCTGTTAGTTAGCTGGGTTTCCAGATCTAACTCAGGCTCGCCAAACACTTTAATTTTGATGATATCGCCTGGCCCCAACACATAATCATCTGCGCTTTGCGACGCCGACGCTGTAGTGGTTTGTGCCATTACACTGGCGCACAGCAACACCGACAAAGCGAAAAATCTGCCGATAAATCTGCCCAAGCATTTGCCCAACATCTGTTTATCCTTACAACGTCACTTTGAATTCAACACCATAGACAGTACGGTCAAACTCAATGATACCCAAGGTAGAACTGCGATCTTCCAGATTGATAAAACCGGTGATCTGCAACCAACGCTTTGGTTTTGCGGTTAATTCTGCAGTGATCACCTTATTCGTATCTTGGCGGCGAAGCAAACTATTCGCACTGGTCTGCAGCAGGTTGTAAGCGTCGGTTTGATATTCATACGCCAGTTTTGACGTCAGGGTTTCGGACCACTGGTGGTTCCAGCCGATGCTGTAACTGGTTTCGACAATATAGTCCGAGTTAATATTCAACGCATCGACGTCTTTGGCCCGCCGGCCAGCGGCCAAATCAAAACCTGAATAGGTCAATGGCTGCCACTGCACGATAGTTTCCCAGGCAAAACCACTGAAATTTTCCCGCTGGTCCAGTTCAAAGTCTTTTTTCTGGTAACCCAGCTTCAGGATCCCGGTGGTGATAGCACTCAATTCCCATTCAGTCCCGAGGCGGTAGTTGGTGTCCTGATTATCACGCGCACCACTTAAATCAACTGACTTGAAGTTAATGTCTGCACTCGCGATTTCCGCCACCAGCTTAAAGGCCCCGCCGGTCTGATAGACAAAACCGCCACCGAGCTGACGTAAATCGTGGTCACGATATTGCGTCACATCACGGAAATTGTCGTAGTCTTTAGCATAATACCGCGCGTTGGCGCGCAGTTTGCCGGTAGAACCCGGGTTGCCATATTCATATTCGACTTCACCGTTCTGACTGTTGTAGCGCGTCACTTCGTCCTGCACTAAACCACGACCTTCTGACACCCCGGTGCCGCGATCTTCATGCAGCCAGCTGCCAGTGCCTTTAAATTTCAGCTGATGCGCGCTGCCTGGCGATAAACGGGCTTCGGCATCCAGATATCCGTCGGTGTAATTATCCGCACTACTGCTGAAATATTTGCCGTTACGCAGTGCGCTGCTCAGTGTATAGCTGTTCACACCGTCGACCAGATTGGCTTTTAATGACGGTGCAATCGTACTGAGCCAGCTCGACACGCTTTTCTGTTTATCCCGGATCACGTTGTCATCATGGCGCAACGAAGTCACCAGTCCAGGGATCAAATCTATACCGGATTCGGTACGAATCATCCCTTCCGGTTCCTGCGCCTGAGCCACGCTAACGACCCCACAAAACAGCATCCCTGTCAGGTGCGTTAACTTCAGCTTACCCATGTCATTGCTTCCCTTGTTAATACACATGTTTGCCACTAAACCCTTTAAAAATTGTTCTGACGATAATTTTGATATCAAACCACAAAGACCAATGGCGGATGTAATACAGATCAAACTCCACTCTTTTTGCCATTTTATCCAGGGTATCGGTTTCACCGCGCCAGCCATTGACCTGGGCCCAGCCAGTAATACCCGGTTTAACTTTGTGTCGCAGCATATAAAACGCCACTTGATTACGGTATTGTTCATTGTGTGCCACCGCGTGCGGTCTTGGCCCAACAACCGACATTTCGCCATGCAACACGTTGATAAATTGCGGTAACTCATCGAGTGAAGTACGTCGTAACCAGGCGCCAAACCAGGTGACGCGCGGATCGTTACGGGTGGCCTGCACCACCAATTCGGCATTTTCCTGTACTTT
Organism: Rheinheimera sp. F8; assembly: GCF_001518915.1. NCBI lineage: Bacteria > Pseudomonadati > Pseudomonadota > Gammaproteobacteria > Chromatiales > Chromatiaceae > Rheinheimera > Rheinheimera sp. F8. The sequence continues at coordinate 3,533,171 of NZ_CP013656.1, forward strand.
CATACTGCGAAACTTCAGTACACCAATTTTTTTGCCATCCAGACCATAGCGATCCTGACGGAATAACACGGGTCCGCGCGAGGTCAGCTTGACGCCACAGGCCAGTAATATCAACAAAGGACTCAGCAACACTAACGCGGCGGCACTGAACAGCACATCAAAAGTGCGTTTGAAGTGACTCTGCAGCCCTAAATGCGGGGACTCAAACACACTGATGGTATCAATATCACCGACCGTACTGAGGCGCCCCTGCATCATTTTTAAGGTCAGCATGTCCGGCACCAGATAGACGTCGAGCGTAGTATCACCCAATTGACTGACAATATGCTGGATCCGCGCTTCCGCGTGCATCGGCAGACAAATATATAAGCGGGAAAACTCGCCATGCTGACCGCGCATCACTGCGTCGTTCACGGTACCGAGCAGCAGATGCTGATACTCTTCCGGCATCCGCGCGGCGTCCCGGTCGTCAAAAAATCCGATACATTCAAATCCGAGTTCACGTTCCTCGGTAAACTGCTGGCTCAGCTGTATACCGCGGGCTGTCAGGCCAACAACCGCAACTTTCTGCAGGTGGATGCCACGTTCCAGCTGTACTTTGCGCACAATGCGCTGCGCCAGTCGCCAGCCCACCATCAATAAGATGGAACCACTGAACCACGCCGTCATGATCACCCGTGAATAACTGGCACCGACTTTTAATAAAAACAATGAGATAAGCTGAATAGCAAAGGAAATAACCAGCACCGCAACCGCACGCCGGATCATCTGACGAAATGCGGATAAGCGCCAGGAACGGTACAGCGACATACCCTCAGCCAGGTAAGAAAACAATAGGACTTCAGCGAGTAATAAGATCAGATAGTTTTTGTCGAAACTGACGCCGTACAAAAAACAGCTCAATAACAACACAAACATCAGGATGGCGTAATCAATGAAACGATAAAGAGCGGCATAACCGCTTCCGCTGACTTCGATTGGACTGGACTTCTTCAAACAACATTTCCCTGAAATATTTGAAACAGCACCACTGGCCCCTTGTTTCGTTTAGAAAATCAGCGACTCATGGCATTCTACTGATAACCCCGGAGCCACGCAATGTTGCGCTTTGTAAATGAACGGCATTTTGTCGTGGTAACATCAACAACATACAGTTTTTTCTAATCTACTTATTGAGGATCGCAATGCCTGGTCTGTTAAAGCGGATTGTTTTTATCGTTGCCACTGTGCTGACAAGCGGCTGCCATACCGTTCCCACTGCAGAGCCGACAGCTGACACCGGCCTGTTACCGGCCGAGAGCCGGGAAACATCAGGCCTGGTTTGCACAGCCGATGGATTTATTTCAGTCAATGATTCCGGCAACAGCGCTGAGCTGCAGCGATTGGATGGCGCACTGCGGCTGACTAGACTGCCACTGGCGCTGGACAACATCGACTGGGAAGCGCTGGCTGCTGACGGCGATCAGCTCTATATCGCCGACAGTGGTAATAATCGCGGGCAACGCAGTAACGGTTTCATTCACCGACTACATTACGCACCTGACCAGGCCAAAGTCGAAGTTTTGCCCAGCCTGTCCTACCGTTTTGCCAGCTATCCGGCCACGGCTCCCGAGCCGTACCGGCACGATTTTGACGCTGAAGCGCTGGCTTATGCCGACGGCAGTTTGTGGCTGTTCAGTAAAAGCTGGGACAGCGGTATCAGTCAGGTCTATCAGCTGGACACACAGGCACCCGACCTGCAGGTCCTGACTGCGCAGGCGCAAATTGCCGGTCTGCCGGGACTGGTGACTGATGCGGTATATTTACCCGATACCGCACAATTTGTGCTGACCGGCTATCAGAATTATCAGCACAACCTGCTGCAGTTTGCCTTACACAGTGAGTTTAATGCTTTTGTTGCCGTGACGGATCGCCAGTTTCAGTTGCAGCTTGTCATCCCGTTGCCCGAAGCTGGTCAACTGGAAGGCATTTGTGCACGCGATGGACAAATCTGGCTGAGCCAGGAACAAAGCCAACATTCACCGGCCCGGCTGTGGCGGGAACAGCTCGTAGAAACTGCATTAGCGCAACTGCGCGCGGCCAAGTGACATTGATACAAATTTAAACGAAAAGCCTTTTGCCAGAAGCACTTTTATCGTTAGAATATAATCAGATTGATAGCTAAAGAGTGTGATTTAACTAACTGATTTACTGTCTGTTTATTTTACACGACATGTAAATTAAGAATTAAATCCTTTGAAATTCAACACCTTGCGTTGTGGCATGAGACATGCATTACACGGAAGAATGCAAGTGCCAGGTCATCAGGAGTTAAAATGTCTAAGCAGTTTTTTGCAGGAGCTGTTGCTCTGTTCGCTCTCATCGGTACTTCCGCTGCACATGCCGCGCTGATCCAAAACGGCAGTTTTGAAACCAAGCCATCCGACATGTCAAAATTCTACCAGCACGCTGGTTTTCAATATCAATCAAGAACTTACGATCAACTTGCCGCCAGTGATAAATGGGGTATCTTTGCCACCCTGCCAGGTTGGAACAGCCTGTACGGCGACCAGGTCGAGCTGTCAATCAGCGGCGTGCAATATGACGTCAACGGCCAAATCGTTGGTTTTAATGCACAGGATGGCAATAACTTCGTCGAGCTGGACACCCACTTCAACGTCGTCAACGGCCAAATCTCTAATCAATCCAACGCCGGTATTTCACAAAACCTGACAGGCCTTAAAATCGGCAAGAGCTATGAACTGAGTTTCTGGTATCACAGCCGTACCAACGCCGCCAATGACAACACCATGAACGTGTTCTGGCTGCCAACTGACAATCTGCCAACTTATGCGGACTTTAAAGTGTCGACTGTTGACACTTCGTTGGCTAACCACAGCGGTTGGGTCGAATACAAAGTGAAGCTGGTCGCGACGTCAACCAATATGACTGTTGGTTTTGGCGCCGCCGGTGACAAAGAATGGAAATGGAACGGTCTGACCAGCACCAACGGCAACAAACAAGGTGCCAACCTGGATAACGTAGCGCTGAAGGAAGTCCCGGTCCCGGCCACAGTGCTGTTATTAGGTTTGGGTTTAACCGGTATCGCGCTGCGTCGTCGTCAGGCCTAAGCACTCACGACAACCCGCCTGGCTCTGACTGACACAAAAAGCCGCCTGAATCTGGCGGCTTTTTTTATCGTGATAACACGCCCCCCTTTTATCGATCAGCTGCTTCATCGCTTTGCGGAAACACGTGATAGAAACGCCTTTGCGCAGCGCTGCTATAAAGCTGCTGATAGCGTTGCCGCGCCTGCTCTCCCATCCGCGCTGTAGTTTGCGGTTCGGCCAGCAACTGTTGCAGTTTCGCCAGAAAATCAGCGCGATCACCAGTTTGGAACATGAGGCCAGTCACAGCTGGCTGTACCAGTTCCGCCAATGCGCCACTATTGGCGACCAAGACTGGGGTACCATAGGCATAAGCTTCAGTCACTACGTTGCCAAAAGTTTCCGCCACCATTGAAGGCACAACAACCAGACAGGCTTGCTGATAGAGCCGGCCCAGCGCGCTCTGATCTTGTCGCCCAAGCACCCGGACACCCGGCACAGGCGCCAGTTGCTCAGTGCCGGCGCCCGCTACCCATAGTTCGGGCAACCCCGGCACGTCGCGCCAAATCTGTAATAAAAATGGCAGGCCTTTGGCGGGTTCAGCGCGGCCCACAAACAAGATAAAAGGCGGCACCGGCGTTTCTGCCGGCGCTTGAGTGACTCCCAGCCACTGCCCGGGGGCCGCTGCATAATGCGGTTTAACCAGCAGCTTTGCCGCTGCGACACCGGCCGCCTGAAATTGCTTACGGACAAATTCTGACGGACACACCAGCACATCCGCTTGCTGCCATACCTGACATCGATATTGCCACCACAGCGCCAACGCCAACAGCACACTGACGACCCGCCCTTCCGGCCGGCCGGGCTGGCGCCACTGCTGCAGCAGCAGAGACCAGCCCGGCGCCCGCGCACTTTCGCCCGGCAACAGACTGGCCGCCGGTGTCAGCAAGCGGAAATTATGCAGATACAACACAGTCCGGATCCCGCGCCGGCGGGCGGCGCTTAGCAAAAATGGCGATAACAGCGGAAACAGATTATGCACCAGCAGTACATCGCCGCGACTTAACCCCAGCAACGGCGCGGTATCAACCGACAGACCAAACCAGCCGGCAACAGCTCTGAGCTGAGCCACAACGCTAAGCGCTGGTGGTGTTTGCCGGACCACAGCAGACAGAGCAACGCCATTCGAAGCGAACAACGCTTGCTCCCGCGCCACCACCTGATCCTCACCACCTTGTTGCCGATAGGCCTGATGCAATAACCGATACTGCCGGTCAGCCAGCGCCGGTAACTGGCTAAGGATCGCCTGACTGGCCGCAGCAACCATGTTATCCAGACTATACAAGCCAGCAGTGTATCGGGCCTGTTGACCTAACTGCTGCAGCAGTTCCGGATCCTGCTGCAGTCTGGTCACTGCGGTAACAATCGCCGTTACTTCGGCCGCCAGCAGATAGCCGTTATAGCCATGCTGCAGATAACTGATCTCCGGGCTGTGATCAGGTTGTTGGGTCGTCAGATAAGGCAAGCCAGCGGAAAAAGCGTCGAGGATCGCAAGTCCGGTCAGGCCGGGATTCAGCACCAGATCTGCCGCCTGATAGGCCTGAACTTTGTCCGCGCCAAAACAAGCACCACGATAATCCAGCCAGGGCGCGCTGGCCGCAGTTTGCACCAGCAGGTCACGCTGCGGCCCATCACCGAGCACAATTAACTGGCTTATGACCTGCGCCTGATACAGCGCGGCACAGCTTTGCAGCAGCAATGGCAGTTGTTTTGCCGGGTACAAAGCGCCGCAATATAACAACACCAGAGGCCGGGGACTAACCTCCGACACCGGATCAGGCAGCGCCAGTAACGGTTTGGTATCCAGACTGTTATTCAACACCGTGATTTGTGCTGCTGGCATGCCGTGCGCCACAAGCCAATCGCCCACAGCCGCGGTATACGCCAGAAAATGGTCGCAGCGTCTCAGCCAGAACTGCTTCCAGCGCGCGCGTAAAGTGTTGTTCGCCTGATGATCATAACCATGGCCCCAAAACACCAGACGAAAATCGCGGCGTTTCCGGCGCCACAGCAGCCAATAATTCAGCAGATGCCGGTTCGCCTGCTCGACAATCACCACATCGGCCTGCTCCAGCACTTCATGCCATTGCCAGACCCAAGGCCCAAACTTTTTAACGCTGATTGCCTGATAATGCGCTGCCGGCGCCACGCTGATATTATCGCCTTTTTGTGCCTCAGCGCCGTCTGCCACACCAAACAACACCGTGAGCTCAATCTGCTGCTGCGCCAGCGCCGCCGCCAGCTGATCAAAATAAGCCACCCGGTATTGCTTCAGTACCTGTTGCACGATAACCACCTGCCGCCTTGGCAACAACTGCGGCGCCGCTGCAGCTACTGGCGGAAAATGGCGTTGTCGCAGCCATAAAAATAAACGCGGACAATATTGCCGCAATAAGACTCTGAGCTGACTCAGTCCGCGCAGCGGGCCACCATGCGTCCGAACAAACCCACGCCATTCTTCGGCCGGCGGCCAGCGATTCGGCCGGTTCAGCATTTGCAGACGCTGCGCCATCGGCAGCGCCGCATCTAACACTCCACCGCGGCCACTGTTCACTGCGCATTCGCCAAAACTGCCGGGCGCCTGATAGAGCTGGAAACCTGCCTGCAACGCGCGCAGACCATAATCGTAATCGCCCATGCTATGGGTAAACTGTGGGCTTAAGATACCAATCTGGGCCACCACATCGGCTGGGATCAGACACCAGTTGCCGTTAATAAAATCGCAGCGCTGCAACTGATCGGAAGCCGCCAGCACGGGGCTTTGGCGCAGTGGCTGCAAAACGCTGTGACGACATCTGCCGCCATACGACAGCCGCACGGTGCCAGGCTCGCGCATCGCGCCGACCACAGCGCCGACCGGCTTATCATTTTGGCGCGTGGCCAATTGCCATGCCTGCACCAACCGCAGCAGCGCGTCGTCATCGAGCAAGACATCATCGTTCAGCCAGACAAAGGCGGAAGCATCGGGAAACTTTGTCAGCGCGTGTTGCCAGGCCAGACGCATAGCGCCATTCCAGTACAACTGGCCATTACCGTGCAGTAAACACACTTGCGGATATAAGGTGGTGACTGCGTCGGCCGTGCCGTCGCTGCTGCCATCGTCAAGCAGAAACACCTGCAGCTGATAAGGCGCCGGTACCTGCTGCGCAAATAAAGCGCCAAGCGCCGCCAGCGTCCGTGCTTGACGGTTGTAGCTACACATTAAAACGACCAGGGTGGCGGCCGACATCAGCGTGAGATCTGCAGTAAAATGAAGACAGTGTGCATCAGGCTTTCGCTGCCTCCGGCTTATTGACACAAAGCCGCTGTAATCGCAGATACAGACCTGCTTCAGCGACAATTAATAACAACAACAGCCGGTATGACTGCGTCTCCGATACATGGCCACTCGTCAGCAACAACAACACCAGAGCCGCAGTGCCTGCCGCAAATGGCCACTGCGCCCGTGCCAGTGCGGCAAACCTGTCTTCTGCCTGCAACACCAACACCGGCGTCTGGCGCGCCGCGCGGAGCGCGGTGAGGATCGCCATCAGCAAGCAGAGCAACAGAAACGGCTGATTAACACCCGCCGGCCAGATCAGCGCTGGCCAACAGCCTAACAACAATGCCGCCAGCAACACATTCGCCAGCACTGCAGCCAGATTTAACCGTTGCATCCTTTGTAGCATCGGGGCGTTCACCCCGCCTGTGACTACCGCTTGTCGCAACTGTGGCCGCCACTGCTGCTGCATCCCCTGCAACAGCACAGCAACCGGACGGAACAATAAAGCGGCCGCAGCAACCGGCGCCACTGCTGCTGCGCCATGCCAGGCGCCAAGCAAATACAGATAACTATTCGCCAGCAGTTCAACGGCCAGCACGCCAGCACAGGCAGCTTTGCCTTGCTGTTGCCAGGCCCGCCACCACAAAGCCCGGTGCCAGCGCTGCGACGCCAACCGCTGCAATTGCCGGATCAGTTGCCGATCACACAGCAGCAGCCCCGCCAGCACCAGTGCGTTTAACCAGCCCAGCGCAGACAACGTCAACCTTTCGCTGACAAACAGCCACAGCGTCAGCATGCAAACCAGCGTGGCATAGCTCAAATCCTGCAGGGCAACCCGGCGAAACTGGTGCCGTTGTTGCTGCAGTTGTTTTAACAGACTGCGGGCTAATGCGAGGCCATGCGCCAGCGCAAAGCCAATTTGCGCCACCAGTGGCGCCTGCCAGAGCCACAGCAACAAAGCGCTCAGCAGAGCGCAGCCAACGGCAAAATACAGCTGCAACTGCCAGAACAATGCGCTGGCGCGCCGGGTCTGCCGGATCAACAGCGGTGCACCAAATAACGCGGAACTCAATGACAACGCCGAGCCAAGCCACAATAACGTCAGACTGAACTGACCAAAAGCCAGCACACTGTTCACATCGTTGGCACCGTCAGCCGCGCTGTGCAGTAATAAAAACGCCTGTAACGCCGTGACAAAGGCCAGCGCAGCCTGTGCAGTAGCGGTGCCGGCGATGCCGTGCAATAACCGCAACATCAACAGTGATCGCCCGACAATGCAAGCAACTGCCAGGCTTCTGCTGCAGCGCCGTGCAATAGAAACTGCAGCGGCCACTCGTCGGCTGTCATGGCTTGTGTTAGGCTCAGTGCGAACTTATCCATTTGATCCTACATGCGTTATGCCGAATTTTGATGCTATCAGGCTCTTTGCAACTGTCGCAATAGTATTACTGCATACCGCCGCGAATGGCGTGAACCGGTTGCCGCCGGGCGGCCCCGACTGGTGGCTGGCCAATGTGCTGGATACCGCCTGCCGCGCTGGCGTGCCGCTGTTTTTAATGCTAAGCGGCGCCCTACTGCTCAACCGCAGCCATCAGACTGCCACGCAGTTTTATCACAACCGCCTGCACAAATTAGCGCTGCCGTTATTGCTGTGGAGCCTATTTTACCTGCTGTGGAGCGCGCTGAAAGCGCAAGTCAAACATCAACCTTATGGCCTTGAGACCGCGGTGAACCAACTACTGGCCGGCACACCGTATTTTCATCTGTGGTTTATTTATATGCTGGCTGGTGTTTACCTGCTGCTACCTCTGCTGCGAAATTTCTGGCAACAGCTGACACCGTCCCAACAAACGCAGTTTTGTTGGCTGGCCGTGATCCTGCAACAAAGCCTGCATGGCTTGTATTTTCTGCTGGCGCTGCCGGAACCGCCCTGGCCGCTGTGGGCAATTGGCTATCTGCCTTATCTGCTATTAGGCGCCTGGCTGACCCGGCCGCAGCAAGCTGCTGCAGCCAGATCTCCGCTGCTGTACGGTGCAGCTTTACTGCTGCTGATCAGTGCCAGCGCGCTGCTGTATTATTGGCAGCGTGAAGCCGGCCTCAGCGAACCCTTTTATTACAGTTACCACCGCATGAGTCTGCCGGTTCTGCTGTCTGCGCTGCTGTTATGGCAACTGCTGCAACCATTACCGCCGCTGCGCAGTCGCCTGCTGCAAGCCATTCGCCGGCATAGCCTTGGCATCTATTGCGCTCACCCACTGTTTTTAGATCTGACCGAATTTGGCCGCCAACAACTGGCACAAGCCGGAGTGCCACTGACGTTGCCTTATGCCGGCCAACTGCTGTTGCAGGTCAGCCTGGTGTTGGGTGCAAGTTTAGGCCTTTGTTTGTGTTATCAATACACGAAACGCAGCTGGCAGCAACACCAACGCTGAGCTCAAGCTAAGTGCTCACTGCAACAACTTGTACTGCTAAGAGCGCAGCCGGCGGCGAACAATGAGCCACAGCGCCCAGCCACTACCGCTAATTAGCCAACCCAATGTGGATAAAGCAAAATCGGTCGCGGCAGGTGCACGTAGCGGCGACAAGCCTTGCGCCAGTTCATCCAGGGCAAACAACAGCAGACAACCACACCAATAGATGATCTGCCGCCGCCACGGCAACCGGTAGATCCTGAGCAGAATACCCAAAGTCAGCGGCAATAAAGCACCGACCACGACATGCAATACTGCATCGCCACCCAGGGCGCGTTCAAGCTGTTTTGCCTGCATCGCCGTGTGTGGCAGATAAAGCGCCAGGATCAACAACAGCATGGCAAATAACGCCAATAGCATCGACAAACGCAGGCCAAGTTTAATCATCAGACGGACTTTTCCGGGATCTCCAACAAATACTTGCCGGTATATCGATACAGGCCACTGTACATGTACGGCCAACGCGACATAACAACTCCGTAGCCAGCAAACTGCTATTGTTTGATGTAAGTTCCATCGGATCAACGCCTGAATTTTTCTTTCAGTAATAACCAAGCAAATTGGCTGTTGGTTAGCAGATACCGCTGCCACATCCGGCCAGGCTCCTGCAACACCCGGTAAAACCATTCCAGCCCGGCGTTTTGCATCCACACAGGCGCACGGCGGACCTTACCGGCCACCACATCAAAAGTACCGCCAACACCCATGACAAAATCGACGCCGAGCTGCTCGCGCCATTGATTGATAAAATTTTCTTTTTTAGGCGAGGTGATCGCGACAAATAACAACCGGGCACCAGATGCGCGGATCGCATCCACCACCGCCTGTTCGTCGTCCCAGAAATACCCATGATGATAACCGGCGATTTTGATTCCTGGATTCTGCGCCTGGACCACTTCGGCCGTCTTTTCGACGACTTCAGCCGTCGCGCCAAGCAAATACACCGGATAAGCATTGCGGTTACTGAGCGCCAGCAGCTGATAAAACAAATCCACCCCAGCCACGCGCTCTGGTACCTGATGACCACAAAAACGCGCTCCCCAGACTACGCCCATGCCATCGATGTTGACGATGTCGCAGCTTTTGACTGAATCCGCGAGCTCGATATCAGTTTGCATATGCACCAGTTTGGCGACGTTCACCACGACATGCTGGGTAAATTGCCGTGCTTCCAGCCGCTGCTCAATCAGCGCCACCGTTTGCGCCATCGACGCAGTGTGCATGTCGGTATGCAGAAAGCGGATACTTTGCATGCTGTTATTCCTTGGGTTCCGGCTGGATTGGGCTGACGCGGCCAAAATAGGCAAATGCATAATAGACCCAGGCCTGAGTCCAACGGATATAGTTGATTTTATTACTAAAGCCTGGTTGTTTCTGATAGTAAAACTGGCCAGACGCCGGCAGATACAACTCACGCAACGACCATTGGATCACTTTATCCGCCAGCGCAAAATCGTCTGGTGTGCCGCCGACCCGACACAACGTAAACACGGCCTGCGCCACCGAATGCATATCCAGCGGGTAACGATTATTGTGGTAATACCTGGCGGTACCATCGGCTTCAAATAATTCGGTTTTGTAAAATTGCAGACCTTGCGTTATCGCATCGGCAAATTCATCGGTCTGTAACGCCTGGCCGATCATCTGCAGCGCCTCAAGGTTATAACCGGTATGAAAGCCATCAATAAACTGGTGGTGATGCCGTGCACCATATACCCAGCTACCGTCCTGCCCTTGTTCCCGCACGCTTTGCCAGGCCACCTGCAACGCCAAATCGGCATATTGTTGATTAGCCGTCTGACTGGCCACCACAGCCACCCAGGCCGCGCCCCACAAGCTGGCATTATGAACAAAAGCAGTTTCACCGGGGATGTAGGCAAAAAAAGCCCGGCCGTCATGTTCGGTATAAAGGCTGTTGACGATAAAGTGCGCCGCATCAAACGCCACATCGCGGTATTGCTGCCAGTTCGCTGGCCGCGCCGACAGCTGACTCAACGCATAAAGCGCCTGCGCCACATAGATTGTGGTGATCACATTCGGCTTGCCTTTGGGCACAAAAAACGCGCGGGCATTCCAGTCAAAATGATAACCCCAGCAGCTATGTGACCATTGCGTTTTATCACTTTGTTGCGTCAGGAGCCAGTCCGCCAACTCCGCACACTGCGCCAACAGATTTTCATCACCAGTACGGCGATAATCTTCCAGCATCCCAAGGATAAACAAGGCAACCCCTTTAGGATTACGGCTTTTCGGAATACCACACAAAGGGCGGAAGTTAACAGGCGAACGTTTATGCAGCTGGATCCACGCCAAACCAAACAAGCCTTTTTTCAGCGCCGGCAACCAGGTAAACAAGCGGCTGTTGAGCCCGTCAAACGGGTCATAGCCGGCAAAATCACTGGCTTTGGCGTGTTGGAGTAACGCCTGCCGCACTGTACAAATAGCCGAAACGGACTCTGATTGTACTGGCGTTTCAGTCATTTGAAATTTCCGTATAGAGTTGCTGCCAGAGCGGCATAATTGCCTGACTACTGAAGTACATGTCGTACTTGTGTTTGGCATTGTCAGACAATTTGTTTGCATAAACAGGGTCATCAAGAATTTTGATGATCGCATCTGACAACGCGGAAATTGCTCCAGGAGCAACTAATATTCCTTCAACATCATGACTAATGGCTTCCGGTATTCCTCCAACATCAGTTGCGATAATGGTGCAACCACAAGCCATTGCTTCCAAAATGCTGATTGGAAAACCTTCGTTGTAGCTGGGCAATACAAACACTGCAGCCGAACTCAAAAGAGCAAATTTCTCATCTGGCTCTATCCAGCCTGCAAAAGTGATATTCGAATCAACTGCAAGTGAGCTGGCGAGTTGGTTATATTCAGAGACTTTGCCTTCGCCGCCCAAAATAAGCTTTACTTCAGGAAATTCTTTAATTACCGCAGAAAATGACTTAATCAAGTCGGGCACACCTTTACTGTCTGCCAACTTGCCTAAAAAAACGATTCCCGATCGGGCCTCCACTTGATGACATTTCACAACTCCCGGCCCAGAGTTGTATATTATTTGAACGTCCCGAGTTTGAGGGAAAGTACTGACTACCCATGTTCTCCATTTGTCGCCCAACACGACCACTGTTCTAGCTTTTTCAAACAGATAACTCACTTTAAGTCGTTTCGCTGAAGAACATTCTCTTTGATAGAACTGATCAAACTCTCCGCCATGTAAATGAAGAATTATCTTAAACCCCAGCCTACTTGCCCAGCATCCAATAATATATTTACGAGTAAAACTACCACGCGATGCGAGATGAATATGCGCAATGCCTGGCTTATGCAATAAGCGCAGCAACGTCAGCTTGCAAAGTGCCAGTAGAAGTATCCATATCATCGAGAGCTTCGAGCCTGCTCGATGGCTAACAATATGGCGAATTTGCCAGTCTGCAGAAAAAGAATCCGCCAGCATGGACTTCACCACCGACGCAACCCCCCCCTGACCCGCCGGGTCAGTCGAAATCATCACATTCACGCGATTAGTTACTGACACTTGAATTCCCGACATTAAGACGAATGACAGAGCGGAATTTACCAGCCTTAGTTCTGGCTATTGAAAGTTGTTGAATAAATTTCAGCTGAAGATTGTCGCCTAATCGTTGTTGCAACACAGCCGCCAAATCTTGTTCCAACTGGCTATTGGAATAACCGGGCTGAGTGACAAAATGGACCTCCAGAGTCTTGCCATCGGTCTGGACCAGCTGACATTCAAGCAAACCTTCAACCCCCTTAAATGCAACGTCCATCCGACCGATATGGCGCCCATCTGTCAGAATCAGATAATCATCATCCCGCCCAAGGATGCGGGTTACATAAGGAGAATGATTGCCACAAGGACAATTTCCCAGCTTGTTTAGTCCTTCCACATAATCACCGGTGTCATAACGTCGAAGTGGCATCGCACTGTTATGCGCATTAGTTCCAACAATTTTGGTACCGTGCTCGTCGTCAACAAATTCAACCACCGAATAGTCTTCTCTGACATGGTAATGGCCAAAGGCACATTGCTGGAGTGCGGCAACCCGCTCTGCCTGGCCATAATGATCAAATACCTTGCCAAAGACTTCACGGCAAATTTGCTGGTTTTCCGGAGTAAAAGTTTCGCTACTGGTAAAAACGCCTGAAAAAGGCCAATCAGGCACCCAGCCAAGTAATTTGGCCTGCTTAGCTAAAAATGTAATTGAACTAGGATAAGCCATGATGATATCTGGCTTTTCCTTCGACAGTTGCTGCAAATAGGCCGGAACATTCTCTGGTGATAAATGAAATGACGAAAAAAATACACGGCCTGTAAAAGGTGCAAATCGCCAAAAAGGTGGGGTGTTATCGGTGCTGGCTTTGATCATATCACCACGCAGCACTGCAATTTTAGCCTTTAACTGTACCCGATGAAGGGCCAGAAAAGTCTTCACCATATATTCTTCCAGTAAAATAGACTTTACTGAACGATAAACTGTCATCGGTTGATTGGTGGTGCCACTGGTATAACCAGTCACAGAGAACATTGGTTTTTTCAACTTGGTAGTTTTATAAGTGTCCTTATTCGACAGGTCGCAGGCAGGAACCTGCTGCTGCAACACCGGAAATACAGAACCTAGTAAATGCCGGTAAACCCAATTAATCAGCAGGTTCTCTTTGAACAGCAACCACAAAAAATCTTTCACAAACATAACTCTCAGTAGTAATCCTGCGGATTAATATTCTCTTTTATTACCTTCGCCGGAACACCTGCGACTACACAATTATCCGGAACATCCTGAATAACGACCGCGTTGGCTCCAATAACAACATTGTTGCCAATTTTTATTGCACCAAGAATTTTCGCGCCGGTAGCAATATAGACATTGTCGCCTATTAAGGGCACATCGCGGCTTCTAGAACGACCGCCAATGGTGACATTTGAACCAATAATACAGTTTTTGCCGATCACTGCTCTCTTGTGAATCACTACTCCAATACCACCATAGCCAAACACGGTTCCTTCGCCAATTGATGTTTCGGAATACACCGCACAATTATGGATTATCCTAATCAAAAGGTTAAATAGATTAGGAAGCGCTGGTATTTTCTTCTGATACAGAAAGTTACCGATACGATAAAGATGCATACACCCTCAATTATTTATCAAATGACAACAGCGCCAACTCAAAATAACTTTCAATACATTACTAAAAATATACAAAAATACAGTTAAATAACTTAGAAAAACACCGTCAAAATTTGAAGCAATTGCTAAAGGAAGAAATAAAAATGGCGTAATACCACATATATTTATATTTAAAAGATCTCTAAAATTCCCCTTCACCATCAGCACGTTAGAAAATGGGAGTGAGAGCTGCGTTATTTGCAACGATAAAAAAAGCAAAAAGTAGAGCAGGTAATTATCTCCAATAGCAGAGAAGTAAAATGCTACAAAAGAAGTCCCAGCTAAAAAAATAAAATATAGAAACGTGACCTTAAAAGCCCCCATTGATATAGCTCTGAAATCTCCGCCACGCCTCATTGCTGGTATATTTTTTTCTGCCATAAATCTTGGAATGAGCATAAAAAAAGAAGCTAAGGAGAAGACCAATCCTAAATAGTGGGAAACATCACCTTTTAACAAGTAAATCAGTAATAGTGGCAACAAAAAAGACACTAAAGTTGAAGTCGCATTTGAAACTGATGCCGCCCCGTAATTTTTAAGAAACTCCTTTGCACTCCCCCCTCCACATATACTTGCAGACGCAGACTGTTGAAACAATCCAAAAATAACTGGCAACGTAAAGCACATTGAAAAAAACAGCAAAATCACTTGAGCTGAAAAAAAAGCTAAATCTTTAACAAAAAAAATGGGCAAAAAAAACGCTACAGAAAGCATACCGCCTTGGAATATTTTCTTAAAAAATGAATTATTCGATAGTTCTCTACGCACAATCTCATACGCCCCCAACAAAATCACGCAAGCATATAAGTATATGTTTTGGATGTTGATGCTAAAATCAAGTAAATTAGCAAACAAATAAAGTAATGCACACGAAAAGGTAGATAAAATAAATAACCAGAAAAATTTACCCACAATCGACAGTGAAAAATCTTTTGTTGTCATCAATGAAGCCAATGGTATTACACCAAATGACACACATAGCATTACAATAAAATAAGCCGTGTTAAAATCAACAACGATTTCACTAGAGAATAAATAGGTTATAAGTGAAACTGCAATTATCTTGAAGCCACCTGAAAATGATGCAGAAAAAAATACATAGAATTTATTTTCAATTGTGTCACTTATCATGATACAACTCTTGAACGCAAATCTTCTTTTACATAAAGCAACGCTATGGAGAACAAAACAAAATACAGCGCCAACGGTCTTACAAAAAAACCGTTACTAAATAAACTTGTAACAAAAAGAGCAAGCACAATTGAACGACCGGAATCGTCGGGAACCAGCAAGGACAGATTTTTAAGCATGAAAATAAATGCTATAAAAAACACAATTCCACCTTCAACTAAAAAGGTAATTACGTCGCTATGTGCGCCTTTAGCCTCCCACCACCAGAAATCCGTTTCGACCAGATCGCTACCTGCTCCATTTCCTATTAGCCAACTTATAAGGCTATTGTCCATTAATTGGTAGTATTTAAATTCATACATACTCAATCGACCGGATGACAATGCATTGACCGTATCCCAATCAAAAATTAGATATCCATATAGTATCGATATCAGTACAAGAGAAACTTTGACAGAACTTTTCCCGTAATAACTATGAGCAACATAACTGTAGAACAGGCTAGTTAAAACCAATACAATCATTGAGAGCGTGGTAGTTCTAACCCCCCAACCAAACGCAACCGCAAAGAAACTCACGAGCATTGAGATAATTGCAAAGGCGCGCGAAACTGCACCAATCCTATACATAGAAAAAACGATAAAGCAGGCGGCAATAACAATATAAGTTGTTGTGTGAACACCATTGAAATATGCCGGCCACCAAAGCCCATCATTATCGCCCTGGAATCTATTTACCGATGGCGGCAGTAGTGCTAGGCCCACGATAGTTAATGTAACGATAATAACAAGAAGAACCTTACACACAACAATCAAATCTGATCTGCGATGATAAAAATATGAGCATACAACACTAAAAAACAAAAGTGGTATAAATAGCCTAAGAAGACTCTTTAATGAATCTAGAATATTTCCGTCGGCAGCAACGGTCGCAATAGTGAACGTAAAGAGCAAAATAAAAAACATTTGGAAAATAAAATAAAAATTCTTATGAACCAGTCTTACATTAAAAAAACAACAACACAAAATCACAAAATCACAAATGTAAGATATGCTTTTATCTTCATAAACATCACCTTCAACATCATCAAAATTCGGAGATATCAATAATTTGATGATTAAAGATGCGATTCCAAGATAAACAAAAAAAGTTGCGAAGTTAAATTTATCACCTTTCAACAAATATCACCTCAGCCTTATCTAATGAACCCGCCAAACAGAACTCATAAAAAATCAGAGACAATTTGTCTTTTAAACCAGCCGACAAATTGCGCCATACCAGTATTTAGAGCAGTTTTCGGTTTAAAACCTACCAATTTATTCAGTGAAGCCACATCCGCATAAGTCTGATACACATCCCCCGCCTGCATGGGCAGATAGTCCTTCTGTGCTTTGACGCCTGCGGCTTGTTCTATCGCGGCGATAAAGTCTTCTAATGCAACAGGTTGGTTATTGCCGATGTTGTAGATGGCGTAATGCGGATTGTCGGCAAGCTGTGTTGGGTAGTGCGTGCTGCCTGGTACCTGGTCCTGAATGCGCAGCACCCCTTCGACGATATCGTCGATATAGGTGAAATCGCGTTGCAGTTGGCCGTGGTTGTAGACGTCGATGGTTTTGCCTTCGAGAATGGCTTTGGTAAATTTCCACGGTGCCATATCTGGCCGGCCCCAGGGACCATACACGGTAAAGAAACGCAGACCAGTGGTCGGTAACTGATATAAATGGCTATAAGTATGCGCCATCAGCTCATTGGCTTTCTTCGTGGCCGCGTATAGCGAGATTGGCGTGTCGACCGGATCGGTCTCGCTAAATGGCACTTTTTGCTGATTGCCATACACCGAGCTGGAGCTGGCATACACCAGATGCTGCACTTTATTGTGACGGCAACCTTCCAGCACTGTCATCATGCCGACTAAGTTGGAATCAACATAAGCCATTGGATTATCGATGGAATAGCGCACACCGGCCTGTGCCGCCAGATGGATCACGCGCTCGAACTGCTCAGTGGCAAATAAGTCCGCCATCGCCTGGCGATCGGCGATATCAAGGCGGATAAACCGAAAACACGACTGCTGGCCGGTCTCAGCCAGACGCGCGGCAATGCGCTCAAGCCTGGCTTGTTTTAACGCCGGATCGTAATAGTCATTCAGGTTGTCGATGCCAACAACCTGGTGGCCCTGCAGCGCCAGCTCTTCTGCGACTTTGCTGCCAATAAAACCGGCAGCGCCTGTTACCAAAAACTTCATGGTCAGATCCTTGTAGTCAGATCCATCTAAACATAAAGCCTGCGCAGGCAGGCTTTATCGTATCTGTCTTGTGTGCAACTGTGCAGCGCACAGGCCCTTCGCGTCAATAAGTTTTGATACTGTCGCCGCGGCCGATGGCGTAATAGGTAAAGCCATAACGGCGCACCACATCCGGATCATACAGATTGCGGCCGTCAAAAATCACCGCGTGGCGTAAGGTCTGTTTCAGGCTGTCAAAATCCGGGGCGCGGAAGTTTTTCCATTCGGTGCAGATAATCAAAGCATCGGCGTCTTTTAACGCTGCTTCTTTAGTGCCACACAACACTAAATCAGCGCGCTGGCCATAAATGCGCTGGGTTTCTTCCATCGCTTCCGGGTCAAACGCCTGCACTTTGGCACCAGCCAGCCACAAGGCCTCCATCACTACCCGCGCCGGCGCTTCGCGCATATCGTCAGTATTTGGTTTAAAGCTCAGGCCCCATAGCGCAAAAGTTTTGCCCTGTAAATCAGCACCAAAATGCTGTTGCACCCGGTTAACCAGCACCGACTTTTGCCGCTCGTTAATGGTTTCGACCGCTTTTAAAATGGCAGAATCAAAGCCGATGCTGTCGGCGGTTTGGATCAATGCCTGCACGTCTTTGGGGAAACAACTGCCGCCGTAGCCACAACCAGGATAAATAAAGTGATAACCAATGCGCGGATCCGAGCCGATACCCAGCCGGACTTGTTCGATGTCAGCACCGAGCCGTTCAGCGAGGTTGGCCATTTCATTCATAAAACTGATTTTAGTCGCCAGCATACAGTTGGCGGCGTATTTGGTCAGCTCGCTGGAGCGTACGTCCATCACAATCATCCGGTCGTGATTACGGTTAAATGGCGCATACAACTCTTTCATTACGCTGATGGCATGGGCCGACTGGCTGCCGATCACGATACGGTCCGGCTTCATGCAGTCGTTGACTGCCGCACCTTCTTTTAAAAACTCCGGGTTTGATACCACATCAAAACCTAGCGTCGAAGAGCGCGCCGCCAGCACCTGGCTGACCAAAGCGCTGACTTTATCTGCGGTACCGACCGGCACTGTGGATTTGTTCACAATAACTTTGTGACTTTGCATATGGCTGGCAATACTGCGCGCCACCGCCAGCACGTATTTTAAATCGGCGGAACCGTCTTCGTCCGGTGGCGTGCCAACGGCGATAAACTGAATTTCAGCATGCGCCACGCCTTCTTCGGCATTAGCGGTAAAACACAGCTGGCCGTTGGCCACATTGGATTTCACCAGACTTTCGAGGCCGGGTTCATAAATGGGGATCACGCCATTGCGCAAATTGGTAATCTTTTGCTCGTCGATGTCGACGCACATCACATGGTGTCCCATGTCCGCCAGGCAAGTCCCGGTGACCAGCCCAACATAACCCGTTCCGAAGATTGTTACTTTCACAGCTTAATCCTTCAGCAATTGCAGCAGTTTTTCTTTAAATTCAGCGCCGAATGAAGCGCGCAGTGCGTATTCGGCATTGGCCAGTGCATACCCAATCTTGCTGCCACAGTCGTGGGACTTGCCCTTCAGGTGATAAGCTTCGATGGTTTCGAGCAACCGTAACTGATGTAAACCGTCTGTCAGCTGAATCTCATCACCAGCCCCAGGCGGTGTATATTCCAGCAGATCCCAAATCGTCGGCGACAACACATAACGACCGGTAATGGCGAAGTTGCTCGGCGCTTCGTCAATATCTGGTTTTTCCACCATATCGCTGACCGCGACACTCTGGCCTTCGCTGAGGCTCTGGCCACCTAAATCAACCACACCGTACTGATTCACCAGCGCAGCCGGCACAGGTTCAACCATGATCTGGCTGTGACCGGTTTGTTCATAGCGTTTGATCATTTCGGCCAGATTGTCTTTTTTCAGATTGGCCCGGTACTGATCGATGATGACGTCTGGAAGCAACACGGCAAATGGATGGTTCCGCACCACCGGCCGCGCGCATAAAATCGCATGCCCCAGCCCTAAGGCATGCGGCTGACGCACAGAAATGATGGTGACATTTTTTGGCGTGATATTGCGCACTTCGTCGAGTAACTGCCGTTTCACCCGCCGTTCCAGCGTGGCTTCAAGCTCAAATGAAGTATCAAAATGGTTTTCAATGCTGTTTTTCGACGAGTGCGTGACCAGTACGATTTCGGTGATGCCAGCGGCCACCGCTTCCTGCACCACATATTGGATCAGCGGCTTGTCGACTATTGGCAGCATTTCTTTTGGCATCGCTTTGGTCGCAGGCAACATCCGGGTGCCAAGACCTGCCACCGGGATCACCGCACGGGTTACAGCGCGATCAGAGACCACAGGCGCAGCGGCCTTTCTTACGAGTTTAGGTTCCATGTGCGACTCATCTGTCCGGTTTAAATAAGGTCAAGTGCGGGCAAGCAGTCTAGCCTCTGGCTGATCTGCAGCAGAAACGACAACAAACACCACGGTCAACCGGCTGCAAAACAGCAGTGTTTACTTGCCTGAATGTCGCCGTTTTATACCGTTTTTGCCAGTGCCACGCAATCGAATCAACTGCCGTTACACTTTAAATGTGAACAGCGTCAGCCATTTGCCGCTTTTATCCGCACGACGGGCCGCAAATTTGCGCAACCGGAGCAGTTGCAATGCGGAAAAACAGTTGGCGGTTTGAGCGCGGCAACCCGCTGTGATACCCTTGATTTAATTCGCGAATGTGCCATCTCACCACCACACATTAGCCCTCAGTACCGGCCAGAAGGAATTCGTTATCAGCCGCAGCGCATTATGGCTCCCCCTGCTGTATTTAACTCTGACGCCAAAGCCCGCGCCGGAGCAAGCGTTGCCACCCAGCTATTTACAAGAAGCAATGAGTCAGTACGACGCAGACGGCCGCAAACGGCTGCAGGATTTTCAGGCGATGATTGAAGATGGCCGGACTGAATCTGACTGGCAACGGCTGCACCTCGCCAACGATTTTGCCAATCGCCATATCCGCTACAGTTCCGACCTCGAACATTGGGGTAAAAACGATTATTGGGCCACGCCGCTGGAAAGTCTGGGTACTGGCGCCGGCGACTGTGAAGATTACGCTATCAGCAAATATTTCAGTTTGCGCGCGATGGGCGTTGCTGATGAAAAGCTCAGGCTGATGTACGTACGGGCGCTGTCACGCAACGAGCCGCACATGGTGCTGATTTATTTTGAAACACCCGATGCCTATCCGCTGGTGCTGGACAATATGGACGGCCAGATCCGTTCAGCCCGGGATCGATCCGATCTGAAACCAATTTACAGTTTTAATGCCAGCGGTCTGTGGCTGGCAAAAGCCAGTGGATTGGGCAAAAAGGTCAATAACGGCCGGGGGAACAGCCAGTGGACGGCCGTATTGGACAAAATTGAACAAGGTCAGTAAGAAAAGGGTTTAAACCCTGACATCTTATTGATATAACAAGATTAACGACGGCTGATGCCGCCCTGACAGAGCAGAATAATAATGACTGAACACAGCAATTCCCGTTCGGCAACCGCGGCGGACCCACGCGGCGTCGCGCTGAGTACCCAGCTCAGTATCCTGCTCATTTGTCTCGCATTGCTGACCTTTGCTGCCACTGTGCTGGTCAGTACCAGCAATATGCGCAATTACCTCGATTCCCAGTTAGCCCAAACGGCACAGGACACGGCCAACAGCCTCGGGCTTGCCATCTCACCTTATGTCGGCAACGACGATATGACGGTGGCGGATACGATGGTGTCGGCGATTTTTGATTCGGGGGCTTACTTACAAATCCGCTTTGTCGACCAGAAAAAACAACCACTGCTGGAACGGCAGAATGAATTAAAAGTGGATGGGGTACCGGTCTGGTTTCTCGCCCTGTTCCCGCTTGAACCACCAGTGATGCAAAGTGAAGTCAACGATGGCTGGCGCATTGCTGGGGCACTGAGCGTACAAGCGCATCCGGGTTATGCTTTTAAAAGTTTATGGCAACACACCAAAGCAGTGTTCTGGACCAGTTTATTGATTTGCCTGCTGGCGCTCGGTGCGGTCCATGTGTTGCTGTGGTATGTGTTAAAGCCATTAAAAGATATCGAAAAACTGGCGCAACATCTGGCGGAAAAACGCTTTGAACTGCTGAACTACATGCCGCTGACCAAAGAGCTGCGCGCTGTGGTGCGGGCGCTGAACCATATGGTCAGTAACGTAAAACGTAATTTCAGTGAAATGACCGACCGCGCCGAGCAGCTAAACCAACAGGTTTATCTCGATCCGCTAACTGGCCTGCCAAATCGCCGGGCTTTGTTACAGTCTTTCAGCAGTTTGCCACAGACGCCGGCTGCAGATGCTAACCGGCCTTATCTGACCCTGATTGCTTTGACTTCGTTAAAGCAGGTTAATGACCAGCAAGGTTATGCGGCTGGCGACCAATATGTGGAAAAAGCCGCCGGCTTATTGCAACAACAGGCGCGTACCCAGGAACTGGCGCAAGTGTTTCGCATCTCCGGCTCTGAATTTGCCATCCTGACGCAATTTGGCGAAGGCAGCGCCAGTACCTTTCAGCTGCAATTACAACAAACCTTTGAAATAGCGAACAGCGAGCAATATCCGCATGGCTTTGCCGCCGTTGTGATGGCGCCGTTACAGGGCGCTGAAGAGCTGAGTTCGGTACTGGCAAGGCTGGATGGTTTGCAGGCGCGTCAGTTGAATCATCCGGCACCAGCAACGCAAAACCCTGCCGAAGCACTGATCAATCCGCTCAGCCGCAGCCATTGGCAGGAAATTCTGCATGAATTCACCCGCTCTGTAGTGTCAGATACCACGGCTGGTTTCAGCGATACCTCTTTGCAGATCTCCAATGAGATGGCAGCGATGTTTAACCTGGAAGTACAGCCGGTGTTTCAGGGCACACAGGTGCTCTATGCCGAAACGTTCGTGCGTTTTAATGCGCGCGGAGAACAGCTGGCATCGGCCGATGTATTTGCCATGGCAGAGCGCCTTGGCGTGTCATTGCTGCTGGATAAAGCGCTGGTCACTTATATTCTGAGCCAGCTGCGTGGCCAAAGCAGTCATAGTTTTGCTATCAACCTGAGTAAAAGTGCATTGCACGACAGCCAGTTCACACGCTGGCTGGTGAATACACTGGAAGCCAACCGGGCCTGGCTGCCGAAGCTGGTGTTTGAAGTGAACGAACAGGCCACGCTCGGCGCTATCGCATCGGCCAATCAATTTTTTGGTGCGTTAAAACAGGCCGGTGCTGCCATTACCATCGAGCGCTTTGGTGCCAGTTTCAGTTCGTTCCGTTACTTGCAGGGCCTGAATATTGACTTTATCAAAATCGATGGCAGTTATATTCATGCTCTGGAATCGCCGGATACCAGGTTTTTTGTCGAGACAATGACGCAAATTTGCCACGGTATTGGTATTCGGGTTATTGCCGCACAAGTAGAACTCAGAAGTCAGGCCGAGATTTGTCAGCAATTACATGTTGATGCATTGCAAGGTCGCGCATTGCACGCGCCAGTAAGTTTTCTGCAAATTGCCGAGAAAAATGACTGCAAATTCAGCGACAATCAGTTATCATCAAACTAATTGCATTTTTTGTTCAGTTTTTATGCGAGGACCACAGATGAAAATCGTAAAAATAGCGCTGATGTCGTTGGCTGTATTCGCAGCAGCAAACACCACCGCACAACAAGCACCCGCAGATATGGCTACTATGTATGCGCAGGCGCAGACTGAAGGTCTTTCGATGGGTGGTTTTGTCGCCAAAATGACTGAATTAAAAACCTGTAATCCAAAACTTGCTGAACAAGTGATTGATTATGCGCTGGAGCAAGCCGGTAACGACCCGGTACTGGTTGAAGAAGTACTGAAAGCGGTGAATAACCAGTGTATTGACCAGGATACGCTGACCACTTTGGCAATCGCGGCCAATATCGATCCAACTTTAATCACCAATGCATTGCAAACCGCAGCAGCGGCAGGCCCGACCACAGCAGCTCCGGCTCCGGCCATTGCAGCAACACCTGGTGGTGTTGGCGCAGGTGGTGGCACCGGCACTGGTGATACCAGCCTCGCCAGCGGCAGTTAAATCGCATTTTTCCGGAAAAAGCCCCTTTGATTGGGGCTTTTTTGTTCCAGGCAAATCAGCACATTCCAGGACCTCATCGCATGCAGCCGGGCACTCTGAACCGTTTGATTTTTATTCTGCTTTGTTGCATTTTGATTTGGGCCCCTATCCCGCTGGGGTCAAACCGGCCATGGTCATGGGCGTTACTCGAACTCCTGATCGGCACAGCCTTCCTGCTACATCTGCTGCAATGTTGGCGCACAGCGCAATTTGAACTATTACAGCGCCGTTATTGGCTGGCCGTCGCCCCCCTGCTGCTGCTGACACTATGGCTCATGCTGCAAAGTTTTAGTCCATGGCCGCAATTTGCCTCTGTTGACCCCTACCAGACGCAAGTCATGTTGCTGAAAACTATCTTCTTTGTTCTGTGGTTTGTGCTGCTGCTCAGCTATGCACAAGGTCATAAACGGCTGCGGCTGCTGGCATTAGCCATTGTGATCGCCGGTGCATTACAGGCGTTTTATGGCGTCGTGCTGCAGTTATCCGGTCAGGAGTTGTCGCCGGTTATCGGCATGGATGAAAATCATAAAGCGCGCGGAACTTTTGTTTATCAAAATCACTTTGCCAACTATCTGGCCTTGGCATTATCGGTAGCAATGGGGTTGTTATTGTCCCAGTTATCCAGCCAACGCCGCCATCGTGACTGGCGTCAGCTCAGCCGAGAAGTATTGAGCAGTATCTTAAGTGCCAAATTTATGCTGCGTCTGGCGATGGTGCTGATGGTAGTCGGACTGGTGATGAGCCGATCCCGCATGGGCAATGCCGCATTTTTTACCGCGTTAATTGTGATGGCTCTGGCCGCCTTATGGTTTTACAAAAGACCACCAGCACTATTAAAACCGCTGGTGATCAGTATCCTACTGCTGGACACGGTGCTGATTGGTTCGATGTTCGGGCTGGAAAAACTGCAGCAGCGCTATCAGGACACCTCATTTGCCAGCGAAGCGCGGGATAATGTGATCCTCGATTCAATCCCGTTGTTGCAACAGCATTTTTGGACTGGTAGCGGCGGTGGCAGTTTTTACACCGTGTTTCCGGCCGTACAACCGGCGCCGTACAGCGGGTTCTATGACCATGCCCATAATGATTATCTGCAATTTGCTATCGAATTAGGTGTACCGCTGACTGCGCTATTGCTGCTATGGCTGTTGTATTTGGGCTGGAGTGCCTTGCAGGTGATGCGCCGGCATGAAGATAAATTACTGCGCGGTTTGTGTTTTGGTAGCCTGATGGCACTTTGCCATATGGCATTGCACTGTACGGTCGATTTTAATCTGCAGGCGCCGGCCAACGCCTTGTTATTTTTAAGCATTCTCGCCATCGTGGTGGTGGCAAGCCACAGCCCAAATTATGGCAGGCACACAGCGTCCAGAGCCTGACCGAAAGTCTGCCGCTGAAGTTTTAGTCGCAGGTGACGTTAGCGCCCTGCCGCTGGTTAAACGCTGAAAAACGTTCGTCCAGCTCTGCCGCTTGTTCCACTGCTCCAAGATGACGCCACAGCAATACAACTAATTCCGCCGTGCACCACCCCTGTTGCCGCTGGTTACGCCGGAGAATATAGCGGGACGGCGTCGCCGACTGAATTTGCCACTTAGGCAATGAGTGCAAATAAGGGCTTTGGTTATACATTTTCTGCGCTTGTTGCCAGGTTGCGTCGAGCAGGATAAAACCGGCAGGCATTGAGAACGTTGTGCTGACCGGGCTATCAACGTCAATTTGGTGAGCTGTAGGCGCGGGAAACAACAGGACATAATCAGACATAGCAAGTTGCTGCAACAGCAAAGGGTCTGGCGCTTTGCGTTGCCAACTTAGCTGGCGGACAGACCAATCAGAACGGTCACGCAAAGCAGTTTGTGGCGATCCCAGCAGCAACCGGCCGGTATTTGTCGGCCGCTCGAGTTCGGTACTATGGGTCAGCAGAACCAGTTCAGGCACGGCTTCAGCGCTGTAGCCAAGGCACCAGATATTCAGGTGTTTTACTGAACGTCAGCGCACCGCCCGCAGACTCAGCTAAACCGGTCAGGTCGACCTGGCATTGTTTGGCGGTACAATTCACGCGACTGCGCAAGGTCGCCGGCACATCAGTCACCAGCGCATCTTCAGCAAACAGCACTGTCACACCGGTCATCTCGGGCAGGAAATATTTGCCAAGACCCGCAAGGTCTTTTAATAAGCCCTGAAACTGCAGATGCGTTTTCTGCAATTGCGCCAGTTGCAAGGTCTTGTCCAAAGGCATCCGGCTACGCAGGCGGAAATTCAAATCACATGGCACCGCATCCGCTTGTTGTTTAAGCAGAATCAACGCTTTGCGGCTATTCAATAATTCATTATAAGGCAGGATCAACTCGCCATTGGCGGCAAAGGTCAGTGGCTCCGAACTGATATCGGTCGTGATTGCAGCCGAATCAATCACACAGCGTTCACTGCTTCCGGCTTTTTGCAACAAAAACGCCAAGGTAATGTCGCTGTATTCGGCTTTTTCGCTTTTTTTCATCCGCGCATAAAAGCCGTCGTAGTTAAACACTGTATCCGCATGCAGTGGCACCAACGTCAGCAGCAGACAGCTCAGAAGCAGGGTTTTCGCTTGGTACAGTTTCAACTTAACTTTGTCCAATTATTTTGCTGGTTGCGATGATCATCGCGCTGATCTCTTCCACATATTGTTGGCCCCGCTCAGAATAACGCGCCAGCCCCACTGCGAGCTTTTCCGCTGCAACGTGACCATCCTGCGCCCGGGCTTTGGCGCGGATCGCGCGTAATTCTTCGTAGACATAAAAGGTATTGAGGTTATAAAAGTAGGCATTCACACTTTCGGCAGCATGGGCGAACACTGCGACTTCATGATATTTACCCTGACCACGTTTGGACGGCACCACACCGCAGCCGGTTTTAAAGCACCACTGGCCAAAAAAGTTATAGCCTTCCGTGGTAAAGCGGCTACTGCCCCAGCCCGACTCTTTTGCAGCCTGCGTTAACACCAGGCTGACCGGCAATACGTCAACGCGCGCCAGCAGCTCGCGGACACCATCTAAATCAGCGTCCATCATATCAATTTTAAATTCGTCAAACAGACTATAGATAAAAGCGTATTCTTCAACCGTCAGCTGTTGTTGCTGCTGTAATTTGCCGGCCAACTCGTCGATTTGCCGGCGCAGTTTCAGGATCCGGGCATTTTCACGCTCGATATATGGCGTCAGATAGGCAAAAAAAGCCTTTTTCCGGCTGTCGGTATCTTTAATCGCGGAGAAATCCGGTACTGGTTTTAATTCCGGCATCAGATCCGGATAAGTCAGGCGCGATAGCAGCTTCAACTGATCTTCCGACTCCAGCGCAGACAGTTTGCTAGGCATCTGCCAGTCGGCCAGTTGTTGTGCTTCAGCACGCGGATCAGCCTGCATAAAGGGATAAACCGCAGCACAGCCCACCAATAAGGTGGCCAGGCCGAGGCCGCTCAGTTTAAGCAAGTTGTTCATTGGTAGTTCCTCGTCTTTACGGGTCTGACCAGAAAAAAACTCTGGTAACAGGCGCCTGCGCATAACAACGCATTTTACAAAGCACTGACGCAAAGGGGGCGTATTCTAGCTGCTTCCGACGATTTTTTCGACTAAAAATTCCGTAAAGTGCGATTCAAAAAACTTCAAAAAATTTTATCACATTGTTTTTAATGGTTTTTATCGAAAACAATTCGGCTCTGTTTGGATAGTTTTAAACAAGATTTTATGCCCCAGCTGCTGCTCCAGCACTTGTCGTAAATCAAAAAAACTGGTGACTGGCCAGTGCCTGCCACTGAGACAATTACAACAAAACCGGTGGCAATTGTTACTGATCAGATCGTAGGTCTGGTAGGTAAAAATCTGACTGGCGGCGCGTTCGGCAGCAGCTGTATTGCCGATAGGATTACCACGGCTGTCACAGGCCACCATCAACTCTTCGCCACTGCGGTTATCCATAAAGCGGGCGACGGAGACACTGCGTACCAGCCCAGTGCCTTGCAGTTCAACAATCTGACCTTCGCCTATATAAATGCCGGTATGCTCAAACAGGTGGAAAATTTCACAGACCACCAGCGCACCCAGCGGAACTTCTGACAATTTAACCATCCAGACTCCCGAATGCTGATTTTTTCTGGCAGTATGGAGATGGATGCCTGTGCACGCTGTTACCAGGTGTAAGCAAACACTACCAGAGACAATATTTAGACTCATCATACGGAGGCTGTAAAGGAAGGGTTATGAAACCAATTGAGCGATCGAAAAAGTTAGATGGAGTTTGTTATGACATTCGCGGCCCGGTAGCTCGCGAAGCGAAACGGATGGAAGAAGAAGGCCATCGCATTTTAAAGCTCAATATCGGTAATCCCGCCCCTTTTGGTTTTGAGGCGCCGGACGAGATCCTCAAGCATGTGATCCATAACCTGCCGACCGCGCAAGGTTACAGCGATTCTCAGGGCATTTATCCGGCCCGGGTTGCGGTTGCGCAGTATTATCAGTCGCGTGGCATTCGTGGTGCCGACGCGGACGACGTTTATATTGGTAATGGCGTGTCAGAACTTATTTTGATGGCGCTGCAGGGCTTGCTTAATAACGGCGACGAAGTGTTGATCCCATCACCGGATTATCCATTATGGACAGCAGCCGTGAATCTGGCCGGTGGCAAAGCCGTGCATTATCGCTGTGATGAATTGGCCGACTGGTATCCGGACACGGCCGATATCCGCGCCAAAATTACCTCGAATACCAAAGCTATTGTCCTGATCAACCCGAATAACCCTACTGGTGCGGTCTACAACGACGCGTTGCTGCTGGATATTCTGAGCATCGCGCGTGAACATGGCTTAGTCGTCCTTGCTGACGAAATCTACGATAAAATTCTGTACGACGGCGCGACGCATACACCAACCGCTTCATTAGCCGATGATTTAGTGGTACTGACCTTTGGTGGTCTGTCGAAAAACTACCGCATCGCCGGTTTCCGCGTTGGCTGGTTGTTTATCTCCGGCGCTAAACAGCGCGCACGTCCTTTCATCGAAGGTCTGAACATTCTGGCGTCGATGCGGCTTTGTGCCAACGTGCCGGTGCAACATGCCGTACAAACCGCGTTAGGCGGCTATCAGAGTATCAATGAGTTGGTGGTCCCTGGCGGTCGCTTATACGACCAGATGGATGTCGCACACCGTCTGGTCAATGAAATTGACGGTCTGAGCTGCGTAAGACCGAAAGGGGCGATGTATTTGTTCCCGAAAATTGACCGGAAAAAATTCCCAATCAAAGACGATGAACTGATGGTGCTGGATTTCCTGCGTCAGCACAAAGTGTTGCTGGTACATGGCCGCGCATTTAACTGGCCGGAACCCGACCACTTCCGCATTGTCCTGCTGCCGCACAAAGAAGTGCTGGAACAGGCGATCGGCAAACTGGCGCAGTTCCTGCCCGGCTATCATCAGCTTTGAATACGCAATTAGTCAGGAGTGATGAATGACCAGCCATAGCCATTTTTTCGCCCATCTGTTTCGGATGAAGCTGATTAACCGCTGGCCGCTGATGCGTAACATCAACACTGAAAACGTCGCCGAGCATAGCCATCAGGTCGCACTGGTGGCGCATATGCTCGCTGTGATTGAACGGCAGTATTTCGGCGGTAATCTGGACCCGGAACGGGTCGCGACACTGGCGTTGTTTCATGACGCCAGCGAAGTGCTGACCGGTGATTTACCCACGCCGGTCAAATACTTCAATCCGCAAATTGCTGACGAGTACAAAAAGATTGAAGCCATCGCTGAGCAAAAACTATTGTCGATGTTGCCGCCTGAGTTACAGACTGTGTATCGCGACTATCTGCTTGGTGAATGTTACAGTCCGACCGAAAAGCTGTTGGTAAAAGCCGCAGATAATCTCTGCGCGTACTTAAAAACGCTGGAAGAAATTACCGCTGGCAATCGCGAATTTACTATCGCCCGCCGCCGGCTCGAGAAAATGCTCGCGGCCGCGCAGTCGCCGGCAGTGCAGTACTTTCTGGATACCTTTGTGCCGAGCTTCGCGTTATCACTCGATGAAATCAGTTTGGATCAGGAAGGTTTGTTGTAAGGCTAATTGAAATTAGCTGGATTGGCAGGGCACTTCGGTGCCCTGCTTCATTTCAGCCTCTGGCTGGCAACGGCATTAATGCCGGTGCGGATCCAGTGCGCCTTGCTGCTGGTTGCAGCCTTGATGCTCGTCGTGGTCGTGGTCATGGTCGTGGTCGTGGTCGTGGTCGTGGTCGTGAACAGTTTTCAACGTGCCCGCGGCTTTGTCATCCCGGCTTCCCTTCTCGTCGCGACACAGCTCCGCCGGCCCTTCAAATTCTACCGTCGTATGCGCCAGTTGATACGGCTCCAATACCAGTCGGACTTCTTCTTTGTAATGACTGAGCTGGTGACTATCTGCATCGTTTTTCAAGCGCAAATGCACGGTCAGCACGTGCTGCTCGCCGTCCAGCGACCACAAATGCAGATGATGTGCACTTTCGACAAATGGTAAAGCGGTCAGCGCCTGTTCCAGCGCGGTTGTTAAAGCCGCATCCGGCGTGACCTGTAAAAACAGCGCAATGGTACGTTTCAGGCTGCGCCAGACATTCAGCAAGATAAATAAGGTGAACCCAATCGACAGCAGCGGGTCGAGGAAGGCCCAGCCGGTGAAATAAATCAGCACGCTGCCAACGAGGACTACAGCCCAGCCCAACACGTCTTCCAGCAAATGCCAGCTTAGAACCTGTTCGTTTTGCGTTTTGCCATGCTTGAGCTTCAGTACGGCAGCGCCATTGACCAGCACACCAAGCACCGCCAGCGCAATCATGCCGGGTGCATGTGGCAACACCGGCTCCCACAAACGTGGGATTGCGGTGACGAGGACCAATATGGAACCAACGACTAACACCACACCTGTGACAAGCGCGCTTAACAAAGACCAGCGCCGATAGCCATAACTGTACCGGCTGTTCGCCTCTTTCCCGGCAATTTTACTGGCCGCCCAGGCAAACCCAATCGCCAGACTATCACCGAGGTCATGTACGGCATCGGCCAGGATCGCCACGCTATTGGTCAGCAAACCGCCGACAATCTCAATCAACGTAAAACTGAAGTTCAGCCAAAACGCGGTGGCGATATTCTGACTTTCATGATGATGGTGGTGATGGTCGTGCGGCATGCCATTCTCCGGTGCGGATCACTGCAGCCTGTGACAGACAGGTGCAGCGCAATAGCAGTCACGATAAAAGCTGCCAAGCTGGAACACAAGCAAATTTGCCTGTCATTTCAGCAATTAAACCGCGACAGGCCGCATCTTGCTTGAGCGCTGGCGTTCACTGCGCTAGTCTGCAGCCAATTAGTTTAAGCGAGTGTTGTTATGTCAGGTTTTGTCGGGCGCATCGGAACTGTGTTGATTGGTAGCGTCTTTGCCTTGTATCCGTTATCTGCAGCGCAGGCATCTGCCAAATTTAAGCCACAGCAACCGCAATTCGTCGCCGGACAATGGCCGGATCGGAGTAGCGATTTGTGCCAAGTGGCAACTGAAACGCTGAAATACATTGATAAAGGCCAGAGTTATGACCCGGTTGCGATCCACGGCGGTAAAATTCCCGGCGCGACAGTACCTGTCGCCGACATTCGCGCTACCCTGCTTTATATCTGCCAAATCGCCAATGAAGATCAGGCTGCGGGCCGCAAATCACGCCTGACAGATCCGGCATTCATTGCACAGCATTTTAGTTTTGTGCGTTGGCTGCCAGATCAGGCGGGTGCCGCAAAGCTCTCGAAGAACAAGCCTTTGTTACAAAAATTGCCTGCCGACAAAATTCTGCAAACCAAATATTTTGTCAAAATTGCTGATGGCAGCCCGGTCAAAACCACCGAAAAGGATCAGGCGCTGTATGGGTTACCTTATGACGAGGCCAAACTCGACCTCGCGACTGCCGATGCTTTGGGTAAACAAATCACTCGTTTTCAGTTGGGCAAGCAGGATATAGTCCGGGGCGCGCTGGAAAAAACGCCACTGCGTGCGCCGGTTTTGTTCTGGTTAAGCCGTGAAGGCCTCGAAGGTGCCTTATTGCAGGGGACTGCGGTGGTGCCATCGGGTCAGGGTTACCGCTATTACAATGTCCATCGGACCAACGGCATTCCATATGACCGCAGCAAAACCCCGGAACAACAACAACGGTACTGGTACTTCAAAGAAGTGCAAAGTGTGTTGGGCTATGGCAAAGACGCCGATTATAAAATTCCGATTAAACCTGAAGTGACAGTAGCCGGCGATATTCCGCAGCTTGGCCTTGGCAAGTTAATCCTGCTGGCAACACCAGAATCCGGAGTAATGCATTATCGACTGACGATCCTGGCCGACACCGGTGGTGCTTTTGCCAATAATCTGTTTCAACTGGACTGGTTAAGCGGTTATTATCGGGGCTGGCCCGATTATTTCGCAGCCAATAAACACCGTGGTGATTACAGCCAGGCTTATCTGTTACTGAAAAAATAACTGAACCGGAGACCCGACTGCCGATGCAGCCGCGCCATCATTTTTTGTTGATTGTATGCCTGAGCTTGTTCGCGCCAGCCTGTTTAGCGTCGTTGGACTATGCCGCCTGGGCGCAGAAAAACCAAGACGGCAGCTGGACCCGTGCCGCAGAATCAGCCGTCGCTAATTCGCCGCTGATCCGCTTAAATCCGGCAGATATCACTCAATTTTGCCCCAATTACCCGAAGTTAGCTAAACCTGACCGACGTAAATTTTGGGTCGGTTTAATCTCTGCCATGAGCAAACCAGAAAGCAATTTTAAGCCGGAAGCCACCTACCGTGAACGTTTCCGTGACGGCAAAGGCAAACCAGTGGTGTCACGCGGCTTACTGCAAATTTCGATTGAAAGTGCTAACCAAAAACGGTACGACTGTGACATCCGCAGCCCCGCGCTGCTACATGATCCGGTGATTAATCTGGCTTGCGGTGTGCGCATTCTGTCGAAATGGGTCAGTACTGATGGGGTGATTGCCAGTCGTAATACGCAACAACATCAAGGTGGTGGTCGTTATTGGTCAACGCTACGGGCACAAAACGGCAAAGTAAGCGCAATCGCAGAATTCACCCGCGGCTTGCCGTTTTGTGGTCCACGCCAGCAACAACGTTTTAATGGGATCCGCCTGCGTCCAGCCGTACGCGCAACTGCTGCAAAATAAACGCTATCGCTTCCGGGTTCTGATAAGAATCATGTTGTGATGACACGATGATCTGCGCTTCAGCGCGCGGTTCATGTGCGCTGAAAAATGGCACAACCGAATCCGATAGACGCGCGCACGCCCCCTCATCATAACAATAAGGTTTATCATCACTGCCAACCACCGAATACACCGGTCTTTGATAAGGCAAGGTCGCGATTTTTTGCAGCAACGGGTGTTGCGGTGATAATACCTGCACACTATTCGGCCCGCCGTCTGATAAATAAGGCTGCATTTGCGGTGTGACTGTTTCCAGCCGGATGCGTTGAAACAGTTTTCGATTCAACCGGGCAAACATATCCGGAATCGTAATGAGTTCACTCGCCAGCCGGCTGTACCAGGCTTCTGCGAGCTCAGCGCCGTGATGCGGTGTGTCTAAAAAGAACACCGAATCAACATCTTGCCGCGCTTTAAACAAAAAGACTTCGCGATAACGTTGTAAATCTTTATCTTTCCCCGGCCAGGCCTCAGGCCGGAATAAAAAGGTTTCATCCCACAGCGCCATGCCGCTGTTGATGATAAAAGTCTTGGCGATTATCCCCCCCATGCTATGACCTATCACCACCATTGGCGTTTGTTTGGACAAGCCAACGCTTTGCTGCAGCTGATTTCGCATTTGGTCTACGTCGTTGCGTAAGCGCATCGCATTAAAAAATGGAGGCGCACCGCTTGGATAAAACGCATGCCAAACCTGATAATGGGCAGATAATTGTGGATCGCGGTAAATCGCATGGCTGAGTTTGAGCCATATCATCGGGCTGGAATTCAGCCCATGGATCATCAAAATGGGCATACGATCCGCGCGGACCGGGCCCGGGCTAAAGATGCCAAAATCATACCCAGGCTTGTTTCCATCCAGTAGTGCAGAAAACGCAGACTGGTCGATGCGGGCATCCCGCAATAACAAAAGAGTCGCGCTGGCCGGATCATAACTCAGCGGCACTTGCCTGCCCGCAAGCTGCATCTGCTGCGGCGCGGTCAGATAATGGCCTTTTAAGCTGATTGTCAGTTCATTGTTGACGATTTTTATTGCCTCAAGTGTCATCGTCACACTACGAAAAATGCCTTCACGCGGATAATACTGATCAAATGGCGCCCGGCTATGTCTGCGCTCCGCAACTAAGGCCACGCCGTAAGCATCCGGGTCTGGTAAAGGTGGCTGATAATAGGGATCTGCAAACCTGAGTTGCTGCACCGGGGTATAGTGACTAAACGGCATACCATGTTCGTCGATCGGAAGGTCTAACTTCAGGTGATAACCTTTGCCTTTGAGCTGCCATTGGCCCGCCACCAGATGATGCTGCACGAATTGATGCAGCGCAGACTGCTGTTCGCGCAATAATCGTTGAAATAGCCCGGCATCCGCGACAGGCTTTTTTAAAGCCTGGTGAGTACAAAAAAGTTTAATTAGCAGCTCTGATTCCACAGGCGGACATTGTGAGTCACTAGCTGAATTGATGCGCTTAATCAATTCAATAGACACAGCTATGTCTTGCGTCGTCGCAGGGACAACCGCAACCGGACTTTGCTGACAGCCTGCGATACAGCAAAAAACAGCGACAGCAATACTAGTCCGGCTCAGGGTCATTTGCATGAAGACAACAATCTGTAAAAACAGAATATCTTTATGCCATAAGCTTGCCCGAACAGCCAGACTTCAACGCCGAAACAAATAAGCCCGCAGTTTTTTGCCTGTATCTATCGGTTATTGCGGGATTTTTGCCAAAGCGAAGATCTGGCAAAACTGAAAATCCAACAGTTCTTTCAAACGCCGGTATGTCAAAACATCACCCACCAATAAACCGGTCAACGTCCTTGCGCCATTTAACACCGGCGCAATATTAAAGAGTGGTTGCAAGTGATCTGTACTATAGACAATAAAGTAGATAATCCTGATGAAGTACTAAATTAGTCCATGGTACGAAGGAAAACTTAGATGAATAAATTCACAAGTGTACTAATCGCGTTGTTATTACAGGCGACTTTTAGCCAATCATCCTTTGCACAAGAGGGAAAATCCGCTTTGGTGCCGTTACCCTCAGTCGACGACTTCTCCAGAGGCAAGGATGGTTGGAGCTTAGGACTCGGTTTTGGTATTGAATATGAAACAGCCTACGAAGGCTCAGATGAATTTGGCTTGGAAATCGAGCCTGCAGGTGGTCTGCAGTGGCGAAGTGGTGACAACATCTACTTTTTTGCTGGCGAAGCGCTTGGCTGGCGTGGTGTTCGTGGCGAGACCTGGCTGTTCGAAGCACTGATAGGCTTTGACGAAGGACGCAAGGAAAGTGATTCGGATGACGGCCATTTGTTCGGGCTGGGCGAGCAAAAAGAAGGTGCTGAACTGGTGTTACAAGCACGTCGCGCATTTGATGCCGATTGGCGCTATTGGCTGGTTGGACGTATCGTGACGGGAGGCGACGGAAGCCTTGGCCTGTTTGGCGTAGGTCGCCGCTTCGGCAATCATGTGGATGGCACAGGCTCTGAAGTTAATGTTGTTGTGGTAGTTCACGACGACGAATACGCCAACAAAGGCTTCGGCATCAATTCAGCCCAAGCGATGGCCTCCGGCTTAAATGAAACAAATCTGAGCGGTGGCATACGATCTGTTGGCATCAATTACAATTTCCGTAATCAAGTCCACCAGAACGGGCAGATCTATGGTGAAGCACTTTTTGAATATTTTAGTAGTGAGGTTCGGGAGAGCCCGATTGCCCGAAGTGACTATGAGGCTGAAATAGGTGTCGGTTTTATATACTTATTCTAACCAGTTTGGTGAGTTAACAGAGCCATTCTATACACAGCAAAACGCTTGTTCTGAACTAAGTAGTACTTAGCACCTGTTTATTCTGAAAAAGTATTTCTAATGCTGTAATACCATTTCCCACCGAATCCCATCGTGCTTCACAAGTTTTCGCAGATCTGGTGGTCTATTTTCTTACTCACCAACATCATAAAGCAAAAGGCCCACTCGACTGAGTGGGCCTTTTGCTTTATTGAGAGCCTTCATATCCCTCGCGGAGCTCGGGTGTGCTCAGCCCGCGTGTGACAGCCAGAAGCGCCAAACTGTTCGCGTTCTTAAACCCCTGCCCACTAATGGTTCGGTTGGCATGATGAAGTGCGGGTGGCTTCGTGGGAGTCTGCACCCTCGCGGAGCTTCGGGTGTGCTCATCAGCTGTGTGACGGCCAGAGCTGCAAAACTGTTTGCGTCCTGCAATTCAATACCGCGGCTTCGTGGGAGTCTGCACCCTCGCAGAGCTTCGGGTGTGTTCAGCCGGAAGAACGCAACATTGGTTGCGTTCTTAAACCCCGGCTTCACTGTACTACTCTACGCGCAGCAAACCGCTAGGGTCTAAATACAAAAAACCCCGCTCACTGAGCGGGGTTTTGTGTATTGGGAGCCTGGCGGTGTACTACTCTCGCATGGCAACTGCCACACTACCATCGTCGCAGCTGCGTTTCACTTCTGAGTTCGGAATGGATTCAGGTGGTTCCACAGCGCTATTGCCACCAGGCAAAAACTGTTTGTCTGTCTTTAACTAAGTAAGCTGATAATTCGTTTCACAACAACACACGCACTCAAAACAACTTGGGCGTTGTATGGTTAAGCCTCTCGGGCAATTAGTATGAGTTAGCTTAACGTGTCACCACGCTTCCACACCTCACCTATCAACGTTGTGGTCTCCAACGACCCTTATGTGTGCTCAAGGCACAAGGGATGACTCATCTCTTGGCCGGCTTCCCGCTTAGATGCTTTCAGCGGTTATCCGTTCCGAACGTAGCTACCGGGCAGTGCCATTGGCATGACAACCCGAACACCAGCGGTTCGTTCACTCCGGTCCTCTCGTACTAGGAGCAACTCCAATCAATCATCCAACGCCCACGGCAGATAGGGACCGAACTGTCTCACGACGTTCTAAACCCAGCTCGCGTACCACTTTAAATGGCGAACAGCCATACCCTTGGGACCGACTTCAGCCCCAGGATGTGATGAGCCGACATCGA
Organism: Rheinheimera sp. F8; assembly: GCF_001518915.1. Lineage (NCBI taxonomy): Bacteria > Pseudomonadati > Pseudomonadota > Gammaproteobacteria > Chromatiales > Chromatiaceae > Rheinheimera > Rheinheimera sp. F8. The sequence continues at coordinate 3,570,007 of NZ_CP013656.1, forward strand.
GGTGCCAAACACCGCCGTCGATATGAACTCTTGGGCGGTATCAGCCTGTTATCCCCGGAGTACCTTTTATCCGTTGAGCGATGGCCCTTCCATACAGAACCACCGGATCACTAAGACCTACTTTCGTACCTGCTCGACGTGTCTGTCTCGCAGTTAAGCTGGCTTCTGCCTTTGCACTAACCGTACGATGTCCGACCGTACTTAGCCAACCTTCGTGCTCCTCCGTTACTCTTTAGGAGGAGACCGCCCCAGTCAAACTACCCACCAGACACTGTCCGCAGTCCCGATAAGGGACCTACGTTAGAACATCAAACATACAAGGGTGGTATTTCAAGGACGACTCCATCAGAACTGGCGTTCCAACTTCATAGTCTCCCACCTATCCTACACATGTAGGGTCAATGTTCAGTGCCAAGCTATAGTAAAGGTTCACGGGGTCTTTCCGTCTAGCCGCGGGTATACGGCATCTTCACCGCAATTTCAATTTCACTGAGTCTCTGGTGGAGACAGCCTGGCCATCATTACACCATTCGTGCAGGTCGGAACTTACCCGACAAGGAATTTCGCTACCTTAGGACCGTTATAGTTACGGCCGCCGTTTACCGGGGCTTCGATCAAGAGCTTCGCTTGCGCTAACCCCATCAATTAACCTTCCGGCACCGGGCAGGTGTCACACCCTATACGTCCTCTCTCGAGTTTGCAGAGTGCTGTGTTTTTAATAAACAGTTGCAGCCAGCTGGTCACTGCGACTCTCCGATGCTTACAGAGCAAGTCTTTCACATTAGAGAGCGTACCTTCTCCCGAAGTTACGGTACTATTTTGCCTAGTTCCTTCACCAGAGTTCTCTCAAGCGCCTTGGTATTCTCTACCTGACCACCTGTGTCGGTTTCGAGTACGGTCAACAGTACCTGAAGCTTAGAGGCTTTTCCTGGAAGCGTAGCATCAGCAACTTCACCACCGTAGTGGCTCGTCTCGTATCTCAGCATTAAGGAACCGGATTTACCTAATCCCTCTGCCTACGTACTTTCACATGGACTACCAACGCCATGCTTGCCTAGCTTTCTCCGTCCCCCCATCGCAGTACTGTCGGTACGGGAATATTAACCCGTTTCCCATCGACTACGGCTTTCGCCCTCGCCTTAGGGGCCGACTTACCCTACCCTGATTAGCATGGGATAGGAACCCTTGGTCTTCCGGCGGGGGAGTTTTTCACTCCCCTTATCGTTACTTATGTCAGCATTCGCACTTCTGATACCTCCAGCAGACTTCACAATCTACCTTCGCAGGCTTACAGAACGCTCCTCTACCACTTGCACATAATGCAAGTCCACAGCTTCGGTGCATGGTTTGAGCCCCGTTACATCTTCCGCGCAGACCGACTCGACTAGTGAGCTATTACGCTTTCTTTAAAGGGTGGCTGCTTCTAAGCCAACCTCCTAGCTGTCTATGCCTTTCCACATCGTTTTCCACTTAACCATGACTTTGGGACCTTAGCTGGTGGTCTGGGTTGTTTCCCTTTTCACGGCGGACGTTAGCACCCGTCGTGTGTCTCCCGAGTAGTACTCATTGGTATTCGGAGTTTGCAAAGGGTTGGTAAGTCGGGATGACCCCCTAGCCTTAACAGTGCTCTACCCCCAATGGTATTCGCTCGAGGCGCTACCTAAATAGCTTTCGAGGAGAACCAGATATCTCCCGGCTTGATTAGCCTTTCACCCCTATCCACACGTCATCCCCTAATTTTTCAACATTAGTGGGTTCGGTCCTCCAGTTAGTGTTACCCAACCTTCAACCTGCACATGGATAGATCGCCGGGTTTCGGGTCTACGCCTTGCAACTATTCGCCCAGTTAAGACTCGGTTTCCCTACGGCTCCCCTATTCGGTTAACCTCGCTACAAAACGTAAGTCGCTGACCCATTATACAAAAGGTACGCAGTCACCCCACAAGGAGGCTCCCACTGCTTGTACGTACACGGTTTCAGGTTCTATTTCACTCCCCTAACAGGGGTTCTTTTCGCCTTTCCCTCACGGTACTGGTTCACTATCGGTCAGTCAGGAGTATTTAGCCTTGGAGGATGGTCCCCCCATGTTCAAACAGGATGTCTCGTGTCCCGTCCTACTCGTTTTCATTGATAACAACGCTTCGTGTACGGGGCTATCACCCTGTATCGCTCATATTTCCAGATGATTCCACTGCATTGCTATCAACTTAAGGGCTAGCCCCCTTTCGCTCGCCGCTACTAAGGGGATCTCGGTTGATTTCTTTTCCTCGGGGTACTTAGATGTTTCAGTTCTCCCGGTTCGCCTCGTATGACTATGTATTCATCATACGATAGTGTGTAAACACACTGGGTTTCCCCATTCGGACATCTGTGAGTCTAACGTCTCTTACCGACTTCTCACAGCTTTTCGCAGGTTAGCACGTCCTTCATCGCCTCTGACTGCCAAGGCATCCACCGTGTACGCTTAGTCACTTAACCATACAACCCCAAATTGTCTTTGACGTCGTACGTTGTTGTGAGTAAGGTTCACAATAAAATTGTTGACCTTATTTATTACTTTCTATCAGCTTACCTAATTGTTAAAGAGCAGTATGAGCGTAAAGCTCAAATCACAACACACCGCAGTGCATTCTGATTTGAACTCAAACAGTTATTTTCTTCGCTTATGATTTCACTTGATTCACAAGGAATGGTGGAGTTAAGCGGGATCGAACCGCTGACCTCCTGCGTGCAAGGCAGGCGCTCTCCCAGCTGAGCTATAACCCCATACAGGCGATATTGGTTGGTCTGAGTAGACTCGAACTACCGACCTCACCCTTATCAGGGGTGCGCTCTAACCACCTGAGCTACAGACCAGCCGTAACCGCAATGGGTCTTACTGTTTGCTCTACATGACAATCAATCATCTGTGTGGACACTTCGTTAAATCTGTTCGCTTTTGGTAAGGAGGTGATCCAACCCCAGGTTCCCCTAGGGTTACCTTGTTACGACTTCACCCCAGTCATGAATCACAAAGTGGTAAGCGCCCTCCCGAAGGTTAAGCTACCTACTTCTTTTGCAACCCACTCCCATGGTGTGACGGGCGGTGTGTACAAGGCCCGGGAACGTATTCACCGCAACATTCTGATTTGCGATTACTAGCGATTCCGACTTCACGCAGTCGAGTTGCAGACTGCGATCCGGACTACGATATGCTTTAAGAGATCCGCTCACCATCGCTGGCTTGCCTCCCTCTGTACATACCATTGTAGCACGTGTGTAGCCCTACTCGTAAGGGCCATGATGACTTGACGTCGTCCCCACCTTCCTCCGGTTTATCACCGGCAGTCTCCCTAGAGTTCCCGACATAACTCGCTGGCAACTAAGGATAAGGGTTGCGCTCGTTGCGGGACTTAACCCAACATTTCACAACACGAGCTGACGACAGCCATGCAGCACCTGTCTTACAGTTCCCGAAGGCACAACCGCATCTCTGCAGTCTTCTGTAGATGTCAAGAGTAGGTAAGGTTCTTCGCGTTGCGTCGAATTAAACCACATGCTCCACCGCTTGTGCGGGCCCCCGTCAATTCATTTGAGTTTTAATCTTGCGACCGTACTCCCCAGGCGGTCTACTTAATGCGTTAGCTGCGCTACTCACGACACAAGGTCACGAACAGCTAGTAGACATCGTTTACGGCGTGGACTACCAGGGTATCTAATCCTGTTTGCTCCCCACGCTTTCGCACCTGAGCGTCAGTGTTGTGCCAGGGGGCCGCCTTCGCCACTGGTATTCCTCCAAATCTCTACGCATTTCACCGCTACACTTGGAATTCTACCCCCCTCTCACACACTCTAGTTTTCCAGTTTCAAATGCAATTCCCAGGTTGAGCCCGGGGCTTTCACATCTGACTTAAAAAACCGCCTACGTGCGCTTTACGCCCAGTAATTCCGATTAACGCTTGCACCCTCTGTATTACCGCGGCTGCTGGCACAGAGTTAGCCGGTGCTTCTTCTGCGAGTAACGTCAAGAAGCTGTGCTATTAACACAACTCCCTTCCTCCTCGCTGAAAGTGCTTTACAACCCGAAGGCCTTCTTCACACACGCGGCATGGCTGGATCAGGCTTGCGCCCATTGTCCAATATTCCCCACTGCTGCCTCCCGTAGGAGTCTGGACCGTGTCTCAGTTCCAGTGTGGCTGATCATCCTCTCAAACCAGCTAGGGATCGTCGCCTTGGTGAGCCATTACCCCACCAACTAGCTAATCCCACGTAGGCGCATCCGATAGCATGTGGCCCGAAGGTCCCACACTTTGGTCCGTAGACATTATGCGGTATTAACAGTCGTTTCCAACTGGTATCCCCCTCTATCGGGTAGCTTCCTACGCATTACTCACCCGTCCGCCGCTAGGTCCGAAAACCCCGCTCGACTTGCATGTGTTAGGCCTGCCGCCAGCGTTCAATCTGAGCCATGATCAAACTCTTCAATTAAAAGTTTTTTGCTGYCGAAACAGCTGCTCAGTTTACTGACTAAATAAATTGACTATATAGTCACTCAACTGAAGATTTTATTCGTATCATGCGATACATCTTCAACGAGTGCCCACACAGATGATTGATTGCTAATTGTTAAAGAGCGTGCTTCGACTTCGAAGCGGGAGGCGTATCTTACACTTCCCAGATTTTAAGTCAAGCAGAGAAATTTACTATTTAAATAAACTACGCTGCTCAACCTACTTACTTACCTCACTTGCGATTTCAAGGCTTTCACCCCAACCTCGCTGCGAGGCGGCCATTTTAGTCAGTTTTTAATTCGTGTCAAGCGTCTTTTTATCGACTATTTTTCACTTTTCAAACTCACCCGGCGTTTCGCGTTTCGCTTCACCCCGTCGGCATGGCGCGCATTATAGGTCGTTTTAAAACTCGCGCAAGACTAAATTTGAGAAAAGTTACACTTTTGCGATCGTTCGCACGCTTTTTGTGCGAACCGCTGTTTTTATGATAAGAAACTGTCGATAATTTCAGCTTTACCAGACAAAGAAGCCAATCGCGGCAACGACTGGCTTCTTATGTCTACTATATATAGCAGTAAATTGACGTTAACGCAGATTGGGCGCTAACCAGCTTTCTGCTTCTTGTCGGTTCCAACCTTTCTTGGCCGCATATTGTTCCAGCTGGTCTTCACCAATTTTACTGACCGCGAAGTATTTGCTATCCGGATGAGACAGGTACCAGCCAGATACTGCTGCACCTGGCCACATTGCATAGCTTTCGGTCAATAACATGCCGATTTGCGCTTCTGCATCTAATAACGAGAACAACGTACCTTTTTCTGTGTGTTCGGGACAAGCCGGATATCCAGGCGCCGGCCGGATCCCCTGATAAGCTTCACGAATCAGCTGCTCGTTATCCAGTTGCTCATTTGCCGCATAACCCCAGTATTCTTTCCGAACTTTCATATGCAGATACTCAGCTAACGCTTCGGCCAGGCGATCGGCCAGCGCTTTCACCATAATACTGTTGTAATCATCATGCGCATGGGCAAACTCTGCTGCGTACTCATCTGCACCATAACCGGTGCTGACGGCAAAAGCCCCGATATAATCGGCAATCCCCGAATCTGCCGGCGCGACAAAATCGGCCATACAACAATTCGGCGCATTGTTACGCAGAGCGACTTGCTGACGCAGATTATATAAGCGGCACCGTTCTGTGCTACGACTCTCATCTGTCCAGACAATAATGTCGTCACCGTCGCTGTTCGCCGGAAACAAACCAAATACCGCTTTGCCGGAGATCCGGCGTTCTGCAATCATCCGGTCCAACAGCGCATTAGCATCCTGATAAACCCGGCGTGCTTCCAGCCCCACTTCTGCATGATTCAGGATGGCTGGGAATTTACCGGATAACTGCCAGGTCAGGAAAAATGGCGTCCAATCGATATAATCCCGCAACACTTGCAGGTCAACGTCGTGCCAGACATGGACACCAGGTTGCTGCGGCGCCGCGGCCACTTTATTAAGGTCCAGTGAAAAGCGATTGGCCCGAGCCTGTTCCAATGACAGCATTTCTTCGTGTTTACGACTGCGTTGATGCTGTTCAATCACACGAACATATTCATCCTGTACACGCGCCAGATAATCCGGTTTATGTTCGGCACTAATCAATGACTGCACCACAGAGACACTGCGCGAGGCGTTTGGCACATACACCACGCCATGAGCGTAGTGCGGGGCGATTTTGATTGCAGTATGGGCCTTGGACGTAGTCGCGCCGCCGATTAACAGCGGCACGGTAAATCCTAACCGTGTCATTTCTTTGGCCACATGCACCATTTCGTCCAACGACGGCGTGATAAGACCCGACAGACCTATCACATCGACATTCAGCTCTTTAGCCTTTTGCAACAAGGTCGCACAGGGCACCATTACGCCAAGATCGATCACTTCATAGTTGTTGCATTGCAGGACTACGCCGACGATGTTCTTACCGATGTCATGCACGTCACCTTTGACCGTCGCCATCAGTACTTTGCCCTGTGTAGTCGCGCCTGTGCCGGCTTTTTCTGCTTCTATATAAGGCTGCAAATACGCCACTGCTTTTTTCATCACGCGGGCCGACTTCACCACCTGTGGCAGGAACATCTTGCCTTCGCCAAACAAATCGCCAACGACATTCATGCCATCCATCAGCGGACCTTCAATCACATGCAGCGGACGCTCGACACTCTGCCGGGCTTCTTCAGTATCTTCGTCAATAAAATCGGTGATACCTTTGACCAGTGCATGCTCAAGCCGCTTAGTGACAGGCCAGCTGCGCCAGGCATTATCTTCTTTGACTGCAACCGTGCCTTTGCCGTGGAACTGGGCTGCGACTTCGAGCAAACGTTCGGTTGCATCATCACGCCGGTTTAGCACGACATCTTCTACGCGTTCTTTCAGCAATTCAGGAATATCGTCGTACACCGCCAACTGCCCGGCATTGACAATCCCCATATCCATACCCGCTTTTATAGCGTGATATAAAAACACCGAATGGATGGCTTCACGGACCGGATCATTGCCGCGAAATGAAAATGACACGTTGGAGACACCGCCGGAGATTTTGGCATGCGGGCACAACCGTTTAATCTCGCGTGTTGCTTCGATAAAATCGACCGCATAGTTGTTGTGTTCTTCAATACCGGTGGCAACCGCAAAGATGTTCGGGTCAAAAATTATGTCCTGCGGCGGAAATCCTATTTGTTCGACCAGAATTTTATAGGCGCGCTGACAAATCTCCACCTTACGGGCTTTAGTGTCAGCCTGGCCGACTTCATCAAACGCCATCACTACAACGGCAGCACCATAACGACGTAATAACTTCGCTTGCTGGATAAATGGCGCTTCGCCTTCTTTTAGTGAAATTGAGTTCACCACGGCCTTGCCCTGAATGCATTTCAGTGCCGCTTCGATCACTTCCCATTTGGAGGAGTCGACCATGATCGGCACCCGGGCGATATCCGGTTCGCTGGCTAACAGATTCAGATAACGCACCATGGCGGCTTTGCTGTCGAGCATCGCTTCATCCATATTGATATCGATGATCTGCGCACCGCTGACGACCTGCTGGCGCGCCACATCTAAAGCAGCCTCGTACTTGCCGTCCATAATCAGCTTTTTGAAGCGGGCAGATCCCGTGACGTTGGTACGCTCACCAATGTTAATAAATCGGGCTTGTTGTTGCATCACCACTCCAGAGAAAAGGCTTCGAGGCCGGCCAGGTTAAAACTGTGACTAACCGGTTTTGGCTGACGTGGTGGTAAACCCGCAACCACGTCAGCAATGACACGGATATGTTCCGGCGTGGTGCCACAACAACCACCGACGATATTGATAAAGCCATGCGTCGCCCAGTCTTTAATCTCGGCCGCCATCTCGACAGCACCCAGATCATATTCACCGAATTCATTGGGTAACCCGGCATTGGGGTGCACCGAAGTTGCACATTCTGCGATCCCCGCCATAGTCTCCACATAAGGCCGCAGTAAGTCCGGACCCAGCGCGCAGTTCAGACCAAAACTAACCGGCTCGACATGTGCCAGCGAATGATAAAATGCTTCAGTAGTCTGACCCGATAGTGTGCGACCCGACGCATCAGTAATAGTGCCAGAGATCATCACTGGTAATTTAAACCCAAGCTCGTCAAATACTTTAAGCACCGCAAATGCCGCCGCTTTTGCATTGAGCGTATCAAAAATGGTTTCGAGCATAATCAGATCAGCGCCGCCTTCAATCAGCGCATGGGTTGCTTCGCTATAGGCGTCGACTAACTGGTCAAAGCTGACATTCCGGTAACCCGGGTCATTCACATCCGGTGAGATTGACGCGGTCCGGTTGGTTGGACCAAGCACGCCGGCAACAAAACGCGGCTTGGCCGGGTTTTGCTCGGTAAATTCATCACAGGCTTTTCGTGCCAGCCGGGCTGCTTCGCGATTAATCCGGGCGGCTAAGTGCGACATATCGTAGTCGGCCATAGCTATGGTGGTGGCATTAAAACTGTTGGTTTCAATGATGTCGGCACCGGCGGCTAAATACTGCCGGTGGATAGACAGAATAATGTCAGCTTTGGTGATGACCAATAAGTCGTTATTGCCTTTCAGATCAGACGGCCAATCGGCAAATTCAGTACCGCGGTAGTCCGCTTCCTGCAGCTGAAAATTCTGGATCATCGTGCCCATCGCACCATCCAGCACCAAAATACGTTCCGCCAACAGTTGCTTAAACTGCGTCGCAGTCAGACGGCCAGTTGTCATGCGTCTCTCCCTTCACCAACCCGGCTTAAATCAAATGGGGTGGCCTGGTAAACATAATAATTCAGCCAGTTGCTGAACAATAGAAAAGCGTGACTTTGCCAAAGCTTCATCGGACCTTTGGCCGGATCATTGTCGCGGAAATAATTCTCCGGCACTTTTGGATCAAGTCCGGCCGCCACATCACGTGTATATTCGTCATTCAGTGTGGTTAAGTCGTATTCCGGATGGCCCGTAACAAAGATGCGACTGCCGCTGGAATTCTGCAATAGATAGGCACCAGTGACATCGGCTTCGGCCAGCACATGAATATCGGCATGTTGTTGGTATTTTTGTTTTGGCACCTGTGCGTAACGCGAGTGCGGAACCAGAAAGCTGTCATCAAAGCCACGGACTAATGGACATAAAGGCTGTACGACGTTTTGCCAGTACACACCAGAAAGTTTGTCGCCACGGATCTCACGTTGCAGTCCGTAGTAATAGTACAGCGCGGCATGTGCAGCCCAGCACAAAAACAACGTTGAAGTCACATGACGATCGGCCCAGGCCAGGATTTCGGACAACTGCGGCCAGTAGCTGACATCTTCGTAGTCGACTAAACCAAGTGGTGCGCCGGTGATAATCAGGCCATCATAATTTTGTTGTTGGACATCGGAAAAATAACGATAAAAACAGTTCAGATGACTTTCAGGCGTATGTTTGCTGACATGATTGTCGAGTCTGATCAGCTCCACATCAACTTGTAATGGACTGTTAGCCAATAAGCGCAGCAACTGGATTTCGGTGGCAACTTTATTTGGCATCAGATTCAGAATAGCAATACGCAGCGGGCGGATATCCTGCATGCGGGCACGACTTTCTGTGATGACAAAAACGTTCTCAGCCGACAAGGCTTCTACGGCCGGCAACTGATCAACCACTTTAATCGGCATACTTACTCCACATCACCATAAAAGATGCGTCACTGTGCCGAAATTACCGTTTATTGTCAACTTCTATACGTTTAGACGTCCAAACAAGTCAGAAATAATAAAACCATGAAGTCGGCTGTTTGAATTTACTCTCATCAGTGGCGCGCAATAGCACGTTAAAAACACAAAGGCCCCATTGGGGCCTTTGTGTTTATAAAACGATGTCGCAAGATTTAGCCAGCGCTATGCTGCCATCGAGCCGTGCTGACTGAGTTTAGAACTCTTCATCCAATTCTGCCGGTTCAGCGAGCACCGCTTCTTCTACAGCTGCAGCGCCTTTAGTAGGTTGCAGTAATAAGCGTTTACGCAGCTCGGTTTCGATCTCCAGTGCGATCGCCGGATTCTCCACCAGGTACTTCATCGCGTTGGACTTGCCCTGACCAATTTTATTACCTTTATAGGCATACCAGGCACCGGCTTTATCAACAAGTTTCTCGGCCACACCTAAATCAATCAACTCACCGGTTTTGCTGATACCCGCGCCATACTGGATAATAAATTCAGCCTGACGGAACGGTGGTGCAACTTTGTTTTTCACCACTTTGACGCGCGTTTCGTTACCGACAACTTCTTCGCCTTCCTTGACTGAACCAATGCGGCGGATATCCAAACGGACTGACGCATAAAACTTCAGCGCGTTACCACCGGTGGTGGTTTCCGGATTGCCGAACATCACGCCGATTTTCATCCGGATTTGGTTAATGAAGATACATAAAGTGTTCGAGCGCTTAATATTACCGGTCAGCTTACGCAAAGCCTGTGACATCAGACGGGCTTGCAAACCAACATGGCTGTCGCCCATGTCACCTTCGATTTCGGCTTTTGGTGTCAGTGCCGCCACAGAGTCGACGATGATCACATCAACAGCTGCAGACCGGACTAACATGTCACAAATTTCCAGCGCCTGTTCACCGGTATCCGGCTGCGACACCAGTAACTCGTCGACTTTCACACCAAGCTTGCCGGCATAAATCGGGTCCAGCGCGTGTTCAGCATCGATGAAGGCACAGGTCTTACCCAGCTTCTGCGCTTCAGCAATCACTTGTAAGGTTAAAGTAGTTTTACCTGAAGATTCAGGACCATAGATCTCGACGATACGACCACATGGTAAACCGCCGATACCTAAAGCGATATCCAGTCCCAGCGAGCCAGTGGAGATTGCGTCAATTTCCAGCGAGGTGTTGTCGCCCAGCTTCATGATCGAGCCTTTACCAAACTGACGTTCGATTTGGCTTAAGGCTGCACTGAGGGCTTTTTGTTTATTGTCGTCCATTGTGAACTCCGGGAAAGATGGTTTCGCTTGAAATGCTGTATGCTCATACAGTAGTTGAATCAATTTGTGCTGTCAACAACTGAATCATTTGCTGTAAGGCAAAATCGATACTTTGTTGCCGGACAGCTGCGCGGTCGCCATGCAGCAGGATCCGCACTGAGGCAACTTTTCCCTGCAGATAAAACCCCAGGCAAACGGTACCAACTGGTTTTGTTGCGCTGCCGCCATCGGGACCAGCGATCCCTGAGACCGCAATCGCGCAGTCGGCAGCAGCTGCAAGTGCTGCACCACTCGCCATTTCAGCGACCGTTTCTTCGCTGACAGCACCAAACTGTAATAAAGTGGCGCTTTTCACACTGAGCAATTGTTGTTTGGCTTTGTTGCTGTAAGTGATAAAACTGCGATCCAGATAAGCTGAACTACCGGGGATCGCGGTCAACGCGTAAGCTATACCGCCACCTGTACAGGATTCGGCGGTGGTGATAGTCAGCTTTTTCCGCAATAATAGCTGCCCCAATGCCGAGGCCAGTGTCTCGGTGTGCGCCGGAACTGTCATTTTCATACCATTTTGGGAAATCAGAACTTCAATTATGCCGTCAGATAACCAGACCGGGCAAGCGCAGAGTGCCCACACCCCGATGATGCAACAATATCTGGCTTTAAAAGCCGAAAATCCGGACATTTTGCTGTTTTACCGGATGGGCGATTTTTATGAGCTGTTTTATGACGACGCAAAAAAGGCGGCGGCGCTGCTGGATATCTCGCTGACCAAACGCGGACAGTCCGCCGGTGCCCCAATCCCAATGGCCGGCGTTCCCCACCACGCAGTAGAAAATTATCTGGCGCGACTGGTACAACTGGGCGAATCGGTTGCAATTTGCGAGCAGGTCGGCGATCCGGCGACCAGCAAAGGCCCGGTTGACCGCAAAGTCGTGCGGGTCGTCACTCCCGGCACTGTCACCGATGAAGCATTATTACAAGAGCGGCAGGACACTTTGCTCGCCGCCGTTTATCAGCATAAACAACAATTTGGTGTGGCATATCTCGATTTGAGCGCCGGTCGTTTTGTGCTGACCGAACTGCCGGGCGAAGAAGATCTGGCGGCTTTATTACAACGTCTGCACCCGGCAGAGCTGTTGTATTGTGAAGACCAGTTGCTGCCGTCACTGATCCTGGACCGCAAAGGCGCGCGCCGGCGGCCGGTTTGGGATTTTGAACAAAGCAGCGCTGAACGCGCGTTGTGCCAGCAATTTGGTACGCGCGATCTGAATAGTTTTGGCGTACAGGACGCCCGGTTCGGGCTGATGGCGGCAGGCTGCCTGTTGCAATATGTCAAAGATACCCAACGCGCCAATCTGCCGCATTTACGCAGTATTTCACTGGAAAAGCACAGTGACCACATCGTGCTGGACGCTGCGACCCGGCGCAATCTTGAACTGACACAGACGCTAAACGGCCAATATGCCCATTCACTGGCGGCTGTACTGGACCAGTGTCAGACTGCGATGGGCAGCCGGCTGCTGAAACGCTGGATCCACGCGCCACTGCGTGATCAGGTGGCGGTGGGTCAACGCCATCAGGCCGTGGCTGAATTGCAACAATTTGATGTGGAACTGCAGCCGCTGCTGAAACAGATTGGCGATATTGAGCGGATCGTCGCCCGGCTGGCACTTCGAAGTGCGCGACCACGTGACTTTGCCCGCTTGCGCCAGGCGCTGCAGCAGCTCCCTGAACTGACGCCGATCCTGAGTCAATTGCAAAGCCCACGGCTGCAACAACTTGGCGCAGATTGCGAACCAATGCCGGCGCTGACCGCGTTGCTCGAACGCGCCATTATCGATAATCCACCGGTGCTGATCCGTGACGGCGGTGTCATCGCCGAGGGTTATCATGCGGAGTTAGATCAATGGCGGGCCTTAGCCAGAGGCGCGACTGATTATCTGGAACAGCTGGAACAACGCGAAAAAGCCCGTACCGGTATTGCCTCACTGAAAGTCGGTTTTAATAAAGTCGCCGGTTATTACATCGAAACCGGTCGCGCCGCCGCAGATGCGGTCCCTGCCGATTATATCCGCCGCCAGACGCTGAAAAATAACGAACGCTACATCATCCCGGAATTAAAAGAATACGAAGACAAAGTACTCGGCAGCGAAAGCAAAGCCTTAGCACTGGAAAAGCAGCTGTACGACCAGCTATTTGATTTGGTCGCGCCACAGCTGGCAGCGCTGCAGCAACTGGCAGCCAGTTTGTCTGAATTAGACGTCCTGACCAACTTTGCGGAACGTGCGGTACGGCTGCACTATTGCCAGCCGGTGCTTTGCAGCGAGATTGGTATCAACATTCAGCAGGGTCGCCATCCGGTTGTTGAGCAAATGACCAGCGAGCCTTTTATCGCCAACCCGCTGATGTTAACTCCCGCGCGGCATTTACTGGTGGTGACCGGCCCTAACATGGGCGGTAAATCGACGTATATGCGTCAGGCCGCGCTGATTGTGCTGATGGCGTATATCGGCAGTTTTGTGCCAGCCGCAGCGGCTACGCTCGGACCGGTGGACCGGATCTTCACCCGCGTCGGCGCGTCCGATGATCTGGCTTCCGGCCGTTCGACTTTTATGGTGGAAATGACCGAAACCGCGACCATTTTGCATCACGCCACGGCACAAAGTCTGGTGCTGATGGATGAAATTGGCCGTGGTACCAGTACCTATGATGGCTTGTCATTGGCCTGGGCCTGTGCGGAATATCTGGCCAACAAACTCAAAGCATTGACGCTGTTTGCCACCCATTATTTTGAACTGACCGATCTACCATCCTTATTGCCGGGGGTTGCCAACATCCATCTGGATGCAGTCGAACACGACGAACATATCGTGTTCATGCATCAGGTACAGGACGGTGCCGCCAGCAAGAGTTATGGCTTACAGGTTGCCCAGCTGGCCGGCGTGCCGAAAGTGGTGATCCAGCAGGCGCGTCGCAAGCTACAGGCGCTGGAACAACAACATCCGGTGGCTGACAAACCTCGTCCGGCAACACTGCCGGCACAGGCCGAGCTGTTTGCAGAGCCGGCGCCACATCCGGTGCTGGAGCAGCTGACGCGGCTGGATCCGGACGATCTGTCACCACGCCAGGCATTGGAGTTATTGTTTGCGCTGAAACGGCAGTTATAAAGACTGTGACGCTGCTGGTGCCGGACTGAGATTCAGTCCAGCGCCACCACGTCGACAGCCACATCAAGCAGATGTTCACCACTGCCCTGCAATACACCTTTCAGTGGGACTACATCGGCATAATCACGGCCAAAGGCCAGTGTCAGGTGTTGCACATCGGCCAACACATTGTTGGTTGGATCAAAATCGACCCAACCCAGCACAGGGTCATACACGGCAAACCAGGCATGCGATGCATCAGCACCTTGTAAGCGTGGTTGTCCCGGCGGCGGCCGGGTTTCCAGATAACCGCTGACATAACGCGCCGCCAGCCCCTGACTGCGCAGGCAGCTGATCGCCAGTTGAGCAAAATCCTGACAGACACCGCGCTGATGGGCTAAGACATCAGCGATAGGTGTTACCACAGTACTGAACTCTGGATCGTACTGAAATTCTTCATAAATCAATTGATTAAGCTGCGCGACATTTTGCAGCATGGTCAGATCTGACCGATAAACCTGCTGCCATAATGCTGCGGTTGCTGGCAAATAAGGAATATTCCGGCTGGCCTGACGACATAATGCAACTTTGGCATCACTGACAGTGCGGCTATCGCGAGCCTGCAACAGACTGGCACCATCCGCCAGCTGTGTTGCCAGCAACCGTGGACTGACCGACAGTTCAGCCTCCACCCGCACTTCCAGCTGCTGATGCGGAGCCAACACATGCAGTAACTGACGACTATTGCCAAAATAATCCTGGTGCGCATAGTCAGCACAAGTCGCGGGTTCGACCGTCAACCGGTACTGCAATAACTGCTGCCAGGGTAAATCAAGCGGACGCAAACAGGTCAGATTATAACTGTTGGCAATAATCCGCTGATAACCATAACGGGTCAGATGACTCAGCTGATATCGCATCGCACCTCCGCGCCGGCAAAATACATACTCATCATCAATAGCCCCGTGGCGCGTGATTAAAATACGCTAAGGTGATGCTGTCGGATAACAGCTTGAGGCGATGCTGGATTTGACTCAGTAACAAGCCAAGCGCCGGCGTGGCACCTTGTTCAGCGTCAAACAGCGATTGCGGTTCAGTTAACTGCAACAAAGTCACCAGCTCCAACGCCAGCCGCTGTCCGGCCGACAGACCCGGGGTTGGCGTCAGCACCGGCAACCCGGCGCACTGGCGCTGAATTCGCAGGCACTGATAACCTACAGATCGCGGTGTGCTGTCATCAAATACCAGCAAATCAATCACTGCCAGCGGATGCAATTGACTGCGATAACGGCGCCGGTAAGTGTTGACCGTATCGGCCAGCCGCAGTACTGCTTCCATCAGCGCTGCTGATGGCTTTGCTTCACCGTGCGACGGCACAAACACGATTTGCAGCAATGCCGCAGTTTGCATGCCGCGTTCAATATGCTGACCCAGATCCATCAGACGCAGCGCCTGGGTGCGACTCATGGTTTCATTGTTCAGGCCATACAATGCAGTTTGCAGCAGGATAATCTCATCGAGCTGGCGCAGGTACTGGCCGGCGGCGCCCGGTACTGTCAATTGTTGCAGCGATTGTTGCGGCCATTGCCGCAGGGCTTGTTGCAACTTGTCCAGCACCAGCCAGGTATCGGCGGCAAAAAATTCGCGGGCAGACTGCGCGTTTAATAATAACGATTGCAAAATGGCAAACAAGCCACCCGGCTGGGCCGGATCAAACAACTGATGCAGCACCTGCGGCAAATCGAGCGTGCCTGCATGGCCATTGGCCTGTAAACAAAAGCGCAATAGCGGCGTCATATCAGCCTGTGCGGCCAGAGGATCCGCATGGTGCTGACTGGCCAGCCCTAATGCGGCCCGCAGCGCCCGGCAGATTTGGTTCAAGCGTTCATTGTAACGACCCAGCCAGAATAAATGATCAGCGACCCGACTGGTGACCAGACCGCTGTGGCGCGACAGCTCGAGTGCGCCGCTACTGCTATGTAGCAGACTGGTCGTGACGCCGCGGTCTGCCAGCACCCAAACATCTTTGACCAATTGCGGCCCCCTCGCCGGATTTGCAGTTTCCTGCTGAGGCATCTGCAGCAACAACCCGTCAGTGCTGAGCCGGGCATATCCGCCTGGCAACACAGTGCCGGACTGGCCTTTGGATATGAGACTGAATAATCGCAACGTGCAGGCCGCTGTAAACTGACCAGTATCAGGCTGCCAGCATGTTTCGGTCGATATGTCCGCCAATACGATGGCAATGTGATCGGCCGGAGCTGCGCCAATTTGCGCTGACAATTGCACCAGTGAGGTAGCGTTCAGCTGCGCTGGTAAATAGTGTTGCTTGCTGCTGATTCGCTGCAAACGGTAGGCAGTGAGGTTTGCCAGGACCATAGCGCAATGGTCCGCTTCACCGAGCCACAACGCCGTGGCCTGCGGCAATAACAGCGCTTCTCCCAGTAACGCCTGACATAACTGCGGCAAAAATGGCGCCAGAACCCCGCTATCGATCAAGCTACTGCCTGGCGGGTTCACACAACAAAGCTGTTGTTGCCGGATACTTTGCAATAAGCCAGCGCAACCACCGGTGCCAGGCTCCAGTTCGAGCGGATCAGACTGCGGATCCGGCAAAAACCTTAATAATGCGCCGACACTTTGCAGACCGGTCAAAGTCTTTAACCAGAGCGCCCCATCACGAAAAGTCAGATCAGCGCCATGCACCAGGGCGATATCCAGATAATTAGCTAAATACGCCTGCTCAAAATAATCCGCGTTGCGTATTGAGGTGATCCAAAGCCCGGCCAAGGCGTTGTTGTCGGTCTCTGCCGACACCGGTTGCAGCAACTGCAGCAGCTGGCGATAAAAGCCGGCGATTTGTGCTTTGGAAAGCAACAATCCCTGCAAAGGCCCAGCATGATTAAACGCCAGCCGGTGCTCGACCAGATGTCCAAGGCCGGCCGGGACCACCGCATGGTCCGCCAAAACCTGCCACTGACCGGCGGCATCTTTGGCCAAATCCAGACTCAGCAGTGGCAGCCAGTCCATCGGCTGTGCTAATAAACCAGCGGCTGGCAGCAAATAATCAGCGGCACGAAACAGCGCCTCTGCCGGTAACAAATTATCCCGCACCGTTTGCTGTGCACCATACACATCATTCAGCACCAGCTGCAGCAAGCGCTGGCGCTGCAGCATGCCCGCCTCCAGCAGCTGCCAGTCATCTGCTGCGATCACCAGAGGCAGCGGGTCCAGCTGACGCTGCGGCGCGATATGCGTGCCAAAACCCGCCGCATTTTCGCGTAACTGCTGCTGTAACTCGCGAAACAATGCCGGTAACCGGGCTTGGGAAGCGTGCAGCCAGTGACTGAGATCTGTACTTGCAGGGAAATTGTGGTCTGTCACCAAAAGCCTCAGGTTTATCGTTCTCAGGCAGAGCGCTGAGTCACCGTCAATGGTTGCTGGCACGGCGCCAGGATCGCTTGATGCAGCGCAATGATGCCAGCCTGTAATTGGTCAATCAGTGTATGCAGTTGCACCGTCGACAACTCAGACAACGCCTGAGGCCGCAGCAATGCCTGTACCTGATGCAGTTCCTGCAAAATCTCCGCAGCATGCGGTAGCGCTTTTGCCGATGCCGCGACCCGGTTCAGACAATAACTGATCGAACGCGGGAAATCCGCATAGGTCAGCAGATAATCAATCGCATCCACATCGCCTTTTTGGCGTGCCAGATAATATTGGTAGGATTCCATCCCGCCAAGTGCATTCAATACCGACAACCAGCGAAACTTCGGTCTTTTGATTTGCGTGGGTTGTAACTGCTGCAATACCATCACATCCATAATGCGGGTGGTCATATCGGCGCGTTCCAGATGGCGGCCAATGTTAAATAAATCAAAAGCATCACCGCGTAACATGGTGCCATCCAATACACCGACCACCATCTGACAACGCCGGCTGACTTCGGCCATCAGCTGATAACGCTGCTGCCGGCTGACCGCTGTACTGCAATGTTGTTGTAAAAACAAGTCCAGAGCATTCAGCTCTTCCCACATATCGCGCGGGATCAAAGGCCGGATAGTGCGGGCATTGTGTTTCAGCGCAGTACTGGTCGCCCGGATCGACACCGGACTATCGCTGGCATTAATAAGGCATGCCATCACCGCACGCTCTGTTTCTGCCAGCGATAAAGCCGTCTCACCTTGCTGAAATTTCTGTAATAACTCCACGCTGTCCTGACCCAGTACTTCCAGCAAAATAGGCCAGCCGAATTGGGTATCCTGATGACTGTCGATCAGCACATGGCTGGTCGCGTTAATCAGACGGGCCGTGTCATCCAGCCGTTCCAGATAACGACCCAGCCAAAACAGATGATTTACCGATTTCAATAACATAAGTCACACCTCATCATTGATGATCCAGGTATCTTTGCTGCCACCGCCCTGCGACGAATTGACCACCAGCGATCCACGACGCAGCGCGACCCGGCTTAAACCGCCGGTACTGCAATACAAATCACGGCCTTGCAAAACAAAGGGCCGTAAATCGAGATGACGCGGCTCCAGCACGCCATCGCACAGGGTCGGCGCTGTGGAGAGCTGCAAAGTCGGCTGCGCGACAAAATTGCGCGGATCTGCCACTATCGCCTGAGCCATCCCGGCGCGTTCAGCTTCCGTCGCGCGCGGACCAATCAGAATGCCGTAACCACCGGACTCATTCGCTGGCTTCACCACCAGCTTGTCCAGATTGGCCAGCACATAAGCGCGTTGTTGTTCGTCGGAACACAGATAAGTCGGGACGTTGTCGATCAGCGGCTTTTCACCGAGGTAATATTCAATAATCTGCGGCACATAGGCATAAATGACTTTGTCATCTGCCACACCGGAACCCGGCGCATTGGCTATTGCCACCTGCCCTTTGGCCCAGGCGTGAAACAAACCCGGCACGCCTAATACTGAATCGGGCCGGAACACGGTCGGATCCAGAAAGACATCGTCAACCCGCCGGTAGATCACATCGACACGGCGCAGACCATCCAGCGTACGCAAATAAACACCATCAGCCTCGACCTGCAAATCGGTGTTTTCTGCCAGTTCAATGCCCATTTGCTGGGCCAGAAAACTGTGTTCAAAGTACGCAGAATTATAAATGCCGGGCGTCAACAGCACGATACAAGGCACATCACCGGGTCTTGGTGATAACGATGCCAGCATTTTCCAAAGCTGGTGCGGGTAGTCGTCTACCGGCACGATCGTCGAGTCGGCAAACAACTCCGGGAATACCCGCTTCATCACAGTGCGGTTCTCCAGCATGTAGGAGACGCCACTTGGTACCCGCAGGTTATCTTCCAATACCAGAAAACGGCCTTGCTCGTCCCGAACCAAATCGGTGCCGCAGATATGGGACCAGACGCCAAAAGGGGGCGATACGCCCCGACATGGTGCAAGGAAGTTTTTTGACTGCAGTACCAGATCTGCCGGCACGATGCCGGCGCGTAAAATACGTTGATCGTGGTACAAATCGTCGATAAACAGGTTTAACGCCTGCAAGCGCTGCATCAGACCGGCACTGGTGCGGCGCCATTCGCTCAATGGAATAGTGCGCGGCATCACATCTAATGGCCAGGCCCGATCGATATTCTGACCTTCGCTATATAAGGTAAAACAAACCCCCATACTGCGGATGGTCTGGTCCAGCTGCTGTTGGCGGCGCAACAGCTCCGTCGTGCCATGCTGCCTGATAAAACGGGCAATCGCACTGGCCGGCGCCCGTGCAGTGCCTTGTGGCGTCACCAGCTCGTCAAAACAATTTGCTAAATGCGGATATCCGCTGAAACTTTGCCCCATCACGCGTCCCCGCTTTGTGTTCACTGCCTGTTCACGGCCGATCAGCTTCGTCTGATTGTTCACCACCGTGTCGTGAGCTGTTTTGGTGCAAACAGGCATAAGGTATCCATGGAGCAGCAAGGCTTGTGCCAGTCGGCAGGCGGAGATTTAATCAGGTATCAGTCGGCAAAAAGACAGGGGACAGGTCGTGTATCAGTAGCGATAAAAAGGGAAGTTACAGGCAGAAAAAAAGCGGGCAATTTTCCCGCTTTTTCATCTCAGTGCACAATGGCTATTCCTGAAACAAAGTCTCAATGTTCAGGCCTTGGTGCGTGACAATTTCACGCAGCCGTCGTAATGCCTCGACCTGAATTTGCCGGACCCGCTCGCGGGTCAGACCAATTTCACGGCCAACATCTTCCAGCGTTGACGGCTCATATCCGAGCAAACCAAAGCGCCGAGCCAGTACTTCGCGTTGTTTTGGATTCAGCTCTTCCAGCCAAAGCACCAGATGTTGCCGGATGTCAGCATCTTGTAGCTCAGTTTCCGGACCCAGCTCTTTTTCATCAGCCAGAATATCCAATAACTGCTTTTCTGAAGAACCGGCAACAGGAGTATCCACTGATGTAATTTTTTCATTCAGTTTCAACATCTTGCGTACTTCTTCGACCGGTCGGTCCAGCGCAGCAGCAATTTCTTCCGGCGTAGGTTCATGATCCAGCCGCTGTGACAATTCACGGGCCGCACGCAGATAAATATTCAGTTCTTTCACCACATGGATCGGCAACCGGATAGTCCGGGTCTGATTCATAATGGCGCGTTCGATAGTCTGGCGGATCCACCAGGTGGCATAGGTTGAGAAGCGGAAGCCCCGTTCCGGGTCAAACTTCTCGACGGCGCGGATCAGACCCAGATTGCCTTCTTCAATCAGATCCAGCAGCGCCAGCCCCCGATTAATATAACGCCGGGCGATCTTCACGACCAGCCGCAAGTTACTTTCGATCATGCGTTTGCGGGCAGCAGCATCACCTTTGAGGGCCAAACGGGAAAAATAAACTTCTTCTTCAGCACTCAGCAATGGGGAAAAACCAATCTCGCCGAGGTAAATTTGCGTGGCGTCCATCGCGCGTTGACTGTCGTCACGGGTGAACACATCATCAGGCGTGCTTTCTTCTTCGGTGGCAAGATTTGCCATATCCGGTTCTGCGGCTTCATCGTCCAGCATCGCCACGTCTTCGGTTAATTCCGCTTCCTTGAAATCAACTACTTCATCTTCGTCTTTTTGTCCCATATCCGTCTCCCAGATCTACAAGGGTCACGCCTCAATGCCAGAAGTCCATTCTTGAGTGATGCGATGTGTGCTGTTATTTATTTCAGATAACGCAGCGGATCAACAGATTTTCCCCGATAGCGGATTTCGAAATGCAGTTGTATACGGTCTGCATCGGAATTACCCATTTCAGCGATGGTCTGCCCTGCTGCCACCGATTCGCGTTCTTTCACCAATAAACGGTGATTGTGAGCGTAGGCGCTTAAAAAATCGTCATTGTGTTTGATGATAATTAAGTTGCCATAACCCCGCAGTGCATTGCCGGCGTATACCACCTGACCTGCCGCTGCCGCTTTAACCGGTGTACCAAGTGCACCACCAATATCAAGACCTTTGTTACCGTGTTCCTGACTGGAAAATTTCGCCAATATCGGGCCTTTCACTGGCCAATGCCATTGCCGAACGTTCCCATTAATGGTACTGTTCTCGGTTTTTTCGGGTTCTGCGACCCGTTCATTTTGACCATAACGCTTTTGATTTTGCGGTGCAACTACTTTAGCGCTTTTTGATGCAGCACCCGAACTGTTTGAAATTGAATGATTCTTATTTGGTCGAAGGCGTGTTGGACCTGACTTCTGAACAACTGCAACATCATTGTTATTGTTTGAAACCACCAGCACCTGACCGACATAAATCTTGTACGGCTCAGCGATACGATTCAGCCTGGCCAGACTGCGATAATCCATGCCATTGCGAAATGCGATAGAAAATAACGTATCCCCGCTTTTGACCTGATAGGTGTCCGCCTGCAACGGGGTTCCGGCTTTTTTCCGGCTTTGCCAGCTATCGACTGGTGCCGGACTGCTGTTCGTGCCACAGCCACTCACAGTCAGCAACAGGCATAACAGTATGGCCTGGTGTGCCCACAGTCCCGTTGCCGTTTTTTGTTTCGGCATCGCCCGGTGCATCATCAAATCAGCCATAAACCAGATAAGCCAGACCCGCCAAAGCTACAGTGCCCCAGCCAAGGATATCGACGATTTCCCGCAGTTTTGCCTGCATCTTTTCGCCGCCCCAATACATCAGACCCGCGACCAGAAAAAACCGGCTGGCCCGGCCAATAAAAGACGCGATCACAAAAGGCAAAAACGCCATATGCATCAAACCGGCGCCGACCGTAAACAACTTATAAGGGATCGGCGAGAAGCCGGCGATAAACACCACCCAGACGCCGTATTCATTAAACCAACGCTCGACCAGGGCAAAAGTGTCCTGATAGCCCATATATTGGATAAACGGCAATACCACCGGATCATATAACAGATATCCAAGCCAATAACCGAGGATACCGCCGAGCAATGAGGCGAAAGTGGTCAGCCAGGCCAGCCGCCAGGCCCGCTCCGGCCGCGCCAGGGCCATTGGCGCTAACATCACATCCGGCGGGATCGGGAAAATCACTGACTCAGTGAAACTTAAACCAAACAAATAACGCTCGGCGTGGCGATGCTTGGCCCAAACCAGCGCTTTGTCGTACATCCACTGAAAAATCCGCAAAAATGAACTCCTTAAAAACGATCAGGCCAGTTCGCCTGGCACTAGTGGCACAAAACGCACCGCTTCAACATCGGTCGACGGATAACTGTCCTGCACCCGGGTATAGACTCTGAGCATCTGCTCCTGCGCGCCAACCGGGATCACCAGGCGGCCACCATCGACCAGCTGATGTAACAGCGCATCCGGTACCTGGGTCGGTGCTGCGGTCACAATGATGCAGTCAAACGGGGCTTTGCTGTGCCAGCCCAGCCAACCGTCACCATGTTTCATCGCGACATTGTGCAAATCCAGCTGATGTAAACGGCGCTTGGCCTGGAACTGCAAAGATTTAATCCGTTCCACCGTACAGACCTGCGGAAACAATCGCGCCAAAATAGCGGTCTGATAACCGGAACCAGTGCCAATCTCTAACACTTTTTTCGGCTGCCACGGCGTGCCGTCACTATTGCCCTGCAATAGCAACTCAGTCATCCGCGCCACTATATAAGGTTGGGAAATAGTCTGGCCCTGACCTATTGGCAGCGCAGTATTCTCATATGCTTTATGCGCCAAAACCATTTCAACAAAATGATGGCGCGGCGTTTGAGCTATCGCCTGCAGCACTTCAGCAGATTTAATCCCATCCGTGTGTAATTTTTGCGCTAAAACCTGCGCACTTCTGGAAGTTGCCACGGCCATCAGAGTCGGATCCCTTCCAGCCATTGCTGCAGAGGTTGCAAACTGCGGTAGGCGGTCATGTCGATTTGCAGCGGCGTGACTGAGGCATACCCATTGGCAATGGCATAAAAATCGGTGCCTTCGCCCGCATCGAGTTCAGGCCCCAAAGAGCCATACCAAAAAATACGCCGACCCCACGGATCTGTGGTACTGGTCATGGTCTCGGCTTTGTGGCGCCGGCCCAGCCGCGTCACCTGGATGCCTTTGAGTTCGCTCAGTGGCACGCCTGGTACATTAATATTAAGAATTTGGTCGGCCGGCAGCGGATGCGATTTTAACTGCTGAATGACTTTGACGGTGACGTAAGCAGCGGTCGCGAAATGCTCCTCATCCCGGCTGGCCAGCGACACTGCGATGGCGGGTAGTCCCAGATGCCGGCCTTCAGTGGCCGCGGCGACAGTGCCGGAATACAACACATCGTCACCTAAATTGGCGCCGTGATTAATGCCGGCAACCACTAAATCCGGCGCTTTGTCACAGAGCTGACTGATCGCCAGATGCACACAATCCGTTGGCGTGCCGTTTACGGCAATAAAGCCATTATCCAGTTGCTGCGTACGCAGCGGATTGAGCAAAGTCAGCGAATTACTGGCACCACTACAATTTCGGTCAGGACCGACCGTGGTGACTGTGGCAATCTCGGCCAATGCCTGTTGCAGCACCAAAATGCCTTTGGCATAGACGCCATCGTCATTACTGAGCAATATCCGCATTTAGGACTCCAGAACTGCGATATCCCGACGGATATCCTGATAATTCACCAGTTCCCGCAGCACCGACGTGGCAAAACAGCCGGCTGGCAGGGCAAAACTGAGTTCGAGTGTATCATGCAGCCACTGATAACTCAGCGCTTTTGGCACCAAGCGCACCGCACGACGTTCGGTATTGACGTTCAGCGCGACCAGCCCATCAACCCAGTGCTGCCATGGCATTAATTGCTGTAGTTGCCAGTCGAGCGCTTCGCCTTGCTCCAACACTTTACCAATGCCTGGCAAGATGGCGGTCGGATGAATGTCGTGTTCACTGAGGCGGCGCTGAATGTCCTGATCTGCCGGGTCGACCTGAAACACCGAGCCGGAACCGTCGAGTTGGACGACACTGCCGGGCAATAACGTCAGGAAACCCAACTGTTGCAAACGCTGCGACACTTGCTGATTAAACAACATCGAACGGCTGGCTGATAACGCCAGACCGCGCAGTTGCCGGTCACTGATATTGCCGCCACTGAACAGATGCTCGGCCAGCTGCAGATTGCCACCCTCACGGCCAAAGCGCTGTTCGCCATAATAATTCGGCACCCCGGCACTGATGAATTGCAGCCGCTGTTCCAGCTCGGCGACATCAGAAACATTCCGCAGCCGCAAACGGAAGTGATTCTGTTTAATCGAGCCAATTTTTAACCGGCGCTGATGACGCACCGACTGCAAAATGCGCACACCTTCAATCTGCCATTGGCTGTAATCCAGTTCCTGTTTGATTGGCACCGGCAAACAAAACCATTGGCGTGTAATAGCGTGGCGGTCTTTTAAGCCGGCGTAACTAACCAGTCGGGACTTGATACCAGCGGCTTCCGCGATTTGTTTGCCGACATATTGCGTGTTCTGGCCGATTTTTTCGACTTGCAGCAATAAATGCTCACCGGCACCGGTCGGGGTGAAACTGAGTTCTTCATCGACGATGAAATCTTCCGGGCTACTACGCAATAACGCGCGACAACTGGGTTCACCGTACAGGTAGGCCAAAGGTGGAAACTGGATTTTTTCGCTTTGACCGGTCATACAGTTTTCACCAGCAGCACTACGGCTTCAACCGCGATGCCTTCTTTTCGGCCAACAAAACCCAGTTTTTCGGTGGTGGTGGCTTTGACGTTGACTTGTGACAGTTCAGTGTCGAGATCTGTCGCCAGCACCGCACGCATCGCATTGATATGCGGTGCCATTTTTGGTGCCTGCGCCATAATAGTCACGTCCAGGTTGCCAATGGCATATCCCATCGCTTTGACATCAGCAAAAACTTTACGCAGCAAAATCCGGCTGTCGATACCTTTAAATGCGGCATCAGTGTCAGGAAAATGATGACCAATATCGCCCAGCGCCACCGCACCTAACAAAGCATCAGAAACCGCATGCAGCACCACATCACCGTCTGAATGCGCCAGCAAGCCCTGTGGATAATCAATCTTGACGCCACCCAGCGTCACCGGGCCTTCGCCGCCAAAAGCGTGCACATCAAAACCGTGGCCAATTCGAAAAGGGATCATGCCTGCTCCAGATAAAAGCGAGCCAGAGCTAAATCTTCTGGCTGAGTAATTTTGAGGTTGTCTGCGCGCCCCGCGATCAACTGCACCGGATGACCCGCCCACTCCATCGCAGAAGCTTCGTCAGTGATAGCGACTCCGGCCGCCAGGGCGCGGCGCAATGCGTCACGTAATAATATTGTCGGAAATAATTGTGGCGTTAATGCATGCCAGAGCTGGCGCCGCTCAACGGTATGTTCGACCAGGCTCGGGCCATGGCCGGGTACATGTCCGCGTTTCATCGTGTCGCGCACCGGACTGGCCAGAATGCCACCCAGCCCACTGCTCAGGCAGATTTCAATCAACTGCTGGATATCGCTGAGTTGGACCAGCGGTCTTGCCGCATCGTGCACCAGAGTCCAGGGAAATAGCGCAGCATCTATCGCATCAAGGCCGGCCAGCACCGAATCAGCGCGCTCTGCACCGCCGTTGACCCGGCAAACCCGCGCATCGGCCGCAAGCGGCAAGGCATCAAAATAAGGATCATGCGGCGACAACGCGAGAAATAAGCGGGAGGTTTGCGGCAACGCCAGTAATTTTCCGGCGGTATGCTCGAGCACCGTTTGGTTTGCCAGTGTCAGATATTGTTTTGGCCGGTCAGCCTGCATCCGGCTACCTACGCCGGCCGCCGGGATCAGCATGGCTATGGTCATTTTTTGTCCTGCTGTGCCACCAGACGGAAAAACACTTCGTCTTGTTTGATCAGGCCCAGTTCGTTGCGCGAACGCTCCTCGATGGAGTCCAGCCCGCTTTGTAAATCTGCGACATCAGCCATCAGCATTTTATTGCGCTTTTCCAGCTCTGAGTTGCTGGCTAAATGCACTTTCAGCTCTTCCTGATGTTTAAAATACTCTTTCACGCTGTGCGGGCCAAACCACAGACGGTATTGCAGCGCACACACCAACGCAAACAGCATTATGATTAACAGTCTCATAACAAATCCAAAGACGCACTCTGTTGGTATTATGCAGGCTTGAGATCCGGCTGAAAAGCCCTGATGGCTTATTTTACGCGGGCTGGACGCAGTTCGTCCGGTCTGGAGGCATGGGGTTTAGCGAAATTCTGCCAGTTCAGTCGGCTCGCCAGCAGCATTTCGCGCAGGCTTAACAGCCGTGGAGTTTTCCGTTCTCCGTTGCGCCACTGGTGGCCACAACAAACCGCAGTCAGCACCGCCTTACTGGGTTTTAACAATAATTTATGTTGATTATCAGGTTCTTGTGGCCAGCCAGCCAAGGCAAACCAGCCATGTTCATTGCAATGAATACGTTGACCTTCACGGTCTATTTCATCTACGGAATCCAGCACAATCTGTTGCACGCCTTGCTGCTGCGCGCCATGTGGCTGCACATAAACCGGCACTAACAAACCTAACTTCGCCGATTTACTGTAATAACTGAAAATACTGGCAGATTCGTCGACATGCGGCACCGGACATTGTTTGCTCTGGCTGTGTAACCAGCAGGCATTCTGACTGTCGAGTGTCAGCGGCGAAGGATATTGCAGGATTAACGTGGCGGCTTCGCGTACATAAAACGGCAGGCTTTTCAGTCGGCGTGGCAAAAATGCCAGTTGTTCTGGCGGCGAAAGTGCCAGACGTGCCAATTCGCGCTCGTACAAGGTATTGCACAGCTCAGCATAGGTCAGGGATTGCTCCGGATTAAACCAAAGCTGATTTTGCATCGTCATGACTGAATGTTAACCAACCCTCTGCACTTTGACCAGCGCTTTGACCAGCGATCTGACTCGCGCTTTGCCCGATCGTTAAACGCAAAAACAGTCGCCCGGATCACAGGTCCAACAAGCAAAGAGCCGGCAATTGCCGGCTCTGTGACTCAGTCAGTGGATCACTGGCCTTTGATTTCAGAACGGCCACGGTACGGTGCTTTTGTGCCCAGTTCCTGCTCAATCCGCAGTAACTGGTTGTACTTCGATACGCGGTCAGAACGGCATAATGAACCAGTTTTGATTTGACCGGCGGCAGTACCTACCGCTAAATCGGCAATAAAGGCATCTTCAGTTTCGCCAGACCGGTGGGAAATCACCGCAGTGAAACCCGCGTCTTTCGCCATTTTGATCGCCGCTAAAGTTTCCGTCAGAGAACCGATTTGGTTGAACTTGATCAGAATTGAGTTGCCGATGCCCTGCTCAATACCACGGGTCAGGATTTTGGTGTTGGTGACAAACAGGTCGTCACCGACCAGCTGGACTTTATCGCCAATTTTGTTGGTCAGGTCTTTCCAACCATCCCAGTCTGATTCATCCAGACCATCTTCAATTGAGATAATCGGGAATTTTTCAGCTAAACCTGCCAGGAAGTCGTTGAATTCATACGACGTGAACTCTTTGCCTTCGCCGGTCAGTTTGTATTTGCCGTCATGGTAAAACTCAGAGGCGGCACAATCTAACGCCAGTGTGATGTCTTTATTCAGCTCATAACCAGCAGCAGTCACGGCTTTAGAGATCACGGTTAACGCTTCTTCGTTTGATTTTAAATCCGGTGCAAAACCACCTTCATCACCAACAGCAGTGTTTAAGCCCTGCGCGTGCAGTTCTTTTTTCAGTTGGTGGAAGATTTCAGCGCCCATGCGCAGTGCTTCAGCAAATGACTTCGCGCCCACTGGCTGCACCATAAATTCCTGAATGTCGACGTTATTGTCGGCATGCTCACCACCGTTGATGATGTTCATCATCGGAACCGGCATAGAGTAGACGCCTGGCGTGCCGTTCAGGTCAGCAATATGCTGATACAACGGGATTTTTTTATCAGCTGCGGCTGCGCGGGCCACTGCTAAAGACACTGCCAGAATCGCATTGGCACCTAATTTAGACTTCGATTCAGTGCCATCCAGATCGATCATGATCTGGTCGACTTTTGCCTGCTCATAAGCAGACTGACCGATTAATGCCGCTTTGATTGGACCATCGATATTGGCCACCGCAGTACGGACGCCTTTACCTAAATAACGGCTTTTATCGCCATCACGCAGTTCTAACGCTTCGCGGGTACCGGTTGAAGCACCTGACGGCGCACAACCACGGCCCATCACGCCACTGGCCAGAAATACATCGGCTTCGACGGTCGGATTGCCACGCGAGTCCAGAATTTCACGGGCGACGATATTGATAATTTCAGACATGTTATTCCCCTGTAGACCAAAGCAAAAAAGCCGCGATCGAGGTCGCGGCTTCATGATTATTTGGTCGTTTGTTGCTTCTGATATTTATATGCTGCGGCGACAAACCCCTGGAACAACGGATGACCGTCGCGTGGCGTCGAGTTAAATTCCGGATGGAATTGCCCGGCGACAAACCAGGGATGGTTCGGCAGTTCAATCATTTCCACTAACTGATTATCCGCAGATAAACCAGAAATAATCAGGCCAGCCTCTTCAAGTTTCGGAATAAAGTGATTGTTCACTTCATACCGGTGGCGGTGACGTTCACTGATGATGTCCGCACCATAAGTTTCGCGGGCTTTGGTATTGGCCTTGAGGTTACAGTTTTGGCTGCCCAGACGCATAGTTCCGCCTAAGTCGGAATCGTCAGTACGAAGTTCGACCTGACCTGCGCTGTCCAGCCACTCGGTGATTAAACCAACCACCGGGTAAGGCGTGTCCTTATTAAACTCGGTTGAGTGAGCACCTTTAAGGCCTGCCACGTTGCGGGCAAACTCAATCAGTGCCACTTGCATGCCCAGGCAAATGCCAAGGTATGGAATTTTGCTTTCGCGGGCATATTTCGCTGCAATAATTTTGCCTTCGACACCACGTTCGCCGAAACCGCCCGGTACCAGAATACCGTCGAGACCAGCCAGAATAGCCGGGCCTTTGGTTTCAACATCCTGTGAATCGATATATTTGATCGTGACCGTTAAACGGTTTTTCAGCCCGGCGTGATTTAATGCTTCGTTCACTGACTTGTACGCGTCTTTTAATTCGACATACTTGCCAACCATACCAATGGTGACTTCGCCGGTCGGATTGCTTTCCTGATACAGCACCTGTTCCCATTCGGTCAGGTCTGCTTCCGGGCAATTTAAGTAGAAACGCCGAACCACTAAATCGTCGAGGCCCTGAGATTTCAGCAGCGCCGGGATTTGGTAAATGCTGGACACGTCTTTTAATGAAATGACCGCACGCTCTTCCACGTTGGTGAACAGCGCAATTTTGGCTTTTTCATTGGTCGGAATAGCCCGGTCGGAACGGCATACCAGAATATCCGGCTGGATGCCAATCGAACGTAATTCTTTGACCGAATGCTGGGTTGGTTTGGTTTTGATTTCGCCGGCAGTACCTAAATATGGTACCAGCGTTAAATGCATAAACAGCGCGCGCTCACGGCCGATTTCAGTGCCGAGCTGGCGAATAGCTTCCAGGAACGGCAGTGATTCAATATCACCGACAGTGCCGCCAATCTCAACGATGGCAATGTCATAACCTTCACCACCAGCCACAACCCGGGCTTTGATTTCATTGGTGATATGCGGAATGACCTGAATAGTCGCGCCCAGATAATCGCCACGGCGCTCGCGGCGCAGCACTTCAGAATAAATCTTACCTTGGGTGAAATTGTTGAGCTTGGTCATCTTGGTGCGGATGAAACGCTCGTAGTGACCTAAGTCTAAGTCGGTTTCGGCGCCGTCTTCGGTGACAAACACTTCACCGTGCTGGATAGGGCTCATGGTGCCCGGATCGACGTTGATATACGGATCCAGTTTCAGGATCGTTACCTTCAGGCCACGTGCTTCTAAAATTGCCGCTAATGATGCAGCTGCAATGCCTTTACCTAAAGATGAGACAACCCCACCCGTCACGAAGATGTATCTTGTAGTCATGAGACCCCTGAGACAACGTTGAATTTAATGGACCAATAGCCAATACACACCGGCAGCAAAGCAGCTTGTTCCGGACGGTAAGATTATTGGTATCAGGACGGGCGGAAAGTATAACAAAGACCGGCAGTCTGCTCAATCAAAATGCCAGATTGCTTCTTTGCCCGGTCCGGGCATTACAAAACCGCAACAACGCCATTAAACTGTGATAAAAATGCGGCGGGTTATTTCAAAGCGATTTGTATGACGATTTCCGACCAACTTTTACTGATGTGCAGCGCGATCGGCGGCCTGAATGGTTTGCTGTTGGCGACTTATTTTTTCTGCCACCGCACAGACCGGTTAACTTATCGGCTGCTGGCGCTGCTGCTGTTGATGCTCAGTGTCCGGGTGCTGAAATCGGTGTTGTTCTATTTTAATCCGGATATTGGTAAACAAATTCTGCAGCTGGGCCTGTCAGCCTGCTGGATGATTGGCCCTGTCTTGTATTGTTACTGCCAGAGTATCTGCCGGCCTGACGCCTCATGGCGCGGCCTGCAATGGCAACTCACGTTGCCTTTTTTTGTTGTCGTCATAACCGGAGTGTTATGGCCTTACCACGACAACCCGCAGTTATGGGGTGGTCTTATCTACCGCGTGATTAACTACAGCTGGTTGTTCTATATCGGACTGACTGTCTTGTTGGTATGGCGAACACAGCAACGAAGCGGCAACTCGCTAGTTCTGACCTCGGCAAAATACCGGCCACTGCTGTTGATGATTCTGAGCAATGGGCTGATTTGGTCGGCATTTTATTTCGCATCTTATACGTCTTACATCAGCGGTGCCCTGACCTTCAGCGTGCTGTTGTGTTTCAGTGTCCTGACCGTATTTTATCGCGATAAGCCAATGCCGCAGACAACAGAAGCTTATGCCAATAAAAAACTATTGCCTGCCGACGCCGGGCCATTGATTAGTCAGCTGGAGGAATGGATGCAACACCGCCAGCCATACCTGAACGCAGATCTGACGATGCCCAAACTGGCAAAACAACTGAGTTGGCCCAGTAGCCGTTTATCGCAGTTACTCAATGACAATCTGGCGCAAACCTTCCCGGACTATGTCAATCACTGGCGGATCCAGCATGCCAAAACCCTGATGGCCGTTGAGCCGGTGATGAAGATGCAAACGCTGGCGGAGCAATCCGGTTTTAATTCACTGTCGACTTTTTATGCCGCATTTAAGAAGTTTACCGGCATCACGCCGGCGCGCTACAAACAATCCCTGCCGGATTTGACTTCCGAAACTATCAATCCGGAATCCGGAACTATGTCCTGAGGCTGTCGCAGCACACTTTGACCGTTACCCTGAGCAGGCTGTTTATCACCCTGTTTTTACGGAGAAGTTATGCGAAATATCTGTTTTTATTTATTGCTGTTGTTGCTGACGACGGTGGCTGTTTTTGCCGGGCCGGCAGTGCCCCTCGTCGCGGCGCAGAGTAGCGCTGTAGTGGTACCCGCTGCATCGACCAGCCAGGATCACCTGGCGATCCGCCAGACCTTAGAACATTATCTGCAAGGCACCTCATACAATCAGCAGAGCCGAATTAGTCAGGCGTTTCACCCACAAGCCGACCTGCTGCTGGCAAAAGCCAATCAACCATTTTGGAAAGTGCCGCTAAGCGACTATTTATCCTGGTTCCCCGCGGCGAAAGCCGGCCAGTTTAATGGCCGGATTGGTGAGATCCTCAGTATCGAAGTCGATGGTGATATCGCCACCGCCAAAGCGGAAATTTTGTTGCCACAGAAGCAGCAACGTTATGTCGATGTGTTCCTGCTCAAGCGTATCAATCAGCAGTGGCAAATCATCAGCAAAGCCGCGACGCAACAACAGTCGGTGCAGTCCGGCCAGCGCATTTTGTTTATATTATCCAGCGCCCACTTTCATGGCAGCAGTAAGCTGCCGGCCGGTGCCAGCTTTTCAGAGATCGTCAATGCGTATGCCGAGTTTAAACAAGCCGGCTTTACCGTCGATTTTATCAGCCCGGCTGGTGGCGCTGTGCCGCTCGCTTATATCGATACCTCTGATCCGCTGCAAAAAGCTCATTTGTACAGCCAAGACTTTATGCAGGCGCTGAAACATACGCGTACAGCTGCTGAATTAAACGCCGCCGACTATCGTGCTGTGCATTACATTGGCGGCAGCAGTGCCATGTACGGTGTCGCGGAAGATAGCCATATTGCCAAGCTGGTGATGGATATTTATCAGCAACATCAAGGCATTATCTCTGCAGTGTGTCACGGCACTGCGGGGATTGTTCACCTGAAAACTGCCGACGGGCACTATCTGGTGAAAGGCAAACGCGTCTCCGGCTACCCGGACGCCTTTGAAAAGCAGGATGCGGCTTATTACCAGCAATTACCATTTAAGATCCAGCAAACCATTGAATCGCGTGGCGGCCTGTTTCGCCATGGCAAAGCAGGGGCGGCTTATGTCGAAGTCGATGGCCGTTTAATTACCGGCACTAACTTTCAATCATCTGCAGGCGTTGCCAAAGCGATCATTGCGTTACTGCAGCAGGACCAACGCGCTGCAACACCGGTTCATTAAAAACTGGCGGAAATAGTCCCTATCAGTCAGAGCGCTCCCGCTCTGACTGCTTTACCTGCTCCCAGGCCGCGTCCATTTGTGTCAAGGTCGCAACACCAACTGGCTCAGCTTGTGTTGCCATGATGGTTTCAACCTGGCGAAAGCGCCGTTCAAATTTCTGATTGGCACTTCTGAGTAAAGTTTCCGGCTGAAATCCGGCTTTACGCACCACGTTCACCAGCGCAAACATCAGGTCGCCAAGCTCTTCAGCGAGCGCCGCCTGATCTTGTTGTGGCGCGGCCATTTCTGCTTCGACTTCAGCCATCTCTTCGCGCACTTTGTCCCAGCAACCGGTTAAATCCGGCCAGTCAAAACCGACACTGGCACAGCGTTTTTGTAACTTATAAGCCCGGGTCAGTGCCGGCAGACCGCCGGGCACATTGTCCAGCACACTGTGCTGTCCCTGATCACCACGTTCAGCTGCTTTGATCGCTTCCCAGCCTTGTAACGCGCTGGTGGCATCGGCTGGCGCTGCACTGGTGGTTTTTGCCGAAGTATCCGGAAATACATGCGGATGACGGCGGATCAGCTTGTCGCAAATGGCGCTGACACAGTCGTCAAAGCCAAAACGGCCTTGTTCTTTGCCAATTTGGCTGTAAAACACCACCTGAAACAGCAAATCACCCAGTTCATCGGGTAACTCATCGATAGCGCCGCGCTCAATGGTGTCAGCCACTTCATAGGCTTCTTCCAGTGTGTAAGGCACTATGCTCTGATAGGTCTGCGCCTGGTCCCAGGCACAGCCGCGCTGCGGGTCACGTAGAGTCGCCATAATAGCGAGTAAGTCGTTGATATTTTTTGACATCAGATTCGTTTCCGGGAGCTTCGCGCGAGCGGCTCTTGCCCCGTCCGCTATCAGCAAGGGCAAAAGCTACAGCTGTTGGGTTACTGCGAGCGTTTGGCCTCAATCACATCGTCAATCTGACTAACTTTGGTCAGCAGTTTGTTCAGTGAGTCGAGGTTGTACAGCTCCAGCGTCATATAAATGGTCGCGGTCTGGCGCGCGACGTCAGAGTTACTGCTCATCCGCAACACGTTGGCTTTTTCATTGGCCAGAATGCTGGTGATGTCGCGCAGCAAACCGTTTCGATCATGTGCCACGATGCGAATGCTGGCTTCATAACCCGACGCATATTGATCGCCCCAGGCCGCCTCAACCACCCGCTCAGGATGTTGTTCCTGCAAGTTTTTGAACTGATCACAGTCATCGCGGTGCACGGCGATACCGCGGCCCTGGGTGATATAACCGATGATGGCGTCACCGGGCAACGGCTGGCAACAGCCCGCCATATGCGTTAACAGGTTGCCGACGCCCTGTACCACGACATGGCTTTTGCTTTGGGTCTGCATCGGCTTGGAGATCAGCCGCGGGTCAATTTCAGGTACGTCGTGTTTATTGTGCAGGCTTTGAATGTAATTAATCACTTGCGTGACTTTGATCTCGCCGCCGCCAATACCGACCAGCAACTCTTCCATCGAATTGACATTAAAGCGCTGCAGCAGCTTCACCGGCTGATCCAGCGGCACATTCAGCCGGGCCAGTTCGGTATCCAGTAACTCTTTGCCGGCTGCATAATTCTTATCGCGATCCTGCAAGCGGAACCAATATTGAACTTTAGAGCGGGCCCGGCTCGATTTCAGATAACCCAGATTTGGGTTGAGCCAGTCACGGCTTGGATTCGGTTCGCGCCCGGTCAGGATCTCGACCTGATCACCGGTCTTCAGCTGATAGGTAAATGGCACAATCCGGCCGGAGATTTTCGCGCCAATGCAACGGTTACCGACATTTGAATGCACGTAATAAGCAAAATCAAGCGGAGTCGAACCCACTGGTAAGTCGACGATATCGCCTTTGGGGGTAAACACATAGACCCGATCTTCGCTGACCTGATTACGTAATTCCTCGGCCAGTGATGAATCCACCACTTCTTCTTGCCAGGCCAGAATTTTACGCAGCCAGCCAATTTTTTCGTCCAGCGCGCCTTCTCGACCGGCTGGACCGCCTTCTTTGTAACGCCAGTGTGCCGCCACCCCCAATTCAGCATCATCGTGCATTTGTTGGGTGCGGATCTGGATCTCAATCGGCCGGCCCTGTGGACCTAGCACAACGGTATGAATTGACTGATAGCCGTTTTGTTTTGGCGTAGCGATGTAATCATCAAACTCTTTCGGCAGATGCTGCCAGCTGGTGTGCACTACCCCCAGCGCCGCGTAACAATCCTGTACCCGATCGGTCACTATCCGCACCGCGCGGATATCGTATAACTGATCAAAAGCCAGATGCTTTTTCTGCATCTTTTTCCAGATACTGAAAATATGTTTCGGCCGGCCGTAGACTTCGCAGTCCAGCTTTTCCACTACCATCTGGTCGCGCACAGCCTGGACAAAATCACGCATGTACTGCTCACGGTCGAGGCGCTTTTCTTCCAGCTGGCTGGCGATTTTTTTATAGATTTGCGGGTGCAGATACCGAAAGGCTAAATCTTCCAGTTCCCATTTCAGTTGACCAATCCCCAAACGGTTGGCCAGCGGCGCGAAAATAGCATTGGTTTGTTTGGCCGCCAGCACGCGGGTTTCTTCATCGGCGTTTTTCACATCACGCAGATAACAGATTTGTGCTGCCAGTTTAATCACCACCGCGCGCACATCTTCAACCATCGTCAGCAGCATTTTGCGCAGATTGTCGGCTTGTTGTGTGTTTGGTGTCTGATTGGGTCCAACCGGAATAGTGCGGATCGCTTCCATCTGTTTGACGGCGGTCAGCATCGTGATCACCGGTGGATCAAAATGCGTGTCCAGCGCTTCGCATTCCAGCAACTGGGCTTCGACCAGCGGGAACAGCAGCGCCGCCGTCAGCGCATCTTTGTCCATGCGCAAATCAGCCAGGATCTCGACCATTTCCCAGCCGGTGCGCAGCTGCGGGCAGCTGGCTTCGGTCAAATCGTGCTGATTCAGCCAATCGCCAGCGGCCAGTAAACAGGCTATTTTTTTCTCGGACAGTCCCAGTGAAATCAACCAGGCCGAGGTTTCCCCCGCATTGTATTCAGTGCTGTGCGAATGCCGGACCGTGACCATCTGTACCTCGAAACGTTAACAGCGGTTAAGACTGTTCAAATAAAGCCATCAGTTCCAGATGACTGGTATACGGAAACATATCCATCACGCCGATTTTACTGATGCGATAGCGATTTGCCAGCAACACACGGGCGTCTCTGGCGAATGTCACCGGGTTGCAGGATACGTACAAAATCTGTGCCGGTTTCAGCTTCACCAGTTCGTCCACTGCACCGGCGGCGCCGGCACGCGCCGGATCGAGCAGCACTTTCTGGTAAACCGGTTTATTCCAGCTGTGTCCTTTCCACGGCAGATGTAAATCAGCTTGGGCAAAGGTGCAATTGCTATAGCCATTCAGTGTGGCATTTTCGCGGGCACGCTGCACCATTGTGGTGATCCCTTCGATGCCGGTCACTGTCGCCACCAGTGGCGATAACGCCAGACTAAAGTTACCGATACCGCAATACAAATCAAGCACTTGATCAGACTTTTCTGGCATAAGCCATGCCAGTGCCTGCGTCACCATGGCTTGATTAATCCGGCTGTTCACCTGAATAAAATCGGTTGGATCAAATTGCAGGACCTGACCCGCAGCCAATTGATACTGCGGCACCGGCGTATCGGCTTGCCAGGCTTCAAACTGATTTGATTCTGCTTCGCCGAGCCAGAATGCCCCGGGCCAGGCGGCGATCAACAACGCTTTGTCGGTATCTGGTAGCGGCCGGATATGGCGGATCACCACAAAGGCCTGACCATCCGCATCCAGCACTTCGGCATGCGTCACAGCACTACCCTGTTTCAGTGATGGCAGCGTCTGGCGCAACACCGGTAACACTCTGGCAATGGCCGGACTGAGCACCATACACTCGGGGACGTCCAGGATCTCTTTACTGCCGGCCCGGCGAAAGCCAACCTGAAATTGCTGAGTGGTTTTATCAAACCAGACGCCGATACGGGCTTTACGCCGGTAGCCGGCAGCGTCCGCCGACAACGCAGGTTGCCACGGCAATTCACTTTGCTTCAGCTGATGTTGTAACAGCGCAGCGACCGCGTCTTGTTTCAGCGCCAGCGCTGACTCCGGCGCCAGATATTGCAACTGACAACCGCCACAGTGTGCGGCCGAAGGACACAAAGCTTTGATCCGCAGCGTTGAGGGCTGTAATACTTTTTGTACCACAGCACGGCTATAGTCTTTTTTCTGTTCGGTGAAGCGGACCTGTACTTGTTCCCCCGGCAAAGCACCATCGACAAAGCAGATATTGCCCTGATGCGTACTGATGCCCTGCGCTTCGTGATCCCAGCGTTGGATCGTCACAGCACCATGTTGTGGCAAATTGGATTTTTTCTTTGTTTGATAGATGCTTACCATAATTTCGGGTCGGGCTCAGCCTAGGATATTGACACCAGTTCCTGCACAAAACACCATAGGATTTTGCCGGGGCTTATGTCATGATAAATGATTGATAGCCCATTGTAGCAAGCAGCGCCCCAGATGACGAAAATTGCTTTACGCGATTGGATCCTGCTAATCACCTTATTACCAACCTTACTGGCCAGCGCCGGTCTTGGCGGGTATTTCAGTTATATGCGCTTCGCCGATTTATCGCGTGATCTGGCCGATCAGGCGAGCAATATCGCCGAACCGCTGGCCATCGCGGCGGCCTATGGCCTGTTGGCCGACGACAAAGCCTACCTGCAACGATTAGTAAATATCAGCCATCGTAAAAACTCGCCGCGGGTGCGCACCATTGCCGTGTTCGACCACCAGCATCAGCTGGTCGCCAGCTCTAATTTACATAAAGATTTCGCAGATTTACGTTTGCCGGCAACAACCCTGTTACCTGACCAGCCGCAGATTGTGCAGCAGGACAGCTATTTACTGATCCGGGCACCAATCCAGCTGGAGATCAGTGAGATCCAGGCGCTGGCACTCAACGCGCGCAGCAATGACGCCCAAACCAGCCGGTTGCTGGCCAGCGAAGGCCGGCTCGGTTATGTGCTGGTGCAGGTCGACAAAGACAAGGTGATGCTGGCGCAGCAAAGTTCTATGCTGGTGACCATCTTATTGGTATTGCTGGCACTCAGCCTGGCATTAGTGCTGAGCCTGCGCTTGCTGAGCCGGCTTAGTCAGCCGCTGCAACAGCTTATATTGCAAATTGAACGCCTGGCCGAAGGCCGGTTTGAAAAACATCTGGATCAGCCTTTTATCGGCGAATTTGATCTGATGCGCCTTGGTGTCAATCAGCTGGCCAATGAGCTGAAACATTATAAAGATGAGATGCAGCATGCAGTCGACCAGTCGACCAGTGATCTGGTACAGACCATGGAACAGCTGGAAATGCAAAACGTCGCGCTGGATATGGCAAGACGAAAAGCGCAGGACGATAACCGGCTTAAATCCGAATTCCTCGCCAAGATGAGTCACGAGCTGCGCACCCCGCTCAATGGTGTGCTTGGCTTTACCCGGCAATTATTAAAAACCCAGCTGACCCATCATCAGCAGGATTATCTGAATACTATTCAGAAATCAGCCAACAGCCTGTTGTCGCTGGTGAACGATGTGCTGGATTATGCCAAGCTCGAAGAAGGCCGGATGCCAATCAATCCGGAGCCTTTTTCAATCCGCGACCTGGTCTACGATGCGGTCGAGCTGTTATCAGTCAATGCATTTGATAAGCAGCTGGAACTGGCGCTGCAAATCGATGCCGATGTGCCGGATTCGCTGATCGGCGATCCATTGCGGATTAATCAGATCCTGATGAATATTGCCGGCAACGCGATTAAATTCACTGAACACGGCAGCATCGTGATCCGGCTGCAGCATCAGTCCAGCACAGACGATGCGGTTTTATTGCATTTTGAAGTGCAGGATACTGGCATTGGCATCGCACCGGCGCAGCAGGAGCAGTTGTTTCATGGTTTTGCCCAGGCTGACGGTAGCATTGGCCGACGCTATGGCGGCACTGGTCTTGGCCTGATTATTTCGCAGCGCTTAGTCGCAGCGATGGGCGGCCAGATTGGCTTTCACAGTAAAGCCAGCGAAGGCTCAACGTTCTGGTTCAGCCTGTCATTACCAGCGCATCCGCTCAGTGCCAGCGAACCCTTACCGGTCGCATTGTTAACCGGCAAAACCGTGTTGTACATTGAACCGCAGCAATATTCGCGCGAATCAACATTAAGTTTATTAAACAGTTGGGGCATGCAGGTCTCTGCCTGTGCCACACCAGCCCAGTTACAACAGGCGCTGGCGCAGCAGGACCAGTTTGATATCGCGCTGATTGGCCGCACTGTGTCACTGGACCAGCTCAATCCAATCATCGAACTGATCCGGCAAATTAAACCACATTGCCAATATCTGTATCTGCTGGTGAATTCGTTGTCACCAAACCTGCGGGAAGCCTTGCTACAAAGCGGCGCTATGGCGTGTCTGGCCAAGCCGGCGCATCAGCGTAAGCTCGCAGCCACTTTGGCGCGGCCTTATAACCAACATCAGGCGGTAGCACTGCCCTCACCGACGGCACCCAAAGCACGTTTACGGGTACTGACGGTCGATGATAACGAAGCCAATCTGAAACTGATTAATACCTTGCTTGGTGAGTTGGTCGAATCCGTCGATTCCGCCAGTCAGGGTGCAGAAGCCTGGCAACTGGCTTCGCATGTCCATTACGACATTATTTTTATGGACATTAACATGCCGGTCATGGACGGTATCAGTGCCTGCCAACGTATCCAGCAAAGCTCGTTAAATGAGGATACACCGATCATCGCAGTGACTGCCCATACCTTGCCGGGTGAGCGCGAACGGCTGCTGGGACTGGGTTTCTGTGAGTTTTTAAGTAAGCCGCTGGACGAACAAATGCTGCAGTATGCGCTGAAGGAATGTTGCCCGGCTTTCAGTCAGGCCAGCATGCAGCCAGTTTATGCGACAGCAGCGCCTGTCGCCGAAGTTCCGGCCTTGCCGCAAAGCCGGCATGTCGATTGGGAGCTGGCATTGCAGCGCGCAGCCGGTAAAACCGAGCTGGCGCGGGAAATGTTGCAACTATTGCTGGCCAGTCTGCCGCAGACATTGGCAGACTTAGAAAAGTATCGGGAAAGTAATCAGCGTGATGCGCTGATCCAGCTGGTGCATAAACTACACGGCGCCACTTGTTATACCGGCGTGCCGCATATCAAAGCGCTGAGCGAAACCATTGAAACCCAGTTAAAAACCGGCGCCAGCCTGTTACAGCTGGAGCCGGAACTCTTTGATCTGACTGATCAGTTGCAGGATTTACTGGCCGAATCACTGCAGTGGTCACAATAAAACAGGGTTGTAGTAAAACAGAGCCCTGTAAAACACAGCCTCAGGATTCGAAAATCACTGTGGCCATGGCAAAGGCCTGCTCGTCACTGATTGACAACCAGGTCTGACGCAGGCCCAATTTCGCCGCTAACTCAGCCGCCGCGCCCTGTAATTCCAGCATCGGACGACCAAACTCGTCATTGCGGATATTAAAATGCTGAAAAGAAATTCCACGGCCGATGCCGGTCCCGAGCGCTTTCGCCGCCGCTTCTTTGGCGGCAAAGCGTTTGGCAAAATAGCGGGCCGGCTGCGCATGAGCCTGGTAAATGACCTGCTCGTCCGCCGTCAGCACCCGCTCAATCAGCCGCGGCGAGCGCGCCAGACTTTGCTCAATCCGGCTAATCTCAACAATATCAGTACCAAGACCGAGGATCGCCATTAGCGGCGCGCCTCCACCATCAGGCGTTTCATCTCTGCCACCGCCGGACCCAGACCAGTAAAAATCGCCTGCGCAATTAAGGCATGGCCAATATTCAGCTCATGCATTTGCGGGATCGCTGCAATCGGCTGCACATTGTGCACATGCAGGCCGTGACCGGCGTTAACGATTAACCCCAATGATGCCGCATATTCAGCTGCCACACGGATGCGTTCCAGCTCGGCTTTCTGCTGTTTCGGGCACGTGGCGTCGGCGTAAGCGCCGGTATGAATTTCGATATAAGGCGCGCCACTGCGGGCAGCGGCTTCAATCTGACGCTGGTCAGCGTCAATGAATAACGACACCAGAATATTGTTGTTGCTGAGCTCATCAACAGCAGTTTTGATGCGGTCAAACTGACCGGCGATCTCAAGACCACCTTCAGTCGTCAGTTCCTGGCGTTTTTCCGGCACCAGACAACAAAAGTGTGGTTTCAGTTCGAGCGCAATGCGCAGCATTTCATCGGTCAGGCCCATTTCAAAATTCAGCCGGGTCTGGATGGTCTGGCGCAATAAAAACACATCCCGATCCTGAATATGCCGGCGATCTTCGCGTAAATGCACGGTGATACCATCGGCACCATATTGTTCTGCCAATAATGCCGCATGCACCGGCTCCGGATATTGACTGCCGCGCGCCTGACGGACGGTGGCGACGTGATCGATGTTAACGCCTAAATAAATTGGTTGCATGAGATCTCCCTGACGCCTGCAGGCGTGGTTTAAATGCGTTAATCCTGACGGAATAATTGTCGGCTGTGCAACGGTGCCTGACCCAATAATGGTCGCAACAGCTGGCGGTTTAATTGTTTAGCGCAGCGCAGACTGCTGCTCTGCCAGTCGGCTTGGCTGATGGCCAGCAAATCGGCGCCGGACCAGCCTTGCAGCGCCGCGACAAACC
This sequence comes from Rheinheimera sp. F8, assembly GCF_001518915.1. Lineage (NCBI taxonomy): Bacteria > Pseudomonadati > Pseudomonadota > Gammaproteobacteria > Chromatiales > Chromatiaceae > Rheinheimera > Rheinheimera sp. F8. The sequence goes on from NZ_CP013656.1 coordinate 3,611,981, forward strand.
CATATTCATGCTGCCACTGATAACAGCCATCGTGTTGCAGTGGCGTCCCTTCGGCATCGACGCTGCAATCCACCGGAATGCCCAGTTCCTGCAACAATGCCAGTTCAGCTTCACGCAGCAACTGCTCCAACAAAGGCCTGGCGGTTTGACCATTGCCTTGCAGTTGCAACTGCCACAGTGCTTGCACACTGTGCTGATAAATCTCGAATAACGCATCGGCCTGCGCATTGGCAGGAAACAACCGGCAAATCAGTTCATTCAGGTACAAAGCACTGAACAGCCATTCGCCTTGCAATGCCAGTGCGGCCTGTTGCTCTTCAATGCGGCGTACTGTGCGTAATTCGCCCTGACCACTGAGTTCAACCCAGCACAAACAAAACAGCGGCCATGTGCTGCGGCCGCTGTGTTTTTTTGCTGGCCGGCGGGCAACTGCCCGCACTCTGCCTTGATTCGGTAGCAATAAATCCAGGATCAGTTTCTGGTCCTGGAACGCAGTACTGTGCAGCAAATATGCTGAGACTGCGCCTTCTGCCATTAATCTTCGCCGTAACCGAGACTACGCAACGCGCGTTCATCGTCGGCCCAGCCGGATTTCACTTTGACCCACATTTGTAAAAACACCGGCTGCTCAAACAAGTCTTCCATGTCTTTACGGGCTTCAGATGCAATGGTTTTAATGCGCTCGCCGCCTTTGCCGATCACCATGCGTTTTTGCGTGTCCCGCTCAACCAGGATCAACGCTGCAATGTGGTAGTGTTTTTCTTCCCACTTAAAACGTTCAATTTCCACCGTGACCGAATACGGTAATTCATCACCAAGAAAACGCATCAGTTTTTCGCGGACGATTTCCGAGGCCATAAAACGTTGCGAGCGGTCCGTAATATAGTCTTCCGGGAAAAAGAACTCACAAGGTGGCAACTGCGTGTGCACGATCTCGCGCAATTTACTGACGTTAGTGCCTTTTTCTGCCGACAACGGCACAATTTCCAGAAATTGCAGTTGTGTGCCAAGCCATTGCAGATGTGGCAACAGCTCTTCTTTGTCTTTGTATAAATCGACTTTATTCACTGCCAGGATCACCGGCTTTTTCGCCACAATTAAACGGTTTAATACCATCTGATCATCGTCGGTCCAGCGCGTCCCTTCCACCACGAACACCACCAGCTCGACATCCAGAATCGAGGTGGCAGCCGCTTTATTCATCAGACGGTTAATGGCACGTTTTTCTTCACTGTGCAGACCTGGTGTGTCGACATACACCGTCTGATATTTGCCAACGGTATCAATACCGACAATACGGTGGCGGGTGGTTTGTGGTTTTTTCGACGTGATACTGACTTTCTGGCCAATCAACTGATTGAGCAATGTCGATTTACCCACATTTGGCCGGCCAACAATGGCGACCAGGCCGGCGAAGGTATCGCCAGCGGTTTCTTGTAACAGATCATTCATGTTTTAATTGCTCCAGGATGGCCTGAGCACAATCCTGCTCGGCTTTGCGTCTTGAACTGCCGCTGGCTTGCACCGCCTCACGTCCGGCCACAGTGCAGCGCACTGTAAAGGTCTGATCATGGGCATCGCCTTCCACCGCCACCACATCATACTGCGGCAGCGCCAGACGCCGGCCTTGCAGGTATTCCTGCAACAAGGTTTTTGAATCTTTTTGTACGCCGGGTTCGATGCTGTGTAACCGGCTGCCGAACCAATGCAGAATCCGTTCTTTACAGGCTTCGACACCGGCATCGAGGTAAATCGCCCCTAACACGGCTTCCACCGCATCAGCCTGGATTGACTCACGCCGCGAACCACCGCTTTTCAGCTCGCCGGGGCCAAGCCGCAAATGCTGGGCAATTTCCATTTCTTTCGCGATCTCAGCCAGCGTCACGCCTTTGACCAACGACGCCCGCATCCGGGTTAAATCGCCTTCACGGGTTTTCGGGAAATTCTGAAACAACGCCTCAGCGATGACCAAACCTAATATGGCATCGCCAAGAAACTCCAGCCGCTCATTGTGCTGGCCTTTACAACTGCGGTGCGTCAGCGCCTGCTCGAGCAGAGCGCTGTTGCTGAACTGATAACCGAGCTTTTTCTCAAGTTTACTTAAAGGAGGTAACATTCCCGACCTTATTCAATAGTGCCAAGGCGTTCAAACCGCACGCCAACCGGTACCCAGCTGGGTAACCAGTGATTCGGATCTTCACTGAATTCAAAACTCATCCAGATAAACACCGCTTTGCCGACCAGATTCTGCTCCGGTACAAAACCCCAATACCGACTGTCACGGCTGTTATCACGATTATCGCCCATGACGAAATAATGGCCATCCGGGACGACAAATTCGTTACTCGCCACGCCTGGCTGACGGTAGTAATTATGGATCGGTTCCGGCAACATCGCATTTTGCAGGATGTCATAGGACTTCGTCAGATTCTGCTCGGTAAAGCGTTTCAGCGGGTATGGTCCTAAGAAAAACTCACCTTCATTGTTAAATTCCTGCCGCAGCGGTTCTACCGTCGGGCACGGCTGGTTGCTGGCTTTGTCACAAGCGCGCTGGATAAACAGCTGCTTGTTTTTATAAATAATTTTGTCGCCCGGCAGACCAATGACCCGTTTGATAAAATCTGAAGTTGGATCTTCCGGATATTTAAACACAGCAATATCACCATGTTCAGGTTTACCGGTTTCCAGCAAAGTACTGCGCCAGACCGGATCTTTGACGTCATAAGAAAACTTTTCGACCAGAATAAAATCGCCAACCAATAACGTCGGCATCATCGAACCGGATGGAATTTGGAATGGTTCGTAAATGAATGAACGGAAAATAGTGATGATGGCAATTAACGGGAAAATATCCCGCGCGGTTTCCGCGGCATAAGGCAGCGGTGCATCTTTTTCACGTTTTGGTTTGAACAACAACGTGTCAATTAACCAAATCAGACCTGACACCAGCGTCAGGACTACTAACAGAATTGCAAAATATCCAGCCATGAGATTAAGGTTCCTCGTTCAGAAAACGTTCTGAGCTTACTGAAAATTGCAGGGCGCTGGCGAGCGCCGTGATGGACTTTATTGTTACCAGCTGTAAGACCCGGAGCGCGGCCTGGGCTGGCTCCGGGCTGGGCTGCTTATTTCCCGACTTTCAGAATAGCGAGGAAGGCTTCTTGTGGAACTTCCACGTTCCCTACTTGCTTCATCCGCTTTTTACCGTCTTTCTGTTTCTGTAACAGCTTTTTCTTCCGGCTGATATCGCCGCCATAACACTTGGCCAGTACGTTTTTCCGCAATTGTTTAACCGTGGTCCGGGCAATGACGTGCGCGCCAATCGCGGCCTGGATAGCGATATCAAACATCTGCCGTGGGATCAGCTCTTTCAGTTTTTCCGCCAGCTCACGGCCACGGCCCTGAGCAAAATCACGGTGACTGATAATCGCCAGTGCATCGACGCGCTCGCCGTTGATCAAGATATCAACCCGTGACATATCAGATACCTGGAAACGCTTGAAAGCGTAATCCAGCGAGGCATAACCACGACTGGTTGATTTTAACCGGTCGAAGAAATCCATCACTACTTCGGCCATCGGCAGTTCATAAACCACCGCAACCTGACGACCGTGGTACGTCATATTCATCTGTACGCCGCGTTTTTCGATACACAGGTTAATCACGTTACCCAGGTATTCCTGTGGCACCAGAATGTGTGCTTCGACGATCGGCTCGCGAATTTCATCGATGTTGCCAACCGGTGGCAGGTCGCTTGGATTGTCGACCATCACCAGCTCACCGCCTTTGGTCAGCACTTCGTACACTACTGTTGGCGCAGTCGTGATCAAATCCAGATCGTATTCGCGTTCCAGTCGTTCCTGGATGATCTCCATGTGCAACATGCCAAGGAAACCAATGCGAAAACCAAAGCCTAGGGCGCCGGAACTTTCTGGTTCATAAAACAATGAAGAGTCGTTTAAGCTGAGTTTTTCCAAAGCGTCACGGAAATCTTCGTAATCGTCTGATGATACCGGGAACACGCCGGCATAAACCTGTGGCTTGATGCGTTTAAAGCCAGGTAACGGCTCTGTCGCGGCGTTTTTCGCCAGCGTCAGCGTGTCGCCAACCGGTGCACCTTTGATTTCTTTGATACCGGCAATGATAAACCCGACTTCGCCGGTGCTCAGAATGCCGGTATTGGTGGCTTTTGGCGTGAAGATACCGACTTTGTCGACTTCATACACAGCACCACTCGACATAATTTTGATTTTGTCTTTGGCCTGAATTTTACCGTGTTTGACGCGGACCAGTGAGACTACGCCCTGGTACGGGTCAAACCAGGAATCGATGATCAACGCCTGCGTTGGCGCGTCCACATCGCCTTCCGGGCATGGAATGCCTTTGACAATAGTTTCCAGCACATCTTCAATACCGAGGCCGGTTTTGGCTGAACATTGCACAGCGCCGATGGCTTCAATGCCAATAATATCTTCAATTTCTTCGGCCACGCGCTCAGGCTCAGCCTGCGGTAAGTCGATTTTGTTCAGGACTGGTAATACTTCAAGATTCATTTCCAGCGCGGTGTAGCAGTTCGCGACTGTCTGCGCTTCTACGCCCTGACCGGCGTCTACAACCAGTAAGGCGCCTTCACAGGCGGCCAGCGAGCGGCTGACTTCATAAGTGAAGTCGACGTGACCCGGTGTATCGATAAAGTTCAGCTGATAAGTTTCGCCATCTTTGGCTTTGTAATTCAGCGTCACGCTTTGCGCTTTGATCGTGATGCCACGCTCACGTTCCAGGTCCATGGAATCCAGCACCTGCTCCTGCATTTCACGGTCAGACAGACCGCCGCAGAATTGGATCAGCCGATCTGATAAAGTCGATTTACCATGGTCGATGTGTGCAATGACCGAGAAGTTACGGATATGAGATATTTTAGACATTTTTTCCAATCAAAACTGAGCTGTAAAGCAGCAAGAGATATGGCAGGCGACAATGCCGCTGCCCCTTGCGGCAGATTAAAATTGCCGCGAATTGTACTCTAATTCCCAAATGCTTGCACTGTGTTCTTCAAGCCGGCGCGCCGTCTGCCGGCTGTTGCAATACACTGATGTCTGGCAGGACCCGCACTAACTGCACACTGAGTTGATCAGCACGCCCCAGCTCAACCCGCCGGACGCACCACAATGTCAGCGCTGTGCTGACCACAGCACAGCCAAGCTGCAGCAGTTCGTGCCACGACTGCAGATGTCCAAGCGCCAGTGCAGCGATAAAAACACTGAGAGGCAGCAGATACACCATCAACGCCGACCTTAATACAGCGCCAGGCTCTACACAGATCTCCACTTGCTGTCCGGGTAATAAGTCGGGGCTCTGCGCTAAAAACAACTGTTGCTGACGTACGGGCAACGCTTTTGCCACCAGACCACTGCTGCAACTGTCTTGTTGCTGACAACCGCTGCAGCTGGTTGAGACCGGTGTCGACAGCCAGACACCGCCCGCATCCTGACGTACAACGGTTGCTTTGACTATCAGCCGTTGTGACGCCGACTCATCGTTTTGCTGCGGACTGTGGCAGGATTTGTCTTCTGGGGAATTTGTCATGACTTACACCGGCGCAGGATAGGCTGTCGATTTTAGAGCAGTGACAGGCTGAACTCAATGCTATGGCCAATAAAGCCATAGCATTGCAGTCATAGATGATTATTCGACAGACGCAGCCAGCTTCGCCGCCAGTTCTGGTCGTAATGGTCCAATCACTGTCACATCAAGATTTTGTTGCGTCGTCACCAGAATGGTCACAGCGCCGTCGCGCAGCTGTTGCTGTGGTAACCGTGCGGTGGGCTGCACAAACACGGAGATTTGATGCAAGCCATCACTGAGCAGCCAGTTCGCCAGCACCGGCACACTGCGCGTGCTGATCGGCGCCTGCTCAGCCAATAACTGATAACCGGGTGGGATCCAGTTTAATTTAAACTGATCCTGTGGCGCCGGGCGGCTGACCAGTGCGTGAGGTTGTTCCGGCAGCTGTGCGCTGATCAGGCTTTGCAGTTCAGGTGGCAAGCTGGTTTTTAATTGCAGGTGCACCACCATCCAACGGTCCAGCACTTCATTTTGCTCGTCGACGGTATCGACCCGCAGCGGAAAGCCGGTTTCAGCATCCTGCCACAACCAATAGCTGTAGCGGCTGGCATCCCGTGCGCTGAGGCGTAATAACTGCGCGGTACGCCCCGACAGCGGTACACTGCTGCCTGGCACTATGTCATAAAGCTGTTTGATCACGGCCAGAGGTTCAAACAATATCGCCGGCAGTTCTTTGATCGAGTCGTTTTGCGTGACTATGACCGGCGCATCCGGCGCGGCGTAATAGACTTTGTCGCCGCGGCGGAACGTATCGGTACCGACGCCGTCTTGCAGCAATAACCGCTCCAGTTCAAGTGGCACAGACAAGGCACCAGATTGTTCATGCAGACCATGTAACCAGCGGTAAGTGATCAGTTGGTTCGGCCGAACCTGGACAAAAGACACGTCAAAATTGAATTTACGGACCGCTTGTTGGGTCCGTTCGAATTGTTGCCAGTCGTCGGCTTGCGCCGACAGACTGCACACTGCCAATAACAGGCTGACGGACAGCCTGCCTAACCAACTTCCCCGGCTCAATCTCACTGCTGCTGACCTTTACCCTCGTCCGCGGCAGCGTTTTTCGCCTGCTGCGCAGCAGCCTGTTCCATCAGTCGGATTTGTTGTTGACGGGCCTGCATCAGTTCCTGCAGACGACGTTGCTGTTCCAGCTGCAGCTGCTGTTGCTGCGGCGTAAAACGCGATTCAACTGAGGTCTGACTCAGACTGACCGGCGCCGCGACACCACCGATTGGGCTGGTTTGCAATACCGGTAGTGGTGTGGTGAGCGCATCATCCGGTTTTTGTTGCGTTTGTTGCACACCGACTACAGCGACGAGTGCGACACTGGCCGCAATAGCGCCCTGCATCAGCATTTTCCACCAGCCCTGGTTAGCCGCAGGTTGCGAGCCGGTCACTGCATTAGCAGCCACTGGTTGCAACACTGGCACAGTTTCCGCCACTAATTGGTGAGCTTCTTCCTGTTCCAGCACTGCCGAGAACCGATCGGCGAAGTGAATATCGAGTTGAGGTGTCAGCTCCTGCCTCAGCACAGTACCAGCTAATTGGTAACGCAACCAGCTGGCCTGCAGATCAGGATCAGACAATAACGAATCGAGCTGCTGCGCACTGACGCTTTGATTGTCACTGGCTGCAGAAAGCCATTCTTGATGTTCAGACGACATACTAATTCCTGTCTTCGTTGATAAATCAGCCAATAAGTGGCTTCAACTGGGTATCTATCGCTTCGCGGGCCCTGAAAATACGGCTGCGGACGGTGCCAATCGGACAACCCATCACTTCAGCAATCTCTTCATAACTCAGCCCATCCAACTCACGTAAGGTAATCGCCGTGCGTAATTCTTCCGGTAACTTTTCGATGGTATCGAACACCACCTGACGGATCTCTTCGGTCAGTAATAACTTTTCCGGCGAGTCCTGTACTTTTAATGCGTCACTGCCTTCATAAGATTCGGCATCTTCAGCATCGACATCAGTTGACGGCGGCTTGCGGCCGTTGGCAACCAGGTAATTTTTAGCGCTGTTTACAGCGATCCGGTACAACCAGGTATAAAAGGCGCTGTCGCCACGAAATCCGGGCAGTGCCCGGTACGCTTTGATGAAAGCATCTTGTGCCACATCAGCCACATCGCCGTGATTAGAGACATACCTTGAGATTAAGTTCGCCAATCTGTGCTGATATTTTCTGACCAGCAAATTAAAAGCAGCTTTATCCCCTTGTTGCACCCGTTGGACAATCTGCCAATCTAATTCTTGCTCGCTCATCTGGGAGCCATTCCCCTGTCTCATTACTGCTTTAAAATGTCATTGGCTCTTCTCAAGCGTACTCACTCAGATGAAGGGCTGCGGAAAAAGTTCGGTTTCACCGATAAAAAAGTTACAATAAAATGATCGCCATGCTGTTTTTTGGCATAAAAAGGCGTTTTTCGTTCAGATCATTTGCATTCTGCAGGCCGTCCGAACGGCGGCTAAAAGGCAACAGATCTGATTAAGATCCTGTTTTTTGTCGGGTAAGTGTATCGCATGCATCATCAAAAAGAACATCGCTGTGACGTTTTAATTGTCGGCAGTGGCGCAGCAGGCCTGAGCCTGGCGCTGCAGCTTGCGCAAGATTTAAATGTCATAGTGCTGAGTAAAGGCCCGCTGCGCGAAGGTTCGACCTTATATGCGCAAGGTGGTATTGCCGCAGTGTTCGACGAAAACGACAGTATTGCTTCACACGTCAACGACACCCTGATTGCCGGCGCCGGCCTTTGTGAAGATGCGGCCGTGCAGTTTACTGCTGAAAACGCCAAAACCGCGATGGAATGGTTGATTGAACAAGGTGTGCCATTTGACCAGTATCGCGATGACGATGGTGTGTTGAAGTATCACCTGACCCGCGAAGGTGGCCACAGTCACCGGCGGATTTTACACGCAGCGGATGCGACCGGCCGTGCGGTCCAGATCACACTGGTCGATCAGGTGCGCCGCCATCCCAATATCCGCTTGCTGGAGAACTACAACGCCATCGACCTCATCACCGATACCAAACTCGGCATCGAAGGCAATAAGTGTCACGGCGCTTATGTCTGGAATCGCGACAACGAGCAGGTCGAAGTGATTGCCGCCCGCTTTGTTGCTCTGGCGACCGGTGGAGCCAGCAAAGTGTATCTGTATACATCCAATCCGGATGTCGCCTCGGGCGATGGCATTGCAATGGCGTGGCGCGCCGGTTGCCGTGTCGCCAACATGGAATTTAATCAGTTCCACCCTACCAGTCTGTATCACCCCGACGCGCAGAATTATCTGATTACTGAAGCGATGCGTGGCGAAGGCGCTTATTTAAAACGGCCTGATGGCACACGTTTTATGCCGGACTTTGATGAGCGTGCCGAGTTGGCGCCGCGGGATATTGTCGCCCGCGCCATCGACTTTGAAATGAAACGCCTGGGCGTCGCCTGTGTTTACCTGGACATTAGCCACCAGCCAAAAGATTTTATCATCGAACACTTCCCGACGATTTATGCCAAATGCTTAAGTGTTGGTATCGACATCACGAAACAGCCGATCCCGGTAGTGCCGGCTGCGCATTACACCTGCGGCGGCGTGATGACCAACCTGAACGGCCAAACCGATATCCCGAATCTGTATGCGATTGGCGAAGTGGCTTATACCGGTCTGCACGGCGCTAACCGGATGGCCAGTAATTCACTGCTGGAATGTGTCGTGTTTGCGCAAAGTGCGGCGCGCAATATCCTGCAACAATGGCCAACTTCAACGGCCACACCAGAGCTGCCGGCCTGGGATGAAAGCCGGGTCAGTAACTCGGATGAAGAAGTAGTGATCACCCATAACTGGCACGAACTGCGGATGTTTATGTGGGACTTTGTTGGCATTGTCCGTACCACCAAACGGCTGGAACGGGCGTTACACCGGGTTGAACTGCTGCAACGCGAAATTCAGGAATACTACCGGCATTTCCGGGTCAGCAATAATCTGTTGGAGCTGCGCAATCTGACCATGGTGGCGGAACTCATTATCAAAAGCGCAATGCGCCGCAAAGAAAGCCGCGGCCTGCACTACACGCTGGATTATCCGGAGCAGGCGGCACACAGCAGCCCGACGATTTTAAAACCCGAGTGATCTCAGTACCTGTTGCACAAAAAAGCCGGAATTCAGTTCCGGCTTTTTTGTTGTGACCCTAATGCCTAGAGCGGCGTTGCGCTGTCAGTAGCGACCGCCGGTTTTTTCCGGTATTTCAGTATTAGCATCACCACGTAAATCTGCAACGCAGCAGTCGCCAGTTGACCAAGGATGGACTGCAACTCAAAGTATTTTTCCGCATAGATATACAGACTGATGTTGCCAAGCGCAAAAGCGGCCCAGGTCAGCGCCGGCACACCGGCCGATTCTTTGGTGCGCAGCAGATGGAACAGCTGCATTAAGGTCGCAACCGGAAAAATAATCGCCGGAATATAACCGACCAGTTCAACAAAACTCATAACAGCTCCTTGCGCGGAAAAGAATAGATGCTGCAGTGCGGCGACGGCCCTATACAGCGATTAACGCTACCATTGTGATACATCGCGCAGCTGTGCGGTGGATTGCAACTGGCGTTGCTGCCAACGCAATTGGCACAGGGTGCGGGCCAGCGTACGAAAATCACTTTCGGAAAATGCATCACGAAATAGCCAGCAACGCCTGATCTGGCCGTCAGCTGTCTGCCAGACCAACCAGACACCGAGCCAGCAAATCAGACTGTGTGCGAGCAATTGCCCGCCTTCGGCCTGCAGCACCGGCGGCTCTGCGGTGCTATAACGGCGCAGCTGTAACGCTGGCTCCAGGCTTAGTACTAAGTCTGGAGCCGGTTCAGTTGCCGCATATAACAAATAAAATACCGGCAACCAACCGCATGGCAGCCACCAGGGCGCGGTCGCAGATGCAAACCAGCCGGAGCCAGACCAGGCGAACCATAACGCCAGCATCAACATCATCCAGCATAACCGGCGTGGCCAGGCAGAAGTCTGCAAAGCAAGTTGCCGGCATTGCATTGGTTACACCCGAACCCGATTCAGGATCACCTGTACCAGTGCCTGTAACTGTGGATCCGGCGCTTGCGCATGCCCCATAAACCAGGCAAACAGGTCCGGATCATCACACGCCAGCAAGCGCTCAAAAATGTGTTTTTCCGGCTCTGTCAGGGCGTCATAACCGTGTTCAACAAACGGCGCCAGTAACACATCCAGCTCGAGCATGCCACGACGGCAGGCCCAGCGTAATCTTGGTTTAATCATTAATGTGGTCATAACATTCCTGTATTTACTGCGTTGAACTGCTGTGCAGCCCGAAGCCAAATTCTAACAAAAAATCCGGCCAGGGGTTGTGCTTTTGCCGGGAACGCCCAATGATCTGGCCATTGTGAACGGTTTTGGTCGGGAGCCCGGCGGTTTTATGCAAAGTTTCTGGATGAGCGCTGAGCAACTGGCTCAGCTGTCAAATAATCTGTCGTCGGCCTTTATCAGCCCGCTGCCTGCATTTCATTTACTGAAAATCAGCGGCGCCGATCAACAAAAGTTTCTGCAGGGTCAGGTCACCTGTGACGTCACACAAGTCAGTGCTGAACGTTTCCTGCGAGGTGCGCACTGTGATGCCAAAGGCAAAATGTGGAGCACCTTCCACTTATTGCAAGCCGGCGACGATTTACTGTGGCTGGCATTTCGTGACGAACTGCAGGCATCACTACTCCAACTGAAAAAATACGGTGTCTTTGCCAAAATCAGTTTCACTGAAGTGCAGGATCAATATGCCGTCTTCGGCATCGGCGGTGCCGACAGTGCCGCTCTGCTCAGCCAGCTGGGTTACCCGCAACCGGCGATTGGCCAGCAACAAGCCATCGCAGGTGGTTACTTATTAGGCCTGGCAGCCGATCACTTTTTACTGGTGCTGGCGATTGATGAGGCCAAAGCCCTGTGGCAGCAACAGCAGGCATTGATGGCGGCGCCAACGCGCTGGCTGGCACAGCATATCGCGCACGGTATCCCTTATCTGGAACAGCCATTACTGGGTGAATATGTGCCGCAGCAGCTGAACCTGCAGGCTTTAGATGCCATCAGCTTCACCAAAGGCTGCTATATGGGCCAGGAAATGGTGGCGCGGATGAAATACCTCGGCAAAAATAAACGTGCGATGTACCTGTTGCAGGCCGACACCGACCATACGCCGGTCGCCGGCAGCGATCTCGAGATCCAACTGGAGCAGAACTGGCGGCGCAGCGGTGTAGTGGTGAATGCGGTGAACATTCAGGGGCAGCTGCAACTGCTGGCCGTTTTACCGAATGATATCAGCGCAACCGACCATTTCCGACTGGCGACAGAGCCGGATGTCAGCTTACAATTACAACCTTTACCTTATTCAATCACCCCCTGAGGTCCTCATGACTATTCAACAAAATAAAGTCGTCGCCATGCACTACAGCGTCAGCGATGCCAATGGCAACGAACTCGACAGCTCTTTTGGCGCCGAGCCTTTGGTGTTTATCCACGGCACTGGTTCACTGATCAGTGGTCTGGAGCAAGCGCTGACTGGCAAACAGGCCGGTGATAAATTCACAATCGCAATCGCCGCTGCCGATGCCTATGGCGAGCGTCACGACGAGCTGACACAGTCAGTACCACGCGCACTGTTTGAAGGCATGGACGTGGCTGTTGGTATGCGTTTTCGCGCCGCAGGCCCGGATGGTCACGAACAATCCGTGATTGTGCTGGATGTGACTGATGAAGAAGTGGTTGTCGACGGCAATCATCCGCTGTCTGGCATTGACCTGACGTTTGAAGTCGAAGTATTAGTGGTGCGCGATGCCACTGCTGATGAACTGGCACACGGTCATGCACACGGCATGGACGGTCATTCCGGTCACGACTAAGCATTCCGGCGGGCGGCCAATTCGCGGCGGCCCGCTATCTTCCTTCCCATTGCCGCAATGACCTGCAAAACAAAATCCCACAGATGACCCGCTTGGTCAGACCAGAAAAAACTGTTATAAACCAGACATCATCACTGCCGGATAAAACCGATGTCCCCGTCTCTGCGTTACCAGCCCATTGTCAGCCCTGCCCCTGCGACGCTGATTGACCATCATGGCAAGCTGCAGCAAGGCCTGTTTGACGCGTCCGTTGCCAACCTTAACGTTGCCGCCTTCAGACTGCACTCGGTGATGGACAAACCGGTCAGCCGTCTGGCTCAGCATTTTGCCTATAAGCAGTTTCAGTTTGTCTGTGTCAGCGGCCCCGACTGGCTGCTGGCTGTGGCGATTGCCGATGTGCGTTACGTCTGCTCCGGCTTTGCTTATCTGTATCAGCAGGGCAAGCCGACCCGGGAATTTTCGTTGTTGGCGCCATTAGGTTTTGGCTGTTTACTCAGCGACTCCCCGCAACAGGGCGCAGCGAAAATGGGCAAAGGTTCGACGCAATGGCAGATAGACTGCGCAGCAACCGGCTGGACTTTACGGGTGCAGGCTGGTGGACTGACCGCAGATCTGCGACTGGATTTTGACCAGCAACCACCAATGGCTCTGGCCGCCCCGACCGGCTACAACGGCTGGACCTATACAGAAAAAAACAACGCACTGCGCGTCAGTGGCAGCTTGCTGTTAGACGGTCAGGCGCTTGATGTACAAAGTGCGCGCGGCGGCATCGATTTCTCCGCTGGCTTTATGCGCCGCGAAACCAGCTGGCGCTGGAGCTCCATCAACACATTGCAACATGGCCACGCTTTTGGTCTGAACTTGGCCGCTGGTGTCAATGAAACCGGCCTCACTGAAAATGCTTTGTGGTATGACGGCCAGATCCAGCATTTAAGTCCGGCCCGGTTTGAATTTGATCGCGGTCAAAACACGCCGTGGCGTGTCACGACATTATGTGGCGAAGTCGATTTAACCTTTAGCGCCGATTTTTGCCGGCAGGAAAAACTGCAGCTTGGAATACTAGCCAGTAATTTCCGCCAATATGTCGGCCATTACAATGGTACAGTGCGTTTACGCGATGGCCAGCTGTTGCAGTTGCAGAATTGTCTGGGGCTGGCTGAAGATCACTATGCGAAGTGGTAAATAGCGGTTCCTAGCAAATATTCAACACACAGGTGCAGCCAACCAACCCGGTCTGGCCCGTGCCTGATGAGATAAAAAATACTGTTCATAAAAAGGAGTGACTATGAATTTTTCCCCGCGCCTGCTTGGTTTAGTGCTGGCTCTGTCCACGCTGACGGCCTGTTCACCGAAAGAAGTCGGCGACGTCAGCCTTGGACTGTTTACCACCAAAGACATTAAAATTCAGACTTTTAACGACCCGGCGATCCCCGGCGTTACCTGCCATATCAGTCATGTTGAAGCCGATTTATCGCTGGCAGATCCGTCTGATATGTCGATCGCCTGTCGCCAGACCGGTGAAATCACCGCGCAGATGCTGAGTAAAATCGACAAATCCAAATCCGGCGAAGTCATTTTCACCGCATCAAAAAGCATTTTGTTTAAACATCTGAAAATCAGACGAATTTTTGATGCTGATAACAGAACGCTGGTATATCTGTCGTACTCGACCAAAGAAAGTGCCGGCAGTGACAAACACTCACTGACCACAGTACCGCTGTGGGGCAGCAAAGCCTGGCAAGAGCTCGAAGCGCAACAGCTGGCAGCAAAAGCCAGCAAATAACAGGGCAACTTCGCCCATCACAGCGCGCTGATGCGTTTGTCGTGTACCTGAATAAACAAACCCGCCAACTGGCGGGTTTGTTGTTACTACAACAACTTACAGCTTACAGCTTACGGATATTATCCGCCGCATCACGGTCAATCAGCTTAATCAGCGGATCAACACCGATATAAGTGGTGCCTTTAGGGACCACAACCCTGACTTGCTGCTTACCCGATTTCAGCCGGTGCTTTTCTAAATACAACAGCTGATTGTCGGCGGCAAATTCATCCGGATCGGCACTGAAAGCGCCAATATCGATAGCCTCATCCAGTGGCAGCTCTGTTTCAACGCCTTTGCCGTCGGCACTGAGACGGGCCGCCTGGATCGTCAGGTCCAGCTGTAAGCGGCCATCCGGCAGCTCGGTTTTATTCAGCTCCAGCAAGCGCAGATCATATAAAGTGATTTGATTAAACTGCTGTTCAATAAAGGTTTTATCGTCAGGACTGACACCCGCCGTTAAATGCCGCATCAGATCCAAAGTGGTCGGATACGGCGTTTGTTTGTACTGAAATTCCTGCAAAAACGCTTTCAGATTGGCATCCACGCGCGCCGCACCAATACGATCTTTGATCGCCATCATCACAATAGAGCCTTTGCGATAATGAATATAACCCTGGCCTTCCGCGCGCAGCAGCGGCTGCTCTTCGACTTGCTCTTCGGTACGGCCGCGTAAATAACGATCCAGTTCGTACTTCAGGAACTTGCGCAGTTTAGCCTGACCATATTTGGTTTCCATCACCCTGAGCGCGCTGTATTGCGCCAGAGTTTCCGGGATCACGGCACTGCCCTGCACATTGGCGGTACCGACCTGATGGCCCCACCACTGATGTGCCATCTCGTGTGCGGTGACGTAATACGGCATATCGATGCTGTCTTGGTTGCGTAAGTCATTGATAAAACCAATGCCTTCTGAGTACGGCACCGTATTGGCAAAGGACTGGGCAAAATCACGATAGCCCGGGAACTCAATAATACGCATCTGCTGATGCTGATACGGCGAGAAGGCTGTGTTGAAGTAAGCCAGTGAATCCTGCATCGATAACATCATCCGATCGATGTTCCAGTGATGTTGCGGGTGGTAATAAACCTCCAGCGACACGCCCTGATAATCCTGCTTTTTCACCGCCAGCCGGGCCGACAGGAATGAGTAGAAGTTAAACATCGGTGCATTCATTTCATAGCGGAAATAACTGCGGCCATCCTGTTGCCAGTGTTTTTTCAGATAACCCGGCGCTAATGCGGTCTGATCGGCCGCCGTTGAGACCGTCGCACTGAAATCAATGAAATCTTCGGCTCGGCCAAACCCGCTTTCGTGATAACGGCTGCTGTCTTCCAGTTTGTGCGCGCGCTGTACCGGTGGCAAACCGCGTTTACTGCGTTCATGCCGGTCGACCAGCTCAAAGCCTGCGCTATAACCAAACTGCGGCAATAAATCCATGTTGTTGATAAATGTGCCGTTTTCGACCACAGCCACATCAATATCATCGTCCTGGAAGCCCGGATTGGTGCGACTCAGTTTCACCGTCATCGCAATACTGGCGCCGGGCTGCACCGGCGTGCTGAATTCCAGCCAGGCCGTGCCAAGGCGATTGTCACGCGGCCCTAAACTGGCGCCCGGCGCGATGATCTCCAGCGTGCGGGTGTATTTCGGCCAGTTCACCAGCATTTTCGTTACCGGTTTATCGAATTTGTTCACCAGCTGTTGTTCGATACGGGCATCAACGCGTCGCTCGGCCGGATAAATATCAACAAAAGCTTCCACTTTACTGGCGACCAGAATGGGATCATCCGCACCGGCTTTATAGGCTTTTTCATAATCGGCCTGTAAATCTTTTTGCTGCTCGGCACTGTCGTATTGGTTCAGCACACGGGTGTTGTAATAAATCCAGCTGCCGCTGCCGACAAATATCAGGCTGCCAGTCAGGATCACCAGCTGACCGGTAGCACCGATCTGATAGCGCAGCTGAGAAAACCGCACGGCCAGGCTTTGGGCAGGCCCGCGCTGGAACATGCCAAAGCCCAGCACAAATAAGATGGCGGTAAAACCGGTCCAATACAGCATGTACCAGCTATGGCTGGTTAAGGTCCAGCCAAACCGGTTCAGATCAGAAAACGGCGCCGCTGGTGACGCGGCAAAATGCCACATGCGGTGATTAAAACCCCAGGCATCCAGCACCTGCGTCAGAATGAAATACAGTACAAACACGCCCATACCAACATATTTGTTCGGGCTTAATACCTGAATTAAAAACGCCAGCACCACAGTCAGCATAAACGGCAGGAAGTTAAAATAGCCGAGCCGTACCAGATACTGCATCGCATCCAAATCATCGAAGCCTTTGAGCAGCTGATAAATCACAGTGGTCAGTGCAAACACGGCATACATCAGCAGCATGGCGCTGCCGACGGCCAGTATTTTTGACAGCCACAATACGATGTTACTGACCGGCGTGGCATCGATAATATCGCCAATGCCCTGAGTACGTTCACGCCAGACTACTTCGGCACAGTAATAAGTCAGGATCAGCACCAGCAACAGTCCACCGGAATCGACAATCAGTTCTATCATCGTCTGCGTCAGCGGCCAGTCGGATGTGCCGTAAAAGCGTTGTGGGGCAAATAGCGGCGCCAGCAGGTTAAACACACAAATCAGCAGCAGGATAAAAAACGGCGCGCTGAACAGGACCTGTTTCAGCTCAAACCGCAGACGCACGGCGAATTGTGCCAGCGCCGACGGAGCTTGTGCTTTGGTTTGCAACTGCTGCATGTCAAACACCGGCACTGCCAGTGCGGCTTTGGCTTTACCGGCACGGGCTTTGGCGGTCAGCGCCAGCGGCCGGAACAAACCACCAAAAGCGGCCAGTAACAGCAGACCCACCGCCACCCACAGCAACCGGTTTTGCAGCAAAACCCCACTGAAACTGACTTGCAGGGTATTTTTCTCAGCGATGGTCCAGTAACGCGATACGTCGGCAAAGGAACGCAGCCCAAAGGGGTCCAGCAACGCCGCCAGCGTGCGGAAATCCGGCGTCTGGGCAAAACTGCCAGAGATCAGATACAACACAAACACCACCACTGCGATCAGATACATCGCCTGCATCGACTTGAATTTGTTGGCGATGGTATAAAACAGCGCCGATAACACAAACAAAGTCGGCAAGGCAAAAATCAGATAGGCATCGAGGTAATAACTCAGCACCGTCGGGCCAAATCGTTCCTGGTCGACCCAGGGCATTAACGAACCCAGCAGTGTGCCGAGCGGCACCATGGCAAACACCACCGCCACCACCGCATAAGCACCGATAAAACGGCCAAGCTGATATGGCAGCGGCGGCACCGGTTTGGTACAAACCAGCTCTTCCATCAGGTGGGTATGGTTACGCAGCGCTGTACTGCTGACAAAATTTACCACCAGAAACATGGCAAAAATCAGCATGACGCTGACAGTGCGGGTCACGACAAAAGGCCCATTGGCCCAGACTTCGCCGACCCCACCACCGCCGATCTGCACGTTATCCGACGCGGTGGCAAAAAACGCCAGCAGGAAGAACAACAACGCGGTGACATAAAACGACGGTTGACGCTGATAATAGCGCCATTCAAACCGGATCATCTGCAGGAACATGATGGCGTCCTCACGCAGACTGGCGCTGACGCGCCTGATGCAAACAAGAGAAATACACGTCTTCCAGATTAGCCGCACAAGGGCTGAACCCTGCTGGTTGGCTGATAGCAAATACATTCAACACTGTCCGGCCGGCAAACAGGCGTTTAGAGATCACCGGTAATTGTTGTTCTAGTTCCAGCGCCTCAGCCTGACTGACCGTTTTGGTCCAGACCTGGCCCTGCAACTCATCAACTAAGGTCAGCGGGTTGCCGGTTAATAAGATTTGCCCGCCCGCCAGCACTGCCATTTGTGGACAAAGCTCGGCGACGTCATCAACGATATGCGTCGACAGAATAATGACTTTGTCTTCACCAAGGCTGACTAACAGGTTATGAAACCGGTTGCGTTCTTCCGGGTCCAGACCCGCGGTTGGTTCATCAACAATCAACAGTTTGGGATCGCCAAGCAGCGCCTGCGCAATGCCAAAACGCTGGCGCATACCGCCAGAAAAGCTACTGACCGCTTTGTCTTTGTGTTGATACAGATTAGTGTGTGCCAGTAAGGCTTCCACGGTTTCACGGCGGGATCTTTTCTCATTCAGACCTTTTAAAACCGCCAGATGTTCAAGCAAATCAAAGGCACTGATGCGCGGATAGACCTGAAAGTCCTGTGGCAGATACCCCAGCGTCTGGCGCAAGGCGTTCGGGTCTTTCAACACATCAATATTGCCAAACTGAATGCTGCCGCTATCGGCCGCCTGTAGGGTCGCGATAGTACGCATCAGACTGGATTTACCGGCGCCGTTCGGGCCTAACAGTCCATACATGCCTTTCGGAATTTGCAGACTGACGTCTTGCAGCGCTTTGACACCGTTATCGTAAGTTTTGGATAAATTTGTAATTTTTAGCATGGCCGCTCTGTTCCTGGCGAAGTAAGACCAGTACAGCATGCCAAAGGGCGTCACTCACGCCCAGTGAAATACCTTTACAAAGTGTGTCGAATATTTCGGCATCGGGGCCAGCGTCAGAGCTCAGCCCACATCCGCAGTAAATTATGATAATGCCCGGTCAGCGCCAGCACTTCGCTGCTGTCACCTAATTGCTGACGCAGACTTTGGATTTGCTGATCGAGCGAATACAACAAAGCGCGTTTGGCGTCGTCGCGGATCTGGCTCTGGCTCCAGAAAAAACTGCAAACCCGCTCACCACGCGTGACCGGCAATACCTGATGCAAACTGGTCGACGGATACAAAATCAAATCACCGGCCGGCAGTTTGACCTGATGTTCGCCGTAAGTGTCGATGACCTGCAGCTCGCCGCCGTCATATTCGTCCGGTTCCGATAAAAACAACGTCGACGAGACGTCCGTGCGCAAACTCAAGGTACTGCCTGGTAAGATCCGGATGGCGCCATCGACATGCAGGCCATAATGCTCGCCGCCGCTGTAAGCGTTAAATAATGGCGGCACAGTGCGCAGCGGCAACGCGGCCGATAAAAACTGCGGATGTTGATACAAACGCTGTAAAATCAACGCGCCCAACTCGCGCGCCAGCGGGCTGTCAACCGGTAACTGGCGGTTATGTTTGACCAAAGCGCCTTGCGGCCCGACTGTGGCGCGGCCATCGGTCCAATGGCTTTGCGCCAGCAACTGGCGAAACTCAGCCACTTCAGCTTTGGTCAGAACTGCGGGAATATGTAATAACATCAGTTACCTCAATGCG
Source organism: Rheinheimera sp. F8 (assembly GCF_001518915.1). Lineage (NCBI taxonomy): Bacteria > Pseudomonadati > Pseudomonadota > Gammaproteobacteria > Chromatiales > Chromatiaceae > Rheinheimera > Rheinheimera sp. F8. Next base: position 3,631,659 of record NZ_CP013656.1, read on the forward strand.
AACAGGCAGCCCACTGGGCTGCCTATGTACTATTTAACTTCGGTCGGTTTAAAACGCAAAGTTCACACCCAGCTTGGCCGAACGCGGTGCGCCCTGGTGATAACGACCACCGCCGTTATTCAGCGACTGCACGTATTCTTCGTCCAGCAGGTTATACAGGTTAAATTGCACTGTCACAGACGGATTGACCTCATAGGTTGCCATCGCATCAACCACCCAATAATCTGGCACTTCCAACATCGAGCTTGTTGCTGCCACCAGGTTTGTCGTGTTGGAGCGGGCGACAGAATCCATATAACGGGCGCCACCACCCAGTTTCAGTTTTTCCAGCGTATAAGTTCCCCAAACCGTGAACGTCGTTTTTGGTGTCCACTGGATCACACCACCATCGGTTGGCGCACTGCTGTACAAAGCACCACGGGTGATTTTCGGGTTCATCAGCGCGATACCAGCGTTCAGTTCAAAGTTCTGTAATGGAGAGCCTACCAACGCCAGCTCCAGACCCCGCACGGTTTTTTCACCGACCGGTACGTAAGTGTTCAGGTCATCGCGCACCAGTTCGTTTTTATTGACGGTTTCAAACAAGGCGGCGGTCGCAAACAGGTTTTTATCCAGTAACTGCCACTTGGTGCCCAGTTCCAGATTAGTGCCTTTTTGCGGTTCCAGCATCGGATTATTCTGGTTCGTTGCAGCCGTGCTCAGCGAGAAGTTAGTGCCGCCTGGTGGCAATTGTGACGTGGCGTAGGACAGATATACAGAGCCATTTTCTGTTGGCTTATAGTTGGCACCCACTTTGTAACTCAGCAGATTGTCAGACTTGCGCGCTTCAGAAGCGACCAGTGTGCCTACAGGAACAGTCTGCGGTGTTGCCGTGCCCTGTACTGTGATGAGGTTTGTATCAGTGTTGTAGTGCTCAGCACGCACACCGGCACTGACCTGCCACTCTGGCGTTAAATCGATGGTATCCAGCATGTATAAAGCTGCTGTGCTGGTATTACCGTCGGTTTTTGCGCCGGTTCGGACTGGTAATGCGAACACGTCAGCGGTCGATGGGTTGTACAAATTAGCGTTGACCTGAGTCGTGCCGGTCGGTAAGCCCAGCGTGTAGTTCAGCTGGCTTTCAAAGCTAAATTCGATGCCAGATGCAATGTTGTGCGTCAGACTGCCTTGCTGCAGCGTGGCATTCAGGTTGGTCTGGTTAATCAGCAGCTGGTTTTGCTGATCTTTGCCCTGACGGTTACGGTTCACTGTCCAGGTGTTCAAATCATTTTTGGTCGCTGCCGGCACTGTGATGCCGTTGCCGGTATTGATGCCGGTCAGGATATAGTCCTGCGACGACACACCGTAACGGCTGGTGTTTTGCAGTTTCACGTTGTCAGAAAAATCATGTTCAACCTTCAGTGTCAGCATGTCGGCCACCACATGGTCAAAATCGTTTTTGCTGCCGTAGTAACTTTCGCGGTCCACTTTGCCAAAAGCCGGTGCCGTGTTATTTGGGAATGCTGTGGCAATAGCGGCACTGTAAAAGCCTTCCAGACCAATAGTCGGCACGCCACCGTCCGGAACATTGTCTTGCTGCACATGCAGCAGGTTCAGCGTGGTGCGGGTTTCAGTGTTCAGGCCAAACGCCAGCGAAGTGGCGATCCCTGTGATATTGTTTTCGACCACATCACGACCCGGAACACCGCTGTCTTGGCGCAGTAAATTGACACGGATAGCGGCGTTGTCGATAGCCAGCGTCTGGTTCACGTCGGCGCTGACACGTTTGTGTGAACCTGAACCAATGGTCGCGTTGCCGGTGATAAAACTATCCAGTGTCGCCGCTTTGCTGCTCATATTGATATAACCGGAAGATGCGCCGCGGCCGTTATCCACGCCGGCCGGGCCTTTGGCGATTTCCACTTGTTCAGTGTTAAAAGTGTCGCGGCTGATAGTGCCTAAATCGCGGATGCCGTCGATATAAATACTGTTTTGCGTATCAAAACCACGCATAAAAATCGAGTCACCGGTCGCGGTGTTGCCGTTTTCGCCCATCAACATGGTGATACCCGGGGTATTGCGCAAGATGTCAGACAGCGAGTTGGCCTGCTGCTGTTGGAACAACTCTTTCTTCAATACCACAATAGTCTGCGGAGTATCCACCAACGGTTTTACTTGCTTCGCGGAGCTGGCTTTCTCGGCAATCAGCTCGGTTGAAATCGTGCTGCCTTTAACTTCGACTTCTGCCAGCTTGCCGGTGTCCTGTGCATAAGCAGCCGGCATTGCCAGCATCAGCGCCGAGGCCAGAGCGGCCGGGAAAGGTTGGTTGTGTTTTTTCGATTGAATGAACGACATCGTCAGGTCCCTATAAATACAGCCGGTACGGCTTCTGTAGTTTTCGGGCGTCATGGTAACGAGATCTATTCTCATTTGCAAATGGGAATTACTCCTATTCGTGTTTTATTGATGTGTTTGTGTTGCCGATGCTGGGTTTGGTGCAGAGGTTGTATCGAAGGCTATGAGCGAATTGCAGAAATACCATACCCGGTGCGCCGCACTTCGTTTGGTGCCACCTTGCGGATGTGCAATGATCTGTAGGGGTAGGCCTTGCGCCTACCCGAATTTCTCGAACTGCGGGTAGGGACAATCGTGTGACGACCAGCCTACCCCTACACAATATAAATGTCCGCTATTGGCACAGGTTGTGTAAAAACCCTTGATCACCTTTTGGTCTAAGTACGAGGTACTTATGATCTATTGGTCTTAGCTATCGATCCAATATCAAAACCAAGTTCAGTATCATCAGATGGTAAACACAGCCAGGGGGGATGCTGACATGTCGCACCATATTGCGGGTCAATCAAGGCATCAATCAACACTCTTTCCAGAGCTCATGGACGACTTTGTCAGCGAAGATAATCCAGTGCGAGTGATTGATGTCTTTGTTGATCATCTAGATTTACTCGACTTGGGTTTTGAAAGCGTGAATCCCAAGTTAACTGGTCGTCCAGGCTATCACCCCGCAACAATGCTAAAGCTCTACATTTACGGATATTTAAATCGAATTCAATCTTCTCGGCGACTGGAAAAGGAATGCCACCGCAATGTCGAGTTAATGTGGTTGCTTGAACGCCTATCTCCCGACTTTAAGACGATTGCAAACTTCAGAAAGGAAAATGGCAAAGGCATTAAAAATGTCTGCCATAAGTTCGTTGAATTATGCCGACAGCTCAATATGTTTGATGATGCCGTATTCGCTATCGATGGCAGTAAATTCAAAGCTGTAAATAACAAATCTAAAAATTACACCCCCAATAAAGTGCAGTTTCATATCGAGCGAGTTGAAAAAAGCATCGAGAAATATTTAAGCCAAATGGATGCCAAAGATGAGTACGAAAAAGAGTCTGAGCCGACCGTCGCAGTATCGAAATTAGCATGGCTAAAACAGCGTTTAGTTGAGCTGCAAGCACTCGAAAAACAAGTGAATGAGCATCCGGATAAGCAGATATCACAGACGGATCCTGATGCACGCTTGATGAAAACACACCACATGGAAAGGCAGGTCTGCTACAACGTGCAAACGGCGGTCGATACCAAACACCACTTCATCGTTTGCCACGACATCGTCATGACAACAGACCGAGGTCAACTGACATTAGTCGCTAAGCAAATTCAAAAGGCTATAGGAAAAAAATCTATTACGGTGTTGGCCGACAAAGGCTACTTCAGTCGAATTGATATCAAAAATGCGTATGATCAAGGCATTACGGCGAATGTGCCACAAATTGATACTTCTGGCTCGGAGATCAAAGGCATTTTTAACAAGTCACTCTTCAAGTACGACAACGTTAGTGATGTATACATTTGCCCTGCGGGGAAAAGCTTACAAAAGCGAATGATGGCAATGGATAAAGGCGTCGAACAGGATATTTATTTCAACAATTTAGCGTGCAATGAGTGCGTAATTCGCTCTCAATGCACGACATCAAAGAAAGACCCTCGTCGGATTAGAAGATGGATACATGAATCTATTATTGATGACATGCAAAAACGGTTGGACGAAAATCCGGAATTCCCTGTGATAAGGAAACAGAGCGTTGAGCACCCGTTTGGCACGATTAAAATGTGGATGGGAGCGACGCACTTTTTAACCAAACGACTCAAAAATGTGAGTACCGAAATCAGCCTCAGTGTGCTCGCTTACAACCTGAAACGGATGATGAGCATACTAGGAACTGTCGGTTTAATGGCGGCCGTCAAGCAGAGTTAAAGTCAATTAGCCATACCTCATTAAAAATCAGCAGCAAGAGTCAAACCTCACTGTTTTTAATCGGCTTCATACTGCAAGCTGAAATCAGCATCTCAACCTGATAAACGTGATAGTGGCCATTCGGGTGCTTTAGAACCACCCAAATGGATAGTTGTTGGTGAAATCGCAGTTTTTACACAGCCTGGGCACATTCCGGCACTTTCAGTAGAAGGCGCCAGGGATGGTTGCGAATAAAAAAACCACCCGAAGGTGGTTTTTCCATCACATCAACAGCTTAGCTGCCGTGTTTATCGGTATGACGCATGTGCGGGAACAGGATCACGTCGCGGATGCTTGGCGCGTCAGCCAGTAACATCACCAGACGATCGATGCCAATGCCCTGACCTGCGGTTGGTGGTAAACCGTGTTCCAGTGCAGTGACGAAATCTTCGTCGTAGTACATGGCTTCGTCATCGCCGGCTTCTTTTTGCGCGACTTGCTCGCGGAAACGTTCGGCCTGATCTTCAGCATCGTTCAGCTCGCTGAAGCCATTGCCCAGTTCACGGCCACCGATGAAGAACTCAAAGCGGTCGGTGATCTCTGGGTTATCGTCGTTGCGGCGCGCCAAAGGCGAAATCTCGGCTGGGTATTCAGTGATGAAAGTCGGTTGTAACAGCTTGGTTTCGACCAGCTCATCAAACACTTCCATCAGGATACGGCCGTGACCGTAGTTGGCTTTCACTTCAATGCCTAAAGACTTCGCCAGCGTGGCCACCGCTTCGCGCGTGGTGAGCTGTTCCAGCTTCACTTCAGGGTTGTAGTGCAGAATAGATTCAGTCACTGACATGCGCGCAAATGGCTTACCAAAGTCGAAGATATGGCCCTGATATGGCACTTCAGTGGTACCCAGTACCGACTGCGCCAAACCACGGAACAGTTCCTCGGTCAGGTCCATCAGGTCATTGAAATCGGCATAAGCCCAGTAGAATTCCAGCATAGTGAACTCAGGGTTATGCCGCGTAGACACGCCTTCGTTGCGGAAGTTACGGTTCAGTTCAAATACTTTTTCAAAACCACCAACCACTAAGCGCTTTAAGTACAGCTCTGGTGCGATGCGCAGGAACATTTGCATATCCAGCGCATTGTGGTGCGTTTCAAACGGACGGGCTGAAGCACCACCCGGAATGCTCTGCAGCATTGGGGTTTCTACTTCTAAAAAGCCTTTGCTGTTAAAAAACTGGCGAATGTACGCCACTGTTTTTGAACGGATTAAAAAGGTCTTGCGCGACTGCTCGTTAACAATCAGGTCCAAATAACGCTGACGGTAACAGGCTTCCTGATCGGTTAAACCGTGGAATTTGTCCGGTAACGGCCGCAGCGCTTTGGTCAGTAAACGGATCTCATCGAGCCAGACGGTCAGTTCGCCGGTCTGGGTTTTAAACAGCGTGCCGCTGCCACCGACGATGTCACCCAAGTCCCACTTCTTAAAGCCTTCGTTGTAGACGTTTTCCGCCAGGCTGTCGCGCGCGACATACAGTTGGATTTTGCCACCAACGTCCTGAATGGTGGTGAAGCTGGCTTTACCCATGATGCGGCGCAGCATCATGCGACCGGCCACCGTCACGCGGATCTTTTTCTCTTCCAGCTCTTCTTTGCTCAGATGCTCATACTGCGCCAGGATCTGGTCTGAAGTGGCATCGCGGCGGAAATCGTTTGGAAAGGCATTGCCCAGTTCACGTAATCCGGCCAGCTTATGTTTTCGCTCAGCGATCAGCTTATTGACGTCCTGATGTTCTTCGAGCGGCGTATTTTGTTCTGACATAGCTGTTTCCTGATGTTAAGCGAAAATTACAAACCGGCTTTTAAGCTGGCTTCGATAAATTTGTCGAGATCACCGTCCAATACCGACTGGGTGTTGCGGGTTTCCACGCCGGTACGCAAATCTTTGATGCGCGAATCATCGAGCACATAAGAGCGGATCTGACTGCCCCAGCCGATATCCGACTTGGTATCTTCCAGTGCTTGTTTTTCAGCATTTTGTTTTTGCAATTCAAACTCATAGAGTTTGGCGCGTAATTGCTTAAAGGCGTTGTCACGGTTTTTGTGCTGCGAACGGTCGTTCTGACACTGCACCACGATATTGGTCGGTAAGTGGGTGATCCGCACCGCTGAGTCGGTTCTGTTAACGTGCTGACCACCGGCGCCTGAAGCCCGGTATGTATCGATGCGCAGGTCCGACGGATTGATTTCAATTTCGATGTCGTCGTCAATTTCCGGCGACACAAACACTGAAGCAAATGAGGTATGACGGCGGTTACCAGAGTCAAACGGGCTTTTACGCACTAAGCGATGGACGCCGGTTTCAGTGCGTAACCAGCCGTAGGCATATTCGCCGGTAAATTTGATAGTACAGCCTTTGATGCCGGCGACGTCACCGTCGGTGACTTCGTACAGTTCCGGGCTAAAACCTTTGGCTTCGCCCCAGCGCAGATACATCCGCATCAACATGCTGGCCCAGTCCTGGGCTTCAGTACCGCCAGAACCGGATTGAATATCGAGGAAGCAGTTGTCCGGATCATGTTTGCCGGAGAACATGCGGCGGAATTCCAGTTTCGCCAGCTGGGCTTCGAGGTCGGCCAGTTCAGTCTGCGCTTCAACAAAAGTCTCTTCGTCTTCCGCTTCCACCGCCAGCTCAACCAGACCGGCCACATCTTCCAGGCCCTGGTCCAGTTTGTCGATGGTGCTGACGATTTGTTCGAGCGCCGAACGCTCTTTACCCAGCGCCTGCGCTTTCTCCGGATTGTTCCAGACCGCAGAATCTTCGAGCTCGCGGGAGACTTCTTCTAACTTTTCTTTCTTTGCATCGTAGTCAAAGATACCCCCGAAGCACGTTGGTGCGTTCAGCTAAGTCTTTGATACTGTTATAAACTGGATTGACTTCAAACATGATTTTGCAAGGCGCCTGAAAAAATAGGCGCCGATTGTAGCAAAAATTCGGCTGCAGGTGCAGCCTTTTGCGGCTTTCCGGATGGCTGTTGTTGTGGCAAAGGGTTGGTTCAGGCCGGCCAAAGATGCCGCACCAGCAACTGTAGGTTTTGCTGATCACGGAACTCATTGATATCCAACTGATACGCCAGTTCCACCTGCTGAATTTGTGGGTTTGGCCAGCTCTTAATATCTGCGTTAAACCAAATCGCATCAAACAGTTTGCCGTCTGAACCCTGTAACATCATTTTCAGGTGTTTTTCGGCCAGTAAGCGTTGTTGTACCAGTTTAAAGCGGCCGTGAAACACCGGCTCCGGAAAGGCTTGGCCCCAGGGGCCAGCATTTTGCAGCAACTGTGCGAGGCCAATATCGAGTTCCTGCGGCTGTAATTCGCCGTCACTGAAAACCACCGCAGTTAAATGTTCCGGCTGGATAAAACGGCTGGCCTGCTTGCTTAAAGCCTGCACAAACACGTCATACTGCGCTTCGGCGATGGTGAGCCCGGCGGCCATCGCATGTCCACCAAATTTTTTAATCAGACCTGGTTCAGCCGTCGACACCGCTTCGAGTAAATCACGCATATGCACACCGGCAACGGAACGCGCCGAGCCTTTCAGCTCGCCATTGTCACCGCGGGCAAAGGCAATCACGGGTCTGTGCCAGGCTTCTTTGACGCGGCCGGCCAGAATACCAATCACCCCCTGATGCCAGTCGTGCTGGTACAGGCACAGACAAGACGGTAAATCAGTACTTTTTAACGATAACCGGCTCAGCGCTGCCATCGCTTCGGTTTGCATACCCTGTTCGATTTCACGCCGTTCCAGATTCAGACTGTCGAGCTCAGCGGCCAGCCGCCGTGCGTTATTGATATCTGGCGATAATAAACAGGCAATGCCAATCGACATATCATCCAGCCGCCCGGCCGCATTTAAGCGCGGTGCCAGGGCAAAACCAAAATCCTGCGCAGTTAGCTTGGCCGCTTTGCGATTGGCCACGTCGATCAACGCCTGAATGCCTGGGCGGACTTTGCCACTGCGAATACGCTGCAAACCCTGATGCACCAGAATACGGTTGTTGTGATCAAGTGGGACCACATCCGCAACAGTGCCGAGCGCGACTAAATCCAGCAAATCTGCCAGATTTGGCTCTGCCATCGCAGCAAAAGCGCCTTGCTCGCGCAGTGCTGCGCGCAGCGCCAACAGCAGGTAAAACGCCACGCCAACGCCGGCCAGCGCTTTACTGGGGAATTCACAACCGGGCTGATTTGGATTGACGATAGCGTCGGCGTCCGGCAGTTCGTTACCGGCCAGGTGATGGTCAGTAACCAGTACCCGCACACCGGCAGCTTTGGCGCGTGCCACACCTTCGATGGCTGAGATACCGTTATCGACGGTGACGATGAGTTCGGCGCCATGCTTCAGCGCCAGTTCGGCCATCTCGACCGACAGGCCATAACCATATTCAAAGCGGTTCGGCACCAGAAAATCGACATTGGCAAAGCCAAGCGCACGCAACCCAGCCAATAAAGTAGCTGTGCTGGTGGCGCCGTCGGCATCAAAATCGCCGACGATCAGAATGCGTTGTTGCGCCGCGCGGGCCTCCAGCAACAATGCCACGGCGGCCGGTATGCCTTTTAGCAGCTGATACGGCAACAGTTGTTGTGCGCTGCGCGCTAACTCGTGATTATCGCTGATGCCGCGATGGGCATACAGGCGCTGGAGTACCGGATGCACCGGCAAAGAAAAAGCGGCCGGTGTCAGCACCGGCCGTTGTTGCAGGGTTTTGGCAAGGGTCATCAGGCTTATCGTTTCGCCAGTTGCGTCAGGGTCGCAGCCAGCGCAGCGGCAGGTTGATAGCCAGGGATTAACGATCCATCCGGCAGTACGATGGCTGGTGTGCCGCTGATACCAAAGCTTTGCCCGAGGTGATATTGCGCCGCGACATTGTTGTCACATTTGGCGACCGACACTTCGCTGCCGCCTTTGGCTTTGCTCATGGCGCCCTGTTTGTCTTTGGAACACCAAATCGATTCCAATGTGCTGAACGTCTGGCTGTTTTCACCACCGCGTGGATAGGCCAGGTAATGGATGCTGATGCCGGCGTCCAGATAATCCTGGATTTCGCTGTGCAGTTTGCGGCAATAACCGCAATCAGTATCGGTAAATACCGTTACGACGAATTTCTCATTTTTCGCTTTAAATTCAATGGCGGATGGCGTCATTTTGTTGATACCGGCCAGCCGCATCGGCTTCATCACTTCTTCATTGACGTGTACTTTATTTTTTAAATCAAATACTTCGCCCTGAATTAGATACTGGCCGTCTGAACTTGCGAAAAACAAACCACGATCAGTGAACACCTGTAACAAACCGGGAACCGGCGCATTGGCTACTGACGTTGGCTTCAGGCCTAATTCGGCCATCCGTTGCTGTAATTGTTGATCGGCTTTTAATACGGCCGGCGCGGCGGTTGTGGCTGCGACAATCGGCGCCGCCGGGAATGCCAGACATAAAGCGGCGATGATTTTTTTCATAACAAATTCCTTGTTCATCCACGCGGATGATGTATCTGATGTAACTGTTGTAACCGCAGCTGTGCGACATGGGTATAAATCTGTGTCGTCGACAGGTCACTGTGACCCAGTAACAGCTGTACGACCCGCAGATCTGCACCATGGTTCAACAGGTGCGTCGCAAAAGCGTGCCGAAGCGTGTGCGGTGATAACTCTGCGCTGATGCCGGCCACTTTGGCATAAAACTTAATCCGGTGCCAGAACGTCTGTCGCGTCATTTGTACACCTCGTTGACTTGGAAACAATACATCCGACGGTTCGCTCAGCAATAAAGGCCGGCCATGCGCCAGATAACGTTGCAGCCAGTCGGCCGCGTCTTCACCAAAAGGCACCAGCCGTTCTTTGGAACCTTTACCGAATACCCGTAACACGCCCTGCCGTGGATTAACCTGATGTAACGTCAGGCTGACCAGCTCCGTTACACGTAAACCAGAGGCATACAGCACCTCCAGCATCACTTTATCCCGAAACTGGATCGCCTCGTTTAAATCCGGCGCCGCCAGCAGCGCAGTGACATCCGACTCGGACAATGTCTTCGGCAGTGACTGACCTAATTTTGGATTTAATACGCCGGATAAAGGATTCTGCGCTATCGCGCCGCGCTGATGCAGCGTCTGAAAAAACCGGCGCAGACTGCTGAGCGCCCGCGCCGTGCTGCGTGGCGACAAGCCCCGGTCATAACGGCTGGCCAGGTATAATTCCAACAGCGCTTGATCTGCCTGGGTAATCAACTGACCTTGTTGCTCAGCAAACAAAGCAAACTGACGCAAATCAGTGCCATAGGCACTCAGCGTATGGCGGCTGACGCCATCGCTGAGCCACAGATCATCGAGAAACTGACTGATCTGCCCCTCTGCGGGCTCACTCAACAACCGGACTTTTTTCCGCGCATCGGCCATTTAAGCCACTCCCGACGACACTTGGGTGCAGGTGCACGCTCTGCTACAATCGCCGCCTTGCTGCAGCCAGTCATATCGCCGGACACTTCTGCTGCCATAGCTTCGACTCAGGGTTTGAAAGATGAACATTGCCATATTCTACGGTTCTACCACCTGTTACACCGAAATGACTGCCGAAAAGCTCAAAGTGTTCCTGGAGTCAGATCCGGCCATGCCTGCTGGCTGCAGTGTATCACTGCACAATATCAAACAGCAGCCACTCGTGCAGATGCAGGATTTTGATGTGCTGATTCTGGGCATCTCCACCTGGGATTTCGGTGAGTTACAGGAAGACTGGGAAGCGCACTGGGACGACATCAGCGGCGTAGATCTCGGCGGAAAAATCGTCGCGATTTATGGCATGGGCGATCAGATTGGTTACACCGAATGGTTTGTTGACGCGATGGGCATGCTCAGTGACGCCATTGCTGAGCAGAATTGTCAAAGGATTGGTTTTTGGTCAACCGACGGATACCAGTTTGATAAATCCAAAGCGGTCACGCCGGACGGTGAATGGTTTGTCGGCCTCGCACTGGATGACGAAAATCAGTATGACCTCAGTGATGCGCGACTGCTGCAATGGTCTGCGCAGATCATGGCTGAAATCGCTGAGTTGCGGCCATAATTGTGCTGCAAGGCGCATTTTTGCTGATTTCCCGCATAAAATTCACCTAACTGTCTGATTCTGCTCAGACCAGTCTTGGCGGGAAAAAGTGCACAAATGTTAAAATAGTCCTTGCACGCTCAGAATATTGTGCATAAAATGCGCGCATCGAAAGGCAAGACAGTTGAAAGACTGCTCACGCAATGCTTCGGGTCTAAGGGTAATCAGTTACCTATGATAGCCGGGCTGCCATCCCACCATCACCGGGATGAAGATTGGCAAAACACTGCTTTGTTTTGCGTCTTTGCAGACTCTCTGCTTGCCTTTCATCGTATCCCCCTGACTTGTAAATTGCCTGATGGCACCGGAGTTAACGATGAACTTTAAAACACTGTCTGTAATCGCTGTCGTTGTAAGCCCACTGTTCGCAATCGCTCCAGCCAGTGCTGATGACCAAATCGCGCAGTCTCTGTGTGCTTATGTTGCGGCGAACGATAAAAACAGTATTCGTAAGACGCTGTCAGACAACCGTATCCGTATCAAAAACGTTTATGACGGCATCCAATGTGATGGCTTACCATTGATCCGCTTTGCGATTAAGAAAAATTCTGCCGATGTTGCCGAATTCATCGTTAAACAGCTGCCAGGCAGTCAGGTTGCCGCTTTAGGTGATGTTGAATGGGCGCAAAGCAATGGTTTCGCGGCATCTCCGGTACTGGAAGCCATCAAGGCACGCAGCGCCAGCTAATAGCCTATATTTTTTAGCGCAGAACATCAGCCCGCACTGTGTCGCAGTAGCGGGCTGATTTCTATGTCAAACCAATCGGTTAGTTTACTTTCTGCCCGCACCAGTACCACTTCTGTACAGCCATTAAAATGGGCATAGGCCTGCAACGCTTTGGCAAACTGCTGGCAAAAGCGACTTTTGCTGAGCCATTGTTTATCCAGCTGTAAATGTTGCAACAATAAGCGTTGTTCGTTTCGCTGTGCTTTGACATCGACCAGTCCCGCATAAGCAGCCCCATAAAAGATCGGCAAGCTGTAATAACCAAACTGACGTTTTTCCGCCGGGACATACACTTCCAGCTGATAATCGGCGCCAAACCAATGCTGCAAACGTTGGCGCTGGATCAGCAGGTTATCAAACGGATTGAGCAAATACACTGCAGTGGCTTTTGCTGGTATTTGCCACTGGCCGGTTTGGCCATAATAAAGCTGCCCCTGGAACAAAAAACTCTGCAGCACGCCGCTATGGGCCAGCTCCTTGAGCAGTGTTGTCACCGGTGCTTTCATTCCCGGTCGTAAATAACTGATTTGTGCAGCAGTACCAATGGCGTGTGATTGCAAAAACCGCTCAATCAAATGGCCGGCATATTCCTGTTCATCCGGCACCCGGCAATCAATGCCTGAGGGCAACACCCGCTCAGTTAAATCCAACACTTTTTGAAATCGTTCGCGACGCGCCACCATCAGCTCGCCTTGCATAAACAACTGTTCCAGCGCTTTTTTCGCCGGTTGCCAGTCCCACCAGGGGCCACTGGCTTCAGTGGTTTTGGCAAAGTCGGCCGCTTTTAATGGCCCTTCGGCGCGGATCCGCGCCCGCACTTCCTGCATCTGCTGATGATCCGGGGCAAACCAGTGCTTCTGGCCCTGTTGCAATTGGGCTTTTCGATACAGGCTGAAGCGAAAATCACGCATCGGTAAAAAAGCGGCAGCATGGGACCAGTATTCAAAAATCTGTTTTTGCTGCAATAACTCATCCAGCCACTGCGGCTGGTAATTTTTCACCCGGCTAAACAGCACATGATGATGCGCCCGCTCCACCACGTTGATCGAATCAATCTGCACATAACCAAGCTGCCCGATGGTCTGCAGGACACCGCTGCGGCCACTAAGCGGTTTGCTCAGCCCTTGTCGCGCCAGCAGTAACTGCAATAATTCTGCCTGTGTAAGTGGTAACGCAGTGGTCATCAGGAGCCCTTAGAAATTCAGGTAAAAGTCCGCCAGCAACTGCCGGTAAGCCGGACTATATTGCCCTTGCTGATCGCGGATCAGCAACTCCGGCAAATTCACAGTCGCCGTCGGGTGGCGTCCAAGCTCCAGTAAAGTGCGCGACGGCGCTTTATCCGGTTGGCTGCGCACTTGCTGCACCCGCCATAAATGCCAGTCTGTGCCGAGCGCCAACGCGATCAACCGGTCCGCTTCTGCTGTCGGTAAAATCAGACTGAAAAGGGCTTGGGGTGCCAACAGCTTTGCCGCAGTCTGCAATAAGCCGGCAAAAGGCAGCTGGTCATTGTGCCGGGCCAGTTGTTTTTGCCGGTCAGGATTGGTTAAAGCCGCGGTGAAATACGGCGGATTTGACAGGATCTGCTGATAGCAACGCGCTGCCAAGTGGTCAGCGCTGCCGGGATAGGTTAAAATATCCCGTTCTATCACCCGGATCCGACTGGACCAGGGACTGGCCGCGGCATTTTGCCGGGCTTCGGCCGCTGCGGCGGCATCCAGTTCTACCGCGTCGATCAGTTGCTTTGGTCCCGTACGCTGCGCCAGCATCAGGCTCAGCACGCCGCTGCCACAGCCAATATCGAGGCAATCCCCGGTGGCTGGCACCGACGACCATGCGCCTAATAGCAATGCATCTGTGCCGACTTTCATCGCACAGTGCTGATGTGATACAAAAAATTGTTTACAACGAAAGCCTGCAGCCATAGCGCCCCGCGCAAAAACTGCAGTGTAACGGATGCCTCAGCTGTCAGTACAGCGTCGCTCCGCCTAAGTTAACCCAGAAGGTATTTGACTGTGACTGACCTGACGAGCCCGGATGAGATCCTCCGTTTTGCTGATTTTGATCTGGACCCTGCGCTGGCCCGCGCTTTAACTGAAGCCAGTTTTGAAAAACCGACTACGATTCAGCAACAGGCCATTCCGGTTGGCCTTGAAGGCCGCGACATTCTGGCCAGCGCGCCGACCGGGACTGGCAAGACCCTGGCGTTTTTATTACCAGCCCTGCAATACCTGATTGATTTCCCGCGCCGTGAACCGGGTTTTGCCCGTGCGCTGATCATGACGCCAACCCGCGAGCTGGCCTTTCAGATCTTTGAACAACTGCAAATTCTGACCAAACACACCACACTGAATTGCGGCGTGATCACCGGCGGCATAAACTACGGCAGCCACAAAGATACGCTGGAAAAAAATAACGATATTCTGGTCGCGACGCCTGGCCGGCTGATCGAGTATATGAACGAAGAAAGCTTCCAGGCCGACGAAGTGGAAGTGTTGATCCTCGACGAAGCCGACCGGATGCTGGACATGGGCTTTGTCGCCGAGATGGATCGCATCATCAGCGACGCCAAACGCCGCCGCCAGACCATGCTGTTTTCTGCGACGCTGGAAGGCGTGGCGATTGAACGTTTTGCCAAACGCGCACTAAAAGAGCCGGTTACCGTTGAAGCCGAGTCGCCACGCCGGGAAAAAGCCAAAATCCAGCAATGGATCCACCTGGCCGACGACGCGGATCACAAGCTCGCCCTGTTGACGCATTTATTACAGCAACCGGAAATGACTAAAGTCATTGTGTTTATCAAAACCCGCGAACGCCTGGCCAGCCTTGCCGGCCAACTGGAATCCGTCGGTTTAAAAACCTGCTGGTTACAAGGCGAAATGCCGCAGGACAAACGCCTGCTGGCCGTATCGCGTTTTAGCAAAGGGCTGGTGCGGATTTTACTGGCAACTGACGTGGCCGCGCGTGGCCTCGATATCGATGACATCAGCCATGTGATCAACTTTGATATGCCCCGCACCGCCGATGTGTATGTGCACCGCATTGGCCGTACCGGCCGTGCCGGCAAAAAAGGCATCGCGATCTCTCTGGTTGAAGCCCATGACATTGATATGGTCGGTAAAGTCGAGCGCTACACCGAGACCGCACTGAAACGCCGCGTGATTGAAAGCCTGCGGCCAAAACACAAAGAAGCCAAACCTTCGACCAAAACTAAAAAACCAAAATCAGTCGCGAAGAAAAAGGCGTTGAAAAAAGCTGCCAAAGCCAAATAACCACTCTTAGTGAGAAAATAAGCCGCGAAACTCTCGCGGCTTTTTCTTTAAGAAGCGCTGAATGCTCAGCGCTTCTTAAAGCATCCAGGCGTAACTGAACTTGAGGAATACCGAGCGGTCGTCCCTAGTCAGTTGTTGGATCTCATCATCGCTGTACGCGTGATCGCTGTAACCGGCAAAAAACAGAGTCTGTGGATTCAGCTTATAGCTGTACAGTAACTGCGTACCAAGGTTTTTCTCACGCTCAGTCACAACACCCTGATTATTCAGCGGGTTTTGCGTGATATCTGAATAAATCAGCGCCAGACGCACGAAACTGCGCACCGAGAACTGATAACTCAGACGTAAGTCGGTCAGATTGGCAGTGAACACTTCAGCGTGATCAGCATCGAGGGTGCGGTAGGTGTGGCGCAGTGCGACCTGCGCATGGATATTGGCATTCCAGCGGATCTCCGGTGCAACTTCCAGCCCTTCGCCCAAGCGGTTATTGCGAAAATCCAGCTTGTCGCCTACTTCCGTTTCCACTTCGATATAAACACCGGACCAGGGTTGTACCAAAGCAAAAGTACCAATAGTTTGTTCGGTAAACAGCTGGGTATTGGCGTCGACCACCAGACGACTGCCATCAAGCCGGCTGCCGACCCTGTCGCGCTCCGTCAGCATCAGCGAGACTTCAGATTGCAGCGGGCCATGGACAATCAATTCCGCTTCCGCTTCTTTCTCTAACAACTCACCCGCTTGGCTATGGCTGATATCCCAATCACCGCGCAGCTCAATATTGTTCCACCACTGTGAATCAGAGAACCACTGATACGACGCCCCATGCACCTGCTTATTCCAGTCAGTCTGTGGCATATAGCCCATATCGGCACGGAAGCCATCGCTGTAGCCCAGATAACGGCTGTACCAGGCAAAACTGCGGCTTTCATGCTCATACGCCAGATATTGACCGACACCAGACAGATCGTCACCGAGGCGCAACTTCGCTTCGCCTTCAAACTGTGCCGCCAGTGCCAGCGGATAGGCACTGTCACTGTGCAGTAACTGCGCAATGACTTTATCCTGCGCTGTCGCCTGATATTTCAAATCCACGCCATGCACATAGTTGTGGTAATCCTCACTGCTTCTGAGCGTGCTGATCCAGCCCAGCGATAATTTTGGGTCCAGATCAAACCGATAACGTAACACCGCGTTATCGCTTTTCGCATTGATATAACCGACGTCTGAGCTGATATTGCCCGGCAGAATAAATGTGGTGTCTTTATCATTGGCGGCAAAAATGGCAAACGATTGCTGATCAACGCGGCCGGTTAGCTTCAGGCCGGCATCCGGCGACGACACATTGCGCGTATACACCAAATCCAGCGGTGAGCTGAAATAATCGGCGTTATCGAGGAAAAATGGCCGTTTTTCGTCAAAGAACAGCGCAAAAGTATCGTTCATCGACACTTGGGCTTCGTCCGCTTCAATCTGCGAAAAATCCGGATTTAACGTGGCGTTCAGGCTGATATCCGGTGTGATGCCCCACTTCAGATCCAGGCTCGGTTCGATATTCCGATCGCTTTTCCAGTCGCTATTTTGCTGCGGCTGCACTTCACGTTGCTGCTCCACGCCCATCACCAAAGACGGCACCAGGGTAAAATGATTGCCCTGACGGGCACCTTCGAAACCCTCAATGGTCTGCATCTGGCAAATCCAGCACGGATCTTCGCGTTCAATTTTATTGGTGGATAAACGATGCCGCACATCGCGTGGATAGAATCTCAATAATTCCAATTTCCAGCGCTGCATGTCGAGCCGGTCGTTAAAATTCAGCAATCGTAGCGGGATCGCAACTTCAATCTGATAACCGGTCGCGGTGATTTTACCGGCGCTTTGCCAGATCCCATCCCAGGCGTCACTTTCCATCTTGGTGATTTCATTTTCAATTGCATCACCCTGTACACCCAAGGCATTGATAAAAAACTGATAAGCCAGTTTGCTGTCATTGTAGGTGTCGAGTTTGATGCCAACGCTGTCGTCATCCCACATCTTGTCGCGGTCGCGGTAATAGGCGCGGATTTGGCTTGGATCCGGATCTTCGGCGACAAAGCTGATGTAAAAATATTCACCATCTTCCATCACCCGCGCCATGGTTTTTACTGGCGCCGGCGTGTTTTCACCTGGTTTGGTGTCATAAATAATCGGCATTTCACGGGCTTGTTGCCACTGTGGTTCGCTCAGATCCGCATCAATCACAATGGCCGGCGCTACACGCGGGATCGACAGCGGCTCAGCCGCGAACAGTGTTGCCGGTAGACCAGCAAGCAGCAACGAGATAAATAAAGGGAATTTCAAAACGGGCATGCAATATCCATGAATAAAAACAGGTTACTTCGGCGGCCTGCGCCGAAAAATCAGCCAAGTATAAAGAGCGGCGGCATCCTGTACAGATCCATGCGGTCAATACAAGGCAAGGTGCGGTTACCGGTCTTGCCTGTAGCAATAAGAAGGACGGGAACTCAGCGTTCCCAGTAGGCTTCTTCCAGACTGTCTTCTTTTTCCGGCAAGCCCCGCGATAAACGCGGTGCACTTTGGTTCAGAATGGCGTAGCTGACGCGGTTGGCATATTTACAGATTTGCGCGAACGACGAGTAGGCCAGGTAACTTTGTTCGTGTTTGCTCGACAGCGGTAAGGCATGGCGATGAAAATGATTGGCGGCAATATCATGCAAAATGGCCGCTAACGCGCCATCACCGGCCCCATTGGTATTTTTAATCCGCTCTGGCCCGCCGAGATAAGGATCAATGTGTGAATACACCTTCATCGGGTCCACACAGTGTTTTTTCTGCATCGGCCGGCTGAATTCAAATTCGTTGTAATCCGGTAAAGCACCGGATTTAATCGGATTGGTGGTTTCCCGGCGCGCGCTGGCATCGGTATAACCACACAGATACAAGCCTTCCGGCCCGGCCGTCACCAGTACCATATCAGTGAGATCCAAAGCGGCTTCAGCTGCCTGCAATGGATCTGTGATACCGGTCAGCGCTGCCGCTTCCAGTTCATTCATCGCCAGCATGTCGACGTAATCCCGCACTGTGCTGAGGATCAGTTCGCGGTGCTCTTCGACCAGATGTTTAGTTCCCAGGCTCATCACCACCGGCACACCATGGCGCTTGGCCAGTTCCAGCGTGCGCAGCATCGCCTGCTGGATTGGCTGGCCGCTGGCGCGCAGCGGATAAGCGCTTAAAACCAGCGCTGCAGCTTTGGCGATAATATCTTCCGGGATCGCGTCGGCACTCAGTTCATCCATTGCGCCTGGATCTATCACGAATGTGCGTTCGCCATCCGGCGTGATCATGGTAATACCACGACCAATATCGCCGGCAACACCATGCAAATGGTTCATATCGACTTTGCTGCTGGTATGGCAGAGATAATGATAAGCCGGCGAACCCAGCGCGATATTGGCCGACATCACGCCCAATAACACCGATTTGTCATCCGCCAGCACTGAGTAGTTGTGAATGGTATTACCGATGGTGCCACCGGCGAAGTGATCAGAAATGGCCGCACTTTGCACCAGTTCCTGATAAATCTGATCGGCTTTGCCGTGTTCCACCAGATTAGACAAACCCTTGCCAATGCCGTATTTCTGCAGAAATTCGTCGCTGACATTCGCCACTACATCCACGATCGTCTGATCCAGGCCGACGACATATGTATCCAGCTCGGGTCTCACTTCAAAACTTGGTAACTGTGGTTTTGGCGAAGACACCGGGAAATAATGCTTCAGTTTACGGCGGCCGGGAAATTTCATAACGGATTCTCAGAGAAGGTCAGTCTAGTATTTTAGCAAAACTGACCGGTCACGGACTAGGGCGTGTTGGCGTTTGGTGTTTGTTTTTGCAGCAGTTTGGCAGCTTTTTATGCAAGGCAGTGCGAGAGCCGTGTAGTTATTCTACTCAAACGAGCACTAACGCCGCAGAAAGAGCTGCCAAACGCTGCCCTACGGGTTCGTTTGGTGACGCTTTGGGCTTTGTCACTCGTTGCTCACATAGAATCACTATGCCACGCGCCTCGTTTCGCGCCCAAAGCGCCACCAACTCGAACAAAACTTAATCACCAAACGTCAACACGCCCTAGGGCGTCTGGCTTAATTACAACAGATCAAAACTGCGGCGGTTAACCAGCGTCGGCTTCCGCACGCAAAAAGGTCAGCTCATGGGTTTTGGACAGTTCCGGGCTGAAGCGGTAACCTGCCAGATTAAACTGCTGCAGGGCTTCTACTGAATCTGCTTGCTGTTCAATCACATAGCGCGCCATCAGCCCACGGGCTTTTTTGGCAAAAAAACTGATGATTTTGTACTGACCATTTTTCTGATCTTTAAACTGCACGTTGATCAGCGGTTTTGCCAACAACTTAGGCTTCACCGCTTTAAAATATTCCTGTGACGCCAGATTCAGTAAAAATGGCGCATTCAACTGTTCCAGTTGCTGATTTAAGTTTTCGGTGATTTGACTGCCCCAGAACTGGTACAGGTCTTTGCCACGGGGATTGGTCAGGCTGGTGCCCATTTCCAGCCGGTAGGGCTGCATCAGGTCCAGTGGCCGCAATACACCATACAAACCACTGAGGATCCGCAAATGCTGCTGGGCATAATCCAGCTGCGGATCAGTCAGGCTCTGCGCCTGCAGGCCCTGATAGACATCACCATTAAAAGCGAACAGCGCCGCTTTGGCATTGTCCGGCGTAAATGGTAACTGCCAGCTGCTAAAACGGGCCGCATTCAGACCGGCAAGTTTGTCACTGATATGCATCAGCTGACTCAGGTCGGCCGGCGTGAGGGTGCGGCAAACGGCGGTTAATTCAGCTGCATCGGCCAGAAAATCAGCTTGAGTCAACGGCATTTGGCGCGATAACGGGGAAAAATCCAGATCTTTTGCCGGAGAAATAACCATCAACATCGGTGCACATTCCTGAAGGTAAAACAGCGGGCGCGACTATAAGCTGCGATCAGGCCAGTTGCAACAGCGAGTTCAGCTCTTTCATCACTGCCGCAAACCGTTTGGTGTTGCCTTCATTCAACTCACTCTGCTCCAGGATCTCAACACAACGGCGCGCCAGTCGGGCGGTTTCTTTGGTCACACCACCAATTTTGCTGATGGTCTGCAATAAGTTCAGCGCCAGACTTGGGTTGTAAGGCATGTAGTCAAAAGCTTTGTTAAAAAACTCCAGCGCACGGCCATAATAACCATTCTG
Organism: Rheinheimera sp. F8; assembly: GCF_001518915.1. Lineage (NCBI taxonomy): Bacteria > Pseudomonadati > Pseudomonadota > Gammaproteobacteria > Chromatiales > Chromatiaceae > Rheinheimera > Rheinheimera sp. F8. The sequence continues at coordinate 3,652,285 of NZ_CP013656.1, forward strand.
ATAGGCATCTAAACCATCATTATTCAGAGTTTTGATTTCTTCACGCAAATTGTCATGGGCTTTGTGTTCCGTCTGGATCAACACAGTCAGGGTATTAGCCAGTAAATCATCATGTTCCGCCATCGCATCCAGTTGTTGCATAAATTCGTCGCTGCGCGACAAATTTCCGGCCTCAAAATAAGCTTTGGCTTTATCCAGGCAAGCTTCTGCAGTCAAAGGTTTGCCCGTTTGGGCGGCATCACTTTTTGCAAGCAGTTCTCTGGCTTCGTCGATATTGCCACGCAATACTGCGACTCTGGCCCGCACAGCCATTTCTTCATGCAGATAGGATTCCAGCGCAAACCGCTTGCCGATACTGGCCAGGATCTCATCGATTTTTTTGAAGTGACGGGTTTGTTCCAGTTTATTCGCGTCTTTGGTCTGCTCCAGAATGGCACGGGCGTAATTCAAAAAGTTGTCGGGAGTGTCAAAGATCGAATAACGGGCCGCTTGCTGCAGCCGGGCATAAATTTTGACAGCATCTTCTTTTAAACCATTGATATTCGCCAGATTCGCCAAGGCTTTTTGCCGCTGATAGTTTTTTGGCGACAGTTTGGTGACTTCATTTAGTGTGTCGTAGGCGTCTTTATACAACTGACGTTTCAGAAACAGCCGCGACAACCAGTCCAGTGCTTCTATGCGCGTCTCATCCATCTTACTGAGTTCACGCAGTTCAAATTCTGCTTCCAGCCAGCGCTGCTGACAAAACCGGGCAATCGCCAGGCCGAGCTTGGCCCAGGCATAATCACGTCGCGCCAGAATGGTGATATACAACTGTTCGGCGGCCTGATAATACTCAATTTCCAGCAGCAACTCGCCGCGCAGCCGCAACGCGTACACCGCATAATCCGGATCATTTTTCACCACCAGTTCACAAGAGTTCGCCGCTTCGATAAACTTCTCTTCAGCGATTTCTTTATAGACCTGATGCAACGAATTTTTGATTTCAAAAGCACGCATCAGGCGCTTTTCCAGCTGCACAAAAGAAAATGGTTTCAGCAGATAGGTGTCGGGTTGCAGTTCGATCACACCATGCACGATCTGGCGTTGGCTCTCTGCACTGATAATGATAAAACAACAACCTGGCTTGAGCAGCCGCAGATGTTTCAGCGCTTCAAACAGCTGATAACCGTCTTTGCCCTCACCGAGGTTGAAATCGGATAAGATGAAGTCATATTGCATTTCAGTACAATTGGCGATGGCCGCATTAGCATCTGCGGCGGCTGCAATATGTTCGAAACCAATTTTTTGTAGCATGCCTTTAATCGACGCCCGGACCGGATCACAGTCGTCTACTATCAGTACTTTTTTCGATTTGTAAAATCTGGGATTCAAATGCTGCACTGCCTTAACAAATTGCGACCAAACAGCCTTACATGGCGCTGACTCCCGTGCGAAGCCGGAATAACCGACTGGAACCAACTATAGTAATGTGACAAAAAATCAGCAATAACCTCAGCAGAATTCTGTGATTTAACACACTTTCTGTTGTAATATTCCTACATAATCACGCTTTTAAGCAGCATTGATGCTGAAACTGCGACTAAAAATGGTTAAATAACAATATGACAACACTCCTCGAACAACTCAAAGCGGTCACCACTGTCGTCGTTGACAGCGGAGATCTGAACGCCATCGAACAATTCCGTCCGGTCGATGCCACCACCAACCCATCTTTATTACTGAACGCCAGCGCTTTGGAATTCGCTAAACCACTGCTCGCAGCTGCCGCCAGCTATGCCAAAAGCAAAACGGCCGATCAGGCAGAGCAGATCAGTATCGCCGGCGACAAGTTTGCCGTCGATGTCGGGACCGCTATCAGCAAACTGGTGCCAGGCCGGGTCTCAACCGAAGTGGATGCGCGTTTAAGCTTCGATACGCAAGCCACGATCGCCAAAGCGCATCAGTTGGTCGCGCTGTATCAGGAAAATGGCATTGGCAAAGATAAAATCCTGATCAAAATCGCCTCCACCTGGGAAGGCATTCAGGCCGCCCGTCAGCTGGAACAAGAAGGCATTCAATGTAATCTGACCTTGTTGTTTCATCTGTGCCAGGCCCGTGCCTGCGCTGAAGCCGGTGTATTCTTAATTTCGCCATTTGTTGGCCGTATTCTGGATTGGTACAAAGCCAGCACAGGTTTGAGCTATGACGCCGAAACCGATCCGGGCGTGATTTCCGTACGTGAAATTTACCGTTATTTCAAACAACATGGTCATAACACCATCGTGATGGGTGCCAGCTTCCGTAACGTTGGCGAAGTGTTGGCGCTGGCCGGTTGTGACCGTCTGACTATTGCACCTGCACTGCTCGATGAGCTGAATAAACAAAGTGGCGAGCTGGTGGTGCATCTGCAAGACCAGGGCGTCACGACGGCCAAGCCGGCCGAATTGACTGAACAGGCATTCCGCTGGGCACTGAACGAAGATGCGATGGCCACGGAAAAACTGGCCGAAGGCATCCGTAAATTTGCCATTGACCAGCGCAAGCTGGAACAAGTGATCACAGCCGCGCTTGCGTAAGCGTGGCGCTTTTAACAGGAGTTTATTATGTCGTCTGCAGTCTGGAGCGAACTGGCAGCACTTGCCAAAGCCCCGCTGAACCTGCGTCAGGAATTTGCTGAAGACCCACAGCGCGCACAGCGTTTTACTGCCAAAGCGCTCGGCATCACGCTGGATTATTCGAAAAACCTGATCACACAAGGGATTTGGCAACAATTGCTTGCTGTTGCCGCACAAAGCCCGCTACAGGCGAAACAGGCTGCAATGTTTGCCGGCGACAGAATTAATAACACCGAAGACCGCTCGGTCTGGCATGTCGCGCTGCGCGCGCCGGCTGACCAGCCATTGCAGCTGGACGGTGAAGATCTGCAGGCCCAAATCGCCGCCTGCCGCGCGCAGATGTATGCGCTGGTAGAACAACTGAATAACCGGCAGTACCTCGGCTATCAGGGCGAGCCTATTACCGATTTAGTCTGGATTGGTATCGGTGGTTCGTTATTAGGCCCGCAGATGGCGCTGGAAGCTCTGACACCTTATAACAACAGCCCGGTCAAAGTGCATTTTGCCGGCAATATCGATGGCGCCGTCGTCAGTGATGTAGTGAAACCGCTCAAGCCTGCAACGACGCTGGTGTTTGTCGCGTCCAAATCATTTGGTACCGAAGAAACCAAGCAAAATGCGTTAGCTGTGCGTCAGTGGTTCCTTGATCAGGGTGCCGATAAAGCCGCGATAGCGCAGCATTTCTGGGCCACCTCTTCCAATATTAAAGCGGCTGCCGAATTTGGCATCGATGCATCGCATATCCTGCCGATGTGGGACTGGGTTGGTGGCCGTTATTCATTGTGGTCTGCCATTGGTTTCCCATTATGCCTGACGCTTGGCGTCGCACAGTTTGAGAACCTGTTGTCTGGTGCCCGCGACATGGATGCTCACTTCCGTGATGCACCGCTGGAGCAGAATTTACCGGTGATTCTGGCGCTGCTGGGGGTCTGGTATATCAATGGTCTGGGTTGTCAGGCGCAGGCGTTATTGCCATATAGCCATTATCTGCGTTTGCTGCCGTCTTATGTACAGCAGCTGGATATGGAAAGTAACGGCAAAAGTGTCGACGTCAATGGCGCACCACTTACCGATGCTACAGCTCCGGTGATTTGGGGCGATGCCGGGACCAACGGTCAACATGCCTACCATCAGCTGCTGCACCAAAGTGCTTTAGCGGTGCCGGCTGACTTTATTCTGCCGGTGAAAGTTTCACATGACCTGACCGACCATCATCACCGCCTGGCGGCGCATTGTTTTGCCCAGTCACAAGCCTTGATGCAGGGCAAAACCATTGCCGAAGCCAAAGCCGAAGTACTGGCACAAGGTGGCTCTGAGGCACAGGCTGAATTCCTGGCGCCGCATAAAGCATCACCTGGCAACAAACCCAGTAATACGCTGCTGCTGCCAGAGTTGTCGCCGTACTACCTTGGTGCCCTGATCGCGCTGTATGAGCACAAAGTCTTTGTGCAAGGGGTGCTGTGGAATATCAACTCATTTGATCAGTGGGGCGTTGAGCTTGGCAAGCAGCTATCGACACCGATTTATCAGGTGTTATCAGGTACTGCCAGTCATGCCTTTGACAGCTCTACCGAGCAGTTGATCACCGGGTTTAAACAGGGCTCATGATCGCATCAGGTCTGCAGCGAAATGCCGCAGACCTTTTTGCCTTATTTTGCTTTATTTGTTCCGATTCTGCTGATAGCCGAAGGACCGGTAACATGCTAGCTTGAACTGTCATAGTTCAATTCCTTCGCTTATGTCTCTGGCAAAATTTATTTTACAGTTCATTCTTCTGCTGATCGCCTGCTGGTGTTGGCCGTCACTGGCCAGCGTCACCCTGACCCCGCTGCAAAACTTGTCAATCAATGGTGGTGGCAAACTGCTGCCCCTGACTGACGGCTAGGTTTACAGCGCAGACTTAGCACCAGCCTGGTCTGCTGCTGAGTTATGGCAGGTGCTAGACACCCCGGAAGATAACGCCGTACTTTTTACCCCAGACAAACCACTGACTTATCTTACCGCCGCTGCAACCTGCCCGACAGAACCTGTGATCGCGACGCCAAGGCGTCAGCAAGTCAGCGTATTAAGCGACGGACGTATCTTACTATCTGGCGGTGTTTGTCCTAAAACCGCTCAGCAGCATCAAGGCTATCCCGCCTTGTGGTTGTACGATACAAATGCCGCAGATGGTCAGCAATGGCAACCGGTTGGCCAGCTGCATCAGCCGCGATTGCTGCATACCAGCACCACATTGCCCGATGACAGCGTGTTGCTGATTGGCGGAGTCGACCCCGCCATCCGCCAACCGGCGCACCGGGAATTGCCGCAGCTGCGTATGCTCGCCAGCGTCGAATTATGGCAAGACCAGCGTGTGACTCTGCTGCCGCCTTTACCGGTTGCCCGGGCTTTACACAGCACCACGCGTTTACCCGATGGCCAGATCCTGGTCGCAGGGGGGTTGGGAGCTGATTTACAACCACTGCGCGATACCTGGCTGTATCGATCCGGTGAACCAAAGTGGCGACAAGGGCCGGACTTGCCGCAAGCAGTGTTTGATCATACGGCCTTGCAAACCCGGTTCGGTTTGCTGATCGCCGGTGGCCGCAATGCGCAGCAGCAGCCGCTGCTGCAAACCCTGTTGTTACGCGAGATCAAAGACGGTTTCGCCGAACTGCCGCCGCTGATGCTGCCCATTGCCGCCGGTCATCTGACGCAAAACCTTCATGGTGAGTTATTGCTATCCGGCGGTTATACAGCCGATGACCAACCCAATCCGTTGTTACTGCGTTGGGATGGCGAGCACTGGCAGCAGGTTTTCAGCCAGCCTGTACCGAATCAACGTAGCAATTGGTCAGTGCAGGCGCAGCCGGACGGTCACTGGCTACTCGCCAGCAATGACGCCTTATATCAGCTAGCACTGCAAGACAAACCCAGTGATCGGCCGGCTACGGCAATACAAAGTTACAGCCATTATCCGCGCGGTGATCGCAGCGTTTCCCCTAACGGCAGCACAGTCGCCCAGCTGCCGGATGGCCGGTTATTAGTTGCCGGCGGGGGCCTGACCGGTACATCCGTGGCCACCACATTTAGTGAAGTGGTGGACCCACGCACCGGACGTTGGCAAAAAACAGCCCCGACTTTGTCAGCGCATTTTAACAGCGAAGCGGTCGTGTTACCGGATGGCCGGGTGCTGCTTTATGGTGGTATCAGTGACAGTAACGGCAGTGCCCGCCAAAGCGCACGTCACCATGTTGAGCTGTTCGACCCGGAGCATCTGACCTGGCAACAGCTGCCCAATCTTGAATTTGCCGCAGACGAGCGAGTACAGGCGCGCTTGCAGCCGGATGGCTCTGTGCTTTTCGTCGCTGCCAACGAGTACAACATCACAGAATACACCCGCTTTCGGGCCGTCCGGTTTGAACCGGCTACGGGACAAATTCAGTCATATCAGGCACCGGCCAGCAGTTATTCGGCAGATCCACTGCAGCCCCCTGCCCAACCACTGCCGGCTGGCGCATTTTGGCAACTACGCGAAGATGGTTCGGTTGCGCTGTTGGCCGGTCATTGGGCCACATATATTGCAGAGCCAGACTGTGCCGGGCAAATGCGCCAGGCAAATGCAGCGCAGCCCGGGCAGGAAAAGCAGGCAACAACACTGTGCCCTGCCTTTGACGAGGACATCAATTATGGCTGGCAGGGAGCCGGTACAGCCAATGACCAAATCTGGTTATGGCGGATCAGCGCGCAGACCATTGCTGCGGTTCCCGGCATTTTGGCACAAGACGGCAGCCGCTTTCAGTTTTCCGATTGGCGAACCACACCAATCACCAGCAGCAACGGTGACCTGTTGTTTAAGCAGCGCGGACCAAACGGCCAGACGCTGCTGCGCTGGCGGCAGCAGGATTTGGCATTTGAATGGTTACCGCCCCATCCGCAAGATATCTGGCAGGATGAACGCTTATTTGGCGCCATATCCTGGTTTGCTCTCGGCAATGGCGGTTTGATCGTGGCGGATTATTATCTCGCGCCTGGCAGCCAAAGCTGGCAAGCACTGCCGTCGCCAGAAGTGGAAGCCGATTGGCTGGGCGGGCTTGATGAAGTGTATGCCGTCAGTTTCACTGCACCTTATAGCGCAAAATTAACCGACTTTAACCTGGACGGGACTCAGTCCACCGGCGACACCGCGGCAACCACAATGCCGCCGCCCCCTCTCAGGCAAAAAGCCCATTGGCAATTCGTTACCGATTTTCAGTTGCCGGCATCAGCGCAGACTGCATCGGGCCTGCTCGCGCTGGCCAACGGCGATGTGCTGCAGGCACTGCAACAGACAAGCAATCAACTGCGCTTACAGATCTGGCGCAGTGACACGCAACACTGGCAAGTGTTACCGGCGCCGGCAGCGCGTCTGGCAAGTCCGGCACAGCTACTGCAGTTGCCTGACCAGCAGATCATGCTACTGCTGCAAGCATATCTGCCCGCCAGCAACCAAACCGAGCTGCGTTGTTATCTGAGCAGCGACAACAGCCAGACCCTCTGGCAGGCCTGTGGTACTTTTGCCGTCACAGACAGCAGCGAATTTGCCCTCGCTGCGCTGGACGATGGCAGTCCTGCTTTGATGATCAACCCACAACAGGCTCAGTTATTTGATCTGCAAACCCGGCGCTGGTCGCCCCAGGTGCCTTATCAGCGTCATGGCGAATTGATCAACGGCGTGGCAGTACGCTTAGCTGCGCCTGTGTTATCACTGGGAGACAAAAGCACCGGCGCTTCGCGCGCCGCCGATGCGCTTGGGGCCAAATTTCTCGAACGTAACCCATCAGGCAATATCCCAAAATGGCAGTGGTCGGCGTCCCGGCAGCAATGGGCTTACATTTTTATGGACTCACCGATGGGCCGCGACGCGGTCGAATTGTCCGGCGGCTGCTGGCTGAGTTTTGCGCAGCAACAGTTTGTGCTGTTTAACCCCGGTACCGGCAAGGTCCAACGTCTGCCAGAACGATATGCGGTGGACCACGCCGTGCTGGCCAAACGTGTCGATGATAGCCTGTTGCTGGTTGGTTACGACGGCTGGCGCCGCACTGATGTATCCCGTTGGTTTCAGGCTAGCTGTGCCGCGGTTACACCGCTGGCCGCACCAGCAGCCACTGTTCCGGTCAGACAAGCGCAACAGGTCGCAGCAAAAGCGCACGGCAGTGCCAACACCGGCCCAGCAACACACTGGGTATGGCCACGCTGGCAGCAGCTCGCGCTGGCTCTGGCACCGCTGTTTTACCCGGGTCTGGGACTCTTATTATTGCTTGGCCTGTATTACCGGATGTTGTCGCGGCGTCACGAACCCGCGCCCGTATTGCAATGGGCGATCCGTATCACTGTGCTTGTGGTATTCGGGGCAGGTGTTGGTCAAAAAGTGCAACACACCACCTTCAGCGGTGAAGTCAGCCCACTCAGCGAAAGTTGTATTTCAAAATTGCAGCAGCGGCTGAGTACTCAAACTGATGCGTCTGACTGGCCAACGCAACTGGGCCAATGTATCCCAATGGCAGATCTACCCGAACTTGATTGCCGTTTCATTGGCACTTGGTCACAACACAATGAACTGATGAGCCAGACCAGCTACATCAGCCGTCTGGATGCCAATGGCCGCTACACAGTGACAGACGCATCCGGTGGCACTACCCGGGATTATCGCGGCTATTGGGGCCTGTGGCAGGACAAACTAGTCTGGTTTACCGAAGGCAGTGTCGACCCTTTTGCCGACGCCAATCCAATTGTCAGTGTCAGCGTCGACACTATCGTGATCCGTGAAAGCAACGGCAGCAAAACGACATTGCGTCGCCAGGATCAGTACTCCGCCAGCGCCTGCACGACCACGCATTAAAGAGCTTTATTGCCAGTCAGATCCGCGGACTGGCATACGACCTCAATTGATTGTTCGCTCTGCATTTTTTGCTTCATCTGCGCTTCATTTTTCTGTCATCAATGTATTTTATTTTGTCAAAAAATGTGGTATCAATTTTGTTGAAAATAACAACAACAATGTAGCGAGGTGAAGTATGGAAAGCTTTGACGACTTACTGACTATGTTGGAACGACCAGCCGCGAAAAGCCGGCCGGTGAAGCGCAAATGGCGCGAGATCGAAGCCGTGAAGGAGCGGCAGCGTCTGAAAAAAGAGCTCGAAGATATCGACTGGAGCTTAGAAGACGACCTGTTTGAACAACTGATTTAACGTAAAGAGCCCGACCTTCACAGGTTGGGCTTTTTACTTTGGAACATTGCTCACACAGCGCTCGCTGATTTGCCTGTTAAAAACCGGAGGTAACTCCGGTTTTTTATTGCTGCGTTGGCTGCAGAGAACAAATTAAACGGCGCAGCCAAGTTGCGGATGGCTTGTAATGCACCGTTACCTATCCCTTACACCTGCCAATCCACCGGCGTTTTACCCATTTCTGCCAATAACGCATTAGCTTTGGCAAAATGGCCGCAGCCTAAAAAGCCACGATAAGCCGATAATGGCGATGGGTGCGGCGCGGTCAGAATGTGATGGCGGCTGCCGTCAATCAATTGCTGTTTTTTGATGGCAGGCGATCCCCACAGCAAAAACACCACTGGTTCTTTTGCTTTGGCACTGATGGCTTTAATCACGTTGTCAGTAAAGGTTTCCCAGCCCAAATGACGATGCGAGTTGGGTTCGTTCGCCACCACCGTTAATACAGTGTTGAGCAGCAATACGCCCTGGCGCGCCCAGCTTTCCAGATTCCCATGTGTCGGGATCACAAAATCCGGAAATTCCAGCGCCAACTCTTTGTAGATGTTTTTTAGACTCGGTGGCACCGCAACACCGGGGCGCACCGAGAAACACAAACCATGCGCCTGATTCGGTCCATGGTATGGGTCCTGACCGATAATGACGATTTTCAGCTGGTCAAAGCCGGTATACCGAAAGGCGTTAAACACATCGGCTTCCGGCGGATAAATCACAGTACCGGCGGCCCGCGCCTGTTTGACTGCCTCAACGGTCTGCTGAAAATACGGCTGCGTTTTTTCCGCGCCAATCACATCTTGCCAGGACAACTGCACTTTTTACTCCAGACTTAACAACACTTTGCGCAATTCTACAAAATCGGCCGGCAGATCGCCCGCTAAACTTGGTTCACCGGCGACGGCCGCTAATGCAGGCGGTAACGCAATTGGGTTGCCGAGGATATTTTCTACCGATTCCTTAAACTTAGCCGGATGCGCGGTGCCCAGAAACAGACCATATTCACCCGGCTGCAATTCGCGTTTTAATGCGCGATAAGCCACCGCCGCGTGCGGCTCAGACAAATAACCCAGTTGTGATAACTGGCGCACACCGAGCTGGGTATCTTCTTCATCCACCACCTGCGTAGCCAGTGCCGATCTCTCGATCACGCCTTGCGCCAGCAAATCTTCGACCCGTGGCCAGTTATTCGGCGCACTGACATCCATCGCATTGGATAAAGTGGCGACTGTTTTATTGACCTGCCACTGCCCGCTTTGCCAATAACGCGGCACTGTGTCGTTGGCGTTGGTGGCTGCGATCATCCGTTTAATCGGCAGGCCCAATGTTTTGGCAATGAGCCCTGCCGTCAGGTTACCAAAATTGCCGCTGGGTACTGAGATCACCAGCTGTTCGCGCTGGGCCGGCGTTAACTGCGCCACGGCTTCGAAGTAATAACAAACCTGGGCAAATAACCGGCTGATGTTAATCGAGTTAGCGGAGTTGATATTGAGCCGGCCAACCAGGTCGCGGTCGTTAAACACTTCTTTCACCAGCGCCTGGCACTGGTCAAAATCACCATCAACGGCCAGCGTGTGGATATTATCGCCGAGCGTCGTGAACAGTTTTTCCTGCAACACCGAGATCTTGCCTTTCGGAAACAGGATCACCACCTGCACACCCGGTTGGCGATAAAACGCGTGTGCAACCGCTGCACCGGTGTCGCCCGAAGTAGCGGTCACGATAGTCGTGCGGCTGACATTGGAACGTTGCTGCGCAGCGAGCAGCGCGCGCGCCATAAAGCGACCACCAAAGTCTTTAAATGCCAGTGTCGGACCATGGAACAGTTCGAGACAACCAATCTCTTCAGTCACCGACGCCACCGGCGCCGGGAAATAAAAAGCTTCGCCAAGCATTTGTTCCAGCTCGGCCAGCGGTAATTCATCCCCGATCAGCGCATGCAATAAATGCGCACTGCGTTTGGCAAAAGGCATCGCCAACAGCGCGTCGACGTCGATTTTTGGCCAACTGGCCGGGAAAAACAAACCTTGTTGTTCACCGAGGCCAATCCGCACCGCGTCTAAAAAACTGACCTGCTGGGCCGGTACTTTGATATTTCTTAACAACATAATATTTCCTGGAGCATTGCTCTTAAATCATTGAATTCATTGTTCAAGTGTCTTTTTACAACGCGCGTGTACCAGCCTTTGATAACCGGCAGATATGCGTCATCGCATCGGCATTTTTTTCATAGTGTGCCCTGAGATAATCCCGGGCGAATTCGGCTTGTTCTGGTGTGCTACACAGCGCAAACAAGGTTGGGCCTGCGCCGGAAATGCCGACATGACCAATCCCCTCTGCCATCAGTGCCGCGCGAATAGCCGGTAATTCCGGGATCAGCGGCGTGCGCGCCGGCTCCGCGACCACATCTTTAAGCGCCGCAAAAGCCTCGACTTCATCTTCGCTATACAAAGCAGCAACAAAACGCGCCACGGTGCCGGCAAACTGAATGCTGTGCTTTAACGTCAGTTGCTGCGGTAACACTGCGCGCGCCGCTTTGGTCGACAGCACTGTACCCGGATAACTCAACACCACCTGCCAATGAGAAAACCATGGCAATTTGCGATATAACAACGGGCTTTCCGGCAGCATCAATTGCAAGCCGCCATGCAAGGACGGCGCGACGTTGTCATAATGCACGCCACCGCTGACGCCGCCTTCACAGACGGCAGTCAGTTCCAGCAGTTCGCGGTCTGACAACGGCTTGCCGAAATAGTCATTAAAAGCATAACAAGCCACCACAATCGAACAGGCGCTGGAACCCAGCCCGCTGCCAACCGGCAAATGCTTGACCAGCCGCAGTTTCAGCCGGGGCAACTCCCGGCCGACTTTTTGCTCAAAGGCATAAAAACTGGTCAGTACCAGATTATCATTGCTGTCGCCCGGTAACTGGTGGACATAACGGCCCGCCAGTTCCAGCGACATCGCTTCGGCTTCGCCGAGGATCTGTAACTCATCCCCTAACAATGTACCGTCTACTGCTTCAAAGGCTGCGCCCAATAAATCAAACCCAACCGAAAAATTCCCGGTGGAGGCCGGCGCAAAATACGACTTCATGCTTAAACCTCCTGCTGCCAGCCTAATGTGCGCATCACATCGCCAAACACACCGGCCGCGGTGACTGCGGCTCCGGCGCCGTAACCACGCAGCACAAACGGAATTGGCTGGTAATAACGGGTGTGGATCGCGAGCGCATTTTCACCATCTTTGACCTTGGCGAGCGGATGGTCCAGATCTAAGGCTTTGACCGCGACTTTGCACTGACCGTCGGCGATTTCACCGATAAACCGCAGCACTTTGCCATCCGCCTGCGCCGCCGCGACTTTGTCGGCGTACCAGGCATCAAGCTCCGGTAATTTGGCCATAAAAGTGGCTACATCAGTACCGGGCGCAAAATCAGCCGGCAATACACCTTCGACAGTGACATCAGCCAAATCCAGTTCCAGACCGGCTTCACGCGCCATGATGAGCAGCTTACGCGCCACATCCATGCCGGATAAATCATCGCGTGGATCCGGCTCGGTAAAGCCCATCGCTTTTGCCTTCGCGGTAACTTCAGACAATGGCAGACCTTTTTCCAGCTCGCCGAACAAGTAACTGAGGCTACCGGACAAAATCCCTTCAAAGGCTACCAATTCGTCACCAGCATTTAATAAGCCCTGCAGCGTGTCGATGACCGGCAATCCGGCGCCGACCGTGGTTTCATACAGGAAACGGCGGCGATTGCGCTGCGCGACCTGACGCAGTTCGCGGTAATAATCGAGGCTCGCCGTGTTGGCCTTTTTATTCGGCGTGACCACATGGAAACCGGCCGCCAGGAACTGACTGTACTGGGCCGCGATGGCTTCTGAACTGGTGCAGTCGATCAGCACCGGGTTGGTCAGGTGATGTTCCTGCACAAATTTATCCAGAGCCGCCAGCGAGAATTGCGCGGTCGCAGTGGCCATATCGTCCTGCCATTTGGCTAAATCGATGCCCTGACCGTTTAACAATAACTGCCGCGAATTGGCGATACCATACACACTCAAACGCACATTGCGGTTTTGCAGGAACTGCTGCTGACGTTCAAACTGCGCTAATAATTCGCTGCCGACCACGCCACAACCGACCAGAAACACGTCGATACTGGGCACGTGGCTGAAGAAGTTTTCGTGACAGACTTTCACTGCATTCTGGCAACTTTGCTGTTCAACCACGGCTGAGATAGAGCGTTCACTGGAGTCCTGCGCAATGGCGACGACGTTGACCCGCGCCTGTGACAAAGAAGCAAAAAACTTGGCCGCTACACCGCGGTGCTGGCGCATGCCATCGCCAACCAGGCTGACAATCGCCATATCGGTCTGGATAGACAACGGTCGCAGCAGCTTGCCCTGCAATTCCAGTTCGAATTCGGCTTCCAGCGCGCGTTTGGCGGCTGTTAAATCCAGCTGTGCCACACAGAAACTGATACTGAATTCACTGGACGACTGAGTGATTAAATTCACCGACACCTGCTCGCGCGCCATCGTGGCGAAAATCCGCGAAGCCATCCCCACAACGCCTTTAAGGCCTGGGCCAGATACTGTGATGAGCGCCAGATGTTCCAGGCTGGAAATGCCTTTGACCAGGCTGTCACCGCTGTTTTGATTGTCGATACAACTGCCTGGCGCTTGTGGATTCAGCGTATTTTTGATGTAACAAGGGATTTGATAACGCGCCAGCGGCCCAATCGTTTTCGGGTGCAGCACTTTGGCACCGAAATAGGATAATTCCATCGCTTCGTCATAAGACAAATGGTCAATCAGCTTGGCATTTTTCACCTGGCGCGGATCTGCACTGTAAACACCATCTACGTCGGTCCAAATCTCACAGACCGATGCCCGCAACGCTGCGGCCACGATGGCGGCCGAGTAGTCAGAACCATTGCGGCCAAGCAGACAAAGTTCGCCCTGCGCATTACTCGAGACAAAACCAGCTAAGACATAAACTTGCGCGGCCTGCTTTTTCACCGCAGCGCCGAGGGCAATTTCTGAAGCTGCGACATCCGCCACCGCATTCAGATAATCTCCCTGGCTTTTTACGCATAGCACTGAATCGAGCAATACCGCTTTGACTTGTTGCGCCAACAGCAACTCGGTCATCAATGCCACACTGAATTGCTCACCAAGCCCCAGTAACTGTGCCTTGATATGATCCGGGCAATAGTGCAGCAACTCGACACCCTGTAGTCTGTTGCTGAGCGTCGCGTCTTGTGCTGCAACCACAGCATGCAGGCGTTGCTGCGCGGCACTATCAATCACTGCCGCAGCATCCGCCTGCATTTTCTGCAAGCGCTGCCGCCAGCTTTGCAAAGCATCCTGATAACCGGTGCCGAGAAAGGCCAGGTCAGTCAGTTCCACCAATAAATTGGTCACGCCATGCGGCGCCGATAATACCAGTCCCACCGGCTCGGTCTGTGGCTGCGACCGCACAATTGCCGCAACTTCCAGAAACCGCGCCACCGACGCTAACGACGAACCCCCAAACTTAAGCACCCGCATTTTTTGCTCCTCAGATAAAACGCAAAAGGCCCGTGACTGTTGAGGTCACGGGCCTTTTATCAAGACAATACGCCGCCGACCTCCTACCCCGCAGGGCTGGTGGTAATAATCGTGGTGGTTGTATTGATATTATTGGTATATTTCATGCGTTCTTATATGCGCATTGTTTTAGACGTCTGTCAATCTATATGTTCAAAATAAAGTCAGTTAGCCTTCTTGTGATAATCGGTTTCACCGGCCTGATAACAGCATACCCGATTCCGGCCTGAACGTTTGGCATTGTACAACGCCATGTCAGCGCAACGAATTAAATCATCATGCAGGAAATGTTGCTTCGGCACAAATTCAGCGACGCCGATGCTCAGCGTCGTGCGGATGGTTTGCTGATTAAATAACATTGGATAGTCCGCCACTGCGCGGCAAATCCGCTCGGCAACTTCTTCCGCGCCTTCCAGACCTGTATCAGGCAGGATAATGCCAAACTCTTCGCCACCATAGCGACCGAATAAATCTGAATCACGTAACAGGCTGCTGATAAAAGACGACAACTCGACCAAGACAAAATCGCCGCCCAAATGGCCATATTTGTCATTCAGATCTTTAAATTTATCTAAATCAAACAAAATCAGACTCAGCGAATGCTGATAACGCTGCGCCCGATGTATTTCTTGCTTCAGCTGCTCTTCCCAGTACCGGCGGTTCTGTACTTTCGTCAGACCATCCTGCCGGTTAGCTTTTTCCAGTTCAATCAGTGTGCGGCTCAGATGCTGCTGATAAACAAATGCATCGGTGGCATCTTCAATCAGGATACAAATCAATGGTTGCTCATGTTGACCAGTTTCCAGCGGCAGCATAGTGCAATTCTGTGCCATGTACTGGCTGCTGCTGGTGATAGGCCGCAGATGAGGCAGTTTAAAAATATACTGACGTTGTTCCCAGCTGCTAAAGGCCGGAGTCTTTAAATCCAGCACACTCATCAGCTTACGTTTGAGCCAGGCTTCGGGTAAGTCGGCAAACACGCTGAACAGCGACTTACCCAGCACGCCGGCCAACTGCAGGTTGCCGTGTCTTTCGATAAATGCATTCAGGTACTGAATATTGTATTCATCGTCAATAACAATCACGCCGCTGTTCAGGGCGGCGAGAATAGGACTGCTCAACATCGCATGCGACATCAGTAGGCTTCCAGGATCCGATCCAGGATATGTTTGATATTGGTCACGGCTTCGCCCGGGATTAACAGAATCATGTCGCAATTAAAGGAATGATCAATCAGCTGATAACTGATATCTACTTTTAACGCATGCTCCCAATGAAACGAGGTATTTTTCAGTACATCCGCGACATTGCCATGCCGCGATGACAGTATTCTGGGCGCTGAATATGACAAACTGTTTTCAATCTGGCTGGCTAAACCGTTTAAGAAGGTCGTCGTCAAAATCGAGCTGATGTCGGTTAACATCTCAATCTCTGAAACGTCCCCTGGCTCATAACCCAGCAGCGCCGAGATTTTGTGTGCGTTTTCCATTTTATACAGCACAATCGCTTCACCGCGTACGCCTTCATTACCAAAGAAGCCCTGGCTGACCAGCGCCGCTTCAGCATCCTGATAGCGGTTTTCGAACTCAGCCGGGATGTGCATAGCGCCAACGAGGGCAATCGAAGGTACTTGCAAATGAACAAAAGTATTGAGGAAACGCGCCAGCTTATCACTGGCCAATCCCATCGCCACGTTGATGATTTCCTGCAGGCAATCGCGCTGCTCTTCGCTGAAGCCCAGATTATTCATATGAAACCATACTGTTTCAGTACGCCATTGATCTTGTCTTCGTTCACAGGTTTTTGTACAAACGCCAGTGCACCAAGTTCCATCACCCGTTTTTGCATTTCCGGTTGAATGTCCGCTGAGATCACGATGACAAAGCAGTCGATACTTTCGGCTTTGATCGCCTCAAGTACACCAACACCATCCAGTTCAGGCATCGTCAGATCCAGAAATACCAAGCCGATTTCCTGGCTGCGTAACACAGCCAGCGCTTCAAGGCCATTGCCGGCAGTCTGGAACTCGGCATCAAAAGACTCTGGCAGACTCTTTCTCACTTGCTTGCGGGCTAAAATTGAATCGTCACAAATCAGGACTGGCAAAGCCATGCAGAACTGCCTCTGAATTTCTAATAATTATTTGAAGTTACGGGCAAAATATAACCACTTGCCCCTTTGATTGCAACATCCGATCATCGCACTGTGTAAAATGAGTTGAAGCTATTTGCCAACGCCCTGCTCTCCTACCGGGCTGATTTGAACTATAGTTGGCCTGCTTCAGACGGCTACACGCATTACTGATACTACAACCTGCACACACAGGGACAAATTCTGTAGTAAAGTATTTTAATTATTGTTTTTTTTAGCTAATTTTATAGCATGTGCTGGTAAGCACTCTGCGACAAGCAGCAGCGCGTTCAGAACTCACAGGATGTCAGATGCAACAAAAAAGTCTTTCGCGCAAGCTGCTGACCAAAGTGCTGTCAGTTTATTTCATCCTGACCTTTGTTGTAACGCTGGGCCAGATCGTAGCCGAGTACTTCAACACCAAAAATCATATTAACGGTGAGCTGGCGACCTTACAACAGACCATCTCTGGCTCACTTACCCGCGCCATCTGGGAACTGAACACCCAACAAGCGCTGATTATTGCTGACGGCCTGTTAGCTATCCCATCGATTGAAGGCATTATTGTGCGCGATGACAGCGGCGCGGTGATCACGCAGCTCGGCCAGTATGTCGACATCAGCGAGCGCTACAGCAATCAGCTGGTCAAAGAAGGGGTGCGGCTGACAGAGCAACAAAGCGGCTTGTTTGGCTATACCTTTCCGCTGATTTTTGAATTCTCCGGCCGGGCCACCCAAGTGGGTGATGTAACTTTATTCTCCAGCCGGACCATAGTGCTGGACCGGATCAAAGTCGGTATTTATTTCCTGATCGGCAACGCAGTGTTAAAAACCACATTTCTGATCATCCTGTTTTTAATTGCCTTTCGTAAACAACTCACTTTACCGCTTGCCGAATTAACGCAGCAGATTGAAGATCTTGAGCTGGATAACCTCGAAGATACCAAAGTCGAGATCCAGCACGGTGACACCAATGAACTCGCGGTAATGGCGGATGCCTTTAACCGGCTGATCGCGCGGGTGCAGGATTACAAAGGCCAGCTGGAAAGTACGCAAAAGCAGCTGCTGCAAAGCAACGAAAAGCTTGACCAGCATAACCTGATATTAGAACAGGAAGTGGCGCGGAAGACGTCAGGCCTGAGTCAGGCGATGATGGATCTGCAACAGCAAAAGCAAGAACTCGAAGTGAAACAGCAGGCACTGCGTGAAGAAATTGAACGCCGGCGCCACACTGAAGATGCCCTGCGCAACAAACAAACCGAGCTGGAAAAACTGGTCAATGATTTACGCCAGGCGCAAGACCGACTGGTACAGTCGGAAAAAATGGCCGCTTTAGGTGGTTTAGTTGCAGGTATCACGCACGAAGTGAACACGCCGGTAGGCATTGGTGTCACTGCCACCAGTTTCCTCGCTGAAAAGCTGGCAGCGCTGGAACACGCGTATCAGGAAAAGAGCCTGTCGCCCAAGGCATTGGAACATTTTATTGAAGAAGCCAAACAAGGCACTGAATTATTGAACGCCAATTTGGTGCGCGCTTCAGAACTGATTGCCAGTTTCAAACAAATTGCTGTTGATCAGACCAGTGAAGCAATCCGCACCATTCAGCTGCAGGATTATCTGACAGAAATTATCCGCTCACTGCAGCCGCACTTCAAAAAGACCAAACATCACATTGAAGTCAATTGCCCGGAAAACCTGGTGCTGAGCTGCCCGGCCGGTGCTATTTCGCAAATTTTTACCAACCTGCTGATGAATTCATTAATCCATGGTTTTGAAGATATTGATGAAGGCAACATCAATATCACCGTCATCGATGAAGGCAATATTGTCGACATTAATTACAGTGACAATGGTAAAGGCCTGACACCAGAGCAGCTGGAAAAGTTATTCCACCCGTTTTTCACCACCAAACGTGATCAGGGCGGCAGTGGACTTGGCACCCACATTACTTATAACCTGGTGCGCCAAACCCTCGGCGGCAGTATCCAGGTCCGCAGCGAACCAGGCCAGGGTCTGGCCTACCATATCCGCTTTCCAAAAGTGCTTAAACGTTAAGCAATCGACAATCCGGCAGGTGCGCTTTGTGCTGTCTGCCGGTTGTCGCTCCGGACTTTCCGGTTATACTGACCGTCTTCTGAGATCCGGACCTGACTGACTATGTGGTTTAAAACCCTGCGCGTGTACCAAATTACTGAACCGTTAAACCTCAATATTGAAAAGCTAGATACAGCGCTGGCGGAACATAAATTCACACCTTGTATGGGCCAGGACGCACTGAAACTTGGCTTCACCTTCCCGCTGCATCCAAGCATTAAATCATACGCCCACCAGCTCGAGCACTTGTTTGTATTCGCGTTGAAACGGCAGGAAAAAGTGTTGCCGGCTGCCGTGATCAATGAAGAGCTGCAGCCAAAAATAGATGCATTGGAGGCCGAAAAAGGCCGGCCTTTGGGTCGCAAAGAAAAACAGGCACTGAAAGAAGAGTTAATCCAGACCTTGTTGCCACGGGCATTTAGCCGCTCGACTGTGACTCAGGCGATCTATGACGCAAAAAATAACTGGTTTATCGTCAACACCAGCTCAGCCAGCCGCGCTGAAGATTTGCTGGCACTACTGCGCAAAGCGCTGGGATCGCTGCCAGCCGTACCGTGGATTGACAGTAATCAGCTCAGTCAATCGATGCAGCAATGGCTGAGCAATCAGGCGCTGCCCGCTGGTTTTAGCCTTGGCCATGACGCTGAGTTAAAAGCACCGGATGAAGAAGGTGCCAAAGTCCGTTTCAGCAATCACGTGCTGACGACGGACGAAGTGCAAAGCCACTTAGAAGACAAGCTGGTGACTAAGCTAGAGCTGGTGCAGCCGGAACAGCTGAGTCTGGTGATCTGTGAAGACGGCAGTATCAAAAAGCTGCAATTCGAAGAGTTACTGGCGAACAAGAATGACGAACTGGGCTGGGAAGATTTGGTACTGCGTCTTGACGCTGACTTGCTGGTGATGGCCAATGAACTGGCGCAGGTGCTGCAAGTATTTAAAGACCAGGTGCAACCTCTGGTTAAGGCCTAAAACTAATCTGCAGGGCTGGCTGTCCGCTGCTGCAGACAGCCGATTCCACTACATAAACATGGTTTTTGCATCCTGATAATGCTGCTGTATCTGTGGTTCGTGCATAAAGTCCCGTTTTGGAATAAGCCCCTGCTGTAAATAGCTGTCTAACAGCTGCGACTCACTGCTGCGCAGAGGATATTGCTGACGGGCGATTGCAGCCAGCCGGACAAAGTCGGTATAACAAGGTTGGTCGGCCATCGCTAATCCTGCCCAATCCTGCACCACCCGGACAAAAATATCGGCAAATGACCAACTTTGCAGGATCACCACGCCAATGTTCGGCGACAGATCCCGGATGGCATGACGTAAATAAGCCGGTTCGGCAAATACTGCCGGATATTTTTCAGCTTCGCTCAGGATCGGCAATGCGCCAATCTGATACACCAATGCTGCGAGCGTCATAGTGTCCATGTTCAGCGACGTATGTTTATGTTGTTGCTGATAAAACTTCAGGCAAGCCATCGAAATACAGGTAATTTCAATAGTATCACGCCATAGTTCCGCCATTTGTTCTAACACCTGCGGATGCTGGCTGACAAACAACTGCTCAAGCGCCATAGCCGTGGCAATATTTTTGACCTGAAACAACCCGATCCGCGTCACCGCCTGATTTAACGTATTGACCTTGATACTGCGCCCTAAAAAGGCGCTGTTGGCGACCTTCAGCATCCGTGCAGCGAGCGCCGGATCCAATGCGATCACTTCTGCCATCGCATGCAGGTTAATGTCGGGATCATCTGCCGCCTGGCGTACCCGCACAGCAATTTCTGGCAGCGTTGGCAACACCAGCACGTTATTGCGCAGTTTTTCGGTCAGAAGCGTCAATAATGCATTATCCGCTGACATATAAATTCCTCGCTGCTGATGAACGCTCCGACCAGATTTGTTGTAATACGGCCAGATCGGTTGTGTTGTATGGATGCGCCGGAAATTTTCCCCAGACCGGTGCTGGCCAGCTCTTGTCACTTTGAAACCGGACAATGTGATGCAGATGTAATTGCGGCACCATATTGCCCAGTGCCGCCAGATTCAGTTTGTCGGGCTGATAATCAGTCTTGAGGTAAATACTCAGGGTGCGACTTTCCAGCCACAACTGGTCCTGATCAAGCTCGGATAAATCGATTACATCACGCACACCGACACGCCGCGGCACTAAGATAAACCAGGGGTAGTGCTGGTCATTTATCAGTCGCAGCTGACATAAAGGCCAATCAGCCAGCCATACTGAATCAGCTGCCAGCTGCGGATGCAGCTGAAAATGCTCTGTCATTCTACCTTCCATTATTTCAGTGTGGCGCCTGTAACTGCTGGTGCTGCATGCGCTGAATAATTAGCTGACAGGCCAATGCATCCTGAGATTTTGCCGACAATTCAAGTTCAGCCGCCAACTGAGTGATCTCCGGAAAACCCATACTGCCGGCACAGCCTTTCAGACTATGGGCTTCATATTGTAATCCCGCCAGATTATTGTCTTGCTGCAACTGCGCCAGTTGCGCCAGTTGTGCCGGCAGACGTTCAGCAAAATCTTGCTTCAGAGCAATAATCGCCGGGTCTTGCTCCAGTTTAGCGGCTAAATCCTGTTCCAGCTGCTGTACTTTGCGCGTGTAATTACGGATCATCGCATAAAAGTCGTGCTGCACTATCGGCTTACCCAATAACGCCTGACAACCCGCTTCGAGATAGCGTTGATGATCTTCCCGCATCACATTGGCGGTCAATGCAATAATTGGCACATCGATGCCGGCATGCCGGATTAACCGCGTGGCCTCTTCGCCCCCCATTTCCGGCATTTGCATATCCATAAAGACCAAATCAAAATCTTCCAGCAACAGTTTTTGCACCGCCTGATGGCCATTGGCTACCATGGTAAATTCAGCGTTGATCTTGCGTAGTAATACTGCGACTAATAACTGATTGTCGGTGTTGTCTTCTGCCACCAAAATCTTCAGCTGTGGCAGACAGTCAGATTCCGGTTGTACTGCATCCGGATTAATGCTTGGTTCAAAATGTTCCACCAGGCTGACTTGCTGAGTTTCACAATGCATCAGAATTTCAAAACAGCTACCCAGCCCTTTGACACTCTCCGCACGGATATCGCCGTTCATTTGCTGCATCAGTTTTTTCGAAATGACCAGACCTAAACCAGTACCGCCAAAATTGCGCGTCACGGTGGCATCGGCCTGGACAAAAGGCTGAAACAACTTCGTCAGCTCTTCGGCACTCATGCCAATACCGGTGTCTTTGATGCGGATCACCAGTAGCTCGTCACCGGACTGGTAACTGACCTGAATAATAATTTTGCCGCGTTGGGTAAATTTCAGCGCATTACTGGTCAGATTGAGCAATACCTGCCGAAAGCGCAATTCATCGGTACGCAATTGCGCTGGCAACGGATAGTTCAGCTCAAGCACACAATCGAGCGCTTTGGCCTGTGCCTGATTTTTCGTTTGTTGGTAAATATCATCGATGAGTTGCAGAAAGTTAAACTGGACATAGGATAGCTCCAGCTTATCCGCTTCGATTTTCGACAGATCCAGAATGTCATTAATCAGCTTCAGTAAATGGTCACCACTGCGCAACACCCGTTTCAGGTAGTCAGTCACTTGCTCATGATCTTGTTCGATAATTGCCTGTTCGCTGAAGCCGATAATGGCCGTCAGCGGCGTACGGATCTCATGGCTCATATTGGCCAGGAATACACTTTTCAGCCGGTTCGCCTGCTCAGCGGACTCACGGGCCAGGATCAGTTGCTGGTTAGCGCTGGCCAGATTGCTGTTCGCGCGTGCCAGATCCTGCGTGCGCTTCTGTACTTTCTCTTCCAGTTGCTGTTTATAGGCGCGTTCGCGCTCGCGGTATACCCGGAGCTGGCGCACCATCACATTAAACGCCGCGAACATGTCACCCAGTTCATCTTGTTTTTTTACTGTCAGTAAGGTGCTGAGATCGCCGCGGCCAACTGCAGTTTTGGCTTCCGTCAGTACTTTGATCGGTTCAAAAATATATTTAATTAACAACCAGTAGCATAACAATGGCAAGCCAATAGCAATCAGAATACTGAGCACAAAAACCAACACCGGCAAGAACTCAGAGACTGCCATTAACTCCGTTTCGGCAACAGCACTGACCAACATAAAATTACCGGGCAACTCAGCTCCCAGCACTAACATCGGTTTACCGAGTAACACAATGTGCTGTAACTGACCGGCACCGACTGATTGCTGTACTTGAGAGAAATTGGAGGGTGCCAGTGCACTGCCGATCAGATTCGGTTTGTCCGCATAGGCAATGATGCCACCCGCGCTGACCACCAAATTAACATTCGACGTCAACATGCGGTTCTGGACAATCTCATCCAATGCATCGGTGTTCAGGTTGACGACTAAATATCCCCAAAGCCGGTCGATTTCGTTAGCATCGTTGGCAAGCTGGTAAATTTTCTGCGCCAGGATCACTTTCAGCTCCTGCTGATCATTTTCCCGACTGATAAATATACCGGAATCTTCAATCATGCCTTGTAACGACGTAAAGTAATCGGCGCGGAAACGACTGCCTGCCGCGACAGAGTTTGCTGCAGCGACCGGCGACTGAAACACCAGTTCGCCGCTCAAGCGCAATAATCTGATTTGCTCAGCGTCCGGGAATGCTTTCTGATAATGCTTCAGCTGGGTTGTCAGTGACTTTTCGGCGCCGGGCTGCTCTGTCAAAAACGCCAGTGTGCTCTCAGTCTGACTCAGATGCTGCAGATGCATCTGGTGATTGCGCAGATACACGTTGAGTTTGTTTTGCTGAATTTGCAGATGCTGGGCGACTTTGATAAACGCCTGCTGGGCAAATGATGACTCACTGTATCGATATGCCAGATAGCCAAACGCCAATGTGGGCAAAACCATCAACGGAAACATATAGATAACAAGAGTTTCGCGGAGTCTCATTCGTCCATTAACCTGACTCTGACCATAATGTGGATGTGGCTACAGCATAAACAGACAGAACCCAGCCGACAATCAATTTCAATGGAAAGTCGTTGGCCGTCAGTACGTGACACAAACTGACGGCCTGAGTTCTGCCAAAACTCCGGATTAACCTAAATAGGCAGCAGCCAGACTGGCGACCGGAGCTGCTGAAGGTTTGCCATGTTGCCAGTCGCCGCCGTCAACACCACTGCCCGCGATGTCGATATGCACATAGCGCAGGCCTTTTGATAACGCGGAGTTTTGCTCCAGCCCGGCAGCGACAACTAAAAATGCCATCGGGAACTGATGACCACGCGCGGTGACTGACGACGCTGCATTATTGCAGCTCAACACATCATCGGCACAGCTGCGCGCTTTGATAAAGGCGAAGTCTTCACGCCGGCTGGACGACAACTCAGACGGATCTCCCCACAATTCACCGGCGCCCGCGATGGCCGCTGACACACCGGCCTGACGGGCTGCACCGTTTTCAACCAGTGCAGTGTACGGGCCGACCGCTCGTGCCGCATGGCCAGTCAGAGTTGCCACTGAAAATAGTGTTGGGTTCACGGCATGTTGCGCCTGCAAGCGTAAATGCGACATCAGATCAGCTAATACCAAACGGCCTTCGGCATCGGTATTGCCAATTCTGACCCGCACACCGGCATGACTGGTAATAATTTCATCGGCAACAAAAGCATCTGAACCAATACTGTTACGGACTGCGCCGATTTCCGCAATCACATGCAAACCCGCCGGTTTTAACATCGCGACAGTTTTCATAAAACCGGCGACCGCAGCGGCGCCGCCTTTGTCACGACTCATGCCGGCCATGCCACCGTTTATCTTCAGGTCAGCGCCGCCGGTGTCATAAACCAAACCTTTACCGGCGAACAACAACGTTTCGGTAATTTCACCTGCCGGACGATACTCCAGCCGGATCACGGCTGGTCTATGCCGGGTTACAGCTAATGAGCTGCGGGCGACAGCCATCAGTAATGGATAGTCGGCAAGCAGTTGTTCGGTATTCGTTTCTACTTTAACTTTCACGTCGGTATGCTGAAATGCATCGACACAATAATCTGCAAAACGCAGTGGCGTCATCCGTTCTGGCTCGGTACCACACAAGTCACGGGCCAAACGCCGGCCTGCCTCGGTAGCAGCCAAAAACGCCGCCTGTGCGTCATTGAGACCCAGCAGACCAATCTGCTGCACTGGCTCTACGCTTTGTTCGCCACGAGCTTCACGGCCTTCCAGTGGTTGCCACAGTGCTTGTGCGGCGGCCAGATATGCAACTTCCAGCGCCTGTGCATAACGTGCATCTGTCGGCGCCTGTAGCCAAATCAGCGGGCGCACTGCCCCGGCCGCCTTGGCTTGTTGGATCGCGACTTTTGCCACATCAGCAAAACAACGCACATCATCATAGTCACGCAGTAATGGTCCCGTCGGTGCCAGAATCAAACGTTTGCCGGCAACGAGCGGACAAATCAGCGTGACCGTTTCACGACCAATACGCTGGTCGATAGCCTGGTGGCTGGCAACAAATTCAGTCAACCCGGTATCAGGCAACCCGGTAAAGTGTTCAGCGATACAAATTAGCGCATCCCAGTCAGCAGCAGAAGCAGCCTGTAGGGAAGACACAGCGACAGGAGTAGGAAAAGCCATTGATAAGTCCTTGGAATTGCTGCCAGACCAGCAGAGATCAGATAATTTTATTTTCTTGCCAGAGTTTTTCTTTGCGCATCCGCTCCTGGCGTTTTTCACACGGATTCTCACAGTCACAGGCTTTTTCGATGCCAAGCGCATCAAGACCGCCACAGCTGCCGGCAATAGTTTTACGTTGCACGATATAACCAATTGCCATAGCCAGCACAACGATTAACAACACAGCAAACGTCAACAGAAATACTTCCATGACAACCTCTTTAGGCATTGAACTGAAACAACAAGTCGGCCGGATACCAACATAGGAACTGATATTTTACCAGTATTTTTGTTCTGCCGACTACGACAGATGCACTTTCCTGTCTGCCGTTGCCGGACATGCCTGCACGCCAATCGATACAGATGGCGTGTCGCACCTGCTGCACTGAATACAGCCCTTGTCTTTGCCCATAAAAAAACCAACCCGCAGGTTGGTTTTTTCAAACTCACTAAGCTTAACCGCCGAAGTCATCCAACAGAATGTTGTCGTCTTCTACACCTAAGTCTTTGAGCATGTTGATCACCGCTTTATTCATCATCGGTGGACCACACATATAGAACTCACAATCTTCCGGTGCTTTGTGGTTTTTCAGATAATTCTCAAAAATCACGTTGTGGATAAAGCCGGTGTAGCCAGTCCAGTTGTCTTCCGGTTGCGGATCAGACAGCGCGACATGCCACTTAAAGTTCTCGTTCTCAGCCTGTAACATGTCGAAATCTTCAACATAAAACATTTCGCGTTTTGAACGGGCCCCATACCAGAACGACATTTTGCGTTTTGATTTCAACCGGCGCAGCTGGTCGAAAATATGCGAACGCATTGGCGCCATACCTGCGCCACCGCCGATAAACACCATCTCTGCATCGGTATCTTTGGCGAAGAACTCACCAAAAGGACCAGAAATTGTGACTTTCTCGCCACCTTTCAGGCTCCAGATATACGATGACATTTTACCGCAAGGTAAAGTCAGGTTATTTGGTGGTGGTGAAGCGATCCGCACGTTCAGCATGATAATGCCTTCTTCTTCCGGATAGTTCGCCATTGAATAAGCCCGAATCGTTGGCTCATCTACTTTGGACTCCAGCGTGAAGAATTTAAAGCGTTCCCAGTCACCGCGGTACTCTGCAGGAATATCAAAATCTGCGTATTTTACGTGGTGCGCAGGCGCTTCAATCTGAATGTAACCACCAGCACGGAACGGCACTGATTCACCATCGGGGATTTGCAGCTTCAATTCTTTGATAAAAGTGGCTTTGTTGTCATTAGAGATAACAGTACAAGCCCATTTTTTGATACCAAAGATCTCTGGCTCAACTTCGATATCCATGTCAGTTTTCACGCTGACCTGGCAAGCCAGACGACAACCTTCCCGGCGTTCGCCTTTCGTCAGGTGACCGAATTCAACTGGTAACACATCCCCACCACCGGCGTGAACGTGAACCCGGCATTGACCACATGAACCACCACCACCACAAGCGGATGACAGGAAGATACCCCGATCAGCCAGCACGCTGAGCAGTTTGCCACCAGCATTCACTTTCAATGACTTGGAGGCATCGCCATTAATATTGATCGTTACTTCGCCGGCAGACACCAGTTTGGCTTTTGCTGCCAGGATCATGATGACCAGTGCGACCACCAGCAAGGTGAACATACCAACACCAAGATAAATCTCAGTATATTGCATTGTTTTTTCCTTCTACTACCGATGCTTACAGGGATACGCCTGAGAACGACAGGAAACCCAGACTCATCAGACCCACCATGAAAAAGCGTGAACCCAGACCACGTAAAGCCAGCGGCACGTCGGCGTATTTCAGTTTTTCACTGACAGCAGCCATAACAGTGATCGCCATTGTCCAGCCGATACCACTTCCCAGACCAAACACTGTACTTTCAGCCAGCGTATAATCACGTTCAACCATAAAGGCTACCGCACCAAAGATTGCACAGTTCACAGTGATCAACGGCAGGAAGATACCTAAGGCGTTGTACAGGGCCGGTACATACTTATCCAGGAACATTTCCAGGATTTGAACCAGGCCGGCGATAACCCCGATATACGCAATAAAACCAAGGAAACTCAGATCAGTATCCGGAAAACCAGCCCAATCTAAGGCGCCCGGCGCCAGAAACTGCTTAAAAACGATGTTGTTCAGCGGAACTGACAACCCCAACACAACAGTCACAGCCACACCCAGGCTGAATGCCGTTTTCACTTGTTTGGAAATTGCGATGAAAGTACACATACCAAGGAAAAACGACAGTGCCATGTTTTCGACGAAAACTGCACGAACAAATAAACTTAAATAATGTTCCATCTGCTACTCCTTAGTGCTTTTCTTGCTGCTCTGGGCGCCAGGTGCGCAGAGCCCAGATCAGCAGACCAATAATGAAGAATGCACTAGGTGGCATTAACAACAGGCCGTTTGGTACATACCATCCACCGGCACTGACCACTGGCAGAATTTCCAGTCCCATCAAAGTACCTGAGCCAAACAACTCACGGATCACAGCGACAATCACCAGCAGTACTGTGTAGCCTAAGCCGTTACCAATCCCATCAAGGAATGACATCAATGGTGGACTTTTCATCGCATATGCTTCAGCACGTCCCATAACGATACAGTTGGTAATGATCAGACCCACAAATACCGACAGCTCTTTTGCCACGTTATAGGCATAAGCTTTCAGTACCTGATCCGTCACAATAACCAAAGAAGCAATAATGGTCATTTGTACGATAATCCGCACACTTGAAGGAATGTGATTACGGATCATCGAAATAAACATGCTGGAGAACGCCGTTACCAGGGTCAGGGCAACGCCCATTACCAAGGCTTTTTCCAGTTTCGTTGTCACAGCTAAAGCAGAACAAATCCCTAATACCTGCAACGCAATCGGGTTGTTTGCAAACACTGGTCCAAATACCAGTGACTTCATTTCTTTTGCACTAGCCATTGTTTAATGCTCCTTGACGGACTTTAGCCAGGAATGGGGCAAAACCTTTCGCACCAGACCAGAATGTAAAGGTGTTCTGCACACCATTACTGGTCAGCGTAGCGCCAGATAAACCATCAACTTCAGATGCCGCCGTTGCATTGGCATTGCCAGGTTTCAGAATCTTGATTGCAGGCTGACCAGCATCATCCAGCAACTTTTTGCCGACAAACTGAGCAACCCATTGCGGGTTCTGAATTTCACCACCCAGACCAGGCGTCTCGCCATGCTCGTAGTAATTCAGACCTTTGATGGTATTGCCGTCTTTATCCAGCGCCAGAAAACCGTGCATCGTGGACCACAGGCCGTAACCATGGATCGGTAACACAACAAAGGAGATATTTTTTGACTCAACCCCATCGGCGTAAGCCAAATAAACCGGTGCGATTTTGGCACGGGTTTTAATTTTGGCTTTATCATCCTGCTCATCCAAAGCGATACTGCCAGATGGATCTTTCATCATCTTACGGTAATCATAAGTCAGCGGGTCCTGCTCGACAAACTCGCCGGTTTCCAAATCAACCAGTCGGATCTGGACATGCTTATCAAACTGAGTTTTGATGTCCTCACCCTGTAACATGCCAACGGCAAGCAAAATATTCTTCTGCGCGTCGAGTAGTTTATTTTCAGTTTGTTTTGGACGTAAACCTACTGCTGATGCTGCGACAAAAATAGCGCAGATCAAACACAGGCCAATCACGACAAAAAACGTTTTGCCGATGCTTTCATTAGTATTAGACATTACGAGCCAGCCTCCGCTTGATGTTTGATTGCGCGACCATATAGTCAAACAAAGGCGCAAACAGATTGGCGAACAGAATTGCCAGCATCATGCCTTCCGGATAAGCCGGGTTCACCACACGAATCATGATCACCATGAAGCCAATCAGAATACCGTAAGCCCATTTACCAGCGTCGGTAAACGAAGCAGATACCGGATCAGTTGCCATAAAAAACAGACCAATGGCAAAACCACCCAGGACCACGTGCCAGTACCAAGGCATCGCGAACATTGAATTGGTTTCAGAGCCGATCATGTTAAACAGGGTGGCGAATACGATAGTGCCAACCAACACACCAGTCACGATACGCCATGAGGCGATGCGCAGATAAATCAGTGCAAGACCACCAACCAGCAAGGCCAGCGTAGAAGTTTCGCCGATAGAACCAGGGATAAAGCCGTAGAAAGCATCCCACCACTGCTGATTCATCGACCAGTCGGTCACTTCGCCATTGGCGGCTTTGGATAACCAGGTAGCTCCAGCATAACCATCCGCGACGGTCCATACTTTGTCACCGGAAATTTGTGCCGGGTAAGCAAAGAACAGGAAAGCACGTCCAGCCAGAGCCGGATTCAGGAAGTTACGGCCAGTACCGCCAAACACTTCTTTGGCCACAACGATACCAAAAGAAATACCGAGCGCAGCCTGCCAAAGTGGAATTGTCGCAGGCAGGATCAATGCGAACAGAATCGAAGAGACGAAGAAACCTTCGTTGATTTCATGTTTGCGTACAGAAGCAAACAGCACTTCCCAGAAACCACCGACTAAAAACACAACCGCATAAATCGGCAGGAACCAACAGGCGCCATACCACATCTTCGCGCCCCAGCCTGAGTCAGCTGTCAGTTCACCGCCAAAGGCATGGAACAGACCAACCTGCCAGGTGTCAGGCAGTTTAATAGTTTCAGATAATACCGATGCTGCCTGATGGCCGATATTGAACATACCGAAGAACATCGCCGGGAACAGCATTAACCAAACAAAAATCATGATACGTTTCAGATCGATACTGTCGCGTACGTGAGTTGCAGATTTGGTTACTTTGCCTGGAGTGTACAGAATCGTGGCAACTGCTTCGTACAGCGCGTACCACTTTTCATGCTTGCCGCCTTTTTCAAAATGCGGCTCTAGGTTTTCAATATAATGCTTCAAACTCATCTTAACCTTCCTTCTGGATGGTCGTCAGCGCATTACGCAGTGCCACGCCATAGTCGTATTTACCAGGGCAAACAAAGGTACAAAGCGCCAGATCTTCTTCATCCAGTTCTAAACAACCTAACGTCACAGCACCATCGGAATCGCCCACCAACAAGTCACGCAGTAACAGCGTTGGCAGAATATCCAATGGCATCACGCGTTCATAGTTACCAATCGGCACCATGGCACGGTCAGAACCGTTGGTTGTAGTTGTCATGTTGAACAGACGTTTAGGGCTCAGATGAGACAGGTAGGCGCGGGTGACCGAGAATTTACTCGCCCCAGGCACCAGCCAACCAAGGAATTCTTTTTCAAACCCTTCAGCAAGGACTGAAATTTGATTATGGAATCGCCCCAGATAGGCATGCACACCAACAGCAGTTCTGCCAGCAAGCACTGAGCCTGAAATGATACGATTCGAACCGTCGTTCAGCTCACCTTCGATCAATGTTGGGATTGATACACCCAGCACAGTTTTGATCAAACGTGGATTTTTCACGACAGGACCAGCCAGTGAAATAACACGTTCAGCATGATATTCACCGGTAGTGAACAACTTGCCGAGTGCAATCACGTCCTGATAATTGATATGCCAGACCACTTTGGTCAGTGAAACCGGCTCAAGGAAATGGATGTGTGTGCCTGGCAGACCTGCCGGATGCGGACCGGCGAATTCTTCAACCTGAACCTGGCCAGTTGCCGGCACATTGGCGCCAGCCGCTTTACAAACGTAAACCTTACTCGTGGTCAGTTTGCTCAGCACTGTCAGACCATGCTGGAAATCTGCTGCAGCTGCAGCGATGACGACGGCAGGATCAGCTGCTAACGGGTTGGTGTCGATTGCCGTGACAAAGATTGCCCGTGGTGTACTGTCAATCGCCGGGATGGCGCTGAAAGGCCGAGTACGAAACGCTGTCCACAAACCAGAATCCAGGATCTGCTGTTTCACAACACCAGCATCAAGGCTGTTTAATGCCGCAGCATCAAATTTCTGGAATTGTACCGCTTCGTCTGAGCCGTCAGCTTCAATCACCACGGATTGCAGCACACGTTTGGCACCACGGTTAATCGCAGTTACGGTCCCGGAGATAGCGGCAGTAAATTTCACGCCAGGATTTTTCTTGTCTTCAAAAAGACCCTGACCTTTTTTTACTTTGTCCCCAACCTCAACCAGCATTGTAGGACGCATACCGACATACTCTTCACCCAGCAACGCGACCGTTTTGACGGCAGGACCGTCATGGATCACTTGTTTAGGACTGCCCGACAGGGGAATGTCCAATCCTTTTTTAATTTTAATCATACGTACTTGCACTACTTTAACGGGAAGAAACAGGGCCTGGTTTTTACGGCTGCTCGCCTCGCAGCGCACCTGGCGAAAGCTGGCTGATTTTTAACCAGATTTCAACAGGTACACGTACATAGCGGCGGATTTTAGCACTAAACCCACAGACCAGCTATGATAAATAACACTTTTATGCAGCCAGGACAGCGACTGTGGGCAAGTGTAGTCAACTTTGAATATATTGCGCATAATCTGCACAAATTCGCTGAAATTCAGCGGTTTTCCTGTTGTTGCCTTGGAGGCTGTCCCCTTCGTCCTACGTTCAAACAAAAGCCGCCAGAACGGCGGCTTTATTATCTTAAGCTAAATTTGCCAGTGTCACCATCGGAGAAACATCAGCTTCATAGTCGACATGGCTATAGCCAAAGCCGAACAGGCGCAGAAACTCCTGGTGGTAACCTTTGTAATCGGTCAGCTCATCAATATTCGATGTTTCGACCTGTTGCCACAATGCCGTCACTTCGGCCTGGACATGGTCAGACAGTTCTTTACCGTCCATTCGCAGACGACCGCCCTCGTCCAGTTCACGCGCCGGATTGTAAAGACACTGGCGGAACAGGCCGTAAATTTGTTCGATGCAACCTTCATGGGTGCCTTCCGCTTTCATGACGCGATACAGCAATGATATATACAGTGGCATGATTGGAATGGCTGAACTTGCCTGCGTAACCAGTGCTTTGAGAGACGCAACATATGCATGACCACCCTGCCCTGCCAGCTTACTGCTGATTGCAGACGCCGCCCGATCCAGATCTTCTTTGGCGCGACCAATAGTCGCTTTACCATAAATCGGCCAGGTCAGTTCTTTACCAATGTAGGTATAAGCGACCGTTTGAACGTTTTCAGCCAATACACCGGCTGCATGCAACTGATCTAACCAACGTTCCCAGTCTTCGCCACCCATCACTTTGACAGTATTAAAAATCTCTTCGTCATTGGCCGGTTCTACTGACACTTCTTCAATTTCGCGTTTGCTGGTATTGAGTGTTTTGGCGGTGTATGCATGATTAATCGGTTTTAATACCGAGCTGTATATCTCTCCGGTCACCGGATCTTTACGCCGCGGGGCAGCCAGACTGTATACGACCAGGTCGATTTTGCCCATTTCGGCACGGATCAACGAAATAGCCTGGGATTTCATCTCATCGGTAAATGCATCACCGTTCAGATGTTTGTTCCATAAACCTTCAGCATTCGCTGCAGCTTCAAAAGCGGCAGTGTTATACCAGCCGGCAGATCCGGTCTTGCCTTCTGTCGCTTCTTTTTCAAAGAAAATACCCAAAGTCTTAGCGCCAGAACCAAATGCCGCAGTGATGCGCGAGGCCAGGCCATAACCCGTCGAAGCGCCAATCACCAATACATTTTTTGGACCGTTAGCGACGGTACCTTGTTGTTTGACGTATGCGATTTGCTCATGAACATGTTCAGCACAGCCCACCGGATGCGCATTGGTACAGATAAAACCACGGATTTTCGGTTGAATAACCATAAAAAATTAACCTGTGTGATGACAGAAACCGCGGTTAGTGTAAAACACTCACCGCCGTAACAGGTCTGATCAGCTTAAATAAAGCGGCTCATGCCAACGATCGTCCGAATAGCCCGCGGCAGCATCACTCAGCCAGCGGACTTCTCGGTTTTTTTAGAGCCGCCAAAACATTTCGGCGAAGCCGGTGGCTTTTCAGCGTAATACTCATACCATTCACTGGGTGTATAGGTGTGCAGAGCCAGCGCATGGATTTTCTCCGCAAGTTCCTCTGCCACTATGGCATTGACCGCCCGATGCCGCTGTAACAGCCGCATGCCATCAAATAACGGCGTGACAATCACGACCTTAAAATGGGACTCAGAGCCAGGCGCCACGCTATGCATGTGGCTTTCATTGACGACATCCAGAAATACTGGCTGGAAGGCATGCAACAATTTCTGTTCGATAGACGTATGGATCAACATGATTGTCTGCTCCTTCTTTCAGCATTAATACTCATAACTCACTTTAGCCAGTGCATTTTGCCTTGTCTGCACATAAACAGCTGCAAAAAAAGATAAAGAATCCACCTTGCTTATTCCAGCTTCACTGCATCAACGCTGTGGCAAATAACGGAAAGTCAGATTAAACCGTTCAGCTTCCAGCCTGGTTTGCTTGGGCACCCGGTGTTGCCAGTGACGCTGACATGCGCCCGCCATCACCAGCAAATCGCCATCATTTAGTTCAATCGACAGCTGGCTATTCAGCCGCTTGTGGCGCAAATCAAAGCGGCGCGTCTGGCCAAGACTCAGCGATAAAATCACCGGGTCCGCACCTAACTCAGGTTCATCATCACTGTGCCACCCCATGTGATGCTCACCATGCTGATAATGATTCAATAGCACAGCATTCAGTGGATGGCCGGTCTGACGGATCAGGCGCTGACACAAAGCATCAAGCCCCGCTTGCCAGGCTTGCGGGTAAAATGTCACTCCGGAATAGCGGTAACTGCAATGCGCATCGCCCATCCAGATCTGCCGGCGCGGGATAGCCACCGCCCGACCATACAACTTAATCTCCGGTTGCTGCCAGCTGAGCCCGCGCAGCTGCTGCTGTAACTGCGTCGACTCTGTTGCAGATAAAAACCCGGGAAGCAACCAGACCTCTGCATCAGGCAGAAAATAGCGCTGTAACAAATTGCTTTGCAGCACAATGGCCGGACTCTCGTTGTGACTTGTCTGCGCTTCTGTCAAAATAGCTGCCCTTTATTTCTGCCGAACCTGCTTATGTCCAGCCAATTTACCTTAGACCAGATCCAACTGCAGCTGGATCGTTATCCACCTGAGCAGAAAACCCGCAGTCTGCAGGCCTGGGATGCTGCTGACGAGTTGTTGATCCGCTACGCGCAGCAGCAACTGTCAAATGATCAGACGCCCCTGCTGCTGGTGAACGATTTATTCGGCACGCTGGCGTGTGCATTGCATGCCTGGCAACCGGTGCAATGGACCGATTCTTATTTAAGCCAGCTCGCCACCCAACACAATCTGCAGCAAAATGGCCTGTCAGCCGTATCACAAATCGCCAGTACCGAAGCTTGTCCTGCCTTTGCAGCCGTATTGCTGAAATTACCAGGCAATCACAGTTTTCTGCGATATCAGTTGCGGCAGATTAAACAACAACTACCAGACGGCGCGTCAATCGTTGCCGCAGCTAAAGCAAAAGACATTCACGCCAACCTGTTGCAAATTTTTGCTGAAGAAATCGGTCCGGTCAGCGCTTCTTTAACGGAAAAGAAATGCCGGCTGATCACCGCCGTGTGCGATAAAAATCAGGCTGTACCGAAAAAACCGGAATTCCCATTGGTGTGGCCTGTTGAGTTGCCACTACAAGACCAGACGCTGACATTAGATATCGTCAACCACGCCAATGTGTTTGCCCGTGAGCAGCTCGATATTGGCGCAAGGTTTTTTCTGCAGCATTTGCCGATCGTGCAACCCGAACAGCGGGTAATTGATTTAGGTTGTGGCAACGGTGTGATTGGTCTGGCATTACTCGCGGCAGAGCCGCAAGCGCAAATTTTGTTTTGCGACGAATCATATATGGCTGTGCAATCATCGCGCGAAAACGTCAGCAGACTTTTTCCCACGGCAAGCCACTGTGAATTTCTGGTCGACGACAGCATGAGTCAACAACCAGACTTATCCGCAGACTACATTTTATGCAATCCGCCGTTTCACCAGCAGCAGGCCGTCACTGATCATATTGCCTGGCAGATGTTCGCTGACGCACGGCGTGTGCTGAAAATTGGTGGTCGACTACGTATTGTCTGCAATCGTCATTTGGGTTACGGCGAAAAGCTGACCCGATTGTTCGGCGGTTGTATTCATGTAGCCAGTAATGCAAAATTCAGCGTCTTTGAAGCTATCAGAAGGAAATAGTTATGCGTTCAATCCTGCTTGCCGCCGTGTTTGCGGTTGGAGTTGCCGGTTGCAGCAACCCGGTCCCGTCTTTTATTGTGGCGCCACAAATTTTCTGGAATCAGTCCAACCAACTGACCAACACCGCTTTTGCCCTGAATGTACAGGACAACAGACCAACCAATGGCACTCTGGTGATGCGCGACGGCGATTCCGTCAAGTCTTACCCGACCACCAATGATTTAACCGGCCAACTGCAGCAAACTCTGAGCAGCGCCTTAACCCAACAGGGTGCCCGTATCTCCGGGGCCGAACCAGTCATTGTCACCTTACAAATTAATCAGCTGGAAGCCAATGCTGAGTTAAAAACCGTCGAACACGTGGTGAAAAACAGTGTAGAACTGACGCTGCTGATCGAACGTGATGCCGGATCATTTAACAAAAGCTACAGTGGCAAAAGCAGTTTCTCTGGTCCGTTTAAGCTCGATACCGCCGTGGCGGAACGCGAGTTACGCGTACTGACCGAACAAGTGCTTGGCAATATGCTGCGCGATCCGAGCTGGCAGGATTTCCTGAGGAACTAACAGATGAAGCTTTTTTTTGCGGCCTTACTGCTGCTCATCAGCGCTCCGGTGTTTGCCACCGGTGAATATCTGCAAAAAGACAACGTGTTTCCACGAGTCAAGCTGGTGACGACTGAAGGCGATATCGTCATTGAACTGGACCGGATGAAAGCGGCGTTGACGGTGAATAACTTCCTGACTTATGTCGACAAAAAAATGTACGACGGCACCGTCTTTCACCGGCTGGAACCGAATTTTGTGCTGCAGGGCGGTGGTTATGATCGCGAGTATGTGGCGATCAAAAGCCTGAAAGAGATCCCGAACGAATCGGGCAATGGCCTGAAAAACATTCAGTACAGTGTCGCGATGGCGCATCAGGAAAAAGGCCCCCATACCGGTTCCAATCAGTTTTTTATTAATCTGAATGAGAATACCAGCTTAAATCCGGGTAAAACCTGGGGTTACGCTGTATTTGGCAACGTCGTCGAAGGCTTTGAGACGTTGGAAAAAATCAAACAACTGGAAACCGGTCTGAACGAGAAGCTCGGCTGGGAAAATGTACCGAAAAAGCCAGTTGTCATCGCCCGCGCAATATTACTTCCTGCTAAATAATTCCGTCTATACTTGCCCAAGACACAGTGCTGCTGCGGCAGCACTGTGCTGATAAGCCCACCGCGGGCTTGTCGTGGTTAACCAAAGTGGCCCTGCCACCTTTGTTAAACAGGGTGTCGTTATGTTAGATGCATTTCTGGAGCAAAAATCTAAACAGCTGGTGTTCTATCTGGCGCGTTATCTGCGCGGTCAGCTGCCACACCAGGAGATGCATTTATTTATCTGGGACACACTCGAAGAATGGGCTCAGCTGAAAATCAGCAATAAAACCCCGCAATCCTTCCGTGAAATGGTGTTTTGGCATTTGGTCTACCAGCTGGAACTCTGCTCCGAATCAGACTTAAAAACCGACCGGCGCCTGCGCCGGGAACTACATCAGTGTATGGGGTATTTGTTGGGAAAAACTCAGGTACCCGCCGATTTTGTCGGCATCAGGCCTTAAACAGCACTTGGCTTTGACCGGCCTGCTTTGTTAAGGTGGCGGCTTTGTGACTGTACCGCGCTGGAGCAATGCCGGATGTCTGAAGTAGTGAGCACCGCGCCGGGCTGGTTAACCGCCATCCGCGTCTATCGTGACCCCCGTCTTTGGTTTATTTTCTTATTAGGTTGTTCGTCCGGATACCCTTGGGTGCTGATTAGCAGCGCAATGACCGGCTGGCTGAAAGACGCTAATTTGTCACGCGCAGCTATTAGTTACTTTGGCTCTGTCACCGTCGTGTATGCGATCAATTTTCTTTGGGCACCGCTGCTCGACCGGGTGCGTATCCCTTATCTGTATCAGCGTCTTGGTCAGCGCCGAAGTTGGATATTGCTGTTGCAGCTGTGGATTGTGCTGTTTACTGTCGGGATAGCGCTGACTAATCCTGCCGCCAGCTTGATGTGGACTTCGTTGCTCGCTCTGGCTATCGCTGCTGCAGCGGCCAGTATGGACGTGGCGATTGATGGTTACCGGATTGATATTATTGGTCATGACCCATTGAAATTACCGACTGCTGCGGCGATGGGTGTGGCCGGTTGGTGGACAGGATATTCTTTACCGGGCTATCTCGCCTTTCATTACGCTGACCGCTTTGGCTGGTCAGTGATTTATCTGGGACTGGCATTGTTACTGACCATGCTCGCCCTTGGCACGTTGTGGGTGCGTGAGCCTCAATCTAACCGCGATTTACTACAACAAAAAGCGGCAGAACGCTATCAAAACAGCCGGTCGCATCCGGCCGTGCTTTGGCTACAAGTCACTGTGCTTGAACCCTTCGCAGAGTTTATCCGCCGCAATGGTCTCAAAGTATCTGTACTGCTGATTTTGTTTATTCTGACATTTAAGCTCGGCGAATCCTTTCTCGGCCGGATGTCGATCCAGTTTTACCGTGAAGTGGGTTTCAGCAACGAGCAGATCGCAGAGTATTCCAAACTGATTGGTTGGGGCGCAACGGTATTTTTTACACTGCTTGGCAGCTTACTGAATACGCGTTTCGGCGTATTTAAAGGGCTGGTGATTGGTGGGATCGCCATGGCAGCCAGTAATCTGATGTTCGCGTGGCTGGCGAAAGTCGGCCCGGATGAACAGATCCTGTTTTGGACTATTATTCTGGATAACTTCACCACCGCATTTTCGATTGTCGCTTTTGTATCATTTTTATCCGCCTTTACCGGTGTGGCCTTTTCCGCCAGCCAATATGCGCTTTTGGCCTCTGTC
This sequence comes from Rheinheimera sp. F8, assembly GCF_001518915.1. Taxonomy (NCBI): domain Bacteria; kingdom Pseudomonadati; phylum Pseudomonadota; class Gammaproteobacteria; order Chromatiales; family Chromatiaceae; genus Rheinheimera; species Rheinheimera sp. F8. The sequence continues at coordinate 3,690,693 of NZ_CP013656.1, forward strand.
GGTAATTTCGGCCGCACCTCGATGGCGGCATTTGGTGGCAGTCTGGTTGATTGGCTGGATGGCGACTGGTCGATGTTTTTCTTGCTAACGTCGCTGATGGTGCTCCCGGCACTGGGGCTACTCTGGTACATCATGTATTTATTACGGCAGCGCGGACAACAAATCTGAGCACTGAAAAGTGCCGGGTTATTGCACATTCTGCTTATAAAAAGAAAGCCGCAATCTGCGGCTTTCTTTTTTTTCGAGGCGGCTCAGCCTTTAAGGTTGAGTCACCTGCCGTAATCCTTCCGCTGGGTCCACTTCCAATGCCTGGCAATACCGGACAAATTCCACGACATCTAAACGACGTTCCTGATTCTCTACCTTACCAATAAAAGAATGTGGTGTGCCCAGTACTTCAGACAGGCTGCGCATGGTGTGTCCCTTATCCTGGCGCTGGCGTTTCAGCCACAAGCACAATCTTTTATTCTCGTCAGAAATGACGCTTTTGGTACCTTTCATAACTAAATAGTCTCCCAGCGTTTAACGCTTTTTTTATGTAAAACACTTCCTGCCGAATAAAAATCCAAACCTTATTGGTGTCCCAATAAGCAATAAAAATCGGTTCATTAAACCATAGGATGCGACGAGCGTACAGTTACAACAGTTAAAATTTGTCAGGTGGGTCGACTCATGATGAAAACAATGTGAGTTATTGTTAACAATCAAATAGTTAACACAATTCCGACCAATTTTAAGCGCTATAAAGCCACATATTCCATATGGGAAATATCAGTAATTAGTAATATTTTTGTTATCAAACCACCAGCATTCTATTATAAGTTGCCGGCAGATGTAACGTGTGGTGAAAAAATCAGCGGAAAAAACAGGGAGGACAGACCAGCCAGCGATGTGCCGGCTGGTATTCAGGAACATCAGACGGAGAAACTGGAGCCGCAGCCACAAGTTGTGGTGGCATTTGGGTTTTGCACGGTGAAGCGGCTGCCTTGTAAGCCGTCGGTATAATCAACCACTCCACCCATCAGATACTGCAGGCTCATTGGATCAACCACCATGGTCACGCCATTTTTGTCGATTGTTAAATCACCGTCATTTACTTTTTCATCAAAAGTGAACCCGTATTGGAAACCAGAGCAACCACCACCTGTGACATAAACCCGCAGTTTTAACGCCGGATTTTCTTCGTCGGTAATTAATGCCAGCACCTTATTGGCGGCAGCGTCGGTAAACTGAATTGGCATCTGGATTTCTGACATAACGACTCCTGACGGGACAGAAAATGGTGACGGATTATCTAATACCCGAGCGTTTTAATCAAGTATTTCACTTTGACCATCCCAGGCCAGCTCTTTTTTCAGCAACACAGTCGAACCACCCTGTCCAGAGTTGCTGCTCAGCCGGATCTCAAGTTTCTCCGCGGTAAAGCCTGCTGGCAGCACAAAGTCACCTTCAACTGCCCGAAAGTTCTTAATCAACAATCGTTTCGCTTTGGTATTAAAACCGGCCAGTTTTAATACATCAACTTCTACCGACTTCTTCTTGCGCTTGCCTTTGAGCTTAATTTCGATTTGAGCACGACTTTGCTTTTTCTGCTTATTCTGCTCAATCAACAGCAAACTGAACTGATAACGGCCGACAGCACTACCTTGTTGCAAGCGGAAACTGTCGATCACCAGCGTGCCACTCTCAGGCACCGGAGCAACAATTTTTTGATACACAGCCAGTTCTTTTTTCAAATCAAACAGTTTTTGCTGCTGATCTTTGATGTCTTGCTGCAATAACAGATTGGTATTTTTCTCGACCGCCAGCTCAGTGCTGAGAAAATCACGCTGACGCAAAGCATCAGCCCGCGCGGTGTCAATCTGTTGCAATTGCAGACTTTGTTGTTGCAACGCAAGGCTTTGTTGTGCCTGCGTTTGCAGTAAATGCCAGTTCCCCAAACCCCAACCGAGCAGCAATGCCAGCAGGATCGCCGGCACCAGCCACCAATGTTGGCGTAACCAAAGAACAGCAACTTGATTGAATCGAAGTTTCATCAGCAGACTCAACATGTTATCTTTCGACTTTCAGCTTCTTAGCCTGGTACTTTACCATGAATCGCGTGAAACAGTGGTTACCACCACTGCGCCGCCGCCTGGCATTGCCTGTGACTTCAATACAACTATGCCTGCTTGGCGCACTCGGCGGCCTGGTTGCCGCGTTGCTCATCGTATTGTTTCGTCTGGCAATTATGGCGATTCAAAGCATGTACCTGACCCACAGTGACGACTTTACCAGCCTGAGTCTGCAACATCGGGCTGCATTGCCATTCATAGCTGCCGTGGTGATCACGCTGCTTGGGCTGGTCATTGGCCTGAAGCATTACCGACTCGGTATTCCTTTTGTGATCCACAGAATTAAACTGAAATATGGCCTGATGCCTTGGAAAAACACCCTGCAACAGTTTTTTGGTGGTGTTGCCGCACTTAGTGCCGGTTTTTCGGTTGGACGGGAAGGACCATCGGTTCATCTGGGCGCTTTTGGCGCCAGCATGTTTGGTAAATATCTGCGGCTGCCGTATAACAGTATCCGCATTTTGGCCGGCTGTGGTATTGCCGCCGGGATCTCTGCGTCATTTAACACCCCACTGGCGGCGGTCATTTTTGTCATGGAAGTGGTGCTACGGGAATACCGTATCCATGTCTTTGTCCCCATCATGCTCGCGTCGACGATGGGCGCTCTGGTCACCCAGGCCTTTTTTGGCACTGGCAACGATTTGCACACTTTGACCATGGCCACACTGAGCAACTGGCATTTGCCGTATTTGCTGCTGGCCGGCGTCGCGATGGGCGTGGTCGCGACATTTTTTAATCAAAGTCTGATGCTGACGATGAAAACCTTTCAGCGCTGGCATCTTGGTTTTCGTCTGTTGCTGGCAGCATTATTGACTGCGGCCGTCGGCAGCCTGATCCCACAGGCTCTGGGTGCTGAGACAGGCGCTATCCACTATGCCGTGTCCGCGCCGAATGAACTATTGCTGCTGTTTGCCATTTTTATTGGCAAAATTCTGTTGACGGTGATCGCCTTAGGTCTTGGTGTGCCCGGCGGTATTGTCGGCCCGGTATTTGGTATTGGCATCGTGATGGGGACTATTCTGGCATTTGTGCCGTCGTTGTTCAGTGGCGACCACAGTGCGGTCGGTACCTATGCGTTACTTGGCATGGCCGGCATGATGGCTGCAACCTTGCACGCGCCGCTGGCCGCACTGGTCGCTGTGATGGAGTTGGCGTCCAATCCGCAGTTGGTGGTACCGTCAATTCTGGTGATCACCGCGTCTTATGTCACTGCCGTACAGTTTTTCCATACTAAATCGATTTTTCTGCAACAACTCGATTTCCTGCAACTGCCCTACAAACTGGCGCCGGCGGACGATGTGCTGCAAAAAGTCGGCGTGCTGGCCATGCTGCAACAACATTATCTGCTACTGGATAATCCGTCCGACGCGCAGGTGATCCAGGCATTAGACAATGCAGAGCCGCAACAGCCGGTGTTAGTCCGTCGCCAATATGCCGTCGATCAGCAATTTGAACTGGCGGCGTATGATGTCAGCTTGTCGATGTCCGGTGAAAGCGCGCTGCGTTTTATCCCGGTGGGAGCAGTCAGTCATCAGGCGACGATGGCTGAAGTTTTTGCAGAAATCGGTGATCAACGTGAAGGCGCAGTGCTGGTCTACGATGATGATGCCCCTGAGCAGCCACTCGGGCTCGTCAGCTGGGAGCAAGTGCGGGCCTTGTTGATGCGGCAGAATAATTTGTTATAAATCAAAACTAAACGGCAAAAAACGTGCATAATGCCGACGAAAAAAAGAGGCCTTGATGAGCTGGTTATTAATCTGTAAAGCATTGCATATCGCCTTTATGGTGGCCTGGTTTGCCGGCATTTTTTATCTGCCGCGACTATTCGTATATCACGCACAAACGACGTCGCCTGAAGTGGACGCACAATTTAAGGTGATGGAGCGGCGGTTATTATATTTCGTCACGCCATTTGCTGTGTTAACCGCCGTATTTGGCCTGCTGCTGATCCATAGCTATGGCAGTGCCTGGTTTGCCGCCAGCCACTGGTTACATCTGAAACTGCTGTTGGTGGCTTTTTTGTACGGCTACCATGGGTATTGCTTTAAGCTGCTGGCCGATTTTAAGCATAATCGAAACCGTCGCAGCAGCCGTTTTTATCGTATCTTCAATGAAATGCCGGTACTGTTCCTGTTTGCTGTGGTCATACTGGCCGTGGCCAAACCGTTTTAGTACTGGGTTTGTCACGTCGCTTTGATTATAATGTCGTGCAGTTTGCGGACCGGATTTGCTTGCACCGGGCCGCCGTCTGTCACTCCCAGCAATAGGCCCCGAGCATGAACTTCAAAGGTCAACATATTCTGTCGGTCAAGCAATTTGATCGCGACAGTATTTCGCACGTCTTTCGTATCGCCCGTTCGATGGAACCTTATGCCCTGCGGCAGAAACGAACCCGCGTGCTGGACGGCGCCATCCTCGGCAATCTGTTTTTTGAACCGAGCACCCGTACCCGGGTCAGTTTTGGTTGCGCTTTTAACCTGCTCGGTGGCGAAGTCCGCGAAACCACCGGTATTCAGTCTTCTGCCCTGTCAAAAGGCGAATCTTTATTTGATACGGCACGGATGATCAGCAGTTACAGTGACGTCATCGCGATGCGTCATCCGCAAGCCGGCAGCGTGGCCGAATTTGCCGAAGGCAGTCGGGTGCCGGTATTAAATGGTGGTGACGGCGCCAACGAACATCCGACTCAGGCCTTATTAGACTTATTCACCATTGAGCGGGAGTTAGCGGCTTCGCAGCAATGTGTCGAAGGCATGCATATCGCGATGATCGGCGACCTGAAGTTCGGCCGGACTGTGCATTCCTTATCAAAACTGCTGTGTCTGTACAAAAACATTCAGTTCACGCTGATCGCACCAAATGAACTGGCGATGCCAGATGAAATTGTCTCAGCCATTGAAAATGCCGGGCATAAAGTCCGTATCACCGACCAACTGGCTGGCAATATTGACGCCGATATTGTGTACCAGACCCGTATACAGGAAGAACGTTTCCCATCACAGGAAGAAGCCAACAAATACCGTGGCAAATTCCGCCTGAACCAGGAAATTTACACCAAACACTGTAAGTCCAACACGGTCATTATGCATCCACTGCCGCGCGACTCGCGGCTGGAAGCCAATGAGCTGGACAACGACCTGAATATGAACCCGAATCTGGCCATCTTCCGCCAGGCCGATAACGGCGTGCTGGTACGGATGGCGTTGTTTGCGCTGACACTCGGCGTCGAAGATCTGATCCACAAATACGAATGCGAAGTGCCGTGGTACAGCGCCAAACACAAATAACAGCTCTGGAAATCTGCAATGACTTTATCTGAACAACTGTTCGAACGCGCGCAACAGACCATCCCCGGCGGCGTCAACTCGCCGGTCCGCGCTTTTAAAAGCGTTGGCGGCACGCCGGTATTTATCGACCGCGCCGATGGCGCATATCTGTATGATGTCGATGGCAAGCGTTATATCGACTACGTCGGCTCCTGGGGGCCAATGCTGCTGGGCCATAACCACCCGGCAATCCGCTCAGCGGTGATCACAGCAGCCGAGAAAGGCCTGAGTTTTGGCGCACCCTGCCCGGCCGAAATTGATATGGCCGAGTTGGTCAGCAAGTTGGTGCCGTCGATGGAAATGCTGCGGATGGTCAGCTCTGGTACCGAAGCGACGATGAGTGCAATCCGGCTGGCGCGTGGCTATACCGGCCGCAATACCATTGTCAAATTTGAAGGTTGTTACCATGGCCATGCCGACTCGCTGCTGGTCAAAGCAGGTTCTGGTGCTCTGACCCTGGGCGTGCCAAATTCGCCGGGTGTACCGGCCGATTTTGCCAAATATACGCTGACTTCAGAATTCAATAATCTTGCGCAATTACAGGCTTTATTTGCAGAACATGGCAGCGATATCGCGTGCATTATCGTCGAACCTGTGGCCGGCAATATGAACTGCATCCCGCCACAACCTGGGTTTTTGCAGGGTCTGCGTGAACTCTGCGACCAAAATGGCAGCGTGCTGATTTTTGATGAAGTGATGACTGGGTTTCGCGTCGCACTGGGCGGAGCCCAGGCATATTATGGCGTCCAGCCTGATTTAACGACGTTGGGAAAAATCATTGGCGGTGGCATGCCAGTTGGTGCTTTTGGCGGAAAAAAAGCCATTATGCAGCACATTGCACCATTAGGCCCGGTCTATCAGGCCGGGACTTTATCCGGCAATCCGATCGCCATGGCGGCAGGCCTCGCGGCACTGACGGCCATCAGCCAGCCAGGGGTTTATGACGCATTAACCGCGAAAACAACCACGTTGCTGCAAGGTCTGCAGCAAGCTGCCAATGCGGCCGGTGTGCCATTTTGCACCAATCAGGTCGGCGGAATGTTTGGCCTGTTCTTCACTGACCAGGCTGAAGTCAGCAGTTACCAGCAAGCCACAAAATGTAACATCGATGCGTTTAAGCGCTTTTTCCATCTGATGCTGCAGCAAGGAATTTATCTGGCACCATCGGCTTACGAAGCAGGCTTTTTGTCGCTGGCGCACTCTGACAGCGATTTGGCCGCCACTATCGACGCCGCCAAACGCAGTTTCGCTGCGCTGTAATTGAACTCACTGCAACGGTTGTGGTTGTAACCAAACCACATCCGTTTCAGGGTCACGCGTCAGTTGCAGGAATAGCTGTTCATGATCCAACTGGCCATATAATCCGGTCACCTGCAACAATTCCGGTGACTGCAGCCGTTCGCTTTGCATCTGCCCCCAACGCGCCAGCCAGAGCTGTCCCTCGGTATCGAGCCAGTACAAGCCATTGCTGGTCGTCGTCCAGCTGTTGCCATTCAGCTGACGCCAGTTCAACCGCCATGGTAATAGCTGCTGTTTGCCACTGTCTGGCCAGACACGCAATATACGGCCATCCTGTTGTAACACCAGTAAACTCTGGTCCGGCGCACAGCGCACATCAATGCTGTCGGCTAACAGTTCAATGGGTATCTGTTGCTGATTCATCGTTTTGAGTTGCCACTGCTGGTGACCGAACTCTGCCCAAAACCATTGGTTGTTACAGACAGCAAAATGACGGAGCTGGCGATCCTGAAACAGCACCGGTGTCAGTGCGCCGTCACTGAGTGATACGACAAAGAGCTGCTGGTCAATCACAGCGTGCAATTCCGACCCGGCCCATAGCAGCTGGGTAATTTGCCGCCACTGACTAAAACGGGTGAGCTGGCTGACTTTGGTGCCGTCAAACCACCAAATCTGTGGCAGACCGGAACGCTCCGATGCCAACGCAGCCTGAGCAGCGTTCCAGCTTAGTAGCTGATCGGTTTTATTACTGCTTAACCAGGGTGATGCCGACAATAACGTGGAGCTGCGACCACTGGTCGCTGGTTGCAATGGCAGCAAGTCGGCACTGTCGCGTGGGATCTGCGTCGCTAACAATCGATCGGTGACCCGTTGTTGATCAACAAAAGCGCCACTGGCCAGTTGCAGCGGAATTAACTGCGATTGTTCGGTGGAAAAAATAAAAGATCCGGCGGGACTGGATAACAACAGTCGTTTGTCATCCCAAGCTGACAAAGTGTGAAACGCATAAGGAAAATCGGCCACTTTTTGCAACGCTGCGGTATTGAGATTAAACCGGAACAGACTGGTATTAAAATCGTCTTGCTGCAACAACACCCATACTTGTTTGCGATCTAACAATGCGGCAACGGGGCGCCGGTACGCCGGCGAAAAAGTTTGTTGCAACTCTGCTTTTTGGCCATTAAAACGCCATAGCTGCGGCGCGCCGCTTTCGCTATGCTGATCCAGCCAGACCAGCTCATCGCCCTGCGCCGCTAAGCCCTGCAGCATGAACTGCCGGCACGGCAGCCAGGCTTCTGCTTCGACGTCAAGACGCTCGGGTAATATGCGGAAAATACTGCATTTATTCTGTTGTTTCGCCTGAAACACCAGCTGGCCATCAAACCATTGTGCAGCCCCTAAACTGCTGAACTGCTGAACCTGCAGCTGCTTACGATGATTACTGAGGTGATGAGCTATCCAGCGCCACTGCCGCTCAACCGTTTGCTGCTGATAATAGACCGTCTGCTGATCAAGGCTCAACAGCGGTTTTTGCTCGCGTCCGGCCATTGCACTGATGGTGACTTGCTGGGTAAAGCTGGGGATAAAATTAGTTTTGCCAAAAAACAACAGCAGACTAATCACCAGTGCGCTGACTGCACAGACAAAAAAAGCTGACAGCAATCCCAGTCGCCGTTGTTTTTCCCGGCGCCGGCGCAGCTGAGCGCTGGCTACTGCGTCCGCGGTGACACTGCTATCCGGCTGCTCACTTACCAGACTGGCTGCAACAGGCGTCTTCATTTTCAGGGCCACTTTATCAGTGACCACCGGTGGTGCAATCTGCAGTGGTGCGACCCAGCGATAACCGCGTTTAGATAGGGTCTCGATATAAGTCGCTGGTTTTGACGTGTCTTGCAGGAGTTTACGCAGCACACCGATAGCACGCATCAGGGCGGCATCAGTGCCTTCAGCATCCCCCCAAACGGCGTCCAACAAGTCAGATTTGGCATGGATCAGGTCGGGACGCTGCAGGAAATAATTCAGTAACTCGTGTAAACGAGGCTCAAGCACAATGGTGTGTACGTTGTCTGTGGAAATAATGTCTGAAGAAGAAACTGAGGAATCAGCCAGATCCGCGATACGCCACAGCGTTCCCGTCCCCGGACTGTACTTCCAGCAACCAAAACATAAAGTGGTATCCGCCAACTGCATGCAACACCCCCCGCCATCAGATAGCGGGGAGTATACATGAGTTCTATAGAAAAACAGCTTACGCTTCGACCGCCAGAAAGCTGTTTCTGTCTACAGATCAATGATTTCCTGACTAGCGTTCAATGACACACTTTGGCCAGAAATCACATTCTGTTGGCGCTGACGTTGTTGATTCATCAGAGTCTTCCGTTGGCTGATCCGGCTCAGGATCCTGATGTGATATTGAAAACTGAGTAGTACTCGTCACTTGAGCATCCCATACTTGTGCAGCATACGCTGGCTGACATGCTAAAACTGCTACAACTATTAATGCTTTGATCTCGTTAGAAGTTTTCATCTGTATTCCCTTAATGGAGTGCAAGAACGCTGTGCTATACAGAACCTTTTACTGCCAATTTACTTTATGAATACCTGATAAAAACTTTATAAAGTTGAATCGAGCAACTTAAATTCGGCGACATCGACATCACCTTTTTTACCGTCATCCTGAAATATGTACATCTCATTCAAACTTACAGAATAACGTCTGCTAGGCACTTGTTGCTCAATCCCAGTTTTGTTTATTTGTCCGGTTAATAGGCTATACCGATGAATCTCATAATTTTTTTCTTCATCCGGGTTCAAAAAATAGATCGCTTTGCTACGTAAAACCAAACGTGGCCCCAGAAAATCCTGATCTGGTAAGAATGTCAGCGGCACTATTTCACCTGTTGCAAGTTTCACCATTTCAAATTTGTTATTGCCATTCAGACTGCGCACTTGGTAACTCCCATCGGGGCTTTCCAAGAAAAAATCGATGTCTACTGAATATTCCGTGGGACTCGATTCACCAAGTCTACGTTGCATTAAAATCCATCGACCTTGTTTGGATAACAGGTAATACACTGTATTACTATCGGCGCCCCAACTTGGTTCTCGGCACTGTTGATCATCCTCTGTTAACAACATCGGCTCTTTATCAGCCTGCAATAACCAGATCCCCGTTTTGACTTGAACTAACAGCTTTTTACCGTCAGGAGAAAATTCTAATACCTTCGGGTTAAAGTCACCTCTGAACTGACTAATCTGTTGTTGTTTACCGTCGGGATAATACAACCAGACCTGTTGACTGCCAGAACGATTTGACAGCACCGCAACCGGACCATTGTCTTGCGGGTTGAGTTCTACCAACCCTTCTGTGCGGGTCGCGTAGTCGAGGATCTCAGTGGAAGACATTTCATTTTCCAACACGTTGTTTACTTTACGAATACTGGTTTGCCAATATTTTCCAACGCTTGCATAGACTCGCCCACCAGGAACCGTAAGTACCTCAAGTGCAGTAGCATCTGTATATGCAAACACGCGCACAGCCTCTGTTTTTAGGTTGTAAGCTGATAAAGTATTTGTATCTGAAGGAAATAGAATCTCATTACTATCGCTTGTCCAAGCTACATTTCCTGGATAGCTGTTTTTGGGCTGATGTAACAGCTTTGTAGACCGGTCTGCAATATTGAAAATCCAGATTTGGCCGGCAGAGCCGGCTATGTCTCTAAGAAATACTAGTTTGGTACCATCTGGCGAATATCGCACGGCAAAATCACCCAAGCTACTTTGAGGAGGTGTGGTCAATTGTTCCGCTTTTCCACCATCCAGTGGATACAACATCAAAACGATTTTGTCCGAGTCTTCTCGCCAATCCGGATAGACCAAATACTTGCCGTCTGGTGACCACGCCATCCGGGCCCCCATACTATTGATACCACAGGGTCGCAAACTTACATCAGACTTAACGGCAAACGAATCATCTGCAAAGGTAAGGTGCCTTAATTCGCAAGAAATCTTTCTTCTAAGATGTTGATAGATTATCGAACGACCATCAGGTGACCAGACGGCGCCATTCAAATTCCCTGAGTCGACCGACTTGATCACCTTTTTTTCCAAAGAAACGAGATCTTGTACGACAAGTTCCGAATTTTGTGCTGCGTCTTTTAGATGAGTAAACACCAAATACCGGCCATCTTTCGACACATCCGGATATAGTTCCAACCCATCCATACTGGATAAAGGTTCAAAGCGGCCAAAAGGCACTTGCGGATCCAGCTGGCTTTGTTGCCAGTATTGCCAGCCGCTGATAGCGAGCACGCAGCATAAAAATGTACCGGCCAGCAGCCACCAGTGACGGTGATGCTTACGTTCCTGTTGCTGGATAGCATGCTGTTCTTCGATGTGGTTGTTGGCAGGTTCGTCATTGCCAGAGGTTAAAATCACTTCCGCGACCGGAGCGATAAACCGAAAACCACGCTTGGGGATAGTCTCGATATAACGCGGCTCGCGGCTGTCATCGCCAAGCGCCACGCGCAATACGCGGATCACGCGGGAGATACGGCCATCAGATACATCCCGTACTCCCCAAACGTCACTGAGCAATTCGTCGCGGGTGACCAGTCGGCCGGCGTTGACCAGAAAATAATTCAGCGCTTTCTGACATAAGTTGTCGAGACTGGCAGTTTCACTGATTTCGCCCGCGTCATCTATTTTGACTAATTTGTCCTGTTGGGGCAGATACCACCAATCACCGACTTTTAGGTGTTGTTCTGGTTTGGCTGACATATGCTGCTCATTTCCTGTTAACAATTAATCGCAGGTATTGCTAAGCGGCATTTCAACTGAAATAACCGGTAATAACAATACATTAACGCATGATTCTGCCACTACCCGACCTGATAATTTTGAAATAAATTGTTTACGGATTTTGTCTGGGACCGCGCGGAACAGCGAATTTGGCGGCATCCTGGCAAAATAGCCACTGAATACCGGTAAAGCACCGCTGCCCCCGGTCAGACCAATCGCCTGGTTATCGTCGCGGCCTAACCAGACCACAATTGCCGTTTCATGATCAAAACCGCTAAACCAACTGTCCCGATAATCACTGGATGTACCGGTTTTCCCGGCAAAACGCACGCGTGGAAATTGTTGCGCTAATGCGCCAGCGGTACCATTTTGCGTCGCCTGATTTAATGCATACTGCAACAGATACAAAGGTTCCTGCGCGACACGTTGTTCTGGCTGCGCTAGGCGCTGATGTAATAGCTGACCATCCTGCGTCGTGATAGCACTGACCGCAGCCAGCGGCAGATATTGACCTTTGTTCGCCATCGTCTGATACAACTGTGCCACTTCATACGGGCTCAATTCGACCGCACCCAGCAGTGACGAGGGTTGTAACTGTACGTCCCGTTCCAGCCCTAACTTACGCAAGTTGCCGGCCAGCGCCGGCAAACCCACCTGCATACCCAGCCGCACCGTCGGGATATTCAATGACTGACTAAGCGCCGCGACGACTGGTACAGGACCGCGGAATTTTTTGTCGTAGTTTTGTGGTTGCCAGCTGCGGCTGCCGCTGCGCAGGTTCATCGGCGAATCCTGCAATACCGACCCCAGATGAAACTGCTGAGGTTGTTGCAAGGCGCCAAGATAAACCACTGGTTTGACAATACTGCCGATTTGGCGGCGCGCGGACAGCGCGCGGTTGTAACCGGCATATTGCATCTGGCGGCCGCCGATAATGGCTTTCAGTGCACCGCGCTGGTAGTCGGTCACCAGCATGGCGCCTTCGATTTTGTCGTTCAGCTGACTTAAGCGCGCTGACATCGCCTGCTCCGCCGCTTGCTGAGCCATCGGGTCCAGATAAGTAAATACCCGCAGCCCTTGTTGCAACTTGGACGTATCAGGCACCAGTTGGCGCAGCTCCTGCCGGACTTTGTCGATATAGGCCGGGAAACGGCCTTTTAGATGCTGGCCGAGCGGGATCACATCTAATGGTTGTTGCTTGGCGGCGTTATGCTGGTCGTGATTCAGGATGCCGTGTTCGGCCATTAGGTCCAGGATCAAATCGCGCCGGCTCAATGCGCGGTCAGCATAACGTCTGGGGTCGTACACCGAAGGGCCTTTGATAATTCCGACTAACATGGCGTATTCGTGTGGTTTTAATTCCGCCAAGGGTTTACCAAAGTACAACCGGCTGCCTAAGCCCAGCCCATGCACTGGATTGTCTTTAAACTGACCGATAAAGATTTCATTTAAATAGGCTTCAAGGATTTGGTCTTTGCTATAGCGAAAATCCAGTACCAACGCGATCAGCGCTTCATTTACTTTGCGCAAATAAGTCCGCTGCTGATTGGTATACATATTTTTCGCCAGCTGCTGGGTCAGCGTCGAGCCGCCCTGCACTGTGCGTCCGGCCAGCAGGTTTTGCCAGAAAGCGCGGATAATCGATAACGGCGATACGCCATGATGGTTATAAAATTCGCGGTCTTCGACCAATAACAAGGTTTCGCGCAGCGGCACCGGCACATCAGCGAGGCGGATCAGCTCGCGATCTTCCTGCTCAGCCGCGACCAGATGTTGCAACAGCTGCGGTTCCAGTCTGGCTTTTTGCAGTGGTTTATCGCCCGAGAACAAGCGCTGGACAAAGTTACCGGCAAATTCAACGCTGAACGTACGCACGCCATCGGCGCCGTCCGGAAATTCAAAAGCGCGCCGTACCACAGTGACGGTCGCACCACTGACATGATATTGCCCCGGGCCATTTAAGCGCGGGTCAGCACTATATTGCAGCCTGGACAGTTCATCCAGAAACTGGGCCTGATTCAGATGACTGCCAGGCGCCAGTTCCAGCGTGCGACCATACAACTGGGCCGGTACCTGCCATTTATGTCCGGAAAATAACGTGGTTATTTTACTGTCGAGGTAAATCAGATAAATCGAGATGGCCGCCAGTAACAATAAACTGACCTTCAGGCCAAACAGCAGCACACTGCGCAGCAGCGGGTTCATCGGTGTTTTTTTTGCGGGTTTACGTTTTGCTGTCATCGGTCTGTCGCTTTGTTAGCCATCGCTTTTTTGGTTTTGTTGGTCGGTTCTGCGTCAGCCGGGTCGTCTGGCCAATAATGTTTCGGATACCGACCCCGCATTTCCTTTTTCACATCCTGATAGGCATTTTGCCAGAAACTGGCCAGATCGCGGGTCACCTGTAACGGCTGTTTCGCCGGGGATAATAAGGTAATGGTCACTGCGACCGCGCCTTGTCCGACGGTCGGCGTGGTCAGTTGGCCAAACATTTCCTGTAACCGGATCGCCAGCTGCACTTCACCGTCGGCCTGATAAAACAGCGCAACATAAGTGCCTAACACTGAACGCCAGCTGGCTGGCAGCAACGCATCGAGCTGCTGCTGACGGGTATAATCCAGCTGATGACGCAGGATCTGCGCAAGGTCCAGCTGCTGTAGTTGCGCCAGGCTGCGCACATCCGTGAGATAAGGCCCGAGCCACTCACTGATAGTGTCTGCAAGCGTCTCGTCGGACAGCTCAGGCCAACCGGCGGCGGGTTGTAACTGCCGCGCCAAAGTCAGCCGATGTTGCAGTTGCCGGGCTGCTTCGCTCCACGGCAGGCAAGCAAGGCCTTTTTTCTGCAGATAGTCCAGCCAGGCACCCCGCCGGTCTTCACCGCTGATTTGCTGACTGCTGTTCTGCCGTTTTAACACTAAAGCGCCGAGGCGCAGTTGTTTTTCCGCGCTGAAACGACCGCTTTGTTCATCAAATTCAAGCCGGGTCTGCCAATGTAAATCGGCTTGCCAGCTGTGCAGCAACGCGTCCAATGACCAGCGGGCTGCCACACTGATCACGGCCTGCTGTTGCCACAACCGCAAATCTGCCACCACCAGTACTGCCGAACCTTGCAACGCATCATCCGCTGGCAGACTGGCGCCAGTCCCATTGGCCAGCAGATAACCCTGGCCGCGTAGCTGGGCGATCCGATCCGGATAAGCGCGGCTTAATAATTCGGCGGTCAGCTCCACCGGCTGATTATTGCTATGGCGGCTGTGCATCAGCTGCAGCAATTGTTGATATTGTTGCCGCGCCAGCTCTGACTGCAGCCGCAGCTGACTGCTCAGCTCGGTTTGCATAAAGCGCCGGGTCTGTTCCAGCTGTGCCGCAATGGTCGCAGCCAGACTCACAGCACCTGCGTGGCCTTGTTGCTCCAGCGTGTTGGCATACAACAACATTGCTGCCAGCCGAGGCTCGACCGGCAGTGCCAGCATCTGTTTGCCTTTGCTGGTCAATGCACCTTTGTCGTCCAACGCGCCGAGCAGTTGCAGACATTGCTCTGCCGCGCGCAGTTGTTTTTCCGGCGGCGGGTCCAGCCAGAATAAATCGCTGACTTTGGCGCCCCAGCCGGCGATATCCAGCCGCAATGCCAACAAATCGGCCTGTAATATATCCGGAATAGTCTGGGCGCGACGGCGCTGCCATTTTTCCAAAGTATCCAGCCGGTAACAGACGCCCGGCATTAAACGCCCGGCGCGGCCGGCGCGTTGCGTCGCTGCCGCCTGACTGATTTGAATAGTTTCCAGTTTGCTAAAACCCAGCCTGGTTTCAAATACCGCCGCCCGGGCTTGTCCTGAGTCGATCACAACACTGATACCGTCAATGGTCAGACTGGTCTCGGCGATGTTGGTTGCCAGTACCACTTTGCGCTGACCCGCAGCCGGTGCCGCGATTGCAGCCTGTTGTTCTGCCAGCGTCAGACTGCCAATCAGCGCATGCACCTTCACAGTAGCGTCTGGTAATTTGTCACGCAGATATTCGGCACACTGATCGATTTCGCGCTGGCCCGGTAAAAATACCAGCAGATTACCGCCATGCTTGGCCAAAGCCTGCAGTACCAGCGCCGCGCATTGCAGTGCTACCGGCTCGTTACCCGGCGTCTGATAACAGACTTCCACCGGAAAACTACGGCCATGGCTTTCTAACAGTGGCGCCTGCAGTTGCTGACAAAGTTTGCCGGTGTCGAGCGTGGCCGACATCAACAACAGTTTCAGGTTGTCGTTCAGCTGCTGTACTTCCAGCGCCAGTGCCAACGCCAGATCGGTTTGCAGACTGCGTTCATGGAACTCATCAAAAATCAACAGATCAACACCGTCGAGCAGCGGATCTGTCAGCATTTTGCGGATCAGGACGCCTTCGGTCACCACCAGCAAACGGGTTGCAGCACACTGTTTCTGCTCGAGCCGGATTTGATAACCCACTGTCTGACCAACCGCTTCACCGAGCTGCTGCGCCAGATAAGCGGCGATACTTTTGGCAGCGAGCCGGCGCGGCTCCAGCATGATGATTTTTTTATTGGCAAAAGCAGGATGTTGCAGCAGAAACAGTGGCAGATAAGTTGATTTGCCGGCACCGGGTGGCGCGGTCAGGACCACGACAGGCTGCTGTTCCAGCTGTAGCAACAGCTCGGGCAAAATATCGGCAACCGGCAAGGCTGCGGTAGAGAGCGACGTCATGGCAGTCCGTGTCAGGAGAAAAAACGTGGGCTGCGATGCTGCGCGGGCAGCTTCGCAGCCAATTGCATCAAGCGGTTTCGCGCAGCAGCGTTTCAGCGATCAAGCGGATACCAGTGCCAGTGGCGCCAGCGCCCCAGAAGCCATTGGCATTGCCCTGAAATGCTGCGGCCAAATCGACATGTAACCAACCAGCCCCATCATTCCCAACAAAACGGCTGAGGAAACCAGCAGCGTTGCTGGCGCCACCAGTGCCGCCACCTTTCACCGGACGGCTGTTGGCGGTATCGGCATAGGCTGACGGACATTGTTGTTGATGCCAGCGCTCCAGCGGCAAAGGCCAGGCTGGTTCTGCAACGGTATTGGCATAGCCCAGCACGCGCTGTTGTAATGCCTTGTCCAGGCCAAAAATCGCATTATATTCAGTCCCGACTGCCATCATCGCCGCACCGGTTAACGTAGCAGCATCAATGACCAGGCCCGCACCAGAAGCTGCAGCAATTTGCAGACCATCAGCCAGTACTAAGCGGCCTTCGGCGTCAGTGTTGACGATTTCGACCGTCACACCGTTTTTGTAAGTCAGGATATCGCCGAGTTTAAAGGCGCGGCCGTTGATCAGGTTCTCGGCGCAGCACAAAATCAGCTGTACGCGACTGTTCAGACCTTGCGTAATGGCCAATGCCAGCGCCGCAGTGACGGTGGCTGCGCCGCCCATATCACATTTCATCGTCAGCATGCCTTCAGAGGCTTTAATCGAATAACCGCCGCTGTCAAAAGTAATGCCCTTGCCGACCAGTGCGGCCGCCACAGGCGCATTGCTGTCGCCAGATGGATTAAAATCCAGCACTAAAATCGCTGGCGCGCGGTCGCTGCCGCGGCCCACAGCATGCACACCAATCCAGCCTTCGCTGAGCAAAGCATCACCGCTGATGATGCGATGACTGACTTTACCGCTGCCAGCGACGGCACTGATAAACTCGACTGCTTCATGACAAAGTTTTTCCGGATAGAGATCTTCTGGCGCAGCATTGGTCTGTTTTTTTGCCCAGGCAAAACACTGTTGCAAAGCGACCAGTTGCGCGACGGTGGCTTCGTCACCAGTCCAGTGCAGGCCACCGAGTTTTTTCGCGCTGCAAAAACCCTGATAAAACGCCCACTGTTTATCCAGCGTCCAGCCTTCACCGGCTAACTGCGCAGTTTGCACGCCCAAACCGTCCAGCGTACGGCCGGCTTTTTGAATTTGCCGCAATTGTTCGTTGCCGCTCTGATGGATTTGATAGCCATCAGCGGTCGGTGTTAACAATGGATTTTTACCAAAACGGGGGTCAGCAGTGACACTGCTTAATTGAATTTGTAACAGTTCAGACATAACAAAACCTCTAATTCGGAACAAACACTGCTATGCGCCGAGTGTATCACAGCGTCATGCTGACAAAACAGCAGGCAACATAGCGGCTGCGCTCAACTGTCACCGCATTCAGCTGCCCAGTATCGTATGCAACATTTTTGCACTCAGACCCAGTAATAACAGGGCAAAAATCTTCTTTAACGTTGGCACCGGCAGCTTGTGCGCCAGGCTCGCACCAAGTGGCGCGGTAAAAAAGCTGACGGCAGAGATCAATAACACCGCAGGCAGGTAAATATAACCAAGACTGAACTGTGGCAAGCCCACTTGCTCCCAGCCGGCGATCGCGTAACCAATACTGCCACTGAGCGCGATCGGCAGGCCAATGGCAGCAGAAGTGCCAATGGCTTGCTGCACCCGCACATTACACCAGGTCAGAAACGGCACGGTCAGAGAACCACCGCCAATCGCCACCAGCGCAGAAATGCCGCCGATACCCACGCCAGTTGCTGTCATCCCCAGCGCGCCCGGCAAGCCACGGCTGGGTTTAGGTTTGATATTAAGCAACAGTTGCAGCGCGACATAGGCCATAAAACAGCTGAAAAAAATCGCCAGCGGCAACGTAGGCAGCAAAGATGCAATAAAAGTTGCACCAAAGGTTCCAAGCACAATCCCCGCACTCATCAACCTTACCACCGGCCATAACACCGCCTGATGTTGCTGGTGAGTGCGTGCGCTGGCAATGCTGGTCAGGATGATGGATGCCATCGACGTCGCCAGCGCCATATGTAACAAATGCTCAGGTAAAAAATTCAGTGTGACAAATAAACTGGTCAAAACCGGCACCATAATCGCGCCGCCCCCCACCCCCAGTAAGCCGGCAACAAAGCCAACCACTGCACCCAGAATTAAAAAAGCCCACCAAATCTCCATACTGTCTCCAATTTTCTGTTATTGTGCCGCCCCATTTTGCGGTTTCACGCCGGGAAATGGCGGAAATTTCTGCAGCTATTGCTGCAAAAACAGCAGAACCGGGTGACGAAGCCAAGGTCTGTCTGTATACTTCCGCGGCTTTTTTAATGTGATTGCGATGGTGCCGATATTCTGCTATCAATAGCCGCCATCTTTTTGCTTGGCACTGTTATACAGGAGACTACCATGCCAGAAGGCAAAACTACCAAATCTCTCGGCCTGTTGGCCATGGCTGGCGTGCTGCCTTATCAGGAAGCGCCGGGCGAAGAGTACATGAACCCGAAGCAGCTGGAACATTTCCGCAAAATTCTCGACGCCTGGCGTCAGCAGCTGCGTGAAGAAGTAGACCGCACGAAAAACCATATGGCCGATGAAGCTGCAAACTTCCCGGATCCAGTGGACCGCGCGGCGCAGGAAGAAGAATTCAGTCTCGAGCTGCGTGCACGGGATCGCGAACGTAAGCTTCTGAAAAAGATTGAGAAAACCTTACAGAAAATCGAAGACGAAGATTTCGGTTTCTGTGATACCTGTGGCATCGAAATCGGTATTAAACGTCTGGAAGCCCGTCCAACGGCTGATCAGTGTATCGATTGTAAGACGCTGGCAGAGATCAAGGAAAAACAACTCGGCGGTTAATGATGACCGCTGAATTCTCCTGTATCAGGGGCCGGTTTGCGCCATCGCCATCCGGCCCTTTGCATTTCGGCTCATTAGTGGCCGCTGTTGGCAGTTATCTGCATGCCAAATCCCAGGGTGGGCAGTGGCTGGTCCGCATCGAAGATATCGACACGCCCCGTACAGTTCCCAACGCTGACAGCGAGATCCTGCGCACGCTGGAACAATTTGGTCTGCACTGGGACGACAGCGTCGTCTGGCAAAGCCAGCGGCTGGATCTGTATCAACATTATTTTGACCAATTTCAACAGCAGCATCAGCTCTATGGCTGTCAGTGCAATCGCGCCCGCATTGCTGGTTTAGGCGGCATTTATGATGGTCATTGCCGGACTTTACAGCTCCGCAGCGGACAGGATGGGCCTCTGGCCTGGCGACTGCAAACCGTTGATGTAGCGACTGAATTTACTGATTTATTCGCCGGAGCTCAACAAATCCCCAGTGCGCTGGCAGCCGAAGATTACATTATCAAACGCCGGGACGGCCTGTTTGCCTATCAGTGGGTAGTGGTGATTGACGACATTGAGCAGCGCATCAGCGAAGTGGTCCGTGGTGCGGACCTGTTACAGATGACACCGCGTCAACAGGCGTTATGCCGCGCATTTGGCGCAGCGGTGCCGGTTTACGGTCATTTGCCGCTTGCTGTGACAGCGCCGGGACAAAAACTCAGTAAACAAAATCATGCCACTGACATTCGCCGCTTCGCGCCGGCGCAGTCTTTAACCGCGGCTTTGTTGTTTTTAGGCCAGCCCGTGCCACCGGATGCAACACGCTTACCTGTCGCTGAATTGCTGCAATTTGCCTTAGCACACTGGCAAAACGCTTTAGTACCGCAGCAGGGCGAAATCCAGATCCAGAGTTTTAACTGACAAGCCGCAGCAGATTCACGCTCAGCCCGGTATTTTCATTCATTTTTTCACCAGCCTGCGTTATCATAACGCCAATTTTTTTTCGCCTGTCGGGTAACCGGCTACCGGCTGCATTGATGTTCAATTTTCGCCGGAATTTACTGCCGGGATCTGCCGCTGCAACTCACCAAGCCAATACCGTTCTTTCAAGGAGAAAGGCCATTATTTCCAGAGTGTTAGATTTTTGTCGCAAGCTGACAGGCAAAAAAGCCAAGGCCATCACCGAAGCCGTGGTGGAACAAACTGAAACGCAGCCGGAACCTGCCGCCGCGGTTCCAGAGCGCCGTCCACGCCGCACCAATGCAGAATACAGCCGCAACGACTCTGCCCGGCCAGGTCGTCCGCCACGCGATCGCTACGACAATCAGCGCCAGGATGGCTCCCGCGCGGCAACCAGTACAGATCGCCCGCGTTATGATTCTCCAAGACCGCGCCGCGACACCAGCAATCTGGGACCGAAATTAAATCCGGATCATCAATCTGATGTTTTACCTGCGCTGCGCGTCATTTCCCGCGATCAGCACAGCATTTCACGCAAAGACATCAGCCCGAACGCACTCAAAGTGCTGTACCGCCTCAATGACGCCGGTTTTGAAGCTTATCTGGTCGGCGGTTGTATCCGCGATTTATTACTCGGCCTGATCCCAAAAGATTTTGATGTGGTGACCAACGCTACACCTGATGAAGTGCGTGCAGTGTTTAAAAACTGCCGGCTGATTGGCCGCCGCTTCCGTCTGGCACATGTAGTGTTTGGCCGTGAAGTGATCGAAGTCGCGACTTTCCGCGGCCACCACAGCGGTGGCGAAGAAGAAGAGAACATTCCGGCCGGCGTGCGCTCTGACCATGGCCAGATCCTGCGCGACAACGTCTACGGCACGATTGAAGAAGACGCTGAACGCCGCGATTTCAGCATCAATGCGCTGTATTACTCAGTGCGTGATTTCGCCATCTACGATTTTGCCAATGGTGTTGAAGCTATCCAACAGCGCAAAATTGAACTGATCGGCGATCCGGAAACCCGCTACCGTGAAGATCCGGTGCGCATTCTGCGCGCGATCCGTTTTGCCACCAAACTGAATATGGATTTGGCGCCGGCAACCAAAGCGCTGATCCCTGAGCTTGCGATCCTGCTGAAAAATATTCCGGCAGCACGTTTATTTGATGAATCACTGAAATTGCTGATGGCTGGTAAAGCCTTCGACAACTTCGTGATGATGCGTGACCTTGGCATCCTGAAACAGCTGCTGCCACAAGTGCATAAAGTACTGAAGCAAGACAGTGAAGGCAAAATGTTTAGCCTGATCACCAACGCACTGCAAGACACCGACGAGCGGGTGGCACAGGATAAACCAGTGACTCCGGCCTTTATCTACGCCGCCTTGTTGTGGTATCCGGTCGAACTGCGGATGCAGACGCTGTTGATTGAAAGTGGCCTCAATGACATTGACGCGCTGAATATCGCCATGACCGAAGTCCTGGATGACCTGGTACGTACTATCGGAATTCCAAAACGCTTTACGCTGGTGGTGCGTGATCTGTGGTCGCTGCAGGGCCGCCTGAGTAAAAGAGCCGGCCGTCGTGCTTTTAAACTGATGGAATTGCCAAAATTCCGCGGCGCCTTTGATTTTATGCAGCTACGCGCCAAGGCCGAGGGCGGGCAACTGGCAGAGCTGGCCTTGTGGTGGCAACAATTTGTCAATGCCGGTGACGCCGAGCGGGAAGAGCTGGTGCTGGATTTAGGCAAAGAAGGCGTCGACGTGAAAAGACCACGGCGCAAACGCAAACCAGTACGCCGCAAACCGGCCGCTGATCAGGCATGATTCGGGTTTACCTGGGCCTCGGCGCCAATCTCGACGCGCCGCTGCAGCAACTGCAGCAAGCGGTAAAGGCATTATCGCAATTGCCGCAGAGTCAACTTGCTGCAGTCAGTCATTTTTATGGCTCTAAACCAATGGGGCCACAGGACCAGCCGGATTATGTTAATGCCGTGGCGGCCCTCGATACCACACTTGCGGCAGAAACTTTACTGGATGCATTACAGCACATTGAGCTCGAACAGGGCCGGCAGCGTAAAGATGATCGCTGGGGACCGCGTACGTTGGATTTGGATATCCTGCTGTATGGTGAAGAAGTCCTCGCCACAGCGCGGCTGACAGTGCCGCATTATGGCCTGCACCAACGCGAATTTGTCGTCTACCCTTTGCTGGAACTTGCGCCTTTGCTACAGATCCCGGGCCTCGGCGCACTGGCAGAGATTGCTTTACAGGTGCCGCGCAACGGCCTGACTATGTTGACGTCAGATCTGGCATCAGGCCTGGCTGCGCCGCAGCGCTGAAGCGGCCGGATTTTGTACCGCCGGATGCTTGCAGCCTGCTGCCGGATATGCCATCTTGCGCGCGGATTTTCTAATGGTCGGATGAGAGCATCATGGCAAAAATTACCACTGCAACTTTGCTGAAAATGAAACAGCAAGGCGAAAAAATCACTATGCTAACGGCCTACGACGCCAGCTTTGCCAAATTGTTCGCTGACAGTGGCGTCGAGACTTTATTAGTCGGCGACTCGCTCGGCATGGTGCTGCAGGGTCAGCCCGATACACTGCCCGTGACCGTCGAACAAATCGCTTATCACACCCGTTGCGTCCGTGCGGGCGCCCCACAGGCTTTTATCATCGCTGACATGCCATTTATGAGTTATGCGACGATGGAACAGGCTTTCGCCAACGTCACGCCGATGATGCAGGCTGGTGCCAATATGGTGAAAATGGAAGGCGGTGAATTCCTGTTACCGACCATCAAAGCATTAACCGAGCGTGGTGTACCGGTTTGTGGTCATATCGGTCTGACGCCACAATCTGTCCACGTGTTTGGCGGTTTTAAAGTACAGGGCCGCGACGATGCGGCCGCTGAACATATTCTGCAACAGGCCATTGCGCTGGAGCAGGCTGGTTGTCAGCTGCTGGTGGTCGAATGTATTCCGACCTTATTAGCCGAACGCATCAGCAAAGCGCTGCGCATCCCGGTGATTGGCATCGGTGCTGGTGTAGTCACAGACGGTCAGGTGCTAGTGATGCACGACTTATTGGGTATCAGCAGTGGCTATATCCCGAAATTCTCGAAGAACTTCCTGCAGGAAACCGGTGATATCAAAAAAGCCATCAGCATGTTTGTCGCTGATGTAAAAAGTGCGGCCTTTCCTGGCCCTGAACATAGTTTCTGATACGGGAGTCGGCGAATGCTGGTAATTTCTGACATCAAAGTTTTACGCGCCACAGTTCGCGCCTGGCGTCAGGCCGGCCAGACGGTCGCTTTTGTGCCAACGATGGGCAATTTGCATTCCGGCCATTTTAAATTGGTCGATGAAGCGCGGCAGCGCGCCGACCGCGTGGTCGTATCGATTTTTGTCAACCCGATGCAATTTGGCGCCAATGAAGATTTAGCCAAATATCCGCGCACTTTGACCGAAGACTGCGCTGGTTTGACCGAACATCAGGCGGATGCGGTATTTACCCCAACGCCTGAATTGATTTATCCGCGTGGCCTGGAAGCACAAACCGCGGTTGAAGTGCCCAAAGTGGGTGATCAGCATTGTGGTGCCAGCCGTCCTGGTCATTTCCGTGGTGTCGCCACTATCGTCAGCAAACTGTTTAATCTGGTCCAGCCTGATTTGGCGCTGTTTGGCAAAAAAGACTATCAGCAACTGGCGGTGATCCGGCAGCTCACAACGGACCTGTCGTTTCCGATTGAAATCATTGGCATCGACACTGAACGGGCCGCCGATGGGCTGGCACTGAGTTCGCGCAATGGTTATTTATCCACTGAAGCCCGCGCCACAGCGCCGCTGATTTATCAGCAATTGCAATGGCTGCGTCAGCAAATCAGTGGCGGTTTTGCTGATTTCCGTGCGCTGGAACAGCAAGTTGCCGAGACACTGAGCCTGGCAGGCTTCCGGCCGGATTATGTTCATATCTGTGACCGGCAGACGCTGGAACTAGCCGACAGCAACAGCAGGCCATTAGTCATTTTGCTTGCTGCCTACCTTGGTAACACCCGCTTGATAGATAATCTGGAAGTCTGATGCCATCGGTATTGGAGCTTTGCGCCAACCTGCTGGTCGCAGGCTCCATCTGGCTGGCAGCCCGCAACTCGGCGCTGACCTGGTGGGCGACCATAGCTGGCTGCTCATTGTTTGGTGTGTTGTGTTATCAGCATCAGCTTTATGCTGACGTCGTGCTGCAATTGTTTTTCATCGCAGCCGGAATCTGGGGCCTGTTCAGCTGGCAGGCTGCAAATGCATTGCCGATCGGGCAATTACCCGGCAAGTATCTGCTACCTTATCTGGCCGCTGCACTGCTCGTTGCATTGCTCTATGGCGCTTTATTACATGCCTGGACTGACGCTTATGCGCCCTTTTGGGATAGTCTGGTGCTGACACTCAGCGTGCTGGCGCAGCTGCTGTTGATCCGGCGTTATCTGCAGAACTGGTGGTGCTGGTTACTGGTGAACAGTATTGCGATCCCGCTGTATTATCACCGCGGTCTGGAACTGACCGCGGCGTTTTATACGCTGTATTGGTTCAATGCTGCTTATGGTCTGTGGCAATGGCGTCAGTGGTTATCGCTAGACAAAGGATCTGGATCCGCCGGCGCTTCTGCTGATAAATCAGCCGGCTGAGGCGCCACCCGCTTCACCCGGCCTGTTTTGATCAGTGCATCACGCAGCAAAAACTCAATCTGACCATTCACACTGCGAAACTCATCGTCCGCCCAGTGCTGCAGCGCCTGCAGCATCTGCTCGTCGATGCGCAGGGCAAAAGCTTTTTTAGCCACAACTCACCTGTTCGTGTTAATAAATAGTGCCGGTATTAATCACCGGAGACACGCTGTGATCGCCGCACAACACCACCAACAGATTGCTGACCATCGCGGCTTTGCGTTCTTCATCCAGCTGCACGACATCTTTTTCTGACAGACGCTGCAGGGCCATTTCGACCATACCAACTGCGCCCTCGACGATTTGCTGGCGCGCCATCACGACTGCCCGCGCTTGCTGGCGCTGTAACATGGCACTGGCGATCTCCTGCGCATAGGCCAGGTGACTGATGCGCGCTTCAATCACTTCAACACCGGCTTTATGTAAGCGATTCTGGATCTCAGTGCGCAGCAAATCGGTAATGTCACTGCCGCTGCTGCGCAGGCTGATTTCGGATTCTTTTTCCGCTTCGTACGGGTAACTCGACGCCAGATAACGCAGCGCAGCTTCACTCTGGATATTGACGAAGTTTTCATAGTCTTCCACTTCAAATACCGCTTCAGCACTGTCGACGACTTTCCACACCACCACCGCGGCGATGTCGACCGGATTGCCGGCATGGTCATTGACCTTTAATTTGCTGCTTTCGAAGTTGCGTACCCGCAAACTGACTTTTTGTTTGCTGTAAAACGGGTTAGCCCAGCGCAAGCCATTTTCAAAATCAGTGCCGACATAACGGCCAAATAACTGCAACACCGCCGACTGATTCGGCTCCACCATATAAAAGCCGAACCAGCAAATAAACACCGCAATACCAGCCAGCAGTGCCAATATTTTAAGCAGCGGCGGCATGGTCAGAATCAACGCGACAGTCGCAAGCTGCAGTACCAATAACATAAACAAAGTACCAAAACCGGATTGAGCTTTGGCTGGGGTCTCTTTCAACATAACTCACCTCAATGCGATATCAATTTAATATCACATTAGATCGCATTGGATCTCAGTGCAAGCAGATTGTTGAATTTTCCAGCGCTTAATACGAAAAAACCGCCCGGAGGCGGCTTGGATACCTGTAGATTTTGACGTATTTCGATAGACTAATAAATTGATATCAATAAGTTATCTTCCATAACTTGCCGCCAGTACTCACTTTTCAATACTTAAACATTCGGCCATTTGTAAGGTTCCAGTCGGGCTCAACAGAAAAGTACCTGCACTGCTTTGCAGCACTAAACGACCATCTGCCAGTTGCCAGACAGCCTCTGCTGTTGCCGGAATTTCGCGCCACAACTCCAGCGCCCATTGCTCTTTATCGTTCTGTCGCAATTTGTAGATTCGCCCATCGTGGGAGTGAGCGCTCGCTTTAACCACGACGACATCGGTGCCAACTAAAAATACGTCCTGAAAATTACCTTTTGCAATTTGAATGCTGTTCGTCTTATTAACATAGCGGAGTTCGCCGCTCCATTCGCCACGATCAGCAACGCTGATCCAACCATTCTCAAGTTGCAAAGCGGCTCTTGGCTCAAAATGAAATGCCTTATTTTCCGAAGGCTGAGCTGTTGCTTCCTGCCGGGCTAAACTCTGATCAACACCCCACTGTGCAAGAAGAGGTAAAAACTCTGTCCCTGTCGTGGTCGCGCGCCAGGCGGCGACAATATTTGCCACACTGAAACCATCGACACTTATATCAGGGAAACGGAATGTCAGACTTTCCAACTGCTCCTGGTTATACCATTTCTTTTGCTCAGGACTTGCTGGTGGCTCACGCAGATCGTGGCAAGCAGACATCTGTAATTTTTCGCGAACTCTGAGCATTTTACTTCGCTCTGAACGCTCATCTTCAGTCATGCCCAGAGACACTGCGGTATGGTTTAACAGAGATTCTGCTAACGCGCGGATTGGTGGATACCAATGACGCTTGGCTTGAGCCTGTAATTGCTGTAATAGCGATGCTGAGTAATATGCGGCGGATACCAAAGCGGCCGCATTTTCAACCGGAGCATGCTGTTTTTGCCATGCACGCAAAATATCAGCCTCAGCTCCCGATTGACGGGTCATACCGAGCAGGATGACCCATTCGGCGTAATCAGGATCGGAAGCCTCAGGCTTTTGAAAATTACTGAATGCTTTTGGTTGAATTAGAGGCGCAAACTTAGCAACTACGAACATAGGATTTAAGTAGTTAGAGTCTGAGCGGGATTTTGTCGCGAGAAACTCTTTTAAATTCTCTGTAACTTCGATAGCAGCTGACGGGCGTCCCAAGTCGATTAAACTGTGTCGGGCATTGTAACGTAAGTTGGGATTATTCGCTTTTAACCGAATTAACTGAGTTTCAGTTTGCCTGGCAACTCCTGGCGGCAACTGCCGAAAAAAATCTTTGTTGGTCAGCGTCAAAAGTAATAGCACAAAGTCTTCCGGTAATTTGCTATCTGCCAACCGTCCGCTCCACACTTGCCATATTTGTATACGATGCTCCAAAGGCAGGGAGCGAAACATCTGAGAGAGTATGTAACACATCGTATGTTGGAAGTTCTCAGCACTATTACAGCTCATCGGGTGTTCAGCGACGGACAAACGTTCTAATTCACTTTGCAGGAAAACTCTGACTTGCTGTTGGCTTTCAGGCCATTTTAGAAACAGTAAACGAGCATCCAGCTTATGCTGCAGAATCAGTTGTAACACAGCAGGGACTATCGCGGGATGACGCATCCTCAGAGCAACCTCAATCCATTGCAGCGGGTCGCGGTTTAACTTCACTTCAATCTGTTGCCAATAACGATCGCTTAAGCCGGGCATCTCTTGCAGAAATAGCAGGGCCAACTGTTGAACATTTGAATCAGGATCATCACTCAGTCTAAGCAACAAAGGACTTAGCCAATCTGCGGGCCGCTCTGTAACAGACTTAATCAGTTGGTGCCGTGCAGAAGAAGCCAATAACTGTTTTGTCAGCTCCCGCATACTTTGCTCACACAATGCTGCAGTACTGCATTTAAATGTCTGCAGAACCTGCTCTGATGCCCGGATGGGAACCGTCAGTGACAGAGCAAGCAGAAACATTACAACCAGGTTATACAGTGAGTTTCGCATAGTGTCCTTTTCGATACTGGAATCCCAACGCGTTATGACAATAACATTTATTTTACGCGAGTTTAAATCGTCTGGAGTTCCAGGCGCTTCAAACTGCAGCTGAATATGGACTATCTGACTAAAGCGCGGACATAAAAAAACCGCCCGGAAGCGGCTTTTTATGTGTCGAAAGGATCGCAGGATCCTTGTTAGATCATACCAAGGTGACTTTGGCGAACTTGCGTTTACCGACCTGGAAAATCGTGCTGGAGCCCTTTTCGAACACCAGTTTACTGTCTTCCACTTTGCTATCGCCGTTTAGCTTGACGGCGCCTTGTTTGATCATCCGCAGCGCTTCTGAGGTGCTTTCCACCAGACCGGCTTCTTTTAACAGCTGAGCGATCGGCAGATTGTCGCCTTCAAGCGTCAGCGTCAGTTCCGGGATCTCGTCTGGTAAGGCGTTTTTAGAAAAACGCTGGATAAAGTCCTGGTGCGCGGCCTCGGCGTCTGCATCCGAGTGGAAACGGGCAATGATTTCTTTCGCCAGTTCGATTTTGATATCACGTGGATTACGGCCTTCCGCTGCTTGTTGTTTCAGCGCGGCGATGTCTTCAATGGCGCGGAAACTCAGCAGATCATAATAACGCCACATCAGGTCGTCTGAGATCGACATCACTTTGCCGAACATTTCCGTTGGACTGTCGGTGATGCCGATGTAGTTGCCGAGTGATTTCGACATCTTCTGCACGCCATCCAGACCTTCCAGCAGCGGCACCATCAATACAGTTTGCGGACGCTGACCTTCGTCCTTTTGCAGCTCACGGCCCATCAGCAGGTTAAAGCGCTGATCGGTGCCGCCCATTTCGATGTCGGCTTCCAACGCAACTGAATCCCAGCCTTGCACCAGCGGGTACAAAAATTCATGGATTGCAATTGACTGATTATTGGCGTAACGCTTTTTGAAGTCATCCCGTTCCAGCATGCGGGCGACGGTCTGGCGCGCGGCCAGTTTGATCATGCCGGCGGCACCGAGTTTTTCCATCCACTCTGAGTTAAACGCAATGCGGGTTTTCGCCGGATCCAGGATCTTAAATACCTGATCCTGATAAGTCTTCGCATTGGCCAGTACATCTTCCCGCGTCAGTGGCTTGCGGGTGACGTTTTTGCCGGTTGGATCGCCAATCATCCCGGTGAAGTCTCCGATCAGGAAAATGACTTCATGTCCGAGTTGCTGGAAAGTGCGTAATTTATTGATCAGGACCGTGTGGCCTAAGTGCAAATCTGGTGCTGTTGGATCAAAACCGGCTTTTACTTTCAGCGGTTTACCCTGCTTCAATTTTTCGATCAGTTCGTCTTCCAGCAGGATCTCTTCTAAGCCCCGCTTGATCTCGGCCAGGGCCTGTTGCCACTGCGTCATGCGCCAGTTCTCCGGATAATTTTTCAGCTAAAAATCTAAGTCCGCATTCTACTGCAACATTACTCCCGATTAAACGCACAAAAGTCTTGGATCTTGCAAAAAATCGTTATATGCTCATTTTTTACGTGGAAAGAACCATAATAATAAGAGATGCGCCTTCAATGATTTCATCTTTGCCCACTCCGCACCGTGTTCTGATAGCCACATTGGCCACCATTCTGTCTGTGACGCTGCTTCTGCCTTCAGAAAAGGCTGAAGCGTCCAAAGACAACGAAAAAAACAGTTTAGAAGTCGGCAAGCGTTATAGCCTTGCTGTCCCTGTTGTCACCGAATCCTTACCGCAAACTACCGAAAGCACCATTCCGACCGAAGACAACTCATTAGAGTGGATTTCGGTGGAAGTGAAAAAAGGCGACATTTTAGGCTCTGTATTCAAACGCGCGAAAATCGATGCGCAAACGATGCAAGCGGTACTGGATGCCGGTAAAGAAGCGAAAAACCTGACCCGTTTATTCCCGGGCGCGCAATTAGAATTTGGTTTGAACGCGCAAGGACAATTGCAGGAACTGCGCTACAACCTCAGCAATCTGAAAACTTTACGCGTTACCCGCAGCGATGACGGCCAGTTTGTCGCCAAGCAATTGCAAAAAGAAATTGAAGTACGCACCGAAGTAGTCGCCGGTATTATCAGCGGCAGCTTCTGGGGTTCAGCGATGAACGCTGGTTTGTCTGAAGCACAAATCATCGACCTGGCCAACGTATTTGGTTATGACATCGACTTTGCCTTAGATATTCGCTCTGGTGATTCTTTCAGCGTGATGTTTGAACGCCAGTATGCGGAAGGCCAGTTTATCGGTAACGGCGCCATCGTCGCTGCACAATTCCAGAACCAGGGTCAACTGTATCAGGCCGTACGTCACACCGACGGTAACTTCTACAAGCCGGATGGTGGTTCGATGCGACAGGCCTTCCTGCGTGCACCTGTTAACTTCCGCTATGTCAGCTCCAATTTTAATCCACGTCGTTTACATCCAGTCCTTGGTAAAATCAAAGCACACAATGGTGTCGATTATGTTGCGCCAATGGGCACGCCAATTATGGCGGCCGGTGATGGTAAAGTGATTGAATCGTCGATGAAAGGCGCGAACGGTAACTATGTGGTGATCCAGCATTCCAACGGTATCGTCACCAAGTACCTGCACTTATCCAAACGCGACGTCAAACGTGGTGAGAAAGTTAAACAAGGCGACATCGTCGGACGCTTAGGCGCGACTGGTCGTGTCACCGGCGCGCACCTGCACTATGAATTCATGGTTGGTGGTGTGCACCGGAACCCACGTACAGTGAAACTGCCACAGGCTGAACCACTGCAAGGCGTTGCCCGCGTTGAGTTCACCAAAAATGCTAAACAACAGATCGCGCAGCTGAAAGCGCACGAACGTGTTGTGTTGGCTGCCAACCAATAATTTGTTGTGACTGCAGAACCCGCTGCTGAAGCACTGTATATCGGCATCATGTCAGGCACCAGCCTGGATGGTGTCGATGTGGTGCTGGTCGATTTCTCCCCAGCTTATCCAACCCTTATTCACAGCTTATGCCTGCCCTACCCTGCTGAATTAAAAGCGGAATTGGCGCTTTTGGCACAGCCCGGCAGCAACGAAATTGAACGTTTGGGTTTGGCAGAAGCCGACCTGGCCCATTGTTACGCCGATGCAGTCCAGCTACTGTTGCAACAAAGCGACATTGATCGCAGCAGGATCCGCGCGATCGGCTGCCATGGTCAAACGATCCGGCACAGACCTAACGCCCGTCAGCCATTCAGTTATCAGATAGGTGATCAGCACCGGCTGGCGATGTTGACGCAGATCCCGGTGATCGCCGATTTTCGCCGCAAAGACATCGCCTATGGCGGACAAGGTGCGCCTTTAGTACCGGCCTTTCATCAGGCGATCTTCGCATCTCAGGAACAAGGCCGCTGTATTCTGAATATTGGTGGCATCGCCAACATCACATTGTTGTTGCCGCATCAGCCCATACAAGGTTTTGATACCGGCCCCGGCAACTGTCTGCTGGATAACTGGATGGAGCTGCACCAAGGCAAAGCCTATGATGCCAACGGCGCTTATGCCGCCAGCGGTCAGCTGGATGCTGCTTTACTTGGCCTGCTACTCAGCGATGCATATTTCCACCAGACCGGGCCTAAAAGCACTGGTCGCGAATACTTTCAGCTCAATTGGTTACAACAACAGCTCAAGCAACTGCAGGCAGCGACAGGCAATATGCCCGCGCCAGCAGATGTACAACGCACATTAAGCCGATTTACCGCCGGGACTATTGCGCTGGCAGTCAGCCGTTTTGTCGTGTCTGAAATTTATGTCTGTGGTGGCGGCGTTCATAACGCTGTGCTGTTACAGGATTTGGCTGAATTGCTGCCGCAGTGTCAGATCAAAACCACTGAAGCCTTAGGCGTACACCCGGACTGGGTGGAAGCGATGGCTTTCGCCTGGCTGGCTTATGCTTTTGAACAGCAAATCCCCGGCAACGTGCCAGCGGTGACTGGCGCCTGCCAGCCGCTGGTATTGGGCGTGCGTTACACGCCCTGAGCCAACTGCTTACTGTGGATTTGCTGCCGGTGCAAAAGTGCTGACAGCTGCGGCAAACTGGCTAATCGCCTGTTGCCAGCCCTGCCCTAACGTATCAACCAGTGCCGGATAACCCTCATCTGGCTGTGGTAGCTGCAGCTGAAAGCTCTGGCTCTGTACTTTGTCACCCTTTAATAAATGAAAGCGACCACTGACCAGGACTATGCCCTGTTGCTGGCCATGGAACTGCTCGACTTGCACTAATAAACGCACAGCATCGCCGCCTGGCTGTTGGCCGGTCACCCGATACGCCGGCAATGCCTGTTGCAAACCGTTCACCAACAAACGTTGCAGTTGCTGATCCAGCGGATCAGCCCACTGATGCTGAGTGGTTTTCTGCAGCTCTACGGCTGATGTCTGTAAAATCAAGGCATTACTGTTCAGATAAGACGCGACCATCACAGGTTCTGCATATAACACTGGTGCAGCGGCATTCGGCTGCACTGAGACCACTGCAGGCTGTGGCAACTGATAGTAGCGCAGGTCCACCGACGAACTGCAGGCAGCTAATAACGTCAAGGCAGTCAGCCCGCTCAGAAAAATTCCTGCTTTCATGGTTGGTTTCCTTGCTCAGGTTCTGGATCTGCTTTTGGATCGGCACTCAGGATTAAGGCATTGCTTTGTTGGTTCAGCGTTTGCACCACCGGCTGCAAGTCACGCAGTACTTTGTCCATCGCCTGCAGATTACTGTTGATGCGCTCATACACCGGTGAGCCGGGGCTTAAGCCGGCCAGGGTTTTGCGCAGGTCGGCCAGACTTCTGTTCACTTCAGCCGGCAATTGCTGCGTCGCATCGGCTTTGACTAACGCATCGAGACTTTGTACCAGTTGCTGACTTTGTTGCATCAAATCCCGGGTCGCGTTCAGCGTGGCCGAGCTGTCCGCCAACACTTGTTCTACCGGCAAATTATTGATTTTATCCAGCGCCTGCAGCACCTTCTGTTCGATATGACCAAGGCCGCTGCGGCTGGTTGGCAGAATTTTATAACCGGCAAATTCTGGCAATGGCTCTGGCAACAAAGGCGTCGCCACTATTGCCGGAGTCTCAGTTGCGACTATGGTGTTGTCTGCGCCGGCGTCTAGCGCAGCAGATGCGGCCACAGGCGCTGACACTGTGTCTGCCGCTTGGGTTTGTCGTTGACTGTCCGCTTCCAGTTGATTCAGATCGATATACAAACCACCAGTCAGCAGATTGCCGGTTTTCAGCACAGCACGCAGGCCCTTACTGACCGCCTGATCCAGTTCCAGCCGTAACTGCGGTAGTGTCAGATTGTCGTAGAGCCGGCCGGTTTCGATACGAATGAGTACCGGAATACCTTTATTAAAGGCGACCTGCAGCGGATTTTTCATGTTAAAGAAATAAGGAACCGAAGCGACAGTGCCAATCCGCACGCCGCGGTATTCGACCGGCGCGCCAGCCGTCAGGCCACGGATGGATTCATCAAAAAACAACAGATATTCCAGATATTCGTTGTACAGACCATCCTGAATGCTCTTACGATTTTCGAACAGCTGGAAATCGGCATCATTAGCCACTTTGTTACCGGCCGGCCAACCATCGAGCACATCAAAAGTCACACCGCCACCCAACAACGTGGCCATAGATGCCATCTCGATCCGTACCCCTTCGGCCGACATATCCAGCGCCATGCCCGACGCTTTCCAGAAGCGCACATTTTCGGTGACCAGCGCATCATAAGGTGCACGAATAAACAACTGATAGCGCATGTTACGTTTAGTCATATCGAACTCACTGCGCTCGACAGTCCCGACGTCATAACCGCGGTATAAAATCGGGTCACCAACCGCCAGCGCGGCCGCGTCACTGCTGCTTAAAAAGATCCGAACGCCTGGTGCATCCGGCGGTGCAATGGGCGGGGTTTCTAACAGTTCAAAGAAATATTTGCCACTATCGCTCTTGCCGGGCTGCAGTTCGATATAGGCACCGGACAACAACGTATTAAGACCACTGACACCGCCGCGGCCAATGGTCGGTTTTACCACCCACAGCTGGGACTCATCGTTCAGCAGATTGGCCGTGCCCGGGTTCATCCGCGCGCGGATCACCACTTGTTTCAGGTCCTGTGACAACTCAACTGAGACCACTTTACCGACATCGACACTGCGGCTTTTGATCTGAGTTTTGCCCGAGATGATGCCTTCAGCATTGCTGGCCAGCAGCGTCACCGTTGGCCCCTGATTTTTAAAGGTGTGGTACAGCATCCAGCTGCCGATCAAGACAGCGGCGACCGGCACTATCCAGATCGGTGACCACTGGCTGATTTTACGAATATTCGCCTGTACCGCGCTGCTCGTCACGTTGTTGCTCCATTTCTGCAGGACCCGGATCCCATAATAACCGCGGGTCAAAACTCATTGCCGCCAGCATAGTGACAATCACTACCGCAGCAAATACCAAAGTTGCGGCGCCGGGATAGACGCCAACTAAACTGTCAAAACGCACCAAAGCTGCCAGAATTGCGACGACCAGCACGTCCACCATCGACCAGCGGCCAATCCAGTCCACCAACGGATAAATCCAGGTACCGTGTTTGCTGCGCTCACTCAGCGGCAACGTCGTCAGATAACATAACCAGAACATCACCAGAATTTTGACTATAGGCACCACGACACTGGCCAGCAATACCACGATGGCGACCGGATAGGCGCCATCCGCCCACATCAGCACAATGCCACTGATAATGGTCGACTCAATACTGTCGCCGAGCGACACCGTCTCCATCATTGTCAGCAAGTTGGCCGGAATATATAAAATGCTGGCGGTCACCAGCAGTGCCAGCGTTTTCTGCACGCTGGACGGAATACGGGCCCGAACCTTACTGCCACAGCGACTGCAACGAATTTCCGCCAGCGGCACCAGCGCAGTACAACACTGACAAACTTTTAACTGCTGACTGAGGCCGGTCTCACCCGCTACCGCAGCATCCACCGGTTGCGGTGGCGGAGCAATGCGTGACCAGAGTTCGTGGCGGTCCACCACCTGAAATGTGCGCAGGTGCAGCAGACAAAAACCACAAAAGGCCCAAAAACTCATACCAAGGCTTAATTCAAAATGGGTCAGCAATTTGACGAAACTAACCAGCAGCCCCATCAGGAAAATGTCGACCATACTCCAGGGCTTTAATGCATACAGCAGCCGCGCCACCTGCACCAAAGCTGGCAAGCGATAAAACATGCCGAGTTTTAAATAGATAATCGCGATCATGCAAATAGCCGGAATGGCCTGAATAAACAGCCAGACCAAGACCGCCAACCAGGGATAATCTTCATCCAGCAGCACCGCCGAGGTATCGAGGAAGGTCATCTCACGGTGGCTGCCGGCCGCATCCATGCCGACAAACGGGAACAGATTGGTCAGCACCAACATAAACAGTGCCGACATCGCATACAGAATAGGTCTTAGGGCAGATTCACGTTGCCGCGCATCAAGCTCATGGCCACAGCGGCTGCAATGCGCTTCTTCGCCATCCTGGAGTGCCGGTAAATGCTGCAATAAATCGCAATAGCGACACAGCACCAGCTCCGGCGCGGTGTCGGTTTTCAGCGGTGTAGGTGTGTCAGCGGCCCGCTCAGATGCAGGCGCTGATACCATGTCTGGCACGCGACTCAGATCGCCTCTTCGTCTTCTTCGCCGGTGCGAATGCGGATCACGCGCTCGACGTCAAACACAAAGATCTTGCCGTCGCCGATGCGACCGGTCTGCGCGGTTTTCATAATGGCGTCGACACAGCGATCAACCTGATCATCTGCGACGACAATATCGAGTTTCACTTTGGGCAGAAAATCGACCATATACTCAGCACCGCGATATAACTCAGTGTGGCCTTTTTGCCGGCCAAAACCTTTCACTTCAGTGACGGTCATGCCTGTGACATTGATATCAGCCAGTGCTTCGCGCACGTCGTCGAGTTTAAAAGGTTTGATAATCGCTTCAATCTTTTTCATGTGACACTCTACCTTTGTTTACGCAGGGCTGAAGTGATGGGATACCGGCGGTCTTTGCCAAAATTACGCGCGGTAATTTTTGGCCCTACCGCCGACTGACGGCGTTTATATTCATTAAAATCAATCAGATTCAGGATGCGACGCACAGTGGCTTCAGCATAGCCCATCGCCATGATGTCGGACAGCGATTTATCCTGCTCCACATAAGCCGCGATAATAGCGTCAAGCTCATCATAAGGCGGTAAATTGTCCTGATCGGTTTGACCCGGCGCCAGCTCGGCTGACGGCGGCCGGTCGATCACGCGCTGCGGGATCACCGCTGAAATGGTATTGCGATAGGCAGCGAGGCGGTACACCAAGGTTTTCGGAATATCTTTAATCACGGCAAAACCGCCACACATGTCACCGTACAAAGTACAGTAGCCGACGGCGACTTCACTTTTGTTGCCCGTAGTCAGCAAAATACGGCCGGTCTTGTTCGACAGCGCCATTAACAGCACACCGCGTAGACGTGCCTGCAGATTTTCTTCCGTCGTATCCGCCTTACGGCCAGCGAATAATGGTGTAAGTTGCGTCATATAAGCATCGTACATTGGCTCAATCGACACGACGTCAAATTCAATGCCCATAGTGCGGGCCTGTTCTGTGGCATCGTCGACACTCATGCCTGAGGTATACCGGAACGGCAACATCAATGCCTGTACTTTGTCAGCACCAATCGCGTCGGCGGCGATAGCCAAGGTCAGCGCTGAATCAATGCCGCCGGAAAGCCCAAGTACCGCGCCGGGAAAACCATTTTGTGTGATGTAGTCGCGGGTGGCGACCACTAAGGCCTGATACACTTCTGCTTCCACCGATTGCTCAGCGTGGCGGGCGTGTTGGTGCGAGACCTGCCAGCCCTGTTGCTGATGGCGCAGCGCTGCGGAATAAATGCCGGTTTCGAAAGCTGGTGCCGCCAACACAACCTCGCCACTTGGGCTGACAATCAGCGAACTGCCATCAAACACCAGTTCATCCTGGCCCTGCATTTGATTGACGTAAATAAATCCCAGCTGTAAGCGTTTCGCCAGCGAAGTCAGCAAATGTTCGCGCTGGGCTTTTTTGCCGATTTCATAAGGTGAGGCATTCAGTACCAGCGCCCAGTCCGCACCGGCCGCTTTTGCCGCAGCTGCAGGCTCACCATGCCAGACATCCTCACAAATCAGCACGGCGAATTTTTGCTGGTGCAACTCAAACACCAATGTATCAGTGCCGGCGCTGAAATACCGTTCTTCATCAAACACGCCGTAATTGGGCAGGCACTGTTTGAAATAACGACCAATCAGCTCACCACCGCGGATCACTGAAGCGGTGTTATACAGCTTGCCGTCTTGCTGCCATGGATGACCAATCAGCAGAGTACATGGCAATGCGGCAGCCTGGATCCGGTCCAGTGCAGTGTGCACGTACTGCATTAAATCGGCACGGAATAACAAGTCTTCCGGCGGATAACCGGTCAGCGTCAACTCAGGAAAAACCACCAGATCAGTGCCGGCGTCAACCGCCAGTTGCAGGATCTGATCACAGTTTTGCTGCACAGCACCGACGGTAAAACGCTGCTGGATCAAACTGACGGAAATGGAATGCGACATATCAAAGCGCCTGTACAACAACTTGGGCGCTATGGTAGCGATTTTTCGCTGTTTTCTCAAACCGCCTTGTCCGCCGCCGGCTGTTGTTTCGTGCTGTTTTTGCACTGACTTGCGTCCGCCGGGTCCGCCAGCTAAGGTAAATGGGTGTATTCACGGAACAGAAACACAGGAAACATCATGGCATACCCATCACACCCAGCATCTTCGGCAGCAGCCGATCCAGCTTTTACCCTCACTGAAGTCGCCGTTTGTCTGGCTATCTTTGCAATCTTGGTATTATTGGCTATTCCAAGCCTGACCGAACTCTTCGCCCGGCAAGATGCTGAACGGTTTATGCAGCAGTTTCGCCAACAACTGAGCTATGCCCGTGTCCAGGCAGTCAGCCTTGGCGATGTTATTACAGTCTGTCCACGGCAGGCGCAGCAATGTGATGGACGCTGGACCGACACACCCGTGCAGATTTTTAATACCGACCCGACCGCCACTGTACTGAAACAAATTGACACGTTAAAACCAAAACACCGGTTGTATTACAATCGCGAGTTACTGGAGTTTCGTGCAGATGGCAGTCTGAATGCGCTGCAAAACGGCACTTTTGTTTATTGTGTTGCACAGTATTCCTGGTATGCCAGTCTCAGTGTCAGTCAAAGCGGACGCAGCCAGCTGGAATGGCATGAACAACCCTGTCCGCAGTGACCTCTGTCGCGTTAATGCCGCCAGCAGTCCGTTTCAGGGCTGCTGATTTGTCGCCCGGCCTGATCAAGCCGGAACCAACGACAAGCCAGATCTTTGCGCTGCGGTCCGACGGCTTCCGCCTGTAGCAGGTAACCTTGTGCGTTTAAAACCGCTGAGATGCGAAAACGACCACTGGCAGTCAGATAGCTATCGTCCGGCGCAGGAAGCCGCGACAATGCCGCGGTATATTGCTGCTGTTCCAGATAATACTGCTGCTGCAAGATCGCCAGTCGTTGTAATTCCTGAGTCGCTTCCAGCCGGTAACTGCTCAGTAGTTGTTGTTGATACCCAGGCACCAACATAGCCAGCAGAATGCCAAACAGCGCGACAACCAACATCATTTCAATTAAGACAAAACCCCGCTGCGGCGACTTCATCAGTACACCTGCTCATAGCGGAACTGCGCCAGCTGCTGTTGTTGTTGCAAATGCTCGGGAGCCAATGTTTCAACACAGAATAAACAGGACGGATCCAGTCGCTGCACTTCCGGCACAATGAGTTGTTCAGCCGACCACAGCTGGTATTTACCGTTAGCAGGCACTAACCTCAGCGGGGCTTGTTGTGCTGCTGGCAACGTCAGCGTGGCAGTTGCATACAGCGGGGTGCCACTAAACAACTGCAGCACTTCGAGCTGGTCGTATCCCTGCGAATCAGGGTCACGGCTTAGCGGCAGATACATAATGCCGGCAAGAATCTTTGCCGCCGTAACGGGACGTCCCGCTAATGGCCGCTGCCAGCCGGCTTTATTCAGGTCAACATTGTCGGCAATATCGGTCAGGTCAAAAACCCGCTGTAAACCAGTAGGCCGACGCAACACCATCAAGCGGTAGCCGTGGGCGTCACGCCCCTGCAGAATAAAGACATCACCCTGTTGCCAGCCTTGTGTAACCGGCCAGCGTGCACTGATCCGTTGCCAGCTACCGTCAAATAACCAGCCGCTCCGGCGAAAATCAGCCACGGTGGAAACCTGCCAACCCGAACCGGACTGCCAGTCATATTGCAACAAAAGTCCCTCAGTACTCAGCAGATACAAGCGTTCCGCCAGGCCATCCTGATCAGGATCGTCCGCCAGTGGCATCAACGCAAAACTCGTATTAACCGCTGGCACCGACAATTGACGTGGCACACCGGTTCTGGCGTTGAACAACCTGATCGGCACCTGCGCATTGCCCGGCAGCAGCAGCCAGTCAGCTGTCGGGTCGTCAGCCAGCCGCTGTGCACTAATCTCTGCGGACAACCAGGGCTGTTCCGCAGGTGAAACGGTTGCAGTCCACAAAGACCGCCAGTGCGGTGGCTGCGACGTTAATGCCGGCATCGTCAATTGTACCGAACGTAATTCGGCGATGCTGGGTTCCAACCAAT
This sequence comes from Rheinheimera sp. F8, assembly GCF_001518915.1. Classification (NCBI taxonomy): domain Bacteria; kingdom Pseudomonadati; phylum Pseudomonadota; class Gammaproteobacteria; order Chromatiales; family Chromatiaceae; genus Rheinheimera; species Rheinheimera sp. F8. Next base: position 3,730,350 of record NZ_CP013656.1, read on the forward strand.
ACAGCTGATAGTCAGCCCTGCTGCCCGTTGTGACATGCCAACCCCATAGCGGCTGGCCACCATCGGACGACGGCTGTGCATGCGCGGACGCATCGGGAGATCGCGGTCTGATTTGTAATACCGATGCTGCGTCATTGTGTCCCGAGAAAACAAAACCACATGGACTGAACTGCAACCGGGAATAATTGCCGGGACCAGTCAGCGGGCGACTGTGGTACGTTGCCATGTGTGGAATTGGGTCACAGGATTGCCCTGCCGACACGGCGTCCAATGCGACCAGGGTTCCGGCGGCAGTTTCCTGCCAAAAACTGTCTTGCACACCAGTGGGCTGTGCCGACACGGTCACAGGCTGCAATGCAAACACGATGTAAAACGGTATATGTCTCATAGTTCCCCTCCATGGGTATGTGGATCGACCTGCCAGATCAGCTGGATCTGGCCAACACTGTTTTGGCTCAGATCAGCCTGCTCTGCCCGCAGCAGCCGGCATTGTTGCCATTGGGCCGGCCACACCTGAAACTGAGCAGGACACTGCGGTAAAGATACAGCGCGGCCAGCTGGCTCAACCGGGTTTTGTACATTCGTTTCGACGCTCATCGCCTGGCGTTTTTGCTGCAGTCCAGCCTGATTAAATCGGCTGCTCAGCTCACTTAATACCAAGGCAGCGAGTGCCAGTGCACTGATCAACAAACCAAATAGCAGGCATAGCACCAGCACGAATCCTTTTGTTTGCATGCAATTTCCTCCTTATTCCGCGGGCGCCACTTTCACCGAACTGCTAATCAACAAACGCCGGTAAGGGTCGCCCCGCGCCTGAAACTGGCGTTGACCGAGCTGGTAAACCAAGTGGTTGCGATAGCCGGTTTCGGCCTGTAACGCCCGCAACAGAACAAAATAACGGATTTGACGGATCGTCTGGCGTTGCCCCCAGTTGGCCCCTGCCACCTGACTGGCCGGTATAAATTGCTCAGCCTGGCCATCAGCATCCAAATCCAGACCGATTTCAACCGCGATCATCTCGACACCGTCTAGTACCGCCGCAGTATCCATCGTCAGGTTGCCTTGTTGATTGCGTACTAACCGCTTGCGCATCAGCACCGGCACAGATTGTCCTGCCAAAGTCTGCTTCGCCACGTAATAAAGTTCATGCCGGTATGGCCAGTACCAAAACTGTGCGTTCAGACCGGCATCGCCGCTGCGGATAAAGCGGCCAGACAAGCCACTTTGTTGCAGGTAGCTGCGATTGGTGCGCAAATCGGCCAGTCGCAGCGGATCCCCTGCCAGGTGTTTTACCTGAATAAAATCGGATTGTTTCACCGCGTTGGTCAGGCAGGCGGGTGTATTTACCGCACCTACAGTACCGGCATACAAGGTCAGCCAGATCTGGCCCGCCAGCGGAAAACTGCCACTGTCAACGCCCGTACTGTGACAATCGCCCTGTACTGTGGTTGCCGGTGATGGCGGCTTGATCTGCGCCAAACCAAGCCCGGCCCAAAAACCACTCTGGCTCAGTTCACGTTGCAGTAGTGTATGGCTCTGAACAGCCGTCTGATGTAAAAAGGTCATCTGACTCTGTTGCTGAAACGCCTGCCATTGCACAACAAAAGCACTACTGAGCATCAGCATTAACAACGCCGACAGCAGCAACACCATCATCTGCTGCAGCAATAAAAATCCGAGGATTGGGCTGCACAGGCCTGGCCTTGTCATGGCGCACTTTCCAATACGATCTGACGCCGGCCAACACCGCTGCCACAATCCTGCGAAGCAGATGGCGACGGTGGCACATTGCTGCGCCAGCTCAGGACATACCGGATGCCACTGGCGCCCGCGTCAATACAAAGCTGCGGTTCAACCAATACAGCCGCCAGTGGCTGTTGCAATAATTGCTGTACAGCGCGGTTTTGTAGCGAAGTTTCTGGTGGACAAGTCGCACAAGACGGTGCGATCAGAATGGGTTCAGCTGCCGGCAGCACTGAAAAATTTGTACTGTGGCTAATATCGATCAGCAAATGCGTGGCCGTCATCTGCTCCAGTGCAACTTGCATGGCGCTGCGGGCAAACCATTGACAGGTCAGTGCTGCAGTCAGCATCAGGCTACTCAGCAGCAACGCCAGCAAGGCCTCGATGAGGCCAAATCCTTTCGTAAACACAGGTATATCCTTACACCTGAAATTTACATTTAATTTAACTCAAATTTTCAATTTAGCAACTAACCAAAGCATTTTTTGATTTGATCTGCACTGCTGTCTCCGTTCGCAGATCGCACGCCGGCCTGATTAACCGAGAGCGTGCCACAGCTACTGTCACCGCTCTGAGCGCCTTTTGGTTCTGCGGTCAAAGTATAGGTCTGAGCACCGGCGTTCAGAGTGAACGCATAAGTCCCCATCAATGTCTGTTGGCAGTTGCTGTCAGGCAAAACTGTCGGCACGCCGTTATTGACGTTATAGGTCATGCTGGAGGTATATACTCGTTCCATAAATTGAGACAGTTCAGCCAGACAAGCGCCTGCCACCGCCCGCCGGTTACTGTTCAGATAACCCTGATAGGTCGGTACTGCCACGGCCAGCAAAATGCCAGCCACCACAACGGCAATCATCAGCTCCATCAGACTAAAACCACGCTGTTTTTTCATTATCATTCCCCTGTTAATTGGTCAGTTCGCGCCATGATTGCATGCCAACATTACGTGTCGGATCAATGGTTCTGGACTCGATACAGCCACCTTCGCAGTTATTAAAACTCTTAATAATATCGCCAATTTTCGCCAACCGGGTTACCGAATTCAGACTGCTGACCTTGATCCCACTGACGATGGTTGGATTACCAGACACTGTGACCTCGTCGTCTTCGTCAAAATTGTCATTACCGTCGAGATCAAAAAAGGATTTTTTCAGCCGCGCCCCAGTATACGGCGACACCGCCATCAAATAGCCGGATCCACTGGGGTTACAGACATTGGTGTCCGGGATTGTGGTATTCATCACCAGCTCAGGTCCAACCATTAGCGGCATGTCGACAATCCGTTCACGCGTATCAATCAGGTCCATATACCAGCCTTTTTTACCGGCAGTCAGGCTGTTGGCAGCAGTGATCACCCGCTCAGTTCCGACATTGGTAATTGTCCGGCTGTCCAGTTCGGTCCGGCCACTGATTGCGGCGCCATCCATAATGCCATACCAGGTTTGCTGGTCTGAATTACTTGGATCGTTGACATTCAGGTAGCGGCCAGTACCAAAAAACAACCAGACTTTGCCCGTAGTCGGCTGCACACTGGCCAGTACACCGCCGGTGACCATCTGGCGGGCACCGCTGCCATTTTTCGCCTGAAACAACGGCTGGCCGCTATATGCAATATTCCACGCCGACGTCGATGTTGAAGAGATGTCAAACTTCCAGACATTGCCATGCAAATCGGCGCCATATACCCATTCGGTATTGCCATCCGCGTCGACGTCCAGCAGATTCACCTCGGCCATGCCATTTGGATCGCCGGCGGTACCCTGGCCTGTCGCCAGTTGTTTGACAATATTGCCTGTGGCGATATCAATCACCAGTAAGCCAGATTGGTTAGTACTGTTGTTGTAGCCGTAACCTGCAACTACCACCCATTGCCCTGACTTCGTGCGGGTCACCTGAGGCGTGCCCAGATACGAACCAAGCTCAGAAAAGGTTTTATCCCACAGGACTTTGCTGGCGGTGATACTACCTGGATCTGTTACATCGATGGCAAACAAACCATTGCCGCCGCGCCCCATAGAACCAATCAACACGCTGCGCCATTCGCCGCCGATGTAAACGTCAGCCACCACCGGTGAACCATCCACGGAAAATTTGTGACTATAGGTCGGTTCAGAATATTTCTTCAGCACATTGACCGTATCAGATGGCAACGGTGCCATCACCGCTTTAGGGATATAGGCCATGACTTCGACCCCGTTATTGGCGTTAAAACCATGCAACATACCGTCATTGGCTCCGACATACAGCATTGGTGTGCGGGTTTTGGCGGCGCCTTCGATAAAGGTCCGATAGGTGCTGGCACCAGTCCAGTTGTAACGGTGGTAGCTTAAATCATAAGGGCCTTCGACCAGCTCTGGCGATGAATTCACTAAATCGCCGAGGATCTTCCCGCGATTACGATAAATGCCGCCTGGATTGCGTTTTTCCAGCGTAGTATCTCCGCGCAGATAATCCAGCACTGTGCTGACATTACCCAACGCAGTTTTTTCGGCCGTTGACAAATTACTCCAGGTAAAAGTTTTGGCGGTGCCGCTATCTGCACCATATAGCAAATTGCGGCTGCCATGAGCCGGCATCACATCAGTCGCTTTCCAGATCGGTGTCACTGTGTCTTCCGTATCATAGGCCCACAAGTCTCCGGTCCATTCGCCGGCGACATAACGCGCCTGATACAGATTCGATTCAGATTGCAGCGAGTTAATCGCCGTGGCGGCAATATTCGACGAGGTGCCTATCCGCTCAGCAATCGCGCTTAATGTGTCGGCAAGGCCGGCAGAAAATGCATTGGGGTCACTGGCCGTAAAGAAACCACCGCGGCCATTTACCGATGCATGTAGCAGATCATCAATTTTGCCTGGATCGGTCGATGGACTGGCCCAAGGCACACTGGCGCCGGAATTAATCGCATTAAAGGCAGTGGTCGGATTGACTGATCCCTGCACACCAAACCCAACACCAAAAGTGACCATATGCTGCCAGAATGCCGGGTTCGCGGCCGAGGTTGGCACCGTATTTTCCATCTTCCGGTTCGCAGCCCAGCCTGCATCCAGATCGTTTTTCCAGAAGTTCATCGCGATATCCGCCAGCGTATCTTTGGTAGAGTAAGCAAAAGGATTTTTCGGTGTATAGGTGTAAGTCCGGCCTTTTGGCCCGGTAATGGTCGAGCTGGCTACGTTATCGTGTTCGCCGCCGCTGGCGCTATCGTTGTAATAGCCATCAGTCATCAGAATGGTGAAGCTTTGGCGGCATTCCAACAAAGCCGACGAAGAATTAGTCGGGTCCACCCGCCATGGCTCTTCGGTTTTAAAGTAGTTGCCGGCAGACGTCAGTGCCGTGCGCAGCGGGGTACCACCAGAATCTGGCGGCAAGGTATAAAGCCAGTTAAAAAACGCCGTGCGACTGGTGCCACTAAACTGACGAACGCCCACTTTTGACGACATTTCATTGATGGAACCATAACCGACACGCATGGCGGTACTTTGCTGATGGAAAGCCGCGCCGATCCCAGCTTTGGCTGCCAACAGACGGGTGCGGTAATAAGAGTACCAGTTGGCAAAATTTTGTTGTTCAGTCGCACCACTCAGCGATTTCTGTGTGTAACAGGAATCACTGTAAACGCTATTGATACAACCTGTCGTGTAGGTGTAATAAAAGGCCGCGCCAGCTGTCCCGCCCGGGCTGATGGCAAAGACTGTTTTCGCGCCGGTGCCGACACTACCGGACGCCATAATAGCGCGGTATCCACTGCTGAGATTGACTGTACTCGAACCGGTAACATAACCATCCACTTTAGCGGCAGTAAATGTCGCCGGGCCAAATGTTGTGCCATCCGCTTTCATGGGTACCGGATAGGTAACCGCTGGATTGTAATACAGTTTATTTAAATGAGAGGATGCCAGAAAGGCCCGGCCATTGGTGCTGTAATAACACATGCTCATGCCGGCATGAGTGTTTTTGGAGCAGCTGTCATTGACGTTGGCATTGTCTTCCAGGTTTTCCGGCATCATGCCTTGCAACATCGAACCAGAGTCATCGATCACAAAGAAAATATTAGGGTCGACTGTCGAACCGGTTTCCAAAGGCGCAGATGCAATATCTATCGCCGCCTGCACCGTGCCACTTGCCAGCAAGGCGCCACACAGCAGCGATTGCCAGTGCCATTTGTGCTTTTCCATCATGCTTCTCCTGTCGACAAGACGTTAAATACGCCACACGACTTGCACCACCACGGCCGCCCGCCCAGCCTGTGGCTGATTGCGCACGGTAATGCGGTAGGTCTGCCGTTCACATAAAGGGTTTTCTTTCGGTTTACAGGTAGGGTCTTGCCGGCTGGTCCATGATCCCATGTTTTCAACCAAAAACTGACCATTGTAATTGACCCCATTGACGGCCACCGCCACAACGCCAGCATTAGCCCAGATCGCCGCATTGTTCCAGCGATCTGCCGTGCCCTGCGCCGGTACCGGAATTGGCGCATTAAACCAGGCACTGCCAGCCGCCGGCGGCAGCAAAGTGCTCACCTGACGCAAAGTAGCTTCAGTCACTTGTTTGGCGACTTCCCGATCGTTCAGATTGGACGCCATTTTCTCTTGCAGGGTGGTGCCCCGCATCGCGCTGACCGCCAGCAGTGTGATCGCAACCAGCATCAGCATACTCAACACTAAAGCGATACCGCGTTGTTGTTGCATCATAGTTCCGGCCTCAATGATTACGCAGGTTGATCACCTGCGTGAAGGTGCGCAAGCCTGCCGCTACCGGCATTTTTGCATCGTTTGCCAGCGTCAGTGTCGCCCGCAGCGCCACGACTTGTTCCCAGTCAGGCACAGCATTGGCATCGACATAATTAGCGGTATCCCGCGACAAATACTGCACCTGTAAATTTTCTACACCCGGCAAAATTTCTTCAGCACGCATCTGCCCGGCGACTAATGCCACGCGATACAGTGAATTACCATCGGCATTGGTACCGACAAACCAGCCTACTGTTTCCAGCGGCATCACGGTCCCGGCGTCCGCTGCCAAACTCTGCTGGAAGTTGACCCCGTTGGCACCAAAACCAAAGTTCAGCGATGCATTGCCCGGCCCACCGGCGCCAACTGCGTGGCTGATATTGTTGCCAGCAATAGCAGTCACCTGAAAAATCACGGCCATTTTAGAATCACAGGCCAGCACAATGTCATTGGCGACGATGCCTGCCACATTCTGATTGATCACCAGCGGCGGGACAGCGGTTACGTTGTGGGAGACAATCGATGCGCTGGTACCGCGACCATACATCAGTTGTACCCCATCGGTGCCCGCGACCGGCGGAATACCGGCGCCGGCAAACTGCGGCACAGCCCCTTGTTCATGACCCTGGATGCCGGCGGTCCAGACCGCCCACCAGGCCAGCGGTGGATTCAGTACATTCACCACCCGCTGCGTGATCATATTGCCGCAACCGGAAAAGCCGGCATGCATCGCATCCCGGCTGAGTAGCTGAAAACTCACCTGGCTGGATTGTTGTGATTGCATCAGCCGTTGTTGCACCTGGGCGGTCTGAATATTGGACACGTATACCCCGACAACGCCGGCGACCAGAAAACTGCCCAGTAATAATGCAATCATCAGCTCGGTCAGAGTAAAACCAATGTTGGCCCGGTAAGTTTGTCGCTTCATCATCAAATCCTTACCTGCTGCCGTAGTGTCATCACTGCAAGTCCACCGAGTGCCCGCGAATCATCCCAACTGACGACGATGGTATAAATCCGGTTCGCACCGTCGTAGGACACTTCACCGCAACTGGTGGCGGCCGCGCCCAATGCCAGTTTCAGCTCATTCATCCATTGTGTGCGTTCCACATTCTGAATCGAACCGTTGAGACTAATGGTATTGCAGGTTTTCGCCAGGATATAGACACCAGTCCGAGCCAGCAAGGCATTGGCGCGGATGCGCTCTGCCATGCTGCCAGCCAGCATCACTGCCATAGTACGTTGATGGGCACTCTGGCTATTTTTCAGATTCATCGTCTGCAAACCTGCCACGCCTAACAAACCAATCGCCAGTACTAATACTGCAATCATGGTCTCCAGCAGCGAGATACCTTGCTGAGTTTTGAGTGTTGACACAGGATTCATAAACAACTCCCGTTGGTGTTTTGTGTCACTTGTCGCAGCCGACCACCTGAGTTAAAGCGCACTTCGTACAAATTTGGCTTCAGCGCACTTTGCGCTATACAGATCCGGATGGAGTCGCTGAGCGGCGTATTGTTGCCAAACACCCGGATTAACCCCTGAGAATTAAAACGCATGGCGTGCTGCGCACCGGCAAGCGCACTGCCAGAACTGATGGTTACCGAGCTGTCACTAAATTGCTGCGCCCGTAACACCGGACCGATTTCTGCGCCGATCGAGGCACCGGCAGCGCGGATCAGCCAGCCACTCCAGCCGGATGACGGCGGAGCCGAACACACCAGACCATCGCTGCTATGACAGAACAACACATTTTGATTCAGCCGAATGGCTTCAGTGCGGGCAAATACCAAGGCATTTTGGATCTCACGGCTTTGCGACTCCAGTTTACTGCTGCCACCAATGGTGGAAAAACCAGGTCCGGCCACGATAATGCCGATGCTGAGGACTACGATAGCCACCAACAATTCAATCAATGTGACGCCTTGGATCTGATGCGCAGACTTCATAAGTTCAATCCTGTGCAAAGAAAAAGAGAAGGGCAGTGTCAATATCATGCCGCAACGGAACTGAAATTTCGAACCGTATATCGGGAAATTCTGACCGTTGGTCAAGGACAGCGGTTTTGCTGAATGCTGCTACGTTAATCAGGCTGCAGTAATAACCGGATCTGTGCCAGTTCACGGCGGCTGATCTCCGGCTGCACAGGGCAATCCCGCAACTGTAACAAATGCTGCCCGTCGGCGGAGCGACTAATGCCACAGATACGTTCAGCGAGCACCAGCGTATTGCGGTGGATCCGCACCAGTTGCTGCGGATACTTTTCCTGCAACTGTTTGAGGCTGGTTTCTGTCAGCGCTTCCCCGCCCTGATATACCAGCCGCACATATTTATCATCTGCCTGCAGATAAAACAGCTCACTAAGCAAAATACTGCGTTGTTCCAGACCGACCCGAAAACTCAGACGGGGTGCCTGTTGTTTTTGTTTTTCCAGATGCACCCGCGTGCTGACACCAAGGCGTTCCAGACATTGTTGTAACGACTCAAGGCCGATTGGTTTGAGCAAATAACCGGCTGGGGCTACCTGATACGCAGCCAGTGCATGTTGCGGATGCGCGGTGACAAAAATCACCGCCGGCGGTGGCTGGTTACGCGCAAGAGCAGCGGCAACGCTCAACCCGTTCGCCCCTGGCATCTCGATGTCCAGAAAGACCAGATCTGGGGTCAAATCGGCACACAGCTGCAGTGCCTGAGCGCCATTTTCTGCCTCCGCAACTACTTGATAGCCCGGGATCTGGGCCAGCAAGCGACTAAGCCGGCTGCGGGCCAAAGGTTCATCATCAACGATCAGCACGCGCATCGGTAATGTCCCCCGGTAGCGGTAAGGTTAATTTTAAGCCGTAACTGTCCGGACTCATGACAGCGACGAGCCGGGCCTGATCACCATACATCAATTCCAGCCGGCGGCGGATATTGCTCAGCGCAATGCCGTTGCCACCGGAATGCGGCCGCACATCGCCACGCGGATTTTCAATCAGCAAACTGACAGCACCTTCGCCAACGCTCAGTTCCAGTCGGATCAAGCCTGGTTCAGACCGGGTTTCAATGCCGTGGCGAACGGCATTTTCCAGCAGCGGCTGGAGTGTCAGACATGGAATTTTCAGCAACGGCAGCTGTGCCGGCACCAGCCACTGCAACTGCAATCGATGTTGCAACCTTAATTGTTCCAATGCCAGATAACGCCGTGCCAGCAACAGGTCTTCTTCAAGAGTGACCGCCGTATCAGAATGCAGTGCGGCACGGAATAAACTGGCGAGGTCCAGCAGCGCCTGCTCTGCCAGATCGGGTTGGCTGTGGGTCAGCTCCGCCGCAGTATTGAGGCTGTTAAATAAAAAATGTGGCCGGATCCTGGCCTGCAGTGCATCGAGTTCAGCACGCGCCTGCGCGTCCAGCCGCAACCGTTGCTGCACATACAAAATCCCCAGCTGAATACCGATCACGCCGACCAGCAGGCTCATCAGCAGCACTTGCAGCAAAAAACTGTGGTAGTCGCCGGCGCCCGGCCAGCCGGTACTTTGTAAAAACTGATGGGCAAAAGTGCCGACCACCAGACTGATCAGCAATAATAACAAAAGGAAAAACCAGGCCAGCGCCGGCGGATTGAACTGCCGCCAATAGCGCTGAAATACACAAAGCATTGCCAATAGCGGCAGCGTTACCCAATGCACAAATAAGGAAATCAGCCCCAGGCGCGACCAGAACTCAGTGGTCACACCCGGCACCAGCGCCAGCAGAATTGCCAACGCCTGGGCGAGGATGATGATGCGAAGAACAGTGCCGCTGCGGCAAAACTCCGGCAGTAATTGTTCGACCGGCATGCGAGGTGCCACTGCATTACGTTGCAGATCAGCACCACGCTGCCGGCGGCTCACTCAGCGCAGCTCCGCCGGCACGGCAAAGACTACGTTCTCTTCGCGGCCCGGGTGCTCAATCACTTGTTTGCCACCCCAGGCCGTCAATTGCTGTACTACTTGCTGCACCAGCACCTCAGGCGCTGAAGCACCGGCCGTAACGCCGACGGCTTTCACGTCTTTTAGCCAGTCTTGCTGAATATCTTCAGCAGTATCAATCAGATAAGCACAGCAGCCCATTTTTTCTGCCAGTTCACGCAACCGATTGGAGTTACTGGAGTTTTTCGCGCCAACCACCAGCAATAACTGCACTTTTGCAGCCAGTTCGCGCACGGCGTCCTGGCGGTTTTGTGTGGCGTAGCAAATATCGTCTTTACGCGGCCCTTCGATATCCGGGAATTTTTGCCGCAGCGCGTCAATCACATCGGCTGTATCATCGACCGATAACGTCGTCTGACTGGAGAAGCACAGCTCAGCCGGGTTTTTCACCTGCAGTCTTTCAACATCTTCCACGGATTCAACCAGATAAATGCCGCCTTCCGGATTGTCGTATTGGCCCATCGTACCTTCGACTTCCGGGTGACCGGCGTGGCCAATCAGAATACACTCCACGCCTTTGCGGCTGGCGCGGGTCACTTCCATATGGACTTTGGTCACCAGCGGACAAGTCGCATCAAAGACTTTCAGACCCCGTTGTTTCGCATTTTCCCGCACCGCCTGTGACACACCATGCGCCGAGAAAATCACGATATTACCGTCCGGCACTTCGTTCAGTTCATCAACAAACACCGCGCCACTACGGCGCAGGCCGTCAACAACAAACTTGTTGTGCACCACTTCGTGACGCACATAAATCGGCGGCTCATACAGTTCCAGCGCACGGGATACTATGCTGATCGCACGGTCAACACCGGCACAAAAACCACGTGGGTTGGCAAGAAAAATATCCATAATCAGTTGATTACCTGCACAATTTCGACGTTAAAAGTCAGAGTCTGCCCGGCGAGCGGATGATTAAAATCAATGGTGACTGAATCACCGACCACTTCACGCACCAGTCCTGGCAGTTCAGAGCCATCCGGCATCGCAAAACCGATGATCATACCGACCTGCGCCGGCGCATCCAGCGAAAACTTACTGCGATCAACATAATAAATATTGTCTGGATTTGGCATGCCATAAGCATCCTGCGGTGCCAGCGTGAAGGTCTTTTTATCACCAGCCTGCATACCGCTCAGCTCTGCTTCAAAGGCCGGTGACAAAGAACCATCACCCATTTGCAGCTTGGCCGGTTTATTATGGACGCGGGTACTTTCAGCGGCACTGCCGTCAGAAAGTTTGATATCAAAGTGAAAAATGACGGTACTGCCTGCAGCAATCATCAATTTGTCCTCGTTTGCGCCGGTTCACTATCGGACGAAAAGCTATCCCAGATCAGTAAACCGGCACCAAGCGTAATGGCACAATCGGCGATGTTAAATACCGGATAGTGCCACTGCTGGTAATACACATGAAGAAAATCAACCACAAAGCCATACAGGCTACGGTCAATTAAATTCCCGACAGCGCCGGCAATAATCAGCACCAGCGCCAGGCTCAGTTTCAGCTGCGAGCGCTGCAACCGGCTCAGCCAGACACTGAGTACGCAAGTCACGACAATCGCGATCGCTGTAAACAACCAACGTTGCCAGCCACCGGCATCACCGAGGAACGAAAAGGCCGCACCGTAATTGCGCGCATAGGTAAAATTAAACACCGGCAATAACTGAATTGACTCGCCCAGCGTGAAATTCTGCACTACCCAGATTTTGCTGAGCTGGTCAGCGACCAGCACCAACAGCGCTATCCACCAGAAGCGCCAGCCTGTTGCATTGAATAAACGCATCAGGCAAAAGTCCTGTGTTCGCCGGCGCCTTCGACATTGTCGACACAACGCAGGCAAATCAGCGGATGCGCAGGGTTTGCCCCCACATCATGGCGATGATGCCAGCAACGGTCGCACTTGGCAGCCGTCGAGGTTTGCACCTGCACAGACAGTCCGGCCAATCCCGTCGCCACCGCATCCGCAGGCGCTGTTTCGACTTTGACCGCCGCGGTCGACGTCATCAGCACAAAACGCAGTTCATCACCGAGTTGCAGCAATTGCGTGCCCAGCTCACCTTCTGCATACAGCGTGACTTCCGCTTGCAATGACGCACCAATTTTTCCGTCCTTGCGTGTGACTTCGATGACTTTATTCACTTCATCCCGCACCGCCAGCAACTGGCGCCAGAACGCGTCCGACAGCTTGCCAGTTGGCACTGCCGCAAAACCATCGTACCAAACACCGGTAAAGACAAATGGCTCCGTACGCGCCGGTAACGCTTCCCAAATTTCCTGCGCGGTGAAGCTCATGATTGGCGCCATCCAGCGCACCATGGCTTCAATGATGTGGTAGAGCGCGGTCTGACAAGAACGGCGCGCCAGACCATCGGTTTTGGCGGTGTACTGACGGTCTTTAATCACGTCTAAATAGAAACTGCCCAGTTCCACAGTACAGAAGTTCATCAGCTTCTGGCTGACCAGGTGGAACTGATAATCGAGGTAATCGGCTTCGATTTCTTTTTGCAATTCAGCCGCACGTTGCACCATCCACAGGTCCAGCTCGACCAGTTCATCCAGTGGCACTAAATCGGTAGCCGGGTTAAAACCGTTCAAATTCGCCAGGATAAAACGGGCGGTGTTGCGGATGCGGCGGTATTTGTCGGCAGCGCGGTTTAAGATCTCATCCGACACTGTCATTTCTGAGGTGTAGTCGGTGGTCGCCACCCATAAACGCAGAATATCGGCACCCAGCTTGTTCATCACATCCTGCGGCGATACGACATTGCCGAGCGATTTCGACATCTTGCGGCCTTCACCGTCGACAGTGAAACCATGCGTCAATACTTGTTTGTACGGCGCGTGACCTTTGATCGCAACACCAGTCATCAAGGACGACATAAACCAGCCGCGGTGCTGATCCGAGCCTTCCAGATACATGTCGGCCTGAGTGGCGCCGCCAAATTCAGGGCGTGGATCAATCACGCAGGCGTGGGTCACGCCAGAATCAAACCAGACGTCCAGCGTGTCGGTGACTTTGACATAATCAGCCGCTTCTGCGCCCAGCAGTTCTGTTGCTTCTAAATCAAACCAGGCCTGAATACCGGCCTGCTCTACTTTGACAGCAACTTGTTCCATCAGGGTTTTAGTTTGTGGATGCAATGCACCGGTGTCTTTATGCACGAACAGCGCAATAGGCACACCCCAGGTGCGTTGACGTGAGATACACCAGTCAGGACGACCAGCCACCATATTTTCAATCCGTTGCTGACCCCAGTCCGGGATCCAGCGGGTGTTGTCGATTTCTTTTAACGACGTCGCGCGCAGACCGGCCTGATCCATGCTGACAAACCATTGTGGCGTTGCGCGGAAAATGATCGGCGTTTTGTGACGCCAGCAATGCGGGTAGCTGTGTTTGTAGGCTTTATGTACCAGCAAGGCGCCGGCGGCTTGTAATGCTTCGACCACAGAATCATTGGCTTTAAACACATGCTGACCGGCAAACAGCGGCGTATCCGGCAGGTAAACACCGTTGCCACCGACCGGGTTCGCAACTTCCAGACCATACTTCTGACCAACCACAAAGTCTTCCTGACCATGGCCAGGCGCCGTATGCACAGCACCGGTACCTGAATCGGTCGTAACATGCTCACCCAGTACGACCGGTACTGTGAAGTCATATAACGGATGCTGCAGTTGCACCAGTTCCAGTGCTTCGCCTTTGGCAAAACCGAGCGCATGGTATTTTTCAATGCCGGCGCGGGCCATCACGTCTTTGACTAAATCTGTGGCCAGCACCAGACGCTCAGCGCCATTCGGGCCTTCTTCGACCTGCACCAGGCTGTAACTTAACACGGCATTCAGCGCTACAGCGCGGTTAGCCGGGATGGTCCATGGCGTGGTGGTCCAGATCACTACAGAAACTGGGCCTGTACCAGCATGACCAGCCGGGTGATCGAATTTGTCGGCAACCGTCTCGTCGACCACGCGAAAACGTACGTCGATAGCCGGCGAGACTTTATCCTGATATTCCACTTCGGCTTCGGCTAAAGCAGAACCACAGTCAGTACACCAATGCACCGGCTTAAAGCCTTGATGTAAATGGCCATTTTCAATGATGCGTGACAAAGAACGGATGATATTGGCTTCAAAAGCAAAATCCATGGTGCGGTATGGATTGTTCCAGTCGCCGAGTACGCCTAAGCGGATAAAGTCAGTTTTTTGCGCTTCGATTTGTGTCAGCGCATATTCACGGCATTTTTCGCGAAATTCGGCAGCAGTTAACTTCACGCCCGGTTTGCCGTATTTCTTCTCGACAACCAGCTCAATCGGCAGACCATGACAATCCCAGCCCGGCACATAAGGCGCGTCAAAATCGGCCAGAGTACGGGATTTAACAATGAAGTCTTTCAGGATTTTATTGACGGCATGGCCAATGTGAATGTTGCCGTTGGCGTACGGCGGGCCGTCATGCAGGATAAATGTTTTTTTGCCCTTTTTCGCGGCACGGATCTGGCCATATAAATCGGCGGCAGTCCAGTTCGCTAACATTTGCGGTTCACGCTGCGCCAGGTTGGCGCGCATCGCAAAGGCCGTATCTGGCAGGTTCAGGGTATGTTTGTAATCACTCATCCGATCAATCCCGTGTTGGCTGTCGCAAACCGCAGCAAGCGGTGCGGACGTTAAATCTGCGCGGCAAAAAAAGCCCGGGCCGCGTCGGCATCGTGCTGAATTTGCTGCTGTAATTCATCAATCGAGCTGAACTTCTGTTCAGCGCGGATTTTTTTCCTCAGCACCACTTCAATTTGTTGGCCATATAAATCGCCTTTAAAATCAAAGAAGTGAGCTTCTAATTGTTCGACACGGCCCTGGACTGTCGGGCGTAAGCCGATATTGGCGACGCCGCGAAAATGGCCTAGTGCGCAATGTGCTTCGATTGCATATACCCCATGCAACGGCAGCTTTTTCCGGTACAACCAGACGTTTGCAGTGGGGAAACCCAGCTGCCGTCCAAGCTTCTGACCATGCCGGACCCGTCCCATCAGCGAGAATGGCCGCCCCAGCATTGCTGCGGCGCTGTCGAGTTCGTCAGCCGCAAGTGCTTCGCGGATCAGCGTACTACTGACCCGGTGCTGTGCCAGTTTCAGGCTGGCGGTCGGCGTTAAACCAAACCCATGCTCAGTGGCGGCTTGTTGCAACAAAGCAAAATTCCCGGCCCGGTTTTTACCAAAACAGAAATCGTCACCGACGATCAGATGCCGTACATCGAGTTTTTCCAGCAATAACTGCCGGATGAAAAAATCGGGTTCCTGGCCGGCAAAAGCCCGGTCAAATTTGACACAAAGCAAACGGTCTAATCCCTGCTGCGCCAGCCAGTGATATTTTTCCCGAAACCGCGTCAGACGTGCCGGCGCCACCTCTGGCTTAAACAGCTCCAGCGGTTGAGGTTCAAACACCATCACCACTGCCGGCAATTGCAGTTGCCGGGCAATTTGCCTGACCTGCGCCAACACCGCCTGATGCCCCAGATGGACGCCATCGAAGTTGCCAATGGTCAGCACACAACCCCGGTGCTGCGGCAGAATATTCTGCAGGCCACGAATCAACTCCATCCGTTTGCGCTTCTCTGTCTTGCTGTCTAAACGGCCGATTATAACGACATCAGTCGTGACTTTCAGCAACAGATTGCCGTTTCAGGTCGCGCAATCGGACACCTAACAGCCCCAGCGCAACAAAATACAGCGGAACCGCCGCCAGAATAACCAGTCCGACGGTTTTTGCCCGCACGGCAAAACTGCTATCACGCAGCATTGCCATGTCTGGCAACAGATACCAAATCAATGCAGCCATCGTAGTTGCAGCCAATAAAGCGCGGCCTATCGTCAATAGAGTGTGGCGTGATACCTGGTAAATATCGGCTTTTTTAAGGCCCTGATATAACAACCAGGCATTCAGCGCCCCTGACATCGTGGTCGCAAGTGCGAGGCCAACATAACTGATAAAAGGCGCCAGCATCAGGTTAAATACCATGTTGGCGACCATCGCAATAATGCCAATCCGCACCGGCGTTTTAATGTCCTGCCGCGCATAAAACGCTGGCGCCAGCACTTTAATCAACATCAAAGGCACCAGGCCGATGCAATAGGCAATCAGGCTCCAACTGGCCTGGGTGGCGTCAAAAGCAGTAAATTTACCGTGCGCAAATACTGTCAGCAGGATCGGTTCTGCCAGTGCAATCAGGCCAAACATCGACGGGATACCCAACAAACAAATCAGGCTGATGGACCAGTCGAGGGTGGCGCGAAAATCTTTCTGATTATCCAGCGCATGCAGGCGTGACAGACTGGGCAGGATCACCGTCGCAATGGCAATGCCAAACATGCCAAGCGGAAATTCCAGCAGACGATCCGAGTAGTACAGCCAGCTGACCGAGCCGGTTTGCAAGAAAGACGCGATAATAGCATCAAGTAACAGATTGATTTGACTGACAGATACGCCAAACAACGCCGGCAGCATCAGCTTACGGATCCGCACGATATATTCGTCGTGCCAGGCCCAGCGCGGCCATACCAACAAACCTGCTTTGGCCAAAAATGGCAACTGGAATAAAAACTGAAACAAACCACCGAGAAACACGCCCCAGGCCAGTGCCGCCGCAGGATCTTCGGTATAAGGTGTCAGCCACAGCGCTGCACCGATCATCGCAATATTCAGAAAAACCGGGCTGAACGCCGCCACGGCAAACTTGTTATAAACATTCAGCACTGCGCCTGACAAGGCGACAAAAGTGATGAACCATAAATATGGAAAGGTTATTTTCAGCAACACACTGGCTTGCTCGTATTTGGCGGCATCAGGTCCACCACGCAGATAATCTTCAAACCAGCCCATACCAAACAGCGCCATCAGCACCGGTGAGCCGAGCATTGCCAATAACGTCACCACTGTGACAATCATCCCCAGTGTGCCTGCGGCCTTTGCCATCAGCTCGCGGACCGCGTCATCACCATGCTTGGCTTTGACTTCGGATAACACCGGCACAAACGCCTGCGAAAATGCGCCTTCAGCAAACAGGCGCCGCAAAAAATTCGGAATGCGGTTAACCATCAAAAAGACGTCGGCAGCTGCACCGGCGCCGAGCACATTGGCAGTGACAACATCACGGACCAGGCCGAGAACGCGGGAAATAAGCGTCATCACGCTGACGATCATACCGGATTTCAATAACTTCGCAGACAAGGTAAACTCCATGTTTTAGCTGTGACGCTATTGTCACTAAAGCCTCTGCTGAATGCCAGCTTCCTGTGATTTTATTCCGGTCAAATTCCCTGAAAACAGCCGTAAAATGATTTGACACAGGGCGATAAAATAGGCATATTATGCGGCCTTTAAAGAGTCCCGGTTTAGTTTTTAGGAGTGTTACCTTGGCTAACATTAAGTCTGCTAAGAAACGCGCTATTCAATCAGAAAAGCGTCGTCAGCAAAACGCAAGTCAGCGCTCAATGATGCGTACTTTCATTAAGAAAACCTACGCAGCAGTGTTAACTACTGATGCAGTAGCCGCACAAGAAGCGTTTAAGAAAATGGTTCCAATTCTGGACCGTATGGCAGACAAAGGTCTGATCCATAAAAACAAAGCAGCTCGTCATAAGTCACGTTTAAATGCCCACGTTAAGGCATTGGTAACTGCTGCTTAATTGACCAGCTCACAAAGAAACGCCGAAAGGCGTTTTTTTGTATCTGCTGCGTCCTGTCTGCAGGGCCGGCGCTAACGAAGAATTTCGGGATTTTTGGTTTCTACCACTCTTTCCGGCCTTTGTCAGAAACAAAAAACCAGCCTTGTGGCTGGTTTTTTTATTTCCCCTGACTAACTGCGGGCCTGAGGTAACTCCATGTCTGCCTCAGTCCAACAATAATCAGGCGGTTTTAGCGCAATACAATGAATGCATCAAACCGATCACAGCTTCCGCTTCTTTACTATTCATACTGTAAAACACTGTTTGCGCTTCTTTGCGGGTTTTCACCAGCTTGTTGCGGCGTAGCAGCGCCAGGTGTTGAGATAAAGCAGACTGGCTTAAACCCAGCTTTTCATTCATCTCGCCAACTGATAATTCACCACTGAGGAGATGGCACAGGATTAACAGCCGACGTTCATTCGATACAGCTTTCAGCAGTCTTACCGCTTTAGCTGAATTGTTCACCATATCTTGTAAGTTCATGTTGTTTGCACCGTGCATGTCTAGACGTCTCATTATCTAACAGCCGGGTTGCGGCTTACAATAGATTTTTGTGAAATAGTTGCTTTTTTTTTCTAATTATTTAACTTTCAAAGTATTTTATTTCACTCTCATTCACCTAAACCAGCGCAATAAAAACTATCCTGCACAGGCTTGTAACCCAATCATGGCGCGGCATCAGCGCACCAGAGCGAAAATTATACCGTGCTAATTAAGCAATTGCACACCAACAAATTGTTAACTTTTGTATATTTTCGCTTGGCAGAGGCTGCGACTAATCCCATGGCAAATGAGTTACCCTGCCCTTCTGCGGCAAAAGCGCTCTGTGTTAGATTGGCACTGTTATCATTCAACTATAAAAATCCAGGAATATGATGAATTCACTCAAACCGCTGTTATTGAGCCTGCTGCTCAGCCCATTGCTGAGTCAGGCAAATACCAAACCGTTAAACGAACAGTTGGCTTACCAATTGACCGAAAGCCTGACCACTGAAGTGGGACCACGACTGGCCGGCAGTCCTGGCGATCGCGCATCAGTGGCCTGGGCCACCAAAAACCTGCAGGCGCTTGGCTTTGACAAGGTCTGGACTGAAGAATTTGTCACGCCTTACTGGCAACGTGGTCAGGCCCGGCTGGAAATACTGTCGCCATATCCACAGGCCTTGGTACTGACCGCACTGGGCGGTTCGGTAGGAACACCAGCCAATGGTATCGATGCCAGTATAGTGATGTTTGACAGTCTGGAATCGCTGCTGGTTGCCAAGCCTGAACAAGTCAAAGATAAAATCGTGTTCATTAATAAAGCCATGACCAAAGATAAATCCGGCTCACAATATGGCAAAGTCGTCGGTGCTCGCGCCAAAGGGGCAGTTGAAGCTGCCAGACTAGGCGCCAAAGCACTGATTATCCGCTCTGTCGGCACCAGCAGTAATCGTTTTGCCCATACCGGCAAAATGACCTACGACCCGGCAGTCACAAAAATTCCGGCAGTGGCTATTTCTGCACCGGACGCGCAACAATTAGCCAGGATCCTGACAAAAGCCCCTGAAGCGAAGCTCAAATTGCAGCTCGACACCCAACAAACCGAAGATGCCATCAGCCATAACGTGATTGCTGAAATCACCGGTTCTGAACGTCCGGATGAAATCGTGCTGATTGGCGCGCACCTGGATTCATGGGATCAGGGCACAGGCGCGCTGGATGATGGTGCTGGTGTGGGTCTGGTGATGGCAACTGCGGCGTTGATCAAACAACAAGGCCAGCCAAAGCGGACGATCCGCGTCGTGCTGTACGGCAATGAAGAAGGCGGCCTGGTTGGCGCCCGCGCTTATGCCGCAAAACACGCCAAAGAACTGGATAAACATGTGCTGGCATCTGAATCTGATTTCGGCGCTGGACGGATCTGGCAATTCTCGACGAAATTTGGCCCGAAATCTTTGCCATTTGCCGCCGAAATTCAACAGGAACTGACCCCGCTTCAGATCCAGGCAGGCAACAATGACGCTTTTGGTGGTCCTGACGTGTCTGTGCTAAAAGCGCTGGGTGTCCCGGTTGTCAGTCTGGAACAAGATGGTTCCGATTACTTCGACTATCACCACACGCCAAACGACACACTGGATAAAATTGACCCGGCGGCACTGCAGCAAAACCTGCAAGCCTGGATCCGAATGACCAGCAAGGTCGCCAACAGCACTATCGATTTTCGCAAATAATTGGCAGCCCATTACAGCTGTCATGCAGAAAACACCCGGCAATCTCCGGGTGTTTTTTTATGCGGTTAACCAGAAACCCGTTTTGCTGTGGCGTTTGCCGCCGGCCGGCGCTGCAACGCACGTAAAGTCCAGACTTGCAGACCCAGCACTGTCAGAATGACCGCGGAGGGATACATCAGCGTGTTTTCACTGTAAGCCAGCAGTGACAACCCCAGGGTCAGATAACTGAATGGCAATAACTCATAACACCAGAATGGCAACATGCCATGGACTTGTATTGATAAGCGGTGTCGGGTCCGGCGGTGCTCGGAACGCACCACCCACACCACAGCGCCAGCCAGCACAAACAACAACGCTGAAGAAAAAGCATACGGATTTTTCACTGAACATAAAATGGCCAGCCCCAGTCCCATATACATATAAGGTAAACTTTCGTATATCCGTTGCGGCACCATCGGCAGCCTCCATTGACGCTCAAAGGTCTATCTTTGCAGTCTAGCTGAAAGCTTGGCAGCTGCCAGTAACCGAGTTTCACTGCCGACAGCAGCATGAATTGTTTCAACCGCATGGTCCAGCCGGGTCGGCCCGCGTATAATCAACCCTTACCCGCATTGGTGATTTGAAGTATCCAAGATGGCAAATGAAGATTTAGACTTGTTTTTACAGGAAATGTCTGGTGTGAAACGACTGGACGCTGACGTACTGGCTGATGAAAATGGTGCCGGCGCACCGACGTTGGCACAACTGGCCCGGCGCAAGGCGGCTGAACTCGAAGCAGAATATGACCCAAATTACCTGAGTATGGAATATGTCGATTTGGTCAAACCGGATGATGTGTTGGCATATAAAAAAGATGGGGTGCAGGAAGGGGTTTATAAGAATCTACGGCTCGGTAAATATCAGACCGACGCCACGCTAATGCTGCTCGGTAAATCGCTGGTGGAAGCGCGCTCAGCGCTATCGCAGTTCATCCGTGATTGCCATCAGCGCGGTATTCGCACCTTGTTGATTCATCATGGCATGGGACGCGACAGCAAACCACATCCGGCTATTTTACGCAGTTACACTTTTAAGTGGCTGCAACAGATCCCTGAAGTGCTGGCCTGTCATACCGCATTAAAAGCACAAGGTGGTTACGCTGCGACTTATGTGCTGTTACAGAAAAATGCGGAACAAAAACGCGAAAATCGCGAGTTGCATCAGAAACGTTGATCGTACTGCAGTAATAAATCCGGTCAGAACAAGCAGATGATTGCAGCTTCTGCCCGGGTAAATAACGCTGAACAAGCCATCAGGATTACAAGAACGGCAATTGCGGTGAAACCAAAACCACGGCTGGATGCTTTACGCATAGAAGGACCCTTTACTGTAATTGTTATCAGGGTGAAAAATATCTGCACCCAGTTGGTGTCCTGGCCATGTGGCCTGCATTGATCAAGATGATCAACTGTTCCAATACTGGGATCGCTGTCAGTGTAAAGATTTTGCTGTCGGATCACAACAGTTCTAACCATTTGATCCGACACTTTATTCAGTTCTGTTTAAAACGCGTCAGCCGGCTTTGAATATAAGGCGCACATAACGCAATGCGGTCATAATCTGCCGGTAGTGCAGCAACTTCCTGCTCCTCACCAACCACGACAAAACCAGCCTGTTGATAGGTTTTCAGTGCTGCCGGATGATCGTCGCTACAGGTATGCACCCAAACCCGGCCCTGACTCCATTGCTGTGCCAGAGCAATCGCGGCTTGTGCCATCACAGGCCCGAGTCTCTGGCCAATAAACGCCGGCATGATGCCAAAAAATTTCAACTCTACGCTGTCGCCATCCTCCGGATGGCGCCACAACTCGATAAATCCCGCCGGTGTACCTTGTTTGTAAAGTACCCAGGTCCGCACCTGTCCGCTACAGAGATAATCCAGCCAGTCCTGATAGGTCCAGCTCAACCGGCTGAACCAGCCCCAAGGGGTCCCCACCGCACTGAACAGGAACTGACTCAGTTCCGGACTTGGCAGTTCTGCTTCGACCAGACTGAAACCTGCAGGCCATTCTGGTAACTGTTGTACTTCCCCCTGATAATCCAGGTACCAGGTTGTCACGATCGCATCGGCATTCAGGCCTTGTGACATATTTAATTCCTTTGAAATCAACTTATTTAGTTTGGATCCGCTGCAATAGTGCTGCGATATGTTGTTGTGCGGCTTCGGTTTGCAACGACTGAAATTGCTGGCGGAATTCAAAGGCGACGGCATCATCCTGACGGTAACAACTGCGTAACTGCAACATCGAGGTCTTGGTTTGTCGCACCAGCGCTGTCGGGAGTGTCGACAAGTGCGCGCACAGCTGTTTAGCCCGCGTCAACAGAATTTCCTCGTCGACCAGTTCTTTGACAAAACCTTGTGCCAGCGCTTGTTGCGCCGACAAGCGCTCACCGGAGAAAATCATCGCTGCCGCCTGCTGCCAGCCTACCAACTGCGGCAATAACCAGCTGTGGCCGCCACCAGGGTGGATCGCCAGATTAAAGAACCGGCTTTCAAACCAGGCTTCTGGGCTGGCCAACCGGATATCACAGGCCATCGCCAGATTCATACCGGCGCCTAACGCCGGACCATTAACTAAAGCGATGGTAAAGAGTGGACTCTGGGCTACCGAGGTGAAGGCTGAATAAATTTGTTGCAGCTCGGTGCCATCGCCCTGTGCCGCCAACTGCAATGCAGTCAGATCTGCACCGGAACAAAAGGCTCCCGCCTGGCCGGTCACCGCTAAGGCTTTGATCGCCGGATTATCCAATAAACCTTCAACTGCCTGAGCAATTTCAACTGCAGAAGCTGGGGTTAACAGATTGCGTTTTTCGCTGCTGACCAAAGTCAGTACAGCCAGATGATCGATGATTTCTAACGTATATGCAGCCATCAGTAGCCTCTTGTACGGTCGACCTGATTCAGCAGTGGCAGGCCAGCCTGCACACGGCGGTAATTTTCAGCAATTTGTGCCACTGCAGTTTCCGCATTGGTGACCGCTGAAATATGCGGTGTCAGCAGGATACCGGGTGTGGTCCAGTACGGGTGCCCCGCCGGCAACGGTTCAACCCGAAACACATCGAGACAAGCCGCAGCCAGCTGACCCGTTTGCAATGCGGCCAACAGTGCCTCGTCATCAACAATAGCGCCGCGCGCGACATTGACCAGAATGGCACCGGTTTTCAGCTGCGCAAGGCGTGTCTCATCCAACAGATTTTCGGTGGCCATAGTGAGCGGCAACAAACAAATCAGCAAGTCAGCTTGCACCACTGCGTCAGCGAACTGATCATCACCTGCAAAACACTGAACACCGTCGATCTGACGCAAACTGCCAGACCAGCCGCTGACACGATAACCGAGGCCTGCAAAATGACGTGCCGCCGCACTGCCGAGTTCCCCTAAGCCCAATACCGTGATGTAGCGAATCTTACGCGGTGAACGCGGTTTCCATAACTGCTGTTGCTGGTTGTTGCCAAATTCATCAAAGCGTAGCCGGTAATAATTCAGCACAGTATCGAGATATTCCAACATGGACGCGGTCAGATGCGGGTCGACGATCCGTGCCAAAGGTAAAGACGCAGGCAAAGTCGTGTCTGATAAGATGCTATCGACCCCGGCGCCAAAAGATTGTAACGCTTTAAGCTTTGGCAGCGACGCGACAGCACCAGCAGGTTGCTTCCACACCACGGCAAATTCGATAGACTCCGGCTGGCTGATATGCGGCCAGACTTCGATTGTCACTTCAGGCAGCTGTTGTTGTAGTGCGGCAACAACAGTATCAAGTTTTCGGTCCGGAATAATCAGCGCGATGCTCATGAAGGACTCAACAGAAAGATACAGACGCTCATTCTAAACAGCCCCGTCACCGCCTGACCAGCCTGCTGTTGTCACAGCCGGTGGAAATTTCCGCAAATTGCCATAATTCTGTGACCGGACTGTCATACAGCCTGCTTAGCCTAAGCCCACATAAAAGGCGAATATCTGAACGGGCGCCGGGAGCATGGCATGTTAAATGTGGAACAAGTGGTCGAGCGGCATTTGCCGCAACTGAACAATAACAGCTGGCTGGCCAAACCGGTCAAAGGCGCGCTGAAACATCTGTTACACGAAGATGAGTTTCAGCGTTTTGCCGCGCAGTATCCGCATCTGTACGGTCTCGATTTTGTCGAACAGGTACTCGATTATTTTTCTTTTCGCTGCCAGGTACGGGATAACGAACTGGAGCGCATTCCGGCTGCTGGCCGCGTCGTCATTATCGCCAATCATCCGATAGGTTCGCTGGATGGACTGGCGCTGATTAAATTAGTCAGCGATATCCGGCCTGATGTGAAAGTGGTCGCCAACCAACTGCTCGGCAGTATTGGTCCACTACGTGATTTGTTGTTACCGGTCAATAACATGCAAGGCGGAACTGATCGTCGTTTGCTGGACAATATCGGCGCGCACCTCGCCGCCGAAGGCGCTGTGATTATGTTCCCGGCTGGCGAAGTGTCCAGGCTCAAACCCAATGGCGTGCGCGACGGTAAATGGCAAGGTGGCTTTTTACGCTTTGCCCGTGCCGCCAAAGCTCCAATCCTGCCGATTTATCTCGATGCACGCAACTCACTGCTGTTTTATGGTGCCTCGATGTTGTACAAGCCGCTGTCGACCATGCTGCTGGTGCAGGAAATGTTTAAGCAAAAGCATAAACATATGGGCCTGCGCATTGGCGATATGATCCCGTACGACAGCTTTGCCCAGCCGCTGCTTGACCATAAAACTATGGTCAAGGTGTTTAAAAAGCATTTATACCGACTGGCGAAAGACAAAGCTCCATTGCTGAAAACTCAATCGGCCATCGCCCATCCGGAAGACCGGCAGGTGTTGAAAAAAGCGATTGGCCAGTGTCAACGCCTGGGCGAAACGGCAGACGGCAAACAGATTTATTTATACCAGCCGGAACCCAGTTCGGTGCTGCTGCGCGAAATCGGCCGGCTGCGCGAAATTGCCTTTCGCGCCGTCGGTGAAGGCAGCGGCAAACGCCGTGATACCGACAAATACGACAGTTATTATCAGCAGCTGATTTTGTGGGACAACGAAGAGCTGGAAATTGTCGGCGCTTATCGTTTTGCCGAAGTGGCGTCTGTGATGGCTGAACATGGTCAACAAGGCTTATACACTGCATCACTGTTTCAGTTCAGCGAACAACTGCAACCGGTACTGGCGCAGGGACTGGAACTGGGTCGCAGCTTTGTCCAGCCGAAGTACTGGGGCAAACGCAGCCTGGATTACCTGTGGTACGGCATCGGCGCTTATTTAAAACAACGACCGCAGATCCGCTATCTGTTTGGCGGCGTTAGCCTGTCAAACAGCTATCCAAAAGCAGCACGTGATTTGCTGGTGTATTTCTATACGTTGTATTTCAGCAGTGAAGATGACAGCGCCTTGCCAAACCGGCCATATGCGCTCGACATCACCACTATGCAGCAACTGCAGCAGCATTTTAGCGGCGACAATTACACCGAAGACTTTGTTCAGCTCAAACACCTGCTGGCCAATATGGGGCTGGCTGTGCCGACCTTATATAAACAATACAGCGAACTGACTGAACCCGGCGGCGTACAGTTTTTATCTTTTGGCGTCGACCCTGAATTCGCCGACTGTATCGACGGCCTGGTACTGGTGGATATCAGTAAGATCAAAGCGGCAAAACGGGCCCGGTATCTGGGCGACGAATAAAAAAACGCCGGCAAATGCCGGCGTTTTCTTTAACTACAACAGGTTAAATCTGTGGCTGTTTAATCTTCGAGCCAACCAGACCGTAATAGCAGATATAGACGTAACAGAATACCGGCACGATAAAGCTCAGCTGTAAGCCGATACTATCCGCCAGCACCGCCTGTAACACCGGCACCAAGGCACCACCGACAATGGCGGCACAGAGTACACCGCTGCCGTTACTGGTGAAACGGCCAAGGCCCGTCACCGCCAGACTGAAAATAGTCGGGAACATAATAGAGTTGAACAAGCCAACTGCCAGTAAAGACCACATCGCCAAAGCACCACTGCTCACAATTGCAATGATAACCAGAGCGGCAGCGACCACTGCAGTAAATGCCAGCACTTTACCGGCTGAGACTTTTTGCATCACCGCTGCGCCGATAAAACGGCCAACCATAGCACCGCCCCAGTAATAGCTGAGGTAAGCGGCGGCTTGCGCTTCCGGCATGCCGGCAATATGCGGCTCACCCATAAAGTTCACCAGGTAACTGCCAATCGACACTTCACCACCGACATAAACAAAAATCCCCAGTGCACCCAACACCAGATGGCTGTATTGCCAGGCTGAACCCGGATCAGCATTTACTTTTTCATCGACATGGTGTTCTGAGACTGTTGGCAGATTTAATTTGGCAAACACGGCTGCGAGCACCAGCAATGCGCCAGCCAGCATCAGATAAGGAATTTGTACCGCTTCGGCTTCCTGTAATTTATGTTCCGCAGTACCGGCTGCTGCGGTCACTGCGCCCATAATCATCAGGCCACCAAACCAAGGGGCAATCGTGGTACCGAGCGAGTTAAACGCCTGTGTCATCGACAAGCGGCTGGAAGCAGTTTCTGCCCGGCCAAGCGCTGTGACATATGGGTTTGCCGCGACTTGTAAAATAGTGATACCGGCTGCCAGTACAAATAAAGCACCCAGAAACAACGCATAGGTCTGCGTTGCGGCCGCCGGATAAAACAACACGCAACCGCTGGCTGCAATCAACAAACCAATCACAATACCACGCTGATAACCGGCGCGACGCACCAGCAAACCTGCTGGCAGCGACACCAGAAAATAAGCGCCAAAGAAACAGAACTGAATTAACGAGGCCTGGGTGTAACTCAGGTCAAACACATTTTTCAGATGCGGGATCAAAATGTCATTCAGACAAGTGATAAAACCCCAGATAAAAAACAAAAACGTCAGGCTGGTCAGGGCAAAACCATGATTCTGCCCGCTGGCGTTGCTTTTATAGGCCTCGCCGGATGGTGTGGTTACTGACATACAATTTCTCTTGTTATGGAAAAGTCTATCCTGTGCGTGACTAAAGCGGCCAACGCGGTCTCTCCCCTCTGTCAGTCAGAACTGACGAAGCCCGCAGCCAGATTTAGCTATTTGTACTATACGCATCAATATCCGGCTTGCAAACACCCCAACTCCGCCATACGTATGTAAGTTTTCAACATTTCAGCCGTTTTGTTCCTTTTAATACGCCAAAACCTACGAAACAGCAAAGTTTGTTTTACATCAAACTTTGGCGCTGCAAAGGGGCTTGTTGCGGCAAAAGCTTGATCCAGCCCAAAGTTTTGCCGGTGCAGAGGCGCACAATGGCCGCAGTTAAACAAGACCTGTGTCTCTGAAGGAAAATAACATGAACACCAAACTGAATCTGTGTGTACTGGCCCTTGCTGGTTTCACTGCTGCGGCATCTGCCAATATTTCTGTGAACGTCGGCGCCATCACTGTGGCACCAAATGACAGCAGCAGCTCATTAAACGTGGTGGAAAAAGTTGCCGGTTTACCAACAGGATCAACGGCAGTCTCAGTCGACAACAACACCCAACTGGGCCTGACATTCGATTACAAAATTGATAAAAACTGGACCGCTGAACTGATTGCAGCCACGCCATTCAGCCATGATATCGCCGTCAAAGGCTCAGCCATTGATGGTCTGGCGATTGGCAACACCAAACAGCTGCCACCGACTTTATTAGGGCAGTACCACTTTGATCTGGGCAACAGCAACTTTGACCCATTCGTTGGCGCTGGTCTGAACTACACCAAATTCTTCGACGAGTCTGCTTCAGGTGCTTTAAAAACAACATTACAAGCGCTGAAGGTCACCACCGCGACTGATGACGTCGACCTGAAGTTAAAAGCGAGCTGGGGCCTGGCGCTGCAAGCTGGTTTTAACTACAAACTGAGCGACAACTGGGGTCTGCACTTTGTCGCCACAAAAATGGATATCGACACTACAGGTGAAGTCCGCGTCAATAACAACGTGATCCAAAGCGTCGACGTACAAATCGACCCAATGGTTTACATGGTTGGCGTGCGCTGGAGCATGTAATTAAGAATTTATCCTGCGGCAAACGGGATAAAACACAGGCAGGCAGCCAGTGTAGCAGCACGGACGGTGCAGAATAAGGGGGAACAAAACAGCGGCTTTGCCGCTGTTTTTATATCCAGGATGGACGGTATGGAGAATCAGGGATCTCAAAACGCCAAGCTGTTGGCGTTTTGCCTGTGAACACCATGAGCTCTGCGAATGGTAAATGCAGGCACGTGGTGCACGGTACGTGGTACCCAGTGCGTGGTACCCAGAGCCTTCGGTGATGTCGAAGATGGACAGGAAAGCAGGGCTACTTTATCGGCCAACCCCCTGCTGCAGCGCCGGTAACGTCAGCACCCGATCGGCCGAGGCAATAGTCTCAGGGCGATGTGCGATGATGATGCGGGTAATTTGCAGCTGCTGTAAGGCGCTGCTGACCACAGCTTCTGTTGCCATATCCAGATGACTGGTGGCTTCATCTAAAAACAGAATTTTCGGTCGCCGGTACAAAGCTCGCGCTAATAATATCCGTTGTTTCTGTCCACCGGAAAGGGCTGAGCCCATATCACCAATCAGACTGTGATACGCCATCGGCATCCGGCTGATATCATCATGCACTGCAGCCAGTTTGGCACACTGTTGTGCCCAGTCATCATCAGGCTCGTCCGCAAAAAAACAGATATTGTCGCGGATAGAGCCCGACAGCAGCTGATCATCCTGCATCACTGCGGCGATCTGATTACGATAACACGCCAGACTGAGCTGACTGAGCGGCACACCGTCGACCCGTACTTCACCTTGTTGTGGTGTAAAAAGCCCCAGCATCAACTTTAGCAACGTGGTTTTGCCACAGCCGGAAGGCCCGACCACGGCGACAGATTCACCCGCCGCGACGTCCAGGCTGATCTGCTGCAACACCAGTGCGCCAGTGCTGCTATAAGCAAAACTCAGATTATCGACGCTGATCTGACCGCTTAGGACAATCTCACGCTGGGCTACACCGCCCTGCTTGTCTTCGCGCGGTGTGGCGACAATATCCGCCAGCCGGGCAAAATGCAGATTCAGCATTTTCAGCGCCAGCCCTTTGTCAATCAACCGCGACATCCGTTCCATAAACTGGCTTTTATAGGCAATAAAAGCAAACAGCATGCCGGTACTGAAACCACCATCCAGCACCAGCAAAGCACCAAAATAAATCACCAGCACATGTTCAATGCCAGTCAATAACTTATTGATGTGCTGAAAACTTAAATTAAACACACCAAGCTGAATGCCCCGGTTTGCCGCCACCACATATAAATGCTGCCAGCTGGCTTCGCGTTTGGCTTCGGCACTAAAGAGTTTTAACGTCTGCATGGCGCGGACCGTTTCAATCTGATGGCTTTGCACCTGCGCCTGCGCCACAATTTGCTGTTCCGACACTTTGCGGTACTGGTGATACATCAACAGTTGTACGATGCCGTAACACAGCAGTGCCATCAGCACGATCAGACACAATAACGGGCTATACCACAGCAGCACCGCCAGGATCGCGACCGCCATCAGGCCATCAATCACCGCCTCCATCACGCCGCTGGTCAGTAATTCCCGTACTTGTTGCAGCGAGCCAAAACGCGACAACACATCGCCAATCTGGCGTTTTTCGAAGTAACTGAGCGGCAAGCGGATTAAATGATGCAGCAGATTCGCTGCCATCTGGATATTCATCGCACTGTTAAAGTGGAGTAACACAAAAGCACGCAGCACGGAGGTGCTGATTTCAAACAGCAGCAACAAGCCAAACCCGAGTGCCAGCACCAGTAACAAACTGCGGTCGGCACTGAGCAGCACATCATCGACCACCAGTTGCAGATAATAAGGCGCGACCAGCGTAAACAGCTGTAATAACAGCGACAGACTCAGGATCAGCGCCACTGAGCGCTTCAACCCGCTGATATTGGACCAGAAATCCCGCAGACGCAGGCCGGCTTCAGCCGGTCTTTGGCTGAAATCCTGTGTCGGTAACAACTCGAGCGCAACGCCAGTGAAATGCTCTGACACTTCGGCGAGGCTCAGTGTGCGCTCGCCCCGCGCCGGATCGTGGATCACCAGCTTGCCGCGGCGCACTGATTTCAGCACGACAAAATGATTCATATCCCAATGCAAAATTGCCGGCAGTTGTAACTTGCTAAGAGCCTCCGGCTGCAGTTTCAGTGCGCGGCCACTTAGTGCCAGACGACTGGCAAATTCGACCAAATCTTTCATGGTGCAGCCAGCAATCGAACTGCCAAACTCAGCGCGTAGTTGCTGGATATTGAGATGATGACCGTAAAATCCGGCCACCATGCCGAGGCAGGCAATACCGCACTCCGCCGCTTCGGACTGCAATAACACCGGTAGCCGCTGGGCGGGCCATAACTTCAGTTGGCTTGCGAGCTGACTCATCAGAATTGTCCCCGTAAGGCCAGGATCGGGTCAAACAACCACTGCCATAAATTGCGTTGTTCGGTGATTAAATCTGCCTGCAAAGTCATGCCGGCTTTGAGCGGCAATTCCCGTTGATAGGCCTGAATGGATTGACCATTGAGGCGCACTTTCAGCCGGTAGCTGGGCTGCTGCAGTGCGACTTCTGCTACTTCGGATGGCAATAACACGGTGTTACTCAGTTCATGCACAACACCGCTGAACACCCCAAAGCGCTGAAACGGGAAGGCATCGTAGCGAATGCGTACCGGCTGACCGGCACTGACAAAAGCAATAGCCCGGGTTGGTACGTACAGGATGGCTTCCAGCTCGGCATTGACCGGCAACAGCGTCAGCGCCACAGCACCGGCGTCTAAGGTTTGACCGGCGCTGACCCGAAGCGCACTGACCTGCCCATCCACCGGTGCAGTCAGCCAGATCTCCTGCTGCTGCTGTAGTTCGGTGCGTTGGTTTTTCAGTGCGGACAGCTCATTCGCCAGCTGCGCCAATTCAGTTTGCTGACGCAGCGGCAATTGGCTGAGTAAATCCTGATTTTGCTGCAGCTGTTGCTGTAATTTCAGCTGCTCAGACTGCAGGCTTTTTTCCTGCTGTTGCAGGGCCAACAACGCGTCTTTTTGTTTATTGATTTCAAGGCCAGAGATATAACCGCTGCCGGATAACTTCTGTAACTGTGTCAGCTGCTGCTGATTAATCGTCAGACGTTCACGAAAGGTCACCAGCTGCTGCGCCAGTTCCTGCAAGCGGGCTTTGTCATTAGTGATTTGATTCTGCAGCGCTTGTTGTTCCAACTGATGGCGCTGTTGCAACTGTAGCTGCTCGGCAATTTTGTTATCCAGCATCCGGTTCATTTCGGTTTGCAGGCTTTGGCTTAAATCGGTCTGACCGGCACCAATTTTACTGCTGCGTAGTTGTAGCAATGGCGTGCCGGCTTTGACCAGCTGACCTTCCTGCACATTGAGTTTGCTGACCACACCACTGTTTTGCGCCTGCACCCGCACCTGGCCCTGCACCGGCTGCAGCAGTCCTTGTACGGTTTCTTTGCGGGTATAGTCGGCGCTAAGCAGAAAACTGATGCTGAGCACCGCAATAACCAATAACAGCAGGCTCAGCCATACCAGCTGCGGCGGTCGGGTCAGGTTGATTTGGCCTTGCAGGCGCTGTTGCTGCCTGGCCAGCACTTCGGGGCGGAAAATTGAAGACATCGGGTCGCTTCTGTTGGAATTGTTATAGCGCGTCACTGCGTGGGGTTCAGCTTAAATCGAACAGCAGCCAGAGTGCAACCGGCAATAAATGGCGGTGCAGTACCATGCCTACAAGCCGACGAAGTATCTGTAGCGGACACCAAATAAAAAACCAGCCGAAGCTGGTTTTTTAACAGACTGAGGTCAGCAGATTAACCCAACCAAACCCGCGCGTTGCGGAACATGCGCAGCCATGGACTGTCTTCCAACCACTCGTCCGGGTGCCAGCTGTTGCTGACGGCACGGAACACACGTTCCGGGTGCGGCATCATAATAGTGACGCGGCCATCGGTGGTGGTCAGTGCTGTGATGCCGTTGGCAGAACCGTTCGGGTTGGCCGGATATTGGGTCGTCACCTGACCATAGTTATCGACAAAGCGCAGCGCGATAGTGCCACTTTGCTCGGCAGCCGCTAAGGCTGCGCTGCTAACAAACTCAGTATGACCTTCACCGTGTGACACTGCGATTGGCATCCGTGAACCGGCCATGCCAGCGAACAGCAATGACGGGTTTTGTTGCACTTCGACCAGGCTAAAGCGTGCTTCAAAGCGTTCAGATTTATTGCGGACAAAACGTGGCCACAAATCAGCGCCCGGGATCAGCGATTTCAGGTTCGACACCATCTGACAGCCGTTACAAACGCCAAGTGTGAACGTCGACTCACGCTCGAAGAACTGGCTGAATTCACGCCGCGCCTGCTCGTTAAACAGAATAGATTTGGCCCAGCCTTCACCGGCGCCTAACACGTCACCGTAGCTGAATCCACCACAAGCGACCAGACCATTAAACTCTTCCAGCTTACGGCGACCACTCAGAATGTCGCTCATATGCACGTCGACCGCAGTAAATCCAGCGCGGTTAAACGCCGCCGCCATTTCGACATGCGAGTTGACGCCCTGCTCACGCAGCACAGCCACTTTTGGTTTAGCACCTTTGAGGATATAAGGTGCAGCGACGTCTTCGTTCAGGTCAAAACTCAGTTTGACGTTCAGACCAGGATCTTGCTGATCGGCCTTGGCTGCATGTTCTTGTGCCGCGCATGCCGGATTATCACGTCGCGCCTGCATTTGGTAAGTCGTTTCCGCCCAGATACAACGCAGACGAGTACGGCTGTCGCTGAAAATCACTGAGTTGCCACGACGAACAGTTAATTCATCGGTGTTGCTGACGGCGCCCAGCACAAAGCTGTTCGCGGCCAGACCATGCTTCGCCAGTACTTGCTGGACATAAGCCAACTCGCTGTCAGCCACCTGGATCACTGCACCGAGCTCTTCACTGAACAATACCGCCAGGTCGTCACCACCCAGGGCGTTGACATCCACATTCCAGCCCGCTTTACCGGCGAAGGCCATTTCCGCCAGCGTGACCAGTAAACCACCGTCTGAACGGTCATGGTACGCCAGCAGTTTTTGTTCATGAGTCAGCTGCTGAATGGCATGGAAGAAATTCGCCAGCAACTCAGGCGATGCCAGATCTGGCGTGGTTTGACCCAGCTGTTTATACACTTGTGCCAGACAAGAAGCGCCTAAGCGGTTTTCGCCCTGTCCTAAATCAATCAGCAACAGCGAGCTGGCGCCTTTGTCAGTTCGCAGCTGTGGCGTCACTGTTTTACGCACGTCTTCGACGCGGGCAAAAGCGGTGATCACCAGTGACATTGGCGCAGTCACGGCTTTGTCTTCGCCGTTGTCCTGCCACTTGGTTTTCATCGACATCGAGTCTTTACCGACCGGGATGGTGATGCCCAGTGCCGGACACAGTTCTTCACCGATCGCTTTGACCGCCTGATACAAGCCAGCGTCTTCACCCGGGTGACCGGCAGCGGCCATCCAGTTGGCCGATAACTTGATGCGTTTTAAATCGCCAATGTCAGTCGCAGCGATGTTGGTGATGGCTTCCGCCACTGCCAAGCGCGCAGAGGCGCCGAAGTCTAACAGCGCGACCGGCGTGCGCTCGCCCATTGACATCGCTTCGCCGTGATAAGTATCCAGCGCAGCTGTTGTGACAGCGCAGTTCGCGACCGGTACCTGCCAGGGGCCAACCATCTGGTCACGCGCCACCATGCCGGTGACCGAACGGTCGCCGATGCTGATCAGGAAGGTCTTTTCCGCAATAGTTGGTAAACGCAACAAGCGCTCGGTGGCATCTTTGATACTGACACCGGCTAAGTCCAGCGCTTTACCGCTGCTTTGTTTTGATGCAACGTCACGGTGCATTTTTGGTGCTTTGCCAAGTAATACCGACAGTGGCAGGTCGATTGGCGTATTGCCGAAATGGGTGTCCGACAGCGTCAGGTGCTGTTCTGCAGTGGCTTCACCGACGACGGCATAAGGTGCGCGCTCGCGTTTACAGATTTGCTCGAATACCGGCATTTTGTCGGCCGGGATCGCCATCACATAGCGTTCCTGCGACTCGTTACACCAAATTTCTAACGGTGACATGCCAGGTTCATCGTTTGGTACGTTGCGCAGTTCAAACTTGCCGCCAACGCCACCGTCGTTCACCAGTTCCGGGAAGGCGTTGGATAAACCACCGGCACCGACGTCGTGGATAAACACAATCGGGTTTTCCGCGCCCAACTGCCAGCAGCGGTCGATCACTTCCTGACAACGGCGTTCAATTTCCGGGTTTTCGCGCTGGACTGAAGCAAAATCCAGGTCTTCAGCCGACTGACCTGATGCCATTGAAGATGCAGCACCACCACCGAGGCCAATATTCATTGCCGGGCCGCCGAGTACGACTAACTTGGCGCCAACCGGTAAATCACCTTTTTGTACGTGTTCTGCGCGGATATTGCCAAGACCACCGGCGATCATAATCGGTTTGTGGTAACCGCGAACTTCTTCCCCGTTGTGGCTTGGTACCTGTTCTTCGTAAGTGCGGAAATAACCGAGAATGTTTGGCCGGCCGAATTCGTTGTTAAACGCAGCGCCGCCGAGTGGGCCTTCGGTCATGATGTCGAGCGCGGATACGATACGGCCCGGTTTGCCAAAGTCAGTTTCCCACGGCTGTTCAAAGCCCGGAATACGTAAATTCGACACAGAGAAACCCACCAGACCGGCTTTTGGTTTGGAGCCCACACCCGTCGCGCCTTCGTCACGAATTTCACCACCTGAACCTGTGGCTGCGCCCGGGAATGGCGAAATCGCCGTTGGGTGGTTGTGGGTTTCCACTTTCATCAGTACATGAATATCTTCGTGATGGTACTGATATTCCTGCGTATCCGGCGTTGGGAAGAAACGCCCTGCTTTTGAGCCTTCCATCACCGCTGCGTTGTCTTTGTATGCAGACAACACATGGTCAGGCGTCTTTTCCATGGTGTTTTTAATCATTTTAAACAGCGATTTCGGCTGTTTTTCGCCGTCGATGGTCCAATCGGCGTTAAAAATTTTGTGGCGGCAGTGCTCAGAGTTGGCCTGCGCAAACATATAGAGTTCGATATCGTTTGGGTTACGGCCAAGTGCGGTGAAGTTACTGAACAGATAATCGATTTCGTCATCGGCCAGCGCCAGACCCATGCGGATGTTGGCTTCGACCAGCGCTGCGCGGCCACCGGCCAGAATATCCACCGATGACAATGGCGCAGGTTCAGCTTTACGGAATAAAGCCTGCGCTTGCTGCAGTTCTGTGAATACCACTTCCATCATACGGTCGTGCAGCAATGCGGCGACTTGTTGCTGCTCTGTCGCTGTCAGTGCGCGCGTGGTGGTCAGGTAATACGCCACACCGCGCTCTAGACGCAGTACTTTGGTAAGGCCACAGTTATGCGCGATATCGGTCGCTTTAGACGACCATGGAGAAATAGTGCCAGGGCGAGGCGTCACCAGTAATAACTGGCCAGCCGGCTGGTGCGATGCCAGCGTTGGTCCGTAGGTCAGCAGTTTTTCCAGCGTGTTGTGCTCAGCAGCACTGAGGCTGTCGGTCACATCGGCAAAATGCATAAATTCGGCGTAAACATCGCTGACAGGCAGTTGGGCCTCGGCACACAGATCGATGATTTTCTGAACTCGGAACTCGGACAGTGCAGCTGCACCACGCAGGATTAACATAGATTTTTTTCCCGTGGGTTGGTCGTAGACGGAACCTTGAAATCGGCGCCGCATTATAAAGAAAAAAGCCGCCCTTGGGTATCAATAAAGCCGTTTGACCGTGGATTTACCGCGGCTCTGTCACTTTGTCTCTGTCGTGAAAACCACCAGCTAACGCGGCAAAGCCTGACGAATTGCACAAAATTTGATATAAATACCGGCTTCTGTGGCCAAAGGCTTGGTGTGAATGCGTATTTTTCTGTCTGTATTGCTGTGGATTGTCCTGCTAACCGGCTGTAGCCCGGCGCCGGCACCTATGCATTTACATCAGATTTATCAAAGAGATAGCATTCGCGTCGGCATCTTAAATGGTCCTACCAGTTATTTTGTCGGCCCGGATGGCGCCACCGGTTATGAATATGAGCTGGCGCAGGCTTTGGCAGATAAACTAGGCGTGAAACTCGAGCTGGTCAGTGCTTTTTTTATCGATGAGCTTTTAGTGAAACTCAGTAATGGCGATATTGATTTAATCGCCAGTGGTTCCACCATCTCCGAAGCGCTGCAACAAAAATATCGCCTGGCACCGGCTTATCAGCTAGCGGATGAAGTGCTGGTATTTGGCCAGCAAAAACGCCGGCCGAAGACGTTGCAGGATCTGTCCGGCCCTATTGTCGTGTTAAAAGGCTCCAGCCAGGCGGAAACATTGCTGGCACTGAAAACTACAGAGCCACAGCTGCAAATCGAATTAAACGACACCGACGATCCAACCGAACTGCTGCAAAAAGTCGCCGAAGGCAAAATCGCCTATACGCTGGCCGATTCGCATATGCTGGCGATTAATCAGCGTTTTTACCCGAACCTCGGTGTGGCTTTAACGTTAAAACGCCAGCAACCGGTTGCATGGCTGCTGCCAAAAAATAATGACGATTCGCTCTATTCGGTGCTGATTGAGTTTTTTGGCCGCAGTTACGAAGGCGCGGATTTGCTGACACTGGAAGATAAGTATTTTGGCCATGTGCGGCGCTTTAATTATGCCGACACGCTGGATTATATCGAAGCGATCGACAGAACCCTGCCGCGCTACAAAAACATGTTTGAGCAACATGCCGGCTCGTTGGACTGGCGTCTGCTGGCTGCACTGGCTTATCAGGAATCGCGCTGGGATCCAAAAGCACGCAGCCCGCAAGGTGTTGTGGGCATGATGATGCTGACCGTCGATACTGCCAATCTGATGAAAGTATCAAGCCGTGTCGATGCGTCGCAAAGTATCAGAGGCGGCAGCCGTTATCTGCAGCGGATGCTGGACCGTTTACCTGAGCGGATCCCGATGCCAGACCGGCTCTGGTTTGCGCTGGCTGCTTACAATCTGGGCTTAAGCCATGTTGAAAGCGCGCGCTTGCTGACGGAAAAAGATGGCGCCAATGCCGATAACTGGGCCGAAGTGAAACAACGGCTGCCGCTGTTACGCCAGCGCAAATACTACCGGCAAACCCGCACCGGCTATGCGCGTGGCGATATGGCGGTGTATTACGTGGAGAATATCCGCCGTTATTACGACACCTTGTTGTGGGTGGATGAACGCAAACAAGCGGAACAGCAACAGGCTGCACAAAAACAAACCACGCAAAAACAAGCGAAACCAACAGCAGCAGTGACAGCACCAGCGACAACTAAAACCAAAACAACACAAAAACCAGCACAGAAATCGAATGCCATAGGCAATAAATCTGAACCAAAACGCAACTGAATGACTCAAACCGTCTCCCCTGCGCCGCAGCGCTCGCTGCAGCGTGCTTGATGGCGCGGGACGATTTCCCTATAGTGGCGGTATTCAGTGAAAGGAAGTGGACATGTTAAGAAGAAAAAGACCAAAGATGTTACGCAAACGCCGGTTGATGGATGTAGGCGCCAGCCGCCGCCGGGTCAAACGCAATATGTCGGTGTTAAAACTGTTTCGCCGCCAGCGCGAATATAATCAGCTCGCTGCATCCCCAGTGTCAGCAGTTGCTGAGATCTGCGGCTGAGTCATCCCCGTTTGTTCAGCGTTTTTCTGCAATTTCAGCGCTTTTTGCTCAGCGCGGCGTTTCTTAAAAAAATCTGATAATTGCCGGGCACAGTCTTCTGCCAATATCCCGCTGCTTACTTCCAACTGATGGTTCAGCTGCGGATGCCGCACAATATCAAACACCGAACCACAAGCGCCGGCTTTGAGATCGGTCGCCCCAAACACCAGCCGCTGCACTCTGCTGTGAACCAAAGCTCCGGCGCACATGGCACAAGGCTCCAACGTCACATACAAAGTACAATCCAGCATCCGGTAGTTTTTCAGCGCCAGACCGGCCTGGCGGATCGCCTGCATTTCCGCATGCGCGGTCGGATCATGCCGGCAAATCGATAAATTCCAACCTTCACCCAGCACCTGACCGTCTTTGACCAGCACAGCGCCGACCGGCACTTCACCGGCGGCTTCGGCTTTGGCAGCCAATTGCATCGCATGTAACATCCAGTGCTGATCGGTATCGCTGCTGTTCACGAAGGTTCTCCTGTCATCATCGCGACCGATTTTATCATGGCAAGCGCCAGCTGCAGCGGTGAAAATCACCAGAAATTGGCGAAAACAAACTATTCATAGTTGCATGCTGTAACAAGTTCGTTGTTTTATAAGCGAAATATTTATGGCATAACAGTTGCGAGACGACTTCTGTTCAGTCAAAAAATCAAAGGGGAATTCAGATGGGTGTATTTGATATTGGTTTTATCGCGGTTGTAGGTGCATTTGCTTATGCCTTTTATGAACAGCACACCAAGACCAAAGTAAAACTGGCCGGCGCCAACCAGAATACCGACGATGTGCGCGCTCAGCTCGAACAGCTAAAACAGCGGGTAGCCACCTTAGAGGCCATCGTCACCGACAAATCCTATACATTAAAAGACCAAATCAACCGGTTGTAAACGGTCTGACACGGAAACAAAAACAGCAGCCGGGGCTGCTGTTTTGTTTTAAACGAGAAGAACTATTCCCACTCGATCGTCGCTGGCGGTTTACCTGAAACATCATAAACCACGCGGCTGATGCCGTTGATTTCATTGATGATACGGTTCGACACATGACCCAGCAATTCGTAGGGCAGATGTGCCCAGTGCGCGGTCATAAAGTCGATCGTCTGTACGGCACGTAACGACACGACCCAATCGTATTTACGGCCATCGCCCATCACACCAACTGATTTCACCGGCAGGAATACGACAAAGGCCTGGCTGACCTGGTCGTACCAACCGCTGTTACGCAGCTCTTCGATGAAAATCGCATCGGCGCGGCGCAGGATATCGCAATATTCTTTTTTCACTTCACCCAGCACCCGCACACCGAGGCCTGGTCCCGGGAACGGGTGACGGTACAGCATGTCGTATGGCAGACCGAGCGCCAGACCGACTTTGCGCACTTCGTCTTTAAACAGCTCACGCAGCGGCTCGACCAGACCCATTTTCATATCCGCTGGCAAACCGCCGACGTTATGGTGCGATTTAATCACATGGGCTTTGCCGGTTTTAGAGGCGGCAGATTCAATCACATCCGGATAAATGGTGCCTTGCGCCAGCCACTTGGCGTTTTGCAGTTTTTTCGCTTCTTCGTCGAACACTTCAACGAACACCCGGCCAATGATTTTGCGTTTGGCTTCCGGCTCGGCTTCGCCTTGCAGTGCTTCGAGGAAGCGTTGTTCAGCTTTGACATGGATGATGTTCAGGCCAAAGTGGTCGCCAAACATTTCCATCACCTGCGCGCCCTCGTTTAAGCGCAGCAAACCGTTATCGACAAACACACAAGTCAGGTTTTTACCGATGGCGCGGTGCAGCAACATCGCCACAACCGATGAATCAACACCGCCGGACAGGCCTAAAATCACCTGATCATCGCCAATTTGTTTTTTCAGATTCACGATGGCGTCATCAATGATCGACGCTGGTGTCCACAGCTTTTCACAGCCACAGATGTCGACGACAAACTGCTCCAGCATGCGCAGACCCTGGCGGGTATGCGTTACTTCCGGGTGGAACTGCACGCCGTAGAATTGTTTGGTTTCGTTCGCCATCGCTGCATGCGGGCAGGTTGGCGTCAGCGCGGTGGTGACAAAACCTTCCGGAATAGTCACTACTTTATCGCCATGGCTCATCCAGACGTCGAGTAAACCATGACCCTGTTCGTTCAGATGATCTTCGATGCCGTTAAACAACGCGCTTGGGCTGACCACTTCAACCTGGGCATAACCAAATTCACGTTTGTCAGAACTGGCAACTTTACCGCCCAGCTGCTCCGCCATCGTTTGCATGCCGTAACAGACGCCCAGCACCGGCACATTGGCTTCAAATACATATTGCGGTGCACGTGGGGAACCGGCTTCAGTCACACTTTCCGGGCCGCCGGACAGGATAATACCGGTTGGATTAAATTCAGCGATTTGCTCGGCCGTGACGTCCCAGGCCCAGAGTTCACAATAAACACCAATTTCGCGGACGCGACGCGCGATCAGTTGAGTGTATTGCGAACCGAAATCGAGGATCAGGATTTTATGGAAATGAATATTTTTGCTCATATCAACCTTTTTTAAGGTACGGGGCCATGCCGGCCCGGAAAATACAGCGCCGGCGTCAGGAGGTCTGAGGCCGGCGCTGGAATTTTTTAACTGACGCGGTAGTTTGGTGCTTCTTTGGTGATCTGCACGTCATGGACGTGCGATTCGCCCATGCCGGCCGCAGTCACTTTGACAAACACTGGCTTGGTGCGCAGCTCGCCGATGTCGGCACAACCGGTCAGACCCATTGATGAGCGCAGGCCGCCCATTTGCTGGTGAATGATGTTTTCAATCGGGCCTTTGTACGCGACGCGGCCTTCAATACCTTCTGGTACCAGTTTTTCCGCGCTGTTGCTGCCCTGGAAATAACGATCTGACGAGCCATTGCGCTGTGCCATGGCACCCAATGAGCCCATACCACGATACGATTTGTAATAACGGCCCTGATACAGTTCTACTTCGCCCGGTGCTTCTTCGGTACCGGCAAACATAGAACCGACCATCACACAATGCGCGCCCGCTACTAAAGCTTTGGACACATCACCGGAGAAGCGGATACCGCCGTCGGCGATGATACAAACGTCCAGCCCTTTCACGCCGTCCACGGCATCAGCAATGGCAGTGATTTGTGGCACACCACAACCAGTGACAATACGGGTGGTACAGATAGAACCAGGGCCAATACCGACTTTGACGGCGTTGGCACCGGCTTCGGCCAGCGCTTTCGCGCCTTCAGCGGTGGCGACGTTACCGGCAACGATTTGTAAATCCGGGTACATAGCGCGGGTTTGTTTGACCCGGTCAATGACGCCCTGTGAGTGACCGTGCGAGGTGTCGATCAACAGAATATCGACACCGGCTTCAACTAAAGCAGCGATGCGCTCATCGGTACCAGGACCGACGCCCACAGCGGCACCGACGCGTAACCGGCCAAATTCGTCTTTACAGGCGTTTGGTTTGCTGGCGGCTTTGTAGTAGTCACGCACTGTGATCAGGCCTTTGAGTTTAAAGGCGTTGTCGACGACCAGCACTTTTTCGATGCGGTGTTTGTGCATCAGCGCTAAGGCATTCTGACGCGGTGAGTCTTCATGCACAGTAACCAGGCGTTCACGCGGGGTCATGACTGAAGAAATTGGCGCTTGTGGGTTGGTTTCGACGTTTAAGTCGCGGCCGGTGACGATACCGAGCAGATTGCATTCAGCATCAACCACCGGGAAACCGGAGAAACCATGTTGTTGCGACAGCAGCTGCACGTCACGCACGGTTTGTTCAGCACGAACTGTCACCGGATCAGACACCACACCACTTTCGTATTTTTTCACTTTACGAACGTTGGCGGCCTGCTCTTCAATGGTCATGTTCTTGTGGATAAATCCTAAACCACCTTCCTGCGCCAGCGCGATGGCGAGGCGAGCTTCAGTGACGGTGTCCATTGACGCGGAAACCATCGGGATATTCAGGCTGATTTTGCTGGTCAGTTGAGTCCGCAGATCTGCGGTATGAGGTAGTACGGTGGAGTGCGCCGGTACAAGTAACACGTCGTCAAATGTAAGGGCTTCTTTGACTATCCTGAGCATTGCAACAATCTCGCTGTGGTGGTTAAAAATCGGGGAATGTTGCGGCGCAATTTTATCCGCAAAGCGCGTTTCAAACAACGCATTTTTTGTTTTTGTGACTGTATTTGTGCTAGCTTAGCCAGATCACTTGTTATGCCTGCCTGCCATGAATCACACGCAAAATCCCAGCACAAACCCGGAGATCTATACCGTTTCGCGGCTAAATGCCGAAGTTCGCCTGACATTAGAGCTGCAATTCCGCCAGCTTTGGCTCTGTGGTGAGATTTCAAATTTTGTTGCCGCCAGTTCCGGTCATTGGTATTTCTCGCTCAAAGACGCGGCAGCACAGGTCAAAGTGGCGATGTTTAAGCAGGCGAACCGCAATGCCGCCTTTGTGCCGCGCAACGGTCAGCAAGTACTGATCCGCGCCCGCATCAGTGTGTATGAACCGAGGGGTGAGTATCAGTTGCTGGTCGATTTTATCGAACCGGCCGGCGATGGCTTGCTGCGTCAGCAGTACGAAATGCTCAAAGCCAAGCTGACCGCTGAAGGCTTATTTGCGCCAGAACGGAAGAAACAGCTGCCATCACAAGTGCAGCGGATTGGCGTGATCACCTCGCCGACCGGCGCCGCAGTGCGCGATATCCTGACAGTATTGGCGCGGCGCGCACCGGCGTTGGAAGTCATTATTTATCCGGCGTTGGTACAAGGCGCTCAGGCCGCGCAGGATTTACAGGCCGCGCTGGCGCATGCGATCCGGCGCAATGAAGTCGACGTGCTGATCATTGGCCGTGGCGGCGGTTCACTGGAAGATTTGTATTGTTTTAATGATGAGCAACTGGCGCGGCAAATCGCGCACTGTCCGTTACCGATTGTCAGTGCTGTTGGCCATGAAATTGATTTTACTATCGCGGATTTTGTCGCAGATGTGCGGGCAGCAACGCCGTCGGCCGCAGCCGAACTGGTGTCTCCCGATCAACAACATCAGCTGACGCAACTGATCCAGCTGCAACAGCGCTTGCAGCGTGGGATCCGCCTGCAACTGGGCCAACAGGCGCAGTGGTTTTTACAGCAACACAGCAAATTACAGCTGCTGCATCCAAAACGGCGGCTGGAGCAACAACAACAGCGCCTCGATGAGTTACAACTGCGGCTGCAACGTGCCGGCCAGCAACAGCTGGAGCGCAAAGAGCGCCAGCTTGAGCAACACCAGCAACGGTTATTGCAGCATGCGCCACGCGCAGCAGTGTTGCAGCAGCACGCTACTGCGCTGCAGGAACGGCTGCAACGCGCGATGCAACAACAACTGCAGACGCTGACGCAGCAGTGGCAACAACACAGCGCTTTATTGCATCAGGTCAGCCCGCTGGCCACACTCAATCGCGGGTACAGCTTAACTTTCACGGCAGAAAATACTTTGGTGAAATCGGTGCAGCAGCTGAAAAGTGGCGACGCGCTGACGGTACGATTTGCCGACGGTCATGTCGTCACTGAAGTAAAACAGATCCAAGCAAATTAGTTGGCTGACGCCAGCGCTGTGCGGATCAAGGCGACTTTTGCCGGCCGATTAAACAACTGATATAACTCCAGCCAGTCGGTAAGTGCCATCCAGCTGACCCCATGACGTTGTTCACAGCGGCTTGGTTCAAATGGCCATTGCGCCAATCTGTCGTGCTGCCGGACCTGAATACCGGCCATCAGTTCAATCACCAGACCAGAATCATGCTGATAGCGGCGGAAAAACCGGCTGCAATATTGCGGATGCGCCGCCACCGGCAACTCAGTGCTGAACTGCTGCAGACGCGCCGCCAAAGCAGGTGCAATGGCTTCGCTGCAAACTAAATCGATATCGCGAAAGTCTTCCTGCAACTGGCGTTCAACCAATAACAAACTGCCACCGATACTCCAATCCGGCACCGGCGCCAACGGTGCAAGCAGCGCCAGCGCTTGCTGAAATTTGTCTGACATCTCTGCAACTCCCTGACACTTTCTTACAGATGCACAGCAATTGGCCGACAGTTATCCGCGCCACGCTTTGGCAAACTGCCCGCCATCTATTT
Source organism: Rheinheimera sp. F8 (assembly GCF_001518915.1). Classification (NCBI taxonomy): domain Bacteria; kingdom Pseudomonadati; phylum Pseudomonadota; class Gammaproteobacteria; order Chromatiales; family Chromatiaceae; genus Rheinheimera; species Rheinheimera sp. F8. The sequence goes on from NZ_CP013656.1 coordinate 3,774,717, forward strand.
CTTTATCAAGCGAGTGTATCATGCGATTTGCCTTCTCCCGACTTACTCTGTGTCTGGGGCTTTGTAGCCCTTTACTGCTGAGTGCTGCTGAAACCGCTAAACCGGACCCGGCGTCAGCCATTGAACGCATTCAGGTCAATGGCAGCGCCCTGCCCGATGCCAGTCAGACCAATGACGAGACTGAGCAGCTGTTGAAAGTGGCTGGCATTATGAATGACCCGCTGGCGGCAGTATTCAGCTTGCCAGGCGTAGTGTACGCCGGTGGCGATTTTGGTGGCATGCCGGCGGTACGGGGGTCAAGCCCCGACGACAATGCGTTTTTAATCGATGGTTTGCCGGCCGGTTATTTGTTCCACATGTTCGGCAACAGCGTGTTTAATGAAGCCCTGTTGCATGATTTCCACCTCGACAGCGGTGGTTTCGGCGCGCAATACGGTAATGCCACCGGCGGCGTATTTTCGGCGACCCTACGCGACCCGAAACAACAGGCCATTGGCGGTGAAGCCGAACTGAGTTTGCTGCAGATGAGTGCACTGGTCGAAGGTGCAGTGACTGATGATCAGGCGTTTTATCTGGCGGCCAGACAGAGTACAGTCCAGTTTTTTATCAAATCCGGCGATGAACTGGACGATGGCGTGAAAATCTACCAGCCGCCAAAAAGTAACGACTATCAGGCGCGTTATTTGTTTCAGCTGTCTCCGGAGCAAAAACTCACGATGACACTGACCGGCGCCAGCGACAGTGCGCGGGCCAACATCAGTCAGGCATCAGAACAAGGCCGCACCGATCCGGAATCGGTGGGTGATGTACGTATCGACAGCGCTTTTGCCAACCAGCAGCTGAGTTACCAGTATCAGCATCCGGCCGGCCATCAGTTGCAGCTGCGTTATCAGCACAGCAGCAACAGCGAAGACAATCAATATGGCGGTGACCAGTTTGTCAGTTATGAAGATGACCGGCAGTATTTGCAGTTACAGTCGCGCTGGCAGATGAGCAACGCCCAGCGACTGGAAGCCGGTGTTGAGCGCAGTCAGCGCGATGCAGACTACCGCTTCGACGTGATCCCGTATTTTTGTACCGACCATCAGGCCGATTGCTTTGCCCAGCGTGGCGATCGGATCAAGGCCAAAGACCAGCTGCGATACAACACCGACAGCGCCTTTCTGCAGCATCATTGGATCTGGAATCAATATCTGAGCTCGTCAGTCGGCCTGCGTTACGACCAGCAGGACTATACCGATGAAAGCTTTTTACAACCGCGCGCTGAATTGAGTCTGCAGCTGACACCACAGCAGCGCTGGTTTATCCGGGCCGGGCGCTACAGCCGGCTGGCCGATTTAGAAAAAAGTCTGCCGCTGCTGGGTAACCGCCAGTTAAAACAACCAACGGCGACCCATTATGTGCTGGGGCAGGACTGGCAATTTGCCGACAACTGGAATTTCAGTACTGAACTTTATTTGAAAAAACTGCAAAAGCTGCCACTGGGTCTGACTGACAAAGACGCCGATCAGGCCCTGCATTACAGTAACGACAGTGAGGGGCAGGCCTATGGCGCAGAATTACTGCTGAAAAAACAACGTAGTCCCGGCGACTGGTATGGCTGGGCGTCGCTGAGCTGGTCGAAAGCCGAGCGTACTGACCTGCGCAAAAACCTGACGTCGGAGTATTATCTGGACACGCCGCTGGTGGCGAATATGGTCGTGGCTTATCCGTACAATGAGAACTGGGATTTCAGCGCCCGCCTGACGGTACGCTCCGGAGCTAAATATACGCCGATCATTGGCGACAAACCCAACCCTTATTACCCGGGTTACCGCGTGGCAGTGTATGGCGAGCTGAATTCGGCGACCTTGCCTGTGTATCACCGGCTGGATTTACAGGCTGAACAACAAGGCACGTTATTTGGCCTGCCAGTCACTTACACCTACGCTATTCTGAATGTGTTAAACCGCAAAAATGTGTCAGGGTACTTCCTGCAAAAAGGCAAAGCCGGCGAAACGCCTGAGTATCACATTGAGGCGGAAGAAAATCTCGGCATGTTCCCGTCGGTGGGGATCAAAGTGCAGTTCTGACGGCTGCACTCATTCCTGACGGTGCGACACCTGCTTACACTTTTTAAACATTCCATTTGCGGCTCCAACAGTTATCATGGGGCCGTTTTTATGTGGAGCAAAGCATGCGACCGTGGTGGTGCCTTTTTTTTCTGATGTTGAGCAGTACCCGCTGTCACGCCAGCTGGGATGAACTGGAGTTTACCGGTTACCTGGCGGTAGGCACCGGTTTCCAGCGCGCGCTGGTCGGCCCGCTGGACCGGACAGTGAATGAAAAACTGCTGCTGAACTTGTCCGCCGATGTGCAATACCATAACTTTTTTATCGAATCTGATGACCGGCGTAATGTACTGCGTTATGGCAGTGGCCTGCTGGGTTATTATTTGCAGCAACAGGAAGACAGTACCCTGTCGCTGATTGGCACCAATTATCATGACGCCATCGGACCTTATCTGTACACGGGCTCTGGCCGGGCGCATCTACCTGAACTGGATGGGTTGCAACTGCGTGATTCCGATTTTCTGCTCGGCCTGCGCTATCAGCGCTTCTGGCAACAACATTATGTTGCAGTAGAAATTGGTCAGGACATTGAGTCGCATTACAGTCAGCAACTACGCTTGCTGTACAGCTATCGCCAGCCGCTGCGGAACTGGGATTTATATTACAACGTCGGCGTGTCGTTTTCTGCGGCCAGGCTGGTGAATTATTATTACGGTGTCAGTGCCGCTGAAAGCCAGAGTGGACGACCCACATACAACGCCGGCGCCGGTCAGCAGTTGCATCTGGGAGTCAGCGCTTTGTATCCGCTCAGCACCGACTGGTTGCTGGAACTTGGCCTTGCCGTGAATGGCTTTAGCAGTGCTTATACAAACAGCCCGTTGGTCAGCCGGGACACCGAGTTCCGCAGTCTGGTGAAATTCCGTTATGTGTTCTGACCAACGGTATCGCCCTACTCTGTTCACCGTGCTGTGCTGCGCTTTGCTGAGTAGCCCGCTGGCCGCTGCTGACCCAACCGGCGGCACCAAACTGGCATTAACGCCAGCCACGTGCGTGGCGTTGCAACAAGGCCGGCTCTGTTACGCAACCGTCCATGTACATTGGCAGAGCGCCACACCGCAGGACTTGTGCCTGCAGGCTGGCACACAAAAATTATACTGTTGGCCAACCGGTCGGGAAGGCCACTGGCGCTATGAATTTGCCGAATATGACAGCCAGCAGTTGCAGCTGGTCAGCCCGGACGGCATCCAGGCGCAGGCCACCATCAGCGTCAATTGGGTGCAAAAGAACCCACGGGTAAAACGCCATTGGAGATTATTCTGACATGACAAACGCCGCCTATGGCACCATTTTGCTGGTCGAAGATGACCTGTCGCTCGCCAGCTGGGTGCAGGAGTTTTTACAGCAAAAAGGTTATCAGGTATTGCTGGAACAGCGTGGTGATACTGTGTTGCCGTTGCTGCGACGCCAGCATGTTGACTTAATCCTGCTAGATCTGATGTTGCCCGGTCTGAACGGGCTCGACGTCTGCCGGCAGATCCGCCGCGACTATACTGTGCCAGTGCTGATGCTGACTGCCCAGGGCGAAGAGGTCGACGAAGTGATTGGTCTTGGTGTTGGCGCCACCGATTATCTGGTGAAGCCAGTGCGGCCGCGCATCTTGCTGGCGCGCATTCAGGCAGCGCTGCGTCAGAGCGCAGATGCGACCCCCAGTCAGCAGCTGGTGTTTGGCGGCCTGACGATTTGTGCCAGTTCGCGCCGGGTCTTACTCGGCGAGACCGACATTTTACTGACCAGCGCTGAGTTTGCCTTATTGTGGTATCTGGCCAGCCGGGCCGGTCAGGTCTGCAGCCGCGATCAGGTGTTTCAGGCGTTAAAAGGTCGTGAACACGACGGACTGGACCGGCGTTTTGATGTGATGGTATCGGTACTGCGGAAAAAACTCGGCGATGATGCCAAAGAACCCAAACGTATAAAGACGGTGTGGGGCCAAGGCTATTTGTTTGTCACCGAGCACTGGACGCTCTGATGTTTAAACTGTCACTGAGCCTGTTGCTGTCGGCCATTTGTGCACTGTTTATGCTCGGTGCTGTCCTCGACCAGCTCGCCAATGACGACAGCCAACCCGCACCTGACCAGTTACAGTTGTATAGCACAGTGCTGGATACGATCAGCCAGCAGGCCGACCAGCAGCCACCGGCACAGCTCAGTGCTTTTATCACGGCACAACAACAGCAATGGCAATTAGCATTACATTTGTTGCCACGCGACAGTCTGGCGTTGCCACCAGAACTGGAAGGTCAGCTGCATGCCACCGGCGGCCTGGCGCTGGCTGGTACTGACGGCATGTCTTATCTCAAAGCATTACCCACCCATCCACGCTGGTTGATACAGCTGCAACTGCCTCAAGCGGCCGGTCATCAGCCGGGCGATTTATGGCTGACCTTAGCGCTGTACGGCGGGCTCAGTCTGATCATGTTGTTATGGCTGGCGCCGCTGGCACGCCGACTCTGGTTGCTGAGCCAGACCGCCGGTCGTTTCGGTGACGGTGATTTACAGGCGCGGCTGCCACCCAGTCGCTGGTCCTATATCAGTTCGCTGGAACAGAGCTTTAACCAGATGGCACAGCAGATTGAACAATTGCTGGCCGACAACCAGTTATTGGCCTCCAGCTTATCGCATGACCTGCGCACGCCGATTGCCTGTTTCCGTTTCGGACTGGATGCCGCGTTAGAAGAGCCGGATCCACAGCGTAAAGATCATTATCTGCAACGACTGGAACAGGATTTGGATCGGATGGAAGCGATGGTCAATGCCTTTCTCGAATATGCCAGTCTGGATCGGCAACATCAGCATTGGCAGCTGAGTCTGGTCGACCTGCAGCAGACTTGCCAGCAAGCCATGCACAGCTGTGAACCGCTGGCAGCCGCCAGACAGTTGCAGCTGCAATTGACCTGTTCAGCCGACGTGCCCGATGTTTGTGGCCATCCACACTGGTTATACCGGGTGCTGCTGAATCTGCTGCAAAATGCCTGTCGCCATGCCCAAAGCCAGGTACAACTGCGGCTCTGGCAACAAGACCAGCAGGTATGCATCCGCATCAGTGATGATGGCGCCGGCATCGCACCAGCCGATGCAGAGCGGATCTTTTTGCCTTTTGTCCGGCTGGAGACACAATCGAGTATTGCGCCACAATTCGGTTTGGGCCTCGCGATTGTGCGTAAAGTGCTGGACTGGCATCAGGCCCGGATCAGTCTGGAAACCACAGCACCAGCTGGCGCCAGCTTTTTGATTTGTCTGCCACTGCAAAACACAAAACCGGCTTGATGCCGGCTTTGTGTTTCTATTGTTGACCCCAACGCCACCCACAATACTATGCGTAGGCGGCTTTGGCACCAGACTCAGCCCTGGTTGTGGCCGATTTTTTTCTTGTTCGCCAGATTGGCTTTCGCTTTGATCAGTCGATCACGTTTGTATTGCTGGTTTGGCGTCAGTGTATTGCGCTTCTCCGCATACGGGTTTTCAGTGCCGCGGAATTCGACCCGCACCGGCGTGCCCATCAGTTGCAGTGATTTGCGGAAATAGTTCATCAGATAGCGTTTATACGAATCCGGTAAATCTTCCACCTGGGTGCCGTGGATCACGATCAGCGGCGGGTTATAACCACCTGCGTGGGCATATTTCAGTTTCACCCGACGGCCTTTCACCAATGGCGGCTGGTGATCTTCCTGCGCCATATTCATGATTTTGGTCAGTAAAGCGGTATTCACCCGACGGGTCGCCGAATCAAATGCTTCTTCAACTGATTCAAACAGATTGCCAACACCAGAGCCGTGCAGCGCTGAAATAAAATGCAGACGGGCGAAGTCGATAAAACCAAGCCGGCGATCCAGCTCACGTTTCACTTCATCTTTGACGCCGTCATCCAGACCGTCCCACTTGTTCACCGCAATGACCATCGAGCGGCCGGCATTGAGTACAAAACCGAGAATACTTAAATCCTGCTCGGAAATACCTAAGCGTGCATCTAACACCAGGATCACGACGTTGGCATCTTCAATTGCCTGTAACGTCTTGATCACCGAGAATTTTTCCACCACATCATCGATACGGCCGCGACGGCGTACACCGGCGGTATCGATCAGCGTGTACTCACGATCACCACGTTGCATCGGGATATAAATCGCATCACGGGTGGTGCCCGGCATGTCGTAAACGATGACCCGTTCTTCACCGAGGATCCGGTTAGTCAGCGTCGATTTGCCGACGTTCGGGCGGCCGATAATCGCGAGTTTGATATGTTTGTCGCGTTGTTCCTGATCATCTTCCGGATCAATAGCTTTCAGATCTTCACCGGCCTCAAAAGCCGCCAGACGCTGCGCCTGCTGTTCAGTCAGCAGCGGCACTAATGCCTGCTGTAATAATGATGTGACGCCGCGGCCATGCGCCGCGGCGATCGGGTAAACTTCGCCGATACCTAAACTGTAGAAATCAGCAATCGCTGTGTCAGCATCCAGGCCATCAGTTTTATTGGCGACCAGAAACACAGTTTTGTTGACGCGACGGATGTGATTGGCGATGGCTTCATCGGCAACGGTTGCGCCAGCACGGGCATCAACCAGAAACAGCACGACGTCGGCTTCATCGATAGCTTTTAATGACTGTTCGGCCATTTCCAGCTCAATGCCTTCTTCGCTGCCGTCAATACCGCCGGTATCCACTACGATAAATTCCAGGCCTTCATAATCGACAGAGCCATATTTGCGGTCGCGGGTCAGGCCAGGAAAATCGGCGACCAGCGCATCGCGCGTGCGGGTCAGACGGTTAAATAACGTGGATTTTCCGACATTGGGACGGCCAACCAGAGCAACTACCGGTAACATGTTTCACCTCAACTGAGCTGACACGCACCTGTTGGAGTCAGCTTCTGCAATCAAATCATCGTCAGCACTGACGATGGACTTTATTTGTGACAAGCTCCTGCTGAGCCCGCCGATGACGGCTGTTGCAAGAACAACGGACCGTCTTTTCTGTACACCCTGTACATCGCCGAAAAATTGCTCCTGCATTTTCGGCATACCGTACATCCTGTACATAAAAAAAACAGGCCTGCGAACAGGCCTGCTTTGGAGAAACTCGCTGGGCAGCCTTTAGTCAGCAGTACGCAATACGTCGATTTCGCCGTTACGTGTCTGCAGGATTAAATAATCCGATGTGCTGACAGCTTCGGCATAAAAACCTGAACTGTCAAACTCGTGCCGCGCCAGATATTCGCCTTTGTCGCGGCTGAACCAGTGCAGATTGCCCTCGTTATCACCGACGACCAGATAATTCTTATACACCGCCGGACCTGTGACAAAATGCTTGTGCAAGGTTTGCTGCGACCAGATCTCCAGGCCATTACGGGTATCGACTGCATACAATTTACCCGTTGAATCAACCAGATAAATGATATTGTCAACAATCTGCATATCGCGGAAACTGGCGTAATCGCGTTTCCACAGCACCCGGCCACTGCGCAATTCCATCGCAACGAGCTGACCGTTATAGGCAATGGCGTAGATTGTACCATTTTGCACTATCGGTGTCGCATCCACGTCAATAATCCGCGCCAGGTCGGTTGAGCCTTTAGCCACCGCAACGGCTTCTTCCCAGGCCGGCGCACCTTGCTCGGAGATCAACACACCGACTTTACCGTTACCGGTGCCATAAACCACACCGCCGGCAGCAGTGGCAACCGAGGAAATACCACGCAGCGTCAGCAAGGCGTTTTCAGTTTCATGCATCCAACGTTGCTCACCGGTATCCGGTTGCAGCGCAAAAATGCGGCCACCACCGGTATTCACCAGGATCAGGCCTTCACCGGCCACAGGGGCCGCTAGCACTTCACCTTTGACTTTAACATGCCAGACTTTTTCACCGGTTTCCGGGTTCAGCGCCAGCACATCACCGTCTTCGGTGCCGACCAGCACTTTGTCAAAGCCAACCGCGACACCGCCAGCCAGTTTGGCGTTGCGGTTATTCCACCAGTGACTGACGCCACCAAACAGCGGTGCATCGTCGCCATTACGTAAATCGTAGCTCCACAACTTGTCGCCATTTTGCAGATTAAACGCGACAATTTCGCCGGAACGACTGGCGACAAACACTTTGTCACCCAATACCGCAGGCTTGATTTTAGAATCGTAATGTTCGATACCGTCGCCAACCGAGCTGCTCCAGACATAGTCTGGCGCTACTTTATTGTCGATCTCCGGTAAAACCAGTTCTTCTTCATCTTTTGACGAGCAACCAACCAGCACAAAGGCCAGCAGCGCCGGCACCAGCATGGTGCGCACAGATAACTTCACAGCAACCTCTTAGCCGGCAACGTGGGCCAGTTCGTTCAATTTGACATCTAATAACGGATTTTTGCCGACTTCAGTCACGGCTTGTGCCGCTTTGTATGCAGACAGTGCAGCAGTTTCATCACCGGACTTCAGCAACACATCACCTTTCAGTTCGTTTTGCTGTGCAGCAAAAGCCGCCGGCATGGTTGCACCGAGCGTGGCTAATGCTTCTTTATATTTGGCTTGTTCTGCCTGGACGCGCGCCAGTCGTAATTGCGCGACGGCAACGACTTCCGGCACTTTGCTTGATGCCACAACAGCAGACAACTGCAGTTCGGCCGCAGCATAATCTTTTAATACGACCGCTTCTTTGGCCGCCATCAGGGCTGCCAGGTGGCTGTAGTTAGAATCTTTGTGATCGGCAATGAATTTCTGTGCATCGACCAGCCAGGCTTTTTTATCCGCACCTTCAGCCGCGGCTTTATCCACCAGCACGGCATAGGCTGCAGATTGTGCCTGCTGTGCTTCTAATTGCTTAGCCTGATAAAAGCGGAAGCCATATAAGCCACCCAGGCCAATGACAATACCGGCCACCATCGACAGGCCATGTTCGCGGAAAAAGCGTTTAATCGCTTCGACTTGTTGTTCTTCGGTGTTGTAAATTTCCATCAGGGACTCCGTTAAACCTGGGCCAGTACTGCGGCCAGATCTGCAATAAGGACAGTTTGTTGTGGTTGATCGGCGCGTAACCATTTGACAGTGACCTGCCCGGCTGCCAGTTCGCTGTCGCCAAGCAACAGACCGATCGCAGCACCAGATTTATCCGCACGTTTTAATTGTTTCTTCAGATTGCCACCACCACAGTGCAACATGATCCGTTTACCCGGCAGGGCCAAACGCAGCTGTTCGGCAACAGAGACTGCAGCAAGTTCCGCAGCGTCACCGAGTGGCATCAGATAAAAATCTGCTGCATTGCTGACTTGTGGTAATAACGGCAGGCTTTGCAGTAGCAGCACCAGTCGTTCCAGCCCCAGGCCAAAACCCACTGCCGGCGTGGCTTTACCGCCCAGCTGTTCGACCAGACCATCGTAACGGCCACCGGCACAGACAGTACCTTGTGAGCCCAGATTGGTGGTCACCCACTCAAACACGGTTTTGTTGTAATAATCCAGGCCGCGCACTAACCGCGGATTGATGGTGAACTCAATCCCAGCCGCCTGCAGACGTGCCTGCAGCCCGGCAAAATGCAGTTTTGAATCTTCATCTAAGTGATCGAGCAGTTGTGGTGCACCGGCCAGCATGTCGGCCATCGCCGGATTTTTACTGTCGAGCACGCGCAGCGGGTTGCTGTACAAACGGCGTTGGCTGTCTTCATCCAGCAGCTCTTTATGCTGCTCCAGATAGGCCACCAGTTTGTCGCGATACGCCGCGCGGGCTTCATTCGAACCGAGCGAGTTCAGCTCCAGCCGCACATAAGGTGTCAGGCCCAGTTGCTGCCACAGCCGTGCCGACAGCAGAATAACCTCAGCATCAATATCCGGGCCCTGCATGCCAAACACTTCCAGACCAAACTGGTGGAACTGGCGGTAGCGGCCCTTTTGCGGCCGTTCATGACGGAACATCGGGCCCATATACCACAGCCGTTGTTCCTGATTATATAACAACCCATTCTGGATCCCGGCGCGCACACAGCAAGCCGTGCCTTCTGGCCGCAGGGTCAGACTGTCGCCGTTGCGATCGGCAAAGGTGTACATCTCTTTTTCAACGATGTCAGTGACTTCACCAATCGAGCGCTTAAACAGCTCAGTCATTTCGACGATCGGAAAACGGATCTCATCGTAACCGTAACTGTTGACGGTCTGCCGGATCATCTGCTCAACGTATTGCCACACCGGGGTATCCTGCGGCAGACAATCGTTCATTCCGCGGATAGCTTGAATTTCTTTAGACACTTAAATACCTGAATAGCTTAAATTTATTCTACGTTTTTCACATCGATCAGCTGCTGTTGTGCGGCCAGGTACATACGGACCTGCTGCTCCAGCTGTTCGGCGACAGATTCATTGTCGATGCGCAGTTTTTGCCGCTCGCCTTTGAGATAAAAACCGCTTTTTTTGCTGGCGCCGGCCACGCCCAGATCAGAGATCAGTGCCTCACCAGGCCCATTGACCACGCACCCTATCACAGATACGGTCAATGGGTCGACCACATCTTCCAGCCGTTGTTCCAGCTCGTTCATCGTCTTGATCACATCAAATTCCTGCCGCGAACAACTTGGGCAGGCAATGAAGTTGATACCACGGGAACGAATGCGCAGTGACTTCAGGATATCAAAACCCACTTTGACTTCTTCCACCGGATCGGCCGCTAAGGAAATACGCAGCGTGTCACCGATGCCCTCAGCCAGCAACATGCCAAGACCAATGGCAGATTTTACCGCTCCGGCCCGGGCGCCACCGGCTTCGGTGATACCTAAATGCAATGGCTGCTCAATTTGTTTCGCCAATAAACGATAAGCGCCGACGGCCAGAAACACGTCCGATGCTTTGACGCTGACCTTAAACTGATCAAAGTTCAGTCGATCCAGAATGTCGACATGGCGCATTGCCGATTCAACTAACGCGGCCGGATTGGGCTCGCCATATTTTTCCTGAATGTCCGCTTCCAGTGAACCGCCGTTGACGCCGATGCGGATTGGAATATTGTGAAACCGGGCGGCATCCACCACAGCGCGGATCCGATCTTCCCGACCGATATTGCCCGGGTTAATCCGCAAACAATCCGCACCGTATTCAGCAACTTGCAACGCAATGCGGTAGTCAAAATGAATATCAGCGACCAGCGGGATCGGCGATTGTTGTTTAATCAGCTTAAACGCTTCAGCGGCGTCCATCGTTGGTACTGACACCCGGACTAAATCAGCTCCGGCCGCTGCAATAGCACGAATTTGCGCCACTGTGGCGTCAACATCAGTAGTTCTGGTGTTGGTCATCGACTGCACCGCAATCGGCGCATCGCCGCCGATCAGTACAGAACCAACACGAATTTGTTTGGAAACACGACGGATAATTGGATTTTCAGCGTACATCTTATTCGGACCCGGTTAATGTCAGGCGCGCGACCTGACCTTGCTTATAGCCTGATAAATCAATGGGTTTGCCAGCAAGACTGGCGGTCACTGCCGCGGGATCGCCCAGCGTGACCTTCAATGGTCCGATGCCGGTTAACGTCAGCGTCTGACCACTGTTTTGCATGTTATACGCCAGCCGTTTGCCGTTGGCGTCAAACACCGACACCCAGCACTGTGCACTAAACTGCAATTGCAGTTGTAACTCGGCGGCACCCGGTGATGTGGCGTCTGTTGTTGCCGGAGCTGATGTTGTGGCCGCAATCGCTGTAGCAGCATCTGACACAGGCGTCTGTGCTGTGTCAGTGGCAGCATTTGATTCAGGCGTCTGTGCTGTGTCGGTGCTGGTAACGACGGTTTCGGCAGGCGCTACCGCAGTCACTTCAGTGTTATTTTCTGCGGCCGGCACAGTGACGGCAACCGCAGATTCTGTCCCAGTAGTTGCACGGTCTGCCGCCACTTCCGGAACTATTTCAGGTCCACCGGCTGTAACACTGGCAGGGTCAGCGCTGGGTTCTGCAACTACTGTCAATACCGGAGTCGTCGCTTCTGCCGGCGTTTTCACTGCAGGCGAGGTCGCCGTTTCCAGCTCCGGCAGCATCGAAACCGGCTGGTCATTTAACATGTGCGTTTGCCAGAACCAAACCAGAAACAAACCAATCAGCAATACCAGTAAAAAATACGTTGCCAGCATAAAACGGCTTTCTGCGGCGTCCCGGCTGGTCTTTTTCGAAAAGCTGTGCATTGGTGTCGGTTGCGGCATCGCGCTCAGCAGCTGATCAAATTGTGCCAGAACGTCGGTCTCATCAAGTTTGAGCAAACGGGCATAATGGCGCAAATAGCCACGAATAAAAGTCGGCGCCACGCGGACGTCCCATTGCTGCGATTCAAGCTGATCGATGACGGCGGCTTTCAGATTCAGTTGCGCGGCGGCCTGCTCAAGACTCATGCCGAGCGTTTCGCGCCGCTGTTTCAGCAGGGCACCAGGCCCGGAGGTGGCTACCGACATCGTCATAGCGCTGGCTCCGCCGGATCATGCAACAGAATCGTCTGACCTTGACTGAGTGCGGTGTCAGTCGCCAGCTGATTCCAGGCTGCCAGTTGCGCCAGTGCCAGATTAAATTTATATGCGATGCTGAACAGCGTATCGCCGTCCTGCACCTGATACTCCCGCGGCAACGCAGACGCTTCAGACAACTTCAGCACCTGCCCTGCTCTCAGAGCGGCGGGATCTGTCAGCTGATTCAGCCGCTGTAATTCCGACACACTCAGTCGGTATTTGCTGGCGATGCGAAACAAGGTTTCGCCATATAGCACCTTATGAGTGCCTGGCTGCGAAGGGGAAGGTTTGGCGGTCACGGTTTTCAGGGGATCTGCAGACGACTCGCTGCTGCCAGGCGTTGTTGTAGTAACAGCGGACTCATCAGCCGGAGTTGGCAAAGCCTGTGGCGTAGCAGGGTTTTCTATGGCGGTTGTTTCCATCCGTGGCAGACTGCGATCTGTGGTTAAGCCATAAGCCTGCGATTCAGGTTCAATCCCGGTTTTGCGTTTAACGATTTTGATTTTCGGGTTGCTGTTAGGGGTTGCTGCCAATACTGACGGATCGACACCAAGCAGACTGGCTTTATATTGCTGTCGCAATTTTTCTGGTTCAGAAGCGCTGAAATCCGCTGACAGCATCCAGGCGGTTTCCGGACTGGTCGGATAGACCGACAACATAAATTTTTCTGCGGTTTGCTGCTCGGTTTTGTCATCGAGCTGATAGGCGATCATGTAGCGTAATAAAATCGCTTGGGGTGACACTTGCCCCAATTCTTGCAGACGCTTTTGCCAGATCCGGGCTTTTTCCATGTCACCTTTGGCGTAATTCAGTACCGACAGGTTATATACGATGGAATGTTTCACACCGTTATGGCGCAGTGCTTGTTCCAGATGTTGTTGATATTTGTCAAAATCTTTGCGGCCTAAGGCACAAAAAGCCAAATTTTCGTAGCTCTCGGCCACCCGAATGTAACCCGGGCGTTTCACCGCAGCCTGCAGCAATTGTTCAGCTTCGTCGAATTTATTGATTTGGCACAGAAAAGCACCGAAGTTATTGTAGGTATCGGCGTTATCATTGTCTTTGCGCAGGGCATCGCGGTAGGCGTTTTCAGCCTGATCCAGCTCGCCAACCTGTTGATAGTAATAGGCCATGGCGTTGGAAACTTCCGGCAGATCCGGCGCCAGTTCGCGGGCTTTTTCCAGATTAAACCTGGCCTGTGACGTTTCACCGCGTTGCAGATAATTCAGCCCCAGCGACAGGCGGGTCCGCGCGATCTGTTTGTTATCCGTCTGACGTTCACCCTGCCGCTTACTGTCGACAATAGTCGACTCGGATACGCAACCGATTAGCAGCGCACTGCAAAGCCCAACGCCAGCAAGCCAACTCAAACGCATAACTGATTGCCTGTCCTTGTCTTTTCAGACCATTTTTACTGAAATTTCCTCACCTTTCATCTGTTTTTTTACCAGACGTTTGGTGCGGTCGATCACATCACCGACCAGCTGACCGCAGGCGGCATCAATATCATCACCGCGGGTCTTGCGCACTATGACAGTAAAGCCATATTCCTGCAGAACTTTATTAAAACGATCGATACGTGAATTGCTTGATCTTTTATATGGCGACCCCGGATAAGGGTTAAATGGGATCAAATTGATCTTCGATGGGGTATTTTTCAGTGCTTCGGCCAGCTCATGCGCTTGATCGGTACTGTCGTTGACCCCTTCCAACATGACATATTCCACGGTCACTTTATCATTGGCGCGGGAATCGGCGACATAACGTTTAGCTGCCGCGAGGAATTCTTCCATCGGGTATTTTTTATTCACCGGCACTAATACATCGCGCAGGGCATTATTTGGCGCGTGCAGGGAAATGGCTAACGCCACATCGATTTTGCCTTTGAGCAGATCCAGCGCCGGTACTACGCCGGATGTAGATAATGTGACACGGCGCTTGGACAGGCCAAAACCATAGTCTTCCATCATCAGTTCCATCGCCGGCACGACGTTATTGAGGTTAAGCAAAGGCTCGCCCATGCCCATCATCACGACGTTGGTAACCGGTTTTTCACCGGTATCACCATAACTGCCGATGATTTGACCGACCCGCCAGACCTGACCAATGATTTCCGATACTGTCAGATTGCGGTTAAAACCTTGTTGGGCTGTCGAACAAAAAGTGCAATCCAGCGCACAACCAACCTGTGAGGACACGCATAAAGTACGGCGGTCTTTTTCCGGGATCCAGACTGTTTCGACTTCCTGGCCGCCTTTGAGCCCCATCACAAATTTGATAGTGCCATCCGCACTGTCCTGCCGGGTCACCACCACAGGTGCGTCAATGACAGCATGGCGTTTCAGTTTTTCGCGCAACACTTTGTTGATATTAGTCATTTTATCGAAATCATCGACGCAGAAGTGATAAATCCATTTCATCAGCTGATCAGCCCGGAAGGCTTTTTCGCCAAGCGACACCAAAAATTCTTTCATCTGCTCACGGGTCAGATCAAGTAAGTTGATTTTCTGTTCAGGGCTGGTGGTCATGATTCACTCCGATGGCAGCGTGGCTGCAATCTAACTTGCTGGATTGGTGCGGCGATTTTGTCTGGTATATCGGCCCGGCATCGTGATGCATCGGGTGACAGATATGACAGAAAAAATCGTCCCGGGTTCAAGACAAGAAAGGGGCCTAGGCCCCTTTCTGTCCGTGTCCTGACGATGTGGCTGGCATTAAAGCCAACCCTTCATCTGTACCGGATTAACGGGTACGGCCACACAGTTCAGCGTCGCTGAAGAAGAAAGCAATTTCACGGGCAGCTGATGCAGCAGCGTCAGAACCGTGTACTGCGTTTTCATCGATGCTGGCCGCGTAGTCAGCACGTAAAGTGCCGGCTGTTGCGTCTTTTGGATTGGTAGCACCCATGATTTCGCGGTTTTTACGTACGGCGTCTTCACCTTCCAGTACCTGGATCATCACCGGGCCTGAAGTCATGAAAGAAACCAGTGCATTGAAGAATGGACGCTCTTTGTGTTCGCCGTAGAAACCTTCAGCCTGTTCACGGCTCAGGTGCAGCATTTTCGCTGCAACGATACGCAGACCTGCTGATTCAAAACGGTTGTAGATAGCGCCAATCACGTTTTTGGCAACTGCATCTGGTTTGATGATGGAAAAAGTACGTTCTAAAGCCATGTCAGACTCCCTTTAAAAGAATGGTTGAAAATTTAGCGGTCGCGAATTATACGCTATCGTGCATTGCTTGCCTATGTTTTCTGTTTGAGCTGACAGGCTGATGACATCCCCATAAAAAAACCCGGCAAATGCCGGGTTTTTCACAACAACAGCCTTCAGAACTTGCCAACCACTTTGACGGTCGCATCCACTGCAGCTGCATCAATATAGCCGATTGCCGCAGGGTCCGCCGCTACTGCCGCTTTCACGTCAGCATCTGTTGCCAGCTCTTTTGGCGGCGTGCCTTTGCCGGTGAAGACCAGCTTTGACCAATACGCTTTCATTTGACTGGACGACTTGCCTAACACTTTTGTGTCAAATTCAGCCCGGGCCGGTGCCGCTTCCGCCAGATTGAATGGCGTGGCTTTGCTGCCATTATTAAAAGCGGTGCCACGCCCGGTAAATAACCGGCTAATCTCAGCCTGGTCCAGGCTGGCTGCATTAGACGGGTGCACCACGACGGCGACCTCCGCAGAGACTACAGCCGATGTTAAAACCAATGGAATAGCTACAAATTTCAACCAGTTCATGGTTTTCTCCACACTTAGAATACTAAATCAATGCCAAACGTAATGGCTTTACTGTCACCCGCAACCATTTGGCCATTTATGCCGTCATCGGTGACATCGTCGTATTGCACTTTAAACGCTGCAGAACTATGAAAATCCCAGCGTGCACCGATGCTGCTGGTGCTATGCATCTCAGATTCCGAGTCAAAATCAGCAAACGACACATAAGGTGTCCACTGCCCCACGCGATAGCCCGCAGACAGTAAATAGGTATCAAAATCGCCGCCATCGAGTGTCAGACGGTTAAATTCGGTCAACACCACCCAATTGTTGTAATCGACGTTTGCCGACACACCGGCAAACTTACCGCGACGGGAATCATCACCGTCCCAGGTGACTTTCACGCCATTGCGATACCGTTCATTCTGATAGGTCATGTAGGTGAAGCGTAAATCCAACCAATCGCGATTCAGACTCAGCACACCACCGACAATATTTTTCCAAATTTCACGGATTGGCTGCGAACCAAAAAACTCGGACAACAGTTTGTTTTCCGTGTCATCTTCGCGGCCGGTATAAATATTGCCGCTGACCGTCCAGTCATTGACCTGATAGTTAAACTGCGCATTCACGCCGTTGTAGTTAAAGATCTGCCAGGTGTAGTTATCCGCCGCCGGGCGGATCCACAGATAGGCATAGCTGACATCAAAAAAATCAGAATAATAATACAGTGGCAGACGCTTTTTACCGGCTTGCAGGGTCCAGTGTTCATTCAGCGTGTAAGACAAATAAGCCCATTCGAATTCGGCATTAAAATCATCCGCGCCGCGGCCAACGACTTGAGCCGTCGCCGTCAGACCTTCAGTCAAATCTGCGCTGATTTGCAGGCCGTATTTCGAATCTGGTTTAAAACTCCAGTCTTCTTCGTAAAAACCAACAATTGGATAATTGGCCAGAAAAGTGGGCTCAAGGCCAAACTCAGGTACGCCTTCCCCGCTGATCACCTTACCGCCAACCACTGAGGCAAAACCGGAGATATCAACATCGGCACACACACTGCCGCTGACCACACCTGCAGCCAGTGCGGCTGCAATCAGGGACGTTTTCATCGCAAAACTCCTCTCATTCTTTCTGCTGCTCCCCTGCCGGGGTTTCATTAAAATACCAGATCAACACCCATGCTCAGCAGGCGGTCTTTTTGCAAGCTGTAGTTGTCTTTGACTGAGCTCAATTGCACTTTAAATGCTGCGGATGGGTGGAAGTCATAGCGCATGCCAAAACTCCAGGTATCGCGGTCAGCCAGCTGGCTTTCAACCACAGCCGCGACCGTTTTTTTCAGCGGAACCTGTGCCGGAATTGGTTGGTAGATAGCTGACTTACTTTCATCATCGTCTTTTTCATAAGAAATATAAGGTGTGATGCTGTCAAAACGCCGGCCCACCGACAGGTAATAGGCATCTTTGTTGGCAAAATAAGAGTTCTTCACCCGGACGTGCGTGTATTCCGACACTGCTACCCAGTTATTGCGGTCATAACTCAGCCCAAAGCCGAAAAAACTGCCTTCATCTTCATTAAAGTCAATTTCCCGTGCAACCGAGCCAAAACCAAACTGGGTCAAAGCGGAAAGCAGCGGATTTAATGCGGTCGCATTAATGGTGACATCAGCCATAACATAAGCCAGTCGTGCGCTCAGCCAGTCATTGCTCAACTCCCAGGTGATGCCGGTCGCATCCTGAATTTTACTGTCTGACAGCGCGCCGTTGACAGACAACTCACCTTCGTAGGAGCCGAAAATTAACTGCACATTGGATGACATGTCGGCGATAGTGCCGGAATAATACAGCGATAAACCATCCATCGTATCAAATTGCAGGTCATACACTGCGCGCGGGGTACGTATCCAGTCGTAGGCGTAACCCACATCCAGATAATCGGAATACTTATAAAATGGGATCCGGATGCGGCCGGCGTTTAACCGCCAGTTATCATCGAGCTGATAACTCAGAAATGCCCAGGCAAACTTGGCATCGTAGTCATTGGCACCTTTTGCCATCAGTTGGGCTGTGACTGATAACTTTTCCCCGAGATCCGATGAAAGTTGCACTGCAAATAGCGATTCTTCTTTAAATTCAAGGTCATTGGTATAACCATATAAAGTGTCATCTTTGCCTGTGGTCATACCGCCTTTAATTGAGGCAAAACCATTGATTTTCACTTCAGCCAATGCCGTATTTGACATCACACAGGCTGCAGCCACCACCAATCCAATCAGAGTCTTTTTCATTCACACACGCTCCAGACTTACCACGACATTTTTCAACCAGCTTAGTCCACCGAAGTAAAAAAACCAGAAAATTCAGAACTATAAATTTAAGTTCCGTAACGCCGAAAAAAAATTGGAGCGGACTTTATATTAGATTTCAGCTACTTACAAGAAATGTCTCAGATGGATAAAAAAAGCCTGCTGCTGCAGGCTTTTTTGGTTTCGAAACTCTTAAATACATTTATAAATCAATGACCTTCACTAACCATATTGATTGTATACTTCGGAATTTCAACAACCAGATCAACATCACTGACCCGCGCCTGACAACCAAGACGAGACTCAGGTTCAAGCCCCCAGGCTTTATCCAGCATGTCCTCTTCCAGTTCATCGGATTCATTCAGCGAATAAAAACCTTCACGCACCACCACATGGCAAGTAGTGCAGGCACAGGACTTTTCGCAGGCATGCTCAATGGAAATGCCATTTTTTAAGGCGACATCCAGAATTGTCTCACCGGAAGTGGCTTCTAATGCGGCACCATCGGGACATAATTCCGGGTGAGGTAAAAAAATAATTTGGGGCATATCAGACCTCGTCGACCTTATGACCCTGCAACGCCATCCGGATAGACATATCCATTCGCCGCGCCGCAAAATCATCAGTTAAATGATTGGTATGTTCAATCGCTGCTTTGATCGCAGCAGTGTCGTCACCGGCGGTCAATTGCTGCAACTGATGTAATGCTTGTTCAATGTGCTGCAGTTCGGCTGAAGACAACAAATGCGCATCGGCACTTAACGCGGCACTGACCGCTTCATGCACCCGGTTCGCTTCTACCTGCTGTTCACGCAATAACCGCAGTTGCATATCCTGCTTGGCGTACAGCATCGAATTTTGGATCATCTGCGCCACCTGGTCATTGCTCAGACCATATGATGGCTTTACTTCAATGGACGCACTGACGCCACTGGATTTTTCCTGCGCAATGACACTGAGCAGACCATCAGCATCAACCTGGAACGTGACGCGGATATGCGCGCCCCCGGCAGCCATTGGCGGGATCCCGGTTAAATCAAAACGAGCCAGCGAACGGCAATCACTAACGCCTTCGCGCTCGCCTTGCAGCACATGGATTGCCATCGCGGTCTGACCGTCTTTAAAGGTGGTAAATTCCTGCGCCCGCGCGACCGGGATCACGGTATTGCGTGGAATAATTTTCTCCACCAGACCGCCCATGGTTTCAATACCGAGCGACAGCGGGATCACGTCCAGCAGCAGCGTATCGCTGTCCGATTTATTGCCCACCAGCACGTTAGCCTGGATGGCCGCGCCGATGGCAACCACTTTATCCGGATCGATTGATGTCAGTGGTTCTGTTTCAAATAATTCAGCCACCGCCTGACGTACCAAAGGTACGCGAGTGGAGCCACCGACCATCACCACTTTGGCAACATCGGCCACATCGAGGCCAGCATCCCGCAAGGTTTGTTTGCAGGCCCGCAGCGTGCGGCGCACTAACGGTTGTACCAATGCTTCAAACTCAGCCCGGCTCAGGCTGAATGTCGTGGCAATACCTGCCACATCCAGCTGATAACTGTAACTGTCGGCGCTGCTTAAAGCTTCTTTGATTTGGCGGGATAACTGCAGGAACTGGCGCAATTGTTGATGGCTCAGTTCAGTCAGGCCAGCCTGCTGTTTCAAATGACTCAGTACCAGGTGATCAAAATCATCGCCGCCCAATGCAGAATCACCGCCGGTGGCCAGCACTTCAAATACACCACGGCTCAGGCGCAGGACAGAGATGTCAAAAGTGCCGCCGCCGAGGTCATACACGGCGATCACGCCTTCCTGACCGGAATCCAGGCCATACGCCAAAGCAGCAGCTGTCGGTTCGTTTAATAACCGCAAGACATTAAGACCGGCCAAGCGAGCCGCGTCTTTAGTGGCCTGACGCTGGGCATCGTCAAAATAAGCCGGCACAGTAATGACCACGCCGGTCAGTTCGCCCCCCAGGGTCTGACTGGCTGTATCTGCCAGTGTGGCGAGAATTTCCGCCGACACTTCAACCGGGTTTTTCACGCCAGCGATAGTCTCCAGCGCCACCAAACCTTGTTGATCGACCAGCTGATAAGGCAAATCCGCCGCAAGTGCCAGCGTTTCCTGAAAACCACGCCCCATCAGCCGTTTGACCGACACAATGGTATTGTGCGGATCCAGTGCCGCCTCCGCCTGCGCAGCTTTGCCCACTATCACTTTGTCGGCGGTATAACGCACGACGGATGGCACCATGTCATCACCCTGCTTATTTTGCAGCGTTCTGGCTTCACCACTACGCACGGTGGCAACTAAAGAATTGGTGGTGCCAAGATCGATACCGGCAGCGAGTTTGTGATGATGTGGCGCGGCACTTTGGCCGGGTTCAGCAATTTGTAATAAGGCCATGGAATTTAGTCTTGTGTCTGCTGTGCAATAAACTCAAGCTCTTGCTCGAGTTTAAAGAAAAATTTGAGTTTGCGGATTATATCAGCCGCAGCTAAATCCTGCTCATGTGTGTTTTGGCCGAGAGCGGCACTTAACGTGGCCAACAGCTGCTTTTTCTGCACGCCGATTTGCCGTTCCGCGTCGTCAATCAATGCATCTGGATCCGGCGAGTCGGCGATCTCAGCGAGCAACTCACGCAATTCCATTTGCTGCAGCAGAAAGACGGTGTCGGTAAAGCTGCGTTGTTCAGCACTGATTTTGACACCGCGTAGCGCTAATAAATGCTCAGCACGCAGCAGGGGCTGTTTCAGACTGTGGTAACCGTCATTAATATTGGCTGCTTGTTGCACGGCCAATAAACGATCACGTTCAGAGGCGCTGGCGAAGTTATCCGGATGGAATTGCTTCTGCAGCGCCAGATAACGCGTGCCCAGCTCGGTCAGATCCACATCAAACTGCGCAGGAAGCTGAAACAGCTGGTAATAATTCATCGATATACCTGTCTAAACGGTAAAGCTCTCACCACAACCGCATTCGCCATTGACGTTTGGATTGTTGAACTGAAAACCTTCGTTTAAGCCTTCTTTGACAAAATCCAACTGCGTGCCGTCGATATAGACCAGGCTTTTGCCGTCGACGATGATTTTCAAATCGTCTTGCTCAAAAACCTGATCATCCTCATTGAGGTCATCAACAAATTCAAGCACATAAGCCAGGCCAGAACAACCAGTGGTCTTAACGCCGACGCGCAGGCCCAGGCCTTTGCCGCGGTTAGTCAGAAAACTACGCACCCGATCTGCAGCTGCGCTTGTCATTGTGATCGCCATCGCAATTAACTCCCGTGACGTTGCTTGTAATCCGCAATCGCCGCTTTGATCGCGTCTTCCGCCAGAATAGAGCAGTGAATCTTCACTGGTGGCAGTGCCAATTCCTGCGCGATATCGGTGTTTTTGATTAACGCCGCTTCGTCCAGGCTTTTGCCTTTGACCCATTCAGTGACCAGGCTACTGGAAGCAATAGCGCTGCCACAGCCGTATGTTTTGAACTTGGCATCTTCGATAATGCCTTGCTCGTTCACTTTGATTTGCAGTTTCATCACGTCACCACATGCCGGTGCGCCGACCATGCCAGTGGCGACCGTCGGGTCGTCTTTGGCAAAAGCGCCGACGTTGCGTGGGTTTTCGTAGTGATCGATAACTTTGTTGCTGTATGCCATGATCTTTACCTCAATTCAGGCTGGGTTTGCGCCCCACCTGTGCTTAGTGAGCCACCCAGGCCACTGTATTTAAATCAATACCGTCTTTGTACATGTCCCACAACGGCGACATTTCACGTAATTTGGCGATTGCTTCGTGCACGATTTTGATCGTGTGATCGATCTGCGCTTCGGTGGTAAAACGACCGATACTAAAGCGAATCGAGCTGTGTGCCAGTTCATCGGACAATCCCAATGCACGCAACACGTACGAAGGTTCCAGGCTGGCAGACGTACAGGCTGAACCTGAAGACACGGCGATATCTTTCAGCGCCATAATCAGTGATTCACCTTCGACGTAGTTGAAGCTGATGTTGGTAATGCCCGCCACACGGTGCGTGGCATCACCATTTAAGAACACCTGTTCGATGTCTTTGATGCCATCCCACAGCCGCTGCCGCAGCGTGGCAAAGCGTTGATTTTCTTCGGCCATTTCCAGTTTTGCAATCCGGAAGGCTTCGCCCATCGCCACAATCTGATGCGTCGGCAGAGTACCTGAACGCATACCGCGCTCATGACCACCGCCGTGCGTTTGCGCTTCTAAACGAATGCGTGGTTTGCGACGCACGTACAACGCACCAATACCTTTTGGACCGTAAATTTTGTGGGCTGAAAACGACATCAGGTCAATTTTCAGTGCCTGCAGGTCAATGTCAACTTTGCCGGCAGCTTGGGCTGAATCGACATGAAAAATGGTGCCATTGGCCCGGCACAGCTCGCCAATTGCGGCTACATCCTGTACCACACCGATTTCGTTGTTCACCATCATCACGCTGACGACTGTCGTGTCAGGGCGTAAAGCTGCTTTGAATTTTTCCAGATCTAATAAGCCGTTCGCTTCGACATCCAGATAAGTTACTTCAAAACCTTCACGTTCCAGCGCACGCATAGTGTCCAGCACCGCTTTGTGTTCGGTTCGCAGCGTGATCAGGTGTTTACCTTTTTTATGGTAAAACTGCGCTGCGCCTTTGATCGCGAGGTTATTAGACTCGGTGGCGCCTGATGTGAACACGATTTCGCGTGGATCTGCATTGATTAAATCCGCGATTTGACTACGGGCGACTTCAATCGCTTCTTCCGCCTGCCAGCCAAACCGGTGTGAACGTGAGGCCGGATTACCGAACTCGCCATCCATCGTCAGATATTGCATCATTTTTTCCGCAACCCGCGGATCGACCGGGGTGGTGGCAGCATAGTCTAAATAAATCGGTAATTTCATGCTTGGCTCCGTCTGAAGTCTACAACTGGCAATTGACTTCAATTTCGCTGATAGGATGTTTTAACTGCCGGCTATCCTGCCGCTTGGCCACGCGCTGAATTTCATGCTGGCTGACCAATTCACCCAGAGTGATCTGGGTCAGAAAATCTTCAATGCGACCGCTTAGATCGCTCCACAAACTGTGGGTCAGGCATTTGGCGCCGCCCTGACAATCGGATTTACCCTGACAACGTGTCGCATCGACTGACTCGTCAACGGCACTGATCACTTCAGAGACGCTGATTTGTGCTGCCGGTTTACCCAGCTGATAACCACCGCCGGGACCACGCACACTGCTGACCAGACCATGTTTACGTAAGCGGGCGAACAATTGTTCAAGATAAGATAAGGAAATTTCCTGACGAACCGAAATGTCAGCCAGAGGCACCGGGCCGGAGCTGGCATGCAGCGCCACATCCAGCATGGCGGTGACGGCATAACGCCCTTTCGAGGTAAGTCGCATCAGAACTCCGGAGTCCGGTTGAGGGATGGCGCCGATTTTACATTCCTGACTGATTTAGTCAAGTATTAATCCTACTAAATTAGTCAGGTATTATTGCTATTCTGGCGACATTCACGGACTAAATCGTCGGGTCAAACTCGTCCAGTTGCTGCTTGCGCTGCTCCGCCGCTAACCGCTCAGCTTCGCGGAACGCTTCATCTTCAATATTCATCACCGGCACCTCAGTACAGACATTGCCGCCTAGCTGATTGACGCTCTGACACAGCTCCGCAACCTTGTTATCCAGGCAGTGGATATGATCCAGCATCCGGCCAATCGCATTCGCGACCGGATCAGGGTTGTCGCTGGCGACCGCGTACGCATCAAAACCAAATTTTTTCGCCATTTGCTGACGCTGCTCGGTTACTTCGGCGCCTTGTTTGGCGACAATACGGCCCGGGATCCCGACGACTGTGGCACCCGGTGGCACGTCTTTGACCACCACGGCATTCGAGCCGATGCGGGCGTTTTCGCCGACATATAAAGGCCCGAGAATTTTTGCCCCGGCACCAATGACGACGTTGTTGCCCAGCGTCGGATGTCGTTTGCCCGGGTTCCAGCTGGTGCCGCCCAAGGTTACGCCATGGTAAAGCGTCACGTCGTCTCCAATTTCCGCGGTTTCACCAATCACCACGCCCATACCGTGATCGATAAAAAAACGCCGGCCAATTTTTGCACCCGGATGGATCTCAACGCCGGTCAGCCAGCGCGCAATAGTACTTAAAAACCGCGCCAGCCATTTAAAATTGGCGCGCCACAACCGGTGGTTCATCCGGTGCCACCAAATTGCATGCAAACCCGGATAGTTAGTCAGAACTTCAATAAAATTGCGTGCTGCCGGGTCGCGTTCAAATACACTCTTAATATCTTCTTTGATGCCTGCAAACATAGCCCGATCCTTGTATTAATCGTCTTGCCGGCCCTGCCGGCCAAAGCGCTGCACTGAGGTTAAAATGCCACGCAGAATATTCAGTTCAGTTTCATCGGGCCGCGCCCGGCTAAACAGCCGGCGCAGCTTGATCATGATATGGCCGGGATGCTGACGGATAATAAATCCGGTTTGATCCAATGTGGTTTCCAGATGCTGATAAAAACCTTCCAGCTGCTCTGCCGTCGGGTATTTTTCCGGTACATCGGCTGGCGGCAGTGTCTGTTCGCCGAGCAGCGCCATACGGATCTCGTAACTGACCACTTGTACCGCCATCGCCAGATTCAGCGAGGTGTACTCGGCGTTGGTCGGTATGCACAAATGAAAATTGCACTGTCTGAGTTCATCATTCGACAAGCCATTGCTTTCACGGCCAAACACGATCGCCACCGGGCCCTGTGCCACTTCGGCCGCGACTTTCAGACCGCACTGACGCGGATCTAAAACGGCCGTATCCAGGCTTTTGGCTTTGTGACTAGTGCCAATCACCAGTGGACAATCTGCGATAGCGGCGCTCAGACTGTCGACAATACGGGCATTGGCCAGCACATCACTGGCACCGGCAGACAATGCATACGCCTGACCGTCGACTTCGGTTTTTGGCGACACCAGTACCAGCTGCGACAGACCCATAGTTTTCATCGCCCGCGCCACCGAGCCAATATTGCCGCTGTGGGTGGTTTCAATCAGGACGATGCGGATCTGTGCAAACATAAATAAAAAGCCCGGGCTGACGCCATGCCCAGAGAAAAGGCATAGCGATTTAAAAAAGAGCGGCATTTTAGCATAAGGCTTTTGCCATTGGGCAGGAAAAAAAGATGTCTGGCCATCTAAAATTCAAAGTCTGTAACTGTTAGTTCGACGTATTTGCCACTGCAAAGCCCTGATGGCTTTGCTAGAATAGCGCCCGTTTCCCCCACAATAAGGATAGATCGCATGAAAGCTCTGACTTCGCTCGTGGTTATTTCCAGTTTGTTCGCCTTTTCTTCCTTTAATGTTACTGCTGATACCGCTGCCATTCAGGCCGCAGTCGACAACCCGGTCCGCAGTGCCACCAATAAAGCCCGTGACCAATATCGCCATCCGGTGGAAACACTGAGTTTCTTCGGAGTCACGCCACAAAGCACTGTGGTAGAAATCTCTCCGGGCGGTGGCTGGTACTCTGAAATTCTGGCGCCGTTACTGCAACAGCAAGGTAAATATTACGCCGCGCATCAGCCAAAAGATGCCACCTCTGAATATGCGAAAAAAGGCCGGGCTGATTATCTGGCAAAACTCGCCGCCAATCCGGTATACAGCAAGGTCGAAGTGACTGAATTTTCTGCCGCCGGTGGCAAGCAAATCGCGCCGGCCGGTAGCGCGGATGTGGTACTGACGTTCCGTAACCTGCACAACTGGTACATGGCCAAAGGCGATGAAAGCCTGCTGACCGCGTTTAAATCCTTCCATACCGCGTTAAAACCGGGTGGCGTGCTGGGTGTGGTTGAACATCGCTTGCCAGAGAGCAAACTGAATACTGCCTGGCAGAAATCCGGTTATATGCCGCAAAGCCTGGTGATCAAACTGGCAGAACAGGCTGGTTTTGTTTTAGACGGCAGCAGTGAAGTGAATGCCAATCCAAAAGATACTGCCGACCATCCGGGCGGCGTCTGGGCGTTACCGCCGACTTACACCAATAAAGAGCAGGATAAAGCTAAATATCAGGCCATTGGTGAAAGCGACCGGATGACTCTTAAATTCCGTAAACCTGCAACTAAATAAGTGGATAAACCGATGAAAGTTCTTGTGATTGGCGGCGGTGGCCGTGAACATGCGCTGGCCTGGAAAGCGGCACAATCGCCAAAGGTCAGTCAGGTGTTTGTAGCACCGGGTAATGCCGGTACTGCACTGGAAAGCACTTTAACCAACGTCGCTATTGCGGCTGATGATGTCCCGGCTTTACTGGCGTTTGCCAAAGCTGAACAGATCGCCCTGACCATCGTTGGTCCAGAAGCACCACTGGCGCGCGGCGTGGTCGATGCGTTCCGGGCTGATGGCTTAAAGATCTTTGGCCCAACCAAAGGTGCAGCCCAGCTGGAAAGTTCGAAGGCTTTTGCCAAAGACTTCCTGGCCCGGCATCAAATCCCGACGGCCAATTACCAGACTTTCACCGATATCTCAGATGCCAAAGCTTTTGTCGTAGAGATGGGCACGCCGATTGTGATCAAAGCCGATGGCCTGGCCGCCGGTAAAGGCGTGATCATTGCCCAGACCGAAGCCGAAGCTTTTGCTGCCATTGAAGATATGCTGGCCGGCAACAAGTTCGGCAGCGCCGGCAGCCGTGTCGTCGTGGAAGAGTTTCTGATCGGTGAAGAAGCATCGTTTATCGTCATGGTAGATGGTCAGCACGCGCTGGCATTTGCCTCTTCACAGGATCATAAAGCGCGCGACGACGCCGACCAAGGCCCGAACACCGGTGGTATGGGCGCTTATTCACCGGCGCCGGTGGTCACCCCTGCCGTGCACGATTGGGTAATGCAGCAAGTGATCTATCCAACAGTGCAGGGAATGGCAGCAGAAGGCCAGATCTATACTGGTTTCCTCTATGCCGGCTTGATGATCGCGCCGGACGGCACCGCCAAAGTGCTGGAATTTAACTGCCGCTTTGGTGACCCGGAAACGCAACCTATCATGTTGCGTCTGCAGTCGGATTTAGTTGAACTCTGTGCAGCGGCCTGCGAAGGTAAACTTGATACGCAGCACATCCAGTTCGACCCGCGGGCCGCAGTCGGTGTGGTGCTAGCTGCCGGAGGTTACCCGGATGACTATCGCAAAGGCGATGTGATTTCTGGTCTGCCGACCGACGATAATCTGGAAGCCAAAGTGTTCCATGCCGGGACTGTACTCAAAGATGACCAGGTGCTGACCGCCGGTGGCCGGGTGCTGTGTGCCACGGCTTTAGGTACCAACGTGACGGCCGCGCAACAAGCCGCTTATCAGCTGGTGGACCAAATCCACTGGGATGGCGTGTTCAGTCGCCGTGATATCGGCTATCGCGCCGTGGCGCGGGAACAACAGAAGTAAAGGTTCCGATTCGTATTGACCTTATAAACTGCCGGCTGATGCCGGCTTTTTTTCCGGCCGGTTTTTCGGCTGCTAATCAGGATAAACACCATGCGTTTGACCTTGACCCCAATTGCGCTGCTGGTCAGCAGTCTCAGTGCCCCGCTGCTGGCCGCAGAATGTACCGCACCTTTCACGGCCATCCATGATATTCAGGGGCCCGGCGACAAAAGCCCGAAAGCCGGCATGACGCTGGCCACCCGTGGCGTGGTGTTAGCGGTGTTATATGCCGACAGTAAAAGTCCGCAGTTACTGCTGAGCAGTCTGACGCCGGATCAAAACCCGCTGACCAGCGAAGCCCTGTTAGTCACCGATAGTCAACAAGCCAAACAACGCCAGGCCGGTGACGTGATCCAACTGACCGGCACTGTGCGCGAAATGGCCGGTATGACCGCGCTGACCAATATCAGTGCAGCGGAATATTGCAGCCGGCAGCCGTTAACAGCTGCGACACCAGTCACTTTGCCAATGGCTTCATCATTAGGGTTTGAAGCGTTGGAAGGCATGTTCGTGCACTTTTCGCAGCCGCTGATTGTCAACGACAGCTACGGCCTGTCACGCTACGGCGAACTGGTGCTGGCCAATGAACGGCTGCCCGTCGCGACCGAAGTGGCACTGCCAGGCGCCGCCTCAAAAGCTCTGATGGCCAAACAGGTGTTGCAGGAAATCACTATTGATGATGCCAGCATGAAACAGAACCCGCAGCCTGTGCGCTTCCCGACCGGAGATCTGTCGGCCAGTAATACAGTGCGGGTTGGTGATACGGTCAATAAGCTGCAAGGATATCTGCTGCAAACCAAAGCCGGCTATCGGCTGGTCGTCAGTCAACAGCCGGAATTTGTTGCAACGAACCCACGTCCGGCCGCGCCAGCGGCGAAAAAAACCGGTGAACTGCGCGTCGCCAGCTTTAACGTGCTGAATTTCTTTACCGGCGAAGGCAACAGCCCCAGATTCCCGACCAAACGCGGCGCAACGGATGCGAACGAACTGCAGCGCCAGCAAGCCAAAATGCTGGCGGCACTGGCGGCGATGGACGCCGATGTGATTGGTTTATTAGAAGTCGAAAATAACGGCTTCGGCGCCGGCAGTGCATTGGCAACTATTGTACAAAGCCTGAACCAGCAACTCGGTAGCGACGTGTATGCTTTTGTCCAGCCGGGGGAAAAACCTGGCTCTGACGACATTATGGTGGCGATGATTTACCGTAAAGCCAATGTCGAGCCAGTCGGCACCACAGCGGTCTACACCAAAGCACCATTTGATAAAGGCAGCCGGCCACCACTGGCGCAAAGCTTCCGTCATCTGGATTCGAAAGAACAGCTGACTGTCAGCATTAATCACTTTAAATCCAAAGGCAGTTGCCCGAAACAACCAGGACCGGATTCAGATCTGAATGATGGTCAGGGTTGCTGGACGCCGACCCGTGTCGCTGCAGCCAAAGCGCTGACCGAATGGCTGAAAACTGAACCCACTGGCATCGACACAAACTACGTGCTGATGATGGGCGACCTGAACGCCTACCGGATGGAAGCACCACTGCAATATCTGGAGCAAAACGGCTGGCAACATCTGGCGCCAAAAGATGCCGTGCACTCTTCGTTTGTTTACAGGGGCCGCTCCGGCACACTGGACCATGCCCTGGCCAGTCCGCAGCTGAAAGCCAAACTGCAGCAATTCCAGCATTGGGGCATCAACGCGGACGAGCCGGCAGTGCTGGATTACAACACTGAGTTTAAATCCAAAGCGCAGCAACAATCATTGTATGCGCCGACGCCTTACCGCTCGTCGGATCATGACCCGCTGTATATGGACTTTAAGTTCTAAATAACACAAAGCCCCGCATGCGGGGCTTTGTTTTAAGCAATGCACAGGCTATTGTCAGACACTGAGCGCTGCACGAACCATCATACTAAATACGGCAACAACGCCAACCACCCAGACGGTTGAACGCAGTAAAGCGTAATCCCACAGATACAGCAAAATAAACGCCACCCGGCAACCGACATAAGTCCAGGCCAGCACCTGCATAGTTAGATCGTAATTACCGCTGACAACACAACCAAGCACGGCCGCCAGAAACAGCTGCAACGCTTCAAAACTATTGTAATGCGCTGCGTTGGCGCGGGCGCCCATCCCTTCCAAGCGCGCTTGTTGCGCCCGCGGCAGGTGATTGTCATAACCACCAAGTTGATTCATCGCGCGCGCAACCGGCAGTCGTGCCAGATAAGGCAACAAAGCGACGGCAAATAATGCCCACAGAATAACGGCCATTACCCCTCCTGTTCACAGACAAAGGCCAGCACTGGCTGCACCGGATTGAGTTTAAAACGGCTGACTTTGCCGCCACACTGTTTAGATAAATCGGCCCAGGGTAACCAATGGTCACCGCTCAGCTGAAAGACATATTTGCCGGCACTGACCAGCACAGTGCCCTGACTGGTGACGGCTAAATCCTGGCCATCGGCCGGCATTGGTAACAGCGCTTCCGCTTTTTTGCCACCCGCCTGATAACGCCACAACCACAGTGGGCTATCCGCCGGCTGACCGGGTCTTGGTGCGGTAAAGAAGAAGCGGTCGCTATTGGCCTGATATAACAGCGCCCGACCGATATGCCCGGCCAGCGTGGTCAGTTCGCCATCTTTATTGCGGTACACGGCGCGATTTGGCCCGGTACTGTCTTCCAGTAAAAACAACAGCAAGTCCTGATCGGATCCCCAGACGTGATAACCCACGCCTTTCAGTTCAGGATATAGCACCTGCTCGGTCTGACTGTTAATTTGCCATAAGCGCTGGGTGCCATCTGCTTCAACCCGCACCACCGAATAATCAGTGTCTGAACCCGGCACTGGCGTGGCGGAAAACTCGCCAAATGGCGTGGTGCGCAGCGCTTTGCCGGCCCCGCCTTCACTGAGTAGCAGCCAATGAATATCGGTGGCCATTGGGCCTGTGCCGGCCTGCGCAGTCCACAATAAACGGCTGCCATCTCGACTGAATCCCGGTTGATTCTGATAACCTTTTTGTTGAATAGAGCCGAGTAATTTGCTGATTGCTACGCCGCGTTCGGCGCTTTGATACTGGGCATAATGAATCACGTACTGCGGGTCCGCGCTGGCGCTCATAGCCAGAAACAACGCGGCAAGACTGAACACTTTCATGAAATTCCTGTTGAATAAGTCGAAGACGACATCCGCTGCCGCTTGCTGTGACTTCACTTTATCCTTTATGGTAAGACCAAAGCAACTTACAGCGGAGTGCGCGGATGTCACAAAAAAACCCGATTATTGCCGTGACCGGCTCCTCCGGAGCAGGCACCACCACGACGACCAATGCCTTTTCCCATATTTTCCGCACCCAGGGCATTGATGCGGCCTTTGTTGAAGGCGACTGTTTCCATCGCTACAGCAGACCGGAAATGGACCTTGAAGTTCGCAAAGCCAAAGAACAAGGCCGGCATATCAGTTATTTTGGCGCTGAAGCCAACGACTTTGCCGCGCTGGAACAGTGTTTTGCTCATTATGCCGATCACGGCAGCACCAAGATCCGCAAATACCTGCATACCTTTGACGAAGCAGTGCCGTTTAATCAGCTGCCCGGCACTTTTACACCCTGGCAGGAGATCCGGCCTGAGACGGATTTATTGTTTTATGAAGGCCTGCATGGCGGTGTAGTCACCGACAACAACAACGTCGCGCGCCATGTCGATTTGCTGATTGGCATGGTGCCAATCATCAACCTTGAATGGATCCAGAAAATCATGCGCGACACCAGCGAGCGCGGCCACTCGCGCGAAGCGGTGATGTCCAGTATCGTGCGCAGCATGGATGATTACATCAACCACATCACACCACAGTTCTCGCGCACTCATATCAACTTCCAGCGCGTGCCGACGGTCGATACTTCCAACCCGTTCAGTGCCAAAGATATTCCGTCTTTGGATGAAAGTTTTGTCGTGATCCGTTTTCGCGGTATCAAACATGTCGATTTCCCGTATTACCTGCAGATGCTGCAGGGGTCTTTTATGTCGCGGGTCAATACACTGGTGGTGCCGGGCGGCAAAATGGGCTTAGCGATGGAACTGATTTTAACGCCGCTGATTGAAGAGCTGATGGTCAAACGCCGGCAGGCGCGTGGTCAGGTCAACTGGTTGGAGTAAGTGGTTGGAATAAGCGGTTGGAGTAAGTGACCGGAAAATGAGGCCGGCACGGCGGTTCGTTACAGCAGCAACTGCCAATAACCGACACTGTGCCACTGGCCGAACTTAAAACCAATATCCGGTAATAGCGCCACCTGGGTCATGCCACACTTCTCGTGCAGAGCCACGCTGCCGGGATTTGGCTGCACGATGCCGCCAAGGGCGGCGTGATAGCCGGCGGCTTTCAGCGTGGCAAACAACTGCTGATACAAGGCATAACCTAAGCCGCGGCCTTGCGCGGTTGCGGCTAAATACACAGTGACTTCCACCGAATACCGATAGGCAGCGCGGGCTTTCCACGGTGTGGCATAACAATAGCCCACCACGTCATCATCAAGCACTGCCACCAGATAAGGCAAACCTTGTTGCAACACGGTGGTGATCCGACCCGCCATCTCATCGACCGGAACCGGCTGCTCTTCAAAACTGATGGCGGTATGCTCAACATAGTGGTTATAAATCGCTGCAATTGCCGCTGCGTCCGTCACTTCGGCCGGTCGAATGAAATAGCTCATTATGCTGTTTGTTCCGTCACTACTGTGCGGCAAGTGCCGGCTGATTTAGCCCAAATCCGGCAGATTGCGGCCATAAAAAATCTCGCGCATTTCGCGTTTGACCTTCTTCGCGATGATCTGCTGTTCGTCAGTTGCCACTGATTCGACCCCGGCGCCAAAGATGTAATTATCCAGCTCGAAGTCTTTTAACATCATTTTGGTGTGGAACAGGTTTTCCTGATAAACGTTAACATCGATCATCTGATAAGCGTTTTTGGTGGCGTCATCCATAAAGTTCTGGATCGAATGGATCGGGTGATCGATGTAATGCTTCACACCGCTGACATCCCGGGTAAAACCCCGCACGCGGTAATCGATCGTCACAATGTCCGACTCAAAACTGTGGATCAGGAAATTCAGCGCTTTCAGTGGGGAGATCACGCCGCAGGTCGACACTTCAATGTCGGCACGGAACGTACAAATGCCGTCGTGCGGGTGGTGTTCCGGGTAGGTGTGCACGCAGATATGGCTTTTATCCAGATGCGCGACAATTGCATCTGGTGTCAGGCCTGCGGCTTTTTCTTCCATCGGCTCTTCACAGACCAGAATGGTGACGCTTGCACCCTGCGGATCATAATCCTGCCGGGCAATATTGAGGATATTGGCGCCGATAATATGCACCACTTCGGTCAGGATATCGGTCAGCCGGTCGGCGTTATATTGTTCATCGATATAGGAAATGTATTCCTGCCGGTGTTGCTCGGTTTGCGCGTAGCAAATATCGTAAATACTGAAACTCAGGCTTTTGGTTAAATTGTTAAAGCCATGCAGCTTCAATTTTTCAAAAGGTTTTACCACGGTATTCGGCTCTCCGCTGAGTGACGTGCACTCAGTATAGGTTAGTCAACTGCAGAACTGGCAACTGTCAGCCCTGCGGCTGCAGCTCGCTTGGGATCACGGCGAAAGAATGCGTCACTGTCATGGCTTTTTGCAGCATGATCGATACTGAGCAGTATTTCTCAGCTGACAGATTCACCGCGCGCTCGACATGTTTTTCACTGACGTTAAAGCCGGTCACTTCAAAATGCAGATGGATTTTTTCAAACACCCGTGGCACTGAATCAACCCGCTCACCAGTTAACACCACACGGCAATGTGTGACCTGTTGTTTGGCTTTTTGCAGGATGCTGACCACGTCAACTGACGAGCAGGCACCGGCCGACATCAATAACATTTCCATCGGTGTCGGTGCGACGCCATCGTCTTTATTTGAGTCAAATACTACGGCATGGCCTGAACCAGAACGGCCAATAAAATTGCTGTCACCTGCCCAACTGACGGTGGCGTGAAGTTGATTATTCTCAGCCATGAAAGGCTCCTGCTGTCCGGGGGAAAAGGCTATTCTAGCGAAAAAAGTGCTTCGCCTGCCAGCAGTTATGCGGATGTCGTACGGACTTAGTCCATCAGATGAGCGATGGCGGTATCAAACAGATTTTTAATCAGCAACGAAACTTCATTGATCAGTTCAATTTGCTCAGCGGTAGCCGGTTTTTCGATGACTGAAGCCAGCACTTCCTGAAAGTCATACATGATGCCATCAACTTCACGCACAATTTGACTACGGTGGATGGTTTCAAGCTCGGTATGCTGCAAACACAGCTGGATGATCTGCTCGGCAATTTGCTCTTCGATAATCACGCCCAGCGTTTTGCGATGCGACGTCGGCGTGCCTTGTTGCTCGAATAACGCTAAATGTTCGGTTAAAAACTGAATCAGATGTTCATAACCGGGTTTGTCCGTGACCATAGCTTTGCGTACCGGGAATTAATGAGGGACTTCAATCTGCCACAGATTGCATTTCAGCGTAAAGCGCTGCGCTTAAAAATATATCTGCGATGGGTGAAGGGCAAGCCAGCAGGCTGATTCGTTGCATAAAGTTTGTGCTTTCGCAAAAAATAACCCGCTGTTAGCGGGTTCTTTATTAATCAGACGCTATGCCGGAATCAAAACTGTAAGCCTGGCGATAACTGCACCGGCAACTCACTGCGTGCCAGTTCCACTGATGCGACCGGGTAGGCGCAATAATCTGCTGCGTAATAAGCACTGGCGCGGTGATTACCACTGCCGCCGATGCCACCAAAAGGTGCAGCTGAGCTGGCACCGGTAATAGGCCGGTTCCAGTTCACAATACCGGCGCGGATGCGGCGGAAGAAACGTTGGTACAACGCTTCATTGTCCGATAACAAACCTGCCGATAACCCAAAGCTGGTCTGGTTCGCGGCCGTGATGGCTGCATCAAAATCAGTGAAGCGGAACACTTTTAACAACGGACCAAAGTGCTCTTCATCCGGTAAATCGCGGGCGTTGGAGCAGTCCAGAATGCCCGGCGTCAGCAAACCGGTGCCCTCGGTCAGCAATCGCATCGGTAACAGCACTTTGGCATCCAAAGCGCTCAGTTGGTTCTGAACGGCCAGCATACCCAGTGCAACTTTATTGGAAATCATCGAACCAATAAACGGCTGCTCGGCAGCGTCGTATAACCCGACACGGATATTGGCGGTGACTTCGAGTAACCGCGTCAGGATCGCATCACCGACCTCACCTGCTGGCAAATAGAGGCGGCGGGCACAAGTGCAGCGCTGACCGGAGGAAATAAACGCCGACTGGATGATGTCATGCACAGTAGCGTCAATATCACTGACATCGGCCACGATCAGCGGGTTATTGCCGCCCATCTCCAGCGCCAGAATTTTGTCCGGCCGGCCGGCAAATTGCTGATGTAAAAAATGGCCGGTGCGCGAACTGCCGGTGAAAAACAGCCCGTCCAGCTCAGGATGCGCGGCGATTGCCTTGCCGGTCACCACTTCGCCCTGTAATAAGTTCAGCACGCCGGCCGGTAAACCAGCCGCCTGCCATAACTTTACCGTGGCTTCTGCAACTTTTGGTGTCATTTCACTGGGTTTAAACACCACGGTATTGCCAGCCAACAACGCCGGAATAATATGACCGTTCGGTAAATGACCCGGGAAGTTATAAGGACCAAATACCGCGACCACGCCATGTGGCTTGTGTCGCAGCACAGAACGGCCTTGTGGCATCGGGTTTTCTTTTTCCCCAGTGCGTTCCTGATAAGCCCGGATTGAGATATCGACTTTACCGATCATCGCCGCCACTTCAGTGCGGGTTTCCCACAATGGCTTGCCGGTATCTTCAGCAATACAAAGCGCCAATGCTTCTTTGTGTTCGTTCAGTTGTTGGCCAAAAGCGCGGATATAATCGGCACGTTGATGGAAAGTCAGATCTGCCCAGGCATCAAAGGCTGCGCGAGCCGCCCGAAATGCTTGATCAACCTGTTGTTCAGAGGCGGCCTGACCTTGCCAGATCTGCTGGTTTTTCGCCGGATCTATTGAACTGAAAACCAGTCCCTCGCCCGCAAGCCACTGACCGTTAATAAATTGCACTTGTTGTGTCATCACATTGTTCCTTCAAAACGGGCTTATAAACGGGCTAAACGCACCCAGTCACCATCGCTGACCTGCAGCGCTTCGGCAAACTCTGCCGGCAGATTCACCTCAGTCGCCGTCTCCGCGACATGCAGATGAGTCCAGCTGGCGCGGAAATTTTCGCGGTCGGTATTGCAGACCAGATACGGCTGGCCGCCGCTGACCGGCGCGATGCGCACCTGCAGACGGCGGCTGTTGCGTGCAGTCCGGATGTGTTCGAGCTTGGCTTCAACGGTTGGGCCGGCATCAAAAATATCGACATACCCTGTGGTGGAAAACCCTTCCGATTGCAGTAATTGTAGCGCCGGGCGGGTTTTTTCATGCACTTTGCCGATCACGGCCTGCGCTTCCTTACTGAGCAGGCTGACGTAAATCGGGTATTTCGGCATCAGCTCAGCGATAAAGACTTTCTGGCCAATGCCGGTCAGGTAATCTGCCGTCGGGAAATCGACCGAAAAGAAGTGTTCCTGCAGCCATTCCCAGAATGGGGAGTTGCCGTTGTCGTCCGACACACCGCGCATTTCGGCGATGATGCGATCGGAAAAACGCTCGCGAAACTCCGCCATAAACAGAAAACGGAACCGCGACAGCATCTTGCCGCTGTTTTTCTCGCGGCGGTGTTCGCGCAGAAACAAAGTACAGAGTTCAGTGGCGCCGGTGTAATCGTTACACAGCGTCAGAATATCCACGGTTTTATAAACGCCGAGCGCCCGGGACGTATGGACCACCTTGCCCAGATGATAGTTATAGAACGCATCATCCAGACCAACAGCGGCTTCAATGGCGCTGGTGCCACAAATTTCGCCGGTTGCAGTGTCTTCCAGTACAAACAGATATCCCTCATCGCACGGAGTACTGACGGCTTTGCGAAAACTCTGCTCCGAACGCTTAATTTTACGTTGCAGCAGCTCATCATTGACCGGCAGTGAGGTGAATCCATGGCCGGATTCGACCGCCATTTCATAGAGCACCGGGAAATCTGCGGCGCGGATTGGACGGATCACCATCATAGGACGCTTCCTCGGAGTTGTGCGGGGGCTTCAATCCCGCAGTGTTTTGCTTTATCCGGCGGCTTGTTATTGTTGTTGGCAGCCGCCGTTGCTCTCTCTTTTTGGGTAAATACCCTTCATCCTTGAAGATTCGGCGGTGTTGGCCGCCTTCACTCACTGGAGCGCCAGTCCGACCTAGTCACATAGCTATCTATGTTCCTAGCGCTTCGCTCAGTTGCCGCCTACCCGAATCTTCAATGCTTTTGGGTAAATTTCTTTCATCCCTGAAAATTCGGGGGTGTTGGTGCTTAACCCTGCACCACTTTTGCCACAGCGCGATCAAACCGCGCCATGCCTTCGATAATGTCGGCATCCGGGATCACCAGACTGGGCGCAAACCGCACCACGTCATAACCGGCCATCAGCACGAATAAACCTTCAGCAGCAGCGGCTAACAGGAATTCACGTGATTTGCCTTTGTACTGCTCATTCAGCGCAGCGCCTAATAACAGGCCCTGGCCGCGAACTTCGCTGAATACCTGGTATTTATCATTGATTTTCGCCAGTTCGGCGCGAAACAGTGCTTCTTTGGCTAACACACCGTCTAACACGGCAGGCTGGTTGATGGTGTCGATCGCAGCATAAGCCACAGCACAACCGAGCGGGTTGCCGCCATATGTAGAACCGTGGGTACCGACTTTCAGGTGCGCAGCAATTTCAGTGGTGGTCAGCATGGCGCCGATTGGGAAACCACCGCCGAGCGACTTGGCACTGGTCAGAATGTCCGGCACTACCGGCGTATGCATGTAGGCGTACAGCTTGCCGCTGCGGCCGACACCGGTTTGCACTTCATCAAAAATCAGCAGCGCATTGTGCGCATCACAAAGTTCACGCACACCGGCAATGAATTCTGCGGTCGCCGGAATAATACCGCCTTCGCCTTGTACCGGTTCCATAATCACAGCGCAGGTGTTGTCCGAAATCAGCGCTTTGAGGCTGTCCAGATTGTTGTATTCCGCATGCATAATGGCTGCAGGTTTTGGTCCGAAACCATCGGAATAAGCGGCCTGACCACCGACTGTCACGGTGAAGAAAGTGCGGCCATGGAAACTTTTGCCAAAAGAGATGATGTCTTGTTTGTGCTCGCCGAATTTTTCCAGTGCCCAGCGCCGCGCCAGTTTCAGCGCGGCTTCGTTGGCTTCAGCACCAGAGTTGGCGAAATAGACTTTGTCGGCGAAGGTATTATCGACCAGCTGCTTGGCGAGGCGCAGCGCCGGTTCGTTGGTCATCACGTTACTTAAATGCCAAAGTTTGCCGGCTTGTTCGGTCAGCGCGTTGACCAGCGCCGGGTGACAGTGACCCAGCGAACTCACCGCGATACCGCCAGCAAAATCGACATACTCGCGTTCGTCCTGGTCCCAGACGCGGGAGCCCTGGCCACGCACCGGAATAATTGGCGCCGGTGCGTAGTTTGGCACCATGACTTCATCAAACAAGGCGCGGGTAACGGGTATAGCTGCTGACATGATAAGTTCCTCTGAGTGCGGGAGGCCGTGATTGGCTTATGCAATTATGCAAAATTACGGCAGATTTTTATTCAGAATTATTTGGCAGTATTACAGAAAAAAACCGCAAAGTCTCGGGTAAAAAACGCTGAAACGCCCGAAAATAAAGGGCTGCAGATAGATTTGCACTTCAGGTGAATAACTAAGCAACTCATTGTTTCCGTATGCAGGCGCCGGCTCAGTGCTGGCGCGCTACATAAGCACAACAGCCGGTAGGGCCGGCTGTTGCATGAATATGGTGAAAATAATCTGGTCTGATCTGTATCAGGCCGGCGATTTAGTCGATTTCCAGCCGATCTAAGCGGGTTTGCTGCAACAACTGACGATGTTCCGGCCGGATCTGCACATCCTGCATCCATTGCAACTCTTCCGCGTCGGTCAGCAACTTGTACTTGCGCAGTGTCTGCGCCTGCACAAAATACACGGCCTGATGCACAATCTGCGTCAAGCGGCTGGCACCGCTAAAACCAACGCCCTCAGCGAATTGATCCAGCACCTGACTGAGTGGCAACCGTTTTAAGCCCCATTTTGCCACCAGATCGGCGCTGATATTGGCGGAAAATTCCTGAAAACAGGAATTGAGGAAACTGGCATCCGCGTCCAGGCTGTCCAGAGCATCGGTCAGCTCTGTATCCCGGGTGTCACGGGATTTCAGCATGGCAGCCTGTTTCACCTGCTGGTAGGTGCGCAAATAGGTACGCGCCACCACCAAGTATCCCAATGAATGGAACAAACCAGCGCAATAAGCCACAAAAGGATTTTCGCCGGTTTCTTCGGCCAGACGCTGAGCCGCCAACGCAACTGCAATACTGTACTGCCAGATTTGCCCTTTAAAGCCAGTAAAAGGATCGGTGGCATGGGGTAAGGAGCGTTTCAGGGCAAACACCGGCAGAATTTGCTGCATGGCTTCAAGCCCCAGCAATCCTAATGCCGGCTTAATCTCTTTAATGAAATTTCCGGACGGAGTTTTATTGCGGTATTGCGGCTGATTCACCAGCTTCAGTAAATCTTCTTTCAGCCAGTCTACCGGATTTATCAGATTTTCCAGTTGACTCAGCGTCAGCGCCCGGGCACTCAGCACATCCAACACGGCCGGAAATCCATCGGCCAGGTTAAATACGGTGCTGGCGATAGTGTCATATTTGCCGAGCTTCAGAAACAGTTCTTCGGCCACCTGGTCGTGCAGATGCGCCTGGGTAAATTCAACAAATTGTTGTTTGGCAATCGCGCCGGCCTGGCGGTTAAAAGCAGCCTGCTGTTCAATATCGAGCAAAGTGCGGCCAGCCGTTGTGTGCTGAGGACGTGCCGCCGCATTCGCCGCTTTTTGCGCCTGGCGCTTGTAACCATAACGCGTCTGATCGGGTTTTATTTCGAGGATGCAATCAAAAAAACGCTGTTGTTGCACTTGAGCAATTGACGACATGGAACCGCTTAATACTTTTATTCTGATTAAAGCAGTGTGCGGTGGCACAGCCTGCGCTGTCAATGCTGGCGCGCCTTTAGCGGCGGTGTTCGGCCAAAAAATTAGCGAGTAACTGATGACCTTGTTCGGTCAGAATGGCTTCGGGATGAAATTGCACGCCATGCAGTGGCAGATGACGATGCGCAATGCCCATAATTTCATCGATGTCACCGTCGGCGGTTTCGGTCCAGGCAGTCAGGCGAAAAGCGGCTGGTAACGATGTTTTGTCGACGATCAGCGAATGATAACGCGTGACACTAAGCGGATTGTTCAGGCCGCTGAACACCGAACTGTTGTCATGGCGGATCAGCGAGTTTTTGCCATGCACGACCTGGCGCGCGCGGACGATCTTTGCGCCAAAGGCCTGCGCTAATGCCTGATGGCCCAGACAGACGCCCAATATCGGTAACTTGCCGGCAAACTCAGTGATAGCAGCCAGCGAAATGCCGGCCTGATCCGGACTGCAGGGGCCAGGCGAAATCACCAGATAATCCGGCTTTAGCGTCGCAATACCGGCCAGATCAATCTCATCATGCCGTTTCACCACGACCTGTTGCCCCAGCTCAGCAAAATACTGCACCAGATTCCAGGTAAAAGAGTCGTAGTTATCGATCAACAGCAGCATGGCGTGAAAGGTCTCCTGAAGCCGGATGAAGCAAAGGCGGCGGATTCTACCGCAACTGAGCGGCCGACGCACAGTCCCGCGGCGATTAGCCGGTTGAAATGATCCCAGACACATTCTGTTACATGTTTTTGTTCCCGGTATCCCAACCATTTTGGCGCTCAC
Source organism: Rheinheimera sp. F8 (assembly GCF_001518915.1). Classification (NCBI taxonomy): domain Bacteria; kingdom Pseudomonadati; phylum Pseudomonadota; class Gammaproteobacteria; order Chromatiales; family Chromatiaceae; genus Rheinheimera; species Rheinheimera sp. F8. The sequence goes on from NZ_CP013656.1 coordinate 3,815,787, forward strand.
TGTGACTCATTGGCATTGATATAAGGAATTGCTGATGAAAATAGCCGATACCAGCGCGCAAGATGAAGTTCTGCGCCCCACCCACTCGAAACTCCGCTGGCTGCTGCCGCTTACTGCTGTTACCGGTATTGGCTTGTTGCTATGGCTGGTGTTGCCTGCAATCCAAAGCTGGTCAGCGTCAGATATCTCCGTGCCGCTTTCGCGTGTGCGCATCGACACCGTCAAAACCAGCGATTTCACCCGCGATATTTCCGCCCAAGGCCAGGTGGTGGCAGCAGTCAGTCCCAAACTTTACGCGCCGGCGGAAGGCACTGTGACCCTGCTGCTCGATGCCGGTACTGAAGTGAAAAAAGGCCAAGTCCTCGCCACGCTCGACAGTCCTGAGCTCAACAACAAGCTGCAGCAGGAACAAGCCACGTTGTTCAGTCTGCAAACCAGCTATGACCGGCAGAAAATACTGGCGAAAAAACAGCAGCTGACCGATCAGAAAGCCGTCGACATCGCACAGGTCACGCTGACCACCGCCGATCGGGAAAAACGCCGCGCCGAACAAGGTTATGCGCTCAAAGCCATCAGTCAGATTGACTATGAAAAAGCGCGCGATGATTTGGACACTGCCAAAGTGCAGCATCGCCATGCGGTGGAAGACGCCGTGCTGAACAAAGAAAACCTCGAATTTGAACTGCAAAGCCTGGCGCAGGCACTGCAACGTCAGCAGCTGCTGGTCGGCGATTATCAGCGTCAGGTCGATAGCCTGAACGTGCGTTCACCGGTCGATGGTCTGCTCGGCAATCTCGCAGTGGAAAACAAAACCTACATCATCAAAAACCAGCTGATTTTGTCGGTGGTGGATTTGAGCCAGTTCGAAGTCGAGATCGCGGTACCGGAAAGTTATGCCAATGATTTGAGCATTGGCCTGCCGGTCGAAGTCACCGTTGAAAGCCAGGTCTACGCCGGCAAGCTTGTCACCATTTCACCGGAAGTGTTTGAAAACCAGGTGAAAGGCCGGGTGCGTTTCACCAAAGACGCGCCGACATCGTTACGGCAAAACCAACGTCTCGCCAGCCGCATTATGCTGGAGCAACGCCCGGCCGTGTTGCAGGTGGCACGCGGTCAGTTTTTGGATAGCAGCAATGGCCGCTTTGCTTATCTGGTACGGGACGGTATGGCAGTGAAAACCCCAATCGAAACCGGCGCCCGCAGTATCAATGCCGTTGAAATTCTGTCCGGCCTGAAATCCGGCGACCAAATCATTACCTCTGGCACTGACATTTTTCAGGGCGCCAGCACAGTCCAACTGAACTAATCCACAACGAATCATCAAGCCGGGCAGCGCCCACAGGAGAATCTATGCTCAGCATGAAAAACATCTGTAAATCTTTTGCCACCGACAACGTCGTCACGCACGCACTGCGCGACATTAATCTGGACCTTGGCGAAGGCGATTTTGTCAGCGTGACAGGCCCGTCCGGCTCCGGCAAAACCACCTTTTTAAATATCGCGGGTTTGCTGGAAAGCTCCACTTCGGGCGAATACTGGCTGGACGGTGAGGACATCAGCAAGCTGGACGACAAAGGCCGTTCGCGGATGCGTAACCAGAAAATTGGTTTTATCTTTCAGAGCTTTAACTTAATTCCAGATTTAAACCTGTTCGACAATGTCGACGTGCCACTGCGTTATCGCGGTTTTAATGCGAGCGAACGGAAAAAACGCATTGAGTATCATCTGGATCAGGTTGGCCTGGCTTCAAGAATGAAACATCTGCCGTCACAGCTATCCGGTGGTCAGCAGCAACGGGTAGCGATTGCCCGTGCGCTGGCTACTTCGCCACGTTTTTTACTGGCCGACGAACCAACCGGTAACCTGGATTCCAGCATGGCGCAGTCGGTGATGAGCTTGCTCGAAGACATCAATGCCAATGGCACCACCATTCTGATGGTCACGCACGATAACGGACTGGCGGCACGTGCCAAGCGGCAGATCTTTATCAAAGACGGCCATGCGCAGGAACTGGTGCAAGGCCAGCAGCACCATAACATTCATAATCTGGCTGCAGTCTGAGGAGGCAACATGTTCAGTTATTATCTGAAGCTGGCCTGGCTCAGCTCAAAACGCACCTGGGGCATGAGCCTGCTGATGGTGCTCGCCATTGCGCTTGGTATCGGCGCGGCCATGACCACCATCACGGTGAATTACCTGATGTCGGCCAACCCGATTCCGCAAAAAAGCGACCAGCTGTTTTATGTTCAGCTCGACAGTTGGGACCCGAATGACCCGTATTTTGATAACGGCGACCCGCCGGACCAGTTAACTTACCGGGACGCAACCACGTTATGGCAGGCAAAAAAAGCACCGCGTCAGAGTATCGCCACCGGCGCGGCCGGCGTGATTGAACCGGCTGACAAAGAAGCGCTGCCGTTTATGGCACAAGGCCGCGCCAACAGCGCTGATTTTTTCCCGATGTTTGATGTGCCGTTTTTATACGGCAGCGGCTGGGATGAACAGGCAGATTTAAATAAACAATTTGTTGTGGTGATCACTTCGGAAATCAATGACCGCTTATTTGGCGGCAAAGATTCCACCGGGCAAACGCTGCGCCTGGCCGGCAAAGATTTCCGCATCACAGGCGTCATCAAACGCTGGCAGCCACAACCACGTTTTTATGACATCAGCACCGGCGCTTTTCAGGATAGTGAAGAGTTTTTTGTACCCTTCAGTCTGATGGCAGACCAGATCCTCAGTCAGTCCGGCAATAACAATTGCTGGAAACCGACCGAATCCGGTTTTAAAGCTTATCTCGATTCTGAATGTATCTGGACTCAGTTATGGGTAGAGCTGCCAACCAAAGCCGATGTTGAGCAATATCAGAGTTATATCGACGCTTATGCCGACGAACAGCACAAGTTTGGCCGTTTTGCCCGCACCCGCAACAACAAGTTAAGCGACGTGATGACCTGGCTGGAACAACGCGAAGTGGTGTCGGAAGATGCCAGCATGATGATGGCGATGGCACTGATGTTTCTGGCGGTCTGCCTGCTGAATACAGTGGGGCTGCTGTTGGCAAAATTCCTTGGCAAAGCCAGTGAGATCGGTGTGCGTCAGGCCTTAGGCGCCAGCCGGCGTGACCTGTTCCTGCAGCATCTGGTGGAATCTGGTTGTATTGGCCTCGCCGGTGGTTTATTGGGCCTGGTGCTGGCATGGCTGGGGCTTGCTGCCGTCAAATCGATGTACGGGGACTGGATGGCCGAACTGGCGGTACTGGACCTGAACATGGTGTTGCTGGCGATTTTATTGGCCATTGTGTCCAGCATTCTGGCTGGCCTGTATCCAACCTGGCGCGCCTGTCAGGTGCAGCCATCCCAACAATTAAAAGCGCAATAAGGAGCTTATCATGCTTGAACTCGGTCCGATGATCCGCGCCTTAATGCGCAACAAAATTGGTGCTTTGCTGATTGCGCTGCAAATCGCGCTGACGCTGACCATTATGGTCAACGCCATCTTTATGATGCAGGAACGCAACCGGCAGATGGCCAGAGCCAGTGGGGTGGACGAACAGAATACGTTTTACCTGAGTAACACTGTGTTTGGTGAAAACTATCCGTTGCAAAGTGCTTTGGCGCGGGATTTAGACCAAATCCGTAAAACGCCGGGCGTGGTCGCTGCGACGCAAATTAATGCGATTCCACTGAGTGGCGGCGGCTGGTCAATGGGCCTGCAAACCAAACCGGGGGATGATGTCGACGGCACCGGCACGGCGATTTATTTTGTCGATACCCAGGGTATTGCCGCCCTTGGCGTTGAACTGCTGGCTGGTGAAAACTTCAGCGAAAGCGACATTGGCTGGCGCGAACGTTCGAGCAATAAATGGCCGCCGAAAATCATCATCACGCAAACACTGGCCGAAAAGCTGTTTGATGGTGACTGGAAAAAGGCGCTGGGCCAGACGGTCTACATCAATAACCATGACCCGATGCAGGTGACTGGTATCGTCAAAAGCCTGCAATCACCTTGGAATGGCTGGGACAATACTGAACATGCGTCTCTGGTACCAAGCCAGCTGGAAAATAAAGGCTCGCGAATTTTTATCCGCACTGAGCCGGGCCGGCGTGATGCGCTGATGCCGGTCATTGAAAAGATGCTGGCGGACAGCGACAAACAGCGGATTATCCGTAATGTCAAAACGATGAGTGAAACCCGTGATGAAAGTTACCGTGAGCATCAGGCCACCAACAATATCCTGTTGACCGTCATTATCGTGTTAACGCTGATCACCGGTTTTGGTATCGTTGGCCTTGCCATGTTCAGCATCAATCGCCGCACCCGGCAAATCGGCACCCGCCGTGCACTCGGCGCCAGTCAGTGGCAAATTATGCGGTTTTTTATGCTGGAGAACCTGCTGATTAGCAGTCTCGGTGTGGTGCTTGGCATTGGCGGCGCCGTAGGCCTGAATATCTGGCTGGTCAGCACTTTTGCCATGACACCGCTGACCCCGGGCCTGCTGCTCGTCGGCTGCGCCGCGCTGTTACTGGTCGGCCAGCTCGCCGTCAGTTACCCGGCTTTGATAGCAGCCCGCATTTCCCCCGCCACCGCAACCCGCGGCCGGGCTTAAAGGTCTTCGACACAGGCGTTGTGATGGCAAAACCGCAGCGCCAAAAACCTATAGCACCATATAGTTTAAAAAAGCGGCAGCAGCGATAAGCAGAATGGCCGCAGGCAAGGCAGATTTTTGAAGCTTTAGTGGTTCTAAAGCGAGAAAATTTAACGCCGCATATGGCCATTCTGCTATCGCCCGTCCGGAAGCGCCTGCAATTGCCTAATGCGGCGTTGCCAGAGCTCGAAAGAGCACAACTATTCCTTCGCCTTGCCTGAGGTAATTTCAGGCTGATCTGCTGTTCGCTTATTAAACGATATGGTGCTCTAATGCAGGATAGGCCGGCGCACAGCTGCCAGCCGTTCCCCTATCCTGTCGATCAATGCTTGTTTTAAATAAGCAGATCCAATACAGCGGCCAATCACAGACTGATAGTGTTTTTCCACTGCAGCCAACAACTTATCGATAGTCACCTGTACTGCTTTTGCATTCAGCCCCAATGCTTCGCCGAATAACAGAAAATCATGTTGGGTGTAATAACCGTATTGCCGGTAACTGCTGGAGAACACATCCTGTTGCTCCAAATCAGTCAGCCACAGACTCAGCGCAAAGCCGTCATAAGCACGGTAAGGTGCCACCGACACCATATCGTAGATATTGCTAAACCCCTGCATAATAACGCCGGTGCCCACAGCATCACGTTGCAAAGCGAAGTTTTTCAGGTGTAAATCGTTATTGCCGATCAGATAAGCCATCAACACCTGACGAAAGCCCTGTTGCAATATTGTGGCCTTTTGCCCACAGAGCTGATACGCCTGTCGCAGCGCCATGGCATAACTTAAGCGCTCGTCATCTTTGCGCCCTGGCGCCACATTCAGACAAGATGCCAAATCTTCAACCAGCGGCAGCTGTCCCCCCGGCACATTTGGCAAATCAAAGCGCCGTGTCACATAGGCCAACTCACCACAGGCAAACGGCAGCAGATAATGTTCCGCCACGGTAAAGCCAGCGGCTTTGCATAGCTGCATCATCATATATTCGTTTTCAGCTAGCTCCGGTAGATCCCGTGGTGAGGGTTTAACAATATACGGACCGGCACCGCTGCAACTTTGCAGGGTTAAAGGCTTCTGCAGGTCTGGTGTTAAGAACATTTTCGGCTGTACACCTGAAATAGAGGCCCGGCCAAATGAAGCCATTGCCACGTCATTAAATTCGTCGCGGCGAAAAGCGATACGAAAACGACTTAAATCGGCTGGCAACCCGACACCTGAAAGGCTCACGGGCAAAAACGACCGGCCGCTCAGCGGCAGTTGCGCCACTAACTCATCATTTAGCACACTGACAGCACCGATCAGCTCGGCGCCATTAGCCAGCAACAGACCAAATGCATCGTCCCGGTCCAAGCCGGCTTTTTGCGCCTGATAACGCCGAACCCAGCCTTCACTGACCAGATTGGCAAAAAAGGGCGGAAACACGTCAAAGTTGTATGGCACCGGCGTCAGCGGGAAATTGACCCCGATAGGCGGACCGTTGAAATCTAGATAGTCCTGATGATAACTGAACACATATGATTGCCTGACATTGGCCTGCCATTCCTGCAGCAGACCAGCAAGGCGTTGATTAACATAGACATAACCAGTCCGATTCAACTTCATTTTGCTACCAGGCCTTTGGCTCCGACATAAAGCTGGTACCCCAATGTATCCAACACCGCTTGCACAGTGCCCAGCCGGCTGCTGTGCAGCTCGTTTCTCAGCCGGTAATAAGTACTGGGCGCTATCCCGGCTAATAACCACAGTTCACTGACTGGCATCTGCTGTACCTGCTGGTCGAGCAGTCGGTTCAGACTATCCTGATCCAGGGGTTGTACGGACGTCATGTTCACTGACACCGCCGCATGGGCGATTTGTTGGTTCAAAGCGGCTAACTGTGCGCTGAGCTGTTGTTGTTGCATCAATAACTGTGACAATTGAGTCATAACAATTCCCGTATAAGAAATTAAAACTCGATTTTGACTGGAGAATACTCGTATTTAAGCATTAAAAACAGAAAAATACCATAAATGGAATAAATATAGAATTTAATAGATACATTTACCTTATACGAGATAATTGATGACTAAATTCCAAATAAGGAATTAAAAATACAAAATAGACGATAAATTTACAATTAAAGGAAATTAAGTTGCTGCTGCAAATAATCCAACAATAACCGCACTTTTTGCGGCAAATGCTGATTGAGCGGGTATAAAGCCCAGATACCATCGTCTTTGGGCTGCAGCTCCGGCAATAATTCAACCAAAGTGCCCTGTTGCAGATGCGGAACCAGGTAATAATCCGGCAGTTGTGCGATGCCAAGGCCTTTCAGCACTGCATCGGTCAGCGCGACACCGCTGTTACATTTGATATAAGGCGTGGGCCTGATCTGCAGTTTCTGGCCCTGCTGCTCAAAGCGCCAGTACTCAACCGAACCGACCAGACAACGATGCTGGCTGAGGTCACTGAGCTGTGCCGGGATGCCCTGCTCCGCCAGATAGGCCGGACTTGCCGCCAGATAAGCGCGCCGGCTGCCGAGTTTTCGCGCCTGCAAGCCGGAGTCGCTGAGCTGGCCAAGCCGGATGGCGCAGTCAAATCCACCTTTGACCAAATCGAGCTGGGCATTGGTTAAATCCAGCTCCAGCTGCAAGCGCGGGTACTTTTTCAAAAAGTCATGCAGCAGCGGCGCAATCACTGTTTCGCCATAAAATACCGGCGCGGTCAGTTTAATCAGGCCCGATGGCTGGCCCTGTAAATCCAGCAGTTGCTGATTCGCCTGCACCAGTCCATGTAACAAAGGCCGGCATTGCTGCAAATACAAAGTGCCGGGTTCGGTCAGATGCACCTGCCGCGTAGTGCGTTGCAGCAATAACACCTGCAGGCGTTGCTCCAGTTCGCGCACATTGCGGCTGACCTGTGCGACCGACATCCCAAGCTGACGCGCCGCCGCGGAAAAACTGCCCAGTTCCGCCACTGCAACAAACTCGGACACACCCTGCCATTCTTTCATTTATGCAAAACTCATTTTCATTTTTGCCTGATTATCTTCGATTAAGAAATAATTACAATGCACCATACTCTGTCGTCGTTTAGTGGGACATCTTTTACTGGGTTGCCTATTATTGGCTATCGTGATGACCCCGCCCTCTTTACAGGAACCGAACCATGCAAATGATTAAAACCCGCGCCGCAGTGGCCTGGGGCCCAGGCCAGCCACTGTCAATTGAAGAAGTCGATTTAATGCCACCACAACAATGTGAAGTACTGGTTCGTATTATCGCTACCGGCGTCTGTCATACCGACGCTTATACGCTGTCGGGCCAGGATTCAGAAGGCAAGTTTCCTTGTATCCTTGGCCACGAAGGTGGCGGTATTGTTGAAGCGGTAGGCCCTGGCGTCACCAGCGTCGCTGTCGGCGACCATGTGATCCCGCTGTACACGCCGGAATGTGGTCAATGCAAATTCTGTTTATCCGGCAAAACCAATTTGTGTCAGGCCATTCGTGCCACGCAAGGCCAGGGCCTGATGCCGGATGGCACCACGCGTTTCTCCAAAGACGGCCAGCCAATTTTCCACTACATGGGCACGTCAACCTTCTCTGAATACACAGTGCTGCCGGAAATTTCCTTGGCCAAAATCAATAAAGCCGCGCCACTGGAAAAAGTTTGTTTGCTTGGTTGTGGCGTGACGACCGGCATGGGCGCTGTGATGAATACCGCCAAAGTGAAGGAAGGTGACACAGTGGCGATTTTTGGCCTCGGCGGCATTGGTTTGTCGGCGGTGATCGGTGCGGTAATGGCCAAAGCCAGCCGCATCATCGCTATTGATATCAACGAATCCAAGTTTGATATCGCGCTGAAATTAGGTGCGACCGATGTGGTCAATCCGAAGAACTTCAGCAAGCCGATTCAGGAAGTCATAGTCGAGATGACTGACGGCGGGGTGGATTTCTCTTTTGAATGTATCGGCAACGTCAATGTGATGCGCTCAGCGTTAGAGTGCTGCCACAAAGGCTGGGGCGAGTCGGTGATTATCGGCGTGGCACCGGCAGGCGCGGAAATTTCTACCCGGCCCTTCCAGCTGGTGACAGGCCGGGTCTGGCGCGGCACCGCTTTTGGTGGTGTCAAAGGTCGCAGTGAACTGCCGGATTACGTTGAACGTTATCTTAATGGTGAGTTTGAGCTGGATACTTTTATCACGCACACCATGCCGTTGGAGCGGATCAATGAAGCCTTTGATTTGATGCATGAAGGCAAATCAATCCGCACTGTAATTCACTTCTGATTTTTTGACCCGGCACCTTCAGGTGCCGGGTGTTTGACAAGGATTAAAGTATGTCACTGACGCAACTGGCCGAATCCCGTCTGTTTGACGGCCGCCAGCTGAAGTTTGAACACTTTGCCAATACACTGAGCTGTAAAATGCAGTTTTCGGTGTATTTGCCGCCGCAGGCTGAAACGCAAAAAGTGCCGGCGCTGTATTGGCTATCCGGCCTCACCTGCACCGACGAAAACTTCTCGGTCAAAGCCGGTGCGCAGCGCGTTGCCGCCGAGCTTGGCATTGCACTGATTATTCCGGATACCAGCCCGCGTGGCGAATTGGTGGCCAATGATCCGGCCTATGATTTGGGTCAGGGCGCCGGTTTTTACGTCAATGCCACTGAAGCCCCCTGGACTGCGCACTACCGGATGTACGATTACATCAGCCGCGAATTGCCGGCCATTTTGCCGGTGGCCCTGCCACTGACACAGGTGAAGTCGATCAGCGGGCATTCGATGGGCGGTCATGGCGCCTTAGTACTGGCACTGCGCCAACCGGCGGCATATCGCTCAGTCTCCGCTTTTTCGCCGATTTGTCAGCCCAGCCAATGTGACTGGGGCCGCAAAGCCTTCAGTGCTTACCTTGGCGATACCGTCACAGATTGGCTGGAATACGACGCCAGCGCGTTACTCAGTAAAGCAACGATGGTGCCGCCAATGCTGGTGGATCAGGGCGATAAAGACCAGTTCTATCCGGCTCAGCTGCGCACTGAAGCACTGATCGACGCGGCGGCCAGCAGTGGCGCCAAAGTCGATATCCGTTTTCAGCGCGGCTACGATCATTCCTACTATTTCATCAGCAGCTTTATCGAAGAACATCTGCGTTTTCACGCACGTTATTTGTTTGAATAAGTTGCTGTAACACCTGTTAAGCCTCGCTGGCCGCCCGCCCTGCAATGTTGGCCGCCAGCTTTTCCCCACGCCGGCTGAGCCGGCGTTTTTTTATCTCCATTTTCGGCAAAATCCGCTATAGCTTAATAAGTCCTTTTGCATATTCATCGGAGATTTTGTTATGCCGCAGCCGGATCAAGTCACCTCGCCGTTTTATGTCGAATCTCACACCAGCTTTCAACAAGACGACCTTTTACTCCAACCAGATTATTTTCACGGCGAACTGAATGCCAGTGAAGACAGTGTTGAGTGGCAGGAATTTGCGTTGTTGCAGCAGCCGACTCGCACTGACTTTTAACCACGTACGGCGGCGCTTCGCTGGCACGTACCTACTTTCCAAAGGTGGTTGGTAGATGTATGGACTCCCTCTTCCCCAGAGGGATATGGTGAAGTCGTCAAACAAACCAAAAGAGAGTCCATACATGCAAAACTATACAGTTCTGGCGATTGATTTAGCAAAACATGTGTTTCAGGTGGTCAAAACCACCGGGTATGGCAAGGCGGTTTTTAATAAAAAAATGAACCGTACAGAGCTCAAAAAGCTGTTATGTAACGAACCCAAAGCGACGGTGGTGATGGAAGCCTGCGGCGGCAGCCATTATTGGTGTCGCCTGGCAGAGTCGTTTGGTCATCAGGTCAAAGCGTTGCCGGCCCGGCAGGTGAAGCCTTTTCGGCAGGGACAAAAAACCGATGCCAATGATGCAGTTGCGATTGCCACCGCGGCGCGCCAGCCTCATTTAAAACCAGCACGGGTCCTGAGTGAGGAAGAGCAGGGTTTACAGTGTATTGAGAAGATGCGCGAGCTGCAGGTGGCGCATAAAACGGCGCTGAGTAATCAGTTGCGGGGCTTGTTGTTTGAGTTTGGCATCGTGATGAGCAAATCCGATGCAGCACTTAAAAAAGCACTGCCGGAAATTCTGGAAGATGCAGAAAATGGTTTACCGGGCGGATTCAGAACCGCGCTGGCGCAGATATGGGCCTTGTATTTAACGATAATTTCGGAACTTGAAAAGCTCAGCCAGTTTCAGCACCAGCTCACCCTGCAGGATGAGCAGGGCCGTGCGTTGAGCGCGCTGGAAGGCGTTGGCCCGGTGGGCGCTTTGGGTTTGAAGCTGGCGATTGGAAATGGTGCGCATTTTAAAAACGGCCGCCAGGCCGCAGCCTGTATCGGGGTTACGCCGGTGCAGCACAGCAGTGGTGGTAAAGAAAACATCGGCTCCATCAGTAAGCTCAGCGGCCATAAGAAACTACGCTCTGTGCTCATCCAGGGCGCGATGGCCGTTTTGCGGCATCTGGCACAACGTGAGGCCAGAAATACCAAAGAACAATGGTTAAAAGCGCTGGTGCAACGCAGAGGAACACGGATTGCGGCAGTGGCGCTGGCCAATAAAACAGTGCGGACAGCATGGGCAATGCTGAGCCGGCAACAAGAGTACCAAGCGCCGGGATTGTTGGCGTAAGCGTTCTGTCAGCAGATGCGACACATACAGGTAAGACCGACCATCAAGAGCCTGCGCGTACCTCAGCGTTGAAAAAACCGCTTCGTAGAATAGGCATGATGGTGCGACAACATCGATGTGGCAGAGGTAGCTCCTCAACAAAGCCCGAATATAAGCTCGCATCTATACCCGTATGCAAAGATCTGTTGATAGTCCCGAGGGAGTCCATATAAGGTACGCGCAAGCGTCAGCGCGCAGTACATATCTGATCCGCAATAGAGCGATAGCACGCTATAGATTGCCCTGTCATGAGCCGTGAAGTGCTGCGATTCCATGTCAATCTGTAGGCTGGTGGTCTTGTGCTTCAACAGCATTCGGCTTATTTTGCTGCAAACATATTGAATTTCAGTAAACAAAAACAGGTTTTGTATGATGCGCCGCGTAAATACTGCCGCAATAGCTGTGGTGTTCACCATAGTTTTGGCTGGATACGTCTTTGCGCACAATATTGTGCAAGCTGCCGGAAATGAACCAGGAATCACAGTGAGCGACAGCCCCAAAAAACTCTCAGGCTCGGAACAACCTATCTTTCAACATAAACCGCGACAAAAGCCATTTACTGAACCTGAGCACTCTGCAAAGTACCTCGAAGAAATTGAGGCGCATGTCGAGAAACATGCCGGAAAAATTAAAACCGTCCTGCACGAAGAAGTGTCTGATTTGGTACATATTGATGTGCTGCTGATCCCTGCGACAGCAAAGCGCCCCTACCAATTGTTGGTCACCAGCGGCGTCAGTGACTTAACGATGAATATGCCGGAAGCAGGATTTGAGGATCACAACCGAGTTGAGTTGATGATTGCCCTGCCGAAAGATTGGCCTATTTCAGCGGAAGCTTTTGAAAACGAAAACCATTACTGGCCGGTGCGTTGGTTGAAAAAAATCGGCCGGTTACCGCATCAAAACAAAACCTGGATTGGTTGGGGCCATACCATCCCCAACGGTAATCCGGTCCAAACAATCGCGAATACTCAGTTTACCGGTGTCATTCTGATGCCTTCGGTTTTATTGCCCGACGAGTTTTATAAACTTCGCACCAAAGATGGCAACACCATCCGTTTCTATGGCTTAGTCCCGCTATATCAGGCCGAAATGGATTTAAAGTTAAACACTAGTCTTGAAGCGCTCGAAGCAAAACTGGACCAGCATGATGTTGATATTTTACTGGATAGCCGTCGCGTAAACATGGTGTCTAAGCGCTAATTCATAAACACCACAGCCCATGTCGGGTAACTGTCGGATCGTTGTCCGGCGGATGTCAGGTGAATGCCGGGTATGTGTCGTCACCGTCAGGTATGCTAAAACGCTAAGTTGCTGCTGCACTGTTTGCAAGGTGAGTCCATGATTCTGAAACAATTACGTTTGAGCCGTTTGTTGTCGCAAGAACAATTGGCGCAGATGTCCGGGTTAAATGTCCGGACTATTCAGCGCATAGAAAGTGGTCATAAACCCAGCACTGAGACGTTAAAGTGCCTGGCAGCAGTGCTGGAAGTTGATGTGTTAACACTCACTGAGGAGCACTTTACCATGGATAAAAAATCCACCGATTGGCAGCAATTACCGACCGGCCTGAAATGGCTGTTTGCGCTGAATTTCTTCAGCTTCAGACCCAGTCGCAGCGCGGCCTGCCGGGTCGAAATCATCTCGCACAGTTTTGGTTTTGTGTTTTGTTTACTCGGGATTTGGAGTGAACCGGCATTGGCCGGTGGACTGCTATTGCTGGCAAACGCTTATACGTTTCGCCTGCATTTATGGCTCGGCGATAGATATGGCGTCTGGTATGACGCGGATAGCCCGTCGCAGCTATCGGGCGGATAATTCAAATCAACTTGCGGCCCCGTAATCGGGGCCTTCCCCCCACACTGACCGCCACTGAACCACCATTCACCGAAGCCATTCATTTAGCGGTTGTTTTTTCTGCAACTGAGCTTGTATGTTAACTGCAATCTCAGGCGACGTGATTTGCGGCGCCGCCCTGCCATACAACTACAAGGACGCCCGATGACGCCGTTGAAACTTACCCACTTGCTGTGGCTGCTGCCTGCTCTTTGCCCTGTTGTCGCGCTGGCCAATACCGCTGCTGCCGAGCCCGCAGCAGTGACACAGGCCGCCAGCAAAAAATCTGCGATTGCCGCTTTTACCAAAGGCATGGTGCGGCAGCAGGGTTATTTTGATTTCTACTACGATGCCAAAACCGACAAAGTCTATCTGCAGGTCGATAAATTAGAGCAACCGTTTATTTTCCAGAGTTCGTTGCCGCGTGGCGTCGGTTCTAACGATATTGGCCTGGACCGCGGCCAGCTCGGTGAAACCCGGCTGGTACAGTTTGAACAATTCGGCAATAAAGTGATGCTGAAACAGCTCAATACTTATTACCGCGCCAATTCCGCTAATCCGGCCGAACGCCAGAGCATCAACGAAGCCTTTGCCAGTTCGGTGCTGGCCGGCTTGCCGGTGGTGGCCAGCGACGGCAACAAGCTGCTGGTCGATTACACGGCGTTTTTGCACAGCGATATGCATCAAATCAGCGTGAAGTTAGAGGCGCAGCAGCAAGGTAATTTCAGCCCGGATGCCAGCCGTAGCGGGGTCTATCTCAAACGCAGTAAGGCGTTCCCGCGCAATACCGAACTGGAAGCTCTGGTGACTTACACCGGCACTAAAGCTGGTGAGTTTGTTAAACAGGTCACGCCGGCACCGGAGGCGATCACAGTATATCTGCACCATTCACTGGTGGCGCTGCCGGAAGATGGTTATCAAGTGCGGGCCTTTCATCCCTATTCCGGTTTCTGGAAAGTGGAATACATGGATTACGCCACCGCCTTTGATGCGCCGATCGTGCAGCGTTTATTGCCCCGCCATCGCTTACAGAAAAAAGACCCGGCCGCCGTAATCAGCGAGGCGGTTGAACCTATTGTCTATTACCTCGACCCCGGTGTGCCGGAGCCGGTGCGCACGGCACTGAAACAAGGTGCGGGCTGGTGGGATCAGGCCTACCAAAAACTTGGGTATAAAGATGCATTTCAGGTCAAAGACTTACCCTCAGATGCCGATCCGATGGATGTACGCTACAACGTGATCCAGTGGGTGCACCGGGCAACACGCGGCTGGTCTTATGGCTATGGCGTGACCGACCCGCGCACTGGCGAAATTATCAAAGGTCATGTCACCTTGGGCTCGCTGCGGGTGCGGCAGGATTTCCTGATCGCCACCGGCCTGACCGCGCCTTATCAGCCAAATGGCAGCACTGAAGCGGCGAAAACTATGGCGCTGGCGCGTATTCGTCAGCTGGCAGCCCATGAGGTCGGTCATACGCTCGGGCTAATTCATAACTTTGCCGGCAGCGCCAATGGCCGCTCGACAGTGATGGATTATCCGCATCCGCAAGTAGACCTTAGGGACGGCAAGTTAGCGCTGGACCAGGCTTATCGCGAAGGTCTCGGCGAATGGGATCTGTATGCCATCGCTTATGGTTACGGCGACCACAGCGACAGCGCGCGCGCAGCTCTGGTGCAACAAGCCAAACAACAAGGCCTGCAATATATGGCCGATGAAGATGCGCGGCCGGAAGGTGGCGTCAGCGCCATTGGCCATTTGTGGGACAGCGGCGCCGATCCGGTGGCGGAACTGAACCGGCTGAGCCAAGTGCGGGCCGCGGCGCTCAAACAGTTTGGCCTCGATAACCTCGCATCGAACCGGCCTTTATCAGCGCTGCATGAAGCCTTAGTGCCGATTTATGCGCTGCATCGTTATCAGGTCGAAGCGGTCAGTAAACTGGTTGGCGGCGCCCATTATGAATATGAATTAAAAGGCGATTACGACAAACCCAAAGGCTTCCAATGGGTCAGTAGCGACCAACAACAAGCGGCGGTCAGCGCATTGTTATCGACCTTAACGCCGGAATTTCTGGCACTGCCGGCGCCTTTGCTGGCACTGATCCCGCCCAAAGCCTACGGCGATGCAGACGGCCGCGAGAGTTTTCAGGGCCGCGTTGGCTTAGCCTTTGACCCGCTGTCGGCCGCCGAAGCGTCGGCCAACCATACGCTGAGCCTGTTATTACATCCGCAGCGGCTGAACCGCTTAAGCAGTCAGCAGCAACTGGACCCACTGCTACGCAATGTGCTAGACCAGACGATTTTGGCCGACAGCAATGACGATGCCGCAGGTTTGCTCCAGCAACGCGTCAGTCATGTGGTCTTCTACCAGCTGATGCAAAATCTGCTGAATGCCGAGTTAGCGCCAGAAGCCCGCGCCACGCTGCGTGAGCGCATGACTGATCTTGGCAAACAACTGCAGAAACGCGACGACGGCACCGCACAATTGCTGCATAGCCAATGGCAACAGTATCTGCAACACGGCAGCTGGCAACCAGTCTTTGTACCAAAACAACTGCCGCCGGGCGCGCCGATCTAATCCGATTGATCTGATGTCACGGCAACAGCCAGATCCGGTTTATACAACGGGTCTGGCTGATGATGTTGGCGTCAGAATTCAGGCAACAGGCTGTTACAAAGTTTTAACCTGTTTCATGCCCCGTTACCGTGTCGTATTGATCCGGTTGGCAAATTGCGACACCGCATCTACCACTTTCTTTGCCGCCAGCTGAATATCATCGATCACAGTACGGACCTGACTGACCAGACCGTTCACTTGCATTGCCTGCTGCTGACTGCCCTCGATAATCGCCACAGCACTTTGTGAGAGCTGCTGATTGCGATTCACCACAGCGGCAATTTCAACAGTGGCCGCACTGGTCCGTGACGCCAGTTGCCGGACTTCATCAGCCACCACTGCAAAGCCACGTCCTTGGTCACCGGCCCGGGCAGCTTCAATCGCAGCATTTAATGCCAGCAAGTTGGTTTGATCGGCAATGCTGCTGATGCTTTGAATAATGGCTCCAATCAACTGTGACTGATTCGCTAAATCGTTGATGTTATCGACTGCTTTCGCCATCTGTGTTTCCAGCGCATTCATCACGGCGACCGTATCATTCATCACTTGCATTCCTTGCCGTGCGCTCTGGTCAGTCAGGTTTGACGTGTCAAAAGCCACCGACGCTGCCGTTGCAACCTCTTGTTCTTGCCGGATTTGTTCTGTGATCACAGTGGCAAACTTCACCACTTTGACATAGTGCCCCATCGCATTCTGGATTGGATTATAAGATGCCTCCAGCCAGACCTCACGACCCGCGCGGTCCACCCGGCGAAACCGTGCTGCAACAAACTGGCCCTGCTGTAACTGTTGCCAGAACTGCTGATACTCAGCGCTGTGAGTGATCTCGGGCGGACAGAACATCCGGTGGTGTTTGCCCTGAATATCGGCCAACTGATAACCCATTGCCCGCAGGAACAATTCATTGGCTGCCAGCACATGGCCCTGCATATCAAACTCAATCACTGCCATAGAACGTTGCATCGCGCGGATCAGCGCATCATGTTGTTGTGAGTTCTCAATGGTGCGGGTCAGGTTATTGGCATAGAGTTCAAAATGATCGATCTTGCCATCGTGGCTGCGCACCGGGCACAAACCAGCTCTTAACCAAAATTGCTGCCTTTGCTGGTTTTCGATTTGCCAGGCGCCGACATAAACCTGCCCTTGCTGCAGTGCAGTCTGAAGTTTCTGGCAATGGTCGGTCTGGCGCAGGTGGACCGGCACCAGATCTAACAAAGATTTAGCGGTCACGGCGCTGGTTTCGGCCTGTAGTTCAGCGAGGAAATTGTGATTCGCCGTGACAATCCGGCCCTGTGCATCCAGCATCAGATGCATCATTTTCTGACCCAGACTGTCACGCACTTGTAAAAACATATTCAGACGTTCGCGAAGTTGCTGATTTTCCAGCTTTAAGGCTCGATTGCCAAACATAAGGCTCTCCGGGTACATAAACTAATGTGGGGGGGCACTCGCAACGGCCAGAGCAGCGGTCGTCAACGCCGGCATAGAGCTATGCCCAAAGAAAACATCATCGTGGTTGTGCTGAAAAACTTTAGTTGCTGAGAAACCAAAGCACAAGCGAAGGGAGTTGCGGCCGGCCCGGTGTCAGGCCGTTGTTGTCTGACGTCATGCGGACCGCAAAGACCACTGCAGGAACCATGACGGCACGTCATCAACTATGCTGATTGGAGCTGACAATCTGACCGGGACCAACAGATGCAACCCCATATCATCAACTGTGACATCCACGATTTAATTGAAATTATCTGTATGCGGAATTACCAGATCCAGTTGGATATGCAAGACGGCAGCACGCTGACAGGCAGGGCCAACACCACAGTGTCCCGCCAGGGGCAGGAATATCTGCAACTCGAACAAACACAGCAACTGGTGGATGTGGCGTTGTTACAGATTGTACGGATCCAGGTGTTAACGCCGGGCGCTGCTCCCCGTGAGATCAGGCCCAATGCTGCGCCGGGTTGTCCAATTTAAGCTGTCATTTCAGTTGACGGATCACAGCGGCCGGATCGGAGAAATCCCTGATCTCTGCGACGATTTTGCCATCTTTGATTTTCAGCAACAGTGGAATATTCCGTACGTTAAAATGCTGGAACATCACGCCGTAGCTATCGATTTGCAACGGGATCTTCAGCTGATACAAAGTGCGGAAATCGGCCAGTGCTTTTTCGTCGGTCCACAAATGATTGACCACACCGACCCAGTGCTGATCCGGCAATAACGCTGTCAGCGCATTCAGGCCACTTTGTACTGATTTACATTGTGCCGCCATCGCCGGCCGGGAGTCGGCCAGATACCAGTCGCACCAGGTTGCAGTGAAAAACAGCAGATGTTCGCCCTGAGCAAAAGGTGCCAGCAGTTGTTGCTGCTGTGCGCTGCTGAGCACTGTGGCCGCTGCCGGCGCCAATGTCTGACCTTGCGCCAGTCGTTGCAGAAATCCGTCCAGCGCCGCATCCGACTCATGACTGCTGAAGACCATTTGCTGCTGCGGGTCCAGCAACACCGAGTACGGGGTGCCCACCAGGCCCAGAGCAACACCGAGCTGACCTTGTTGATCCAGCACCACCGGCATCGTCAGGCCAAACCGCTGAATGACCTGGCGGATATCCTGGCGGTTTTCATTGATGTTGATATTAACGGCAACAAAATTGATTTTGTCGCCATAGGTTTGCTGTAGCTGCTGAAAATGCGGCATTTGTTCCAGGCAAGGTTTGCACCAGCTGGCCCACAGTTTCAGATAAGTTGGTTTGGCCGGGTCCAGATCTTTGACGGTAAATGGCTGCAATGCCGGAAAACGCTGCAATTGCAGCTGATCCAGCACTTTCCCAACTGGCTGTTGCGCCAGTGCCGGCCGGCACAGCGTGGATAAACAGAGCAACAACAAGGCAATATATTTCAGCATCAGACAGTCTCCAATTTGGTTTGCCCAATTGTGGCAGCTGCAGTGGACCTTGCCTTGTAGATTTGCGACATGTTTTGACTGAGTGTCAGTCCTCTGCCCATAACTCTTCATCGTTGGCCCACATCGCCAGTAATTGCGCCTGCCGTGCCAGTTGTTTCGCCTGAGCCGCCACATCGCCGGTCAGGGCTGGGCTGCCTTGCCAGGCCTCGCCTTTGCTGGCTTTTGCCGCTAATGCCGCCCAGCGTTTGGCAAATGCAGCCATGGCTTCGCGGGGTTCTGTCAGGTCTTCAGCCGGCAAATGGTCAAAAGGCACCGGTTGTGGCTGCGTACCCGTGCTGTCGCCGGCCAGGATCCAATGGCCGGCATAACCCGGATCTTGTGGATCTTCGACCACCCATAAACCGACATAAGGAGCGGTATACCACTCCGGCCAGTCACAGATCAGGCCATGCGGAATTTGTTGTGCCTGAACATAACTTTGGATCGCCGTAAACTGCTGTTCACACCAGGTAAAATCAGCACTGTCATCCCACTCCATCTTGTCCGCCTTGTTCTGTATGCGCCTGAAAACAAACTTATTGTCGGAAGTCAGACCGGTATTGGCAAGCGCTAATTACCGGCTGCCCGACTGGCCAATCCGGCATGCATCAGTTAAATTGAGGCAGTTGTCCTGCCTCTGGAGACCCGAATTGCAACGGATTTGGCAACTGCTGTGCTGGCTGGTTCTGCTGGCCGCCTCAATACCGCTACCGTCCGCCGCTGTCGAACGGCTGACCACCCGGATTGAACAGCCGCAAAACGACCCGGGTACTGTGTACGGCATCGCGCAGGATCAACAGGATTTCCTCTGGCTCGCCACTGAATATGAAGGGCTGCAACGGTTTGATGGCGAGAAATATCTGCGGTTTAGTCCGCCTGCGGGTTTACCGGCTTTTAGCCTCAGTCAGGTCGTTACCGACCAGCATAATCAGCTGTGGCTAGGCACCTGGGGACATGGCCTGTGGCAACTGAATGCTGAACGCTCAGCCTGGCAGCAATTCACCAGTGCATTACCGGCATCGGCCCGGATCCAGACCCTGTTCTACGACAGCCGGCATCAGCTGTGGATCGGCAGCACCGAGGGTTTATATGTGCTGCGTGCCGGCGCTGCGACACCCGAGCCCTGCCCGGCGCTGGCTGGTACCAGGATCTGGCAGTTGGCTGAGCAGGCATCCGGCACCATCTGGGTGGCGACTTCAAAAGGCCTGTATCAGTTACCGCAGGACCAGGCCGCGGCCGGCCAGTGGTTTCAGGCGCCCCACATTACCGATGCAGAGATCCGCGCCGTCACAGTTACAGACCACTATTTGCTGGTCGGCCGGCGCAATGCGATCGACTTGTTTGATCTGAGCCGGGGCAACTTGTTAAACAGTGCAGCGCTCAGCAACAGCAATATGCTGCTGGAAAATGGCGCCGGGCGCTGGCTGGCCGGTACCGTCGACGGTTTGTATCAGCTGGAATTACAGGCCAGTGTGTTGCAGACCGAACTGGTGTTACCGGCGATTGATATCCGCCAGCTATTTCGCGATAAACGCCAGAATGTTTGGCTGGCCAGCCGCAACAACGGCTTGTTCAGCCAGCCTGCTGCGGCATTAACCCCGTTACAACCGCCGGTGGATGCCTATCTGAGCCCGCAGAAAAAACACCGGTTAGGGCCGCCCAGTCAAACCCGGGATACCCGCTGGCAACCGCTGGAACAATCACTGCTGCAGCTGACACAAGGCGAGTGGCGGCAGATCCACTTTGCACCGCAGCAACAAGTGTCGTATGTCCGTGACGTGGTAGAATTTGCCGGGCGGACGCTGGTGGGCACTGATCAGGGCCTGTTCCGGGTTGAAGAACAAGCTGCACCAGCGCCTTTTCCGGTGCAAAGCCAGCTACCGCAGCTGAATGTAGAGCGAATGGCGGTGAGCCCTGATGGCGCGTTATGGCTGGCATTATGGCAGCAAGGCCTGTTGCGGATCGCCCCCGGCTCAGCGCTGTCAGATCAGCAAGCTGTGGCTACCGAACAACTACCGCCCTTACCAGCGCAGGATTACATCGTCGATATGGCGAGCGAGGCGCAACAATTCTGGCTGTTAAGCCGCAGCGGCAAACTGTATCAGGCCACTGCAGGTGCTGTAGCGCCGGTCTGGCAGCCCGCCACAACACCCGGTTATTTTCATTGCCTGCTGCCACAGGCTGATGCTTTTTGGCTGTGTACGGATCAAGGCCTGCTGAGACTGAATAAAGACCTGCAACAGAGCGAACTATTTGGTCTGCAGCATGGTTTACCCGATGTCCGCGTCATTGGTATCACCCGTACTGCGACCTTTATCTGGGTGCTGACCCGCAACGGCGTATTGGCGATGCGCCCGGACGGCAGTGATATCCACCTGCTGAGCCCCAGACCCGGTCTCGACCTGCATGCGGTGCAGCGTCGCGGCATCAGCAGCGCCGGGAACGACAGCGTGGTGATCGCGACCAACGAAGGCCTGCAGCAACTGGATATCTCCCAGATGAGCAAAGTGCCGGCTGGCATGCAACTGCATCTGGTGGAATTTCAGCTCGACCAGCAATTGTTTGCCTCCAGCGCGCCAAACCAAATCATCCGGCTCAGTGCCGGCAGCCACAATCTGCAGCTGAAATTTAAACTGCTGAGTTTTCAGCACCATTTGCGGGTGAATTATTTTTTCCGCTGGCAAGGCCAGTCTGACTGGACGGCATTGGGTCCGGATGCGGTGCTGACACTAAGCCAGCTGGCGCCAGGACCACATCAGTTGCAAGTGATGGCTCAGGCCGGTGGCCAATATGTCCACGCGGCGCCGATCCTGTTTGAAGTCCCTGTACCCTGGTGGCGCCAGCCGCTGGGGATACTGGCACTGAGCCTGACCGGCTTGCTGCTGTTGTATCTGACTTACCGCTACCGGGTCGCCCGGCTGCAGCAACGGGCGGAGCAGCTCGATGCTCTGGTGGCTCAGCGCACGCAGGAACTGGAAACTGCGAATCAGCAATTGCAACATCTGTCCCATACCGACAGCCTGACCGGACTGATGAATCGCCGCGCCCTGCAATTTGCTGCCGGAATGATCCAGGCGCAACGTAGCCGGCAACCGGCAGCATTGACGCTGGTGTTATTGGATATCGATCATTTTAAACGGATCAATGACGAACACGGTCACGACGTTGGTGACGAAGTGCTGCGGCAAGTCGCGGCTTACCTGCGTCAGCGCTTGCGCAGTCAGGATCTGGTCGCACGCTGGGGCGGTGAGGAATTTCTGCTGTTGATGCCCAATACGGCCATTGCACAGGCGCAAAGCCTCAGTGATGAGCTGCGCATCGGCATTCATACGCTGACCATCGCGGGACTGACGCTGCCACTGAGTGCCACTTTTGGTGTCTGCCCGGTTGCTCAGGTCGACAAAATTGTCACTGGCGCCGTGGCGCTGGAGCAAGCGTTAAAAGCGGCCGATCTGGCGTTATATCAGGGCAAGCGTCAGGGCCGCGATCAGGTGGTGCTGGCCACTGATCCGGCCGAATAAAAAATTGTTTGCTTTTTGCACAACCTTAAAATATGATGCTTATCATATTAAGTAGCAAGCAGCAAAAACCATGACCAGCAGCCAGCAAGACAGCGGTAAAAGCAAAAAGGAACAAACGCATCAGCGCATCCTGAGCACAGCCGCCCGGATGATCCGCAAAGATGGGTTTGAAGCGCTGGCAGTCGCAGACCTGATGAAACAAGCCGGTCTGACCCATGGTGGTTTTTATGCCCATTTTGCCAACCGCGACGCCTTGTTGGCCGAAGCGCTGGATTATGCCCGGCAGGAAAGCCGCGATGCACTGGCGGCCAGTGACCTGACGGCAGCAAACCATCAGGGCCAGGCATTAGAGCGCTTCATCGACCTGTATTTGTCAGAGCAGCATCTGGCGGCCAGCCCACAGGGCATGGGCTGCCCGGTCGCGGCACTAAGTTCAGAATTCCACCGGCTGGATGCCAGTGGTCAGGCCGTAGCGGCAGACACTGTCGCCGACCTGATCCGCCGGCTGGTCCGGTTAGGCGCAGGGCGACTCAACGATGATCAGGCATTTTTACTGGCCAGTGCCATGGTCGGCGCCTTACAGCTCGCCAGAGCCTTACCGGCCGCCGCAGCGCCGGCTTTACTGGCCAGAACCCGTCGCCAGCTGTTTGAAATGTTTTTGACCGAAGTCTCACCGGCACACCCGGTGCAGGCTGTGTAACCAGCAGTACCTGATAAACCGCATGCGGACACTGTCTGCCCGCTGCCAACTTTTAAAATATGATAAACATCATATAAATTTGAGGAAGAATCGATGAAACTTGAAAATGCAGTGGTATTAGTGACAGGCGCAAACCGGGGCTTAGGTCAGGAATTTGCTAAACAGGCGCTGGCCGCTGGAGCGCGTAAAGTGTACGCCGCCGCCCGTAACCCAGCCAGCATCACTGTCCCGGGTGTGACCCCGGTGCAACTGGATGTCACCAACCCGGCCGATATCGCCCGGATTGGTCAGGACTTTCCGGATATCACGCTGCTGATTAACAATGCCGGCGTCGCTGAAACCGGTGGTATTTTGCTGCCGGAAGCGGACCAGATGCTGCAACGCCAGCTGGAAGTGAATGTGTTTGGCCCGCTGCGCCTGAGCCAGGCCTTGGCGCCGGTGCTGGCCGCGAATGGCGGCGGCGGTATTATTAATGTGTTGTCGATTGCCAGCTGGATCACCGGGCCATTACTGGCAACCTATTCAGTGACCAAATCAGCGGCCTGGTCTGTGACCAATGCGCTGCGACACGAATTACAGGCGCAGCAAACCCAGGTACTCGGGCTGCACGTTGGTTTTATCGACACCGATTTAACCAAAGATCTGGATGTGCCAAAAGTCGCACCTGAGACCGTGGTACAGGCCACATTTGCCGGTCTGGAACAAGGCGCCCATCAGGTGCTGGCCGATGACGCGACGCGGCAGGTGCACGGCGCGCTGTCTGGTTATCCGGATATCTACCTGTTGCCCATCGCCCACTAATCAATGGGGTTTCCACGCGTTCGGTTAAAACGGCCGGCTTCGCAAAAACTGCGCAGCCGGCTTTGCTTCTGTTCCGGATTTGTCAGATGATGTGTCTCACCACGACAGCATCGTCGCTGCGCCGGAGTGGAGGTTTGTTTTGTTCGATTGGTTATCCCAATGGTTTGTCTATCCGGCCGATCCGCTGTTGTTAAGCGGCAGCTACAGCCCTGCCCTGGTGCTGTTGTCTTTTTTGATTGCAGCTTTTGCTTCGGCGATGGCCATTCAGGTCACAGTGCAGGCCGTCACCGTGCAGCGCCGCGCTTACCGGCTGATGATGCTTGGCAGCGGCAGTGTCGCGCTCGGCGGTGGTGTCTGGTCGATGCATTTTATCGGCATGCTGGCATTTGCGCTCTGTACCGAGGTCAGTTATCAACCCGGCCTGACCTTTTTGTCGATGTTACCCAGTATCGCGGCATCCTGGGTCGCCTTGGATCTCATCAGTAAAAAACGGCTGAACCTGCCGCAATTGCTGCTCGGTGGCCTGTTGGTCGGCGCCGGCATCGGCACTATGCATTACAGCGGCATGGCGGCGATGCAGATGGCGGTGGCGCTGCGTTACGATCTGCCGATGTTTCTGTTATCCATTCTGGTCGCGGTGGTGCTCGCGATTGTTGCGTTGTGGGTGCGGTTTGGCCTGCGCCGGCTCCGGCTCCAACCCTGGTTATTAACCCTGCTGAGCAGTCTGGTGATGGGCGGCGCCATCACAGGGATGCATTACACCGGCATGGCTGCCGCGCGTTTTGTGCCACCAGCGGGTTTTGTGCCACTCCAGCAGCCCGGCGAAACGCCGCTGGTGCTGGCGATGGCGATCACCTTTACCACGGTAATGATTTGTGCGCTGGTGGTGGCGGTTAATCTGTTGCTGAAATACCGCGACGCCAGCAGCAAAGCCAGCACCAACGAAAGCCGGCTGATGGCGATGATGGATACCGCGGTCGACGGGATTGTCACGATCAACGCGCAGGGTCTGATCCTCAGTATGAATAAGGCCGCAGAGCAAATCCTCGGCTGGCGGCAACAGGAACTGCTTGGCCAGAATGTGAATATTCTGACGCCAGGCGCGATCCGCGCTGAACACGATTCTTATCTGCACAACTACCTGCAAACCGGCGCAGCCAAAATTATCGGCGTCGGCCGTGACGTCACTGCCGTACATAAAAATGGTGAATTGCTGCCGGTGCGGCTGGCGATTGGCCATGTACGCTTGCCGGATGAAGATTTGTTTGTGGCCTTTATCACCGATTTACGCCAACGCCTGAAGATGGAACAAGCGCTGAAAGACAATGAAGCAAAATTCCGTTCGCTGATTGGCAATATTCCAGGCGCGGCTTACCGCTGTTTGTTTAACGAAAAATGGGACATGTTATTCATCAGCGATGCGATCGAAGGGATCTCCGGCTATCCGGCCACAGATTTTATGCTGCCAACGGCCAGGCGCAGCTGGGTCGATGTGGTACATCCGGATGATGTGGTGCTGTTACAGGATACGGCGACTTTCAGTCAGGGCTTTCATGTCGAATACCGCATCGTGCATCGCGATGGCAGTATCCGCTGGGCGCTGGAACAAGGCGAGCCGAATGTCGATGCACAGGGCCAGATCCTTTGGCTGGACGGTTTTATCATGGATATCACCGCCCGCAAACAGATGGAAACTGAACTGCGGCTGGCCAAAGACAAAGCCGAGCTGGCCGCTGAAACCCGCGCGGCTTTTATGGCCAATATGAGCCATGAGATCCGCACGCCGATGAATGCGATCATTGGGTTCAGCGATTTGCTGATGACCTCAGACTTGAACACCGAGCAGAAAAAGCATCTCGGCACTATTCACAGTTCTGCCCATTCCCTGCTGCATTTACTGAACGATATTCTCGACAGTGCCAAGCTGGAAAAAGGCAAACTGGAACTGGAGATCCAGCATTTCTCGCTGCCGGCCACGCTGGATGCGGTGGTATCGACCTTGTGGATCCAGGCGCGGAAAAAGCAACTGACGCTGGAACTGCAACTGGATAGTCAGCTCGGTGAATATTTTCAGGGCGCACCGGACCGGCTGCGGCAGGTGCTGACCAATCTGATTGGCAACGCGATTAAGTTTACTGAACAGGGCGGCGTCAGCATCCGGGTTTTCCCATTGCCGCAGCAGCAGGTGCAATTCAGTATCAGCGATACCGGCATCGGTATCGCGCCAGAGCGGCTTGAGCAAATCTTTGAAGCCTTTACTCAGGCCGACGCGTCGATGAGCCGGCGTTTTGGTGGCACCGGCCTTGGCACCACCATCAGTAAACAGCTGGTCGAACTGATGGGTGGCCGGATCTGGGCTGAGAGTGCCGCAGGCGTTGGCAGCAGTTTTCATTTTATCGTGCCGCTGCCGGCCGGTCAGGCGCCTGACCAACCGGCTGCCGGCGCCAATATTCAGCTGCCGCCGTTACAGCTGTTAATTGCTGATGATATTCCGCAAAATCTGGAACTGCTGAGCCTGCTGCTGCAACGTGCCGGCCATACAGTGACCACGGCCAGCGACGGTGTTGCCGCATTTGAAGCGGTGCAACAACAACGTTTTGATTTGGTGCTGATGGATATTCAGATGCCCCGGCTGGACGGTTTAAGTGCCTGTCGGCAAATTCGCCAGTGGGAGCAACAACAAGGCCAAACACCGGTGCCGGTGATCGCGCTAACCGCCAGCGTGCTCGATGATGACAAACATGCCGCGCGTCAGGCCGGCATGCAGGGGTTTGCCAGCAAACCCATCGACTTCCGGGTACTTTGTTATGAGATCGCCCGGGTACTGCAAATCCCGGTCGAAGCACCACTGAGTGAGCACAACAGCCATGCCGCCGCGACATTGGTCAACGTAACCAAAGTCATGCAGCTGTGGGGCAACATGGCCATTTACCTGCCGGCTTTACGCCAGTTTCTGAGCCAACAGGGTGACGCGCTGCATGCCCTTGAGCACAGCAACGACTTTGAACAAATCCAGCAGCTGGCGCATGCCATCAAAGGCGTCAGTGGCAACCTCGGACTGGACCCGCTGAGTAAAGTCTGCGCGGAACTGGAACAGGCCGCCCGCCAGCAACAGCAAACGCGTTGCAGCGATTTGCTGCAAAAAATTCTGCATTGCTGGCCACGCTTTGAGCAGGAATATGCCGGACTGGCAGAACGTTGGCGGCAGGAGCAACCGCAGCAACAAGGCCAATACAACAGCGCTGCACTGCAGCAATTATTAGCCGTATTGGCGCAGTCGCTCAGTCAGCATGCATTTGATGATGACCGGCTGGCGCAGCTGAGTCAGTATCAGGGGCCTTATCAGCCGCAGGTCCTGGCACTGCTCGACACTATCAATGATTTTGAATTCGCCCGGGCGCAACAACAGTTAAGCGCTCTGCTGCAGGACCTTCAACACGGAGAGACCGAATGAGCACTGAACTTCCGGTGATTTTACTGGTAGACGATGAGCCGACCAACTTAAGGGTGCTGCGCACTGTGTTGCACGAACAGTACCGGCTGTTATTTGCCAAAAGTGGTGAAGAAGCCTTGTTGCTGGTGGCGCAACATCGGCCAGATTTGATTCTGCTCGACGTGATGATGCCCGGCATGACCGGGTTTGACGTCTGCACGGCGTTAAAAGCCGACGCCGGCAGCTGCCATATTCCGGTGATTTTTGTCACGGCACTACGCGATGAAATCGATGAAACCCGCGGTTTTGAGGTCGGTGCAGTCGATTACATCACCAAACCTATCAGCCCGGCTGTAGTCAAAGCACGGGTCAAAACCCATCTGTCGCTGGTGCAGGCCGACATGCTGAAACAAACCCGGCTGCAAGTGATCCAGCGCCTTGGCCGCGCTGCTGAATACAAAGACAATGAAACCGGCCTGCACATTCTGCGGATGAGTCATTATGCGCAAATTCTGGCGCTGGCCATTGGCTTTAGTGAGGCCCACGCCGAAGAGCTGCTGCATGCCGCGCCGATGCACGATATCGGCAAAATCGGCATCGCCGACCATATCCTGCTCAAGCCTGGCAAACTGACGCCGGAAGAATTCCGCGAGATGCAGCGCCACCCGCTGATTGGCGCCGAGATCCTTGGCGTCTGCGATTCCAGCCTGTTGCAAATGGCCAGAACGGTTGCGTTGTATCACCATGAAAAATGGGACGGCAGCGGTTATCCGCACGGCCTGCAAGCTGAGGCGATCCCAATCGAAGCGCGTATAGTCGCGCTCTGTGATGTGTTTGATGCACTGACCAGCACACGGCCCTATAAACAAGCCTGGTCGGTGGAAGACACGCTGAGCCATATCCGCAGCCAAAAAGGTCTGCATTTTGACCCGGCGCTGGTGGACATACTGGAACAACAACTACCGAAAATCCTGGAGATTAAAGCGCGCTGGGCGGAGTAATGCAGCGTCCTGTCGGCGCTCTGCAGATCTTGGTCCGCCTGCCGTCGCTCAGGCAAAAGAACCAGGCGAAAACTAAGTGATTTGTTTTGCTGCGGTGCCGTGCCAGTTGTCCCAATCATGCAGAGCGTCAGCACTTATTTAATCTTTAGATGATCAGAAAACCAGCGCAATCCGTAGAGACCCACAGGGTTACACACGACCACTGTTCTGCCTGTTGTTTTTGTTGGCAACACCCTCCCGATCCGGCACATCCAGTCACCCAAACGGGTCATTTCTACAGGGACTAGCGCGATGCTCGATACCTTAGCTCAGTATACGCCCGGTGTGTTTTACCAGATGTTGATGACCAAAAATCGCCGGTTCCGCTTTTTACAAATCAGTGAGCGTTTCACCCAAATGTGCGGCGTGCCGATCCAGGACTTGTTGCACGACGCCAATGCGTTGTTTCAGTATGTACCGGAGTCTTCACGCGAGATCCTGACCAACCAGCTGCTGCATTCCGGCCGGCAACTCAGTGAATTTTGTTTTTGTCTGGAACTGCAGATGCCGGACGGCCGTGCAGTCTGGCTGGAAGCACGTTCGGCACCAGAGTCGCAGCCAAACGGCGATATTATCTGGACTGGCTTTGTTTACGATGTATCGGCGCGCGAACAAGCGCTGCGCCAACTGGCTAAATCTTCTGATTTGGCGCGGACTATTCTCGACAATATGCTCGATTCAGTCGTCAATATCGATGACAAAGGCCACATTATTTACGCCAATCAAACGGCTTTAACCTTATTTGGCTACCAGCAAAACGAACTGCTGGGCCGCAATGTCAGTTGCCTGATGGGCGCTCACCATGCCCGCGCACACGATGGTTATTTGCAACATTTTGCCACCACACGGGAAACACGCATTATCGGTGCAAACCGGGTGGTTGAGGCTAAACACCGCGACCAGAGCCCGATCCCGGTCGAGTTACGGATCTGTGAACTGGACTCCGACTCAGGCCGCACTTACCTCGGCGTGATGCGCGATTTACGCCACAAGCTGATGCAACAACAAGCCATTGATCAACTGACCTTACAGGATCCGCTGACCGGCTTGCCGAACCGTACTGCGTTGAACCGGCGGATTAACCAATGCATTGATGAACTGGTGCTGCAGCAACGCCAGTTTTGCCTGATATGCGTCGATGCCGATGATTTTAAACTGATCAATGAAGGCTTTGGCTTTGAGCACGGCGACGAGTTTCTGCGCAAAATCGCGCTGGTGCTAAGTGAGCTGCCGGATGCGTATCTGGCCCGGACCGGCGAAGACGAATTTGCCATTTTGTTCGATCTGGCGCTGGAGCCGGCAGTGTTGGAACAAAAAGTGATTCAGATCCAGCAGTGTATTGGCAAACCACAGCAAGTGTTTGGTGCTGCGATCGCCTGTAGTTTTACCGCCGGTGCTTTTATTTTCGCCACGGCGGATCTGACTTATTCCGATGTGATACGCAACACCGAGCTGGCACTGAACCATGCCAAATCGACTGGTAAAGGCGGACTGGCGTTTCACGACCATCAACTTGATAACCACCTGCGTCAGACCGCATTGCTGGACCAATCACTGAAAAGTCATGATCTCCTGGCCGGGTTTTATCTGGTTTATCAGCCGCAATATGATGTGACCGGTCGACTGGTCGGTTTCGAAGCGCTGATGCGCTGGCTGAATCAGGGGCAGCTGGTTCCGCCCGATTTGTTTATTCCGTTGGCAGAACGTAACGGGTCCATTTATCAGCTGGGTCAGTGGCTATTGGCACAGGCCTGCGACTTTATCCGTGCCACTGCCGCGTTACCGCAACTGGCGCATTGCAGAGTCTCGGTGAATATCAGCGCCAGACAGTTCGCCAGCAGGAACTTTGCCGGCGACGTACTGGCCGCCGTTTATACGGCGGAAATACCGGCGCAGCGGCTGCATCTGGAGCTGACTGAACGTCTGTTATTGGAAAATCCGAACGATGTTGTAGCGAAAATGCAGCAGTTAAATCAGGCCGGCATCACCTTTTCGCTGGATGATTTTGGTACCGGTTATTCATCAATGGCCTACCTGAAACAACTGCCGCTACACGAACTGAAAATCGACAAATCCTTTGTACGCGACCTGCCCGGCAGCGAATCTGACCGCAGTATTGTCAGCGCTATCCTGTTGATGGCCAGTGGCCTGAATTTACAGGTGATCGCCGAAGGCGTTGAGACTGAGCAACATCGCCGGGCTTTGCAACTACTCGGCTGCCGGTTATTTCAGGGCTATTTGTTTGGCCGGCCGGAACGGGCCAGCCATTGGCTTGACGCGCACACAACAGCTTCAGGCTGAATTGACCGGCTGATAATCAGTCATCTGCAAAAGCCGGTTAATGCCGGTTATTTTGTCTTCCTGATGATGATTGACGTACAACAGCGTCGATTCGCCACTGCGTGCCAATACACTTAACAGCGCCAGCACTTTAAGCCGGTTCAGCTGGTCCAGGCCGTTGCAGGGTTCGTCTAAGATCAGCAGCGTCGGATGTTTCACCATGGCGCGGACAATCAGTACCAGCCGCTGGTCGCCAAAAGACAACGACTGAAACGAGTCTTTCGCTTTTGCCTCCAGCCCAATCAGCGCCAGCCACTGCTGCGCCAGTTTGATTTGTAACGCCGACGGCTGGTCATACAGGCCAATGCTGTCATAAAAACCCGACAACACCACATGCAGCACCGGGCAGCCCACTCGATATTGCAGCTGCAGACTGTTCGACACCAAGCCCAGATGTTGCTTGATATCCCAGATACTTTCGCCGCTGCCACGCTGATAACCAAACACCTGTAAATCGTTGGTATAACAATGCGGGTTGTCGCCGCTTAACATCTGCAGCAAACAGGTTTTGCCCGAGCCGTTTGGCCCGGTAATTTGCCAGTGTTCGCCGCGGTTGATTTGCCAGTCGAGCCGCTGAAAAATCACCCGGTCGCCATACTGCACTTTGCCCTGACGCAGGCGGACCAGCACTTGCTCTGCCAGCGCCGGCGTGAAGCGATCCCGATCTTTTGCCGGCAATGGGCCGGGTTCCTGTTGCAGTTGATTCAATTGCGCCAGTTCCGCCAGCTCCAGCGCACTGATGCCGCTGTCGGCCGATTGCCACTGGATCTCGCCGTGCGCCAGATACAGAATTTTCTGCATAAACACCGGCAATTCGGCGAGCCGGTTCAGCACCAGCACCAACGTCATGCGCTGCTGCAATTCCGCCAGCAGCAGGTGCAGCGCAGTGCAGGCGTCCACATCGAGGCCATTAAAGGGCTCGTCCAGCACCAGCAGTTCGGGGTTTTGTAAGATAGCTTTGATTAACAATAACTTGCGGGTCTCGCCAGTCGACAGCGCCAGAAACGCCGTATCGAGCCGCTGCTGCAATCGTAGTGTACCGGCCAGCTGCTGTAACTGCTGTTCCTGCGCGGCGGACCAATCGTCGTGGTCGCGGCAGATGATGTCGCGGGCAGTGCTGGGGTCAACCTCCACATCGAGAATATCGGCGTCGCCTTTGCGCCTCTCGGCTTCAATCAAAGCTTGCTGCTGGGCCGTACTGACCCAGCTGATCCGAGCCGGCAGTTCAGCACGGCCTTCCAGCAATTGCGCCTGACCGGCAATCACGGCAGCAAGTGCGGACTTCCCGCTGCCATTGGCGCCAAAAATCGCACAGTGCTGGCCGGCGAAGATCTGCAAATGTTCTACCCGCACCTGGTGCGTCAGACCGAGTAAAAACCGGCCTTGCCGTACTTTCATCATTGGCATTCCTCTTTGCCCAGTAACACAATCTCAGGCGGGTTCGGCAGCAGTAACGTACAACGTGCGCCTCCGGTTACTGAGGCATCACGTAGCAGACTGCCACCATGTTGTTCAGCCACGCGTCTGACAATAGATAAGCCGAGGCCATGATGGCAGGTCATGTCATCATGGCCAGATCCAGCCGCCTGCCAGCCCGGCCCATCGTCACTGACACTGAGCCTGAGCTGTCCGGCGTTACCGCTCAATTCCACCCATACCTCGCTGCGGCAAAAACGCAGGGCATTGCTGAGCAGGTTACTGAGCGCCCGCTGCAGTAATAACAAATCGGCCTGGTATGTCTCACTGGTACCGGTCTGCATGTCGAAACGAATTTGCATAGCCGTATGGCCACGGAAACGATCGATGATGTCCTGGCAGAACTTTGGCAGGTTAATCTCCACCAGTTCCAGTTCTTGCTGCAGATAATCATTCTGCGCCAGTCGCAAATAGTCATAAATATTCAGTTCAATTTCGCGCAGATTCGCATCTATTTCCTGACGCGCAGCAGGCAGCGTCGCCGGTGTCAGCATATGGCTGATCAATTTCAGTCTGGCCAGCGGCGTTTTAATATCGTGACAGACTGTTTCCGCCATTTCTGCCTGAAAAGAATTCAGCTCTTCAATCCGGCGGGTCATATTGCGTAATGACTGTGCCAGTGGCGCAAGGTAGGAACGCGGGCTGAGGATAAATGCCGGAAAACGGCCATGGCGTATTTCAGTGAGTGCACTGGTACGCAGGATCTGCACATCGCGGAACAGATGCCGGCTGATCATAAACAAACTCAGCAGCAACAAAAAATAAAACAGGTAAGCCAGTTCCAGGCGGATCCCTTGTTGCTGAGGCCAGTTCAGCTGATTCAGACACAATAATTCCTGACTCGTCTCCACACTGCACAACTGGATTTGGCCTTCACTGTCCTGCAATGGGATCACCTGCCCCGTCTGCAGCTGCATCTGGCCCTGCCAGTGTTCACGCGGATAAATAATGAATAAGGCTTCCCGGCAATCCGTCTGATCATCAGCAAAACAACTCAGGGCCTTATCATGCTGGCGCAGTTGCTGCACCGCATCCAGCACCAGCCGGGCATCCACCGACGGTTGTGCTGTCGCGCTCAGTAAGCGGTATAACTGATTCAGACTCAGTGCCAATAACAGGACTGTCAGCACAATCAGCAAATAAAACCGCCACAACGGCATTTGCTCGCGCCAGTTGAAGCTCATGTCTTCTCGACCTGGTCGTACGACAGGTAATATCCTTCGCCCCAGGCCGTCACCACATTCCAGGCCAGATCCCGGCTTTGTAATTTTTTCCGCAGACGGGATGCCCTGCCATCCATGGTCCGGTCAATCCCGTCATAGGCACGGCCTAAATGTTGTTGGAACAATAAGTTACGACTGACTACTTTTCCAAACTGCCCCGCCAGTGCGGCCAGCAGCTTAAATTCGGCAGACGTCAGCTCCAGCGGTTCACCGGCAAGGATCGCAGTGCGGCTGTGCAGATCCAACTGCAGATTATACAAATCAATAAAACTGGCGCTTTGGTCTTCCACTTGCGGTGCTGGCAGGAACACCCGAAGTTTTGCCAGTAATAATTGCGGTTCCAGCGGCTTTAACAGGTAATCCTGCGCCCCGAGTTCAAAACCATACAGTTGATGCTTCAGCTGGGTCTGCGCCGTCATAAACAGCACAGGTCCCTGGTACTGACTGCGGATACTTTTGACAAAATCAAAACCACTGGACCCGGGCAGCAACACATCACACAACAGCAGGTCAAACTTCTGTTCACACAGCAGCTGTTCTGCGCGGTGAGCATGGGTGCACCAGGTAATATGGTAACCTTCCTGCGTCAGTAAGGCTGAGGTCAGACGGGCCAGCCCATGATCGTCTTCCAATAGCAGGATATGGTGCGCCATCAGAACAAGCTCCAGCTGAGTCGTCTCGGGGACAGCGTATCGCTGTCTTCCACTTGCTGCAGATACCGGATGACTTTTTGCTGTAACACTGCTGCCGTTGCAGCCGAACGTAATTGCAACGGCAGATTGCCATGAATATGCAGGGTCAGCTGTTGCCGCACGTCGTGACCACACACTAACAATTCTTCGGTATCCAGCCGGTATAAACACACTTCTTCAGCCTGAGACCAGCGGATATTCAAGTCCAGCGCACAGGGTTCGTCTGCTCCGGTCACACAGACGGTCGGGCTGACGCTAAAAAAATAGGGTTTTGCCAGGGCGTGACCACTTAAAACCAGCAGTAAGAGCCACAGCAGCGCCTTTACCATTGCAGCAGCACTCCGGTAAACCACAGATCATGCGTCAGCCGGTCGAAATACAGGCTCTTCCGGTAGACGGATGGCAGATACTCACGCCGCCAGTTCGCTACCCAGTCCATCTGATCGGTCAGGCGGTATCGAACCGCTAGCCTGACAGATGGCAGCCACTGCTGACCGGGTCTGTGTACATAGGCATTCTGTACCAGATCCGCCGGATTTACGCCGAAATAATAATTGCTGTAATTGTCGTCAAGCCGGCGCACCGTCGCGGTGAGCTGCAGGCCATAATCCGGTTGTTGCCATTGATAATTCAGTTCGGACAACCACTCACTGCCATGATGAACATTGCTGATGTCACGATGCCAGGCGGTGCTGAACTGCCAGTCTGGCTGGCGGTAATAGAGGGTGGTACCAGCCAGATAACTCAGGTGCCGCCGCGTTGGTGTGATGTAGTCTCTGAGCTCGGTGCCAAATTGAATCGGGATCAACACCGGCACCGAGCTGGTGAGCAGGCCTTTGAGGAAAGAATCCTGCATCTGGCTGTGTCGGGTCAGCAGTGCGTCAAAACTCTGTTTGCCGGTTAAATCGACAGACCAATGCTGGTTTTCCAGCAGATTCAGTCCGATATCCAGATTTTCGACATAGAATTTACGGTAGTACAGTTGCCAGCGCGGCAACAGGTAAAACTGACTGTCTGTTCCTTGCTGCAACACAGAGCTGTACTGGCCGTATCCCAACCCCAGCAACAGACGGAAATCGCTGGTCGGTCCGGCATTGTCGGCCCGCACAGCAAACGCCAGCAGCGCCATCAGCACCAGAAAAGGACGTCGAAGTAACCGGATAAGCTTGTTCATCTGAAAATAATGCGTTCCGCAGCAGGTTGCCGTGACCACCGGCAACTCAGAAAGTAAAAAATGTACACACTTGAACAAAGCGCCGCAAGCCATCCGCAATTTCCTCCGGACAATAGTCAATCTGGTAACCTGGTTGAAACATTTTGCTGATATACACCAGGCGCTGAACTTTCTGCACTGCAGCACCATACGACAAAAGCGGCCATATCCGCCGGCGATGCTGGATTTTGTACACTTTGATACAGATCGCAGCCAGCAGGCGCTTAACATGCCAACTGAACAGTTCCAGTTCTGTATTGTTGATAATCCTGTTGGCGAGGCCCGCTATGAAGTATGTCCGTGTCGGCGTGATGGATAAACTGCCAATGCTGCTGCAACAGCGTTATGCGGTGGATCTGCAGCAGTTTGGCAATGAAATCAGCTTCAATTTTGCGCTGTTTCAACAACCTGATTTGTTATGTCCGCTGGAGCTGATGGTAAACCTGCTGGAGCATTGTGCCGTCCGCACCCGCTGCGATCATTTTGGTGCTGTGCTCGCCCAGTTGCAGAACCATGAATCGCTTGGTCTGATGCTGCTGTATGGCGCCAGTGCCGATAATTTGCAGCAGGCACTACACAGTATCATTGACAATATCCATCTGAATGCCAGTGGCGTCAGCTATCAGCTCGTCAGCGAAGCACTGTACAGTTATTTGTTGCTGCATCTGCAGCATCAGGGCAGCTGTCGGCAGGCCGTGCTGTTTACCCTGACCCAATGCTACACCCTGTTGCGCCGCCTGACCGCCAATCAATGGCGGCCGCAGCGGCTCTGTCTGAAACAGTCAGCCCCGCCGCAGGTAACAGCCCTGAAGCAGCTGTTTGATATGACCATCCAGTTTAATGCCGATTTTGATGGCTTTATCTTTGACCGGTCGCAACTCGGTCTGGCCATCACCAACAAAGACCGGCAGGTATTCACGTTTATCCAGGATTATCTGAAATTGTCCGGTCAGCAACGACCGGATTCCAAACTCAGCAAAATCAAAGCGGCAATACGCGCAGGACTGATGCTGCATCAGCGCTGCCAGTTAACTGATCTGGCGCAGGAACTGCACATGAGTGTCAGAGCTGTGCAGTATTATCTGCAACAAAACCAACTGAAATTTCAGCAACTGCTGGCGCAAGTAAGATACGAGTTGGCCTGTGATTTATTACATAACAGTGAGCAACCGGTGTCAGTGATTGCAGAGCAGGTGGGTTTTGCCGATGTCGCCGTATTTTCCCGTAGTTTTAAAAAGTACATTGGGATCACCCCCAGTCAGTTCCGTCGCCCGGCCAGTTCACAGCTCAATACTGAAACAGTACACCGGTAAACCAGATATCGTGTTCCCTTTTATCCAACAATCCACTGCGCCGCAGTTCCCGCGGTAAATATTCCCTTTTCCAGTTCAGTACCAGACTGGTCTTTGCACTGACCGCCCAGCTGGCTGCCAGTTTAAATGAACTGAGGGTCTGCGCACCCGGCATAACCGGCAATGCGTCCGGCGCCGCACCATTCAGCGGGTGCGAAAAATAATAGTTGCTGTAGGCAGAGTCGAGTTGGCGGATCCCCAGACTGGTTTGTACTGCAAGCGACTGAGCAATAGCAGCGTAACTGATTTCACTGGCCCACTCCCGTCCCTGATGCACCCCACTGAGATCCTGATGCAACGCCGACTGCAATTGCCAGCCCGCGTGCTGATAAAGCACAGTAAATCCCCCGAGATAACTATAATGCCGTCCGCCAGCGTCTGCGGCGGCCGGATCGAGGCCGTCAAACAATCCAGGCGTTTTCCCCTCCCCGACCTGTAAGCCGGCAGGCAATGACGACTGGTCGCCGTGGCGACGTAAAAGCATGGCGTCAAAACTTTGTTTTGTTGTCAGATCAAAGGACCAACCCTGGTGCGAAACAAGATTCAGCCCCAGATCGAGGTTTTCGATATAGAATTTTTTATAGTACAGCTGCCAGCGTGGCAACAGATAAAACCCGCGGTCAGGATCCTGCGCCAACAGACTTTCATAGCGACCATAGCCAAGGCCAAACAATAACCGGAATTGCGTCGCTGTGACCGCATCACTGGCCTGGGCAGCATAAGATCCAGGCAAAACCAGGCAAAAACAGACAGCCGGCAACATACTTTTCATAAGGTCAGACTTCAGCGTAACTTTTGCCGGGTTATATATCAGAACAGCCCGCAATCCCCAACCAAACCCGGTCAAATTGTACAGAATGATACAAATTGACAGCGGCCTTTCTGCCACCGCCCAAGTCAGAGGCAAAGCTCAGGGGCAAAGGTCGCAGGCACATGACGCAGGCACAAGTCGCAGAAGCAGACGCAGGACATGTTGCATGGGCAGTTCAGCCGCCATCTTGCCGCAGCGTTCCCCTCAGGACAGGCCAATGATTTGCGCAAATTGTCAAAAAAACAGCGTGAATTGCCAAAACCTGCACTTCGGCGCCAGTTAGATTAGGACACAACAGTTCCTGCAGTACGCACTGCAGCTGTTAAGACCATGTTGTCGTTCGGCGGCGCTGATCATTGCCCGGAAAATCAACGATCAGCGCAGTTGGATCTGACCCGGGTTACAATCAGATTTCTGCTGTTTATTTTTTCCAGACCGGCTGACCTGCCGGTTTTTCTGTTGCTGCAACTCACTGCTTATTGCCGATTTTCAGCTCAATTAGCCACAGATTTGTACACTTTCGTACAGTTTTACCTCAGTACTGCGCTGTATAAACAAGTCTTTCCGGGCGTCACCATAACTAAAAAACCAGCACCAAGTTCCCGGAGGAATTGTGAAACTACATTCTGTCTCAGTCGCTGTACTCGCAGCATTATCGTCCGCCAGTATTGGCCTCAGCGCAGCACAGGCTGCGTCGGCGGGTCCACTGCTGCAACCTATGGCCGTTCCAAGTGCCGAGGCGCGATCACAACTACAACGCGGTGCGAAAGCCCGCCAACTGGATGTCCGTCAGAACAACGGTCAGAACCTGACCATCGCCCGTCGTACGCCGGCCGATAAATTTCAGCCAGAGGCCGGATTAACCGGCGAACAGCAATATATAGTCGAACTGTTTGGTGACACTGTCCTGGCCAGCAGCCAACGCCAGGCAGTCGCGCAGGGCGAACAGACACAGTCACTGAAAGGCAGTCAGCTGCAGGCGCCGGCAGTTGTTGCGGCGGCTTACCAGGTGGAACAACTGCAAGCCGATGTGTTCCAGCAAAGTGCAGCATTGCTGGGGCGTCCTTTAGATATTGCTCAGCAGTACACAACAGTGATCAACGGCTTCAGTACCCGCATGACACAGCAGGAAGCGCTGAAACTGGCGGAGCTCGGCGCGGTGAAACGCATCAGCCGGGTGAAAGTGTATCAGCTGGCGACAGACGCCGGTCCGGCCCTGATTAAAGCGGATAAAGTCTGGACAGGCCAGACGGTTGCAAACAAAGCGTTGCAAGGTGAAGGGGTCGTCGTTGGCATCCTCGATACCGGTATTAACACCGATCATGCCAGCTTCCAGCCCGTTGGTGCCGATGGTTATCAGGTGATAAACCCATTAGGTGCAGGTCAATATCTGGGGGATTGTGCCAACAATCAGTTTGCCGACCGCTGTAATGACAAATTAATCGGCGTGTTCAGCTATAAACAAATTACCGATGCCTACAAAGCAACTGAATTCCAGGACCCGGCGAAGCCACATTACGAACCGAATATCGCTATTCGTCCCGCCTTTGGTGAAGACTACAACGGCCATGGCTCTCATGTCGCCAGTACCGCTGCAGGCAACGTATTAACCGATGTACCGTTGCAGGGCAACTCCGGCGCAGTGGGTGACGGCGTCGATACCGGCTTCCGTTTTAGTCAGATCTCCGGCGTAGCCCCGCACGCCAACGTGGTGGCATTTCAGGTCTGCTGGCCAGGCAGTTCAGGCGACCCCTATGCCGGTTGCCCGGGCGATGTGTTAATTGCCGCAGTGGAAGATGCAGTCAAAGCCGGCGTCGATGTCATTAACTTCTCGATTGGCGGCTCTGAAGATTCACCTTGGGAATCAGCGCTGGAACAAGCTTTTCTGGCCGCTCATGACGCAGGCGTCACTGTGGCAGCCGCAGCAGGTAACTCCGGCACAGACGGCAATGGCGAAATCATGGGGCAGATTGACCATAGCTCACCGTGGCTGATGAACGTTGCCGCGTCCTCACATGATCGGATCATCGCCATTAGCGGTAAAACCCTGACTGGATTCAGCGGTGGTGAACAACTGCCAGAAACCATCACAGGCGCCAGTATTTCCGGCGAAGTCAGCGGACCTGTCGTGCTGGCAGCTAATTTTGGTGATGCGAAGTGTCTGGAACCGTTCCCGGCCGGAACATTCAGCCAGGGCGAAATCGTGGTTTGTGAGCGCGGTGAAAATGCCCGCGTGGCAAAAGCAGGCAATGTGCTGGCTGGTGGTGCAGCTGGTTTTGTGCTGTACAACACATCCTGGGACAGCAGTTCTGCCGATGGCATGACCTTTAACGATGTCTACCCGTTACCAGGTATCCATATTGATACCAATGCCGGCTCGCAATTGCTGACCTGGCTGGCCACAGGCACGGACCACAAGGCGACAATTACAGCCGCAACCATTGCCAGACAACAAGATCCACAGCATGCCGATATGCTGGCGAATTTTTCATCACGCGGTCCAAGCACCTATGTGACTGAACATTTGATCCCAATGATCGCTGCACCTGGTGTCAATATTTTCGCCGCCAACGCCGATGATCAACCATTTACAGCGGCACCAAACGCCAGCGATTTCACCACAATGAGCGGCACATCAATGGCATCGCCGCATGTGGCGGGTGCCATGGCTCTGGTCCGTCAGGCCCACCCGGACTGGTCGCCTTCTGAAGTACAAAATGCGCTGCAGATGACTTCAGTCCAGACTTTACGTTATAAACCATTTGAATGGTCTGACGCTGAGCCTGCGGGTATTTACCGTGCAGGTTCCGGCCGCATTGATGTTCAACGCGCCATCAACAGTGGTTTGCTGATGCACGAAACCGTGCAGAACTTTGCCGCGGCAGATCCGGCAAATGGTGGTGCCGTGCGCCA
The DNA here is from genome assembly GCF_001518915.1 of Rheinheimera sp. F8. Lineage (NCBI taxonomy): Bacteria > Pseudomonadati > Pseudomonadota > Gammaproteobacteria > Chromatiales > Chromatiaceae > Rheinheimera > Rheinheimera sp. F8. The sequence goes on from NZ_CP013656.1 coordinate 3,856,024, forward strand.
GCTGAATATGCCGGAACTGGTCAATATGAATTGCAGCGAAACCTGCAGCTGGATCCGTACTTTTGAAGCGACCCAGGATGGTGACTGGTCGGTTGAAAGCGCCACCGGTGAAGTGTCCTTTGAACTGAAAGCCACACCGGCCCGTTTTTCACTGAAAAAAGGCCAGAAAATATCGGTAATGTTCGAAGCGAAGATCCTCGACAGCCAGTCAAATTCACACAATTCCGAGCAGGAAATCCATGGGTCAGTCCGCCTGGTACCGCAACAACCGAATACGCCAGCCGTGTATTTGCCGGTGGCCGTGAAATACAACCATGGCGTACTGCCGGAAAAACTGCAGGTCACGATGAACCGGGGCGAAGGCCGCCATCAGGTCAACGACTGGGCACTGCCGGAGCTGAAATCCGCGACTTACAGCGCAGCGGCGCCGGTCAAAGGTGAAGTACGTCAGGTGACCTTACCGCAGGATACTGATTTCTGTGGTTTTGCCTGTGATCATGTGATCAGTGATGCCGAAGATGTAACCCTGCTGGACGTACCGGCCAATACTGCCCGTTTAATTGTTGAAGTGCTGAAACGGACTGACACCACTGCCGATAAAAAACAGCTGTGGAACGCTGGTGACGCCGATGTCTTTATCGGGATGGACCTGAACGGCGACGGCATCCCGCAATGGGATACTGAAGCTATTTGTATGTCAATTTCTGAAGAAGTCACCGACTATTGCAATATCAATAATCCGGCTGCAGGCAAGTACTGGGTCGTGGTGCACAACTTTATCCACGATTCGAGCCAGCGCATAATCGACAGCTATCAGGTCGCGACCGCCATAGTACCAGCCACATCAGGCAATACGCTGACGCTGACAGGTCCGGCGCAGACCGATGGCCTGACAAAATCAGATTTACTGCTGAACTGGAAACTGCCGCAATCTGCGACCGGCGAAGTGTATTACAGCATGTTGAATATCGGCTCCAGCAGCACGCAACCAGCCAATATTGCCAAAGTGCCATTAAAGCTGATGCGTGGTGACGATGATATCGCGCTGAGCGCTTCGCAACAGGCTGCCCGGGCAGGTCAAATCATCGACATGCAACTGGACGTGATGGCAAACCTGGATGGTTACGATCGCAGCCTGGCTTTGAAATCAAAATTACCGGCCCATCTGACGTTGATCCCAGGTTCAGTGAAAGTCCCGGCTGCCTTGCAGAAAGACTTAAAAGTGGAAGGGAATGGTTTTAGTCTGAACACCACACAACCAAACTCACTGGATTGGCCACGCAGCTACAAGCTGACGACCAATAAAACGGATGCCATGTGTAAGGTGCCGGATTTAGGTCAGGCCAACAAAGGTGGTTATGTCGACCTGGCACAATTTGGCTTTTATCCGCAAACTGGCGGCGACTGGAATGATAACGTAGTGCTGGATTTAGGCTGGTATTACGGCGGCGATGTCAAAACTGCGCTTTATAACAATCTGGACCATGCCGGCAGCAGCAATCTGACATTGAGTCCGATGGGTTACCTGCAACTGGACCAGATGCCATTATTTTTCCCACAACATGCCAGCCTGCCGTTTGATGGTTTTCCTGATCAATTAGTCGCACCATTGTGGCGCGGAGTCACAGTGATCGATGGCAATATTGATTGGGGAACGTTACGCACGCCGCTGAATGTCGATATCTGGAACCCGCAAAACACCTCAGGGATGAGCATGGGCTTTACGGCCGATGGCCAGATGGTCATGGAATGGGATAACGCCAGAAGTTCAGATAGTGTCTACGATGAACAAACCGGCACGTCGAGCTGGCAAGATCGTGGCGACATGTATGACTTTGAAATTATCTACAACCTGAATTACCGCCACGGTGAAGGCCAATATGAAATAGTCATGGCCTATGACAACATTGAGTTTGGCAACGAAGCGGGCGCCGGCTCCATTGGTGTGAAGGGTTATGAGGGTTTCCGCGCGTCGTTTGGTCCGGCCGCCGGCTACCTCGGTACTCAGTTTGCGCTGGATGATCTGCGCGATAAAGTAACGGATGGTCTGGTCACCTGTTACGACTATCAGGGTCCTGAGACTTCGGCATTCCAGCTGAGTTTCCAGGTTCGGGTGAATAATGCTGCCACAGGCACAGTACAACCGGTCCAAGTGGAAGTGACCCGTGATGGCCAGGCGTCAGACACGTTAGTTCAGCCGCTCGATATCCGTGGCAATCTGAAACTGGGTGAACTGAGTGATCTCAGCATCGCTGAAGACACCGAGCTGAAAGGTCTGCAGGTGGTTTATTCTGATGACAACAATGTGGCAAATACCATCAGTGTCACTGGTGACAACATCAGTGCCACAGTGCAAGGTCATACCTCAGGTTCACTGATCAACGTCAAACCGGCGAAAGATTTCAGCGGAACGACAACAGTGACAGTCACGGTCACTGATAACGAGCATCCGTCTGACAAAGTCAGTACCAGCTTTAAACTGACGGTCACGGCCGCTGACGATGCACCAGTCGCAGCAGTCGCGCAAAACACCTTGTCAGCGACGGCCGGGGACGCTGTAACCCTGGATGCCAGCAGCTCGAAAGATGCAGACGGCGACACACTGACGTACAGCTGGAGTGGCCCGGGCACTATTGCCAATGCCAACGCTGCGAAAGCAACAGTGACAGGTCTGAGTGCGGGCAGTCATGTGTTCACTGTGACAGTGTCTGATGGCAAAGCACAAAGCACAGCAACAGTCACAGTCACGGTCGCTGCGGCGCCGGTGACGACGACACCGGAACCTGCCAAATCCTCGTCAGGCGGCAGCTTTGGCTGGTGGAGCTTGCTGTTATTAGGATTATTACGCCGCAGCAGATAATGTGATGGCAAAGTGATCTGGAAGCCAAGCGGCCGGGATATCCCGGCCGTTTTTTTTTAACCAATTCATCAGCAAGGTTGATGTTGAAACCCGACCGCCAATGCAAGTGCCCTGACCTGCCACACCACTCAACTTCTGCTGATCGACGCGCCACCATCAACCAGCGAGGCAGTGCCGGTGACAAACGACGAATCGTCAGATGCCAGATACAACACCGACCGCGCCAGTTCTTCCGGTGTGGCGACCCGTTTTAACGCGTGCAGGTTGGCGATATAAGCCTGGGCTTCGGCACTGTCATTCATCTGACGATACATCGGCGTATCCACAGCGCCTGGCAATATCGCATTGACCCGGACCTGTTGCGGGCCAAATTCAGTGGCCAATGCCTGAGTTAAACCAATCAGTCCGGCTTTGCTGGCTGCATAGGCCGCCACGCCGGGGAAAGCAAAACTGTAACCGACAAAAGTCGAGGTAAAAATAATCGAGCCGCCGCCTTGGTGTGCCATCACTGGCAGCTGGTATTTGGCACCTAAAAAAGCGCTGGTCAGATTGGTTTGTAAGGCATCGTTGAACCCCTGCGCCGAAACTTCAGGGCTTGGTCCCATTTCGCCTAAAATGCCGGCATTATTAAAAGCAATGTCGAGCCGGCCATATTGCTGCAGCGCTAACTCCACCAGCGCTTTGGCATAGACTTCTGACACAACGTCCCCCGCCAGCGCGATGGCGTCACCACCAGCAGCTTTAATCTGTGCGACCAGACTGTCTAACTCCACCTGGCGCCGGGCACCAACCACCACGCGTGCGCCTTCTTGTGCGAACAACAACGCCGTGGCCCGGCCAATGCCAGAACTGGCGCCTGTGACAATGGCGACTTTACCGGTTAATTTTTTCATCATTGCATCCTCGTAATTTGCTGGACGAAGCCCGATGCTTCGTTGCTGGACATCATATTGATTTGCAATTCAGTGAAACAGACGGCAAATATGTAGCTATTATTCAGCTTTTATGAATCTCAGGAGTGGTGATGGACAGGCTCAGGGCGTACGAGATATTTATGACGGTGGTCAACAAAGGTAGCTTCAGCAAAGCTTCGGATTTGCTCGACACCTCACCGGCCAATGTCACCCGTTATATCAATGATTTGGAAAGCTATTTAGGCTGTCGGCTGCTGAATCGCAGCTCACGTAAGTTATCGTTAACTGAAAGTGGCGAGGCGTTATTCGAACGCTGTAAAACCATTCTGTCCGAAGTGGCCGAAACCGAAGCGCTGGTGTCGTCTGCTGCAGTGCAGCCCAGAGGGCGTCTGCGCATCAATGCACCGCTGAGCTTTGGCATTTTGCATCTGGCGCCATTGTGGCCGGAGTTCAGCCGGCGTTATCCGGAACTGGAGCTGGATATCACCTTGATTGACCGCGTCGTGGATATTGTCGAAGAAGGTTATGATTTGGTGATCCGCATTTCACGAAGTGGCTCGGTTAATCATGCCGCACGCAAACTAGCCAGCTCGCACAATATCCTCTGTGCCTCTGCGGCATACCTGAAACAATTCGGCACGCCACAAACACCGGCCGATTTGCGCGAGCATCAATGTATTACTTATCTCTACTCCGGCGATGAATGGCATTTCACCGACAGCGCCGGTAAAGCGCATCAGGTCAAAGTCAGGGGAAAAATTCACACGAATAACGGTGATACCGCCAGAGCGATGGCGCTAGCCGGCGCCGGAATTATCTGGCAACCCAGTTTTTTGATTGGGCCTGATATCGCGTCCGGCGCCTTAGTGCCGCTGTTACCGGGTTATGAACTGCCGGATATTGATGTGCTGGCGATGTATCCGAGCCGCCGCCATCTGAGCGTCAAAGTGCGGGTACTGATTGATTATTTAGTCGAAGTCTTTGCCGGCACGCCGCCATGGGAAAAGCCTAAAACAGCACTTTAAACGGTGCTGTTTTAGGCTTTGTACCAGTTAAACGCCTGCGTTACAGCTGGCTCATGCCACCATCAACAATCAACTCAGTGCCGACCACAAAGGCAGAATCCGCCGACGACAGGAACAACACCGCACTGGCCAGTTCTTCCGGCGTACCAAAACGTTGCAGCGGGATCTGCGCCTGAATGGCTGCCGCCATTTGTTCCAGCTGCGCGCTTTCCATGCCAAGGCGACCATACAATGGTGTGGTCACCGGGCCTGGGCTCACCACATTGACCCGCACGCCCACTGGCAATAATTCTGCCGACAAGGTTTTAGCCAGCGAGATCAGCGCCGCTTTGCTGGCGGCATAGACCGAAGATGACGGCATGCCGATATGCGCATTGATAGAACCGTTCAGCACAATGGCCGCACCACGATTCAGCAATGGCGTCAGCGCCTGGATAGTAAAATACGCACCTTTAACATTGACGTTAAAGGTCTGGTCCCACAAAGCTTCGTCGATATCAGCAAAGGCAGCAAACTTCGCCACACCGGCATTGATAAAGATCGCGTCCAGCCGGATCTCCTGCGCAGCTAAAATCCGCGCCAGTTCCGCAGCAGCACGGATGTCACCCTGGTCATTTTGCAGCGCAATCGTATCAGCGCCAATCAGCGCTTTCGCCTGATCTAATGTGGCCTGATCGCGCCCGGTGATCACCACCCGAGCCCCTTCTTTGGCATATTGAATTGCGGTAGCCAGACCAATACCACTGTTACCGCCGGTGACTAATACTGTTTTGTTGGTGAAACGATTCATAAAAACATTCCTCTTGTGATTTGGCTTGGCTGACAGCGGCGATATGGCGCACTGACAGCCGGTTGATTTCTTCCGGCGCTTGCCGTGAACACAAGATATGAGATCAGGAAAAATCAAACAAAGGGGTGAATGTTGATAATGGCTTCAGCTTTTATGAACGATGAAAACAAACCACTGCCGTGTTGCAGGCAGTGGTTGTCAGGAAGGCGCGACGGTCGGAGGGTAGCGGCAAGCAAAGCGCCGCCGTACCCACCAGTTACAGAAGATCGTAGGTAGCGGCAAGCAAAGCGCCGCCGTACCCACCAGTTACAGAAGATCGTAGGTACCGGCAAGCAAAGCGCCGCCGTACATCGTCAACCAAGTATCGGCAACACTATCACCTCAAAACGGCAACTGGTCCAAAATCTCGTCGTCGACGCGATTCGCCAGCGTGACCTGCAGCTTTGGCGTGCGGGCCATTTCGCGTTTGATGGCAAAATCGGCCTCGCTGTTACGCGCCCAGCTGCGTCGTGCGATGCCGTTGTTGACGTCAAAAAACAACATCGATTTCAGGCGGCGATCTGCTTCGGCCGAGCCGTCCAGCAACATGCCAAAACCGCCGTTCATCACTTCGCCCCAACCGACGCCGCCACCGTTGTGGATCGACACCCAGGTCGCGCCACGGAAGCTGTCGCCAATCACGTTGTGAATGGCCATGTCGGCGGTAAAACGGCTGCCGTCATAGATGTTGGAGGTTTCGCGGAACGGCGAATCGGTGCCGCTGACGTCGTGATGGTCACGGCCTAATACCACAGGGCCAATCTCACCACGCGCAATGGCGGCGTTAAAGGCGGCGGCGATTTCAGCGCGGCCTTCAGCGTCGGCATATAAAATCCGCGCCTGCGAGCCAACCACCAGCTTGTTTTGCTTGGCGTCTAAAATCCAGGTGATGTTGTCCTGCATCTGCTGCTGAATGTCTTCCGGCGCTTCTAACATCAAACGCTTGAGCACTTCTGCGGCAATCGCATCGGTTTTATCCAAGTCTTCCGCTTTGCCAGAGGCACAGACCCAGCGGAACGGGCCAAAACCATAGTCAAAACACATCGGCCCCAAAATATCCTGCACATAAGACGGATATTTAAAATCGATGCCGTTTTGCGCCATCACGTCACCACCGGCGCGCGAGGCTTCCAGCAAAAACGCATTGCCATAGTCAAAGAAATAAGTGCCTTTGGCGGTGTGTTTATTGACGATGGCAGCGTGGCGTTTCAGCGTGTCCTGCACCTTGGCGTGGAATAATTCCGGCTCTTCGCGAATTAAACGATTCGATTCGTCATACGAAATACCAACCGGGTAATAACCACCCGACCATGGGTTATGCAAGGACGTCTGATCTGAACCTAAGTGCACGAAAATATCTTCGGCATCAAAGGCTTCCCACACATCAACCACATTACCAATATAGGCAATCGACACCACTTCTTGTTGCGCTTGTGCTTGTTTCACGCGGGCGATCAGTGCAGGCATGTTGTCGATCAGTTCATCGACCCAACCCTGCTGATGCCGTTTGGTCGCCGCTTTTGGATTCACTTCCGCGCACACTGTGATGCAATTGGCGATATTGCCGGCTTTGGGCTGCGCGCCGCTCATGCCGCCTAAACCAGCGGTGAGGAAAATCTTGCCGTGTGGTGTATCGCCTTTTTGCAGCACTTTACGAAATGCGTTCATCACCGTGATGGTGGTGCCATGCACAATGCCCTGTGGGCCAATGTACATAAAAGAGCCGGCGGTCATCTGGCCGTATTGCGTCACGCCTAACGCATTAAAACGTTCCCAGTCATCCGGTTTGGAATAATTCGGGATCATCATGCCGTTGGTCACGACTACGCGCGGTGCTTCGACCGACGATGGGAACAGCCCCATCGGGTGGCCGGAGTACATATGCAGCGTCTGGTCTTCAGCCATTTCACTTAAGTATTTCATTGTTAAGCGATATTGCGCCCAGTTCTGAAACACAGCGCCATTGCCGCCGTAGGTGATCAGCTCTTCCGGATGCTGCGCTACTGCTGGATCTAAGTTGTTATCGATCATCAGCATAATGGCGGCAGCTTGTTGGCATTGCGCCGGGTAATCGCTGATCGGCCGCGCTTTGATGGCATAGTCCGGCTTAAAGCGGTACATATAAATCCGGCCGAAGTCATTCAGTTCGCGGGCAAATTCCAGCGCCAGCTCGGCGTGCCAGGCCTTTGGGAAATAGCGCAGCGCATTACGCACCGCCAGCTGTTTTTCCGCTTTGGTTAAGATGTCTTTGCGCTTCGGCGCCCGGTTGGCATCCGACGGGTACGGCTTCACTGCCGGCAGCGTGGCCGGAATACCTTGTTTAATCTGATCCTGAAAATTCATTCTGCTGTCCTTTAAGAAAATCAGCTTAATTCAGCGAAAAGTTGACGGTCAACGCTTGGGTTTTTACCAGCTTGATCATCGCGTCGATATCCGGTTTTAACAGGCGATCTTCTTCCAGCTTGGTCACTTTATCGCGGATAATCGCATGATTTTGTTCAATTAAATCTGAACAGGTGTTCGGCCGGCGGAACTCAATGGCCTGAGCGGCATACATCAGTTCAATCGCCAGGATCTTCTCCAGATTGCCAAGGATTTGATTCAGTTTGCGACCGGAAATACTGCCCATCGACACGTGATCTTCCTGCCCCATCGAGGTCGGCACGCTGTCGGCCGATGGCGGAAAACACAACGATTTGTTTTCGGTGACCAGTGCCGCCGTGGTGTATTGCGGGATCATCAGGCCGGAATTGAGGCCACCGGCTTTGGTCAGCAGGCGTGGTAAACCATGCAGGCCTTCGAGCAGCAGATAACAGCGGCGATCGGAGATATTGCCAAGTTCAGCCGCGGCAATTGAGGTGTAGTCCAGCACCATCGCCAGTGGCTGACCGTGGAAACCACCACCGGACAGTGCTTCTTCCGCGCTGATGATGATCGGGTTGTCGGTGACTGAGTTCATCTCAATCTCAACCAGCTCTTTTAAATGGTAAAAAGCGTTGCGCGACGCGCCGTGCACCTGCGGGATACAACGCAGCGAATACGGGTCCTGCACGCGGGCGCAACCCGTGTGTGATGCCATATTCTGAGAGTCTTTGAATAAACGGCGCATCCGCGCGGCCACTTCGATATTGCCGGCAAAAGGCCGGATCTCATGCAGTTCCGGTCGAAACGGTGAACCACTACCCTGCATACCTTCGATGCTCATTGCACCGGCCACATCGGCCAGGTCGAGCAAATACTGCATTTTGGTCAGCGCAGTGATGCCGTGCGACAGAATAAACTGGGTCCCGTTAATCAGCGCCAGGCCTTCTTTTGCCTGCAGTTCCAGCGGCTCTAAGCCATGCTGACGCAACGCTTCAATCGCCGGGATCGCCTCTTTGCCTGATGTAACACCAGACGGCCAGAATTCACCTTCGCCAATCAGTGGCAGAAACAGATGCGACAGCGGCGCTAAGTCACCAGACGCACCGACCGAGCCTTGCTCCGGCACGACGGGGATCAAATCCAGCTCAACAAACTTCAGCATCCGTTCGATCACTTCGAGCCGAATGCCGGAGTAACCCTGACACAGCGCATGCACTTTGGTGATCAGCATTAATTTTGAAATTGGCTTGGCGATGGCTTCACCGACGCCGACCGCATGGGTGATCAGCAGATTCTTCTGTAACAGTGCAGTTTCGGCTGGGGAAATTTGTGTGTCACACAAAGGGCCAAAACCGGTATTAATGCCATAGATGGCTTTGTTGGAGGCCGCCATCACTTCAACATTGCTGCGGCTTTGCTGGACGCGGGCGATCGCTTCAGCACACAGCTCAGCTTTGATAGTGCCATCGGCAATGCCATTAACCGTCGCTAAATCCAACCGGTCTATCCCGTATTTAAACGCCATCTGTGACTCCTTATTCATGTCTGTCTGCTGTGTCAGGCGCACCTAAATCTAAAGGCCTGACAAAGGATTGATGAACGCATGCTAGCTTGCCACTGATGTTTTATAAATACATAATAATCGTAACTCATTCCGGTTTTGTCGAACTAAAACCAACCCCAAAAGGCCACTGTCTGATGCAGGTTCAAGACGTCGATTTACGCTTGTTGCGTATATTTGTCACTATCGTTGAATGCGGCGGATTGTCTGCCGCCGAGTCGCGGTTAAATATCGGTCGCTCGACTATCAGTACGCATTTGTCGGACTTAGAGATCCGGCTGGGCTTGAAGCTGTGTAAACGCGGCCGCAGTGGTTTTGAGCTGACCGATGCCGGCCGTATCACCTATCAGGCGTCACTGGAACTACTGCAGCAATGCGAGACTTTTGCCAGCACCGTCGCCGGCTCCAGACATCAGCTGGCCGGCCGCGTCACTATCGCCATTATTGATACCTTGGTCAGCGACCCGCGCTGCGGTGTAGCGCAGGCGATCGCCCAGCTCAAAGCCAAAAGCGATAATCTGCAGTTTGATATTTATGTCTGTGAAGCGCGTGAAGTGGAAACCTCAGTGGCAAACGGCCGCTCGCCGGTTGGTATCGGCGTCTCCCGCCACCATATTCGCGGCCTCGATTATGTGCCGCTACACAATGAAACCAACTTCCTGTATTGCGGCAAAGGCCATCCGTTATTTGACTGCGACACGAAAGAAATCAGCAAGTTATTAGCGCAGGCCGAAGTGGTCACCAGCAACTACCTGCGTGACAAAGAAAGCCGCAACGACGGCCTGAACTACCAGAACAGCGCCAGCGCCTATCATGACGAAGGGATTGCCCATCTGATTTTATCCGGCCAGTTTATCGGCTATTTACCCGAGCATTACGCCAGCTACTGGGTCGACAAAGGCCTGTTTAAAGCCATCCTGCCCGAGCGCTACCACTACCAAATCCCGGTGATGCTGATCACGTCAAAAAGCAACAGCGCATCGCCGCTGGCACAGGCGACGATTGAGGTGATCAAAGCATGTCATTTGGAGTGAATAGCGCCACTTTTCAACTCTAAGCCAGTGGCGTTGCCGAACTGACAATCCTCAACACCATTCAGGCTTTCACACAGTGGTCATCCCTTCGTCAGTTAACTGTCATGTTGGCTCAATAGCCTGTTGCTTTTCTCAGTGGCAGCTTAATAAGGAATGATATGAAAATCAGTACGCTGGTCGGCGGCATGGCGGTTGCTTTGTTGCTTGGTGGTTGCAGTCTGGATGGTGATGACGGCCAAAATGGTAAAGACGGTCAAAACGGCGGTAACGGTGCCAATGGCAATAATGGCCTGAACAGTCTGCTGAAACAAAGTGCGGTGCCAATGGCCCATGCCGAGTGTTTACTGGGCGGGAAGCGGCTGGATAGCGGCCTTGATAAAAACAATAACAATGTACTGGAAGACAGTGAAATCACGCAGACCAGCTATTTGTGTCAGGCCAGCAACTACGCCACCGCCGGCGAGCGTTTACCGTATACAGTGCTGCGCAACGATTTAGCCAACGGCGCTTTACCCGGCAGCAATTTTGAGATCCGCAACGGCGGTTTTGGCTCTGACTTAACCGGCCACCCCAGCAAACCGCTGCAGTTTTATGCGCTGACCGACCGTGGCCCCAATGCCGACTACACCGGCAGCCTCGGCGCCGGCAAAATGTTCCCGGTTCCCGATTACACACCCCGCATTGGCTTATTTGAAATTCTGCCATCCGGCGCCATCCGCCAGCTGCAAAGCATTTTATTAAAACGGCCGGATGCCAAATTAATCACTGGTCTGCCAAACCCGGCTGGCCTTGGCGCCACCAATGAAATTCCATATCTGGCTGATGGTTCTGTCGCACGGCAGGATCTCAGCAAACCTTATGATGCGCAGACCAACCCGTTTTTACTCGACACTTATGGCCTCGATCCGGAAGGCCTGGTGGCGATGAAAGACGGCAGCTTTTGGGTCAGCGACGAATATGGTCCGCACATTGTGCATTATTCGGCACAAGGCATTGAGCTGGGCCGGATCAATCCGTTTGCCAGCGACAGCCGCAACCAATACACCTTACCGGCAGAATTTGCCAAACGTCGCGCCAACCGCGGCATGGAAGGCTTAAGCATTACGCCGGATGAGAAGTTTCTGGTTGGCATTATGCAATCGGCGCTGGGCAATCCAAGCAGCGCGACGCACAACAGCGACCTGACGCGGATTGTATTTATTGAACTGGCCAGCGGCAAAATCAAACAGTATCTGTACAAGCAAGAAATTAAACAAAACTCGAACTCAGCGGTGATAGCGCTCAGCGCCACCAGCCTGCTGATCCTCGAGCGTGACGGCGAATTTCAGGAGAAAAAACCCGGCGCGATGAAACATGTCTACAAAGTAGATTTGAGCAAAGCGACTGATCTTGAACAAGTCGTGCCGACTGTCGATTTGGTTCAGCACGCCACTCTGGGTCTGACTGTCGCTGGCCAAAGCCTCGAGCAGCTGGTGATCAGCAAAGGCTGGGACGGCCTGACTGCCGCCGGTATTGTGCCGGCCAGCAAAAAACTGCTGGTCGATATGGTCGCTGCGGTGAACTACCCACACGACAAAATGGAAGGCCTGTGGCGTATTGACGGGCAACGCCTTGGCGTGATTAACGACGACGACTTTACCACCTGGGTCAATAACAACAAACTGGAGCAAAAGTACCTGGACCCGGCGAACAGTAAAATCGACGGTAATACTTTGTATATCATGGAAAAACTGGATTTAAATCCGTAACAGCCACTGCTACTCCGGCAGCATCAGCCCCCACTGTGGCGCTGATGCTGCTTCTGACTATTTGCGGCAAGGCCATGCATGCCGGTCACTACCTGTTCTGGTTAGAACCTAGGTTCAACATACAAGGTTCGTGCAAGCGTCAGCCCGCTGGGCGTCACACGCCGTACATAATGCCACCACTCGCTTTTCTGATGTTCGCTATTGCCACTTCGCCAGCATCGCTGGTGCCGGGTATGCAGGCTTGCAACAACACCACTACTTTGCAACACTGGTTACTTCACCGCATGGAGCGGACGAGACGTAAAGGAATACGCATGCAGGACAGCAATCTGTTATTGATGTTAAACGCTATCGGTACCGCTTGTACTGTGCTGTTGGCCCATAGCGCCTTCCAACTTCCTGCACCGGCTACTATGCAGCAAAAACGGGCATTGCGTTATTTTCGTCTGGCACTGGTGGGCTGGGCGCTGGCATTTGCGATTGGTTCGCTGCAGTTGTTCAGTGCCAATTGGCCGGCACTACGACCCGTGTCAATTTTGTTCGCGAACCTGACCTACTGCAGCAGTTACTTTTGCATTTTGGTGGCTGTCGCGACCCGCTATCAGTACAGTGCTATTGGCATCCGTACCTGGCATTACGCCGCGTTGCTGGCTTTGTGCAGCATGCTGGTTCTCGCACTGCTTGATAACTTTTTATTGCGTAATCTGCTGATCCCTACCCTTTGTACGCTGTTGCTCGGGTTGGCGCTACGGCTGAGTTATCTGCCCGCCAAAGCGACAGTCCAACCCCGGCACCGCGGCGACCAATATCTGCGGCTTAGTTTGTTGCTGCTGTTACTAAATCTGTTGCTGACCAATCTGCTGATGGTGCCTCTGACAGCGCCTGGGATCCCAACTTCGACCCGTCTGCTGATGTTTATCTTACTCAACGGCATTCTGTTGACCAGCGCGATAAATTCAATTTTTCACTACGACCTGACCGAAAAGATCCGCCACGAAGGCCAGACGGATGCATTAACCGGTGTGTATAACCGGAAAATTCTGCCGCAACTGCAGCCACAGGCTGCCGACTGCGTGCTGATGGCAGATCTCGACCACTTTAAACGCATCAACGACACCTATGGCCACGACGCCGGTGATTATGTGATCCAACAATTTGCAGTATTGCTGCAGCATGCAATACGCCCTGCTGATGCCGTGATCCGAATGGGTGGCGAAGAGTTTCTGATCCTGCTGCGTCAGACTGACATCAGTGCCGCACAACAGATCACAGAACGGCTGTGCCGGCAGGTCGCCGCCACCGCGCTGAATTTTAATGGGACTGCACTGCAAATCACCGCGAGTTTTGGCCTGTGCCCGGTCGGCCAACACGATCTGACCCAAGCCGTTCAACAGGCCGACCAACTGCTGTACCTGGCTAAAAAACAAGGTCGCAATCGGCTGGTAACCAGTTGAATGGGTATGGGATGGCTGTTGCCGAAAATGCCCCACCGCTAGCGCAATGCAAACAACAATAGGTCGGACACTCCATCAAAAAGTGGCCACCGCGCCCATCATTGATTGAGTGGCCTTGCCATCACCGATAGCCAGTGCACTGCACAGATTGGTTAAGAACAGGTACCACATTGTGTCTACTTCATTGAACGGCAGCGGCTTTGCCCGCCGGCAATGGCGTAGTGACCGCCAGGCCGGACGGTGGAGTGCCGAACTTATAGACCGACACGCCAATGCCAAAACCGACAAAGTGCTGACCGTCGGACACAATGCGGATTTTATTCACGGCTTTACCCATCTCGACCCGTGTCCAGCTTTTGCCACCGTTCTGTGTGGCAAAACCACTGGTACTGGTGCCAACCCAGCCAGTTTGTTCGTCGGCAAAGCCGATACCAAACTGCCGCACCGCATAATCATCGACCAGCGGCACTTCCTGCCAGGTGTTGCCGCCATCCAGGGTTTTGGCGACAACCCGCTGGCTCACTGTTTTATCGGTATCATAATTTTGTACTGTCACATAGCCCACCTGCCGGCTGGGGAAGGGTTGTTTCCAGGCTATTTCATGCGGGCGCGCCGAGGAATAGACACGCCGCCAGGTCTGTCCACCGTCGCGGGTAGCAATGATCACCGCATGAGAACGACCGATATTGGCATCATCCGCACCGACGACAATGCCATTCATTTCATCAAAGAATTTAACGTCGGTGATGGCGGCAATATGCGCATTCATATCGATGGACAACCAGCTGTGTCCGCCATCAAGCGAACGCAGCAGAAAAGCCGGACCGCCGACCCGCCCGGCCGCATGGACGATGGTCCGCTGATCCAGCACACCTGCGTTGACAAAAGCGCTGTGCACGACGTCAATCGCACAGAGCCCCTTCACGGCAACGCCAGTCAGATTTTTCACCGGCGCCCAGCTGACGCCGCCATCTTTGGTCTGATACAACGGCGTGGTATCTGTCACGCCGGGAAAATAATCGGTGCCAATATTGCCGGCAAAACCGGTATTCGCATCAACAAAACCAATAGTGCGGAAGTAAGTGCCAGGCTGGTGCAGCACGAGCTGCCAGTTCTGGCCACCATCAACAGTTTTGAAAATTTTGCCCGCGCCATTGACGTAAAATCCGCTCTTGGCGTCAACAAACACGATGTCATCCTGCTTGCCACGATAGGCTTCGGTGTTCAGTTTGAACCACTTCGCATTGGGCTGCGCTGTCAGCGCTTTTGTCGCCGGCGTCAGCGCTGTGGCAGATGCAGTGTGGGCAGAACCCGCATCGGGCGCCACGGCACTACAGGCACTTAGCAGCATTGTGATCATCAGGGGCAGCAGCAAGGGCCCGCTCAGCTGCAAGGCTCGCGGGCCGGAAGAGTTCATGCGCATCGGTGTCATTGACTGATATCCTTCAGTTAAAGTGATTATGTTGTTCCCGGTTTCTGTTTGCAGCACATACATCGCCGGCGCCACCGGCAGCGTGCTTGCGCAAAACCCAATGATTTACGCGGCCACATTCATGGTAATAGCCATGGCGATAGTTACTGGAAGAGGTCATTTATCTTGGCGTACTGCAACAACATAATGGTTTTCCCATCCACAATGTCACCCGCAGCAATCATCGCGTAGGCCGTCGCAAAATCCAGTTCCAGCACTTCAATATTCTCCTGCTCGCTGGCTAAGCCGCCACCCTCGCCTGTTTTGTCAGCATCGGCGTATTCAGCAATAAAAAAATGCAGCAGTTCGGTCACCGACCCCGGCGACATATAGGCTTCGAATATTTTTTGCGGTTTATCAATGCGATAGCCGGTCTCTTCATGGGCTTCTCTGACAATGCAGTCAGCCGCATTGTCACGTTCCAGCAGCCCGGCACAAGCTTCAATCAACAGGCCCGTTGCGTTGCCGTTGATATAAGTGAGAGTATAAATTTTTCTATGTAAGTGGCTGTTTATCATAACGATATACGGTCACCGTACATGATCATAAACTGCGTCATCGCAGGCTTCCAATCGCGCAGCGGCATTGTCCACTTTTTGGCGATTTGATGTAAAGCCAGATACAGCAACTTCAGCACTGAATCATCATTCGGGAATGACCGCCTGGTCTTGGTGACCTGACGCAGGCTGGCATTGAGCGATTCAATCGCGTTGGTGGTGTAAATCACTTTGCGGATTTACGGTGGATAATCGAAGAACACACTCAGCTGCGTCCAGTTGTCGCGCCAGGATTTACTGATACTTGGATGCTGCTTATCCCAAGCCTCAGCAAACTGCTCCAGGGCTTGCTCTGCCTGCTTTAAGGTGGCTGCGCCGTAGATAGTTTTCAGGTCGGCCGCGACCGCTTTGCGCTCTTTCCAACTGACAAAGCGCAGGCTGTTGCGGATTTGATGCACGATGCACAGTTGGACCTGCGTGTTCGGATATACCGCTTCAATGGCGTCCGGGAAACCTTTGAGGCCATCAACACAGGCGATAAAGATATCGTCCAGCCCACGGTTTTTCAGCTCGTTCATCACCGACAGCCAGAATTTGGCCCCTTCGGTTTGCGCTAACCACAGGCCCAATAGCTCTTTTTCACCGTCGCAATTGACCCCCAGAGCCAGGTAAACCGATTTGTTCTGTACGCTGCCGGTTTCACGGCTGCGGACCACTAAACAGTCCAGATACACGATGGGATAAACCGGCGCTAACGGCCGTTGCTGCCAGGCTTTGACTTCGTCCAGTACGGCATTGGTGACCTGAGAGATAAACGTCGGTGAGACCTCCACACCATACACGTCTTCGAAATGGGCCTGAATGTCGCGGGTTGACATGCCTCGGGCGTACAACGAGACAATGCGCTCATCAAAGCCTCCCAGCTGTTTTTCACCTTTTTTAATCAGCTGCGGCTCAAAGCTGCCGTTGCGGTCACGCGGAGTTTCAATATCGATGTCGCCATGGATACTACGAACCGTTTTACGGCTTTTACCGTTACGGGAGTTACCGGTGTTTTTACCGGCTGCATCATGTTTGGCATAACCAAGATGCTGCTCCATCTCGGCTTCAAGGGCTCGCTCGGCAAGCTTTTTGGTGAGCTGTTTGAGTAGACCTTGTTCACCCAGCAGGTCTTCAGGGGATTTGTAGTCAGCTAACAACTGGTCGATAAGCTGGTCTGATACTGGCATTCTTATGTCCTTTCAAATACATAGGTAGAATGCCACTTACACAGATCTTTTTACACTCTCCTTGCTCATTGCACTAGTTTCTATTATTTATTAGTTATGTTTAACCAAAAGTAAGCTTTTAGGCAACGTCTATAAGGCCCGAAGTAAATTCTTCACCTGTGTTGCAACCCCAAACGGATGTTCACAAGATTGTTTTGCAGAGAACGTCTCCCTTACACAAACACGAGGTTATCTTATGTACACACATCGCCTTCGCACGTTAATGAAATGGTTAATAGTGCTAGTGACATCCGTGTTTCCGATCAGCTTAGTTTTCGCTTCACAAGTATTTACAAATACGGGCGGACCTCAAATCTATGTCGTGCCCGAAGGTGTGACATCCATTCATGTTGAGCTGCATGGCTCGCAGGGCACCGTGCCGCAAGGTGTAATTGCTAATGCCGGTAAAGGTGGGGTTGTCACGGCCACTATCGCCGTAACACCCGGTGAAGTATTACAGTTGATGGTCGGTGATACCTTTGGTTTTAATGGTGGCGGTGGCGGCAATGTGAAAGGTGGCGGCGCGACAGATATCCGTCGTCCGGCATTCAGCACAGTGACATCTTGTGCCTATACGCTCACTTGTGCGCTTAATCACCGTATTGTTGTTGCCGGTGCTGGCGGGGCAGCTGGTTCTTTTAATGGTAGTCATGGAGGTGATGGCGGCCTTGTAGCCACAGCAGGTACAAGCGCTGGTACAGGTTCTACCCCAGGTGAGCCCGGTACTGCCAGTGCAGGTGGGGCTCCTGGTACCAACGGTGGTGGTGGCGCGGAGGGGTTTGCCACTGCTGGAACCTTGGGTGCTGGTGGGATTTTAGGTTGGAAGCCCAATCATGCCGGTGGCAGTGGCGGCGGAGGTTATTATGGTGGCGGTGGTGGCGGTGGCGCCACCGATACCGGCGCCTCAGGTGGTGGCGGTGGTTCATCTTGGGCCGCTGATGCTAGTGCGGGGGTGAGTAATGTGGTATTTACCGATAGCGTAAATGCCGGCGAAGGTAAAATTATTGTCGATATCCCCAGTGCGATCCCAAATGCATCCTTTGCTTTTACTGGTGCACCACAAACTTACACTGTTGAAAGTGATGTAACAGCTCTCTCGGTAATGATTGCTGGTGCCCGTGGTCAGGCAGCGGGTGATGTAGTGTTTGGCCGTTTACCTGTTACACCCGGTATCCAGCTGGAATTGGTATTGGGCGGCCGTGGCACTGAGCGCGCACCGGCTATGGGAACTGGTGTACTTACAGGTGGCGAGGGAGGCTATAACGGAGGCGGTGATTCGCTGTTATTAAACTCCTCTGGTTATGGCGGTGGCGGTGCCAGCGATTTACGTGTTGCCCCTTACAGTCTGGATGATCGGATTGTGGTCGCGGGCGGCGGTGGCGGCGTCTATGGATTCTTTGTTCAATTTGGCTGGTTTGGTGCTGCCGGCGGTGCAGAAACCAATGGTGAAGGAGGAACCAGTCATCGGAATAGCTGGGAGCCTCATGGCCGGGGCGGCTTGCTGACTTCGGGGGGCCAATTGCTTCTGAACTGCCATATTACCTGTGAGCCAGATCCGGAGGCTTCGCCTGCAACCAGCGGACAGTGGTTGACCGGCGGTAGTGGCGACAATGAAAACCGGGCAGGCGGCGGCGGTGGTTACTACGGCGGGGCAGCAAACCACGGTGGAGGTGGCGGTTCATCTTTTGCGACCATTTCCGGGCCGGACTACACCAGGCAAGGTGTGGGCAACATTCTGGGCCAGCCCGGAGCGATGATCCAACATACCAGAGGCACGAATCAGGGAGATGGCTTTGCAGTGCTTGCTGCAATGCCAGTTGCCATTACTGGCGCAGTGTCAGTACAGGATGACAATTTTCTTTTTGCCGGCACGGTTAATCCTAAACATTTTGCCACTAACCCGATTTTGTATCTGGGTACCAACCAGCAGCAGGTCATTGAAAGCAGCAGTTCAACAATTCAATTAAGAAACTCTGAAAATCAAACCTTGCTTGCAGGCAATCATGTGCAAAACGTTAGCGGTACGGTAGGGGGAGCTCAGGTTCCAGGTACATACTACTACAAGGTCTGTGCACAAACTGTTGTTGGTTTGTCGTGTGGCAATGTTCAGTCAATGACCATCACAAGCCAACGAACTATAACTTTTGATAGTGCGGGAGGAAGTCCGGTAAACCCGATTACAGCCAGCGTAGGTAGTGCTATTCCTGTGCCTGAATCGCCAATAAGAGAAGGATTTACCTTTAATGGTTGGGAGCCTGCTTTACCGACCGAGATGCCAAATAATGATATAACAGTCACAGCACAGTGGAGTATTAACCAATACACAGTGAGTTTTGACAGCAACGGCGGCTCGGCGATTACGCCAATCACCGCAAACTTTGGAGCGGCGCTCACCGCTCCGGCCGCTCCAAGCCGTGAAGGCTATACCTTTACCGGCTGGACCCCTGCCTTCCCGACCACCATGCCAAGCAGCAATCTGACGCTGACAGCACAGTGGAGCATTAACCAATACACAGTGAGTTTTGACAGCAACGGCGGCTCGGCGATTACGCCAATCACCGCAAACTTTGGAGCGGCGCTCACCGCTCCGGCCGCTCCAAGCCGTGAAGGCTATACCTTTACCGGCTGGACCCCTGCCTTCCCGACCACCATGCCAAGCAGCAATCTGACGCTGACAGCACAGTGGAGCATTAACCAATACACAGTGAGTTTTGACAGCAACGGCGGCTCGGCGATTACGCCAATCACCGCAAACTTTGGAGCGGCGCTCACCGCTCCGGCCGCTCCAAGCCGTGAAGGCTATACCTTTACCGGCTGGACCCCTGCCTTCCCGACCACCATGCCAAGCAGCAATCTGACGCTGACAGCACAGTGGGAAATAAATATCTATACGGTACGCTTCCTGGATTGGGATGATTCAGTGCTTCAAACGCTACAGGTTGAGCATGGACAGCCTGCAGTGATCTCACTGGTACCAGAGCGCGTTGGTTTCAGCTTTGTCGGATGGAATGCGGATTTATCTGAAATTACCGGGGACTTAGACGTAAGAGCAATGTATGAGGAGCTGTCTTACCTTGTATCAGTGAATGTAACAGGTGCTGGCCAGGTCATGCCTGCCAGTCAAACCGTGTTATATGGCCGGGTTGCAGAGTTTACATTGCAGCTCGTCAATGAAAACGATGTGGTCGTCGTTCACAGCAATTGTGGTGCAGTCTATACGACGGGGCAGTTGGTAACCGCCGGAATACTGGCAAACTGTACCATTTCGGTGACGGTGTATGACCCCGTACAAATTGAAGCCGACAACACCTCGGCCGGGCCTGTTAACCAACTGCGCCACTTCCGGGTATTTGGTGGCAGTGGCAGCCAGCATTTGTTAGAAGCGGATCGCACTCGTGCTGATCATACGGTGTCAATGACTGATGAAGAAGTTCAAACGGTACTGGTGCGTCTGGATGATGGTAGTTATCGCTTTACGGCGAGCAGAACCGGACGCTATACCTTCCGCTTTGTTGATGAAAATAGTGGTGAAGTTGTCGACATCAGTTTTGATATTCTTCCTTACTTAGCCTTCACATCAAGCCAGCAACAAATTGAACCCGGTCAGGTATCATCTGTAGCAGTATGGCTGAGTGATGAGGCAATCAATTATCCGGTGACTGCTGACTTTATTCTGGCCGATGCACAGTTATCTGCTGAGCGGGTTAGCCTAGCTGAAAAAGATGATTTACGTCAGGCTTATACAGTGTCTGCTTTGCAGAATAATGCAACGGTCAGAATTAACCCTGTAGATATAACGAATGCGCTGGCCGGCACACCGGACACGCATAAACTGGTGGTGTTAGATGAGCCAGCCCCTCTCTCATTGCAGGGTAAGGCGTTGCAATCTGGTGTACAGACTAATGTGATTAGCAAGCGTGATGGCTTGGTACACCTCAATGCTGTTGAGCTGAATCAAGTGCAGGTAACCTTTGCCTGGTCGGCAGATGATTTGCCGCTGCAAGTGTCAGGCGATGTTGCCACCTTTGATCCGACGAATGTACAGCTTGGCAATTACACAGTATTGATTACAGCAACAGATGGCCGTCGTAACGGACAGTATCAGTTATTACTACGGATCATTGATGACTGCCCGTATGCCAGTTGCTCGACAAGTAACGGTATACCGAATGAGCGCAATCCATTAAGGGAGTTCAAAAATCGCCTGCCTTTGTGTCCTATTATCGAAGAGGGAGATAACCGGGTTGATAATTGTCAGGACCAGGGGGTAGTTTTTGCTGAAGTCCCCAACTTATACACCTTATCGCTGGGGTTATTTTCAGGCGATATGTCTTGGAACAGCGATCAGTTTGGTCTGGCGTTGAATGATGGAGCTTTACAGGATGCCGGTTTTACGCAGGTAGGTTATACCGTCAACCTGGATATTCTGGGGCTGTCTGTACCAGGCGAGTCTGTCCCCGTGATGATCCCGCTACCGGTTGGTACTACTATCCCTGCTAATGCTGTGTGGCGTAAATTTACCAGTATGCACTGGCATAACTTTGTTGAGGATGACAACAATATCGTGCAATCGGCAAAGCGTGATGCTTTGAATCAGTGTCCGGTTGTCTCCTCTGACGTATGGGAAGCAGGTTTGGTTGAAGGCTATGGCTGTATCCGCCTTATTATTGAAGACGGCGGTCCGAACGATGATGATGCACAAGCGAATGGTATTATTCGTGATCCTGGCGTATTAGCGATATACAATAGCTATTCGCTGACTTTTGACAGTGCTGGCGGTAGCACTATTGCACCGATCACACAGTTATTTGGCAGTGAACTGATAGTGCCGGATCCGGTGCGTGAAGGTTATACCTTCTTAGGCTGGTCCCCGGCCCTACCCGCAACAATGCCTGCTGAAAACATGACATTAACGGCACAATGGCAGGTGAATCAGTATCAGATCCAATTTGAGACTGCAGGTGGCCAGGCATTGGCACCTCTAACCCTGGCTTTTGGCAGTGCGATATCGCCACCAACACCGGTGCGCCAGGGCTATACCTTTAAAGGATGGAACCCGGTATTACCGGCGACTATGCCTGCCAGAAATATCCAGGCCACTGCACAATGGTATGAAAGTAATGTCGCAGTAACGTCTACCGGAGGAAGTATGCACGTCTCATTGTTGTTAGGTTTAGCTATGTTAGCCTGTGTTCGCAGAATAAAGCGGGTGACTTCGATGGTACTGCTGGCGTTATTGCCAGCAGTGGCACATGCTAGCAATGACTGGTTTATAGAAGCCTCTTATGGTGTGGCTGAATCAAAAGGAATGAATAAACAGCTTGCTCTTATCAATGCTGATCCGCAGCTATCAGGTAGTGTGGCAACACTGCGGCAAAACAGTGATCCTGGATATCGTCTGGTGTTGGGCTACAGGCTACAGCCCAAATGGTACATAGAGGCCGGTTGGGCAGATTTAGGAGACTTAATTATTGCCTATGACAATTTGCCGGAAAATACACAGAACAGCCAATTACTGGCGGTACAACCTCAGAGAGGCAAAGGTATAGAAGTTGCCACCCGTTTCTATCTGATGGAACAGAGCACGTTTAAACCCTATCTGCGAGCTGGTGTACTGTTTAATCGTGAGCGCAACACGCTTGACTGGATAAGCAGATCAGACAAAGAGAGTGGCAATGACCAGAACTTTTCGCTGGGGGTAGGTTTGGATTATCAACTGAATGAAGCCTTTGATTTAAGTATTTCCGCTCATAGCTACAATACCAGAAAAGCAAAAACGAACTTGTTACTGCTTACTGTCAAATACAGCTTTTAATTGTGTGAGCCATAGACGCCGATTGATAGTATAACGGTGTCTATGGCTCTTGGTTAAAACAAGGCTCCGGATATATCAGGGTGAGAGAGTCAGTGTTCGTTTTTAAATCAGCTTGTTTGACAATCGAGCTGGCCAGTACGAAAAACAATACTATACATGTTTGATTCGTTTCGAAAATGCACAAACATCCGTTCTGGCTGGAGCAACTTTTAGGC
This sequence comes from Rheinheimera sp. F8, assembly GCF_001518915.1. Lineage (NCBI taxonomy): Bacteria > Pseudomonadati > Pseudomonadota > Gammaproteobacteria > Chromatiales > Chromatiaceae > Rheinheimera > Rheinheimera sp. F8. The sequence goes on from NZ_CP013656.1 coordinate 3,879,079, forward strand.
GAATTCAGGTTAGACCATCCGGCCTTTAAGGTGACCCGCTTTGATATTGCTGTGGATGTTTTGCAACCCTTATCCCAGCTGGCGATAGACAACCCTGCCAGCCTAAGTTCGGGCAAATTTTTTGACCCTGTAGGTGCTAAATCGACATTTTACATTGGTACTGAAAAATCCCCGCTGCAAATCTGTTGCTATGAACGCGATGACGACTACCGAACCCGGATTGAATTCCGCTTCCGGCACAAGGTGAAGTTGCATCTGCTGTTGGAAGACAGCCGGTGGCAAGCAAGTTTTGCTGCGCTGAAAGTCTATGACATGGACAAAGTGAAGGCTGAGCAGAAAGGTGAGTTTGCACCATGGCTGTTAGCATTCATTACCGCCAGTGGCTTGAAAGCAGCAATGAGCACACTTCCCGTTAAAGAACGCAAGAAGTTGGCAAAGATGCTGTCGCCTGCCGAGCTGGAGGTTTATTCAGCGAAGAGGGTGCAAGCCAAGGCCCGCCGCCGTTTAGCATGGCTGGTGGCGGCACTGACCAATGACTTTTCCAAGTTGGAGCTGCCAGACGAGAAACAACTGGAACGCAGCTTTGATAAAGAATGGGCCAAGCTGACAGCAGGCTTCTAGCGACGGAGAACACAGCCATACAAATGCGTCCGGATCTCGGAAAATTTCCCAGGATCGGACGCATTAACTTGGCTATAACCAGCTGTGGTGTTAAACAACTGAGTAGTAAATATGCGAATTACAAAGAAAAAACCTGCCAAAAAGTCGTTGTCAAAAGTTCCAAAGAAATCCCGCCAAAAGGATATTACTGAACTTGTTACGGTTACCAAGACCGTGGCCAAATACAATATTGGGGTAGGCCTACCTTATGACAATTTTAAAGCAAAAGATTGGTTAGAACTGAAATCTCCAATTGAAGCTTACTGCACTAAACATGAAATGCCTAAAACATGGCAACGCTTAGAAGAACGTCTGAGCGCTCTGCAATCAGCTCTTGATGTCAAAGACGATAAGGCGAAGAAAAAGGCACACAAAGCTTTGGAGGAGTTTTTCAGCAAGTGCAGTGACAAACCCAAAATCGCCAAACTTGCTGACCTCCTGCCCGAATATCTGGAGCAGCAACGGAAAGTTAAGAAGATTGAAGTTAAAGATTTTGTGAAAAAAATGTTCCTTGAGAAGTACAAAGAACTGAAGAAACCTCATGGCTTTGTCAGCCAGAGCGACTTCATTCAATACCTTCTGAGTAAAGAAGACTAAGCCCCGCACCCCGCCTATCCGTAGCAAAAATAGGCCATTCAAATCCAACCAAAGCCAGTGCTACCATGGTGTAGCACTGCGTTTCTAGCTTTATCCCTTCGCTCGACACATCACTATCAATCACATACTACTGAGGTAAGCTATGAGTACAGCTAGCCCTTATGCGCTGTATATCGGCCGCTTTTCGCCTAACAGTCGTCGTTCTATTGCATCGCAGCTCTTGAGTCTGTGCAAACTGATGCAGTGGGATGACGCTGAGCGCGAGCAGCGGCTTTATCAGGTGGACTATGCACAGGCCATGGTCATTCGTCAGACGCTGACTGCCGCTGGCTGGTCGGCTCGTTCTATTAATCGCGCCATGATTGCCGTGCGCGGCATTGTGAAAGTGGCGGTTCTGCAAAACTTAGCCAATCAGCAGCAGTTGGCTCAGCTCGAATCTATTGCTCAGCTTAAACATGGTGAACATCAGGGTAATGCCCTGACCACCAAGCAGGTTGAGCAGTTGTTTTACCAGTTGCGTGCTGAGTTAACGCCGATTGGCTATCGCAACCTGTTGGTGTTTGCCTTGCTGTTAGGCACCGGCCTTCGGCGCAGCGAACTGGTGGCATTGAATCTCAAGGACTATGACAAGAGCCATAAGACCTTGTTAGTTCGTCATGGCAAGGGCAATAAAAGTCGGGTGCTGTATTTACCGGAATGGTGTCTGGAGTACATGCAAGCGTGGCTAAAAATCCGTTCAATGGTCGATGGCTATTTGCTGTGCTCGGTCTATGCCGATGGCAAGGTCAAAGTGCAGGAGCCGATGCATGCGTCCACCGTCTACCGGCTGATTAAGCAAAAATTGCAGGATATTGGGGTGGAGAATGGCTCACCTCACGATATGCGCCGCACCTTCATTACCCGTTTATTGTCGCAGAGTGTAGATATCAACACTGTGCGTCAGATGGCCGGTCACAGCAGTATCAGTACCACCATCATTTACGATAAGCGCGACCATGAGTTTATGAAACAAGCGGCGGCTGCGCTTAACTACCGGAGCAAGCCATGAGCGCGCCAGTTCGGGGGCTGGCGTACAAGTACTATGCGTTAGCCTCTCAGTATGCGTGGGTGTTGTTGGACAAGGTGTGTCTGGAAGATATGCAGGCGCTGCTCACCCCGTCCTTAGCCTTCAAAATCACCGGCAAAGCCCTCAAAACTTCAGGGAATGTCAGTAAAGACTCTTTGGCTAAGGGGTTTCTGGGGGCAGATGATTACCCCAAAGTCACAGCACTGCTGCAAGCAAACATCAAACGAGTGGCCGAGCTGTTCGGCTATCCAAAGGACTTTCTGCCAGCCCTTGAGTTTATTGTGGTGCTGAACCTGAACTCTGGGCTTAAAGACCTGCTGTACCAGATGGAGCTGAATCAGCTGGAGCTGGATTACGCCGAGATGGTGGCCGAGCACTTTGACCTCAACCGCTATGACATGCTCGATGCAGTGTTAAAGCTGGCAGGACAAGGTGTGATGGTCGCGTCTTTTGATGATGAGCTTCATAGCGTGACCATTCCTGGGCCTATCTTGTCGCATCTGATGTCCCGCCCTGTCGAGAGTAAGGATGATTTGCTCGGTAGCCTTCTGAACAAAAGCCCAGAGCCTTTATTTGGCTTGGACGCATTCCCGCAGGCCAATACGGATTTGCTGGCGCTGTATTTAGACAATGCCAGCCGCAAGCGGGTCTTGGGGGTCAGTGTCTTGCTGTATGGCGAGCCGGGCTCTGGCAAAACGGAGCTTGCCCGTTCACTGGTAGCCGAGTGTGGCAAGGTGCTGTATGAAGTACGCAGTGTCAGGTTAGAGGATGGCCGGTTGTCGCAAGAGCTGGATGCTCGGTATGCCACCAAACAGCGTATTCAGCACTTTGCGGCACTTCAGGCGATATTAGCCGGAAATCCGGATGCGGTATTGTTGGTCGATGAATGTGAGCGCTTGTTTATCGACGCAGACACCCATTACAGCAAGGAAGCGCTGCATCGGCTGATTGAGTCCTGCCCTGTGCCGGCCATTTGGATAACCAACCATGTGGACTCACTGGAGAATAGCTACATTCGCCGGTTTAAGCTGGTGCAGGAGATTGCGTCCCCTGACAGTTCAGTCCTCAAGGGCATCGCAAAACAAAGCTTTGCTGGTTTAAAGCTATCCGAGAAGACCTTTAAAGAAATGGCGGCTATCCCGAACATCACCCCTGCCATCATTGGTAATGCCGGTCATGTGGCTAAAGTTGTGGCCGCGAAGGGTGAGGTGGCGAAGGGGATTGTCGATGAGGTGATAGAAAGCACCCTGCAAGCCTGCCGCTTATGGGAAGACAACCTTGAGTACCGCCAGCAACTGAACTTTGACCCAGCACTTTTAAATATTAAACAAGGCACCGAGCCTTTAACCCAAATCCGCCATGCCGTGAAAAAAGGCCATTCGGTACGGGTGTTACTCTGCGGTCCGCCTGGCACCGGCAAAACAGCATTGGCCTACCACATGGCTGAGCAGTTTGATTACCCCATCAAACGGGTGAAATGCTCGGATGTGCTGAGTAAATACGTCGGTGAAAGTGAAAAACAGGTGGCTGAGCTTTTTCAGCAAGCGCATGACGAGCGGCAAATACTGCTCCTCGATGAAGTGGACAGCCTGCTAACCAGTCGGGACCGGCTGCGCAATCAGCATGAGCTACAGCTTGTCAGTGAGCTACTGACGCAGCTTGAGAGCTTCACGCAGCCGCTCTTTGCAGCAACAAACTTTGACCAGTCGCTAGACAGAGCTGTGCTTCGCCGCTTTGACTTCAAGCTTGAGTGTGACTACTTGAGCGCTGAGCAAGCGATGACGCTGTACAAGCGCGTGCTGAGCGTTAAAACGCTATCGAGTGACGAGCGCGAGAGACTAACTGCACTCAAGTACTTAACCCCAGGGGATTTTGCCATTCTCGCAAGACGCCTGACCTTTACGACTCATTCCAACCCGCGTCAATCGGCACTTTCGCTGCTGTGCGACGAAAACCAACGCAAGCAACCCTCGTCAGGCATTGGCTTTATCCGCTAAGCCCTGACACTCCATTATAAGGTGAATGTTATGACCACATTATTGAGCACGCTCAAGGTAATCGACCGTCCAAAAATCGAGCCCAAACCACCGATTTTAGGCAAACGCATGAAGCTGATTGAACGGCTGGACGAACAACTCGCCATGGCCCAGTGCATGCTGGCGGGTGAAGTGTTCGAAGCCTTTAAAGAAAAGGTGGTGAAGCACCCTGAAACCGGTGAACGCCAGACCATTCGTAAACGCAAAGCCGTCCGGCCTTGGTACTACGACAGCAACAACCACTACTACTTTGAAATCAAGGTCGGCCTGAAATCCATGGAGCTGGATAAAGGCAAAACGGCCATTGATGTCGGGCCTAAAGAGAACTTGCTGGAAGTTATCAGCACCATCATTAAAGCGGTGGAGAAAGGTGAACTGGATACACATATTCTGGCGCTATCGCCAGCCAAAGCGCCGAAGCTTAGAAACCGTAACAAGAAACCCGACTAACACCACACCAACCCTGTATCAACAAACAAGGCCTGTCCATGCATCAACACCATGCGGCAGGCCTTTTGCTTTTTAGGAGTACCACCATGCACATCACAACCGACAATCTGCCATTACCTGTAAGCCAGAAACTGACCGACCTGCTTAAAGAGGCGCTAAAGGGCAAAGACCTCACCGGTAAGACCAGCGTCACCCTGAACTTCAGAGACCAAGACTACAGCGCCGAGAAAGGCGGTTACCATCCGGTGGAGATCATGCTAAAGCGCAAAGGCGATGAATGGCACATCCTCTACATCACCGACTTTTGTTTTGCCGGTATCGGACCCTATGCCGAGCTGGTCAAAGACTTGGATTTTGATTTTGGGGCGGGCGTGTTTCAGACCCAGTACGGGTATTACCGGATAGAGGAGGCATCAGACATCTATCCAGTGTGGGAGCAGAATTTCATAAGTTACTGGCATGACGTTGAAGTATTTGAATGTAAAGTGGCTACCTGACGTAGCTGCTTTTTGTTACCGTTCTGCTGAGTTGATTTAGCTAAAATTTAAACCCACTCTTACCCGAGGCTTTCTGCGTAAATTATTCCAACAGAGTCGATAGCCTCCGATACAATCATCTTGCCAACTGAGGCAATGGAATATACCCCGTTTGGTAAGCTCGTGGGGTAATCACTTCAATGTGATAACCGTCCAAATGCGTCGCAGTTGCGTTGGGCCGATAAGTAGCTCCTTTACGTACTGCACGATTATCTGTTGTGCCTATCGCTTTTTTTATCTGTAATGTATCAGTTGCAATACCATAATGTAAATTTACCATTGCCAACAGATATTTCAGAAATACCTCTGAATTATTAAGCTGTTTTTGTGTCGCTTCCTGTTTCGGTTTATCCGATTTAAGATCAAAGACTAATGCATATGGCCTTTCGCCCACTTGCCACAGGATAATCAGGTCGCAACCTTTATTCACCCCCTGGGCATTAGCAACGTCGACATAAGGTGATAGCTGTTTAAACCATCGGTTTGCTTGACCACCTGGCTGATAATCTAAAGTAAAGGCAAATGCATTTTCAGGCACATTGGTTATATATAGCTTCTTAATTTTGCTGTCAGCACCGTCTTCTTTTAGTAATAGCTCTTTCCTGACAATGTCACTCTCGATAACAACATCAGGATTGATGATCTCCTTCATCGCAGCCAGCATGCATCACTTGTAGTGGCACACTGAATTTGGCCACCTGATTAGAGGTGTTATGCTACGCCTCGTAAGCAATTAGGTGACATGATGAACAAAAAGACAAGACCTACATTCAGCCCTGAATTTCGTCTGGAATGCGCCCAACTGGTCC
>NZ_CP013656.1:3885398-4464511 GCF_001518915.1 Rheinheimera sp. F8
GCAGCGCCAGATATCGCTCAATTGTAGTGGCACACTGAATTTGGCCACCTGATTAGAGGTGTTATGCTACGCCTCGTAAGCAATTAGGTGACATGATGAACAAAAAGACAAGACCTACATTCAGCCCTGAATTTCGTCTGGAATGCGCCCAACTGGTACTGGACCAAGGTTACTCGGTTGCTAAAGCAGCGGCAGCGATGAATGTTGGCAAATCCACCATGGATAAATGGGTTCGGCAGTTGCGTGAAGAGCGCTCAGGCATCACGCCCAAAGCCACACCGATGACACCAGACCAACTTAAAATTCGCGAATTAGAGAAGCGAATCAAACAGATAGAGCTGGAAAAGGAAATCCTAAAAAAGGCTACCGCTCTCTTGATGTCGGACTCGCTGAACAATTCACGATAATTGCTCAGCTCAAGCAGAGTTATGCCGTGGCGCAGTTGTGCCGGGTGTTTGAAGTCCATCGCAGCAGCTTTAAGTATTGGAAAAAGCCCAAGCCGGTTCAGCCAGAGCAGGTTGTCCGGCTAAGCAAAGTCCGGGAGCTGTTTGATGCCAGCAATGGCTCAGCAGGCTCTCGCAGCATTGCAACGATGGCAAGCGCTCAGGGCGTTAAAATGAGCCGTTATCTGGCGGCTAAGTGTATGGAAAAGCTTGGATTTATCAGCTGTCAGCTGCCTTCGCATTCATATAAAAAGACAGGCAATGAGCGGATTGATATCCCAAATTTACTGGCACGCCAGTTTGCCGTAACCAGGCCAAATCAGGTGTGGTGCGGCGATGTAACTTATATCTGGACAGGCAACCGCTGGGCCTACTTAGCGGTAGTGATGGATTTATTTGCAAGAAAACCAATTGGTTGGGCGATGTCATTCTCGCCTGACAGTGAATTAATCGGCAAGGCGCTTAGTCATGTGTTTGAATCCAGAGGTCGGCCTGAAGGAGTGATGTTCCATTCAGACCAAGGCAGCCATTACACCAGTACCAAGTTCCGGCAATTGCTGTGGCGCTTTCAAATTCGGCAAAGTATGAGTCGTCGTGGGAACTGTTGGGACAATAGCCCGATGGAGCGCTTCTTCAGAAGCTTAAAGACAGAATGGATTCCGACCGTCGGTTACAGCTCATTTGCTCAGGCAGAACGAGAGATACTGAATTACATGCTGGGCTATTACAGCCAGCTCAGGCCACATCACTATAACGGTGGTTTGGCTCCGAATGAATCCGAGCGCAGATACTGGCTTGGCTACAACGATGTGGCCAAAATTAGTTGACCACTACACACATCCTAGCGGTATCTCCAGCGAAAGAACCGAAGGTTCGCAACAAATCAAATAAAACCGCTTAACCGTCATTACATCAACCACCAACAAGGCCTGCACTCTCTGCAGGCCTTTTACTTTTCTGGAGAACCTGCATGAATATCAACATCAACGATCTGCCTTTACCAGTGACCAGCAAACTAACCGACATCATCAAAGATGCACTGAAAGGCAAAGACCTTAACGGAAAAACCAGCGTCACCCTGAACTTCAGGGACCCAGACTACAGTGCAGAAACTGGTGGCTACCACCCAGTGGAGATCATGCTAAAGCGCAAAGGCGATGATTGGTACTTTCAATACATCACAGATTTCTGTTACGTAGGTATTGGCCCTTATGCAGAACTGGTAAAAGACTTGGATTTTGATTTTGGGGCGGGCGTGTTTCAGACCCAGTACGGGTATTACCGGATAGAAGAGGCATCAGACATCTATCCAGTGTGGGAGCAGAACTTTTGCTTCCATAAGACCAAGGGGAGCATTTACACTTGTAAGGTTTCAGTTTAGTAGATACTTTAGCCGCGATTCAGATAGGTGCTAAAATCCGGTACTTCCGAGAAAAACAAGCCTAAAAGTTCACCAAACTGCATGTTCTGCAATAGAAAATCGTACTTTTATCCTAAGCAACTTTGAATTAGGCGTGCATCTTACGAGAACACTCAATCTGCATCACTGTGCTTGGTAAAACAGTAAAGTGACATGGCATAAAATACTGTATAGAATAACAGTAATCTAATTTTGCAAACTTAGATTTGCACTAAATTGTAGGTTTAGTATGAGTTCAATAGAGCTATTTGCCGGAGCAGGCGGCCTTGCTCTTGGTATGAGTAACGCTGGCTTCAACCATTCAGCGATAATTGAGTGGAATAAAGATGCTTGCGAAACAATTAGATATAACCGATTACTAGATAATTCCCCAATCGCTGGATGGCCTACTCCAGTGGAAAATGACGCCCGAAAAATTGATTATTCGGCTTTTAGAGAAGCAGTTAACGTAATCTCTGGTGGCCCACCATGTCAGCCATTTTCGTTGGGTGGTAAACATCAAGGTTATAACGATGAGAGGGACATGTTTCCTGAAGCTGTTCGAGCTGTCCGTGAACTGAAGCCTAAAGCATTTATTTTTGAAAATGTTAAAGGCCTTATGAGAGCCTCATTTTCTGATTATTTTGAGTACATAAATCTACAGTTGGCATTTCCCGATTTTGTAAGGAAGCCGGAGGAAAGTTGGGAGAAACATCTTTATCGCCTAAAGTGCTATTCCGGTCAATCGAAAGCCTCTGATCTTCATTACAAGTTGAATGTGAAATTGCTGAATGCAGCAAACTATGGGGTGCCCCAAAAGCGGGAACGGGTCTTTTTCATTGGTTTCAGAAGTGACTTAGCTATCGACTGGCAATTTCCCGAAGAGACCCACTCAGAAGATGCTCTTTTGATTGCTAAATGGATCACGGGAGAATATTGGGAAAGGCACAAGATTAGCAAAAAAGACCGTCCTGAGCCTTCAGTTAGAAGCTTAGGCAGAATAAAAAGACTAAAGCACGCAGCAAAAGCAACTGATGTGGAAGTTATTAGCAAGCTGCCATGGCTTACTGTACGTGATGCAATATGCGACTTGCCAGATCCTGAGCTTGGGATCAAGATGCAAGTGGATAATCATATATTTGTACCAGGCGCGAGAACATATCCTGGGCATACAGGAAGCCCACTGGATGAACCATCAAAAACACTTAAAGCTGGAGATCACGGAGTTCCTGGCGGTGAAAATATGTTGGTTAAATTAGATGGAAGCGTCCGATATTTTACTGTACGAGAAGCTGCAAGAATTCAGACGTTCCCTGACCAATATCGATTTAACGGTTCATGGACTGAGACAATGAGGCAGCTGGGTAATGCTGTTCCGGTAAAACTCGCACAAACCGTTGCAAGTTCCGTAGCTGCCTCTATAGCAAACCTTGATTCCAACTAACCATGATGTTGACACATTTCACTTAGAAAGGTGTCAACAGCTTGCTGTTTATCTACAATTGGAGGATTGGTGTTAAAGTGGGTTGAGAGCATCTCTATTATTTTCTCATGAGGGATTTGATCAACAACAGTCTGTCCAGCCCATTCTCTACCGGCATGCATGGTATCCCAAGGCGAGCGCTTATTTCCTCTAGTATCCGCAGAGTCTCCATGCTTACCAATTCCATAACAGATTTTGGTTTCTTTGTTCCAAATAGGTTTGTACAAGTTTATTAGGTACCTTTCTGCAGCTTCTTGCCAACCGCTTGCAACCACAAGAAATCTACATTGAAAATCCGATGCATCTAAATTTGTTGCTTTCTGGATACTCTTAAGGTGCTCTTTAAGACGTTTACATAGCTTTTCGCCTTGCTCAAGAGGGTTTCTTGCTTTGGCCGATTCGGGATCAGCCTTCCCAACGTAAATTGGATGATCAGAACCTGATAATGGAGCATAAGCACTAAATGGTCCGGTATAATAAATTGCATAAACACCAGCACCGTAGAATCTTGGAATTACTGATAAACCAGTTTTAGGTTGAGACAATAAAGCCATAGCAACGACTCGACCAACAGCTTCAGGATTCGAAGGGTCAAATACAGAATTGGGTTGCTTTACCGGATCGAGTTTTGCGGAGATATCAGATAAATGTCTGAGTGCCGTTTCGATTTTAGATTTGATCTTCTTTAAACTAGGTGCGGAGATAGATTCCATATCTAATTCTGGGGCAGAATTAGCAATATCCAACAAATCACTAGACCAGTCGGCAATACTCTCTGATTGTTTAACTGCTTTACCCATGCGCTCTTGTGTCCTAAGAATAGATACAGAAAAAGCGATTATCTATGACACAAATATGATTAGCAACGGGTGATTAAGTGGAGCACCATCTAAAAATTTCAATATAAACAGATGTTTTAGCGTAGGGAACTGTGGTGCCTAGGGTCGGACTCGAACCGACACGATTATTCATCGGCGGATTTTGAATCCGCTGCGTCTACCGATTTCGCCACCTAGGCATAGGGGACATGCTTTGAAACTTTGCAAATCTTTGCATGTGATTTGCATTTTTAATAACTGTTGAACTGTAGACGTTTCAACGAGTTATGTCTACCACTTTTTCAGACGCTTTGCATTTTGAATCCGCTGCGTCTACCGATTTCGCCACCCAGGCATTTGAGAGGAATTGGAGCAGTAAACACCCGCATTATACAAAGCCTTCCCGCCCCTGCAAGCAAAATCTCAGTCCTGACAACCAATTGCGCAATTTTGCAGCAATCTTTCATGCAGTAGACGCAGCGGATTCAAAATGCACTGCGTTTATGAAAAAGGTAGACATAACTCGTTGAAACGTCTACAGTTCAACAGTTATTAAAAGTGCAAGGCTCATGTAAAGTCTTGTAAAGTTTTAAAAATGCCCCTCTTTATGCCTGGGTGGCGAAATCGGTAGACGCAGCGGATTCAAAATCCGCCGCCAGAAATGGCGTGTCGGTTCGAGTCCGACCCCAGGCACCAATAATTCCCAAGTTATTTATTTCCCAGTAAAATCTTAATAGTTCAATTAAATTCTTCAATTTCCTCCGAAATTTCTTGTACCGAATTTAAAATATCTATATTTTAATAATAACGGGCTAACAGTCCGTTAAATGATTCAAGAGTACTTGTAGCCCTTGTGCCCAATTTATTGGGTGGTGTAATGGTTAAATCCAATCACCTTGTGCAGGAACGGCACCGCCGCTCGACGACGACTTACGTCACCGTAGTGAAGCTTCGCTTCACACGGCAACTTCGTCGCCTCGCTGTGCCTTCGGCACATTTTGAAGGTCGGCCTAAACATGCAAATACAGTAGGGTTGCTCTTGAATTCACTTTTTGCATGTTTGTGCGGAAGCCTGGAGCAGTCAAATGCTAGGCCGACAATTTCAATAAGAACTAAGTATGGATACAATTAAGCCAATTTTTAAAGCAGGCCCTATAAAGGATGTAAACGGCTTGTTGGTTGCACTAAATATAACCAATGCTGAACTTAGTGAAGCGCTCAACCTAAAGCCTGCGCAGCGTTACTCTGATCCCAAAAAACCAGTCATCAAGAAAGATGGTTCAGTAAGAAAGATTAAAAATCCATGTGGATTAATTAGAAAAATTCAAAGCCGAATTAATCGACGAATTAATAAATCATGTGTTCTCTGGCCTTCTTATCTTTTCGGTTCTATTCCCCGCAATGAAAAAACCGGTGTTCGTGATTATGTCTCTTGCGCAGCAGTACACTGCCAATCAAGAAGCATTTTAAAAATAGATATATCATCGTTTTTTGATCGAATACATTATGACCATGTGAAGAGCATTTTTTCCGGATTATTTCGTTATTCAGATGAAGTTGCTGACATCGTAAGTAACTTATGTTGCTACGAGCCTGACGGATCCCCAGAAATAACCTAACCATATCATCCGCTCACTTTCCTGACATTGGTCCAATCAAAAAGACCCGCCCATTCAAGCAGTTGCCTGACTGCCGCCTGGATTTCCTCACCGCTGATACCGACTCTGGCTAATCGGCACAACCGTTTACCCAGATAATTGAACGACAACACTCTGCGATGTTTCAGCGAATTCGCCTGGAACGACCGATGCTTGCCGGCGAGTTCTGCTGCCAACCCAAGCATGTAATGCAACCAATTTGCCAGCGCAGCCAGCAGCAATAACACTTCTAACCGGCCTTTTTTCTTTGTCCGATGCGCGTTGCTGCCAAGGCCGTACGTCTGGCTTTTCTGATCGCGGAATGCTTCTTCAATTTGCATCCTTGCAGCATAAAGCTTGTTGATTTTCTTTGCATAATTGAAGCAATACGCCAGGTTAGATACCAGCAGCCACGGCTCTTTAAACGGCAGATGCTTGTCGCTTTTTTTCAGTTTCCAGCCTTTACCGGCAAGCACGGCGCGACAGGCATATTGCTGAGATTGACCAAGCGCAATCTCGCCGAGAACCATCGGCTGCTGCCAGGCCTTTTTATACACCTTCGCCACGCTGATAAATTCACTCTGGCCCGGTAATCTGAGCGATACCTGACCGCGCACCCGACCAATAAAATGCCAGCCTAAGGCACTCACTTCCTTAAACCACGGCACTTTGAAGCCTGCATCGGTGACGATGACCGGCCAGCAGCGCTTGGGCAGCATCGCCTTCAATCTCGCTAAAAATGCCTTATGCAGATGCGGACAGTTGTAATCGGATTCGGTCGTGACCATCTGCAACAGCGTCATGGCCCGGCCTTCAACAGCCAGGCTGGCGCGCAGGATAAAATGGCGGCGTTCTTTGTCGGCGTTACTCCAGTCGACCAGGATAAGTGGTTGTTTTCCCTTCACTAATGCGCCGGTCATCGCTGTGTAAAACTCTGGCACTGCCTGTTGCATTGTGGTGTGGCTGAGCAGACGGTCTGCCCGTTTAATGCAATGTCGCTCTGAGGCGTCACTATCAATGCCGCGACCAATCGCAGTGACAGTGCACTGGCCGTTGGTGAGTAAACTCTGCAGCGATGCCGTCAGCGAGTTTAAAAGATGTTTATGGAAATTTTTTGGGGTGACAAGGTCGAGAAAATCGGCGAGCATAGCTTGAGCTTTCATGGCGGTTATTCATGGTTTGTGATTTTTGGCGAAGGATCAGATCAGGGACTGCCATGAATGTTCCCTCCCGCGCCTGAATTATTGTTTTACCTACACAACTTCTGGGGATACTTCAGGCTACGAGCAGCATCTAGTGCAAGGCGCCCTAACGTCCAGTTATATCGCAAATCTTGTTTTTTGGGACGTTGAGCATCAAGTTGTCAAAAGATTAAAAAGAATGGGTCTCAAGTATACGAGGCTTATTGATGACATAACAATTTCCTCAAAAACAAAAAATTTTGATTTTTCTTTAGCTGAGCGGATTGTAGAAGAAATGCTCAGAAGTAAGGATCTCCCAACAAATAGCGAAAAAAGGCAGTTATCTTACTCCGGCATTACCCCTCTCAAGGTGCATGGATTACAAGTTAATTACTCGTCTCCAATTTTTCCTAAGGAAGAGGTTAAAAGAATTTTTGCAGCGGTTCATGAAGTAAAAGTCAGAGCGAAGGTCCTTCACCAAAATAGCGAGAAGGCATACAGAAACCTATACAATAGAACCCTTGGTAGGGTCAATAAGCTAGCGAGAGTTCAGAACGATAGAAGAGTTAGAATGGTTAATATTTTGATGAGTGAAGATTTGAAACCAAAGCCATCAGAAATTGACCGAAAATTTTGTGATAAAAGATACAATTGGCTTGTAAAGAATTACACGAAATCAAAGGATAAGTATATTTATCACCACAGGTTTTACTATTTAAAGAGCTTGCTTCATTTCATGATAAATAATGGAGATGGTAAATTTGATGTTTTTTCTGAGGATAAATTAAAGTTAATTCAAAACATTAGGCCCACACATGTCGATTATTCCAAATAATATTTCGGATTTTAAAAATCTGTTGAAAATTTTAGCTATTGCATGCTCATTATTAATGTGTTTTTTGGTTGCACTACTTATCTATGGGGTTTACGAAAAACCAGAACTGACTTTCGCCCCATGTCTCACCGAAAAATGCATTTCGAATTTCAGTGAGTCTTTTAAAGTAACACTATCATTATTCCCTCTTATTTCAAACGTTTTAGTATTTTGTGTTGCATTGTTCGGTGTGATCTTTGCTTACCAGCAATATGATCTTTCTAAAAAATCATCAAATTTCAGCAATCACATAGTCAATATGGGACATTTTAACGCTATCTTGAGAAGTTATTTGGAATCATGTACGCACATCCGAATGTCCGATGTGAATGTAAATACACTTTATTCGCTAGTATATCCTGAGTCGAAGATCGGCAACTTTGCTAAATTTGATGGTTATCTCGGAAAGGTAAGTAGTTTTAGAAGATACTTAATTGATAAATCAAATGGTGTTAAAGATAAAAAGGTCCCTTATATTTCCTCGAAAAAGAGTTTCTTTAATCATCGCAGTAATCTGAATAAATATCTAGAAGGGTTTGGTATTTCGTTAGCTAGCGTCTCGGAAGCTGAACTTTATGAAATTGAGAATGAAGTTCTTAAATTTATTGACTCAATTACATTAAATTTTACCGACGAAACTAGAGCTTCATACCAGCTAATGAAAGTTGAACGGCATTACAGCAAATAGCGCTTGGACTATTTTTAAGACGTATCACAGTTTTCATATTTCATAAAATATGCACCAAAAACACTGCTTCCATTCCGGATTAACGTCCAGTACTTATGTCCGTAATGTCCAATCAGTGTTCGGCCCCCCATCCTAAATGCAAATCTCTCACATTATGAATGAACTGCTGGTTCGAGTCGAAATCAAGACACTTTTATATTCTTAGTTTCAATAAGTTACTCATTCAATTTCTAGTTTAATTTTGATAACCTGTCCCTATTTATTTATCGACGTTCAAAAGCTATGGAACAGCACTACCTCAAATCCTCTTACCGAGAAAAGCTGATTGAGCATCTGTTCATTGGCGAACTTCTTAAGCTGTCCTGGGCGAGCGCTACTTGCAGTATCGAAATTTCGAAGCCTGAAGTGGACAACCAAGGCTATGACCTGATTGCTGAAGAGAACGGTGTACTGCGCCATATTCAGCTAAAAACAGCGAAATCAGATGCTAAGGCTTCGTATCAAAAGGTGCATATAGCACTCTCTAGAAAAACGTCAGGCTGCGTTATCTGGATTTACTTTGATGAAGCAACTATGCAACTTGGACCTTTCCTATTTTTTTGTGGCCTTGCTGGTGAGCCTCTGCCAGATATAAACGACTTTAAATTGGCTAAGCACACCAAAGGCAATAAGGACGGTTTGAAAGCTGAACGGCCAGATATAAGACAAATACCCAAAAGCAAATTCGCTGTGTACAGCAGCATCGAAGCGCTTTACAGTGTTTTGTTTGCAATTGAAAATAAATAATAAGCTATTAAATACTGGGAATTAAATGCAAAAACTTACGCTTAACAAACTTTCAAGCAAACTTTTCAAAGCTTGCGACATTCTACGGGGCAAAATGGATGCCTCTGAATACAAGGAATACATTTTTGGTGTCTTGTTTCTTAAACGCATGTCGGATCAATTTCAGAAGGACTATCAAGCGAAAGTTAGCGAGTTAAAGGCGGAAGGGCATGACGATGATGAGATTAAGCTTCTACTCGAGGATGAAGAGCAGTTTGCTTTCTACGTGCCAGAAAAAGCGCGTTGGGAAAACCTTAAGCACTTAAAAACAAATGTCGGCGATGGGTTAAATAAAGCCCTTGCAGCATTGGAAGAAAAAAACACCGCAAAAGGCTTGGAAGGTGTGCTGAAGCACATCAACTTCAACCGTAAAGTCGGTAAAAATCCTATTCCTGATGAACGTTTGGTCGAATTTATTCAACACTTTGACAGTATCCCTCTTTCAAACGATGACTTCGAATTCCCTGATCTTTTGGGTGCGGCCTATGAATACCTAATTAAATACTTCGCAGACAGCGCGGGTAAAAAAGGTGGCGAGTTCTATACCCCTGCTGAAGTAGTGCGTCTGCTAGTTGAAATTCTTGAGCCTGCAGAAGGCATGGAAATCTATGACCCTACCTGTGGTTCGGGCGGAATGCTGATCCAAAGCTGTAATTATGTGCAGGAAACTGGCGGCAACGTTAAGAAAATTCACCTGTTCGGCCAAGAAGACAATGGTGGTACTTGGTCTATCTGTAAGATGAATATGATCCTGCATGGATCAGGCGGCGCAGACATTGAAAATGGTGACACCTTAGCCAAACCATTACATCGGACGAAAGATGGCGAAGTACGGCCCTTCGACCGAGTTATTGCCAATCCACCGTTTTCGCAAAACTATAAGAAAGCGGATATGGAGCTGAAAGATCGCTTCAATACCTTTATGCCAGAGTCTGGCAAGAAAGCGGACTTGATGTTTGTGCAGCACATGGTGGCGTCGCTTAAAGCAAATGGTAAAGCTGCAGTGGTTATGCCTCATGGCGTGTTGTTCCGTGGCGCTGAAGAGCGAACCTGTCGCCAAGATTTTATCGAAAGAGGCATTCTTGAAGCAGTGATTGGTTTACCTCAAGGCTTGTTCTACGGTACTGGTATTCCAGCTTGTGTGTTGGTGTTGAACAAGGCAGGACGTGAAAACCGTGATTCGGTGCTGTTTATTAACGCTGACCGAGAGTATCGTGAAGGTAAAAACCAAAATAGCTTACGGCCGGAAGACATTGAGAAAATCACCAGCGTTTACAAAGCAATGCTGGCAGATCCGGAACAACCAAGCATCGAAAAATATGCGCGAATGGTCCACAAAGATGAACTTGCGCGTGAAGATTACAACTTAAATATTCGCCGTTATGTTGATAATAGTCCTGCGCCAGAGCCGCAAAACGTCAAAGCACATTTAAACGGCGGTATTCCCACTGAAGAAATTGATGCACTGCAAGTTACTTGGGATGATTACCCTGGCTTAAAAGAGAGCCTGTTTGTGCCTCGTTCTAGCGACGAGTTCCAAGACTTTGCAGATGAGTTTGAACTGCTATCTTCGCTCAAGCCGCACATAGAAAACTACCCTGCAGTACTTAAAAAACATGCGGATTTTCAAGCTGCTTTGGATGGCTGGAAGCAAAACTTAGCAGGCTTTGAAGCTCTGGGCGACCAAAAATTGGGTGATAAAGGCGTATTTGCGCTGCGTCGTGATTCACTCAAAACTATCGAACAGCACTTAATGCCGATGAACCTACTGAATCAATACAAAGTTCGTGGCGCAATGGCAGATTGGTTTAAAACACTGGAAGCCGATTTTAAATCTGTGGCCGCCAGCGGCTGGAACGCTGAACTCATTCCTGATGAAGTGCTGTTTGCCAGCCAGTGTGCGGATGTGGTGGAAGAACTACAAGCCAAGCAAGCACGTATCAGCGAACTGCAAGCCTTTGTTGATGCAGCAGATGAAGAAGACTACGAACCAACTGATGAAAATCCAGCATTGCCTAGTGCTTATGTTAAGCAACTGAAAGATACTCTGAAAGAACACAAAGCGACGTTTAAAAACAGTTTGTCCGTGCTCAAAGCCCAGATAAAAGATGCCTTCATCCAGCTCAAAAACAATGCACAACTGCCCAAAGGTTCGAAGCAAGCTGACTTCTCTGCAGGCCTCACGGAAAAAGAGCTGAATTTCGCAGTCCATCAGGAGATCCTCGCATTAGCGAGGCAGCTTGGTGTTCAGCTGGATAACGTTGAGCTAATTAAAGACCACGCAAGAAAAGGTGCACTTGCAGCTGCTGAAGCAACAGCAATTGAGGCTAAGCTGGCAGCACACAAAGCTTTGGAAGATGAATTGAAACTGCTAAAAGCAGAGATCAAGGAAACAGAAAAACGTCGAGATGAGCTGCTTGAGATTGCTCGAAATGCGATCACGCCAGAAGAAGCAAAAGCGCTAATTCTGGAACGCTTTAAAACTGAAGTGGATCATCAATATCAAAGTTATGTGCGTGCACTGCTGCTTGACCGTATTGCTGCAATTGAAAATTTACATCGCAAGTACCAAGTAACAGCAAAAGGCATTATTACCAAGCGAGAGCAAGAAGCCAGCAAGCTAGCTGACTTTATGAAGGAGCTGGGTTATGAGTGAAGTTCTGTTTGACCTCCCGGAAGGTTGGTCTTGGCAACCCTTATCAGCCTTGGCAGAAATAGTCAGTGGTGGTACTCCGAGTCGTGAAGTAGCTGAATATTGGAGTCCTGCAGAAATAGCTTGGGTCACTCCGACGGATATTACAGGTAGTGACGGGCGCTATTTAACTTCAAGCAAAGAGAGTATTTCGAGTTCAGGATTGCAAAAGTCATCAGCTTCAATGTTACCGATAGGTACTGTTTTGATGACCTCGCGAGCTACACTTGGACAAGCAAAAATTTCGGCTGTTAAGTGTTGCACGAACCAAGGTTTTAAGTCTTTAGTTCCAAAGGAAAGTGTTCCTTCTGAATATCTTTATTATTTGGTACAACTTTTCAAAGATAGATACGAACGGCTTGGTATTGGTAGCACCTTTCTTGAAGTCAGTAAGAAAGATACAGAAAAGTTTTTGCTGCCAGTCGCCCCAAAAGGACAACGTGCATCTATCTCGAAGATTCTTGTTTGTATTGATAATCAGATTGATGCCACTCAAGCTATTATCGACAAATACACCGCTATCAAGCAAGGCATGATGGCCGATTTATTTAGCCGAGGTATCGACCCCCAAACTAAAGCACTTCGCCCAACGTTTAAAGAAGCACCAGAGCTTTATCACAAGACTCCGCTAGGTATGTTGCCGAAGGGGTGGATGATAAGCCAACTTGAAGCTATTGCTCCTGTTATTGACCCTCAACCAGATCATAGAACCCCACCGCAAGTAACAGATGGTGTGCCTTATGTAGGAGTGGGTGACTTTACCTGGGATGAGCGGATTGATGCAAAGAAGTGCCGCAAAGTAAGCCCTGACGCATATTTAAAACAGCAGAGTCGATTTAAAGTAGAGCTGGGCGATGTAATTTTTGGAAAAATTGGTACCATCGGTCAACCTAAAGTTATTAGAGAAGCTGGTAACTTTGCATTAAGTGCCAATGTGTTATTAATCAAGTCTGGCATAATAGGTCACTATATTCGTGATGTTTTGATTTCCGAATATACGTTGGCTCAGTTAGATAGAATTGTGAATGTAACATCACAGCCTGCGGTAGGAATTCAGACAATGAGAGAATTAATGATTCCAATCCCTGATGCTATTGAACTTGCTCTGATTAATTCGAAATTGCAATTTTTGGAAAATTATATTTGGAGCGAAGTTTCTTCATTAAACAAGTTAAAAGCCCAAAAGAATGGCTTAATGCATGACCTGTTGACAGGCAAAGTTCCTGTCCTCGCTTAACAAAAAATAAAATAGTGGCAGCAGGTAAATGACTCGCTGGCTGTAATAAGGATGTTAAAGAATGTCAGAGTACCAATTGGTTGAGAAACCGCTGCTAAAACAGCTTGTTAGTATGGGCTGGGACGTAACGGATTTAGGGCAAGGTGTGCCAACTGACCCAGCAACCAGCTTTCGTAGCTCTTTTCGTGAAGTCATTTTACAAGACATCTTCAAAAAAGCAGTGCGACGCATCAACACCACCGATGACGGTCAGCCATGGCTGACGGATAGTCAATTAGATGTATTGCTGAATGACGTGACTGACTTTGGTACTCATCAATTATTGGCGGCCAATGATGCCTTTATAGGCCGTTTGCACAAATGGCAGCTCGACCGAAATGAGCTGACTGGTGAGGAAGACCCAGTTGTTAAGCTGATTGACTTTGAAAACTGGAACAACAACATCTTCACTGCCATCAATCAGTTCCGTATTGACACACCAGGGTTAGGTAAAGAGCATATTCGCCCTGACATTGTATTGTTCGTCAATGGCTTGCCGCTGGTGGTTATTGAGTGTAAAGAGCAGTCACAACATTGTTCTAACCCCATGGCTGCAGGTATTGACCAATTGCGCCGTTATGCCGACTTACGTGAGCCTGAATATAGCAAACTGCGAGAAGGTGAGCCTGCGCTGTTTTTTACGAACCAGTTAATGATCAGCACCTACGGTGATGATTGCAAAGTGGGTACTATCACCTCAAACGAAGATTATTATTTCAACTGGAAAACTATTTACCCAGATTCGGCGCCCTATATCGCACCTGAAATCGGTGTTCATCGCAGTCAAGAGCAGTTAGTTCAGGGCATGCTTCACCCACAAAGATTACTAGATATTACCCGTTGCTTTACCCTATTTATGGATGGCGGAAACGGTGCACGTGTCAAAGTGATCTGCCGTTATCAACAATACCGAGCGGTGCAGAAAATTATTGAGCGTATGGAGCAAGGCGAAACTGGCATACAACGCTCAGGCGTGGTTTGGCATACTCAAGGAAGCGGAAAAAGCCTTACCATGGTGTTCTTGGTGCGTAAGCTGCGTCGACACTCAGTGCTGAAAAGCTACAAAGTGTTAATGGTGAATGACCGGAGTGACCTTGAAGAGCAACTCACGAATACCGCGGCGTTAATTGGCGATACCGTGGTTGAAATCAAGAGTACCAAGGATGCACGGGAAAAGCTGGCAAACGATACCTCAAACACCAATATGGTGATGGTGCATAAGTTTCGCGAGCAAGACAGCAGTTTCCTGCCTGAGTCGGTTCGTAAACTTTTATCGAAGAAACTGGCAGAGGCAAAAGAAGCTGGAGATGTTGCGCGCATTGAGGAGCTTGAAGCTGACTTTGATGCTGAAATTGTTATGCATCGACCGTTTGGTGTGATAAACGCCGGTGAAAAAGTACTGATTTTGGTCGATGAGGCACACCGCACCCAGCGAGGAGGTAAAGATAGGGCAAGCCTTTCTGATAACTTGTTTGATGCTTTTCCAAAATCAACCCGAGTGGCGTTTACTGGCACACCACTTATTGCAGATCATCACACTTATCCTACTTGGAAGCGCTTTGGTGTCAGTCAAGAAAAAGCCTATATCGACAAATACAAACTTCAGGATGCGGTGGATGATGGCGCGACGTTAAAAATCCTCTACGAAGGTAAAACCGCAGAAAGTGCGATCTACGACAAAGCGGGTTTTGATACCAAGTTTGAAGATCTGTTTGCTGACAGAACCGAAGAAGAGTTAAGAGCGATCCGTAAAAAATATGGTGCGGAAGGTGACATTCTTGAAGCCGAACAGCGCATTGAGGAAATTGCCGAGGATTTGGTTAAGCACTATCTGAGACAAATTTTGCCTGCAGGGTTTAAAGCGCAAGTAGTGTGTTCTTCCAAGCAAGCGGCTATTCATTACCAAACGTATATTGAAAAGGCGCTGGCGAAAGAAATCGAGCTGTACAAGAAGCAGCCTGCACAATCCATCGATAAAGCTTGGCTTGAACGCCTTGAGTTTTTGAAAACTGCAGTGGTTATTTCAAGTGATGATACCAATGAAGCTGCATCGTTCAGCTATGCGCGAAAGCAAGCCAAAGAACTAAAAGCAATTGATAGCTTTAAGAAGAAGTTTGACCACAGCAAGCCAAATACGGGTGTAGCATTTTTAATCGTTTGCGATATGTTGTTAACGGGTTTTGATGCGCCAATAGAGCAAGTAATGTATCTCGATAAAAAACTACGAGAGCACAACTTGCTTCAAACTATTGCCCGTGTAAACCGAACCGCGAAAGAAAAGCAGCGAGGCTATATTGTCGATTATATCGGCTTGGCTCATCACCTTAGAGAAGCGCTTTCGATGTACTCGCAAGATGACCAAGATGATATTTTGGAAAGCTTGCAAAACATTGACAGCGAAGTGCCTGTATTGGAAAGCCGATTTCGGCGTTTACTTCAGCTGTTTACCGAACTTAAAGTCCACAACATTGAGGCCTTTGTGAATCAAAAACTAGGCGTCGATCAGCATTATCAGGTGCAACTTCAGGCAATTGCTGTTTTAGAAGATCCACGTCAGCGTGACAGCTTCAACGTGTTCTTGAAGAAGTTTCTCCAGAGCATGGACATCATTATGCCAAACTCCTTGGCTGATCCATACAAAACACCGATGTACCAGTTTGTGCATATTCAAGCGAAGGCGCGTCAGCGTTACCAAGATGACAGCATGAATTTTCAGGGCGTTGGCGCGAAAATACGCAATCTTGTGAATGAACACCTGATTAGCCTTGGAATTAACCCAAAGGTTAAGCCCATTGATTTGTTCAGTGAAGCCTTTATGACGTATTGGGGCAAAGAGCCGGATGTGCAGGCGCAGGCTAGTGAGATGGAACATGCTATCCGCAAACATTGTAAAGTGAATGCGGATGACGACCCAGTTTTCTACAAAAAAATGAGTGAAAAGCTGGATGAAGTGATCAAAAAGCACTCCGGCAATTGGGAAAAAATGATCCTTGAGTTGAGTGCGTTGCGACAAGAAATTGACTCTGGACGCGGCCCAAATGCTCAAGTCTCAGATCCATTTTTTGATTTGATTGTTAGCATCGCATTCCCTGATAGCGAACCCGTTACACCACTGGATAAAGTGAATGCTTGCGTCGAAGCCATTATGGAAGAACTTGGTGAAAATATTAGTAGTCTCGACTTCTGGGAGCGTGATGACTTAGTTTCCGAACTTAGAGGGCGCATCAAAAAACGCTTTATTCTCAGCAAAGTGCCGCAGCTGAAAGATGCGCATGAAAAACTAACGACTGAGGTCGTAGCGCTAGCGCGTAGACGGGAGCAAATGCTTTTGTCGGATCATGAGCAGACACTCAAAATTGAGAGTTTGATTGACGCTATAAAAGATTTGAAGCTGGCAGGTTCTTTGGAAGACGAGCGGCAAGTTTTGGACATGCTTAAATATTCGGTATGTGGAACAGAGCTGTATCTGTCCAGCCAACTTGAACAGTATGAACAGTTCATTCGAGTTGCTTCAGTAACTGTTCGCACTGACATCGACGTACCTAGTGCGGTTGAAGCTCAGTCAGCAGATAGCACCATGCCTTATGAAGTGAAAACTGAATATGATCTCATGTCAGCACTGTCGCAAGAGGCTCTGTCAGACATTGTTGCCGCTCTTCAGGATGAATTAACCATTGAGGGGCTTGGTGCTCCACTGATTGCTCTAAAGCAGACTAGAAGAGGAAGCCAAGATTTTGATGTTGTAGGCTTTTTGCAGCAATCTGTAGTTGCGGGGGTTGTTGGCAACTTTGCTTATCACGTTGCTGTAGCCACTTTTAAGAAGCTGGTTAAGCGTGTTTCGGATTTACCACAAATGTTACCAGGTGCGATGGAAAAAAGCCGAGTGAAGAGAGAGCGAATAGAACCAACTTACAACGCATTCGAAGTGAAATCTAAAAAGGAAATAGAAGAAGCTGTTGAAGCGCGAAGAACGTTGAAAAAAGACCAGCTGCACTAATATGCAATACAAAGATATTCAGTACAGCTTGAAACAAAGTAAGCGAAAGACAACGAGCATACTCATTGAACGCGATGGGAGTGTCACTGTACTTGCTCCAGAAAGCTACGATATTGAAAAAGTACAAAGCATCATCGAGGAAAAGCGGAGCTGGATATACCGAAATCTAGCTGAATGGGAAGATCTCAATCGTACCCGAGTGGAACGGGAGTTTGTAAGCGGTGAGGGATTTCCGTATTTGGGAAGCAATTATCGATTAAAGCTTGTTAACGAGCAGAAAGAAGATTTAATCCTGAAAAATGGCTACTTTTTAATGCGTCGTGATAAAGCAGAGCATGGCAGTGATCTATTCAAGAATTTCTATCGCACTAAAGGGTTGATGAGGATAACTAAGCGCGTCGCGCATTATGCGCCCAAACTAGGTGTTGAATATCGTGCTATTCGTGTGATGGATCTTCAACATCATTGGGCTTCGTGCACCCCTAAAGGTGACTTGAACTTTCACTGGCGTTGTTTAATGGCCCCTCTCTCCGTTTTGGATTACATTGTTGTTCATGAGCTGGCGCATCTAGTCCACCTAAATCATGGTCCTGCGTTCTGGAATCTAGTTGATAAAATCTTGCCTTCCTATTCAAAGCAAATCGCCTGGTTAAAGCACAATGGTGCCGGATTAGATTTGTAATAAACCCGACGATTATTGCAACGACTGAGATTGCAGCGCGGTTGAAATTTTGCGCTGCATACTGCCTTCCAGACGTTGATCAAATTTTGATGTCAAAAGCGTCATTCATGACATAGCAACAAAAATTTTGCTCCCAAACCGGATAGACGTCTAAAGCCTCTTCTATTCTGAAATACCCATAGCTGGTCTGAAACACGCCCACCCCAAAATCAAAATCTAAGTCTTTGACCAGCTCGGCATAGGGGCCAATACCTGCATAGCAAAAGTTGGTGATGTACAAAATGTGCCATTCAGCGCCTTTGCGCTTCAGCATGATTTCAACCGGATGGAAGCCACCATTTTCTGCGCTGTAGTCTGGGTCCCTGAAATTCAGAGTGACGCTGGTTTTTCCGGTAAGGTCTTTGCCTTTCAGTGCATCTTTGATGATGTCGGTTAGTTTGCTGGTGACAGGCAGTGGTAGGTCGTTTGTTGTAATAACCATGGTAAAAGTCCTTAAAATAAAAATGCCCGCTTTAACAGCAGGCATTTGAGTGGTTTAACTGAATTAAAAAATTAGTGAAGCGGTATGAGATGTTTGACTTGGGTTATCAGCGCGATGAAGGCCTCTGAGTTTTCACTCACAAAACCCACAATACAGGTTTTACGCTGCTTCAAAGCCCACCTCCAAAACTCACAGAACTAATTTTTGTGCGTTTTGAGGGTTGCAGTGCTACTTTTTCTGAGCCCGTTTTTCACCCGCTTTAACTGACGTGATGGCCAGTATGTGCGTATCCAGCTCGCCCTTTTCGACCGCCTGAATAATGGTGTTAATCACATCAGGTAGCTGTTCTTTTGGCCCCACATCAATCGCAGTTTTGCCTTTTTCCAGCTCAATAGCTTTGAGGCCTACCTTGATTTCGATGTAGTAGTGTTCGTTGCTGTCGTAATACCAAGGCCGGACTGAGCGGCGTTTACGAATGGTTTTACGCTCGCCAGTTTCAGGGTCTTTGACTGACTTTTCCCGAAAGGCCTCGAATGGGGTTTTGTCGAGCATGGCTTTGGCCATGGTCAGTTGTTCTTCTAGCCGATCAATCAGCTTCATGCGTTTGCCTAAAATAGGTGGCTTGGCTTCGATTTTTGGACGGTCGATCACCTTGAGCGTGCTCAATAATGTAGTCATGGTAGTTTCCTTAAATGTTTGGTGTAAGCGTTGTGGCTATTTGATAAAGCCAATCGCTTGGGGTGGTTGCTTGCGTTGGTTTTCGTCGCGAAGCAGGCCGATGGCCATATCGCGTAGATTGGTTTTATTGGCCTCGCAGAACTTCAGGCGTCTTGCGAGAATGGCGAAATCGCCGGGGGTTAACTGCTTGAGTAAACTCAGCGCTGACAGCTCATCGTCAGACAGCGTTCTAACGCTCAGCGTGCGCTTGTACAGCGTTTTGACTTGCTCAGCATTCAAGTAGTCACAGAACAACTTGAAGTCAAAGCGGCGCATTACAGCACGGTCTAACAGCGTGTCGTAGTTCGTCGCTGCAAAGAGCGGCTGCTCAAAGCTCTCAAGCTGCGTCAGCAGTTCGTTGACGAGCTGAAGCTCATGCTGCGATCGCAGTCTGTCTCTGCTAGTCAGTAAGCTATCTACTTCATCCAGCAGTAGTATTTGCTGCTCTGCTGTCGCCTCTTCAAAAATACGGGCGACATTCTGCTCACTTTCTCCGACGTATTTACTCAGTACATCAGAACAACGGATTTGCTTCAGTGGCATGTCATGTTGCTCGGCCAAATAATGGGCATAGGCAGTTTTGCCAGTACCAGGGGGGCCACACAGTAATACCCGTATCGAGTCTTGCTGGCGGATAGCCTGTGTAATGTGGTCCTTACTAATCGGGTCGCCCCGAATATTCAATAAGACGGGGTCAAAGCGCAGTTGCTGCTGGTACTTGGGTTTACTATCCCAAAGGCTGGCAGCGCTTAAGCTATTTTCTACCACCTCATCGATGATGCGTTCTGCCTCTTGGTGTTTGGCATCAACCCGCCTTGCCACATGGCCAGCATTTTGAATCAGAGCTGGTGTCATATGCTCAATACCGCACAGCCTACGGATATAGTCATCCGGTAATGCCATACCTTTAAATGTCTGCCCCGCGATTTTGCGAAGGTCTGCTTTTTCAGGGGCAGGCATGGGAACCACCAACTTAAAACGTCGGATAAAGCTGGTTTCCAGCTCTGCGGCGTAATTGGTGATCCAGATGCATGGCACTTGGTTTTGCTCAAGCAGGCGCTGCATACTGTCTTTGCTGTAGCTGGTGTCTGAACTACTGAACATGTCTTCGCATTCATCTATCACCAGCATGGTATTGGGGGTTGCCGCCAGCATCTGTTGCAAGGTAGATAACATTTTTACCCGCTGATTACTGGCATGACGGGCACCAAACTCGTTATCTACTTGTCCAGCGTCAAAGCGCAGATTTCGCACTTCATAAAGCTGGCAACCACAGGCTTTAGCGAGGCTTCGCACCAGTTCAGTTTTACCTGTGCCGGGTTCACCATGGATAAGCAGGCTAATACCACTATCCCCCTTGGCCATGGCGTTTTGGCAGTAGCGCTGCATCAGGTCGGTATTGGCCTGACTAAACGACGATAAATCAAAGGTTGCGGGTGGCGCTTCAAACAACAGGGTTTGCAGTAAGTCACCTTTACTTTGCACCAGTGAGCCACTAAGGCGCAGCAGTATTGGCCTTGCAATGGTCATCTTGGCGGGTTCCCACTCTTCGAAGCTTTGCTGAAGCAGGCCTTGGTCTACCAGCAGTGCTAAGGCATTTTTCAGATCAGAAAGTGGCATGTCACACTGTTCGGCCAATACCGCGCAGCTATCAATGTTTACCCCCTCACATTCCAAGTTGCCCAATACCGCTGTCAGCCCCGCATTGAGATTTACCACCGCAACAAATTCCAACACCATGGCAAACTTGCTGTCGATACCGTACAAACTGCATAAGCGTCGACAATTGGCTTTTAAGGCCTCCGTCTGTTTTGGGTATGGGTCTGAGATGGCTAAAGCGTCCAGCATTTGGCTGGTTGGCATCTGACGTGTCGTTAGATTCGAGATAAAACACATGCGGTTGAGCATACTGGGGCTTAGCAGCTCACTATCGGAATCATCGATGTATTCCCGCACAATCATCGAACAAAACTGAGACGACAGATAAGGGTAATGCAAACTGGCGTTACGTCTCATCGGTTGTGGCTCCGGTAGTTCAGGATGGCAGCGGCTTGCTGCATAAACTCATGGTCACGCTTGTCGTAGATGGTGGTGGTGCTGATACTGGCGTGTCCGGCCATCTGTCGCACTGTGTTGATGTCGACGTTCTGCGACAACAAGCGGGTAATAAAGGTACGGCGTAAGTCATGAGGGGAAACATTCGCCACCCCCACAGCTTCGAGCTTTTGCCGGATAAGCCTATAGACAGTTGATGCATTCATGGCTTCAGTCGGCTTTACCTTGCCACTGCTATAGACCGAGCACAGCAGATACCCCTCACCATTGCCCCTGATTTTTAGCCATGCTTGCAGGTACTCAAGGCTCCATTCGGGGAGGTAGACCACACGGCTTTTATTGCCCTTACCATGGCGCACCAACAGGGTTTTATTGGGCTTGTCATAGTCTTTCAGGGTTAATGCCACCAGTTCGCTACGACGAAGGCCAGTCCCCAGCAGCAGTGCAAAGACCAGCAAGTTCCGATAGCCAATCGGCGATAAATCGGCTCTTAGCTGGTAAAACAGCTGTTCGACTTGCTTTGTGGATAAGGCGGTGCCTTGGTGTTCGCCGTGCTTGATTTGCTGGATGGCCTCCAGCTGCGCCAAGGTCTGCTGTGTCACATGGCCAGTCAAAACAGCCACTTTGACAATCCCCCGGATCGCAATCATGGCTCTGTTAATAGAACGGGCGCTCCAGCCAGCGGCCTGCATCTGCTGACGCAACACCATGGCCTGTTGATAGTCTAATTGTGCAAAACGCTGTGCTCGCTCAGCTTCGTCCCATCCCATTAGCTTCCCCAGGCTATTCAGCTGCGAGCTGATAGAGCGGCGACTATTGGGCGATAAACGGCTGATATACAGCGTGTACGGACATGCTGTACTCATAAAGTACTCCGGTATGTAAGTGATTTAAGTGATTGATTTATCGGTAGGAAACTGCTGAAAAGCAGTGCTACACCAAGGTAGCACTGGCTCTGGAGGGATTAAAAGGGGTATTTAGGTAGCGGTTTGATGAGATTTAAAATGCTCAATTAAATAGAGCAACGCATCGTTTTGCGTCTTAACCGGCTGGCCATTCGATAATTGATACTCTTGGTTGGTCAGGTCTTGGACAACATGGTCAAATTTGTCTTTAGTGCTCTGCAGCAACTCAATTTTTGTTTTGGTCACCGACCGAGTTTTATTTAAAATTCTGATTACTTTGAATATTTCCAGAATATGGGTGTGTTGATTGAGAAGTGCTGTGATGTTTTTTGCTACTTCTGCTTTTTCTGCGTCGTTTCGGGTCTTTATTAATTTTCCCAGTTTTTTGAATTCTGACGCTAATTCCGCATCGTCAATCCCAGCTTGTTGAATGGCTGTCTTAATAATATCTTTGCTGTTGAGTAGTGTTTTAGGCGTCAGAGTCTTAAGCTCGACCTGCTTTTGTGCCGCTTTTTTTAGCTTGGATTTTTTAAAGACCTTTGATTGCACTTTATCCAGCACTTTTTTGGCAAGAGGTCTTGCCTTTAACTGCGTTCCTTTTTTAGTCATACACTTACATCTCTTATAGTGGTCAGAAGTTAGTTATAGCCACCAGAGAAATGAGTTACCTCAGAATTTTTCTGAGGTAACTCGCGTACAGCAGTTATTCAAACTTGGGCTTGCCGAACAGTTTCTGGCCGTTGGCCTTAAACTGGTCTTGTACTGACTCCATACCGCGAGGCCAGGTTGTTTCAAACGGTTTTTGCCGCGCCTTGATATCCTGTCGAGCCTTGTCACTGACGGTGCTAAAATCGCCGAACCAGATTTGGCTGTGGCGCTGAACCAATGTTTCTAAAATTTTGCCAAGTTCCTTGTTGTCGAAATACTCCAGTTCTGCAACTTCTAGCATTTTCTTGAAATAAGAAAGTTCAGATTTGTTGTCTTTCAGAATGCGAAGTACGGTGGTCAAGCCAACATCTCGCACGCAGTGAAGCAGCCATGGGTTTAGGCTTTGTTTCTGCAACGTCGTAAGGTCGTAACATTTCAGCCGGCTTGGTAAGTCCATTTCTTTAATTTTAGCCTGCAAGAGACTTGCTTTGATATTAGGCCGGACACGCAGTTCAGCACGTGTAATATCTTCATCTTCCTTGGTGTAACAACACAACTGCACGTCGCTTTTCGGATTTCCGGCGTACAGAGTTTGTGGTTCACCATCAGGGCCAAAGACGCGGCATGATGAACGGGCGCCAATGAGTGTGAAAGCTAATTTCGATAACGGTGTTTTACCGTCTACAGCAAAATCGATCCGAGTCACTGTGACATGTTGCGCAGCATCGATATCCGGCGCAAGAATGTGCAGCCAGCGATGACACTCATACAAATCTCCGGCGTTGTATGGATGGCCATTTAACGTGATACGTAAAAAGGCTTTTTTCGGTGAATAGGGCGCAACTTGCATATACAGATGTTTCGCCCCGACTTCTTTCGACTCGACAGCATAAAGACCAATCGGAATTTTAAAACCCAGCCGGTAACCACCGTGCCCCTTGCTGTACTTAAAGAGTGTCAAATACTGGCGAAGAAACAAAATCAATGAACAGCAGTTTTTCCACACCAGCGTCACCATGTCTTCAGGGACCTGAACAGTAAAGTCGAGTTTGTCGACATGAACATTCAGCTTGTTGTCTTTTGTTTTAGCCATGTTATTTCACCTCGCCGGAAAATTTCAGCGGGCGCTTTTTCAAAGTCAGTTGCCAGTGCAGCCGAGTTTCTTCGTCCGTACAGGCAAGAACCGCCTGTAACACTTGGGTCAGAAAATCTGGTGATGTGACATCAAGCGTTTTGATTTTTTGTGTGAACTGAATTGCTTGCGGATTTACGTTTGGAGTGTTCATGGTTTTTTCCTTGCTCAATTCTGGGTAAAGGCCGGCGATGATTGTTTCAACCAGCTCTCGGGTTAATTTGCGTTTGGGGATTACAGGACCGCCGATCTGCTCTTGTAACTTGCGCCACACTGCTTTGCACTGCTTCACCTTCAGGCGGTTCAGGGGCTCAAGGGCGTGGAAGGAATAATCCATACGCACGCCGTCTTCACCGGCAACGCTGTAGGCGATGCTTGCTTTAACCGCCGTCCGGCGCATGCTCGGATATGCCTCTTCGCCGAACTCAGATTCGATGCACGCTTTAAATGAGTCGTAACCCAAAGCTAACCAGCACTCCGCTTTATAAAAGCGGAATAACAAAAGATTGAGGTTGGAGATGTTGCGCCGGATATCGCTCAGTAACTCTGCTGCGGCGGCTTTAATGTCAGTACTGTGTACTTTCAAAGTACGCACGCGCAGTTGGCTATCCGGCGGAAGACTGGCAACCAACATCTTGAGTTGCGTTTGATTTTGTTTCATGCAGATCCTCTTTGATCAAAAGTTAAAAGCGGTGCCGGTTTTGGCACTGCTCCTGAATTGATTTACAGTTCGCAAAAAGTAGGAATTCGCAGAAATACCGCGCGACCGGCGGTCAATACGCAAAGCTCGTGCTGTAACAAGGGATAGCCTTTTATCCTCGCTTCCTGCGCTCTAAATGGACTCTCTGCACCGGCGGTGGCGTCTTACAACTAGTTGAATAAGCGGATAAAGCTGATTGAAAAGACACAGAGCTTGATCAAGAGATCATTACGCTGTGCGCGTGCTGACAGCAGCTGTTTCGCGCTGGTAGTTTTGCTATTGAGTGAGTGTTGATGCACCGGCGGTGATGGCTAACAGCTGGTATTTAAGTGCTTAGGATGTGAATGTGTGTTCGTCTCAGTTACTTTGTTCGTCAGTGACGAATTCGTCACTCGCACTGCACAGAACAGCGATCATTTTGCGAAAACCGGCGAACACATTTGCTGATTCTGAACACATCTCACTGTGTTACTAATCTCATGTTGTGATCTGAGAGTGTGATCTACTAAGTGATCAATGAATGGCTATCAGTGCATAAAACTACATCTGTCTGATTGTGGAATATCTCTGTAGTAACTCTCTTATTAGAGCAACAGATAGATTAGATACCGGCGGATAGAGTCTGTGTGGTGACACAGTAGAGCGGCGGACCGGCTTCCAGGCATCAACGTTTGGCTGGTTTGATACATCTATCGGGTGGTTCGGCGGGTAGAAATTGGCGAGTTTATTGTGAATGAATGCGGCAGAGAAAACGCCGGTCAGGTGCTCCGGAGCATCATAATTCAGTGTCCTGTGCTTTTTGGAGCCCACCCAATCGGTGCGTTATAAATTAGAGGTAGAATTGACCTGACGGTCTGTTATGTGTCCAATCCCTAGCTTAAAAGGCTGCTATTTTTGAGATTTCAACGATCAGTTTTATGATCACTACTCCAACAAAGGAGTAGTAATGAAAAACAACTTTATCCAGTACGACAGACCAACCAGACTTCGAAAGGCAATTTTAAAAATGAAGGCCGATGACCTTAGTGCTCCACCGGTTACGGTTGGAGATGTGGTTAAACTGTGGCCATTTCTCAGCCCTAGCGGACTTTGCCCTCGTTCAATTGCTGAAATTGCAAACAGTCCTGATGTAGATGAACCTACGTTTCTGAGTTTTATGAAATTGATGAACAGCTATTTATAAAAACACAGTTTTCAACTGAGTCCAGTCGTTCATAGTTGCTATTCAGAGTGACTTCGGAAGCCTGAAGTCTTCACTTCAGGCGATAGCCTGGCCGGAAGCAATACTTTGAATACAAACATCGAGTTTTCAAGTGTCGATGTTAGTCGGCCACCCGCAGCCCAGAGTCGTTCTTGTAGATTTTTAAGTCCAAAGCCTTCTGTTGCTGGAGTCTGCTCATTCACATCTCGGGTGCCAACATCATTTTCAACTGTCAGATAACAAATACCACCTTTGACTTCAAGACTTAGGCGACACCAGCTTGCATTGGCGTGTTTAGCAACGTTGGTCAGCGCCTCTTGTGCGGCCCGATAAAGCAGAACTTTTACCGGTTCAGGCAGAGCTTCAGCGCTGTTATCAATTTGGTGACTGTAGTTGATGTCGGCATGACTGAGCATCTCTGGCAGTGGGCCTTGAGTTAGGCTGGCTATAAGTCCTCTTTCTTCCAGTAAACGCGGCGTGAGCTGATGCATTAATCGATAGATAGAGTCGTATAAGGTGTCGACTGTTGCGCTGAGCTTGTCCAAGCGTTCGTTGGGTTCTTGCCGTTGCAGCGCTTTGATTTGCAGTTTGAGACCAGTCGCCACCTGACCGAGTTCGTCGTGGAGTTCGTTGGATACGACCTTGCGCTCATATTCGAGCACGCTGGAAAACTTCTCAGATAGTTGCTGATTGCGGATAGCGAGTTCAGTCTGTTGCGCCGCTTGTTGCCTAAGGTCTCGGGTCAGACTTTGCTGCGTTGACATCAAGGATCCAAACAGCAGGATTGCAATGTTGAGTAGCAATACAAATGCCTGTAACTGTTGCATGGTTAGGGTGCCTGACTGGCCATACAAGGTAAAAGCAGTCGCAAAGTTGAGCGTCGTTAATGCAATCACAGCGCCGGTCCAGCCGGTTAAATAACAGAGCATGGCGGCGGGAAACAGACTCAACGATAATACTAGATAGAGCGCATCCGGTTCGGCACGAAACAGGAAAAAAGCCAAAACTATCAGCAGTAATAGGCTCGCTGCTTTCCATCGTTTGGCTGGAGTTTTCCACTCTTTGCGTTGTTGCCGCCAGAACTGCCACACGCCAAGCAGCGGAATACCCAGCAAGAAAATACCAATCTGATTGCCACAGATAAATGCCCACCATATTGAGAGCTTTTGTTCCGCTGGAATGTTCTGGTAAAACGGCGTAAACCACATCAGCGAAGTTGCACTGACCACTGATTCCCACAGCATGAGCGTAAGCAACAGCAGCACATACTTTGTTTTGTGCAACTGAGTGACAGGCCAGTGAACCTTAAACCAGAAGGCTACAAGAATCACCAAGCCTTGCTTCGTGCCAAATCTCAGTACTGCGCCCCAGACCTCAGGAAGGACATTGCCATAGCCAATCGTGATACTGCGCTGGCAAAAAAACTCAGTGACAATCAACGTCGGCCAATATCGCCACGGAACTATTAACAACACAGCAAGGCGCAGGCCAGCTGGCATGAACCACGCAGACCAGCCCTGATGGGTAAAGAAGTTGCGGGAGAAAAAATAGAAACATAAAAAAGCCGTACCATACAGCAGCACCACAGCCAGATGTCCCAACATCAGTTCAGCGGCGTTGTCGGTACGGAAAAATTCCTTTTTGTATTGTTCCCACATTTGCTAAAGTCTTGTCAGTTGCTTCCAAGGATGAGTGTGACACATGCCCTGGTCAGTATTAGTAGTTGATGACCATCCTATTGTGCGGGATGGGTTCTGTCATCTGTTTGATTCAATTGGCGATTATCAATCCATCGCGCAAGCAGGTAGTGGTAAAGAAGCGCTGAATCAAGCGAGTCTGCAAAGTTTTAATCTGATTCTGGTAGATCATTCATTGCCCGATATCAAAGGCCCTGAGCTTATCAAGGCGCTGAAACTAAGTCAGCCGCAAGCCTATTTTGTCATGGTTTCGATTTACGATAACAATCCTTATGTGCAACAGGCCGAAGAGGCCGGTGTGCATGCTTACCTGTCAAAACGCACCGCTGCTGATGAATTGCCCCTGGCACTGGAGCGCATCACACAGGGCGAATTTTTCTTAAGCAGTGACGTGGCCCGCAACCTGAAGCAACGTGAGCGAGCCCAGAAGCAGGCGGGGCTCGACAAACTGACCAGTCGAGAGCAACAAGTCTTCAGCCTGCTGGCCCGCGGTTATTGCGTCAAGACTGCGGCACGAGAACTCGATTTAAACGACAAAACTGTTCATACCCATCGTGCCAATATCTGCCAGAAGCTGGGAGTGCAGAGCGACTATCAGTTACTGCAGCTGGCGCTGAAGTTTGGCTTGCTAGAACTCAGTGTACTGACGGACTAAGCACAGCGATTATTGTTTGTCACAGGTAGCCGTTGCTCAGAATAATTCTGATACCAGCTACGATTTATTCCGGCTTTTATATGAAGCGAGGCTTTTAGTGTGCATACATCTGTTCGCAATCAAAGATGTATGCCATGGTCGACCAAGTTATTCAGCAAATTCATGCAATTGAAAGTCAGTATCAGCATGATGTATCCGTCATTCAGGCATTGGAAGGGAAGTTAGAGACGCTGGCTAGCGGCCCATCTCTCTATAATCTGAACTTCCTGTTGTACCGCAATCACTTTCGCACCAAGCATGCGGCCAAGCTCAAGATAAAGCGCCCGCGAATTTTACTGGGGCTGATTAACTACGACGTGTATCCAAATTTTCAGAGTATTGGCCTGCTGATTTACGCCGATGTGGTGTCACTGTCAGTACCGCATTTAGTACAAGGGCGAGCTGACCGACTGGCTTTTGACATTTCCATAGATGACCTTGCAGAAGCCATCCAGCGCTTACCTGCCGGTTTTACACCTGAGTATTATTTCGACCCACAAGCTTGTGGTGCCAGCATAGCGCCGAAAGGACTGGAGCGATTGCCATTTCCCTCGGTTGCCGGGGTCTGCCACACCTTTCGTGGCTTGCACTGTGAATATCTGGCGAAACTCTTTGATGTTGTAGCTCCTGTGTCTTCGGCTTTTGTGCCGCTTTATCAATCATTGATGGCGGATAAAACGGTGCTGAGCCTGCCATTTGGTGCGAACTGGGGTTCGTTTCATTATTCAACAGGTCAGTACAACCTGAGTAAAGACATTGATTTGATTGTGAGTTTTGGTGAGAGCCCAAGAGCTGAATATGGTGGCTGGCGCGATGTGGCCATGCAGTTAGCGCATGATTTCGCAAAGCAGTATGCCAACCAATATAAGGTTGTTTTTGTCAGTGGTGTTTCGCATCAGGAATACAGTCAGTTACTGGCGCGCAGTAAAATCGGGCTGAACGTCGTTGGGTTTAATGGGCCTTATAACTACCGCAGTTGTGAGCTGATGAACCATCAAGTTGCGCTATTGCAGCTTGATGTGGACTTTGGTTTACCACAGATGCAAATGGCCGATTACTTTGTGCCGGGGCAAGAGTATATCGCCTGTGATGTCGGTAACTTCAGTGAAACGCTACTGCGCTATCTGCAACAACCTGCTTTGATTACCAAAATAGCAACGGCAGGCCGGGCTCGGTTGGAGCGGGAATATTCTTATGAAGCGATCCAGCGGCAGTTAGGTGCTGCCATTGGCCAACTGGATTTTACTGCGGTCACTGCTGCCAGGCAGGATGCAGCCTCTCAACGTCCATGTCGCTTGGCGATGCTGGCGACTTCGCCGCAAGGCCATACCCTCAAGCACCAGATTTTCGCCCGTGAAGTAGTCGAGGGCTTTGATGAAACTAGTCCGCGAGCTATCCGGCAGCTCATCATCGCGCTGCCCATGTTAAAACAGGATTTACAACGGCCTTTGCTGGAGCAATCCCAACAAACTTTGTTGCGTCGGCTCGTCTGCCTGTCTTTACTCGATGGTATCGAGACTTTAAGCATGTTGCTGCCGCAGCATTCGAGAGTATTAAGTGACGAATGGACATTAATTTGCTGGCGTGCGAATAGTGGGTATCCCAACATAGATGACCTTCAAAGCCTGCTGTTTATCCTCATCCAATCACCGCCTGAAGCTGAGCAGTTTCCTGACTATCACAATGCCCCTTATCCGTTTTTATTCAGCGACAGCGATATGGAAGCTGAAGAGGCCAGAAAACGATTACTTGATATGCCCTATTGTCTGGTTGGTGGCGACCGTGTGCAGCAGAAAATGCTGCAGCGCGATTATATGGTGTGGTGGTGTCAGCGATTGCTTGATTCGGCTGAGCCGAAATCAGCCTGATTCAAATGCGAAAAGACGAATCGTCCTAAATCAGAAACAAAGCAGTGGCATCCCTCAAAAAGTTCTGGCATGTTGGCAGGTAGTATAAAATTGATTTCAATCGACAATACGTAATATTTCTAATGTCGCTGAGAATGCATCAGCAGCACGAAGTCAGATTAAAAATACTGACTATGCAAGAGAAACAGCTGAATTGACGCGACGTCAAATCTTAGCGCAAGCGAATCAACGCCCAGGGGCAGCATTAAGTCTGCTGAATTGACAATGATGCAATGACAGAGATATGCATGTTAATTCAGCTGCCGAGATTAATTTCGCACGTTAACTTAAAATGCTTCAAAAACGAGTGTTAATCGTTTTGGTGCTCACTCAGAAAGCACGTTAACAATTATTAAAATGCTTTTTATTGGTTACTGAAAATATTGAATTCACAGATAAGGAATGTTGATGAGTGATTTGAGAAATGTGTTTATAAGCCATGTCCACAAAGATGATCATGGATTACAAAAGCTGAAAGATCTGTTGTCCCCGAAAGGAATTTATATGAGAGACTCGTCCATTCATACAGGGAAATTTAACAATGCAACAGATGAACATTATATCAAAACTCAGATTTTAGCTCCGGCAATAAATTGGGCTGGTATATTTATTTGCTACGTAACTCCAGAGACAAAGAACAGTGAATGGGTAAACTGGGAAATTGAATATGCTGCCAAGCAAGGCAAACGAATTATAGGTGTTTGGGAGCATGGACAAAAGGACTGTGAGCTACCAGAGGCCCTAAAAGAATATGCGGATGCTATGGTCGGTTGGAGCGGTGATTCGATTGTAAACGCCATAAACGGAGTTGACCGCTGGGAGAAAACTGACGGTGGTGATTATGGTGCTGTACCCCTGAAAAGGCATCCTTGCTAATGGCAAAAATTTATTCATATGTAGTCCGATATGATAGCGGCTTTGCTCCAAACCCGTTTTATAACTACTGCACTCTCGCAACCTGTAAGCCTCCGATAAGAAAGAGCGCGTCTGTAGGTGATTGGATTTTGGGAAGCGGTAGTAATGACAGAAAAGTACGACGCGGTGGACGCTTAGTTTATGCAATGAAAGTTACAGAAATCATGTCATTTGATGACTATAGCCGAGATGCTCGCTTTCAAATAAAAAAACCATATAGAAATGGCAGTCGCAAACAGAGCTGCGGGGATAACATTTACTATCGAGAGACGCCGCTTTTAAAATGGAATCAGCTCGATTCTTTCCATTCAGATAACAATGGTCAACTGAACCCAAATCACGTAAGACGTGACACTGCCGTAAATAGAGTGCTTGTAAGCGACCATTATGTGTATTTTGGTGGAGAAGGTCCAAAAATTCCCAAAGAGTTAGTTGACTCAAAAGGCCGTAGTATTTGTAAGTCAGGGGTTGGATTTACTGCATTTAATGATTTGCAGCTACTAGCATCTTTTGAACAATGGCTTGGGAGTCTTGGCGTCAACGGGTATCAGGGAGCTCCATTTGAGTGGTTGAGTTTGAGGAAGTCAAAATGAAGAGAGAGGGATTTCTTTTATTTTCGGAGTATGAAAATCAAGTTGCTCCAACAGATATCCTTAAAAAGGATGATTTGAATCCAATTCTACAAGGCCTGTACGGTGAAGTTGGCGGTATTATGTCAACAGCCAAAAAGCTTGTTCGTGACAAAAATGCATACCCAGGGTTTAGGCATGCTGCAGAGGAAGAATTCGGTGATACTTTATGGTACCTGGCAGCAATTTGCAGGCGACTCGACATCCCCCTTCAGGATGTTTTTTCCGGAGCAGTATCCTGTGACGAATTTTCTAAAGTTGGTGCTTTAAGTGATCTTTCAAGAGGTGGTATTGCATACATCTCGATGCCTAGTGGTGAACCCATAAGCCTCGAGAATAGCTTGGTTAGGCTTGGTAAATCAGCTGCAACTATGCTCGGTACGAAACCACTTTTCAACGAATTAGTTGAATTTGCGCGAGCTTATCTAGATGCTATTCATGCAGCAGAACTTGCATTTTCTGAAGTTGCACGACTGAATATAAAAAAAGCAAGAGGTGCTTTTCTTGAGCCTAAGGCCGAAGATTTAATTGGATTAGACTTTGACTGTGGATATAGTGAAGATGAGCAGCTACCTAAATTGCTGAAGATAAAGATAAGTCAACGTAGAAGTGGTAAAAGTTACTTACAGCTAAACGGTGTATTTATTGGCGATCCTTTAACAGACAACATAGCTGACCAAGATGGCTATCGCTTTCACGATGTTTTTCATTTGGCATATGTTGCTATATTACATTGGTCTCCAGTTATTCGTGCATTGATTAAACATAAAAGAAAAAGCAATGCGAAATGTGATGAAGAACAAGATAGTGGTCGGGCCATAGTCGTCGAGGAAGGACTAACTGCATGGATTTTTACTAAAGCGAAAGAGCTAAATTTTTTTGAAGGGCAAGAACGAGTTCCTTTAGGAATTTTAAAGACGATAAGTGAGTTTGTAAGCGGTTACGAGGTTGAAAAGTGTCCGCTAAAATTGTGGGAAAAAGCTATTCTTGAAGGATATGAAGTGTTCCGCCAAATAAAAATTAATAATGGGGGATGGGTTATATGCGATCGTGAGCTGCGAACAATTCGATATGAATCGGTAGGGAAATAAAAATGTTACACCCGCTTGTTGAACAAGTAGCCTCGCTGCAATTTGATAATTGCTTTAATCCATATTCAGATCGCTGCCAAGTCTATGATAAGTACGATGCACCGAGGATACGCGCTTTGATGTTATCTGCAATGCTCAATAAAGCTATTGAAGAACCAGTCGATGCTATTTGGGTAGGTAGAGATCTCGGATATCGTGGTGGCAGAAGAACCGGTCTTGCACTCACAGATGAGGTTAATATAATTCAACATGCTAAACGATGGAATATAGAGTTGCCTAACGAGAGACCTACCCTAGGAGATGCTGTGGCAGAGAGAACTGCTGCAATATTATGGGGAATGCTTAATCGAATTGATTCACGAATTTTTCTCTGGAACGTTTTTCCCCTTCACCCCCATGAATCTGGTCAGCCCTTTTCGAATAGACAACATAATTCTCAAGAACGTAGGGCTGGGGAAGAAATTTTAAGAGAATTAATAATATTACTTCGACCTAATCGGATTGTTGCAATTGGTAATGATGCTGCAACCGCCGTACAAAGACTCACCAGAAACCAACAAGTTATCTCCGTACGGCATCCAAGCTACGGAGGCCAGACTAAATTTGAAACTCAAATATCTGAACTTTATAAAATTGTCTCTCGCTAAACTATCAACAATTTCGTATTTGCAAACCGTCTGCTGTAATTAACGTTAATACATTAATAAAAATACCAGGATTAATTTAAAACTTTAGAAAAAAATTAGGTTAGTAAAACATATGAACATTTGAAGAATATTTATTTTAATGACGCTAGCACTGAAAATAATGCATGCTGAATTGTAGTCAAATCAGATTGTTCATCACAAATTTGATCAATATATGCCCTAGCTTCTTTCGGAAAATTATCACTATCAAAATATCCTTCGTCCAATAGCTTAGTGTAAATTTGTTTACTTGCATATCCTGTTGCACCGATTGGTAACAATAACAAACCATGAAATTTCGCTATTTCAAATTCCTTGAGCAAACCATCCGCTATAACGACTTCTCCATCTTTTAACTTGTTTCCAAATAGAAAAATAGCTATGCCTGCATGTGAAATCATGTCAGTGCGGTAATCATGCCAAACTTCAGCTATGGGTCGAGCACCAACAGCAGACTGAGGAAATGGTCTAAGTATTAGCTGTTCAGAATCCAAACGTTGTCCATTCATATAAACATGCTCTAGTACCCCAGTAATTACTGAACTACCGACACCCAATCCAAAGCCAGAAACAATTTTAAAGTCCAATTTGGCTATGTCTTTTGCTAGTGAATAAATGAAATTTTCGGCAGTAGATGAGTTCCACCTAGCATATTCATGTGCAGAACCGGAAATGAAAATTGTTTTTCTTCTGTATGCCCATTCTAACTGTCGAAGAATGTTCGTTATTTCTAGGTAACTAGTTACGAATATTGTCTTGATACCAAAACGTAATAAATCCTGCGTAAAAAGCTCTTGTTTTCTTCTTCGGTATTCTGTATCAGCTTCAGCTTCATCAGGCTTCGGGTCGACGATTTTTTGAATACAATAATGCTGTCGTTGATCTTTGGAGTATGCAACGCGTACACGGCTTAATATGTAATCTAAGTTTGGGTCTGTAAAACTAAAACCTAAAAACAAAAAAGTTTTCGAGACAAGATCACCACTGAGAGCAGTTATAAATGGCTGCATATTAATATGATATGATTCATAGTCATCTTTTGTTAGTACGGCCTCGTCGGGATGTTCTATATCTCCATGCATCTTATATACAATGGCGTTGCGTCCTCGCTTGGTAAAACTTAATTGTTTTACTCTGTGTTTTACATCAGGATTCTTTCCGTTTTCTATCAAAGATTTTTCAATCAGCTTATCATAATTAGTTGTCCAATAAGTGGATATTGGAAGTCTCGCAAGTATCTTATGATTATCTGTAACATCGGCATTTGCAGACAGTTCATTAATAAGTAACTGATTTAATTTACCTCGATTAGCTAGGTTGGAGTTGCAGTGGTACTGTGCTAAAGCCACTAAATCAGTTTCTCTCTCAATTTCAAGTTCGAGTTCTTCTGCGATAGGACGAAGCAACTCAGACCAACTAACAAATCCAGCAGGTGCAGATAGGCCCGCGCCTGCGAAGATAGCTAGATTATCTTCTGCTAGATCTTTCAGTAGTTCATTCAAAAGTCTTTGGCGTTGTTGGTCAGTAATTGCTTTTAACATATAAATCCATTTTTAATTTAAATTCCAGCGAAGTAAATGTTTCTTCGAATTGTATATTTTTGTTATTCGAGTCTCACATAAAAACCACGTTAAATGTAAAATAAATAGTCTTTAATATAGTTGTGTTTTTCTCAATTACTAAACTGGGCCTGTAAGTAGCCGCCGTTTTTCATTTAGAATTTTCATTTTAACTTACCCGCTTTTTAGACTAAATTCAATAAAATATAAATATTTGTTTTGATTTAGAGTTGCAATATAGAAAAATATTTCTCCACATTTGGAGGCGGAAAAGTTACTAATTTTTCTTTTTTAGTCTTCCATTCGAAAGTGTTCAATCTCGGCTTTAGCATAGAATTTTTTTGCTAATGGGCAGTAGCCACTAGAACCTCAGCATATAACTATTTTCACGATCAGTTAGCGGCGATAGACATTAGGGGAGACCAGTTTTGAGTGCAAATCAACATGCTTGAGTATGTGTGGAAATTGAGCAGCTTTTGACGTCGCTAACTGCGTAATATGCGCATAATGTTCATGTAATACGCTCTTTGGGGGAGCGATATGAACATCACATTAGGCAGTGAGTTTGAAAAACGCATTAACGAAAAGGTTGCGTCAGGTTGTATACCTCAGCCAGCGAGGTTATTCGCGACGGTCTACGATTATTGTTTGAAAAAGACATGTTTAAGATGCAACAGTTGGATGTTTTGCGGCCGGAAGTTGCAAGTGGCTTTGAACAGCTATCTGCTGGTGAACATTCGCCAAAGAGTGCGCTGGATATTTTTGACGAAGTGAACCAGAGCATGAATGGCTAAATAACTGATTTTAATTGTGCTACACCAAAACTGAGCGTTGGACAGAAAATTGGTTTTCGGCGGAATCGGCTACTACCCAAGAAAATATGGGAATCCGAATTCTACATCCCCGCAATCGCCGCGTTGCATGACCTCGGCATGAATGTAGCGGTATTTTGCACAGTTATTTAGTTATCGTCTTTCTCGGCTGGCTGAGACAGACCTTCGGGAAATTTCCCCGGTGACAATTACCAATTGGGGTAGCATTCAGGCCAGGGCATATTTAGAGTGCTTGGACAGAAAAATGCTGGCGCTAGCTGATAACCCAGACTCAGGCCCAGAGCGTGCAGAAATTTATTAATCGCCACCTATGACAACCGCATTCTTTCATGTCAACTTATAACTTAAGGGGACTTATTGATTAAGGACTTATTGATGCAAATAGAAGAAATTGCCGAGTATGTCTGGTTACATAGCAAAGAGATTGAATTTGGCGATAGCCATCAATGGGACGAAAACCTGTTTTTAGCTGAATGGGCCAAAAATAAACCTTTCGCGACTCAATGGAGAAATGCAGCCGCTGGGTGGTATTGGTTTCTGGTAGATATGAATTACGAAGAACTCCATGATGTTGTGAAACCGCCATCGCTTCCCCAAAAGGGCTGCAATATCGGGTTGCTAACCCACAGTAACATGGAGGTATTTGGTGAAACTCTGCTTTGTTCTGACTCGTCGGGAATCACTGTTATTTATAACGGGCATGAAGCAAATGTTACTTCACGTATCCGCTCTCATTTTGCGCTCAACAACAACAAAACTGGAGCACTTGGGCTTAGTCATTATCCCTTGAGCAATAGAAAATGGTTTGTTCGTTACTTCTCATCAAATTGTTTTACAGACATTTTGGAGAATGACAGGTTACGAGTTGAGTTATTGATGAACTCGAAATCTGGGCGTTGTGCTGTAGAACACGCATGGCGGGTAAATCATGGCTGGCCGGTTTTGTGCAAAGAATAATAATTATTTTAATAATTATTATTGGAACTATCAAAACAGTATCTTTATTTTTCAGTGGAGCTAAACATAATTTCTTGCACATTGCTGACCAACAGTTACATGCGTACTTACTGTGACACAGTTCATGGCATTTATTGACCTAAGCTAAATAACTGTGCGAAATACTGCTGTATTCTTGCGAGGCCTTGTGGTCTGGTTCTCGCAGGTATGTGAATCGCGCATTCCACGGGCTACTGTGTTTCTGGTGATTATAGTTTCAAAGCCAGAAAACTGATTTTCGGCACAACAGGCAGTTTTTATGTAGAACAATTAAAGCCAGTTATTTAACTTACTTTAATATCTATTAAAGTGATTTAATATGAATTGTAGCTAAATTTACTATTATATTTTTAGTATAGATAAGTATTGGTTATTAATAAATTGAGTCTTTTAGGTCGAGTATGAATGCAGCTGCTCCTGTTGGTTTTGGAGCTAATTGTGAAGAGAACCACTGACTAGATTTTATGTATAGTCCTGCCCCAATAAAATCAATTGCTGCCTCAATAAATAATTTAGTTAAGCCTTTTGTGCTGTGATTACGGTCCGCTGCTGCCCTGATCTCTTTTCGTATTGTGGTATTGATTTCGTCAACTACATCGTTATAACAGAGATAAGCATCATGCAGTTTTTTATATGAAATGTATCTTCGGAATTCTGAACAATATTTGCTATTCGATACTGCATCGAATACGTTTGAATTAGGACCGAATTTTGTTGTGCAGTTTTGTATATATGCCATTACTACTTGAGTTGAAATATCGATTTCTGATTTTTTTTGCTCTGTTGGTTGTAGATGAGTTGGATGCATCAATCTGAATATTTCTTTTGAGTACGAATTTAATGCTAGATCAAATCCAAGCGTATTCTCGAACTGTTTGCAAATTGCAATATCGATAGCAACATTATTGATATTGCTAGAGTTCCCGTTAAGTTGAGTTAAAAGAACTAATAGCTCGTGAGTATGGTTATCGATAGCTCGACCTTCGTCATCCCACCAATTTACTCCCGCTGAAGCGACT
This sequence comes from Rheinheimera sp. F8, assembly GCF_001518915.1. Lineage (NCBI taxonomy): Bacteria > Pseudomonadati > Pseudomonadota > Gammaproteobacteria > Chromatiales > Chromatiaceae > Rheinheimera > Rheinheimera sp. F8. The sequence goes on from NZ_CP013656.1 coordinate 3,923,259, forward strand.
TTCTCGATGTAGTCATCGTATAAGTTTCGGCTGATGTTAATGTCATAAACTTTATTTTGACTGTTTTCAATTGTTTTATGAAAAACAGGAATCTCTTCCGGTCTGTTATTAACCAATTCTTTGTCTAGAAATTTTATTTTTCCATGTTCTCTGAGCGATTGAGGGCAGAGGCTTTCGCAAAGAAACCATATTTCGTCGTAAAAAACCGATAATCCTAGAGCATTCTCAAGGATAGGGTTAGGTGAAGAATATCTATCATTTTTAGTTCTGCTAGCTTTGTTTTGGTAGTCATAAAAACTAGGGCTACTCAGCCCGAGAAATACTCTCGATGTCATATATATAAGTCCGTTTCAATAGTTGTTGATTCGTATATCTAAATTCTATTTATGTATACGTTCTCAAAGAGGCAAATAAAACCTCTCAGTAACTTAACTGTAAGTTGGTTTAATCCCCGATGTTTGGCTTTGCTCTTCAAGTTCAAAGCACTCTAAGCATTTTCATGTCAATGTAGGAATTGTATTTAATATATTTTTTCATATTTCGGCATCAAGGAAAACCTCTTTCTTTACAATTATTTAAGAGCTCTTTGTACAGCCTGTCAGCATTCTTCTTATATTTTTCAGATGCTTCTTTGGTTGCTGAATATTCATTCTCTGACTTGTCCGAGATATTCGTTATCCCCGACAGTCGCGCGATTTCATCCTCAACTTTGACTTTTTCATAGTGCTTTTCCAGCATACTGACGCTGGTTCCACATTGCTTCGTTAATGAAAATGTCTCAATGCCGTCAATCAGATGCCACGTGATAAATGAATGTCTCAGCGAGTAAAGAGTCTTAACGCTTTCACCCTCGAGCCTGATGTTGAGCCGCTTTAATACGTTGGTGAAATACCTACTGATGTTTTCCTTCGACGGCCTCGTGCCGTCTTTGAACCGGAATAGGTAATCGTCTTTCGTCCGCTCTGGAAAATTTTTGGCCATTTGGTTTATAGCGGCAATGAAGCTGGTTCTAACAATAATTGCTCTCGGGCCCGTTTTACCCTTTTTAATGATCACTCTGAGTGCAGGTATGCCATTTTCGAGTGTTATCTGAATGTCACCCCATTTTACGTTGTAGTATTCCTCTCCAGCTCGAACACCACTGCATAAGATGAATTCCATGATGTCGAACAGTATCGCTGCAGTTTCTCTCTCATTGGGGTTTGGTGAGGTCTTTTTTGTCGCAATCAAATGGTCTTGGATGCGGTCAATTTCTTCAAGAGTAAATGCGTCTCGCGGGTTAGCCTTACTACCATTATTTTCGAGGTTTCGAAGATCAATTCTTATGGGTATGTCTTTACCTATTGCTCTGGTAAAAACCTTTCTCAAGGCAATATTGTGCTTATTTAGCGAAGACTTTGATAATGCACCGTAAGTCGCTTCACGCCATCTGTAATAATCCTGAATATTTTTGTTCGTTATTGATTCAATCTCTAAGTCTTTAAAAAAATGTTCAGTAAATTTTGTAATTAAACTGGCATAGTGCTTTTCAGATTTATTATTCGACGGGTTAGACTCAATCTCTTTGATCACTTCATCAGCAAGCTTTCTAAAGGAATGTCCCTTTCCTTTAGACGTACTCGAACCGTTCAAAGTTAGTTCGGTATGCAGCTTTACAGCCAGTACGGTCGCATCTTTTTCAGATTCAGTTTTAAGCGATTTGGTGATCCATTTGCCACTTTGTAGCCGAACTCTGGCGCGCCAGTAAATTGAGTCGCTGTGAAGCGAAACATTCAAGCCATCAACACCGAGATCTAATGCTTTGACTACGCGCCCCATACTAGTCCTATATGTATTGCCTGCTGCGGTAGTTTTTCATCCAAATTCCCATTTCTGTCAATAACTTTGTCGTGTAGGTTACATCGCTAAGTTCTGCTGTCACCTTTAAATCTTCACCCAAATCAACGCCTGAAAGTTTAGACCTAAACATTTTCGGCACCACATGGCTGTAATGTTGTTCAATCATCTGGATACCAGTCCCGCATTGACGTGCAATGACGTCAATTGTGACGTTTTGAGCCATTAGCTCCCAAGTGATGTAGCTATGCCTGAGTGAATAGAGGGTGCGTTGGCCTTGTTTTGACTCTTTCAATCCTGTCTCACTTAGCGCTCTGTCAAAATGTCTTGGAAGCTCTTTCACTGGTTTACCGCAGGGTAAGACAAAGATTTTGTCGTCCGCTCGTCGATGAGGAAAGCGGCTGGTCAGTCTGCTAATGACGTTAACGACTGCCTCCTTGCAAACGATCTCTCTGGTTCCTGTGTATTTGGTGGTTTTACCTTTTCGGACAGCAACGAAGAACAGCAATTTTGAGTAGTTTAGTTCCGGCTGTAGGTCAGACCAAGTTAACTGATCAATCTCAGTCCCTGGCCGCATTCCTGTGCATATCGCAAAGTCCATATAGTCGAGTAGTAACTCTCTGATTTGCCGAGTTACTTCTTTCCTGCTGTTGAGCATCAATTGTTCAATTTGTTTTCGTACAGTCAGGTATTCTTGGGGGCTCAATGCAGCTCTGCGTTGGCCGCTCACTCCCTTGTTTTCCAGTGTCGGCACCTGACTTGGTAACAGCCATTTTTTCTTTACCGCATAGTCAAAAATCTGCATAAAAGCAGCGTTGTGGTTCAGGATCGTCGATTTGGCGGGGACTCGGCCAAGCTTTTCGATTCGCCATTGGTTAAATTTTGCCAATAGTTCGTCATCAATATGGGTGATAGCGACGTTTTCGAAAAAGGGGATATGGTATTTGCATAAGGCGTTGATGTAATCAGCGTAGATGACTTTGCCTTGCCCTAGACCAAGGGCTGTTTGCATATTGCTGATGACTTTTCTGGCCACAAGCCCAAACCGCTTGTTATTTACCAGCATCAGGTTAGAATTAACCCTGATCTCATATTCAATCAGCAGCCTGAAAGCACGTTCTGTGGCTTCCTGTTCGCAACTTGTTTTGGTTGTGCGTGATATATAAGTTTGGTTGACCTTCATTCGCGCTATCCAATTTGCTGAATTGCTTTGCACGAAGATTGAGAGGGTTGGTGAGAGCTTTTTTCGATGAATTACTGTGGCCATAACGACTGCTAGACACAGACTTTTATGTAAAGTCCGTGTAAAGTCTGCCCCTTTGATTTATAACTTGTTGTTTATCAAGGTATAAATCGTAAGCGCAATCGATTCAAAATCCGCTTTGTCTTTGTTGTGTCATTGCGCTCCACCGCTGACACGTGCCCAGTGCTCTTCAATCTGAGTACCGTCTTCCAGCCCCTGGTGCAGCCAGTTGTTGCCGCTGATTTTGCACTGGAAATGATAGGTTTTGCCCTGCAACCTTGGCAGCGAGGTGGCGTCGACCTGTTCGTGGTAGCCGCTGGCGTCGGCGCTGAAACTGCCGGAGGCGGCGACCTGGAACTTGCCGTCGGGCGCCCAGGTGATAAAGCTGAAATGGCGGCCGGCGATGAGTTTACGGCTTTTAGTCTGCTGATCTTTGATTTCAGCCACTACTTTGCCGCTTTGGTCGCGATAAATCGCGGATTGCAGCTCCCAGCTGCCCTGCAGCTCTTTGCTGCTACAGGCGTTTTCGGCGCTGGCGCTGCTGATCAATAACAAGGCACACAGCGTGGTGCACAGGCGGATTTGCGTGTTAGTTCGGCTTAACAAAAGTGACATGGCTGCGTTCCTGCGCAATTGACAACGTTGTCAATTTGCCTGAATTTCACACAGCGGGCAAGTCTGGCGAGCCGCCGTGGCTGACGCCCTGCCAACCGTCATGCTAGACTGCCGCCGGTTCTGAACTGGAGTTTGTATGTACACTGAAGCCCCCCGCGCCAGCCTGCTGCGCCGTTTGTCTGCCATCATGTACGACCTGCTGGTCATTTGTGCGATCTGGATGTTTGCCATGGCGCTGGCGCTGGCTGTCGTGGCATTGCTGGCCAAAGCCGGTGTGATTTCCCTGCAGGGCTATCAGGATGAAGCGGAATATATTCAAAAACATGCGCTGTGGTTTCAGCTGTACAGCACGGCGTGTATCTTGTGGTTTTATCTGTATTTCTGGGTCAAAGCCGGCCAGACACTCGGCATGCGCGCTTGGCGGATGTTGTTAATAAGCGCCGATGGTAAACCGGTGACTATGCGTCAGGCGCTTATTCGCTTACTGACAGCATTAGGCGGCATTGGTAATTTTTGGTTGTGGGTGCGCTGGGGCAAAGGCCTGGCGCTGCAGGACCAGTTGGCCGGCACCATCGTGGTGGTGCTGACAAAAGAACAAAGCAGCGCATTGAATTTACATAGGGATGCGCGGTAGGCCTTGGGCCTACCCGCGTTTTTGCATCAGATAGACGGCGATGCCGATAAACAGCGCGCTCGGCGCGATAGCGCCCAACAATGGCGGCAGCTGATACACCAGCGCGACCGGGCCAAACACTTCGTTGGCCATATAAAAACCAAAACCAGTCAGAATGCCCATCAGCACGCGCGCTGCCATCGTCACGCTGCGCAACGGGCCGAAAATAAACGACAACGCCAACAGCAACATCGCCACAATCGTCAGCGGCTGCGTGGCTTTACGCCAGTACGCCAGCTGATAGCGGCTGCTCTCCTGCTGATTGACCTGACGGTATTCGATATATTCGGCCAGGCCTTTTAAGCTCAGCAGTTCCGGTTTAATCGACATGACGCCAAGTTTGTCCGGCGTTAACGTTGAGCGCCAGCGCTGCTCAGGCCAATGATGTTTCTCAATTTTTTCATCACGAAACGCCAGCCGGCTGACGTCCTGCAACTGCCAGACGCCGTTAAAAAAACTGGCGGCGCGGGCGTGTACAATCGCCTGCAGCGCTAAGTCGGGCGTGAATTCAAAAATGGTGATGTCTTTCAGCGCACCATCGTCTGACACCTGGCGGATATTAACAAAATCATCGCCATCTTTGGCCCAGACGCCTTGTTGCGCGGCCAATAAATCCCCGCCGGAAATGGCCTTGGCTTTCAGTTCACGGGCGAATTTCTCCGCCGTCGGCGCGCCCCACTCGGCCACTGCCATCACCAGCACCATCATCAGCAAGGCGGTTTTCATCACCGAACTGATGATATTAAGCCGCGACAACCCGGCCGCCTGCATCACCACAAGCTCGCTGTTGCTGGCCAGCATGCCGAGGCCAATCAGGCCGCCAATCAGCGCTGCCATCGGGAAAAACGTCACCAAATCGCCGGGAATGGTAAACAGGCTGAACATCGCTGCCACCAACACTGTGTAGTCACCGCGATCGGTCAGCCGTAACTGGTCGATAAAACGGAACATACCGGATAACACCAAAAGCACGGTCAGGCTCAGCAACGTGGTGGATAAAATGATCCGGCCAATATACAAATCAATAATTTTAAGCATGTTGCCTCCGGCCCCGGCCATTCAGGCGGGCGGCAAAACGCTGATAACCGGCGCGGCTTTGCAGCAATAAAAATACGCCAAGCAGCAAAGCCATGGCGTGGATCCACCACATGCCGAGCCCCGCCGGAATTTTTTCATTTTCAATCAGGTTGCGACAGACAATCAGCAAAATGTAATAACCAAGGAATAACGCCAACGCCGGCAATAACTTACCAAATTTACCCTGGCGCGGATTAACCCGGCTCAGTGGCACTGCCAGTAACATCAGGATCGGAATGGACAACGGGATCGCCAGCCGCCAGTGCCACTCGGCTTTGGCTTCGGCACTGTCGATAGCGAGCAGCTGGTCCGTGGGCAGCGAGCTCAGCTTGCGCCGGCGCTGCTCGACCTGCTGTTCGCGGATCTGAATGTCGTAGCGGCCAAATTCCAGCACGTCGAATTGCGGCGCATCAACAGAACCTGCATAACGCCGGCCGTTGCTGAGCACCAGCCGCTGCGCACCGTTATTGTCTTCAGCGATGGCGCCGGTTTCGGCATACACCACGGAGCCGGTTAAGTTATCTTCGCTGGCCGATTGCGCCAGAAATACTCGGGATAACTGTGTACCGTCGCGGTTCATGTCCTGCACAAATACCACGGCTTTTTCATTGGAGGTTTGCTGGAAACGTCCGGGTAACAAGGTCGACAGGCCGGAATCGGCATCGGCTTTGGCCATAATTTCGTATTCTCGTTCGGCCGCCCACGGGCTTAAATACATCATCAGGCCACCGGCGGCCAAGGCCATCCCCAGGCTCAGGATCAGTGTCAGCCGGGTGACATACCATTCGCTGATGCCGGTGGCATGTAACACCGTCATTTCGCTTTCGGCATAGATGCGGCTGTAGGCAACCAAAACGCCTAAAAAAGCGGCTAAAGGCAGGATCAGCACCGCCAACTGCGGTAATTTCAAAGAAATCAAAGTCAGCACCAACTGGCCCGGTAATTCACCTTCTGAGGCGTCGGCCAGTATTTTCACGAAGCGCTGGCTTAAGATGATGGTGATCAGGATCAGAAATACCGCGAGCTGAGATTTAAAGACTTCACCAATCAAGTAGCGAAAAACAATCAAAAAAGCCCCCTAAAAACCTGTCTTTTTGCTGGCACGCTGGTAATTTTTAAGTAAACTGGATATTTATAGCAATTATTATCAACGAAACTGCAGCGGATTCCGAGCTTTTTTATTGGCCCCGACCAGCGTCTTCCCAAGCATAGCGCCGAGTCCGGCCCGCTGCTGCAATTTGTCTCTTTGAATCAGGAGTCCCCATGGAGTTCAGCGTTAAAAGCGGAAGTCCGGAAAAACAACGCAGTGCCTGCATTGTCGTTGGTGTTTATGAGCCGCGCCGGCTGTCCGCCGTGGCCGAACAGCTGGACAAAATCAGCGAAGGTTACATCAGCAATCTGTTGCGTCGGGGCGATCTTGAAGGCAAACCGGGCCAGATGTTATTACTGCACCATGTGCCGAATGTGCTTAGTGAGCGCGTGCTGCTGGTCGGTTGTGGCAAAGAACGTGAATTAGATGAACGCCAGTACCGCCAGATCATCGCCAAAACTATCAGTACACTGAACGAGACCGGCTCGATGGAAGCGGTCTGTTTCCTGTCTGAACTGCATGTCAAAGGCCGCGACACTTACTGGAAAGTCCGGCATGCCGTCGAAACGACGCAAGACTGCCTCTACGTATTCGATAAGTTAAAAAGCAAAAAAGACGAAACGCGCCGCCCGCTGCGTAAAATCGTCTTTAACGTGCCGACCCGGCGTGACCTGACTATCGGCGAGAAAGCCGTCGAACATGGTCTGGCAGTCGCTGCAGGCATCAAGCAATGTAAAGACGTCGGCAATATGCCGCCGAATATCTGTACGCCACTGTGGCTGGCTGAGCAGGCGAAAAAGCTGACCGAGCTGTCAGACAAAGTCAAAGTGGAAGTGCTGGGCACTGCCGAAATGGCGGCGTTGGGGATGAATTCATATCTCGCCGTGGCACGTGGTTCGGAAAATCCGGCGGCGATGGCCGTGATCCATTATCAGGGCGCCGCCGACAACAGCGCGCCGGTGGTACTGGTTGGCAAAGGCCTGACCTTTGACACCGGCGGCATCAGCATTAAACCAGCCGATGCGATGGATGAAATGAAATACGACATGTGTGGCGCCGCCTCTGTGCTTGGCACTATGCAGGCTGCCGCCTCGTTGGGCTTGCCGCTGAATATCATCGGCGTCTTAGCCGCAGCGGAAAACATGCCGGATGGCAACGCCTATCGCCCGGGTGACATTCTGACGACGATGTCGGGTCAGACGGTTGAGGTGCTGAATACCGACGCTGAGGGCCGCTTAGTGCTGTGTGACGCGCTGACTTATGTCGAACGTTTTGATCCGGATGTGGTCATCGACGTGGCAACGTTAACCGGCGCCTGTGTCATCGCACTCGGTAAACATGCGTCTGGCTTACTCAGTAACCACAATCCGCTGGCGCATGAGATTTTGAATGCGTCTGAGCAAAGTGGCGACCGCGCCTGGCGTTTACCGCTGTGGGACGATTATCAGGATCAGCTGGAAAGCCCGTTTGCGGATTTCAGCAACCTGGGTGGCCGCGCCGCCGGTACTATCACTGCCGCCTGTTTCCTGTCGCGTTTCACCCGCAAATATAACTGGGCGCATCTGGATATCGCCGGCACCGCCTGGCGCAGTGGCGGCAAAGACAAAGGCTCAACCGGCAGACCGGTCGCGATGCTGACGCAGTTTTTAATTAACCGCGCTGGCCATCATCCACAAGACTAACAGTGGTGGCCGGCATATTCTGCTGGCCCTCCCCTCTGTGCTGATGAGTACCTATTAATGCAAGTGCAATTTTATTTGCTGCAACAAGATGAGCTGGCAGGCATGCCGGCTCATTTTGCTTTGACCTGCCAGCTGTGCGCCGATTTGTTTCGCGCCAACCAGCGCGTCTTTGTCTACTGCCCAAATCAGCAAGACGCCGAGGCGGTCGATGAGGTATTATGGCAGTTTGACGCTGAACGCTTTGTGCCACACAACCTGGCAGGCGAAGGCCCGGCCCGTGGGGCTCCGGTCGAGATCAGCTGGCAAGGTCCAAGGACCAGCCGCCAGGTGCTGATTAACCTCACCGACACTGTGCCCGCTTTTGCCAACCGCTTCAGTCAGATCATCGAATTTGTGCCGGCGGCTGAACAAGGCAAAGCCGCGGCGCGACAGAAATTTAAACATTACCGTCAGCTTGGGGTGGAACCGCAAACGCGTACCCCGGAATAAGTTGTTGATGAGATCAGGCAGATACCATGGAAAAAACATTTAATCCAAGTCAAATCGAACAGGCGATGTACAACGCCTGGGAAAGCAAAGGCTATTTCAAACCGTCAGGTGACAACAGCAACGGCGCGTACTGCATCATGATCCCGCCGCCAAACGTCACTGGCAGCCTGCACATGGGCCATGCTTTTCAGCAAACCATCATGGATGCCCTGACCCGCTACAAACGCATGTTGGGTAAAAACACCTTGTGGCAGGTCGGCACCGACCACGCCGGGATCGCCACCCAAATGGTGGTAGAACGCAAACTCGCTGCCGCTGGCTTACCAGATCGTCACGCCATGGGCCGTGATGCCTTCATCGAAAAAGTCTGGGAATGGAAAGCCGAATCCGGCGGTACTATCACCTCGCAAATGCGCCGCCTCGGCAACTCAGTTGACTGGGATAAAGAACGTTTCACCATGGACGATGGCCTGTCGAACGCTGTACAGGAAGTGTTCGTGCGTTTGTATGAAGATGACCTGATTTACCGCGGCAAACGCCTGGTGAACTGGGATCCGAAACTGCATACCGCGATTTCAGACTTAGAAGTTGAAAACAAAGAACAACGCGGCCATTTCTGGCACCTGCGTTATCCACTGGCTGACGGCGTGAAAACGCTGGATGGCAAAGATTACATCGTGGTCGCCACCACGCGGCCGGAAACCATGCTCGGTGACACCGCCGTTGCCGTCAATCCGGACGACGAGCGTTACCAGTCGCTGATTGGCAAAGACATTCTGCTGCCCCTGGTTAATCGCCGCATCACGATTATCGCTGATGAACATGCCGACAAAGACAAAGGCTCGGGCTGCGTGAAAATCACCCCGGCGCACGATTTTAACGACTATGAAGTTGGTAAACGTCATGGTCTGACGCTGATCAACGTGATGACACCGGATGCGACTATCCGCGCCACCGGCGAATGTTTCTTCACCAACGGCGAAGAAAATACCGCAATGGAAGCGCCTATTCCGGCTGAATATGCCGGCTTAGAGCGCTTCGCCGCCCGTAAAGCCATTGTTGCCGCTTTAGATGCGTTGGGTTTGCTGGATAAAGTTGAAGAGCTGACCAACACGCTGCCGTACGGCGACCGTTCTGGTGTGGTGATCGAGCCGATGCTGACCGACCAGTGGTACGTGCGCGTCGCGCCAATGGCCAAAACCGCGATTGAAGCCGTGGAAAACGGCGACATCCAGTTTGTGCCAAAACAATACGAGAACATGTACTACAGCTGGATGCGTGACATTCAGGACTGGTGTATTTCCCGTCAACTGTGGTGGGGCCACCGTATTCCGGCCTGGTATGCTGCAGATGGCAAAGTGTATGTTGGCCGCAATGAAGCCGAAGTGCGCGCCAAACATGGCTTAGACGACAGCGTTGCGCTGTGTCAGGACAACGACGTGTTAGATACCTGGTTCTCGTCAGCCCTGTGGACTTTCTCCACGCTGGGCTGGCCAGACAACACTGAAGATTTAAAAACCTTCCACCCGACCGACGTGCTGGTGACTGGTTTTGACATCATTTTCTTCTGGGTAGCCCGGATGATTATGATGACGATGCATTTCATCAAAGACGAAAACGGCAAGCCGCAAGTACCGTTTAAGACTGTGTATGTGACTGGTCTTATCCGCGACGAAAACGGCGACAAAATGTCGAAATCTAAGGGCAATGTCATCGACCCGCTGGATATGATTGACGGCATCAGCCTCGAAGATCTGCTGGAAAAACGCACCAGCAACATGATGCAGCCGCAGCTGGCGGAAAAAATCGGCAATCAGACGAAAAAACAATTCCCGGAAGGTATTGAAGCCACCGGCACTGACGCGCTGCGCTTCACCTTAGCGGCACTGGCGTCCACCGGCCGTGATATCAACTGGGATATGAAGCGCCTGGAAGGTTACCGCAATTTCGTTAACAAGCTGTGGAACGCCAGCCGCTATGTAACGATGATGACTGAAGACAAAGACACCGGTTTGAACGGCGGCGACATCGAACTGTCGCTGGCTGATCATTGGATCCTGAGCCAGTACCAGGAAACAGTGACGCAGTTCCGGCAGTACCTCGACAGCTACCGTTTTGATATGGCGGCCAACACGCTGTACGAATTTACCTGGAACCAGTTCTGTGACTGGTATCTGGAGCTGACAAAACCTGTGCTGTTCAAAGGCACTGAAGCGCAACAACGCGGCACCCGCCAGACACTGGTAACAGTGCTGGAATCGTTGCTGCGTCTGATGCACCCAATCATGCCATTTATCACCGAAGAGATTTGGCAACGCGTTGCGCCGCTGGCGAAAAAAGATTTCAGCGCCGGCATCAGTATTATGAACCAATCCTATCCGCAAGCGGACAGCGCGCTGGTCAACACTGCTGCGCAAGCCGATATCGAATGGGTCAAAGGCTTTATTCTGGCCATTCGTAACATCCGCGGTGAAATGGATATTGCACCAACCAAGCCACTGCCGGTGTTGCTGCGCAATCTGTCGGCGGAAGACAGCCGTCGCCTGGAGCAAAACCGCGCCCTGCTGCTGAACTTAGCCAAACTGGACAGCATCACGGTATTAACTGATGCAGATACAGCGCCTGCGAGCGCTACACAGCTGTTAGGCGCGATGGACCTGCTGATCCCAATGGCCGGCCTGATTGACAAAGACGCTGAACTGTCGCGCATTGCCAAGCAACTGGAGAAGATGCAGCAGGAAGTCAGCCGTGTCGCCGGCAAGCTTGCCAACGAAGGTTTTGTCGCCAAAGCACCGGAAGCGGTACTGGCGAAAGAGCGCGAGAAACTGGCCGACGCCGAAGCCGCCGTCGCCAAACTGCTGGCACAGCAAGCACAGATCGCTGCGCTGTAATAACGTTTTTACGATTCCACGAGGCGACCTGAGGGTCGCCTTTTTTATCCGGCCACTGTCATAAATCTGCCATCAACAACTACTAGGCTGAGGATCACAATCAAGCGGAGTTGGCCATGTTACCCTATAAAAAACTGTTACTGCGTCGAAATGCGTTTTTCCGGCAACAACTGTCAATGCAGCTGCAGGACGCGAGCCCGGTAGCAGACAACATAGATCCACTGCATGAGACCGGTGTAAAAGGCCATCCAGCCACACTCCACGCACACACCGACGATGCCTCATCCTCTCACGCTGTAACCCTATTGCAGCAATTGTCACGCTAAGTCAGTCGCAACTTGAACGCCGCAATAGAACAACACGACATAGCATAGAATTTATTCCATTCAGTTTCACTTGCACCCGCGTCATTTTCATTCCCTCATGTTGAATTACAACACTTAACAAATGTCCATATTTTATACACGCTGTATATCAAATTTCGTGAATTATTCATATTTATCAATTAGATAAATTGTGGCGCATTTTTTGCCAATGTTAGCGCGGACATGTAGTTTCGTCTGAAGGTCAAAATACAATTCACATGGAGAGTCTTATGCGTAAATTAATCGCTGCCACCGCACTGGCAGTCGCTACAGTGCCAATGACAGCATCTGCAAGTCTGGTCACTCAATGGCAATATCTGGCAACTTCTAACTGGTCACAACCTGTAGTGTTCTCTGCTTCTGGTAACGGCTCTACCTCAGTGAGCAACGACGTGATCAGTTGGGGAGCGACCGGCGGATCTTACAAAGGTGCTGGCCCGAAAAACCGCAGTGCACTTGAGATCGCTGGTATGGCAGCGCCTGCCACTGCAAACACAAACGCTGTTAATGCGTCATTAACCAATTCCATCACCCACTACAACAACGTCCTGAATGGCTACTCAACGTTAACCAGCGCGGTGTTAACCACCTCACTGCAGTTACAGCCATGGGCGCCGGTGATTGGGCCTGTGTTCCCGCCTAAAGTGTTGAACTTTGATATCCGTTTTAAAGAAACCAGCAATACCAGCTCTGCCGCGAACTGTGGTTTTGCCAGCACTGGTGCCTGCGATGACATTTTTGTCATCGACAACCCGGCCAGTCTGGTTACTAACTTCATTTACGATGGTTTCAAATACACTGTAAAACTGGTGGAAACCACACAAACTCTGGGCGGTTTGTCAGCAGCAGCTTGTGCTATTGCCAATTCAGCGCCTAACTGTGTTGGCTTCCAGACTGTTGAAGGTCAAAACACTACAGCTCAGTTTGGCTTCACCATTGAAAGCGAGAAAATCACAGTGCCAGCACCAGCAACACTGGGTTTACTGGCGTTTTCAGTTTTAGGGCTGAGCTTGTCTGCACGTCTGCGTAAAAAAGCCTGATCAAATTCTGGCGAAAAAGGCTCTGCGGAGCCTTTTTTTCGAAAGCAGGTTTATGAAGTGATATCCACCAAGCGCAGCCTGACGGCATCATTCTTCGAGGATGGCTCTGGAAACAAAAAAGCCTGCAGATGCAGGCTTTTTTCTGACCGTTTCAGTTATTTCGCTGAGCGACGACGGCCGTACATGAACAGTGATAACAGACCAAGACCCAATGCGCCAGTGCCGGCTGGTGCTGACACTTCCACACCGTTGATCAACAGACCAAACATTGCAGCAGTTGCAGCTTGTTCAATGGTTTTAAAGCCAAGGCAACCTGCAGCAGCACCTGCTTGAGCACAAGCTGCCGGGCTCAGGCCTGTCAGACTTGAAGTAGTTTCAACAACCGCTGTGGTGTACTTAACGCCGTCGTAAATGAAGCTGCTGACCAAATCACCGATTTCGATCACAAAGATGTCATCGCAGTTTGACGAGCTGTCAAAACCGCAACTGCCATCGTTTGGTGTTTCAATAAACCGGATGGTGAAATTTAATGTTTTGGTAGGCAACGCTGATTCAGGCGTTGGCAGGAAAGGTTTCAGTTTTAACGTGGTTTTTAACAGCGCTGTTTCAAGGCTTTTAGTACCACCGGCCAGAATGTTGTTGAAGTGCGTAATGACGTTAGTCAGAACCGGCATCATACTGTTGGTGACTAAGTCAGTGCCGCTTTGTGGGCTGTTGCTAATCACCAGAGCACTGCGGTTTTTCGGGCTGCTGCTATAACTGCCGCCATCAGCGCCCCAGCTCAGTACAGAGCTGCTTGTGCTGGTTGTACCATCACCGAGAGCCTGAAAGGTTGCACCAGTCCACTCAGAAGCGACTTCATATTCCCACTGAGTGACCAATGCCGCTTGAGCGAGCTGCGGTAATAAGAACGCACAAGCCAGTGCTGTAGTTTTGATTAATCTTTTCATGATCTTCTCCTTGAGAACGAATTCGATACTATAGACATCTGGGTACGGCTTCGGTGTCCTGATAAACATGTAAGCATTAACCGGACCAAAATTAAAGTTCTTTCTAATTCAGTGATTTATAATGTACCTAATTTGCTTTCCGTAAATTTTATTGACAGTTATTGACTCAGCGGCAAAACCGGCACCTATAAAAAAAGGAGCTGGTAAAAGCTCCTTTTTCGGTCAGGTCGGCACGAAGCGGTTATTCTTCGTCATCCTCTTCAAATTCTTCGTCACCTTCGAAGTAGGTACCCCAGCCGTCATATTCGATACCGAATTTTTGTGCCAGTTGTTCCAGTTTGATTGCATCAGCAGTGATATCTGTGGCATTCAGCGATTGTTCGCGGATCGCGTCAAATACCCAGGCGCTGCCGCCGTCTTCAAACTCTACTTCCTCTGCATCAGTGACTTCAAACCCAAGTTTAAACACTTCTACTGCCAGCTTTTCCAGCTGAGCAAAATCGGCATGATAAAAATGGTGTTCGACTGTGTACTCGGCATCCGGATCGCTGCCGTCTTCCAACAGTGCATTGACGGTTTCTTCGGTAAATTCTTGCCAGTTTTCAGACATCTGGATCATCCTGTGACAGTTGTAGTCTGCGCAGTGTAATCGCTGCTTAACTCGCTATCAAGCTGAGCAATTTTCGCTGCCATCATCTCGCGCACCTGACTGGCGATTTCGCGTACTGGCGCGTGCAATTCGGCCGGGCTTAATGGTGGCAGGAACTCGATAATGATGCGGCCATTATTCCAGCGGTTTAACCGGATCTGGCTGCTGGTGCTGCTCATACAAATCGGTACTATACCAACCTGAGCCTGCTGGGCGATGTGAAAGGCGCCGGTTTTAAATGGCAACAATCCCCGACCGCGGCTACGCGTCCCTTCCGGAAACACCCAGACTGACAGCTGATCCCGGGTGATACGCTCGACAGCGCCTTGCATGGTGCCAACGGCTTTGCTTTTGTTATTGCGGTCAATCAGGATATTGCCGAGGAACCAATACAGCTGGCCAAAAAACGGGATCCATTTCAGGCTTTTTTTACCGATGGTGACAGTGCCCGGCACCAAAGCGCCACTGATAGTAAACAAATCATAATTATTCTGGTGATTGGCCAGAAATACACAAGGCATCGCCGCAGTGACAGCCGGATGGCGGCGGATTTCAACCGTCACGCCTAAAATCTTACTGGCTTTGCCATACCAGCCTGACACCACACCAACATTCTCACGGTGAAAAGGCCGGGCCAGACACAACACCAAACCTGCCACCGTCGTGATGACAATAAATACAGCCAATAAAATAATTCGGATGACAGCTAACACGGCATAACCTCATTTCAATCAGGTCGGCAGTATAAACTGTTTACAGCTGTACGCTGGTTTGATCTGTGCAGAGTTGCCGGTATTCAGCCAGATTTGTTGCGTAGTCAGCTAAAGTTTTGCTAATCCAGAGCACAACTGTGTACTGAACCGGACGCAGTAACAGCACTTGTCCTTCCCCAGGACCAGGGTCATCGCCGGCCTACTGTCAGGCATCAGAAAGCAGAAACCACCCGCAGGTGGTTTCTGTTCCAGATTACAGTGCGGAGTCACCGACTTCGCCGACCAACAGCTCATCGATACGCTGTAGCCCACGCGGTAACTTATTCCCCCGCCGGCCACGTTCACCAACATAATGTGCCAGATCAGTGGCTTTGATCGTCATCTTGCGTTTACCGGCCACTAAAGTGACACCGCTGTCGGCCGGCACGACGGCCAGAATTTTCAGATACTCTTCACGGCTGGCGGCACGCGCTGAGGCGATACTGAGGATCTTATTGCCTTTACCTTTAGCCAGTTTCGGCAGCTCAGACACCGGGAATACCAGCATGCGGCCTTCATTCGAAATCGCCACCACCTGATCAGTGGCCGGATCTTTAATCGGCTGCGGCGTCATCACTTTGGCGCCAGTCGGCAGACTCAGCAGCGCTTTGCCGGCCTTGTTGCGGCTGATCAGATCTTCGAAGCTCGCGACAAAACCGTAACCCGCATCGCTGGCGATCAACAGCTGAAGCTGGTTCTCAGCCATCAGCACATGCTCGAAATTCTCGCCGGCCACTAAAGCGAACCGTGTGGTTAACGGCTCGCCCTGACCACGAGCCGATGGCAGATCATGTGCTTCGGCGGCAAAACTACGGCCACTGGAATCGATAAATGCCGCATATTGATTGCTACGGCCGCTCGCAGCCGACTTAAAGCCGTCACCAGCTTTGTATTGCAGACTATTACCATCCACGTCGGTGCCTTTGGCACAGCGCACCCAGCCTTTTTCCGACAGGATCACTGTGACCGCTTCACTCGGCAGCAACTCTTTTTCACTGAGCGCTTTGGCTTCTTCGCGTTGAACGATCGGGCTACGGCGGTCATCACCGTATTTTTTCGCATCAGCGAGCAATTCAGTGCGGATCAGTTTAGTCAGTTTGCTTTCACTGCCCAAAATGCCCTGCAAATATTCACGCTCTTTGTTCAGCTCGTCCTGCTCGGCGCGAATTTTAAACTCTTCGAGTTTCGCCAGGTGACGCAGTTTCAGTTCCAGAATCGCTTCGGCCTGACGATCAGTCAGTAAAAACCGCTCGATCAGTACCGGCTTCGGCTCATCGTTTTCGCGAATAATGCGGATCACTTCGTCAATATTCAGAAACGCGATTAACAGGGCTTCCAGCACATGCAGCCGGTCGAGCACTTTATCAAGGCGATATTGCAAGCGGCGGCGCACGGTATCGCGGCGGAACACCAGCCATTCGCTGAGAATTTCCAGCAGGTTTTTCACCCGCGGCCGTTGATCGAGGCCAAGGATATTCAAATTCACCCGGTAGGATTTTTCTAAATCCGTCGTGGCGAACAGATGCTGCATCAGTTGTTCAACGTCGATGCGGTTGGAGCGTGGCACCACCACGATACGGGTCGGGCTTTCGTGGTCTGATTCATCGCGCAGGTCTGACACCATCGGCAGCTTTTTCGCATTCATCTGCGCGGCGATTTGTTCCAGCACTTTGGCGCCGGAAGTCTGATGCGGCAACGCGGTAATGACGATATCACCATCTTCAACGGTATAAATTGCCCGCATCCGCACACTGCCACGACCGGTTTCATAAATGGTCTGCAATTCATGCTGCGGCGTGATAATTTCGGCGTCGGTTGGATAATCCGGCCCTTTGACATACTGCAGCAAGTCCGGCACTGACGCGGTCGGGTTGTCCAATAAATGGCAGGCGGCGTCGGTAATTTCGCGCACATTGTGCGGTGGAATGTCTGTGGCCATACCGACCGCGATACCGGTGACACCGTTCAGCAGGATATGCGGCAAGCGGGCTGGCAGTACTTTGGGTTCATCCAGTGTGCCGTCGAAATTTGGGATCCAGTCAACCGTGCCCTGCCCCAACTCACTTAACAGCAGCTCGCTGAAACGCGACAGCTTTGCTTCGGTGTAACGCATTGCAGCGAATGATTTCGGGTCATCCGGTGCGCCCCAGTTGCCCTGGCCATCAACCAACGGATAACGGTACGAAAATGGCTGCGCCATCAGCACCATCGCTTCGTAACAGGCACTGTCGCCATGCGGGTGGAACTTACCCAACACGTCACCAACGGTACGGGCGGACTTTTTATATTTCGCAACGTGCGACAAGCCGAGCTCAGACATGGCATAAACGATGCGGCGCTGCACCGGCTTCAAGCCGTCACCGATATGCGGTAACGCCCGGTCCATAATCACGTACATCGAATAATTGAGATAGGCTTCTTCAGTAAAAAGCCGCATCGGGCGTTGTTCAATCCCGTCGGCGCTGATGATGATATCAGTCATGCATTACCCTTTTCGGCAAAATTAGCCTTATTCTGTGGCTGAAAGACTCTGACGACGGCGTCGCCACTGCCACAGCAATAATGTCAGCAGGATCAGACTGGTGCTGGCAAACAGCCCAATCCACAACCATTGGATCTGACGCTTACGTTCTACTTCCTGTAATCGCAGAGCCTGCAGCTCATTGTCCTTTTGCAACAACTCGTTTTTCGCCTGTTGGCGCTCAGCATCAAAGCTCAAACGCAGCTTTTGCACCTGCAAATCGCGTTTATCGTCTTGCAGGCTGACATAATTTTTGAAGAACTGATCGAGCAGGCTGTAGGCTTTCTCAAAGTCACCATTGTCGGCATACAAATGCGATTTTAACCGGTCAAAATGTAAGGCAAAAAATTTGTCCGACACGTTGCGCTGGTTACCAAGCGTCTCTGCCGCCAAATCCACTTCCTGAAAGGCCAGGCTGGTCTGGCCCAATGCGCGGTAAATCAGCGCTTTTTCAAAATGATGCTCGCTGAGCTGATAAGTCGATTGCAGATACGGCAGGTACGTATCGGCCTGCTCCATGTAAGACACAGCGGCATCGTACTTTTTCATCCCGCGGTGGGTCGTCGCGAGGCCCAGATAAGCATAATAAGACTGCACCGGATCTTCGGCCTGCAAGCTGGCTTTCAGCATTTTGTCGAAAATTTCCAGCGCCAGTTCCGGCTTGCTCTGGTTACGGTAGGTCATCGCCAGATTGTACCAGACTGAAATTTTGCTTTTCTCCCAGCCCAGCTCATCGAATAAGCGATAGGATTCTTCCAGCAGCTTGCGCGCTTCTTCATCGCTCATCAGCATGGTGTACATCAGACCTAATTCGGCATTAACACTGGCCAATGTTTCTTTATCGCCAAGCTTCACGGCGCGGTCATAGGCTTGTTTTAACGTTTCCAATGCATCCTGATCCTGATTTTCTTCCGCCAGCATCGCCGCCAGATTAAGTTGTCCCAGGATCATCAGTTTTTCGTCTTTCAGCTCGGTCGCTAACGCCATGCCTTTTTTATAATATTCATTGGCTTGTGCATATTCCCGATGCATTTCCAGTGCATAGCCCATGCTAAACAGCAATTCGACATGGGTTTTACTGAGTAAATCCGGCACCAGCGCCAGCCCGCGCTCTGCCGCCGCTAATTGATCGCGATGCCGGCCCAATGCCTCATAAATCAGCGATAATTCATTCAGCCAGCTGGCCTGCAGCGTGGCATTCCAGTTGCCAAACTCGGCTTCATGGCTCAGCGCCTGCTGTAACATAGCTTCAGGCTGAATATTTTTCTGTTGTTGAATTTGCAGCATCCATTCCGGTAACGCTGCAGTGCTGTCATTGTTGGCCAGCACGGACGCTGACCAACACCACAGACAACTCAGTAATATTGCTGCACAGACTTTCATAGTAATAATAATTCATCCAAAGTGCATAAATTTGCGGCTCAGAGTACCGTGACCAATCAAGGCTGACAATCCCCGGACGTATTCACGTTAGGCCAGGATAGCGCGATCGCCCTTATGCTCCAGCCAGTCCTTGCGGTCATTGGCGCGTTTCTTCGCCAGCAACATATCCATCATTTCCAGCGTCTGGCGTTCATCATCGATGGTCAGCTGCACCAGCCGGCGCGTGTTCGGATCCATCGTGGTTTCGCGCAGTTGCAACGGGTTCATTTCACCGAGGCCTTTAAAGCGTTGCACATTGATTTTGCCGCGCTTTTTCTCTGCTTCCAGCCGATCGAGAATGCCATTTTTTTCATCTTCATCCAGCGCGTAATAGACATCTTTGCCAATGTCGATGCGGTACAACGGCGGCATCGCAACAAATACATGACCGGCATCAACCAGGGTGCGGAAATGTTGCATAAACAACGCACAAAGTAAGGTGGCAATGTGCAGACCGTCTGAGTCGGCGTCGGCCAGAATACAAACTTTGCCATAACGCAGTTGTGACAGGTCCGTTGAATTCGGATCCAGCCCAATCGCGACTGAAATATCATGCACTTCCTGCGATGCCAGAATTTGCTCCGAATCGACTTCCCAGGTATTCAGAATTTTCCCGCGTAACGGCATCACCGCCTGATATTCGCGGTCACGTGCTTGTTTGGCCGAACCGCCCGCTGAATCGCCCTCCACCAGAAAAAGCTCTGAGCGGCTGACATCGGAGCCACTGCAATCGGCCAGTTTGCCCGGTAATGCCGGGCCTGCTGTGACCTTTTTCCGCACAATTTTCTTCTCAGCACGTAAGCGTTTTTGTGCATTATTGATGCAGAACTCCGCCAGCGCTTGGGCGACTTCAGTATGTTCATTCAGCCACAGGCTGAAACTGTCTTTGACCACGCCGGTGACAAAGCTGGACGCTTGCCGGCTTGATAATCGTTCTTTAGTCTGGCCGGCAAACTGCGGTTCCTGCATTTTCAGTGACAGAATGTAAGCACAGCGATCCCAGACATCTTCCGGTGTCAGCTTGATGCCACGCGGCAGCAAATTACGGAATTCACAGAATTCGCGCAGCGCTTCCAATAAGCCCTGGCGCAGACCATTGGCGTGGGTACCGCCTTGTGCAGTCGGGATCAAATTGACATAACTTTCGGTCAGCAGTTCGCCGCCTTCCGGCAGCCATAACACCGCCCAGTCAACGGCTTCAGTGCTGGCAGAAAAAGCGCCGACAAACGGCAACTCGGGAAGGGTCACCGATTCTTTCACCGCGTCAATCAGGTAATCGCGGATCCCGGCGATGTAACACCAGCTGTAACTCTGATCGTTAATTTTGTCTTCGAATTTGACGGTCAGGCCCGGACATAACACGGCTTTGGCTTTTAAGACATGCAGCAGCCGGCTGACCGAAAATTTTGGGGAATCAAAATACTTCGGATCGGCCCAGAAGCGCACGCGGGTGCCGGTATTGCGCTTACCGACAGTCCCGGTGATCGCCAGTTCACTGACTTTATGGCCATGTTCCAGCGCCATTTCATAGACATTGCCGTCGCGGCGGACCGACACTTCAACCCGGCTGGATAAGGCATTGACGACCGAGATCCCAACGCCGTGCAGACCACCGGAGAACTGATAGTTTTTGTTGGAAAATTTACCACCGGCATGCAGCCGGCACAGGATCAGTTCGACGCCGCTGACGCCTTCTTCCGGGTGAATATCCACCGGCATACCACGGCCGTTATCAATGACTTCAATCGACTGATCCGCATGCAGAATAACCTGAACAGTGTCGGCATGACCGGCTAACGCTTCGTCAACACTGTTATCGATGACTTCCTGCGCCAGATGATTCGGGCGCGATGTGTCGGTGTACATGCCCGGGCGACGCTGCACCGGCTCAAGGCCCGTCAGGACCTCAATGGAATCGGCATTATATTGTTGTTCTGTCATGCATAGGTTCCGGAGTCTGAAATGCGTTGAAGGCGCGGGTCCAACAGGACTGTACCTGAGGCTGTATCAATTCACAGTGTTTTACGCTAATTGGCCGAAATTGACAATATCCGCCAGCCGGCTTTGCAGGTTCTGATAGCTGTGATCGCCGCCTTCTTGTACATCTGTCTGACATTGTTGATAAAAATCCAGCGCCTGACGATAGTCCAGCACCTCGTCACCGCTTTGCAATAACACCAGATATTGTGCTGGCCGGCGCAGTTGCTGTACCTGTAATTCTTCCAACAACGGCAGATGATCGGCCCGCACTTCATAGTGCTGCTGCCGCACCGGATGATAATAACGGCCCAAATGCTGTTGTAATAACAAATGCGGCCGCACCGCCGGATTGATCAGAACTGCCCGACAGCCATATTGCTCCGCCAGTGCCGTCGCCAGAAAACCACCTAAAGAGCTGCCAATGATCAGCTGCGGAGGTTTCTGTACGCAAAGCAGCTGCAATTCCTGCCAGGCTTCGGCCGGCGTATAGGGTAAATCCGGTATCGACAATTGATGCTGCGGCAGATGTTGCTGAAAATAATCGCGCACCAGCAACGCTTTTTCTGACAAAGACGAGCTGGCAAAACCATGTAAATAGACAATATGTTGTGACGTCAAAACTGTAAAAACTCCCACTGCAGACGGCCATCCGGCAAAAACACCCAGCGACAGGCGCGTGGACCTTGGTCCTGCGTCTGCCAGTCCGGCGTCTGTAAAAACTGGACTGAGCTGGCCGGGCAGCCCACTTGGACAAACTCCGGTAACTGATATTGATAGGCGTGATGGCAATGGCCATGTGCCAGCCCGCGCAGGCGCGGCTCACGCTGTAACATCGCCAGCAAACCGGCTTTGTCCTGCTGATCAAACCGGTCGATAAAACTGCCCACCGGCAGTAAATGGTGATGGCAAAACCAGAAGATCTGCGTATCAGCACTGTCGATCAGCCATTGCTCCAGCGTAGCCAGCCGCTCAGCTGGAAAACTACCGGCCGGCGTGTCGCCTTTGCTGTCGAGTAACCACAGCTGCCAACCCGGCAGCGCCAGCCGGCGCTCGGGCCGAAATGGTGGCTGCTGACTTAGTTGTTCAAGTGCAACCCGCTCATCATGATTACCCGGCAGCAAAAACACCGGCGCCGGCCAGTCGGCCAGCAACTGCTGCAATAATGCGTACGAGTCAGCACTGTGATCTTCGGTCAAATCACCAGTCAGGATCAATAGCGGCGCTTCAGCCCGCAGACAGTCCAAAACCCGGTGTAAATGCTGGTATGGCCTGATGCCCTGATACCATGCATCCGGCGTGGCTAACAAATGGCAATCGGTGATTTGGACCAGCGAAGGAACAGGCCAGTGGAATACAGCATCAGTCACAGCAACACCACGGCGCTGCATAGCCCTTGGGCCCGACACAAACTGAGCCAGTCGCGCAGCAGCAGATTAATCTGGCGTTTTTCATCGGGCAGTAACATATCGGTATTCGGGTAGTCATAGACAGCCTTGAACTGCCTGACCTGCTGACAAGCCACCACTTCAGCCAGCCGCGCATCATGATATAAACGCACTTCGAATTGAGGACGTAACCAGCTGATCACCTGCTCAGAAAACAACGGTTCACTGATGTGTTCAATGCGGATTGTACTGGTGAATTTGCAGAGTTCCTGCAGTTTCAGCAGGTACTTATCTGCAGCACTGACCTGAATTTGCACGGCATCACCAACCTGACCGGAACGCGGCAACAAATGGCGCAGCTGCGCGTAATTGCGTTCACACAGACTCAGAAAATCCGGCACATAAGGCTGATATCGCCGTTGTTTGCTCAAACTCATCGCTGACGAGGATCCCATTCTGGTCAATTCAGGCCGGTACAGCCCATTGTTTTCGTACCGACTCCAGGTGCAAAGACAACCATTGTAACGCAATGACAGTCGCTGCATTGTCGATTTTACCGGCATTCAGTAAATCGACCGCCTGTTGCCGTTGCATGACATGGACTTTGATATCTTCATGTTCTTCCGCCAGACCAAACACGCCAGCCTGAACCGGGCCTGTTAACTCGCCGAGAAACAAATGGATACGCTCAGTGGTGCCGCCCGGGCTGCTCAGATAGCTCAGCAACGGCATCATCCGGCCCAGCGACAATCCGGCTTCTTCAGCGGCTTCCCGCCTTGCGACCTGCTCGGGCTGTTCAGCCGGGCCAAACATACCGGCGACGGCTTCCAGTAACCATGGTGTGACGGAACTGCGCATGGCACCAAACCGGAACTGCTCAATCAGCACCACTTCGTCGCTGTGCGGGTTAAACGGCAACACCACCACCGCATCACCGCGTTCGAAGATCTCCCTTGTAACAAGGTCACTCCAGCCGCCCTGAAACAACCGGTGGCGGAACTGATACGATTTCATCGTAAAAAAACCGTGGAAAACGGTGTGTTCACCGTGAATTTCCACATCTTTTGCGGCGAATGCCGGATAATTAATTGCTTTGTTTTCAGCCATCTCGGGGCTCACATTCTGTTACACTTGGGGCGTCAACTTTTACGCGATCGGTTCGACTTAGTGTACGCGAACACGTTAATATCCGTTCAATTTTGTTTTCCATGGAACCTGGTTATGAAAAAAACTGCTTTATGTTCATTGGTGTGCGCGGCCCTCGGCTTGTTCAGCCTGCAAGCCAGCGCGGAGAACCTGCAAAACGTTTATCAGCTGGCACTGAAAAAAGACCCACAAGTACTGAAATCAGCCGCGCAGCGCGATGCTGCCAAAGCCGGTATCGATATCAGTAAATCACAATTCCTGCCCAGCATTGGTTTTAAAAGTGACTACGGTAAAAGCCGTAAAGATGTTGGCAATGGCATGAGCGCCACCGGCACTGGCTACACCAATACCCTGAATCTGGAACAATCCATTTTTAACTGGGGTGACTGGGAAAGATTATCAAATGCCGAAAAAACGGCCTTACAAGGCCAGACCTATTACAACGCTGCATTACAGGCAGTAATTGTCCGGGTCTCTCAGGCCTATTTTAGCGTGTTAAGCGCGAACGACGATTTAACTTTTGTGGTCGCGGAAAAACGCGCCGTAGAACGTCAGCTGGAACAAACCAAACAACGTTTCGCTGTGGGTCTGACTGCCATTACTGATGTACACGAAGCACAAGCGCAATATGACAGCGTGGTCGCCCGCGAAATCGCCGCGACTAACGCGCTGGAAAATGCCCGCGAATCGCTGCAGGAAATTACCGGTGAATACCATTCACAGCTGAGCCCGCTGAATACCAGCAAGTTCAATGCAACGGCGCCAAAACCTGCCAACGTAGTAGAATGGGTGTCGATTGCAGAAACTAACAATCTGGATCTGCAGGCGCGCAAACTGGCCGTTGAAATTGCACAAAACAATATCGACTTAGCGGAAGCCGGACATTACCCAACAGTGGGTCTGAGTGCGACTAAAACGCTGCAAGACAGTAGCAATATCCGCCAGCAAGACAGTGAAAGTATCGGTGTTGGCCTGACTGTACCTATCTATTCCGGCGGTGCCACTTCTGCCTCAACAGAGCAGCAACGCGCAAACTACGTAGCCACCAGCGAAGATCTGGAACTGGGCCATCGCTCTGTAGTACGCCAGGTTCGGGTGAACTACAACAACGTCGGTGCGGCCATTGCTGGTATTAAGGCACTGGAACAGGCGGTAGTTTCAGCTGAAAGTGCATTAAAAGCCACTGAAGCTGGTTTTGAAGTGGGTACACGGACTATTGTCGACGTGCTGATCAGCACGCGCAACCTGTTTGATGCACGCCGCAATCTGACCAAACAACGTTACGACTACATCCTGGCCGTGCTGTCGCTGAAACAAGCAGCCGGAACCCTGACTGAAGCCGATCTGGCGACTGTCAACGCCGCACTGGGCGTGTAATTCACGGCAAAGTTAATTGCTGAAACAAGGCCACACCGGACCTGACAAAGCTCAGACCAGTGTGGCCTTTTTGTTTCTGCCCTGTGCAGCTTCGCACTTTTCGTTACAATAGCCGGTTTTCAGCTGCAAGGATTTCTTGTGTATCAGGCGCCGCCATTTTCTCTGACCTTACTTCACCCCCGTTATTGGCTGCTGTGGCTGGCTCTCGGCATCGCTTATTTAATCAGTTGGCTGCCATACCGGGTGCTGATGTTGCTTGGCCGGGGTCTCGGCCGACTCAGCTTTAAATTGCTTAAATCGCGTGGCCGCATCGCCCGGCGCAATCTCGAACTGTGTTTTCCCGATATGCCCAACGACGAACGGGAGCGACTGGTACAACGCAATGCGGAAGAAACCGGCTGTGCGGCAATAGAAACGCTGATTGGCTGGTGGTGGCCAACATGGCGGATCCGTCGCTTCGCTCACTTTAAAGGCTATGAACATATTCAGGCCGAACTGGCCAAAGGCAAGGGCGTCTTGTTGCTGGCGTCGCATATGTTACATCTGGAAGCGGCCTGCCGGGTGTTTGGCCTGACCCATCCGAGTATTGGCTTTTACCGGCCACACAACAATGCACTGATGGAATTCTTTATGTACCGTGGCCGCAGTCGCGGCAATAAATACATGATTGGCAAACGCGATGTGAAATCACTGATCAAAGCGCTGAACGACGGCGAAGTGTGTTTTTATTTGCCAGATCAGGACTACGGCCGCAACCGCGCCATCTTTGCGCCATTTTTTGCAGTCAAAGAGACCGCTTGCACCAATGGCACGCTGTTATTTGCCAGCGCCGCCAATTGCGCCGTGATCCCGATATACACCAGCAAACTCCCTCACTATCAGGGCTATCAAATTGAGGCATTGCCAGCGCTGACCGATTTCCCGGGCCACGATGAATACGCCGCGATTTGCCGGGTGAATCAGTGGGTGGAACAGGCGATTCTGCAGCATCCGGAGCAATATATGTGGGTGCACCGCCGTTTTAAAACACGACCGGATCCGGACGCGCCTTCACTGTATTAATATCTGCGGTGCGTTGTACCGCCTAGCAGAAAAGCTACTGGCATCTGCATGCTGCACGGTTTAGTATGAAGGCTCAAATACCGACAGGGCAGTTACGATGGGATTTTGGTTTAAGCACATCACAGCATTGGTTATTTTATTTGCCCTTGCCGGGGTTTTGTTGTTTTACCCTGATCTGTTACTGCCCAAAGCTGAGCCAGTCAAAATTGAAGTCAAAAAAGCTGCGGCGATGGAATTCACCAATTTTTACGAGCAGCTCCGGTATTCCTTGGATACCAGTGTCGACAAATCAAAAGAATTTATTATCAAACTGACTGACACCAGTGACCAGCTGACGACTACGCTGGAAAACCGCACCAATACAGTACCGGAAATGCCGGCAAACTGGAGCGGTACTATCGCCAACCGTAAGTTTGAACCTGGCAGTAAAGTACGCGAACAAATGATCGACTTTGCCAACCAGGAAAACATGGAACTGATTTGGACTTTGCCGCGGGATTATGTGGTGAAGCATTACTTCCAAAGCGAAGGCAATTATCTAAAAACGCTGAAAGATATCGCAAAAGCCATAGCACCGGATTTTGAGTCTCCGGTGCGCGCATATTTTTGCCCGAAACAACGGGCAGCTGTGCTGACCGACAAGCCTAATCTGTTTGTCGAGCAAAACTGTCAGCACCTGAACGCCGAAGAAACTAAACGCTGAACATAAACTGCTGCCAGGCATCCCTCACCTGCTGCTCGGCCCCGGTCAAATCTTCTACCGCCACTTCTGCCGGCGCTAAGGTCTGACGATGGCTGCTGCTGCGCAATTGCTGGTACGCCCGCTGTAGCTGTTCTGCCTGAGCCAATGACATCAGGCCGCAGGCTGCGGCAGCATCCAGAATGCGGATATTGTCGCTGTATTGGTAAAGCGCCGGATATACAGCGCCATAACCAAGCACCAGAAACTGACTGATAAATTCTAAGTCCACAATACCGCCTGCCCGGTGTTTCACTTCGGTCGATGCCACGCCATGATGTTCACGCAGTTTTTGCCGCATGTCCCGCACTTCGCCGCGTAACGCTTCGAGATCTCTTGGTTTTGCCAGAATTTCTGCCCGAATTTGCTCAAAGCGGCTGGCGATCGCCGCGTCTCCGTATATCAGCCGGGTACGTGCCAACGCCTGATGTTCCCAGGTCCAGGCGTCCTGGCGCAGATATTCACCATAAGTATCTACATGCACTGTCAACAGGCCGGCATTGCCGGATGGCCGCAATCGGGTGTCGACCTCATACAACAGCCCGCTGGTTGTGCGGGTGGTGCACAGATGCAAAATCCGCTGCACCAGCTTTAAGTAAAACTGGCGCGAATCAATGCCACGCGCGCCGCTGGTTGGCGCCAGCGAATCACACTGATGCAGGAAAACCAAATCCAAATCCGAACCATACCCCAGTTCCAGCCCGCCCAGTTTGCCGTAGGCAATCACCGCAAAACCTTTGTTGCTGTGTGCATCGAGCCCGGCCGGATAGCCGTATTTATCCGCCATTTGTTGCCACGCCAGTTCGACCACCGTCTCGATCAGCGCTTCAGCCAGCCAGGTCAGATGATCAGACACTTTCATCAGTGGCAAAATGCCGGTGATATCGGCCGCAGCGATGCGCAATGTCTGGGCTTGCTTGTATTGGCGCAGCGCTTCCATCACCAATTCCAGATCGTCTGGCGGCACCCGCAGCATTTGCTGGCGCAATCTATCGCGGTAATCCGCAACGGTCGCGACCTGATACAGCAGCTCCGGATCAATCAGTTCATCCAGTAACATCGGATAACGCGCCAGATGTTCCGCCAGCCAGCCACTGCGGCCACAGAGTTTAATCAGTTGCTGCAACGCCGGCGGGTTTTCAAATAATAACTCCAGATAAGCGGTACGCGAGACGATTTGCCGCAGCACGCCAAGCACCCGCTCCAGCACCAGAGGCCCTGCCTGTTCCTGCTCCACCCCGTGCAGCAATGACGGTAATAGTTTTGCCAGCAATTCCCGCCCGCGCGGACCAACCTGGCGTTTTTGACTGTCCGCTTTAAACTGCTGCAGATGTTGCATCAGCAGCTCAGCATCAGCCGGCGTCAGCCAGTCCAGATGTTCAGCAAGTTCGGCCGCTGACTGCTCGCTGTCCCACAACATGCGCCCCAGCAACAACTCCTGTGGCTCCGTTTGCTCTTCCTGAGCTATCACCAGGCGGAATTGCTGGTGAATTCGCGCCATCGCGTCATTAATCTGCTGCTGCAGTGCCGGCCAGTCGGCGGCCTGCAGTGCCAGCACCAGACGCTGCCGGCTCAACGTATCCGCCGGCAACGTCTGGGTTTGCTGATCATCCATGCCCTGCAGGTGATGTTCGACCCGGCGCAGCCACAGATAATCATGAAACAGGATTTGCTCTGCCTCAGGATCTAACAATCCTTCCTGCAACAACGCCTGCATCGCGGCAAAAATCGATTGCTGTTGAATAGCCGGGATACGCCCGCCACGGATCAGCTGCAGCGTCTGAATAATAAACTCCACTTCGCGGATGCCACCGGCGCCGAGTTTGATGTTGTCGACGCGGTTGCGCCGGCGGTTTTCCTGTTCAATCAGCTGTTTCATCCGCCGTAACGATTCAATCGCCGAATAATCGATATAACGCCGGTATACAAAGGGTTTCAGCATCGCCTGCAGTTCGGCGGCAAAAGGCGCCACCGGATTCAGAATGCGCGCCTTTAACATCGCATAACGTTCCCAGTCGCGGCCCTGCGCCTGATAATAATCTTCAAAGGCGGCAAAGCTCAGCACCAGCGGGCCGCTGTCGCCAAAAGGTCGTAAGCGCATATCCACGCGGTAAACAAAACCATCGGCCGTGACCTGGTTCAGCAGCAGAATGATTTTCTGCCCGAGTTTGGTATAAAACTGCTGATTTTCGGTGCTGCGCCGGCCGCCGCTGGTGTCGCCATTTTCCGGGTAAACAAAAATCAGATCGATATCTGAGGAAAAATTCAGCTCGCCGCCGCCCAGTTTGCCCATGCCTAAAATCAGCAATGGCATCACCTGACCGGCACTGTCGAGCGGCTGGCCCCATTGCGGCGTGAGTTCCTGCCAGGCCCAACGATAGGCCAGATTAATCAGCTCGTCAGCCAACGCCGACACGCGCTGCAGTGCCGTGCTGATGTCCTGTGCGCGCAACAGGTCATCGGCCAGAATTTGACACAAGCTGGCATTGCGGTAGCGGCGCAGCGCCGCCATGGCCTGTGCTTCAGAATGCGGCTGGCTCAGATCCGGCGCACTGAAACCAGGTTCTCCGCTCAGGAACCCTGCCAGTATTTGTGGCTGTAGTTTCAGGCAACGACCAAGCAGTGGACTGGCCGCCAATAACTGCTGTAGTTGCCGCTCCTGCGCTTCAGACAGGCTGAAATCCAGCTGCGCCCGTTGCAGCGCCAGTGCCTGAGTCAGTTCAGCCGGCAGATTTAATAAAGTTGCAGTGGACTGTTGCGACATGGACAGACTCCGGATCAGGCTGGTTAAAGGATGCGATTCAGCGTGGCAGGGTCAAGCAACCAGATACTGTATTGCAATAACCAATGTTGTAGTGCCTGTGGCGCCGGTTGCGGCCCCAGCGCTGCCGCCAGCGACCAGATCGGCGCAGCGGCAGGTGCAGCGGCCAGCAGACTTAACCACTGCTGCCATTGCAGATCCAGCTTGGCTTGCGTCGCCAGCCCCTGGTTGACCAGCAACTGATTCCGCAAAAATATGCCCAGCTCATCTGCCCGGGTACCGGTAGGATGAAAATCCTGCCATTGCAGTGCTTGTTGTGCGGCGAGTAAATAACCACGTTCAGCCTTGGACTGCACGCCCAGCTGCAACGGGAATTGCTGCACCAGTGCCGCAGCCA
Source organism: Rheinheimera sp. F8 (assembly GCF_001518915.1). NCBI lineage: Bacteria > Pseudomonadati > Pseudomonadota > Gammaproteobacteria > Chromatiales > Chromatiaceae > Rheinheimera > Rheinheimera sp. F8. The sequence goes on from NZ_CP013656.1 coordinate 3,953,401, forward strand.
GTGTGAAGATCTCCGCCACTTCGCCGCTTTGCAATTCAAGCTCGAGCTCACAGATCAATTCCTGTTGGCCACCGCCGAGCACAGTCCCCTGATCAAACACCAGCTCTATCCGCGCGCCGCCAGCGGTTTGCAGCAGCAGGGTCTGCCGGACAAAATCTGTGCGGAATAATTCCTGCAGATTGGCCTGTAGTGCCGCAACATTGGTGCCGACCGGCCAGACTTCCGCCGGAAAAGCGCTCAGGACCGGCACTACACCGGCGGTTGGTACATTATATTCCGGCCGGATATGCGCAGCGCCATGCTGCTGACCGGCCAGTTTCAGCGTCTGCTCAAACTGACCTTGTTTTTGCCGGGTGCGCAAGCCACTGTCGTGATGGCGGAACCACTGGTCCGCAGTTTCAAAATAAGCATTGAATAAGGTTTTTTCGCCGACCCACTGCACGTTGGGCAACTGCTGGCGGCAATAGTCCACCACAGCGGTAAAAATGGCCGCAGCCTGCTGCGCCGGTAACAATAATTTCAGTTCCACTTCCAGTGACATAACAGGTCCTGATCACACCAAGTCGATATGTCAGGCACACTAAGCCAGCCCCTTTGATGCTGCAAGTGTTTTTGCTTGTCAACCTCAGCACAACTCCCTATGATCGGGCGCAATTATGCTTGTTGCAGCCCACCGGAATTTGTTATGTCTACTCTGAAATCTGCTTGTATCGCCACTGTATTGGCCAGTTTTGTTGCGTCCGCGCAGCAAGTCCCCGCTGAACAAAGTTCGGCACCTGTTGCGCAGTCAGCAACCGAAGCGCCGGCCAAACCGGTAGTTGCCGAAAAGCCAGCCTTTATCATCGACAGTCTTAGTACGCCGCTGCGTTCCGGCCCGGGCAATGAATACCGCACGATTTCGACAGTCCGCGCCGGCGAAAATGTTACCTTTATCGGCGACAATCCGGCCAATGGTTTTGTTAAAATTCGGGATGCCAGTGGTGCGGAAGGCTGGCTCAGTGGCGAATACATCAGCTATACCGCCAGTCCGAAGGCCAATCTGGAAGCGCTGAAACAACAATTGGGTCAGCAGGAAATGATTGCGGCGCAGTTTGAGCAGGAACGGCAGGCTTTACAGCAGGAAGTCAGCAAAGCGCAGGCCGAACGCGACGAAGCCGTCAAATCGGCTGAGCTGGCCAAGCAAACCACCGCTCAGCTGACTACCCGTCTGGCCGAAGAGAATCCGGAATTGCTGCAGAACAAAATGGTCATAGGTGGTGGCATTTTATTGGGCGGCATTTTATTTGGTCTGATTTTGCCATTGATCACACCAAAACGCCGGCGCAATGATCGCTGGATGTAAGACGTTGAGATAGAAAAAAAAACAATGGGAGCTCAGGCTCCCTTTGTTTTTACTGAGTCAGAATTTATGCCGTAACTGCAGCAGTCGAGACTTGCTGCGCCCGGTACCGCATCTCCAGTACAGGAATGGTAAAGCCGTAACAGACCACCACAATCAGCGGTTGCAACCAGAAACTGTGCTGCGGCAGGGTCAGATAGGCCGCCACACAGGCCACTGTGCGGACAATGGTATGGACATAAGCCACCGGCGCTTTTGCCACGACACCAAACACCAGCCACATCAACCCGGTCTGTACTGCCAGGGCGAACGGCAGCGCCAGATAGTTTTCCATGAACAGCGGAATGCTGATGGCAAACACCAGAAAACTCATGCCGACGGCTGCGAGGAAAATCGTATCAAACCAATTGCGTGCTGTATTTTTCTGAAAACTGATGTTCTCACCGGTCAGCCTGGAAATAGCCATCGCCAGATAAACGATGCTGCCAGTGCCGATAAAAGTCGCCATCACTTGCTGATAAGGCGTCAGCACAAAAGACAATGCGCCAATCAATGCCCAGATAATAGCGCCGGACAGTGGCATTGCCAGGTAACGTTTGCTACGAAATTCAATCAGTTGCTGGTCTAACGATTTGTTGTTTTGCATGGCACACCTCCGTGATTTGATGGTGTCAGTATCCGGATTCTGCGCCTTGACAGTCAGTGTGCTTTGTCATCAAAAACCATGACTTTTGTCATGGCATGCATCAGTTCCAAAACTCAGTTTTTATCCTGAGTTTTGTCGTCCAGCGGCAGGCCCGAATCTTGTTTCACCTGTTCGATCACCACATAAGTATGAGTTTGTAATACACCCGGTAAATCGACAATCCGGCCTAATACTGCGCGATACGCTTCCATACTGGATAAACGTAGTTTCAGCAGATAATCAAAGCCACCGGCCACCATGTGGCATTCGGCAACTTCGGCGATTTGCACGACAGAGTCGCGGAACTGGTCAAAGATAGCGCCGGTGGTGCGATCCAAAGTGACCTGAATAAAAGCGGCAGTGCCGAGCCCAAGTTTCGAGGCCGACAACTTGGCACCATACCCTTCGATAAAACCTTCCTGCTCGAGCTTGCGTACCCGGTCAATACAGGGGCTTGGGCTTAGGTTGACACGTTTGGCCAGCTCCACGTTGGAAATCCGGCCATCCTTTTGCAGAGTGTCTAAAATGGTTCTGTCGATGCGGTCTAACGGCCGGCCTTTGGCATTCATAGCTGATTCCGTATTTTTTCTGGTTAAATCATTATAAAACCAAATTATGTATGGTTTAAATCGAAATTTAGCCACCAAATACGGTAGTGCTTTCACTAAAATGCAGCATTTATTTTAAATCAACCGAGATAAAAATTATGCTATTTCACGGCGAACTTCCCTCCCCAAGCCCACTGCGCCAGACGCTGCGCCAGTTCTACCGCGCAGATGAAGCCCAGGTACTGGAAACTCTGTTACCGCTGGCCGATATCGGCGACCAGGCCCGCTCCCGTGCCTGGGAACGCGCCCGCCAGCTGGTGGTCAATATCCGCCAGGCGCAGATTGGCAAAGGTGGTGTGGATGCGCTGCTGAATGAATTCTCGCTGTCGACCGAAGAAGGTCTGGTGCTGATGTGTCTGGCCGAAGCGTTGCTGCGGGTACCAGACAAACACACCGCAGACCGCCTGATCCGTGACAAATTATCCAATGGCGACTGGAGTTCGCACTTAGGCAACAGCGAATCGCTGTTCGTCAACGTCTCGGCCTGGGGCCTGTTACTGACCGGCAAACTGGTCAATTACAGCGACGACCATAAAAAAGACCAGTTTGGTTTGTTAAAACGCACCTGTGGTCGTCTCGGTGAGCCAGTGATCCGTCAGGCCGTGCGTTATGCCATGCAAATCATGGGCACCCAGTTTGTCATGGGCACCACCATCGACAAAGCCGTTGAACGCGCCACTGAACTGGAAGCCAAAGGTTTCACCTACTCTTACGACATGCTGGGTGAAGGCGCCCGCACGATGGAAGACGCTGACCGCTACTTCCAAAGCTATATGATGGCGATCAATGCCATCGGCACTGCAGCGAAGAAACGCGGCCCGCTGAAAAGCCCGGGCATTTCGGTCAAATTATCCGCTATTCACCCGAAATACCGCTTCTCGCACCGCGATCGCGTGATGGAAGAACTGGTACCGCGCCTAAAAACGCTGGCCTTAGCCGCCAAAGGGTATGACATCAGCTTCACTGTGGATGCTGAAGAAGCGGACCGCTTAGAGCTGTCGATGGACGTCATTGAAGCCGTGTTCGCCGATAAAGATTTAGCCGGCTGGGAAGGGTTTGGTCTGGCGATTCAGGCCTATTCCAAACGTTGTCTGCCGCTGATTGAATGGTTACGTGAACTGACAGTCCGGGTCGGCCGCAAGCTGATGGTGCGTCTGGTTAAAGGCGCTTATTGGGACAGCGAAGTGAAAATCAGCCAAATCGAAGGCCACAACGACTTCCCGGTATTCAGCCGCAAGCCGTCAACCGACGTGTCTTATCAGGCCTGTGCCCGTAAATTGCTGGAATACCGCGACAGCATTTATCCGATGTTTGCCACGCACAACGCGTACACTGCCGCCACTATTCTGGAAATGGCACCGGATCGTACCGGTTACGAATTCCAGCGCCTGCACGGCATGGGTGATGCGCTGTACGACCAAATCGTTGCCGACGACAAAGTACCATGCCGGATCTATGCGCCGGTTGGCGAACACTCTGATCTGCTGGCTTATTTAGTCCGTCGCCTGCTGGAAAACGGCGCCAACAGCTCGTTTGTGAACAACATCGTTGATGAAAGCATTCCGGTAGAAAGTCTGCTGACCGATCCGGTTGAATTGGTGCGCAGCTGGAAACACAAACGCAACACGCAAATCCCTCTGTCAGCCAACCTGTATGGCGATGAGCGCCAAAACTCCAAAGGCATTGATTTAACTGAAGTGGATGCCATTACCCCACTGCGTAACAATATGCAGCAATGGCTGACAACCGCGACCAGCAGCACGCCGATAGAAGGCGCTAAAGCGGTGCGTAATCCGGCGAATCACGCCCAGGTGATTGGCTATGTCGAGCACCACACGCCAGAACAGATGAAAGCTGCCATAGACCGTGCCGAAACCGCCTTCCCGGCCTGGAGCACAACTCCGGTTGCTGAACGCGCGCGTTTGTTGCGTGCTTTAGCTGATGCGCTGGAAGCGCACCGCGATGAATTGATGGCTATCTGTGTTAAAGAAGCTGGTAAAACCGTGCCGGACAGCGTGGCGGAAATTCGTGAAGCCGTGGATTTCTGCCGCTATTACGCAGCCCGGGCTGAAGCCATGTTTACCGGCACGCCGCTGCAAAGCCGTGGTGTGGTGCTGTGTATCAGCCCGTGGAACTTCCCGCTGGCGATTTTCTTAGGCCAGGTCACTGCCGCTGTTGCCGCCGGTAACACGGTCATTGCCAAACCAGCTGAACAGACTTCGTTAATCGCCATTCGCGCCATTGAACTGTGGCGCGCCGCCGGTCTGCCGGCCGGTGTGGTCGAGCTGACCATAGCGCCGGGCCGGATCATTGGTGAGCACGTGGTACCAGACTTACGCATCCAAGCTGTGATGTTCACCGGCTCTACCGAGACCGGTAGCTGGATCGCACGTAAACTGGCCGAACGCGGCGGCGAGCCGGTGCCTCTAATCGCTGAAACCGGTGGTCAAAACTGCATGATCGTCGACTCCACCGCATTGCCGGAACAGGTAGTAGACGACGTAGTGTCTTCAGGTTTCCAGAGTGCCGGTCAGCGCTGTTCTGCGCTGCGCGTGCTGTTCCTGCAGGAAGACGTTGCCGACAAAATCATTCATATGATCAAAGGCGCAATGAAAGAGCTGTATGTTGGCGATCCGTCGTTGTTCTCTACCGATGTCGGCCCGGTGATTGACCAGAAAGCTCTGACTGGCCTGACGGCGCACGTCAAATATCTGGAAGGCAAAGCCAAGCTGCATTACGAGTGCCCGATCCCGGCCGGTGAAGGTCATTTCTTCTTCGCGCCGCGTTTGTATGAAATTGCCAATCTGGCCGTGCTGCAACGCGAAGTGTTTGGCCCGGTTGTACATATCATCCGCTTTAAAGCCGAGCAGCTGGATGATGTGATCGCGCAAATCAATGCCAGCGGCTATGGCCTGACCATGGGCGTGCATAGCCGTATCGCCGAAGTAACCGCGCAGGTCGCCCGTGAAGTCAAAGCCGGTAATATCTACATCAACCGCAATATGATTGGTGCCGTGGTCGGTGTGCAGCCGTTTGGTGGCCGTGGCCTGTCGGGCACAGGACCTAAAGCCGGTGGTCCGTTCTATTTAACCCGTCTGGTCAAAGACAATCTGCAGGTCACTGAAGCACCATTGTCTGACGACAAAAAAGCCGGCCTGCTGGCCGCTTCCGGCCACGACAACGCCCTGCAGCAAAGCCTGCAACTGGCGGCGAAAGCTCAGGTGGAATGGCAGAAAAAAGACATTACCGCGCGCAGTTCAGTTATTCGCCAATTTATGGCCCAGCTGGCTTCTAATGCCGTGGTGGTCAAACAAGAGGGTGATTTGGCGCAGGTGCTGGCCAGTGCCCGTGGCCTTATCGGTCATATCGAAAAAGAACTGGCGGCACCGATCCAGCTGCCAGGACCGACCGGTGAATCCAACCAGCTGCACCTGGAAGCCCGGGGTGTCGTCGCTTGTATCCGTGACGAATCGGCCTGCTTTAAGTACTGGATGTTGTCGGTACTGACCGCATTGGCAGCAGGTAATGCTGTGGTTGCCGTGGTTGAAGACAAAGACTTTGCTGAAGCCGAAGCGATCCGTAAAGTGCTGCTGAACGCCAATCTGGCACCGGCATTGTTCAGCGTTGCCAAACTGACTCAGCTCAAAGCGCTGATCAGCAACCCTCTGGTTGCTGCCGCAGTGATTGAAGCGGGCAGTGCAGTCAAAGCGCTGACCGGTGAACTGATTGCCGCCCGCGATGGCGCAATTTCACCACTGGTCACGACCCCAGCCGATGAGCGTCTGCTGCACCGTCTGGTGACAGAAAAAACCGTCACCATCAACACTACAGCGGCCGGCGGTAACGCGTCGCTGATGACGATGAGTGACAACGCAGTGTAACAGCCAGACTTCCGTCAGCTATCACAAGGCCCGCGACTGCGGGCTTTTTTTATTCAGAGTGTGACACTTTTGCATTTTCCGGCACTTTTGCTTATGTTCATTCAAACAACTTTCAGGCGATTTAACATGACGAAACAAGCAGTTCTAATCGATGAACTTGAGCTTGGCAGCTATGTCATTGCAGTCGCGCGCCAAACGGGCGATGTGGTGATTAAGCATGCTGGCTGGGTACGCAGTGAGCAGCTGATCGCCACACTGAAACAAAAAGGCGTGCTGGAAGTATTTATCGATCCAACCAAACAGCTACCGCCGCCCAAAGCACTCCCCGCGGCTACACCGGCAGAATCGGACCCACACCAGACAAAACCAAGAGCAGATTTCGCACAGGAATGCAGTCGCACTGAACTGACCTTACAAAGCACCCGCCAGCAAACCGCATTGATATTTGAAAAAATGGCACAGGCTGACAGCGTGGACCTGACACAACCTACGCAAAACTGCGGCAAACTGCTCGACAGCAGCAACCGCAATCCACAAGCATTGCTTTATCTGCAACAAGTCCTGCAGGAAGATGATGAATTATTGCGCCATGCAGTACGTTGTGCCTGCCTGATGGCGGCATTTTGTCAGAGCCTGCAACTACCAGAGGCTGAGGCCCGTGACTACACGCTCGCAGCTCTGCTGCACGACGCCGGCAAGGCCCAGCTAAAACAGCTTTTTCCACAAGAGCAACCGACTGATCTGGCAGCGTTACCCTATAGCCTGGCTTTATTAGAACAATCGGATTGTCCCGCCCGCAGCCTGGATGCTGTCGCCGGGCATTTGGCGCCTCTGGCAGAACAATCCGCGCCAGCCCGGCTACTGGCTATTGTGAATCGCTATGCCAATCTGCAGGAATTGGCAGAACTCGGCAAAATAGACTTTGCCAGTTTAAGTACTCAGTTATTGGCGGCAGCAGGGAAGACGCTGGAACCGCAACAGACGCAGATTTTCCTGAGCGGAATGGGGGTCTACCCACCAGGTTCTGCGGTCAGGCTGAAATCCGGGAAATTAGCTTTGGTGCTGGAAAATCACCCGAAATACGCGGACAAACCCAAAGTAAAACTGTTTTATCACAGTCTGCACCGGCATCATTTGCCGGCCAAAGTGCTGGATCTGGCTAAGTTACCGGAAGAGCATATTGTAGCAGCCGCCGATCTCAGTCAGTTTGCCTTAGACCTGCGGCAGTATTTTTAAGCGGCTGTTAAGGCCGCGTTTTTAAGCGATACGACCATTCCGATAACGCCTCCATGCTAAAGAGCTGCCGGCCATTTTGCATCAACACATAATTAGGTGTGATTTCTTTCAGCTGAATATCCGCTGTGATCCACTGACCTTCCTGTAAATCTTTGCCGTTCACTTTCACCCAGCGTTGTTTGGGCTCTGAAGCATACACATGCGCTTCAAAGCGTAACGGTGCTATCTGGCGTTGCAGCGAATCATCCAGCGTACTGATATCACGGGCTGGCGCCGCATGTTCAGTGATCTTCGCAGGCCTACGCTCGCCTTTCGCGGCTTCCAGCGCATACTGAAATTTGTCTTTTAATTCCTGCGGCACATCGTCGGCGCTCAGATCCGGCTGCCGTGCCGGCAATTCTGTGACTGGTGCATCAGGATCCGCTTCCTGCATCGGCGTCCCTTCATCAAACTGTTCCAGCACCGCCACCTGCTCATCGAGACTTTGTCCCTGCGACGCCTCACGTTCCGCGGAAATCACCAGCTGCGCTTCTTGTTCTTCACTGGTCGGCACAGCGGTTAAATCGCTGAGGATCAATCCGGGATTGGCTGGTGGTAATGCCGGCGTGGTAGTAGCAATGACCGGAGCAGTCACGGGCGCTGCAACCACAACTTCTGCTACAGGTTTATGGGTGAACCAGAATGCCAGCGCAAAACCCAGCCCCAGACCACAAAGCACTAACAACCCTATCGCCAGATATTGCCAGCCCCGTGCCGGCGCTGTAGGCGGGACGGCGGTTTCAGCTACAGCATTATTCTGTTGTTTCAGTGCATCCATTAATAACGACATAAAAAACCCGGACTCCGGTTTAACTTAGGTTTGTAACCATAACAAAGACAGACTGACACCAAGCGCCAGACACAACATGAACAGCACAGGCCAGAGCCAGACCGGCAGGCCCGGTTTTTGCGCCAGTGGTTTAATCGCCAGAATTTCGCCGGCGGCTAACTCGATCAACTTGCCATCGATCAACGCCTTCTGCTGGCTATACCCGCCTAACAGCGCGCGATCGCATAACAGATTTAATAGACGCGGGATGCCGCCAGAAAATTCAAAGAGTTTTTTCAAAGCACTGTCGGCAAACACCGGTCTGCTGCAACCAGCCACTTGCAGTCGATGTTCGACATAATACTTCACTTCCGGCAACGTCAGCGGCATTAAGTGATAACGCGCCGTGATCCGCTGTGCCAGCTGCCGGAGATCCTGTCGTTGCAGTAATTGCTGCAGTTCCGGCTGGCCAATCAGAATCACCTGCAGCAACTTTTTGGTATTGGTTTCCAGGTTGGTCAGTAAGCGCAATTGTTCCAGTACCGCCGGTTGCAGATGCTGAGCTTCATCAATGATCAGGATCGTATTGATGCCGGCCTGATGATTTTTTTGCAGCTTGGTGGTGATTTTATCAGTCAGCAATTTCAGACTGGCGTCGGTCTTTTTGTAGCGGATCTTCAGTTCATCACAAATAGCGGCCAGCAATTCCAACTCAGACAAGGTCGGATTCAGAATAAATGCCACCTGGGTATTGGCCGGCAATTCCGCCAGCAAACAACGCGAGACGGTGGTTTTGCCAGTTCCTACTTCGCCGGTGAGTAACACAAAACCACCAGCGTCGCCCAGACCATAACGTAAATGCGCCAATGCCTCAGTATGTCGATTGCCCAGATACATAAATTCAGGGTTCGGCGCGATCGAAAACGGCTGGCTGTTCAGACCAAAAAATGCGGTGTACATGGCTTCCTGCTCAGACCTGGAGCGCAATTGTTGCTGGAGCGTTATAATGGCAAAAAATCACCTGTCAGGAAAGCGTGTGAAGATTTATCTTGTCGGCGGCGCCGTGCGTGATGCCTTGTTGGGACTGCCATGTCAGGACCAGGATTTTATGGTGGTAGGAACCACTCCCGAGCAAATGCTGGCTGAAGGCTATCAGGCGGTGGGTAAAGATTTTCCGGTATTCATCCACCCGAAGACCAAGCAGGAATATGCGTTGGCCCGCACTGAGCGTAAACAAGGCCAGGGTTATACCGGCTTTGCCTGCTATTACGCGCCGGACGTGACCTTAGAAGAAGACCTGCTGCGCCGCGATCTGACCATTAACGCAATGGCGCAGGACCCACAAACCGGTCTGATCACCGACCCATACGGTGGTCAGCAGGATCTGGCAGCCAAAGTGCTACGCCATGTCTCCGCCGCTTTTGTCGAAGACCCGCTGCGTGTTTTGCGCGTCGCCCGTTTTTACGCCCGCTTTGCTGGCCGCGGATTTACTGTTGCTGCTGAGACGCTCAGGCTGATGCAGCAGCTGGTGCAAAGTGGTGAACTGGCACATTTAACCGCGGAGCGGGTCTGGCAGGAAACCGCGCGTGCTTTGCAGGAAACAACGCCGGCCGCTTATTTTGAATTGCTACAGCAGGTCGGTGCCTTGGCAGTCCTGATGCCGGAGCTGTCGGCATTATGGGGCGTACCCAACCCGCCGCGCTGGCATCCGGAAATTGATACTGGTGTGCATTGCATGCTGGTGCTGCAACAAGCAGCGTTGTTATCGCCACGGCTCGATGTGCGTTTTGCCGCGCTGTGTCATGATGTCGGCAAAGGACTGACGTCACCTGAGCTATGGCCATCGCACCATGGTCATGAACACAGCGGTTTACCACTGATTGAATCCATGTGCCAACGTCTGCGCATTCCAAACGATTGCCGGGATTTAGCGCTGCTGGCCTGTGAGTATCATCAGTTGGTGCATAAAGCGCTGGAACTGCGCGCGGTGACAGTGCTGAAACTCTTTGATGGCATCGACCTGTGGCGCAAGCCAGACCGGCTGGAACTGTTGCTGAACTGCTGTATCGCCGATTTACGCGGTCGCACCGGCTTTGAGCATAATGAATATCCGCAGGCGGACTATCTCAGAACTTTAGCCGTCGCAGCACGGGCGGTCGATATCAAAGCATTGGTGGCGGCCGGACACCAGGGGCCGGCGATGAAACAGGCAGTTGCTGCAGCGCGGCTTGACGCTATTCAACGTCAGCGTGCAGAGTTAAGGAATATCCCACATGAACAGGCGTAAATTTTTGTTGGCCGGAGTGGCTGTGGCCGGCGTAAGTACAGCAGGCCTCTATGGTGCAGGTAGTCGTTTTGTCGCTGATTTAGCCACACTACAACAAGAACTCAGGCAAATGACCGGTAAAACTCTGCATAGCAGCGGCAGCTGGAACGTCAGTCAAATTTTCCAGCATCTGACACAAAGTGTACGCGGCTCTTATCAGGGCTACCCACAACAGCGCAGCTGGTGGTTTCAGCACAGTATTGGCCCACTGGCGCTGCAAGGCTTTAAAGCTGCCGGCGCGATGCGTCACCCACTGGATGAAGCCATCCCTGGTACGGCGGATCTGGATGCCATGTTAGATCCACAAGTTGCGCTGGCTACATTGCTGCAGGCACTGGACGAATTCGCTGCAGCGACCACGCTGGCCCCGCATTTTGCATATGGCACGCTCAGTCATGCCGATTTTCAGGCCGCCCACCAGCTGCATATCCGCCAGCATTTGAGCCAGATTGCTGTGGTCTGAGTGGATTCTGGCGGGAAACTAAGCCATGTAGCCTAAAACCTGCAGTGATTTGATAGAGAAACCTTGGCGGCGCTCTCGGGCAAAATAAATAAAAAAGGGCAGCCTTAGCTGCCCTTCTAGCTCTTCACAGCGATTAAACCGCTTCGAGTTCCGCCTGACGGATCATGTCTTTCTGGTGATCTTTGGCCAGTAACACATAAATCGATGGCAGCACAAACAGTGTAAAGATAGTGCCGATAGTCATGCCAAACACCAACACGATCCCGATGGAGTTACGGGCTTCAGCACCAGCACCTTCGGCAAAAATCAACGGTGTGTGACCGGCGATAGTCGCAATACTGGTCATCAGTACCGGCCGCAGGCGCAATACCGACGCTTCCCGGATGGCTTCCAACTTGGCGCGGCCTTCTTCCTGCAACTTATTGGCAAATTCCACCACCAGAATACCGTTACGGGCGATCAGGCCGACTAACGTCACCAGACCCACCTGCGAGTAGATATTCAGTGTACTGCTGATTGCATCGGTCCAATGCGGAATCGGCGCATACATCTTCCAGAAGGTGAAAATCAGTGCACCAAACATTGCCAGAGGTACCGAACCGGCCAAAATCACAATCGGGTCGCGGAAACTGTTGTACTGCGCAGCAAGCACCAGGAAAATCATTGTCAGTGCGGTCAGGAATGCTGGCAGGAAAGTATTGCCTTCACGTTTCAGCTGGCGTGACTCACCGGTGTAATCAATGGTGTAGGTTGCAGGCAAAATCTTGCGTGCTTCCGCTTCCATGTACTTCAGCATTTCATCCAAAGAACCGGCGCCGACACCCGAGATCTTCACCGCATTCAGTTGCTGCATCCGGTTGATTGAACGTGGCACTGTTGAATGCGTCAGCGTCGCAATCTGATCCAGCCGGATCATGCTGTTATCAGGCCCGGTGATATACAGCTTGGTCAGATCGTCCGGCGTCAGCCGTTCAATCCGTTTTACCTGTGGGATCACCTTGTAACTCAGGCCGTCTTTGTTAAACCGGTTGACCCAGCCACCACCGAGCAGAATGCCTAAATCCTGCGTCACAGTGCGCATATCCAGGCCCAAATCGGCGACTTTTTCACGGTCGATATTCAGCTGATATTCCGGCTGGTCAATTTTCATATCCAGCATCGGCGGGAAGAAGAACTTGCCGCTTTGTGTGAAAATTTGCTGCAGTTTCAACGCGTAGTCATAGATTTCCTGACTATCCGCCGTCGAAGCAATCACAAACTCAATCGGGAAATTGCCGCCCCCCGGCAAGGATGGTGGTGTTATTGGCAGGATCCGCACCCCGGCGATTTCACCCAATTGTTGCTGCACGTCCGGCAGGATCTCGGTGGTTGTCCGTTCACGTTCCGCCCATGGTTTTGTCACCATGCCGCTGAAACCACCGGTCGGGAAGGTGATTTGGAAAGTAAAATCGGTCTCCGGTACCGCCATAAACACTTCATTGACCTGTTTGCCATAAAATGACGCCTGATCGATGGTTGAGTTTGCCGGTGTATCAACAATACCAAAGATCACGCCCTGGTCCTCAGTGGGCGCCAGCTCTTTGCTCGACATAATATACAGTGGTACCACACAGATAGAGATAAAGCCCCAGAACAGATAAACACCAACGCGGTTTTCCAGACTGGCATTCAGTTTACGGCTATAAAACGCAGCGAAGCGGTCAAAAATTTTCGACAACGGCGCTTTAATCTCCCGATGCGGTGACAGCATCCGTGACGCCATCATCGGTGACAGCGTCACCGCGACTATCGCTGAGATAGTCACGGCGCCTGCGAGTGTAATAGCAAACTCACGGAACAAGGTCCCGGTTAAACCACCTTGCAAACCAATCGGGATATACACCGACATCAGCGTCACGGTCATCGCAATGATAGGGCCGGCTAATTCGCGAGCTGCAACCAGTGAAGCCTGGAATGGTTTCAGCCCTTCCTGAATATGCCGTTCAATGTTTTCAACCATGACAATGGCGTCGTCCACCACCAGACCCACAGACAACACCACCGACAATAACGTCAGCAAATTCAGCGAGAACCCACAGACTTTCATGATGAACACTGCGCCAATCAGCGACAATGGGATCGCCACCAGCGGGATCAGCACAGAACGGCTGAAACCGAGGAACAGGAAGATCACGATGATGATGATAATCAGCGTCTCCGCCAACGTTTTGATTACGTCCTGGATCGCCGCATCAATGTATTTGGTGGCGTCGTATGAGACTTCACCGGATAAACCAGCCGGTAAATCGGCTTTGATTTTCTCCATCTCAGCGGTGACGTTGCGGATGACTTCCAGGCTGTTGGCATTCGGCGCGACAAACACGCCCATAAATACTGCCGTCTGACCGGAATAATTCACTTCGACGCTGTAATCATCAGCACCAAGCACCACGTCCGCGACATCGGATAACCGGATCACACCGTCGGCATTTTGCCGGACTACAATACGCCGGAAGTCTTCAACATTGGTGAGGCCGGCATTGGCATTCAAGTTAACCTGGGTATAACTGCCTTTGGTCTGGCCAATCGCAGCCTGCACGTTCTGCGCTTGTAACGCAGCCCGGATATCCGCCGGCGTCACCCCTACTGCAGCCATTTTCTCAGTCTTCAGCCAAATCCGCATCGCAAAAGTACGGCCGCCGAGGATTTCGGCTTTTTGCACCCCATTTACTGCGATCAGACGCGGTTGCACCGAGCGGGTCAAAAACTCGGTGATCTGGTTTTGTTCGAGAATATCTGAGCTGAAACTTAAGTACGCCTGAGCAAACTGGCTGTCCGCCGCCTCAATCGCCAATGACGGCACCTCGGCTTCTGGCGGCAATTCACCACGCACCTGATTTACCTTGGCGCTGATCTCAGTCATGGCCTTCAGCGGGTCATAATTCAACAGCAAATGGGCGGTGATCGTCGATACGCCCATCGAACTCTGCGACTCGATGTAATCAATACCACCGGCAGACGCGATAGCGCGCTCAATTGGCGACGTGATAAAACCACGGATCACATCCGAGTTCGCGCCAATATAAACGGTGGTAATTTTAATCACCGCGATGTCACTGCGCGGGTACTGGCGGACTGAAAGACTGCTCAGCGACTGCAAACCTGCCAGCAGTATCAATAAACTGACAACGATCGCCAGTACCGGTTTCTTAATAAAAATATCGGTATATTTCATACAAACCTGCCTGTGGCGCCTTAACTGTCAGTGGGCGTTGGAGTGGCTTTGAATTCCGGTGTCGGTTTTGTACCAATCACCACAGCCTGGTTATTAAATAATTTGAAAGCGCCTGCGCTCACGACCTTTTCACCCGCTTTTAAGCCTTTGGTCACTTCAATAAAATCGCCCAGTGCTCTGCCCGTCTGAATAAACTGCTGACGTGCCATGAGTTTGTTGTCTTTCTCGTCCACAACGAACAGAGTGTCACCATAAGGGGCATAAATAATGGCGGCAGCGGGAACGGCAAGCACTGTATGCGGATTGCTTAATGTCACTGTGGTAGTCACTGCCATGCCCGGTACCAGCGCTTTGCTGCCGTTATCCAGTGAGGACTGTACGGTCACATTGCGGGTTTCCGGATGGATCTCTGTACCAATCGCCGTCACCATGCCTTTAACTACCAGATTGTCACGCCCACCGGTGGTCACTTCTACTGGCAATGTGGTGGTCATCTGGCTCAGCCAATCCTGTGGTACCGGGAAATTGACCCGGACACGGTTCGTTGCCTGTAATGACACGATGGCAGTGCCAACCTGTAAGTCGGTCCCAAGGTCGACCTGACGAATACCAACCCGGCCGTCAAAAGGCGCGCGGATCAGTTTTTTCTGTAACGTGGCGTTTAAGTCGTCTACGTCACCCTGGGCAGATTCGACTTGTTGTAACGCAGTATCCAGCTCGCTTTGGCTGGCCAGCTTGTTGGTTTTCAGCTCACGAATCCGCTGGTAACTGGTTTTTGCCAGTTTCAACCGGGCTTGCGCCGCATTGAGTTGGGCTGCTTCATTAATCGATTCCTGCTCGATTAATACGTCGCCGGCTTTAACTTCAGCACCAGACTGAAAGGTAATCCGCTTCACTTTACCCGGTACCTGGGCGGAGATCATAATGCCCTCGTCCGCTTCAACGGTACCGATCGCTGTGTAGGTATTAGGCCATTGTTGCTCAGCGGCAACAAAGACAGAGACGGTTTCAGGCGGTTGCACCTGGCCACCACCGGCAGCCATCACACTAAACTGGTCCATTTTCACGGCGACGACAGTACCAACCAGTACAGCTGTGATCACAAGAGACATCAACACAGGTTTCAGGATTTTCATATTAAGAGCCAAGGTTGCATTTTAAGGGGGAAGTGTCAGGCGATTTCAGAACTCCTTGGGAAATCACCGAAAAACACCTGTATAAAATAACACGGTTTTTTAGTTGCAACGAGATTGCCTCGCACAAAAAGTCAGCAGAGAAATGTAAAAAGCTGTGAATGACCGGTACAAATGTTAACTTGTGTGACGCTTGCGACTGAAGTTTTTTTGGCCCGTTCAGAATTGGAACGGGATCACCCACAGTTTCTGTGGGATTTGATAATTTTGCCAAAGCTGTTGATATGACTGGCGTAATACCGGATGCAGTGCATCAGGTGCGATCTCAGCCAGCGGTTGCAGCACAAAAGCATTGTGTAAAATTTCCGCCCGCGGCAATTCCACTGGATCCGAACAAATCAGCTGATCGTAACTAAGCAAGTCCAAATCCAGACTACGACCGCAATATTTGATGCCGTCGCGGACCCTGCCATAGTTGTCTTCCGTTTGTTTGCACAACGCGATCACCGCGGCCAGTCCGAGCTTGGTATCAGCCCCGATCACCATGTTGTAAAAGGCATCACCAACAAATCCCACCGCTTCGCTTTCATAAACTGACGATAGCTGCAGCGGTCCAAGCAACTGCGCAAGGTCACGCACCGCGCCACGCAAATTCAACTCACGATTGATGTTGGTACCGACGCTAATGTAAATCCGCGCCATCAGCGGCGACTCCGCACGATGCGAACACCAACAGTCGCGGCTGCGGCCACTGCACCGGGTTTATCAACCTGTACTATTACTTGCGTAGTGGCGAATTCAGCCAGCAACATGGCGGCAATGCGCTCTGCCAGTGTTTCTATTAATTCGACCGGGCCGGACTGTACCAACGCAGTTACGCGCTCGCAAACAACGGCGTAGTCCAGTGTTTGCCTGATGTCGTCTGCGTCCGCTGCGGCGCGAATATCAGTACTCAGCTCCAAATCAAAAAACAGACGCTGTTGAATAGTTTTTTCCCATGAATACACCCCAATTACAGTGTCGACGGCCAGTTGTTTGATAAAAACGATATCCATCAGAATATTCCGCTGTTATAAGAAGTCTGGAGAAACACGGGCTGGTCGGATAGGCAAACGCACGAAAAGTCTATAATCTGACCGCCATGCCACGTGCCCGACCTTTGTGGCGCGATCTTAACGCAAAATCAATAACTGAGGAACTTCATTGATGACCCCGCTGATTGGCGGGATGATGCTGTTAGCCTATTTATGTGGTTCAGTATCATCTGCGGTAATAGTAAGTAAACTGTTCCGTTTACCCGATCCAAGACTTCATGGCTCCGGTAACCCGGGCGCAACCAACGTGCTGCGCTTGGGCGGCACGCTGCCAGCAGTGCTGGTATTGGTGTTTGATGTCCTCAAGGGAACCATTCCGGTCTGGGGTTCATATTTCCTGAAAATCGATGCATTTTATCTTGGCATGATCGCTATTTGTGCCTGCCTGGGTCACATCTACCCGCTGTTTTTTGGTTTTCAGGGCGGCAAGGCCGTCGCAACAGCTTTTGGTACTATGATGCCAATTGGACTTGACCTGGCGGGTCTGCTCATTGCGACCTGGATTATTCTGATTGGAGCAACCGGTTATTCGTCGTTTGCTGCCATAGTGACTGTGGGTCTTGCGCCAATATTCACTTGGTTTATCAAACCCTTATACACAATTCCGGTGTTGATGCTGAGTATTCTGATAATTTTCCGCCACCGGCAAAATCTGCTTCGCCTGTGGCACGGTACCGAAACAAAAGTATGGGATAAAACCAAACGACCGAAAGAATAAATGCTAGTCTCAAGCTAGTATTTGTATCTTAAAGTTGAATAAAAAATGCCTGAAAAATCAGGCATTTTTTATTGCAGTGAAATAATTTAAACCGGCGGCAGCTGCTGCATTGGCCAGCGCGGCGTCACGCCAATCGACAAATCCTGCGCCTGACCTGCCCGCAATCTCTGCCAGCCGGCATAAGCGATCATCGCGCCATTGTCGGTGCAAAATTCTTTACCGGGATAAAACACCTGGCCTTTTAACGATTTCAGCAGCTCAGCAAGCTGCACGCGAAGCGATTCATTGGCACTGACGCCGCCCGCCACCACCAGACGTTTTAACCCGGTTTCCTTCAGCGCCCGGCGACATTTGATTACCAGTGTATCCACGACGGCCTGCTGAAAAGACGCAGCAATATCCGCCTGTACCTGCGGCGTTTTCCCTTCGGCAACGATCACGTTGGCAGCTGCAGTTTTTAGACCGCTAAAACTAAAATCCAGACCAGGTCTGTCGGTCATCGGCCGCGGGAACGGATATTTTTTCGCATCGCCGCTTGCCGCCAGTTTGGCCAGCAAGGGCCCCCCCGGATATTCCAGTCCCATCAATTTGGCGGTTTTATCGAATGCTTCGCCGGCCGCGTCATCCACAGACTCGCCCAGTAACTGGTAGCGACCAATGCCGTCTACCCGAACCAGCTGGGTATGCCCGCCCGACACTAACAAAGCCAGAAATGGCAACTGTGGCGGATCCAGTTCCAGCATCGGTGCCAGCAAATGACCTTCCATATGGTGCACTGCCAGCGCCGGCTTGCCCCAGGCAAATGCCAGACTGCGGCCAATTGCCGCGCCAACCAGCAAAGCTCCGGCGAGTCCCGGACCTGCGGTATAAGCGACACCGTCAATAGATTCAGCATTGCACCCAGCTTCAGTTAACGCCTGTTTGATCAATGGCAGGGTTTTTCTGATATGATCGCGGCTTGCAAGTTCGGGGACCACGCCGCCGTAATCGGCATGCAACGGGATCTGGCTGTAAACGATATGGCTCATCAGGCCTTGTTCTGTGTCAAAGATCGCAATTCCGGTCTCATCACAGGATGTTTCGATACCTAAAACCCGCATGAATATCCTCTGGCAACAGGCCCAAAGCCGCGGATTGTAACGGTTTTGACCGATCAGCACCAGTCACTTGCCAAATCGCTTTACTTTATCGCCGCTCTTTGAGTAAAATGCCGCACCATTTTTAAACGTATTGGTTAGCCGCTGACCGGGTCGCGGTATCCTAACAACCGAGGTGAGATTTTAATGCCTGTAGTGAAAGTGAAAGAGAACGAACCGTTTGACGTAGCATTACGTCGTTTCAAACGCTCTTGCGAAAAAGCCGGTGTTCTGGCTGACGTTCGCTCTAAAGAGTTCTTTGAGAAACCAACTTGGGTTCGTAAGCGTAAAAAAGCAGCTGCTGTGAAACGTCACATGAAGAAGCTGTCACGCGAAAACGCTCGTCGTATCAAGCTGTATTAATAGCTGTTACTGCTGACGATGGCTCTGCTCGAGCAACTTCAGGAAGCGCAGAAAGACGCCATGCGGGCCAAAGACAAGTTACGTCTTGGCACTATCCGCATGGCACTGGCCGAGATTAAACAACGCCAGATTGATGCTCAAATCCAACCAGACGATCCGAATGTCCTTGCGGTATTGACTAAAATGGTCAAACAACGCAAAGAGTCGGCATCGCAGTATTTAGCTGCCAGCAGACAAGATCTCGCTGACACCGAGCTGGCCGAAATCACAGTAATAGAGCAGTTTCTGCCGCAAGCTCTGACTGCTGCCGAATTAGATGATCTGCTACAGCAGGCCATCAGCGCGACAGGCGCTTCCGGCATGCAGGACATGGCGAAAGTGATGGCGTGGTTAAAGCCGCAGGCTCAAGGCCGGACTGACATGGGCGCGCTGAGCGGTCTTGTTAAATCGCGGTTGAGCTAAGCGCGACCGTCTCAATACCGTCACCACATTCAGCTGTAAAACTGCAACACCGTGCCTCAGTGCACGGTTTGTTTTTTTCTGGCATCAGCATTCAGCAGGAAGGAAAAAGGTGGCAGGACAAATCCCCAGACCCTTTATTGACGACCTGTTGGCGCGTACCGATATCGTTGAATTGATTGACCAACGGGTGCCGCTAAAAAAAGCCGGTAAAAACTACGCGGCTTGCTGTCCATTCCACAGCGAAAAATCACCTTCTTTTACCGTCAGCGCCGACAAACAGTTTTATCACTGCTTTGGCTGCGGCGCGCACGGCAATGCTATCAGCTTTATGATGGCGTTCGAACAGCTCGAATTTGTAGAAGCCATCGAAGAACTGGCCAAAATGCACCATCTGGAAGTGCCACGGGAAGGCGGACAAAAGCCTTATCTGCAGGCCAGTGCTGATGATTACACTCAGATGGAAAAAGCCGCAAAAATTTACCAGCAGCAGCTGGAACAAAGTGAAGCAGCCCAGGCTTATGTAACCAAACGCGGCCTGGCTGAGGAGACGGTCCGTAAGTACGGAATTGGCTATGCGCCGGATAGTTGGGATTTACTACTCAAACAATTGGCCACCACCCGTCAGGGCCGTGATCAATTGTTTGAGCTGAAACTGACCAACCGCAACGATAATGGCCGTGAGTACGATTTTTTCCGTGATCGACTGATGTTCCCGATCCGCGACAAACGCGGCAGAGTGATCGGTTTTGGTGGTCGGGTGTTAGGCGATGGTACCCCTAAGTATCTGAATTCTCCTGAAACCCGTTTATTTCATAAAGGCCGTGAATTGTACGGTCTATATGAAGCTCGCCAGCAACAGGAACGTTTGGCGATGCTGCTGGTCGTAGAAGGTTATATGGACGTTGTAGCCCTGTCGCAGTTCGGTATTGAATTCGCTGTCGCTTGCCTCGGCACAGCGACAACCGGCGATCACATGCAAACTATGTTTCGGTATACGCCGACTGTTGTTTGTTGTTATGACGGCGATCGCGCCGGTCGTGATGCCGCCTGGCGCGCCTTACAAAGCGCGCTTCCCTACCTCAAAGATGGTGTGGAACTGAAATTTGTGTTTCTGCCGGACGGTGAAGATCCGGACACGCTGGTGCGAAAAGAAGGCAAAGAGGCGTTTGTTACGCGCCTGCAGCAAGCGTTACCACTGAGCAATTATCTGTTTGAGCACTTGCTGGCCGACATAGATGTCAGCAGCGATGCCGGGAAATCGGCACTATGGAATCGCGCCAACGAAATGATTTTGCAGATCCCAAGTGAGTTTTACCGGGAGACGTTGTTAGACCGGTTGGCAAATTTAGTTGGCAGACCACGCACCAATCAAAGTCAGCCGAAAACAATTAAAACCAATCCGGCGGTGTCAACAGCCACTAAAATTACACCAATGCGCCGTGCTATCGCATTGTTGTTGCAGCATCCGGCATTAGCGACTGTGATGCCGCAGGCGCCTGAACTGGCGCAGGCTAATTTACCTGGGATTGAGATTTTACTGACGCTACAACAAAAATTATTACAGCAGCCGGGCCTGACCACAGCGCAATTGCTGGAACACTGGCGCGGTGCCGTGGAGTACAACATTCTGAGCAAACTGGCGTTATGGGAACACCAGGTGGCAGAAGAACAACTGACCGCAGATTTTCTTGATACCTTCAGAGCTCTTGAAGATCAGTATCTGCAACAACGGCTGGAAGCCTTACAACGCAAGGACCAACTGACCAAACTCAGTCTGGCCGAACGTCAGGAATATGCCATGTTGTTAAAGGCATTTAAGACGAAATAACCGTGAAGCAGTGGGCGTTTGCTGGCTAGAAAAGCCGCGCTTTGTTATAATCCCGCATTCGCATTTTTGAAAACTAACTATATCGGGTGGAAGAGCAGCCTCTATGGAGCAAAATCCTCAGTCGCAATTAAAGCTTCTTATCTTAAAAGGTAAGGAACAAGGTTATTTAACTTTTGCTGAAGTAAACGATCACCTTCCACAAGATATCATCGACTCTGACCAGATCGAAGATATTATTCGCATGATCAATGACATGGGCATCCAGGTCTGCGAAACAGCTCCAGATGCTGACGATTTGATTATGTCAGACGCAGCACCGGATGAAGACGCTGCGGAAGAAGCCGCGCAAGCGCTGGTCAGTGTGGACAAAGAATTGGGCCGCACCACGGATCCAGTTCGGATGTACATGCGCGAAATGGGTACGGTAGAACTGTTGACCCGCGAAGGCGAAATTGACATCGCTAAACGCATCGAAGACGGCATCAATCAGGTGCAAACGTCGGTCGCAGAATACCCGGAAGCCATTACTTACCTGCTGGAACAGTGGGACAAATTTGAAGCCGAAGAAATTCGTTTAAGCGACATTGTCACCGCTTTCGTTGATCCAAACGAAGTCGATGATCTGCCGCCGACAGCGACGCATATCGGTTCTGATGTGCCGGAAGAAGAACTGGCCGACGAAGATGCTGATATCACCGCCGACGATGAAGAAAGCGAAGACGGTGAATCCGATGAAGCGGATACAGGTCCGGATCCGGAGCTGGCACGCGAAAAATTCGGTGAATTGCGGATCCAATACGATATCACCCGCAAATCTATTATCGAAAACGGTCGTGAACACGCGCAGACCAAGGCGGAAATCGACAAGTTGTCTGAAGTTTTCCGTTGCTTCCGTTTAGTACCGAAGCAATTTGACCGCTTGGTCAAAAACATGCGCGAAATGATGGACCGTGTGCGTGTGCAGGAACGTATCGTCATGAAGCATTGCGTTGAATACGCCAAAATGCCGAAGAAGAACTTCCTTAAATCCTTCACTGGCAACGAAAACAGCAGTGCCTGGATCGACGCTGAAATCGCCGCGAATAAACCATATTCAGCCAAGTTGGCAGATATGCGCGAAGAGCTGGTGCGTTCAACGGACAAGCTGCGCAAAATCGAAGAAGAAACCGGTCTGTCGATTTTCAAAATCAAAGACATCAACCGTCGCATGTCCATCGGTGAAGCAAAAGCCCGCCGTGCGAAAAAAGAGATGGTGGAAGCCAACTTACGTCTGGTCATTTCGATTGCGAAAAAATACACCAACCGTGGTCTTCAATTCCTTGATTTGATTCAGGAAGGTAACATCGGCTTGATGAAAGCAGTCGATAAATTCGAATATCGCCGTGGTTATAAGTTTTCAACTTATGCCACCTGGTGGATCCGTCAGGCGATTACCCGTTCTATCGCGGACCAGGCCCGGACCATCCGGATCCCGGTACATATGATCGAAACCATCAACAAACTTAACCGGATCTCCCGGCAGATGTTGCAGGAAATGGGTCGTGAACCATCACCGGAAGAACTGTCTGAACGCATGGGCATGCCGGAAGATAAGATCCGCAAGGTGCTGAAAATCGCTAAAGAGCCGATTTCGATGGAAACACCGATTGGCGACGATGAAGATTCGCATCTGGGTGATTTTATTGAAGACAATTCCTCAGAATCGCCACTGGATTCAGCCACAATGGAAAGCCTGAAAGCCGCTACCAATGAAGTTCTGGCTGGCCTGACCGCTCGTGAAGCGAAAGTATTGCGGATGCGTTTTGGTATTGATATGAACACCGACCATACCCTGGAAGAAGTGGGCAAACAATTTGACGTTACGCGTGAGCGGATCCGTCAGATTGAAGCCAAAGCGCTGCGCAAGCTGCGTCACCCTTCCCGCTCAGAAGTGCTGAAAAGCTTCCTGGACGAATAAAGGTCTGGTTCGGATACTAATGTGAAACAGGCACCTGCGGGTGCCTGTTTTATTTGCATGAAAAATAAGCAATCAACTGTTTCGACTGATGATTCAGCGGTGACAAGGCAACAAAAAATCCATATACTGCCAACGCTTCACCAACCAGACCCAAGTCTGCACGCTGGCCCCATAGCTCAGTTGGTTAGAGCACTCGACTCATAATCGATTGGTCCCTGGTTCAAGTCCAGGTGGGGCCACCACTTCACCAAGCTTTGCTTTATTCGTGTTTATCCTCAGCGGACTACCCAGCCTGCAGTTTGGCGCTCCGTACGCCGCCAAGCGATGATTTGCCAACCGCCCCGTCCGCCCAACTGGTGTCACCATTTCATCTCAACAACACCGTTTCACGCCATTCCATTTACGTTCCTGCTCACGCTGAAAAAAATTTTTGCGATCCAATGGCGCTTCATCTGGATGAACCACCACATGATGACGCAGATAGCGCTCGTAGGCGTCATCGCCGGATAACTGCCGCAGCATTGCCCAGCAGCTTTTAATAAATTGTTTCATCCATTTACTCCTGAGCAGATTGAAGATGCTGACGAGCCACGTATGGCGTCTCAGAAGAAGGCAAAATACTAAGACCGCGCTGGCGCCGCCAGGCCATCCTGAGCATATCGCCGACCACTAAATACAGCAGCACCACAAACAACATCGCGAGCCAGGCATCCAACTGCTGATTAAAAATCAATTGTGGCGCTACAGCCGCCTTATCAGCCGCCAATAAACCCGCATCCAGTTTGTGCTGTAAATCATTGGCCGCAGCAAAAAAACCAATCCGCGGGTCTGTGCTGCTGATTTTCTCAAAGACAGCGGTGGTTGTCAGAATCAGTAACCACAAAAGCGGCAGCGCTGTGACCCACAGATACTTGATGCGGCCGATCTTGATCAAAATAGAAGTCGCAACCGTCAGTGCTATAGCTGCAAGTAACTGATTGGAAATACCAAACAAAGGCCAGAGGATATTGACGCCGCCATTGGGGTCGATCACACCGATGTAGAGGAAATATCCCCAGCCGGCGACCACGATCGCCGAGGTCAGTACCACCGAAGGATACCAGCTGGTTTGGCCTAATCTGGGTGAAAAGTTACCGAGCATATCCTGCAGCATAAAACGTCCCACACGGGTACCGGCATCCAATGTGGTCAGAATAAACACAGCTTCAAACATAATGGCGAAGTGGTACCACATTGCCAGTAAATGCTCACCAAAAGCAGAGGCAAAAATACTGGCCATCCCGACCGCCAGTGACGGCGCACCGCCGGTGCGGGCGAACAAAGTGGCCTCACCCATTGTTGCCGCCAGCTGATGCATTTGTTCGACAGTTACCGGGAAACCCCAGCCAGTGATAGTTGCAACCGCCGCTTCCGGGCTGGCGCCAACAATACCGGCCGGACTATTAATCGCAAAATAAACCCCCGGATCCAGCACACAAGCCGCTATCAGCGCCATGATGGCAACAAAGGACTCCAGCGCCATGCCGCCATAACCAATCATCCGGATATCACGTTCATTCTCCAGCAGTTTTGGCGTCGTTCCGCTTGAGATCAGTGAATGAAAGCCGGAAATCGCGCCACAGGCGATGGTAATAAAGACAAAGGGGAATAAGCTGCCGGCAAAAATGGGGCCTGTGCCATCAATAAACCGGGTCAGGGCCGGCATTTTAATGTCCGGCTGCAAAATGACGATCGCAACCGCTAACAAAATGACCGTGCCGAGCTTCATAAAGGTCGACAGATAATCCCGCGGCGCCAGCAGCAACCATACCGGCAAAATCGCCGCGAGTAAGCCATACCCAATGACGGCAAATGCCAGCGGCAGACCCGGATGATTAAACCATTCGCGTAAGCCCGCTTGTTGGTCGACCCAACCCCCTGCCCCAACCGACAACAGCAATAACACCACGCCTAATAACGAGCCTTCCAGCACACGGCCAGGTCGCAAATAGCGCATATACAGGCCAATAAAGACCGCGATGGGGATGGTGGCCGCCACCGTTGATGTCGCCCAGGGGGAATGTTTCATCGCATTGACCACCACTAACCCCAGGACCGCAATCAGGATGATCATGATTAAAAATGTCGCCAGCAGCGCAGCAAAACCGCCGATGGGCCCTAATTCATCACGGGCCATCTGGCCGAGACTTCGGCCATCGCGGCGCATTGAGCAAAACAGGATCACCATATCCTGCACGCAGCCCGCCAGCACACTGCCGACCAAAATCCACAACGTACCCGGTAAATACCCAAACTGCGCGGCTAATGTAGGTCCAATCAGTGGGCCCGGGCCTGCAATCGCGGCAAAGTGGTGACCAAACACCACCCAGCGGTTAGTCGGCACGTAATCACGACCATCGGCAAGGCGCACTGCCGGTGTGGCGCGGGTTTCATCCAGCATCAATACCCGGGCCGCAATCCAGGCACTGTAAAAACGATAACCAATCAGGTAAGTACAAATCGCCGCCACAATAAACCAGATCGCATTGATCGATTCACCACGGTTCAAAGCGATACCGCCCGCCGCTGCTGCACCTGTGATGGCGATGCCAAGCCAGAGCAAGCGCTGTGACCAGCCTTGCGGTACTATCGGTGTGGTCATGAAAATCCCCGTCTGAAAGTTTTTGTTTTTGTTTGTTTTTTATCGTTCTGTTCTATCGGGTTCGTCCGCGGATGTCAACGCGACAGCCAGAGGTCGGCGCAGCATTGACGACTTTATAGCGCTGGCCAAAACTCTCATGCGCCAACCGGTTCTGGCTGCTTTGATTCAGCTTTGGTACAGTCTGCAACTGGCAGCCTGCAAGTTGCCGCCACTCTATGGCCTGATTGAGGATAATATGCGTGTACTTCCCCTGTTCCTGAGTTCTGTGGTCTTCGCAGGTAGTACGCTGGCTCAGCCAGTATTTAAAGCCGACTTTGAAGGCAGCAGCAGCTGGAACATTTTAAATGGCTGTCAGCTGCAACATGAACTGGCCCGCAGCGGGCAACAGGCGCTGTTTTGTAGCCGCGGCCCTGCCAGTCTGGTGACGCCGGCACTGGTCACTGAGCCAGGCATGCTGGAGTTCTGGGTCAAACCGGAAAATGCCTATACCAGCTATCGCATCAACATCTTGAGTTCAGCCTCTTTAAAAGCAGACGCGCCCTGGCAACAAATTGGTTTGATTGAAATGTCGGCCAGCAGTGCCGATTATCTGGCACACCGGATCTCGATTGACGACCCGGGCCGGAAATTTATTCGGTTGGATATTGAAAGCAGCAACGGCGGCATTGCGCTGGATGACGTTAGTATCGAACGCATTGGACTTGATGTGGCGCTACAGAAAAACGAACAGCGCATTGTCAGCGGTATTTTGGACCGGCTGAAGCAGAACAAGAACCCGGAGCTGCAGGCGGAACAGTTCAAAAGTTTGGGCCAGAATTACGCCGCACAACTGGAAACTCAGCGGCAATATCTAGAGTACGCCAATGCCATCTACGCCAGCATTACACTGGTCCTGGCCAGCTCTGAACGCAACAAAATGTCGAACCCAATGGCCTATGCCTCGTTTCGCAGCATCATCAGCGATACAAAACGCGTGTCGTCGCCGCTGCAACAGGCACGGCTGACCTCGATGGTGAAACCATTTGGCGACCTGGCAACCGCCACATTAAATGTCGTCAGCGGTGGTACTTACTCCGCATTTGCCGAGCCGTTTAAATCCTTCCTGGCAGCGACTTTTGATAAATCCAATTACGAAAATGCCGACTTAAACCGCAAAGATCGTAAATTCGCGGAGCAAAACGGGCTGAAAATTTACGAAAATGCCGAGCGCTTCCTGACCGAGCTGGAAAAAGAATTGCAGCAGGTCAATGCGCTCGACAACGAGCTGGGCAATATGCAGAAGCTGGTAGAAAGCTATCGCAAAGATTTGGACAAACAACTACGCAGTTATATTCAGCATGCCGGCCTCGCGCGGACGCAGGAAAATTTCGGTCGGGTCATGAGCAAAGAAGGAAGCATCCGCGCCAGTATCAGCAGTGAAATTGCAGCGAATGTCGCCAATCATGCGCAACAACTGCATGATCGCGAACAAAACACCGAACTGGTGCAGTATCTGCTGAAAACCTCTGAGCAACTCGAAAGTGTGCAGGAATACAAAGAGCGGTTTAATCAGATTACGGCTGCTGCGCTGACCTTTTACGACCGTTTTGATCGCTCAATCGCACCGGATCAAAACCCGTTTACCGACAACGCCGACAAAACTGCCTGGGAAAATCACGCAAAAAAAGCGCGGGCATATATTAAAGAATCGAAAGAGGCCTTCAGTAAAGCTTACCTATAACGAGTTCAGTCCAGCAAAAACAAAAGCCCCGAAAGCGGCAATGCAGATCAGTTAAGAGTACTTGACCGATCCTGGCAGTGTAGGAAAATCCGGAACCCGTCATAGGTTCCGGATTTTTTTATGCCGTTAATTCAGGATTTAACCGAAGTCATTGAGATGTCCGGGGAGCCCGTCGCCCGGATGGAAGTATTTGCCAACCATATTCCAGATGAATGGGTCCGTATCGCCGCGGCCTTATCCGACAAGGTCACTATCCGCCGCAGGCGATTGCCCGCTGATATGGTGTTGTGGCTGGTGGTCGGTATGGCTTTTTTTCGCAATGAACCTATCTCAGAAGTCGCCCGTCATCTGAATATCTGTGCTGATGGTCTTGCCAACGATGTGCTCCTGGCTGACAGTGCGCTGTCGCAAGCCCGTCAGCGGCTTGGCGAACAACCGGTTGAATGGTTATTCCGTCAATGTGCGCAAGTCTGGGGTCATGAGCGTTATCCTGCTGATACATGGCATGGTCTGCAGGTATTTGCCGTCGATGGTGCTCTGTTCAGAACGCAGGATAATCCTGAGCTCAGAGGCCATTTTGGTTCGGGTAACACCGCTACCAACCGTCAGACGCCTTATCCGATGTTGCGTCTGGTGGCGCTGATGAATGTGCGCTCGCATGTGGTGGTCAACGCAGCCATCAGTCCTTATCGCAAAGGCGAAATCCCGTTGGCCCGCGATTTCATTCAATCCTTGCCGGCGCACTCCGTGACGTTACTGGATAAAGGTTTCTTCAGTGCGGACTTGCTGCTGGGCATTGCCGATGAAGAAACTAACCGGCACTGGCTTATCCCCGAGCGTAAAGGGCTGGTGTATACCGAAGTCGAACGCTATGGCGATGGCGACCGCTTGTTGCAGATGAAAATCTCCCCACAGGCGCGTAAAAAGAACCCGGCATTGCCGGAGTTCTGGCAAGTCAGGGCTGTGACCTATGAAATTGCAGATGGCGAGAAAACAGTCTTCACCTCATTACCTGCGACAGAGTTCACGGCACACCAGGTGGCGACGCTCTACCATGAGCGCTGGGAAATAGAATTAGGCTTTCGGGATATTAAAAGCTCGATGCAACACAATACCATCACGCTTCGCAGCAAAAAGGTGGCGTTGGTGTATCAGGAATTATGGGGACTCTTGCTGGGATACAATCTGGTCCGAAGAGAAGCCAGTCAGGCAGCAGTCGCGCACAAACGAGCCCCTGATGAAGTCAGCTTTAAGTTTGCCTGTCAGTTTATAGCCAACAAACTGGCGATGATGGCAGGCGCTATCTCACCATCGCACACGGCAAGAAGACTGTCAGAGCTGCGCGGTTGTATCGGCAATCTGTTTATAGAAAAACGCCCCAGGCCAGCAAGGCCCAGGGCGGTGAAGATATCCAAAACCCGTTATCCGGTAAACCGCAATGCGGCTCCACTTAAGTGAAGAGCATTGCCCGAAAGCGGGGCTTTTTGCTATGACGGTGTCACGTTTTAAGGCAACACAAAACCAACTGCTTCGTTCACCTTGGCTAAAGTTGCCGCCGCACGACGACGCGCTTCTGCGGCACCTGCCTGCATCACCTGCTGTAAGGTGTTGTGGTCATTACGCAACTCGTGGAAACGTTGTTGTACCGGCTCTAACAGCGCAATAACGGCATCCGCGACATCACCTTTCAGGTGGCCATACATTTTGCCTTCATATTCATTGACCAGCGCATCAACAGATTTGTTGGTAACGCCTGATAAGATACTCAGCAGGTTGGCAACACCTGGTTTGTTGTCGATATCGAAGTATACGCGTGGCGGATCTTCAGAATCCGTCATCGCTTTTTTGAACTTCTTGCTGATCATCTTCGGATCTTCGAGCAAACCGACAAAATTCCATGGATTTTCGTCCGATTTTGACATCTTCTTGGTCGGTTCCTGCAGACTCATCACCCGAGCTGCCACTGGTGGGATATAAGGCTCAGGCACAGTGAAAATATCGCCGTGCAAGGCGTTAAACCGCATTGCGACATCGCGGGCCAGCTCCAGGTGTTGTTTCTGGTCATGACCGACCGGTACCTGATTGGCCTGATACAGCAGAATGTCGGCAGCCATTAACACCGGATAGGTGAAAAGACCTGCGTTGACGTTGTTATTGTGGCGTTCTGATTTGTCTTTAAATTGTGTCATCCGGCTCAGTTCACCGAATTGCGTATAGCAGTTCAACACCCACGCCAGTTGGCTGTGCTCCGGCACATGTGATTGCATAAAGACAGCTGAACGGTTTGGGTCTATGCCACAGGCCAGATACAGGGCTAAAGAATCAAGAGAGGCACTACGCAGTGCGGCTGGCTCCTGGCGGACCGTAATCGCGTGTAAATCAACGATGCAGTACAGACAATCATAGTCATCCTGCATCCGGTCCCATTGGCGCAAAGCGCCGAGATAGTTGCCGATAGTCAACTGACCGGACGGCTGCGCGCCGGATAATACGATAGGTTTGGCCGAATTCTTCTGCATGAACGCTGGGATCCTGTCTGCATACTGCATCTTCTGCTTGGCAGTATTGTCAAAAAATTGCGCCGATTATAACCGGTTCCGCCAGCTTTGCCACGCCCGTCTCAGAGCTGGCTGACGGGAACTTTCTGGCCTGACTCAGACCGGACGGACTTTGGCTAACTCCGCGCGCATCGCCGTGATCACCTGCTGATAATCCGGCTGACTGAAAATAGCCGACCCGGCAACAAACATATCCGCACCGGCAGCGGCAATAGCTGCAATATTGTCAACTTTAACACCACCATCGACTTCCAGCCGGATCGGCCGGCCACTCTGGTCGATTATTTGGCGGGCCTGGCGCAATTTATCCAGCGTCGCTGGTATAAAACTTTGGCCACCGAAGCCAGGATTAACCGACATCAGTAAAATCACATCCACCTTATCCAACACATAATCCAGGTAACTGAGCGGTGTCGCCGGATTAAACACTAAACCAGCCTGACAACCTTCATCTTTAATCAGTTGCAAGGTGCGGTCGACGTGCCGTGAAGCTTCAGGATGGAAGGTAATGATCGAAGCACCGGCTTTGGCAAATTGCGGCACCAGACTATCCACCGGCTCCACCATCAGATGCACATCAATCGGCGCTGTCACGCCATAGTTGCGTATTGCCTGACACAGCATCGGGCCGAACGTCAGATTCGGCACATAATGGTTATCCATCACATCAAAATGTACGACATCCGCGCCTGCAGCCAGCACGCGGGCCACATCATCACCGAGGCGGGCTAAGTCCGCCGACAAAATAGAAGGGGCTATCCAAAACGGTAACATTCGTCTCTCCCAGCTTACAAAGTCGTCACTGTAGCCGATTTCATTGCGCCACGCAGCCGCTTTACCGATGATGAATCCAACGAAGCGCCCAAAAAACAGGCAATCCTGCACCACTTTCGCGCATTTCGCGCTGGCTGATTCGCTGGTAAAAGTCTATCTTATTGAAATAAAACATCTTTCACTGATGGCACAGAACTGGAATTACCTTTGGCGACCATTACAGATAAGGGCAAAGCAAATGAAAACAATGGCAACTAAAACAACAAGTTCGTTGATGCAGGGAAAAAAACTGGGCGCTATCGCATTATTGGTCGCCAGCTGTTTTGGCGGAGCTGCACAAGCCGCCACACTGACCGGAAACGTGGGTTATGTGTCTGATTACCTGTTCCGTGGTATTTCGCAGACAAATGAAGGCATGGCCTTGCAAGGCGGTATGACGCTGACCGCTGACTCAGGATTTTACCTGTCAACCTGGGGTTCAAACATTAAATTCGGCAATGGCTCGATGGAGCTGGACATTCTGGCCGGTTGGACCGGAAAAATTAACGAAGACTGGACCATTGACGTCGGTGCAATGCAGTATCGCTATCCAAACGGTGACAATGAAACCGACCAGTTTAACTTCAACGAATTCTATACCAAGTTTATTTACAAAGACTTAGTCCTCGGTTTCGCCTACTCAGATGACTATTTTGCATCTGGCGTCAACGAATACTACTACCTGTCAGCAGACTACACCTATGTATTGCACGAAAGTTTGAGCTTGCTGTTGCACCTCGGCCACAACCAGTTTGCTGACAATGCGGAATACAATACCTTTATTGCTGCCGGTCCGCTGCGTGGTGATGCCTATCTGGACTGGAGCGTTGGTTTAGGCACTTCGGTATTGGGCTCTGCAGTGCAGTTAAAATTTGCGTCAACGAATATCGAAGGCAGTGCGGGCTGCGATCTGTGTGATGGCCGCTTAGTACTGAGTTTGAGCAAGACTTTCTGAGAACAGAAAGATACGACATCATAAAAAATTAAAAAAACAGCCTTTGTCCACGACCCGAACCGGCAGCCGCAAGGCCGCCGGTTTTTTCTTGCCACAACCAAGGCGCTGGCGTAAAATCGAGCAGCTATTATTTGCATGGACGTTCTGATGAAAACTAAAACTCTGCTGAAATCTGCGTTATTGCTGCTGCCTTTGACAGTCGCTATCGCGATTTCTCACAGTCCGGAACAGCAAAACGCTATGGCCAGCTGCCAACCACAGCTTGTGGTGGCGGAGTCGGGAATTGAAACCCTGCAACTGCAATGTGACAGCACACAACAACAAAGCTGGTTAGGTTGGGCGCAAGGTCATAGCCGTTCTACTCAATTCCACTTTATTGATTTGTTGGAATTACTGAATCGCCTGCACACGCGCCAAGATAATGAATAACGGCCTCTTCTGCTGATGACAGGCACCAAGCCCGGACTCAGACAAATCCTCAAAGCGGTGTTCGGCGCCTTTATCGGTGTGCAATCTGAACAACAACGCCAACAAGACTTTCAGACTCAGGGCCCCTTGCCCTACATCATTGCTGGTGTGATCGTCACATTGTGTTTTGTATTGGGATTAATTCTTGTGGTGAGCCTGGTTCTGAGCTGAATGCCGCGTCGGGTTACTTCTGCCGATAAATAGCAAACAATTCAGCAACCTTGCCACGGCTACTGCCCTTCTGACTGATCGAACGCCCGACCTGGATTGAATCCAGTTCGGCACCGGCATATATCTTCCGGGTCAGAGGCGTATCATGATTACTAATCACCACAGTGTGACCGGCCGCTTGCGCCGCCTCTGCCAGATTGGCGAGCTCAGCCTGATCATCAAAAGTAAAACTGTTTTTAGCATAAGAAGTGAAGCTGGCTGTTTTCGACAGCGGCACATAAGGCGGATCACAATAAATCACTGTTGGCGGCTTCGGCAGCCGGGCAAATAATTCCGGGTAACTCAAACAGGTAAACTCGGCTTTTTGCGCTTTTTCGGCAAAACGCCACATCTCCGCTGCAGGGAAATACGGCTTTTTATACTTACCAAAAGGTACGTTAAACAAGCCGGACTGGTTATAGCGGCACAGCCCGTTAAAACAATGCCGGTTCAGATACAAAAACAACAACGATCGTTCAAGCAAATCTTCGCTCTGATTAAATTGCTGACGAAGTTCCAGGAAGCGTTCTTTGTAATTGTTCTGCTGCGTAAAAAACTGCTGCGCTGCTCCAATCAGCATATCTGGCTGACTTTGTAATAGCCGGTACAGCCCAATCAAATCAGCATTTATATCATTGAGCACATAGGCTGGATAGTCGGTATTGAGAAATACTGAACCGGCGCCAACAAAAGGCTCAACCAGCAAATCGCCGGCTGGCAAATGCTGACGGATCGCCTCCGCCAGATTGTATTTACCGCCTGCCCATTTCAGGAAAGCGCGTTGTTTGGCTATTTTTACGGCTTTAGTCAACGCAGCGGCCCATTAGTTAGTACTGATTTCACTATGGATATCACTGAGTGGCTTGGCGAATCCCTGCTGCAAAGGTACCGGCAGCTGTGCCGCCTGTTGTTTAGCGGCCGTTGTGCTTGCGAACGGCGCCATCACCACCACCAGCTGGCGTTTACCGTCTTTTTTCCGCTCGTAGGTATAGGTTTGCAAGTTGCTGTAGGACTGACGGAAACTCTGCAGCGCGGTATCGTTCGAGAACACCACCAACTGCAGCGCATACTGCGTGCCCGACAATGACAACAGATCAGATTCACTATAGCGGTAAGCACCACCAGTCACAGTGTTCGCGCTGGCTGGCGCCTGATTCAACTCTGCAGATGCTTCGGCTGCTAAGTCTTCCGCTGGTTCAGGCGCTGCTTCAGTTGTCGTGACCGGCGCTTGTGGTGTCGCAATATTGCTTGATTCTGCTGCCATTTCAGACTCTACAGTGGCTTCTTCCGGCAGTGTCGCTGGACGCGTTGTGCCGGTTGCAGTGCTGACATCGGCGCTGATCTCAGCCGCTAAATCCTGCTGCGAACTATCTGTCACCGCAGGGGCCGGCGTTGTCGCAACTGGTTCTGCGCTTGTTGTGTCTGTCGCACTGGCGGTTTGCTGTGTCACCGGAGTGACGGCCACATCTTCTGCCGGAGCGGCGGGCTCTGCTGAGCCGTCAGTATTAAGCGTGCTGCTTTGTTCAGTAAAATCTACTGGCTTCTCAAGACCTTTCGTCTGTGCGGTTCCCCGTTCAGCTTTTTCCAGTTGGTTGACCAATTGTTCAACTACGGCTTTCTCGGCGGCCGGCGGCGGTGGTGCTTCTTTAACCTGAGTCACACTGCCAGCCACTTCCTGTTCTTCCGGCAGATAGGTCAGCGTACCAATACCATCCCCCTGTTGCAGTTGGCGTTCTGTCCAAAACCAGAATACAACGATCCCAACAATCACAGCCATCCCGACGGTAAAAACCCACAATGGTGCTGCAACGGATGCCGTTTGCACTGCAGCCTTCTGCTGTTTCGGGGACTTAGCCGCCAGTTGCGGGTTTAATAAGACGTGTAAATTGCCTTGCGCCTGTGCCAGGCGCTCAGCAATCGTCAGTGTACTGAAAGCGCCGTCCTGCAGCAGCACACTGGCGTCTTCCATCGTAATTGGCGCCAATGGCAAATTGAGTTCGGCATGGGCATCGGCTTGTTCTGCCGTCGCAATCACCAGGCAAGGAATTTCAGCAAGCTCGCTCCACAACTGTTCCGGCAAATACTCAGACTGGTCAAGGATCAGTGCCAACGGCTGTCGGCTCTCGCGCTCGCCAATCAGACTGAGCAGGGTTTTGTCGGTAACCGCGCCGTGACCAAACCATTGCTCCAGTAAGTGCTGGCGAATTTTGCCAGCGCTCAGTTCAGGTTCAACGGTCAGTAATGCCAGATTAAATTCGTCGGATAATAGTTCGGCAACCGCTAAGGCCAGCGTGGATTTACCGGAGCCCGGACCACCGACCAAATAAATCAGCTGATAAGGATTAAATTCGAGCTGAAAAACCAACCGTTCGAGCCATTGGCGCTGTGACGGCAACAAGCCCTGCTGTGTCGCCAGTTTTTGATGTAAATCAGCCATATGTGGCGCCAAATACCTGAATAAGTTCTTGTTCTGTCACGTCATCGACGATAATGGCACGTCCGCATTGTTGCAACAAGATAAAGCGCATTTGGCCGGCTTTAACCTTTTTATCAGTCTTCATATACGGCATAAAATGCTGAATGGTCATGCCAGACGGCGGCATTACCGGCAACTGTACCGCTAACAACAAACTACGGATCGCATCGACATCTGCAACTTCAATCCAGCCACGTGCTGCCGACAGTTGCGCTGCCATCAGCATACCAACGGCGACAGCTTCACCGTGCAACCAGCTGCCATAACCCAACCAGGCTTCAATAGCATGGCCAAAGGTGTGACCGAGATTAAGCAGTGCACGCTCGCCTTGTTCAGTTTCATCCCGGCTGACAATATCCGCTTTCATCTGACAACAATGGCGGATCATCTGGCTCAGCACGGGTTCTTGCTTCGCCTGGATTTGCGTCTGATGGGCGATCAACCATTGCAAAAACGCGGCATCGCCAAGCAGACCATATTTAATGACCTCAGCCATACCGGCAGCGAACTCGCGCGGTGGCAGGCTTTGCAGCATATTGGTGTCTATCAGCACGGCCTGAGGCTGTTTAAAAGCACCAATCATATTCTTGCCAAGCGGATGGTTCACGGCTGTCTTGCCACCCACCGACGAATCGACCTGCGATAACAAGGTGGTCGGGATTTGCACAAAGTCGACACCACGTTGATAACAGGCGGCGACAAAACCGGTCAAATCGCCAATAACCCCGCCACCCAAAGCTACCAATAAGCCATCACGTGGAAACTTTTGTTCCAGCAAAAACGAATTGACCTGTTCAAACGACTGCAGGGTTTTATAAGCCTCACCATCCGGCAGCAGGCACTCACTGACATCAGCGGCGCCAAACAACGAACGCACCTTATCCAGGTACAACGCTGCAACTACAGGATTGGAAATAATGGCGACTTTTTTGTATCCCCAGAGCGGGGTGAATTCGGCTTGCTCAGCGGCGCTTTGACAAAGCGCCGGAGCAATCAGGATGGGATAACTGCGCAGACCAAGTTGAACCGCAACTTTTTCCATCTACAGCTCCCTTCTGAAATTAAAAACCCAGTTGTTCGACGATTTGGTTGGCAACAGCGCGGGCGCTTTGCTCGTCGGTACGAATGGTAAAATCGGCGATTTCTTCATACAGTGGATTGCGTTCTGCCGCCAGACGCTCCAGCACATGTTGTGGTGCTTCTTCGGTCTGTAACAGCGGACGACGCTTATCACGTTGTGTGCGGGCGACCTGTTTCTCAATTGGAGTTTCCAGATAGACCACAATGCCGCGGGCTGACAGACGGTTGCGGGTCTCTCGACTCAGTACCGATCCACCACCAGTTGCCAGCACAATGCCCTGCATACCTGTTAAGTCTTCAATGACGTTTTCTTCGCGCACCCTGAAACCTTCCTCACCTTCCAGATCAAAGACCCAGGCAATGTCTGCGCCGGTACGGCGTTCAATTTCCTGATCCGAATCATAGAATTCGAGGTGCAGCATTTCTGCTAAGTGACGGCCAATGGTACTTTTTCCTGCGCCCATTGGGCCAACGAGGAAGATATTGCGTTTCTCTGCCATATGTCGTAATGCTAATTCAGCTAACTCAAGAGGGTTGATGTCAGGACCAAAAAGCTCCCGTGAAAATTTTAAGCGCTGAATTATGGCAGTATTGGCGCGGGCTTCGCAAGCAAAAGTTCAAAAGGGACAGCCATTCGGCTGT
Organism: Rheinheimera sp. F8; assembly: GCF_001518915.1. NCBI lineage: Bacteria > Pseudomonadati > Pseudomonadota > Gammaproteobacteria > Chromatiales > Chromatiaceae > Rheinheimera > Rheinheimera sp. F8. The sequence continues at coordinate 3,990,215 of NZ_CP013656.1, forward strand.
CCCTTCTGCAATTAGCGGGTCTCGTTGATGATTTTTGGTGTGACAAAAATCAGTAATTCTTTTTTCTCGGTTTTATCCAGCGAACGGCGAAACAAAGCGCCAGCGTATGGAATATCGCCAAGTACCGGGATTTTCGATACGGTATTGATCGTTTGTTGCTGATAAATCCCACCCAAGACAATAGTTTCACCGTTGTCGACCAGCACTTGTGTCGTGATACGCTGAGTATCAATCGCGACGGCATTACCGGTTGGCGTTTGTACCACTTTGCCTTCAGTATCCTGGGTTACAGTCAGGTCGAGGATAATTTTGTTATCCGGCGTCACCTGCGGTGTGACTTCGAGGCTTAGCACGGCCTTTTTAAATTCGACGGTGGTCGCGCCACTGGATGCCGCTTGCACGTAAGGGATTTCAACACCCTGTTCGATGCGGGCTTTTTTCTGATTAGCGGTAGAGATCCGTGGTGAAGCCACAATTTCTGCTTTGTTTTCCACTTCAAGCGCCGACAATTCCAGATCTATTAAAGTGCCATCGCCCAGCTTGGAAATATGGAATCCGATACTACCAGCGCCATCGGTCGATACCGGCAAATTGACGTTGTAGCGCCCCGCCTGTGCCGGGATCTGGCCATTTGCCAGCGACTGCGCGGCAGCTGCAGTGCCCGACATCCCTTTGGTCAGCTGCTGATCACTGAAGCCCCAGCGAATGCCTAACTCTTCCGCCACACTGTCTTTGACTGTGACCATTCGCGATTCAATCAACACCTGCTTGACCGGCACATCCAGCCGCTCAACCAGCCGGCGTACGTTTTCAATCGCTTTGGCAGTGTCTTTCAGCAAAATAGTATTGGTGCGCTCGTCAACCGACACATTGCCACGCGCTGATAATAAAGAACTGTCTTTACCGTCCAGCAGCTTAGCCAGATCTGCGGCTTTGGCGTAGTTGACGGTGATAAACTCAGAATATAACGCTTCTAGATCTTCGACTTTTTGCCGCGCCTGCAGCTCTTTGGCTTCACGTTCGGCCAGTTCATCAGTCGGTGCGACCATCAGAATATTACCGTCCATCCGTTTATCCAGGCCGCGAACTTTTAATACGATGTCCAGCGCCTGGTCCCATGGCGTACCATCAAGCCGAAGCGTGACATTGCCACTGACCGAATCACTGGTCACCAGGTTAAAGCCGTTATAGTCGGCGATAATCTGTAGCACAGTACGCACTGGAATATCCTGAAAATTCAGAGATATGGCTTTACCTTTGTAGTCTTTACCGCCCTGCATAAAACCACCGGCCATTGGGTCTTTTTCGATGCTCAGGCTGAAAATATTATCCACTTGCTGATAGGTAAAAGTGAATGCGGCGGTCGGTTCAATTTCCAGACGGGTGATCACACCATCTTTAAAAGTTTCAATGCCTTTGACGATAGTACCGAAATCCAATACATCTAACTGGTACAACAAGTCATCAGCGATATCAGTGTTATGGAACTCTACGACAATTTTACCCAGATTCTCCCGCACATCGATGGCTGCCGAGCTGTCTTTCAGGAAAACCAGTACCTTACCCTCACCTTTTTCACCGCGGCGAAAATCGATGGCCTGTACTTTGTTGATATAAGCATTGGCATCCGGCTTCGCACTACTGCTGGCAGCGTCACTGACCTGCAGATAAAAGGTATTGCCTTCCAGCCGGGTTTTATACAGTTTCAGGTGGTCCAGAAAAACGGCAGTTTTTATGCCTTTTTGCCAGAATTCTGTCCGGGCATTTTTGACACCGGCTTTGTTGATCGTGACATCAGTCAGTTTTTCTTCAAACTCAGCTTCCGGGAAGGTCAACTCGATACGCGACGGTTCATTTAAAATCTGTACTTCAGGTGCCGCGCTGAGCGTTTCGTCAAAGACAAACTCAATCTCAGTTTCGCCAGTACTGAGCGGACTATATCTGACGTCATATAACAGCGGAGCTGCCATCGCAGAGCTGACGCTCAGCAACAAGCAACCTAACGCGATGTGGCACCAGGCTGATCGTTGTTTTTGCATGTTTTTTAGTTGATCCATATGATGCTCACACCTTATTTGCGCGTTGCGGCATTGGGGTCGGCCATTTGCATGGTGGTCGTCCGCTCTTTCCAACATCCGGCGCCGTCCGGGATTAATTCAATTAATTCAATCTGGTTTGCATCTACCTGAATGATCCGGCCATGAAACAACCCAATGTAATTATTTTTACTGACTCTGTGCAAGGTTTTGTCGGCTGCTTCAATCAATGCCCAGACATTGCCACTGTCCCCGAGCGTGCCACGCATTGCCAGATTATCCAACGCAAATTTTTCCAGCGGTTCTTTGCGTCTTGATGGATCAGGGCTCAGACAGTCCTGTGATTGTGAAAATTGTTCCTGCACCGCTTCCGGCCGCGGCGCACTGAACGGGCTACGGGCGTTCACTGATTGGTAACTGATATGCACAAAAGGCTTGGCTTTTGGCAGTGGTGGGATGCCCGCCGGGGTATTGGCTTTAACTGATTCCATAAATTGCTGGATATCAGTCAGCGAATCATTACACCCCTGCAGTAACAACATCATGGCACTCAGTGCCAACAACCGGCCAGCAGGACGACTCATGGCGCCTCCTTATACCGGTAAGTTTTGGCAACCACATTAAACACCAGCCGCTCTTCTTTGTCGGTTGTCACCGAAAAATCATGCAACGATACAATGCGCGGTAATTTAGCCACTTCACTGACAAAATTGCCGAACTGGTGATAATCGCCGACGACATCAATCTGGATCGGCAATTCAGTGTAAAAGTCTTTTTCAATTTCCGGCATCCAGTTAATCCGGACAAAGGTTAACCCGGTGGATGTGCCGGCATAAGTAATATCATCCAACAAGCCCGGTGTTTCGTGGGTTGCAGGCAATTGTTTCAACAAATACGAGAAGGTTTCTTCCATCTCAATCATCTGTTGTTTGTACAGTTCAAGATTGACTGCTGCCGCATACTTCGCCCGATAAGTCTGGCGCAGTTCCTGCTCACGCGTCTCAGCTTTTTGCAGCGTGGTAATTTTGTCATCGACCAGCATGAAATAACTCAGTGTCGCGACCAGGATACTGAACACGGCCACTAACATGGATTTTGCAACTGGCGGCCAGGAGCCCACATTCGCCAGATCCAGATTATTCAGTTCTTCCAGATTAATATTCAGGCTCATTTGGTGCCTCCTGCTTTTTTAACAGGTTTGGCGTTTTTGGCTGGTTTTTTTGCTTTGTCAGCTTTTTGCTTGGCTGTATCGATGTGCACCGTTTCATAACTTTTAACCATCAGGTGCATTTTAAAATCACTGAGCAGCTGGGTTTCATCTTTTGCCGCCTCAATAAATTCAAGTAACGGATTGGACAGTAACTCAGAAGTTTCAACAGAGCGGATCATATTGGACAGCCGGTTATTCGATTCACTTTTACCAACCAGCAATAACGACGGGCCTTTTTTCTCCAGGTTAGTCAGATAAACCCCGGCCGGCGTCACTTTGGCAATTTCATCCATAATCTGCGTACCCAGATTTCGGCTGCTCTGCAGCTGCGCAATCAACTCCATCCGTTTCTGCAGATTCTTTTTCTTTTCGTCGAGTTGTTTGATTTCGGCAATCCGCTGGTCAAGGATCGCAATCTCACCCTGCAGGTAATTGTTACGACCATCCTGCCCCTCGATCATCGAGCCGTACACGGCACTGACAGCAAACACCAGTAAAAAACTGCCAACACAAGCGGCAGTCATCGTGGTCATAAAACGGGCTTGTTGTTGTTTCTTTTGGGCTTCGCGCCAGGGCAGCAGGTTCAGATATGCCATGTTGAGAAACTCCGCATCGCGAGGCCACAAGCAACCATTAATTGCGGTGCCAGCTGCGTCAGCTGTTGCCGGTCAACCGCAGGACCAACTTCCATATGCTGAAACGGGTTTGCCACAATCGTATGGATGCCAAGTTCTTCGGTCAGTAATTTATCAATACCTTCAATCAGCGCGGTACCACCAGAGATGATCAGATAATCAATGCTCTCACGGCCTGAAGTTGTTAAATACATCTGAATACCACGGCGGACCTGCTGCAGGATCATGGTCTGAAATGGCGCCAGTACTTCAAAAGTGTAAGTCGGCGGTAAGTCATTACTGACTTTGGCCTGCTCTGCTTCTTCGTAAGTTTTGCCATAATAAGAAATAATGCTGCGGGTATATTGCTCGCCACCAAACATCTGGTCGCGGGTGTAGTGAGTTTTGCCGCCCTCGAGAATACTCATCAGCGTCATCGTTGCGCCGATATCAACAACGGCAATCAATTTCTCATGCACATCCGGTGGCAGTTGATGAAAGCACAATTCAGCTGCACGGCTTAAACAATAAGATTCGACATCAACTACTTTGGTCGCAAAGTTACCCGCGTCAAGTGCAGACACCCGGCTTTGCACACTTTCAGTGCGCGCTGCGCTGAGCAGTACATTTACTTTCGACGGGTCATTGGCGTTCAGATCCTGTTTCTCAAAATCCATACTGACTTCACTGAGCGGGTACGGGATCAGGCTGTCAGCTTCAACTTCAATTTGACTGGCCAATTCATCATCCGACAGGCTGGCATCCATAAAAATCACTTTGGTGATCACCGTGGAACCGGATACCGCCGCTGCAGCAAACTTGATGTTTTTCGGAATTTTTTTGCGGATTTTAGCAATGACTGTACCGACAGCTTCGATGTCCTGGATCTCACGGTCCGTCATAGACCCTTTAATCATAGGTTCTATTGCCAGGGCTTCTACTTTATAATGCTCGCCGTGTTGGCTCAGCAGAATAGCCTTGACGGTATGAGCGCCAATGTCGACGCCCAGGATGAGTGGATTTTTCGCACGAAACAACCGATTTATCATAGCTTCCTGCAGCCGTCTCAAACTTATGATTATTATGTTTTCGCTGTGGCGTACGTTGTTTTTGCACGAGAAACAACGTGCTTCAACAACTACTAATGAATTTATACTAGCAGCCTATTTTGGTAAAGGGCAGCAAAAATTGGGGCTATTCAGTGTCTTGGCTTAAAAAACTTGTCATTATCCTGTTGAGTTGTCTGACCTTAGGCGTACTTAGCGTTGCCATCACTTATCTGGTGCTGAAAAACGACCTGCCGAGCGTCGAAACGCTGAAAGATGTACGCCTGCAAACACCGATGCGGGTTTTCAGTCAGGACGGCGAATTAATTTCCCAATTTGGTGAAAAACGCCGGATCCCGCTTAAACTAAACGAAATGCCACCGATGCTGATAAAAGCAGTGTTGGCCACCGAAGACTCACGCTTCTATGAGCATCCGGGTATTGATTTGATTGGCGTGATGCGTGCGGCCTCGGTTGTGGCCACCACCGGCGACTATAGCCAGGGTGCTTCAACGATTACGCAGCAACTGGCACGGTTGTTCTTTTTAAGTCGCGAAAAGAAAATCATCCGCAAGGTCAAAGAAGCTTTTCTGGCGATCCATATCGAAGAGCTGCTGAGCAAAGACGAAATCCTAGAACTCTATCTGAACCGGATTGAACTGGGTCAGCGCGCTTTTGGCGTCGGTGCTGCAGCCCAAGTGTATTTCGGCAAGAATATTCAGGATCTGACCCTGTCAGAAATTGCCATTATTGCCGGTTTACCGCAAGCGCCGTCCGTATTGAACCCGGTGCGCTCACCAAGTCGCGCCCGCGCCCGCCGCAATATTGTGCTCGGCCGGATGCTGGCAGAGAAATATATCACCCAGCAGGAATATGACGAGGCGATTCAGTCGCCGATTATTTCGAAACTGCACGGCGCCCAGGTTACCGCATCTGCGCCTTATCTGGCAGAAATGGTGCGACAGGAAGTAGTGGCCCGTTATGGCGAAGAAGAAGCCTATTCAAAAGGTTTTCAGGTGTTTACTACAGTAGACGCGCGCCAGCAGACTCGTGCCGTCAACGCGTTGCAGACCAATTTGCATGCGTACGATGAGCGGCATGGTTTCCGTGGCCCACTCAAAACAGTCTGGCCGGCCGAAAAAGTGACCGCGGCTGACGGCAGCATCACGTTTAAAGAAGAAAAGCGCTTGTCTGACGAAGCTATTCTGGCTTATCTCGATGAACAGGATGCGATTGAAAAACTGCAACCGGCAGTCGTTACCCAAGTCATGGCACAAAGTGCTGAGGTGATGCTTTCTGGTGGCCGCAAAATCGAACTGCCCTGGGACGGCCTGAAATGGGCGCGGGCATATATCAGCAATGAACGTCAAGGCAATGCGCCCAGCGCTGCCGGCCAGGTATTGTCGCCAGGGATGCTCATCTATGTGCGTGAACAGGAAGGCCAATGGCGCCTGAGCCAATTGCCGCAAGCCAGCAGTGCTTTAGTCGCAATGAATCCAAAAGACGGCGCGATCCGCGCCTTGGTTGGTGGTTACAGCTTCAGCCAGACTCAATTCAACCGGGTGACACAGGCAAATCGTCAGGTCGGTTCCAATATCAAGCCATTTATCTATTCCGCCGCGCTGGAGCATGGCTACACGCTGGCCTCGGTGATCAATGACGCGCCGATCCATGAATGGGACGAAGGCTCAGGACAAGCCTGGCGGCCAAAAAACTCACCGGAAGAATACGACGGCCCGATCCGTTTGCGTGAGGCCTTAGCAAAATCGAAAAACGTGGTGTCAGTGCGCCTGATTGGTGGTGTTGGTATTGACCATACCATCAACCATCTCGCTAAATTCGGCTTCCACGCCAACGATCTGCCCCGCAATCAGACTTTGGCGCTGGGTTCTGCGTCACTGACCCCGCTGGAGCTGGTCACTGGTTATGCGGTATTCGCCAATGGCGGCTATCTGGTGAAACCTTATGTCATAACCAAAATTCTTGACGACCAGAATAATCTGATTTACGAACACCAGGCCATCAGTGTTTGTGATCAATGCGAGCAACTGGCCGCCAACACAGCCGAAGCTGACACCAGTGAGACGCAACCTGCGGCAACTGACGCAGCAGAGACAGTCGCAGCCGCGACAGCGGATCCGGCAGTGACAGAACCGCCAAAGCCAACGGAACAGTATGCGCCACGGGTGATCTCGGCACAAAATGCCTTTCTGATCGCTGAAGCGATGAAAAGTGCTATTTGGGGCGGTCCGGGCTGGAATGGCACGGCGCATAAATTAAAGGCGTTAAAACGCCGCGACATCTCGGGGAAAACCGGTACCACTAACGATGTTAAAGACGCCTGGTTCAGCGGTTTTACACCGGATCTGGTGATCACCAGCTGGGTTGGTTTTGATGATTCCGAGAGTGTGTTAGGACGTTCTGTAACCCTTGGCGGCGAATCTGGCGCGACTTCAGCGCTCCCCAGCTGGCTGAGTTTTGCCGAGCTGGCATTGGAAAATGTGCCGGAACAATTCCCGCCAACCCCGACGGGGATTGTCTCGGTGCGCATCGATCGCAAAACCGGTTTGCTGACGCAGGCCAGCGACGACAGCAGCGAGTTTGAGTATTTCATGCAAGGCACTGAACCGACGCAATATGCTGATCCAGTCAATCCATTACAGCCAGACCAGCAAAAACCGGCGGAGATTGATATTTTCCGTTAATCCGAACCAACTGAAACAACAAAGCCGCACAAGTGCGGCTTTGTTATATGCATCACAGAAAATACTCGCTTACGCCGTTAGGGTCTCAAACCAGGCTTCCGCAGCAGCAAGCGCCTGCCCCACCTGCACCGGGCATGTCCCACCAAGCGCCGAGCGTTTAGCCATGCCAGCTTCAATAGTCAGTGCCGGATAAACATCTTCACCAATCAGTGCGCTGACTTCCTGCAGTTCAGCCAGGCTCAGCTGCTCCAACGCCACTTGTTTGGCGGCGGCTTTTAACACCAACTCCCCGGACAGTTCATGTGCATCCCGAAAAGCAATGCCTTTACTAACCAGATAATCGGCCAGATCTGTGGCATTGCTGTAACCAAGTTCAGCCGCTTTACGACAACGGTCCACATTGACAGATAAATGCGGCAGACAAGTCGCCAGTACCAGCAGGCATTGCTGCCAGGTATTCATTAAATCGAAAAAGCCTTGTTTGTCTTCCTGCATGTCTTTGTTGTATGCCAAAGGCAGGCCTTTAAGGATATGCAGAATTGCCACCAGATGCCCAAGCACCCGACCAGTTTTGCCGCGCAGTAACTCAAACACATCCGGGTTTTTCTTCTGTGGCATTAAAGAGGAGCCACTTGAAATCGCATCGCCGAGTTTAAAGAACCCAGCTTCGCCCGAGCAGAAGAAAATCACATCTTCGGATAAACGCGATAAATGCGTCAGACAGATGCTGGCACAGGCAGATAACTCAACAACATAATCACGGTCTGATACCGCGTCGAGGCTGTTGCGTGCAGCCTGGCTAAAGCCTAAGCGCTGCGCCAAAGCTTGCCGGTCCATCGCCACACCAGTGCCGGCCAGAGCGCCTGAACCAAGCGGGCAGCTGTCGAGGCGCTTTAACGCATCGTCAATCCGGCTTAAGTCACGGCGGAACATTTCGACATAAGCCAGCGCCCAGTGACTGACCAGTACCGGCTGTGCGCGTTGTAAATGGGTAAAACCCGGCATCACAGCGCCGTGATGCAAGCGGGCGAAATTGAGTAATGCGCCGATAGCACCAGTCAGGGCCTGCTGCACCAGCTGCGCATTCAACCGGCTCCATAAGCGTAAATCGGTGGCAACTAAATCGTTACGGGAACGGCCGGTGTGCAATTTTTTTGCGATCACACCGATTTTGTCGCCGAGTTTCAGCTCGACCCAGCTGTGAATATCTTCTTCCACAGTCTGCAGCGGCAGCTGTGGATTGGCGCTGACTTCATCCGCCAGTTCAGCCAGTGCCAGGTCCAGTGCTTTGGCTTCGTCCGCAGTGATAATGCCGCCTTCCAGCAGACCACCGGCCCAGGCACGTGAACAGGCGATATCCTGTTGCGCCAGCAGATAGTCAAAACTCAATGAATCATTAAATGCCCGGAATTCTTCCAGACTCGCTTCCTGGAAGCGGCCGCCCCACATCGCCATACTGACCTCAACAAATCTTATGAACAAAAGCCGGGCAAGCCCGGCGTTTTTTTAACACGTTCCGGCGTTATTCTTTCACGCTGTGCAAAGCACGGATGCGGCTCGCCAGACTGTACAGGCGGATAAAGCCGGCTGCATCTTTCTGGTTATACACTTCGTCACCGTCAAAAGTCGCGAAAGCTTCTGAATACAGGCTGTTTGGTGAACGGCGTTTGGCGACAGTCACCTGGCCTTTATACAGTTTCACTACGATGTCACCGGTCAGTTGCTCTGCCAGTGAATTAGACGCGGCAAACAGTGCATCTTTTAATGGCGTGAACCAACGACCGTCATACACCAGTTGCGCCACTTCCAAACCGACTTCTTCACGGTACTTCAGTGAAGTGCGGTCGTACACCAGCGATTCCAGTGCGCGCAGTGCCGCCACAATGATGGTGCCACCTGGTGTTTCATAACAACCACGTGATTTCATGCCGACCAGACGGTTTTCGACGATATCAATCCGGCCAACACCATGGATTGAACCGGCTTTGTTCAGTTGTTCAATGGCTTCCACACCTGACACCGCTTTGCCATCAATCGCTGTCAGCTCGCCTTTTTCAAAGCTCAGCTGAATATATTCGGCTTTATCCGGTGCTTGTTCCGGAGAATTGGTCCACATCCAGACCTGCTCAGACGGCTCGTTCCATGGGTTTTCCAGCTCGCCACCTTCGTGAGAAATGTGGAACAGGTTGGCATCGCGGCTGTAAATTTTGGTCGCGGTCGCGGTAGTTGGCACTTTTTTCTCTGCCAGATAGTTCAGCAGGGACTGACGGGAATTAAATTCCCACTCCCGCCATGGTGCAATCACTTTTAACTGTGGCGCTAAGGCAGCAAAAGCACCTTCAAACCGCACCTGGTCATTGCCTTTTCCGGTACAACCGTGACAGAGCGCGTCAGCGCCCAGTTTCAATGCCAGTTCGACCTGGGCACGGGCAATTATTGGACGCGCCATCGAAGTACCCAGCAGGTACTGGCCTTCATACACGGCACCGGCTTTAATCGTCGGGTAAATCACTTCTTTAACAAACTGCTCTTTTAAATCCACGACGTAGCAGCTGCTGGCACCGGAATTAATCGCTTTTTGCTCAACGCCTTCTAAGTCTTCAGCGCCCTGGCCGACGTCGGCGACAAAAGCAATGACTTCACAGTCATAGTTATCTTTTAACCATGGCACTATGGCCGAGGTATCCAGACCACCGGAATACGCTAAAACGACTTTCTTCACACCTTTTTTTAATTCGCTCATGAGACAAACCTCAACTAAATAAACTGACTAAAACGGCATTCTGGACATGCATGCGGTTTTCCGCCTGCCGCAGGACCAGAGAATAATCACTGTCCAGCACTTCGCTGGTCACTTCCTGACCACGATGTGCAGGCAGGCAGTGCATAAAATGTTTGGCGCCGAGGCGCTGCATCACGGCAGTATTGATCTGAAATGGCGCAAAGGCCCTTTCGATCTGTGCCGGATCGGTTTTATTGCCCATCGACAACCAGGTGTCGGTATAAATTGCATCGGCGCCGGCAGCGGCCGATACGTGCTGACTCAGCGTCAGTTTAGCGCCACTTTGCGCAGCCAGGGCCTGCGCTTTTAACAACACATGCGCGTCCGGACCAAAACCCGGTGGTGTCACCACCGTCAGCGTCATGCCTAAAATGGCGGCACCTAGCATCAGCGAATGACAGACATTATTGCCATCACCAACAAAAGCCAGATGTACCTGCGATAAATCGCCCAGCACTTCCTGCAAGGATAATAAATCGGCTAATGCCTGACACGGGTGGTACAGGTCACTTAAGGCATTTACGACCGGCTTTTTACTGCTGGACGCCAGTTTTAACAGTGTTTGCTGTGAATACACCCGCGCGACAATCGCATCACACCAACACGCCAGATTGGAACCGAAATCTTCCACCGATTCACGCACACCCATAGCGCCGTTTTGCTGGTCCAGATAGACGCTGTGACCACCGAGCTTGTAAATGCCGACGTCAAAACTGACCCGGGTCCGCAATGATGGTTTTTCAAACAGTAAGGCAATGCTCTTGCCTTTTAGTGCCTGATTGTAATCTTCCGGAGTTTGTTTGATTTGACTGGCCAGCGCCAGTAAACCGGACAACTGACTTTTACTTAAATCCGCTAAACACAGTAACTGCGATAATTGACTCATTGTTTCACACTGCACGGCCGCAACGGGCCACCTTTTTTTGAGGAAATCTGTCCGGCAACGGACACCTCTCCTGTTTAGGGTGTCCGCGCGTTAGAGAACAGATTTCAGTGGGGTTACCAACTGATACAAGTGCCAACTTCCTGCTGTTGCATCAGCTTCAATAAATCTTCCGGCTGTTGCCAGCCAGCGACGATGATTGGTCGTCGCAATGCTGCGGCCGTTTCCAGCGCCGCGTCGAGTTTCACTTTCATGCCGCCTTTAATCACACCGCTGTCAACCAGCGCCTGCGCTTGCGTGCTGTTCAGTGACTTAATCAGCTGACCATTGCCATCCAGAATGCCCGGCACGTCGGTGAGTAACACCAGCGTCCCCTGCACCAGCTGACAAATGGCTGCAGCGGCAATATCGGCGTTCACATTCAGTAACTGACCGTCATCACTGAGACCAATAGAGCTGAACACCGGCACAAAACCATTATGTATCAAAGTGTTGACTAAAGTGCCGTCGTTCGCTCTGGCAATACCAACAGCGCCTAGTTTGGTATTGACGTCAAATTTCAAGCTCTGACCGGCGGCGAGTGTCAGCCCTACCGCGTTTAATCCGGCCAGCTGCGCCCGCGCCACCATCAGGCCGTTAACCGCACCGGCCAATGCGCCGGTGATCACCGGCATTTGCTCCGGCGGTGACACCCGCTGACCATCAATTTTTTGCGTGTCGAAACCAAAAGTCGCCAGCCAGCTGTCGACCTGAGCACCACCGCCATGCACCAGCACCAACGGATATTCCGCGGCCAGGCCTTTAATCACGGTCAATAAACTATCAAGTGCCGGCATATCTTCAAGCAGCCGGCCGCCCATCTTCAGCACTAATGGTGAATTATTCATGACAGACTCCGCCGCCAAGTAAACCAGCCGTTTCCGGCTTGCCAAATTTGACGTTGGCCGCCTGCATCGCCTGCGCTGCGGCGCCCTTGAGTAAGTTGTCGAGCGCTGAAACCACAACAACCTGCTCGCCGTCGATTTGCCAGAAAATATCGCAATAAGGCGTACCCGCCACATCCGCCACATTCGGCGACTGGCTCAATAACCGTACCAGCGGTTTACCGAGGTATGCCTGATCAAACGCGGCTTTCACCTGCTCGGCAGTCACACCGGTTTTTAACGTCACGACGCTGGTCGCCAGAATGCCGCGTTTAAAATTGCCAAGGTGGGGCGTGAACACCACTTTGCGGCCTAAATTCTGTTCAATTTCCGGTCTGTGTCTGTGTTTAAAAAAACCATAAGCGTTGAGGCCGACTTCACAAAATGACGTACTCAATGCTGCTTTGCGGCCAGCACCGGAAACACCGCTGGTCGCGCTGATCACCGGGATATTGTCGTCTGCCAACAAGCCGGCTTTGACTAAAGGTAACAGCGCTAATGACGCTGCCGTGACATAACAGCCCGGCACAGAAATCAATTGCGGTAATGGCTGGTCCAGCCATTCCATCAGTGAATACACAGCTTCATTGATAAGCTCTGGATGCTGGTGAACATAACCATAATATTTTGGGTATAAATCAGGGTCTTTCAGCCGGAATGCGCCGGACAAATCCACCACCACAATGCCGGCCGCCATCAGTTTTGGCGCCACTTCTTCACTGGCCTCATGCGGCAGCGCTAAAAAGGCAACATCAACTTTGCCGCGGATATTCTCGATCTCGGCATCGGTCCATGGCTGTACCAACAAATCCAACTGGCCTTTATGCCGCGGATACAGGGAAGAAAAAGACTCTGCCTGCCGCCCGGCAGAGGCATAGGCGTGGCAGAGTGCAAAGTGAGGGTTACGCGCCAATAACACACAAAGTTCGGCGCCGCTGTAACCGGCGGCCCCTAACACTGCGCTGCGAATCACTGAACTGGTGGCAGATTGTGATGACATCTTGTGGTCAGTCTCCAAATGCTAAATAAAAAATGGCCACACCAAAAACTGCGGCCAGTGTATAGAGGCTTTCATGCACTTTCAAGAATTATTATGCTGTTTTTGTGAATTTTTATATTATTCAAATTCACTTTATGCGCTTGCATAAAGATTCACCGGCCGCCAACACAGTGTTGGCAAGGCCCGGAACATCATTGGTCTATTGTCGCAGACCGTGCTTTGCATGAATATGAAAATTTAGCAGAGTGGCTGATAACTGCTAAATGTTGCTAAAGACCTGGATTATCCAGCGCGCTGTCGGACAGCGACCAGCTTTGATCGCGTTTCGGTAATAGTCGCAACGCATCAGGCAAGGTTGGATAAAATGACAATAAACCGTCAACAGGCCGCACCTTGGCTTTCGCCAGCGTTTTCAGTACCTGGAATTGCAGATCTACCAGCATCACGTGGCAGTCTGTTTTAGCCGTTGCGGCCAGAAACTTATCAAAGGCTGCCAGGCCACCGGCATCCAGCAAAGTCACGCCATCCATCAGCAGTACCACTTGCTGTTGCTCTTTACTCAACAACGCCAGTTCAGCAAAGACCCGGTCTGCGGCGGCAAAAAACAATGGTCCGCTGATGCGGAACACTTTATGGCCGGGTGCCAGTTTTTCGCTGACCAGCTTCGGGTTCTCTGTCACGTCCGACACCTTGGTCATTTCGGCGACTTCGCGCACAAATAACAGTGCCGCAATGATGATGCCGCAACTGATCGCGATCACCATGTCAAAGAGCACAGTAAATGAGAAACAGACCGCGAACACCAATACGTCGCTGCGCGGAGACGTATTGATCAAATGCAATGCTTTAGGCGCTTCACTCATATTCCAGGCGACCACCAATAACAACGCGGCCATGCCTGCCAATGGCAGATAACTGAGTAGCGGCGCCAATGCAAAAAGCGCCAGCAGGACCACGCCCGCATGCACCATGCCAGATACAGGTGAGACCGCACCTGCCCGGACATTAGCCGCTGAACGGGCCAATGCTGCGGTTGCTGTGATGCCACCAAAAAATGGCGCAACGATATTACCAATGCCCTGCCCCAGTAATTCGCTGTTTGCACTATGACGCCGGCCAGTCATGCCATCCAGCACCATGGCACAGAGCAGCGATTCGATCGCCCCCAGCATCGCCATGGCAAAAGCAGCCGTCAGCAGGTCTTTGATTAGTTGTGAGCTCCACACCAACGGCTGACCATCGGCGCCCGGCAATAACCAGGGCCATTGCAGGCTCGGCAACATATCCGGGATGCCGGCGGCGAGCGAACCATCGGCCGCGGTGTAATGAAATCTGCTGCCAATCGTTTCGACCGGATAGCCGAAATGATTTAACACCAGTGCCAATAAAGTGGCGATGATCACCGCAGGTAAATGCGGCGGAATACGGCTGCCGAGCTTAGGCCATAGCAACATCAGCCACAGCGTAACGGCAGCGACCAGCATCGCCGGCCAATGTGCCGTGTCTGCCGCTTTCAGCAGCACCTGCAGCTTTTCCAGATAATGTTCCGGCATCGTTTCAACACTGAGGCCAAATAAATCGCGCAGCTGTAACGTCGCAATGACCACAGCAATGCCGGCGGTAAAGCCTAATGTCACCGCTTCAGGGATGTATTGGATAAAACGGCCAAGCCGCAGCACCGCCATTGCCACCAAAATGCCGCCAGACAGCATAGTGGCGAGCAATAAGCCGCCAAGACCGTACTTTTGCACGACCGGATATAAAATGACGATAAAAGCCGCAGTCGGGCCAGAGATGCTGTAACGCGAACCGCCACAGAGTGGGATCAGAAAACCGGCAATAATCGCCGTGTACAAACCATATTGCGGCGGCACGCCACAGGCAATGGCCAAGGCCATCGCCAACGGGATAGCAATAATGCCGACGCTGATACCAGCCAGAATGTCTTTGCCAAGCTCGGAAAAACCATAACCTTCTGCCGCCGCTTCACGCAGCGCATGAAAAAACCGCAAAGAAAACAAATGAGCACGGTGCGACATCAGACAGCCTCACAACCCTAAAACTCTATTGTAGGGTTAAAATCAGGGTGCCAGAAATTTGTTTTGGATCTTTTGCAGGATTTTCCAGCGGTTAGGATCGAGTAACAAAGCCCAGATACTGAGTTCAAACAAGGTTTTTAGCGTCAGTTTAATTGCATGCTGATGTTGATAAATCCAGGGTTTGCTTTCGCCGTAAAATGCCGGGTCCATGGTATAAATCACGTATTCCATCGCCTGCAAACAGGCAATCAATGATGAAAAAGCCAGCAACAGCGCCATCAGATACACCTGGGGGACATAACCCTGACGTTTTGCCCGAAATAATTTCAGCAATGCAGAATCATCATGATAATGCACGATACAA
The DNA here is from genome assembly GCF_001518915.1 of Rheinheimera sp. F8. Classification (NCBI taxonomy): domain Bacteria; kingdom Pseudomonadati; phylum Pseudomonadota; class Gammaproteobacteria; order Chromatiales; family Chromatiaceae; genus Rheinheimera; species Rheinheimera sp. F8. Next base: position 4,005,817 of record NZ_CP013656.1, read on the forward strand.
AACGCCATCACTAAATCTATCAGTGCCGAACATAGGTAATACACCAGAGCAGTATCCAGCGTTTTCAGGAAATAAGAGATCGGGAACTGCAGTAACTTTATAAACACGATCAACAACAGCAGTGGCAGGATCTGCCGGCGTTGCAGACTGAACAAAGCAATGATGGCAATAGAACCAAAAGAAATCAGTCGTTCAAAGTCGGGCTGATGGTTCAGATAAAATGGAGCCGCCATTGCAATGATACATAACAAAGTGGCGGCTGTATTTCTTAGATAGTCTGATGTCTGATTCACAGAACCTGCATTTGTCCAAATTTTAGTTTTTGATCCAGATTGGACCGTCGCTGTCACCGATATGTAATGCGCTGACAACGCCATCGTTCGATTTCAGTGAAATACCGCCGCTGACTTGCGCCAGTTCAGTTGAATTTAACTCGACCAGCTCTGCTGATTGTTCTTGTTTTGATACTGGAAACAGAGCTGCGAACAGTTTTGATTTTGCATTGAATTTCATGATGAGTAAATCCCTTAATTGTAAAGATTATTTGGTTTGGATTCTAAGTTCCCTGACCCGGATCATGCAGATCCAGCGGGTGCAAGTTGAAATTGCAAAGTCAGTGCCAGCTGCTCATCAATACAATAAAATATGATTTTATCTATATATTTCAATTCCTTAAAAATACACCCTGGAATACAACACAGCAAATCAGCCTACATTGGCCACAGATCCGACCTCAAGCGGCGATATTTTTCCGCCGCTGCCGGGACTGCTTGCCGCATTTTGCCGCCGCTTAACTGTCAAGATTTTGTCACTGCACCCATCAGCTGCGGCAAAATGCCACACCACGCAATGTGCAAAGAGCGGATATAGTCAATGCTGACTCAGTACAGCGTGCATTGGACCGTGACTTTTTACGGCCGACTGCGTAGTCTGAACCTGTCAGTTTTTTGCAACGGGCGCTTAGCGCCCGCTTTTTTTGAGAGCGCTTTATGCTGCCCGTTCTGCTCAGCCCCGAGTCAAAATCTCATAGTCAAATCAAGCAATTACAGAAATTTCGCTGGGGCTTGGTCGGCACAACTTATTTAGCCGCGTTGGCAGCCTGGACATTTAATTATCCAGTCAGCAGTTGGCCATTAATGCTGTTGTTATTGTCATTGTACGGTTGTACTAACCTGTCCCTGGTGTGGTTGCCTGGTGCGGCGCAACACCCGCATCGGATCTTCGCACTGGCGATCCTGTACGATCTGAGCTTATTTACCCTGATGCTGGCTTTGTCCGGTGGCGCCGGTAATGGTCTGATTGCCTTGTTGTTATTACCAGTCGCTGTCAGTGCCGTGTTGTTGCCGCGTCGCATCGCCTTATTGACGGCGACACTGGCGGTTACCTGCTATCTGCTACTGGCGATCTTGTTGCCTCTGAGTCAGGTGGATCCGCACACCGGCCAGCTGATTTATGACCCGCATGCAGCGCACCGCAGTCATCAGGTTTTTATCGATGGCGCAGAGCAAAGCCTGGGGATGCCTGAACAATTCAGCGCACATCTATGGCAAATGGCCTGGGCTTTTGCCTTGTCAGCGTTTTTTATTGCCGCTTTTGGCAGTGCACAGGCCCGGTTGGTGCGGCAGAAGAGCCGGGAATTGTACCAGTTACAACAACAGCAATATCAACAGGAACAGATGCTGGCCGTGGCAACTTATGCGGCGAACGCGGCACATGATCTCGCGACCCCACTACAAAATCTGACCCTGTTGACCGACGAATTGAGCGACAGCCCGCCAGATCCCGCTCTGCTGGCTGACCTGCGTGGAGAAGTGCGCCGCTGTCAGCATATTGTCCAGCAACTGCGGCAAAATGCGCTGCAGCTGCGTCAGCCACAAACCAGGGAAGCACTCTGTCTGGTGGCACAACGGGCCTTAAAACTATGGCTGGTGAGCCGGCCCGAGATCAGTCTGACGCTGGAAGAACACACAGACCATACTGAAAATCCGATCTCTGACGCGTTGGCGTGGTCTGCCGCCTTATTTAACATTTTGGACAATGCTGCGGACGCCAGTCTGGCTCAGCAGCAACCGAGGATCGATGTCCGGCTAAGCCAGCACCAGCAGCAATTTAGTCTGCAAATCAGAGACTTCGGCCAGGGATTATCGGCAGAGCAGCTGGCCACTTTGGGCAAAACACCTTATGACAATGCTGAAGGCCTCGGCCTTGGCCAATTTTTGGCAAACAGCACCATTGAACGCTGTGGTGGCCAGGTGTTGCGGCGCCAGGCTGAAGGGGCCGGCCTTATCACTGAAATCCGTTTTCCGGCAAAGGACGTCTGATGAAACTGACTTTATTAGATGATGATGAGACCTTGTTGCGCACTCTGCAGCGTCGTTTCACTGCAGCCGGTCATCAGGTCCATACATTTTCCACACCGCCGTCACTGCCAGAACTGCTGGCGACCGTAGCTGACGTCTGGCTGATTGATTTGCGCTTTGGTGATACCTCAGGCCTCAACTACATAGCCCCACTGCGTGCAGCGCTGCCCGAATGCCGCATTTTGTTGCTGACGGGTTTTGCCAGTATTGCCACCGCAGTGCAGGCGGTAAAACTTGGCGCCGACGATTATCTGACTAAACCTGTTGATTTTGCAGTGTTATTGCAGGCACTCAGCAGCGAGCCCAATAGGCCCGTAACGGGCGAACAATGTGTTGAAGACCAAGAGACTTTATTGTCGGCCGACCAAATGGAATGGGAACATATTCAGCGCGTCCTGGCGCAGCAAGATGGCAATATCAGTCAGACCGCACGGTTACTTGGTATGCACCGGCGTACCTTGCAGCGCAAGCTGCTGAAACACAGACCCGGCTAAGTTGCCGGGTCTGGTCGTTCACAAAACATCAGAGACGCACTCAGGCGCGCGGATTGGCCCAGGCGGCAGCTTGTGCCTGACTGTGCCTGGCGGCTTTGGCAGCGGCAATTTGCTGACGGGCCAGGATCGCGAGGTCAGCGTGAATGCCACCTGCAGTGACCTGACGGCCAGCACCTGGCCCTTTTAGCACCAGCGGATTAGCCTGATACCAGTCACTCTCAATGACAAACACATTATCGCAGGCCTGGATCGCCGCCAGCGGATGATCAGGTGCCACTGTCAGCAGCTCGACCCGGGCTTGCGGGCCTTGTGGAGTCACTGTCAGCGTTGCGACATACCGCAGCACTTTACCGGCCGCTTGAGCGCGGGCATAAGTATCGGCAAGAGCATTGTCGAGCTCGGCCCGACGCGCCCAGAACTCGTCCCAGCTCAGCGTATCCAAACCGGCCGGCAGCAACGGCGTTAATGCGATGTCGCTGATATCCAGGCTAAGACCCAGCTCCCGCGCCAACACCAGTAATTTACGTTGTACGTCTTTGCCGGACAGATCGTCACGCGGATCCGGCTCAGTTAATCCCTCCGCCTGCGCCTGCAGCACAAACTCGGAGAAAGGCGCACTGCCGTCGTATTTGCACAATAACCAGGACAAAGTGCCGGAGAAAATGCCACTGATTTGCTGGATCTGGTCACCGGAACTTTGTAACTCCTGCAACAGCCGCTGCACCGGTAAGCCGGCGCCACAAGTGGTATTGGCCTGCCAGCTGACCTGCTGTTCTGCTACTGCGGCGATGATCTGCTGATACTGCGGCAATGGCAGCGTGACGCCTTGTTTATTGGCGCTGATCAGATGGCAACCGGTACGGACGATATCAACATAATCTTCGGCAAAACTGCGGCTTGGCGTGATATCGACCAATACTTTGGGATCCGGTAACCCGGTCAGATAATCCAGCAGATCCTGCTTTTGATATGGTGCTGCAGTGGCTAAGGTTTGCTGCCAGTCGGCAACATTGATCTGGTCACTAAACTCAGCCCGACGCGAATTAAACAAACCGGCCAGGCGCAATTCAATTTGACCGGCATAAGCTTGTTGCTGTTTCGCTAACAGGCTCAAAAACTCTGAGCCGACATTGCCGGTCCCTGCCACCACAATATTCAGCCGCACTGTGCTTGGCAGCAGCAACTGGTGTAATTCGGTCAGTTCGTTGGCCGTCAGCGCCGGGCTAAATAACCACAATGCCAGTTCGTCATCCTGGAAACTATGCACCGGTTGTTGCCGTTCCAGCCAATGCGCGGCCTGCAGCGGCAGCTGGCGTTGTTGGCGGGCGGCCGGTTTGAGCCAGGCGACGGCATAAAATTGTTCAGAGCTGACGCGTGGGTAAATTTGTTGCTGACCAAGGAACTGCAACAAAACTTCCAGATTTTTCTGCGCCACCAGCCATTGTTTGCCGTTGGTTGCCGGCGCGGCAAAGACCGGAAACTGTAATGCCGCCGCCGCTTGTTGCGGACTGACTTTACAATGCGCCGGTAATGTCAGCAGCACAGCATCAGCCAGATCTGTGACAAATTGCACTTCAATCGCACTCTGACGGCTGACACGGCAACCCGGTTGCTCCGGTTCATAACTACTGCGCACAATCAGTTCCGCCGGATGTTGCAGCAGTGGATTCAGCGTTTTGGCATGCAGTACCGGATTGCCCAGCTCCGCCAGCCGGATCGCCAGTGGCCACGGCACCTGGCGGTATGCACGCGCAGACGGCACTTTACGTGGATCAGCACTGTAGATCGCATCCACATCTGTCCAGATATGTACGGCATCGGCTTTGATCAGCGCTCCGACTATCGTCGCCGAATAATCACTGCCGTTGCGGCCCAATGTGATGCTGTTATGCTGCGCATCACGGGCAATAAAGCCAGTGACGACATTAAATCCGCGTTGCTGCAGCGGGGCCAATAATGCGGCCGATTGCTGCCACAGTACTTGCGCATCACCAAGCGGTTGCAGTTCAAGGCGTAAAAAATCACGGGCATCAATGGCTTGGGCTTCATTGCCACGCTCTGTCAGTACCGCACTTAACAACAAAGCTGATAATTTCTCACCGGTCGCCAGTACTTCATTGTGCTGACCCGCCTGTACCAACGCCGGCAGCTGCGCCAGCCAGTTATTTAGCGTATTCAGTGCCTGTGGTGCAGTTAACGCGGTTAGAGTCCGATTGACCAGTAAGCGCAGCTGCGCCGACAGTTGCTGCCATTGGGTGTCAAAACTACCTGCATCCGCTGCAGCAGCGATTAGATCCAGCAAATGGTCGGTGGTATCGCCCGGCGCCGATACGACGACCCAGGCACTGCGTTGCGGTTGCTGCAGCAGAATATCTGCCACGGCATGAAAACGTTCGGCGGTGGCCAGGCTGCTGCCACCGAATTTATGTACGATGACCTTGTCGGCCTCGGCGGAAAGTTGTTGTAGTGCCATGATCATTACCAAAAAGCGGCCAGGGCTGGATTCAGCCGGAATTGTTGTTCGTTGTGTGCGTTTGCCGGTTTGACTGCGCCCGGTGCAGTGTCATGACCTGCTGCGGCGTTGCCACCATCTGCCCGGATTGCCACTGCAACGGCAGTAAATGCCTGCTCCAGATCGGCCAGCAAATCGCGTGGATCTTCAATGCCGACCGACAGACGGATTAATGTCGGGCCTATGCCGGCGGTTTTTTGCGCGGCGGCGTCCATCGACGCATGTGTCATAGTGCCGGGATGGCAAATCAGGCTTTCAATACCACCTAACGATTGTGCCAGCGTGAAACACTCCAGCGCGGCAAAAAAAACAGCCAGATATTTGGCATCTGCCGCTAAATCAAAGCTGATCATGGCGCCAAAGCCATGTTGTTGCGCTTTGGCAATGGCATGGCCCGGATGGTCTTTTAAGCCCGGATAATAAATCTTACCGGCCAGCGGTTGCTGTTGCAGGTAGTCCACCACCAATGCAGCATTTTCCTGATGCGCTTTGATCCGCGGTAACAAAGTGCGGATGCCGCGCAGTGTCAGATGCGAATCAAAGGCACCGGCGGTGACGCCGAGACAATTGGCCCACCATTTCAATTCATCACCCAATGCAGCGTCTTTCACAATCAAAGCGCCGCCGACAATATCACTGTGGCCATTTAAATATTTGGTGGTGGAATGCAACACCAAATCGGCGCCGAGCGCGATCGGGTTTTGCAGTGCCGGTGATAAAAAGGTGTTGTCGACCAGCACCAGTGCCTGCAGCGTTTTCGCCAGGTCACAGACAGCACGCACATCGGTGATTTGCAGCAACGGATTGCTTGGTGTTTCCAGCCAAATCAGTTTTGGTGCTGCGGCGCTGACCAGTTCTGCCCAGTTATCTTGCTGAAAATTGACGATCACTAACTTAAAGGCGCGTTTTTTATTGGCCAGATTGGTGAATAAGCGGTAGCTGCCACCGTAACAATCGTGCGGGATCACCAGAGTATCGTCCGGCGTCAGCACCTGTAGCGCCAGCACACAGGCCGACATGCCGGTATTGGTCACCAGAGCCTTGGCACCGCCTTCGAGTTGACACAACGCATCACCCAGCAGGTCACGGGTTGGGTTATTCGACCGTGAATAATCGTATTTTCCCGGCTGTTTAAACGCTGGTAATTCGTAGGTAGAGGTCAGATACATCGGCGGCGTCACGGCACCATACGCGGGGTCCTGCGCGATACCGGCGCGGGCTGCAACTGTGGCGGAGCGACGTGTGGACATATCAACCTCATACTTTTAGATGTTTAGACGGCTAAAAGTATACAGCGCCGAAAAAGGATGTCAAAACATTTAGACGTCTATCATGATTATTTCTTGCGCAGCGTTTGTTTATACGCGTATAAAGAGATAAAATTTCGGGCCAAAACGCACAACAAATAATTAAATCAAGGTACAACTATGGCAAAGTGGAATGGTGAATACGTTCACCCCTATGCAGAACACGGCAAGAAATCAGAACAGGTGAAGAAAATCACCGTCTCCATCCCCCTGAATGTATTAAAAGTTTTAACTGATGAGCGCACCCGCCGCCAGGTCAACAACTTACGCCACGCCACCAACAGCGAATTATTATGCGAAGCTTTTTTGCATGCATTTACCGGCCAGCCACTGCCTGCCGATGAAGATTTACGCAAAGATAACCCACATCAAATCCCAATCGAAGTGCGCAATATCCTGACCAGCATGGGTAAACCCATTCCGGACATTCAGGAAGCTGAATCAGACGAAGAATAAAGACCGACGCAACCGAAAAATTAACAACGACAGGTTGCCGCAAGAGTCGATAATAAATTCAAACAACAGGCATAAAAAAAAACCGCGGCTCGCCGCGGTTTTTCTTTTTATTGCAGCGGAAAAATCAGCTTTCCATATAGTGTTTTGGCATTGGGATGCGCGCGACACCTGAGGCGACAGCCGCATCGGCCACCGCTTTGGCCACGCGCGGCAACAGGCGTGGGTCCATTGGTTTTGGAATGATGTATTCAGCGCCAAATTCAAGCTTAGCGACCTGCGCGGCCTGTAACACTTCCGCAGGCACCGGCTCTTTGGCGATGGCGCGGATCGCATGCACAGCGGCAATCTTCATCTCATCGTTAATGACACTGGCCCGCACGTCTAATGCGCCGCGGAAAATAAACGGGAAACACAACACGTTATTGACCTGGTTCGGATAATCCGAACGGCCGGTGGCCATGATGATATCTTTGCGCTCGGCATGCGCCAGCTCTGGCTTTATTTCCGGATCCGGGTTTGAGCAGGCAAAAATCACCGGATTCGCCGCCATCAGTTTCAGCGCTTGTGGTGGCAATGCATCAGGCCCGGACACACCGATAAAGACATCTGCACCATCCAGTGCGTCTTCCAGCGTGCGTTTATCCGTGTTATTGGCAAACAAAGTTTTGTATTTGTTCAGATCTTCACGGCGGGTATGGATCACGCCTTTGGTGTCCAGCATGTAGATGTATTCGCGTTTGGCGCCGCATTTAATCAGCAGCTCCATACAAGCGATTGCGGCAGCGCCGGCGCCCATACAAACAATGGTGACTTTACGGATATCTTTGCCCTGAATTTCCAGCGCGTTTAACAGACCGGCCGCGGTGACAATGGCGGTGCCGTGTTGGTCGTCATGGAATACCGGAATATTGCAGCGTTTGATCAGCTCTTTTTCAATCTCAAAACATTCCGGCGATTTGATATCTTCGAGGTTAATACCGCCAAAAGTGTCGGCGATATTCGCTACTGTATTGATGAAATCTTCAGTGGTGCGGTGCGTCACTTCGATGTCAATCGAATCCAGATTGGCAAAACGCTTGAACAACAGCGCCTTACCTTCCATCACAGGTTTAGACGCCATCGGGCCCAGATTGCCTAGGCCTAAAATCGCGGTGCCATTGGTGATCACGGCCACCAGATTGCCTTTGCCTGTGTATTTGTAAACATTGTCGATGTCGTCGGCAATTTCGCGCACCGGCTCAGCGACACCGGGGCTGTAGGCCAGCGCTAAGTCTTTGACCGTCTCAGCCGGTTTGGTGATTTGAATGCCGATTTTGCCCGGCGTGGGATTGGCATGATAATCGAGCGCTGCTTTCCTGAAATCTGACATGGTAAGAGTCCTGAGGCTTAGCCCTGTGGGCTTTATGTTATTTGCCAATACTTTTGCGAGGGTAAGCGCAAAAGGCGGCCCATTGTAAAGAGCCTGACGCGGCATGCCTATTGACTTCACGCTGGTTGTACCTCTGTCCAGAGTGGCCTTGTGAACACAATAGTTGCCTTTTTACGTGGAGGAGCGGCGGAAAATGTCTGTGCACTTTTTGGCCATCAGGCTTGTTATAACAACTTTTGGCCGTGGTGCCAAGCGACAAAATCCCAAGAGGTAAGACCAGCAACCGCAATTTGCTTAAAGATGCAAGAAGCTGTCATGAAAAGGCAGATAGTTGTGCAGACTGGCTGAATTTACATGCACACTCGTAGCGAAGAATATCGCTAATTGATTGATTTTAAATAAACTAAATAGATTTCATTTCGAAGATGAATAAATAATAGCCAAACAGGTTATGCAATAAGTTACAGGCACAAAAAAAGCACCCGGAGGTGCTTTTTTGCGGTAACGCGACTGGATTATTTGGCGCCCAGTACTGCGAAACGTTTCTTGAAGCGGTCAACACGACCACCTACGTCCAGAACTTTTTGCTTACCTGTGTAGAACGGGTGGCAAGCTGAGCAAACGTCCAAGTGGATGTCTTTGCACAGTGCTGAACGGGTTTTGAATGCATTACCGCAAGTACAAGTTGCAGTGATTTCTTTGTATTCCGGGTGGATACCTGGTTTCATGGCTTACCTCGTTAGGCCGTATCGCTATCTGATCAGCTCACTGTCAGACACCATACGCATTTCAGTTAATTTAGGGCGCGTAGCTTAATAGATCCGACCTGCCGGTTCAACTTTTTCTTCATTTTTTGCAGAAAAAAGCAGCGGATTGTTGCCGTTGCTGAGCTGCACTGAAAAAAGCATTGTGGCAGGTCAGCCCGACTCGCTACACTTTGCCGCATTCTGGCCCTGAGATCTTGCCTGTTGAACCGAGTCCGCGTCGCACTGCCTGTCCCGCTGCATCAGCATTTTGATTATTTGTTGCCCGAGGGTATGCAGGTCCAGGTCGGTGTGCGGGTACGGGTGCCATTTGGCAAGCGGGAACTGATTGGCATTGTCTGGCAACTCGAGCCGGAAAATGCCCATCCGGATAAGCTGAAAGCGCTGCTGGAGGTTCTGGACCAGACGCCATTATTTGGCAATGAAATCAAACAGTTGTTAAGTTTTGCTTCAGACTACTACCATCATCCGCTCGGCGAAGTGCTGGTCAGTGCCCTGCCAGCGCTGCTGCGGGAAGGCAAGTCTGTGTTAGCCGGACACGGCCGGTTGCTGCAACTGACCCCACAAGGCAGCAGTCTCAAACCGGATTCGCTGCAACGCGCGCCACGCCAGCTGGCGCTGTGGCAACGCCTGCAACAGTCCGCTTGCCGTGAAGATGAACTCGTTGGTGAAAGCCCGCAAATTAAAGCTTTGCTGGAAAAAGATTTGGTAGCATGGCAAGCCATTGAATTTAAGCCTTTTACACCACAACCAGACCGGCAGACGCCATTACAGCTCAATCCGGCGCAGGCATTGGCGGTTAGCGCTATCAATCAGTCGGCCGGTTGCTTCAGCCGGTTTTTACTGGAAGGTGTCACCGGCTCCGGTAAAACTGAAGTCTATCTGCAATGTATCAGCCCGGTACTACAGCGCGGCCAACAAGTGCTGGTCTTGGTGCCGGAAATTGGTCTGACCCCACAGACGCTGGCGCGTTTTGCCAAACGCTTTGCGGTGCCTTTGCAGATTTGGCATTCCAACATGACCGATCAGGAGCGATTACTGGCCTGGCAACGCAGCCAGAGCGGCGATGCCGCGATCACCATAGGTACCCGTTCCGCGCTGTTTTTGCCGTTTTTACAGCTCGGCTTGCTGATCATTGATGAAGAACACGACGCTTCATTAAAGCAACAGGAAGGCTTCCGGTATCACGCCAGGGATCTTGCCGTGAAGCGCGCCGCACTGGCGGGTTGCCCGATCGTGCTGGGTTCGGCCACCCCCAGTCTTGAATCGTTGTACAACGTGCAGCAGGGCAAATTTGCCCATTTACCATTGCCAGAGCGCGCCACCAGCCAAAAAGTGCCCAAAATTGAGCTGATGGATTTAAAGCAGCAGGTACTTAAACATGGCCTGGCGGATGGCACGCTGGCCCAGATCAAACAGCGGTTGCAACGCGGTGAACAAGTGATGTTGTTCTTAAACCGCCGCGGTTTTGCCCCGGCACTGATCTGCCATGAATGTGGCTGGCTGACCGAATGCCAGCGCTGCGCCGCCTTTACCACGTTTCATAAACAAAGCCGCCAGCTGGTATGTCACCATTGCGGCGCCAGCCGGCCGGTTCCACATCAATGTGGTCATTGCGGCAGCACGCAGCTCGCGCCGGTCGGGCAAGGCACTGAACAGCTCGAAGAGCAGCTACAACAGCTGATCCCAGACTTCCGGGTGATCCGGCTCGATCGCGACAGCACGCGGCGTAAAGGCAGTCTGGAAGCCTTGCTGGAGGAAATTAATCAGGGCCAGCCGGCCATTATTGTCGGCACTCAGATGCTGGCCAAAGGCCATCATTTCCCCAAAGTCAGTCTGGTGGTGATTGTTGATGTCGACAGCGCTTTGTATTCCAGCGATTTTCGCGCCTCTGAGCAACTGGCGCAGCTGCTGACCCAAGTGGCAGGCCGGGCCGGGCGTGGTGATGTGGCCGGCACTGTGTTGCTGCAAACCCATTATCCGGGTCATCCGCTATTACAGGACGTGATCCAGAATGGTTACAACTCGTTTGCCCGCAGTGCTTTGCTGGAACGCCAGCAAACCCGCTTGCCGCCTTATCAGCATCTGGCGTTATTTCGTACCGAATCTTTTGACAGCAATGACGGTCTGATGTTTTTAACCGGCATTCAGCAGCTGATCGCCGCTGAATGCCCACAAATACAATATTTAGGCCCGCTGAAACCACCACTGGAACGAAAAGCCGGCAAATTCCGCTGGCAACTACAGCTGTTTTGCCGTGATCGCCGACAACTGCATCAGGCGCTGGATCTGGTGTTAAACCAATGTTGCAGCACTGCACTTTCGCGCAAAATCAAATGGCAACTGGATGTCGACGCGCTTGATCTGAGTTAAAAACCGCTGGCGCCAGCGTGCAGAAGCGCAATTCAACCTTACTTTTTTGCCGCCAAATCCAGTACAATCCCCTCACATTTGTCGCCGCAAGAATTTGGCATGCCTCATCAAGATTATGTAAAAACGGCCCGGCCAGCACCGCGTCCGAAGAAAAAACCAAACGAAAAGAAACCACTACCAGTATTACTGATAGGCGTCGTGACCCTATTGCTGGTCGCATTTAGCGCTTTTTTATGGCACATCTCACACCGGCCAGGCGCGGATGCGGCGGCTGAACAGGCCAAAGCAGCGGTAGCGACCCCACAATCGTTGGATGAATTGCCACCAAAACCGGCCAAAGAGCCGTATACCTACATCAAAGAGCTGCAAACCAAAGAAATTCAGGTGGAAGCCGACCAGCTCGCCACCAAAGCACCGGCCAACATGTTTTGTGGCACCTTTAAAGCGATGGACGGTGCGCAGCAATTAAAAGCCAAAATGGCTTTTGCCGGTGTCAGTTCGGAGATCCGCGAATCTTCCGGCAAATACCGGGTGGTCTCCGGCCCATATGTCAGCAAACGTCAGGCCCAAAACGACAAAAACAAACTGCTGAAACAAAAAATAGCCAACTGCTGGGTACTCTAAATCCCAACACGGGCCGCACGCTTGAAAAATGCGGCCCTGCCCCACATATCTGCGTTATCTGTCCTCTTTGAATTGATGTTATGACCACTATTGTTTCTGTACGCCGCAACGGCCAAGTTGCGCTCGGTGGTGACGGCCAGGTCACCCTCGGTAACACTGTGATGAAAGGCAACGCGAAAAAAGTGCGCCGGCTTTATCACGGCAAGGTACTGGCTGGTTTTGCCGGTGGTACAGCGGACGCTTTCACACTGTTTGAACGTTTTGAAGCCAAGCTGGAACTGCACCAGGGCCATCTGATGCGCGCGGCTGTGGAACTGGCCAAAGACTGGCGCACCGACCGGATGCTGCGCAAGCTCGAGGCTTTGCTGGCAGTCGCCGATGCCAACTGCTCGCTGATCATTACCGGTAACGGCGATGTGATCCAGCCAGAGCAGGATTTGATTGCCATTGGTTCCGGCGGGCCATTTGCTCAGGCTGCTGCCACGGCGTTACTGAATAACACTGAATTACCCGCCAGCGCTATTGTCGAAAAAGCGCTGACTATCGCCGGTGATATCTGCATTTACACCAATCATCATCACACGATTGAAGAATTAAAATAAGGCCATCTGATGTCGGAAATGACTCCCCGCGAAATCGTCCACGAACTGGACCGCCATATCATCGGTCAGCAAGGTGCCAAACGCGCCGTGGCTATTGCACTGCGTAACCGCTGGCGCCGGATGCAGCTTGACCCAGCATTGCGTCAGGAAGTAACGCCAAAAAATATTCTGATGATTGGCCCGACCGGCGTTGGTAAAACCGAAATTGCCCGGCGCCTGGCTAAACTGGCTAATGCTCCATTTATCAAAGTGGAAGCGACCAAATTCACCGAAGTCGGTTATGTCGGCAAAGAAGTCGACAGTATCATTCGCGATCTGACCGACAGCGCAGTGAAAATGGTGCGTGAACAGGAAGTGGTGCGGAACCGTTTTCGTGCCGAAGAAGCCGCTGAAGAACGGATCCTGGATGTGTTGTTACCACGCGCCCGCAACAACTGGGGTGAAGTAGACAATAACGACAGCGATTCCAATACCCGGCAGATCTTCCGGAAAAAACTGCGTGAAGGGCAGCTCGACGACAAAGAAATTGAGCTGGATCTGGCGGCAGGCCCGATGGGCGTTGAAATAATGGCGCCACCGGGCATGGAAGAAATGACCCAGCAACTGCAGTCTATGTTTCAGAATCTCGGTCAGGAGCGCACGAAAAAACGCAAACTGAAGATCAAAGATGCTCTGAAGCAACTGATTGATGAAGAGGCCGCCAAACTGATCAATCCGGAAGAGCTGAAAGCCAAAGCGCTGGAAGCCGTGGAGCAAAATGGCATCGTCTTTATCGATGAAATCGACAAGATCTGCAAGCGTGGTGAAAGCAACGGGCCAGACGTATCCCGCGAAGGTGTACAACGCGATTTGTTACCGTTAATCGAAGGATGCAGTGTCAATACCAAACACGGCATTGTCAAAACTGACCACATTCTGTTTATCGCTTCCGGTGCTTTCCAGCTGGCCAAACCGTCAGATCTAGTGCCGGAACTGCAGGGTCGCTTGCCGATCCGGGTTGAGCTGCAACCCCTGACTGCGGCGGATTTTGAGCGGATCCTGACTGAACCTAAAGCCTCGCTGACCGAACAAACTGTGGCGATGCTGGCAACAGAAGGTGTCCAGCTGCAATTTACAAACGATGGTATTAAGCGCATCGCTAATGCGGCCTGGCAGGTCAACGAACGCACCGAAAATATCGGAGCCCGCCGCTTGTACACTGTGATGGAACGCCTGCTGGAAGACGTGTCGTTCGACGCGGCTGACCATCAGGGCCAGCAAGTGACGGTGGACGCTGCTTATGTCGACGATCACCTGGATGCGCTGGTGCAGGATGAAGATTTAAGCCGGTTTATTCTGTAACTTTGCAGGCATCTTAAGGACTCCCCATGCAGCAGGTCAGCAAATTGCATTATCACCGCCACAGCAAACTGCTGGATGTCTGGTTTGCCGACGGCCTGCAGGTGCAGTTCAGTGCAGAGATGCTGCGGGTATTGTCGCCCTCTGCGGAAGTGCGCGGTCATGGCACACCGCAGCTGGTTGCCAATAAACGCGATGTGGCCATTAGTCAATTGTTACCAGTCGGCCAGTATGCCGTGCGGCTGGTCTTTGATGACGGCCACAACAGCGGGCTGTACAGCTGGAGCTATCTGCGCCAGCTCCACGAACAACGCGACACTTTGTGGCAGGATTATCTGGTCAGGCTCAAAGCGGCCAATGCAGTTCGTGATGCAAAACTAGAGGTCCGGTTTCATAGCGGCATTTAAATCCTCGAAAGAAAAAAACCAGCAAATGCTGGTTTTTTTTCGCCACCAATACAGGACAGATCAGGCTTTAAACTTGTCTACTGTCTGATGTAACCGAGCTGCCTGCGCTGCGACCTCTTCGCTGATTTGTGCATTATGTTCGGCAATTTTCAGTGATTGCTCGGAAATATCCCGGATACGAATGACATTTTTATTCACTTCTGCGGCAACATGACTTTGCTCTTCCACGGCCGTCGCGATTTGCGTAGTCATTTCCATAATATTGGTAACATCACCGGTGATTGCTACCAACAACTTACTGGCAACACCCGCCTGCTCAGCACCACTTTGGCCACGTTCCCGGCATTGTTGCATCGAATTGACGATAGCGCGGGTCCGGCCCTGCAAACTGGAGATAATTTGCTCAATCTGCCGGGTCGATTCGGCAGTACGCTGTGCCAGACTGCGGACTTCGTCAGCGACCACAGCAAAACCACGGCCTTGTTCCCCGGCCCGAGCCGCTTCAATCGCCGCATTCAGTGCCAGCAGGTTGGTTTGTTCAGCAATGCCACGGATCACATCAATGACGGAGCCGATAGTCGTGCTGTCCTGTTCCAGTTCCGCCACCACATTGGCGGCTTGTTGCAATTCATCCGACAAAGCCCGGATCCGGCTGACCGTTTGCTCAACCTCTTTCATACCCTCTGCAGCATTTTGATTGGTCGCATCGGCTTTGTTGGCGGTGTTTTCGGTGTTACCGGCGATTTCATCAATAGTGGCGCCCATCTCGGTTACGGCCGTGGCGACCATGTCACTTTCGAGTTGTTGCTGCGCCATACCACGACTGGTCTCCGCCGTCGATTGCGCCAGCTCGGCTGTGGCCTGATCCAGCATTTCCAGCGCCTGATTGACACTGCGGACTAAATCCTGAAAATCGCTGAGCATCGCGTTGAAATCCTGCGCCAGCAACGTCATTTCATCGCGGCCCTCCACGCTGACCCGTTGCCGAAAGTCATTGTCTTTGCGGATCACCCCGATGGTGCGACAGACATTCTGAATGGGTTGCAGGATGCTACGCGAGGTCAGCAGCACCAGCACTATCACCACCGCCAGCACCACAAAAAACAGTGTGAAGGCCAGATAACGGGCCGCTGCAGATGCTTTCTGCAGTGCTTCGTTGGCTTTCGTGGTTAAGGTACTGAGACTGGTCTCTGTTTCATGCACGGCTTTACGCATATCGCCCATAATGCCGGCATCATGTTTCAGCCCCATCTGCTGGCTGCCGCTGACCAGATTGCGATATGCATCAGCGTAGCTGTCGGCCGCACTTTGCAGTGCACTGCTGGCTTGCTGGCCATCTAACAACGACTTAAAACGGCTGAATTCGGCATTAAAGCTATCGAGGTACTTCAGATCGGAGCGCAGCATGAAGTCTTTTTCGGCGCGACGCAGCTGCAGCAGACTGACCAGCAACGTGTCGTTATTAATTTGTTTAAACTCATTTTCCAGTTGATGTGCAGCAGCCCTGAGCGCGCCATACAAACCAGACTGAGGATCTAATCCAACCCGCTCAGCGGTACTGACCAGTAGCTCAAACTTCTGCTGGTAGCTGGCGGTCTGGGTGCGGAAATTCTGTAATGCAACAGTATCAATGTCATGATCGATTAAATTGGCTTCAAGCTTAGACAGACCTTGATTCAGTTCCTGCATGGTCTTGTTGAATTTATCTTTATAAGACAAATCCTTACGCATCAGAAAATCTTTTTCGTGCCGGCGCAGTACCAGAACATCACGCTCCATTGCTGCGATCTCGACATTAATCGCCGACAGGCCACTGAACTGCATATTCTGAAAAACTAACAATAACAACATCACCAGCATGGCGGCACCAACCACCAGACTATTCACCATCAAACGATTCTTGATTGATAAATTGCGTAACATCCCACCCTCCTGCAAACCAGCTAACTGCCTAATCATAGGTAAGAAAATCAGTGCTGCAGGAATTTACCGGGAATTTTTATTTTTTAACTGAGTGTAAAGGCGGCCAGCAGCACGCTGCCAGTGCCCAGCAGCATGCCCGCCAGAATATCGCCGGGAAAATGCACGCCCAGCAGTACACGCGACAGGCCAACGGCCAGTCCCCAGATAAGTAACAACGGCAGCCAGATGGGGGCATAAAGTGCAATGACGCTGACCAGCACAAAAGCGCCGGCGGTATGGCCAGACGGCAGGCTGAAACGATCGGAAGGTTCTATGTGGGCGCGGATCTGTCCGGCCAAAGCCACGGCAGGCCGTTGCCGGCGAAACAGGTTTTTCAGTAACAAATAGGTAGGTAATTCAATGGCAAAAGCCAGTGCCAACAAGCTGACCAGCTGCAGCGCGACTGCATCACCCTGCCAGTATAACCACAGCGCCAACAGCGCATACGCCGGGCCGTCCGCCGACTTTGACACCCAGTAGCTGAGCCGGCGTAAACGCCCTTGCCCAAGCCCCAGAAACAAACGGGCGAAACAGCGCTGATCCAGTTCTATCCAACGTTGTCTGTACATGGCGCGCTCCGGTCACTGTTGCTGCCTGCAAACAGGCTAACCAGTGACCGTGACAGCGATATGACAAAGCCTGCGCCGGCCTCAGAACGACAATTTTTGTTGCAGCAGTGCCAGCGCATCCAGTTCAGGTAACGGCTTCGCAATCAGATAGCCTTGCGCTGCATCACAAGCCATATGCTTGAGCAACAGCAGCTGATTGGCGTCTTCGACCCCTTCGGCCAGAATGCGTTTGCCAAGACCATGCGCCAGCGTGATCATAGTTTTGACGATCATCATGTCAGAATCACTGCCGGCCATGTCCATGATAAAACTGCGGTCAATTTTGATTTTGTCGATCGGCATCCGGCGTAAATAACCCAAAGACGAATAGCCGGTGCCGAAGTCGTCAATTGAAACACGGATCCCCATCTGCTGCAGTTCCGTCACATAGTTACGGCCCTGCTCCATGTCGCCCATCGCAGTGTTCTCGGTGATCTCCAGTTCCAGCATCGTTGGCGGCACTTCGTATTGTTGTAACAGTTGCTGGATCCGTTGTTTCAGGCCCGCCTGTTCAAAATGGATTGGCGACATATTCACTGCCACCGACAGCTGTACCTGCTTTTTCCGCCAGCGCCCCAGTGTCTCCACTGCCTGTTCCAGCAGCTGCATATCGAGCTCACGCATCAGGCCAATTTGTTCCATTTGCGGTAAAAACTGTCCGGGCATCAGGATGCCGCGGTCCGGGTGATGCCAGCGCACCAAGGCTTCAAAACCATCGATGCGTTGTTCCCGGATATTCCACTGTGGCTGGTAATACAACACAAACTGTTTCAGTTCCAGCGCCTGCAGCAGTTCTTTTTCCAGCATCAGTAAGCGGGCCGTTTCTTCTTCCATGCCCTGATGGTATTGGATCCAGCGCTGTTGCTGCCGCTTGGCCTGGTGAAAAGCGATGTTAGCTTTTTGCAGCAAAGACTCGGCACTGGCGGCATGTTCCGGAAACTGCGCAACACCAATAGTGGCGGTCAGTTTTAGTAAACCAGAATCAAAATTAAACGGTTTTTCAATCAATTGCTCGATGTGGTGCAGGCAGAACTGGCGTTGTTTGTCGGTCAGAATGTCCTGTAATACCAGCGCAAATATATCACCGCCGGTACGCGCGACCAGTCGTGGCTTCAGGATGCTGGTATCAAAACGCCGGGTGACTTCCCGCAGGATGCGGTCGCCCTGCTTCAGGCCTACTGTTTCGTTGACGGTTTTAAACCGATCCAGCCCGATCATCACCAGTAACAGCGGCTGTTGCTGCGGTAGCTGGATCAGGCCGGATAACTCCTGTAACAAGGCATCCCGGTTCAGTGAACCGGTTAACTGGTCGTGGGTATCGAGATAACGGGTCTTTGCTGTCAGCTGCTGATTGGTGCTGCGTTCATCATCCTGCAACCAGACTACCAACCCCAGCCCTAACAAGGTCTGGAAAAACAATTCCAGGTGTTTACAGACGACCACCACACGCAAAAACGCCTGCCCTTCACCGAGCCAGCCCGACAACATCGCCATGACAAACATCAGCAGGCCCCACAGCATAATGGACAGGGCAACCAGCTTGGCAATCAGGATCCGATGTGGCAGTGCAAACAACCAAATCCCGCCAACAAATAATGCCGCACCGATAAACAGCAAACGTAAATTCAGCTGGACCGTCGTTTTCCACACCGACGGCTCAGTATCTGTCACAAACAGCGCCACCGAGACAAACGCCAGTGCAGCAACCAGTAACAGTAATTGATTGACCAGCCGGCTGGAGATCCGCTCTGTGCTGACCGCTTCACGCACCCCGACCAGAATAAAAATAGCGAAGGCGTAACTACAGAATAAATAACCAAATTCCAGCCCCAACAACGGCCAGAATAACCAGTCTGTGCGCGGGCCAATCAGGGCGTAGCCCGTTAACATCAGCAGATACAAAGCGAAAACAGCAAAGGCCACTGACCAGGATTTCAGGTAATGACGCTGATAAATCCGGTAGAAGTACCACAGAATAAAACTGAGAGCGCAAGCCAGTCCGGCCTGGATCAGGAACAACGAGATGCGGGCCAGTGTCAGTTCAAAGCTCAAGGGGTAAGACCAGAATCGACAAAATTAAGCAAAAACTAACACAGCTGAACTAGTTTTGCACTGTGATTCCCAATTGAATTCCGCCAAAGTTGAATGCTTGAGCTTAGGGGAGATCCGTTTATACTGTTCCCCTAACCAATTGATCAACAGGCGGGAAATACCATGCAATACAATACTTCTGAGTTATGTGATCTGTATGCAGACATGATTGATGTGGTGGAGCCTATTTTTGCCAACTACGGCGGTCGCCGCTCGTTTGGTGGTGTGATCCATACGGTGAAATGTTTTGAAGACAATGGTCTGGTGCGTCAGATGCTGGCGGAGCCAGGTGTTGGCAAAGTGTTGTTGATTGACGGTGGTGGTTCAGCACGTCGGGCGCTGATTGATGCCGAACTGGCGGCGCTGGCCTCTGAAAACGGCTGGGAAGGGATTATCTGCTACGGCAGCGTGCGCGATGTTGATACGCTGGAAGATTTTGAGCTGGGCATTCAGGCCGTCAACGCCATCCCGGTTCGCGCCGATGACCAGGGGTTTGGTGAAACGGACGTACCGGTTAATTTTGCCGGCGTGACCTTCCTGCCGGAAGACCATATTTATGCCGACAGCACCGGTATTATCCTGTCCGCGGAGCCGCTGGACATTGAGTAATCACCTGCAAATCATGCAGGCCGCCGATTTAGCGGCCTGGCAACAACACCGTGCCGGTGAGACCCGGCTCGGTGCCGCTTTACAGTTTCTGAACCCGTTATTGCCGCTGGAAGATGCACTCGCGAGCGCCGTGCAACATGGTTGCCGCTACATACTGCTCGGGATCCCTGAAGATATCGGTCCCCGTGCCAATCTGGGCAATGGCGGCGCCGATCAGGGTTTTGCCGCGTTTTTAAGCCGGTTTATCAATTTGCAGGACAATGTGTTCGCCAAATCGGGTGAACTACTACTGGCCGGGACTATAGCCTGTGCCGATTTGCAGCAACGATCACAAAGCCTCGACAGCAACGACGCCACGCAGCTGGCACAGCTGCGTGCACTGTGCGCCGAGCTTGACCTGCGCGTCAGCACTGTATTACGCGCTTGTTTTGATTCGGGTCTGGTCCCCATTGTGATTGGCGGTGGTCACAATAACGCTCTGCCGATTTTACAGGCCTTGGCGGCACATGCCGGTCAAAGCGCCGATGCAATTAATCTGGATCCGCATTGTGATTTTCGCTTGCTGGAAGGCCGTCACAGCGGCAATGGCTTCAGCTACGCCCATCAGGCGGGCTGGCTGCGCAAATATTTTGTGTTGGGTTTGCATGAACTAAAAAATTCACAGGCGGCTTTGGCGCAATTACAGCAGGCTGGCGCAGCCTTTTGTAGCTATCAGCAGATTTGGCAACGCCGACAGCTGACGTTACAGGATGCTATTGCGCAAGCCATTCGCTTTGTTGGCGCCGAAGATACCAGACCACTTGGTATCGAACTGGATACAGACAGTATCAGCGGTATGCCGGTCAGTGCCTATACCAATTGTGGTGTGTCAGTGGCAGATGCTGAGTGTTATGTCTGGCAGCTTGCACAGTTACCGCGGGTGCGATATCTGCACCTGGCCGAAGCGGCACCGTCGCAACATCCGGCCGGACTCAAAGCCGGATTCAATGAAGCGGGTCAAGTCCTGACCGCGTTGGTGCTGGCATTTCTGCAGGCAAGGCAGCAACAGTGAGCAGCGGCGGCCTTTACAGCGTGCCTGGCCGCTCTATGGTGCCGCTGTTAAACTGATGCTGCCGCATCCACGCCGGTAATCCGGCCAGTGCAAAAGGCTGACTGAATAAAAATCCCTGTGCCCGCAAACAGCCCATCCGCGTCAGTTTCTCGGCACAGGCCTGCTCCTCTACCCCTTCTGCAACCACGTCAAGTTTCAGATTTTTTGCCAAATCAATAATGGCGCCGGTGATGGCCACCTGCGCCTCCGACTTATGCATGCCACTGATGAACTGTGCATCGATCTTGACTTGCTGTAACGGAAACTCGCGCAACATGCCGAGCGACGTATAGCCAGTGCCGAAATCGTCCAGCACCAGCATCAGGCCCAATGAGCGTAAGCGTTGCAACATGGGCAGCACCGCCTCTGGGTCAGCCATTAACGCCTCTTCTTTCAGTTCGAGGATCAGTTGGCCGGGCTTTACCTGATATTGCAACAACAATTGCTGGATGTGTTCCACCAGTTCGATTTGGAGCAAATCGCTGCTGCTGATATTAACCGCCAACTGCACCCGGATCCCCTCTTGTTGCAGGGTCGCCAGCATCTGTACGGTCTGACGCAGTACCCAGCAGGTCAGCGGAAACATCAGCCCCATGCTCTCGGCGAGCGGAATAAACTGTTTAGGCGCTAACAAGCCGTGCACAGGATGAGCCCAACGCAGCAAGACCTCTGCCGCGACCACCTGCCGATCGGGCAATAACACCTGCGGTTGCACATCTAACTGCAATTGCTGCCCGGCTATGGCCTGCTGCAGTTCTGCCATCATTGCCAGCTTGTCTGGAGTGGTCGCGGACATTTCCACCTGATACAGCGGCGAATCGTAGCCGGATCCCTGGCGCTGCTGCAGCGCCAGATGGGCTTTTTCCACCAGCTCAGCAAAATCAATGCCGTGCTGCGGATAACAACTGATGCCAGACAAGATCTGATAGTCCACTGCGCAGCCACGCAGTAACAATGGTTCCGCGATGTCATGTTCCAGCTGATGCGCCAGATACCCGGCCTGATGTTGTTTGCCTTGTTGATCCACCAGCAACAAAAAATCGACGCCACCGAGGTGTGCCACCCAGGCATCTGTGCTACTGAACGCAACAATGCCATGATGCTGGCTGGCAGCCTGATTTAACCGGCGTGCGATCTGGCTCAGTACCAGATTGGCATGACTGTACCCCAGCAACTGGTTGACCCGGTCAAAGCGTTCAATTTTCAATAACACCAGTGCCAGCTGTGCCTGCGGGTGCGACGCGATAAACTGTTGGAAGTCGTGCCGGGCCAGCCATTTGTTCGGCAAACCAGTCATTTCATCATGCAATAACTGATAAGGCGGCGCTGCGGGCGGAT
Source organism: Rheinheimera sp. F8 (assembly GCF_001518915.1). Classification (NCBI taxonomy): domain Bacteria; kingdom Pseudomonadati; phylum Pseudomonadota; class Gammaproteobacteria; order Chromatiales; family Chromatiaceae; genus Rheinheimera; species Rheinheimera sp. F8. The sequence goes on from NZ_CP013656.1 coordinate 4,028,121, forward strand.
TGACCGGTGGCGCGCTTTTTCCACGCAACCACAAGCCGATAGTGGTCAGCCAGCCAATGCCACAAAGCAACAAACTGGCCCATAACCACATGGTGTTGGCGGACTCCGGTTGTTGTGCTGCAACCGGAACCGAGGCGACAAGCAATACAGCGGCAAATCGTCTCATTTGGTGATCACCTGCAAAGACCGTTTTTTGCTGAGCTTACGCTTTTTTGACTGCTTGTAAAGCGACGCAATAATGCGGATTTAGCCGGGATTAATGACCTTGCCACCAATCACCAGCTGCCGCAGCTGACTGACACCAAACTGATAACACAGCTCCGCCGGCTGACTGACCTGATACAAGGCAAGATCAGCCCGCAGACCGGTGCGCAGCATACCGCGGTCGGCCAGACCCAAAGCCCGGGCCGCATGTCGTGTGACTCCCGCCAGCGCTTCGGCCGGTGTCAGCCGGAACAAAGTGCAGGCCATATTCAGCATCAACGGCAGGTTACATAACGGCGATGTGCCCGGATTCAGATCTGTTGATACCGCCATCGGCACCTGATACTGACGCAGCAAGTCAATTGGCGGCATTTTGGTCTCACGCAGGAAATAATAAGCGCCTGGTAACAGCACCGCGACGGTACCGGCACCGGCCATATTCGCGACATCCGCCTCGGTCAGATATTCAATGTGATCGGCCGACAAGCCGCCGAATTCGGCCACCAGACTGGCACCGCCCAGGCTCGACAACTGCTCGGCGTGTGCCTTTACCGGCAAGCCAAGCGCACGGGCTTTGTCAAACAATCGCCGGCTTTGTGCGACTGAAAAACCGATGCCTTCACAAAATACATCCACCGCATCGACGAGGCCCGCCTGATGCAGCTCAGGTAACATGCTGTCGACCACTAAATCCATGTAACCATCGCTGTCACCGCTATATTCCGGCGGTAACGCATGCGCGCCAAGGAAAGTGGTCTGGATCGCAACCGGATGATGCTCGCCGAGCAACCGCGCCACTTCGAGAATTTTGCGTTCATTGGCAAGGTCGAGGCCATAACCAGATTTAATTTCTACACAAGTCACGCCCTGCGCCAACAACGCGTTCAGCCGGTTTTTTCCCAGCACAAACAGCTCTTCATGCGACGCGGCGCGTGTAGCGGCTACTGTGGATTTAATCCCACCGCCACTTTCGGCGATTTGCTGATAGGTCGCGCCGTTTAAGCGCAGCTCAAATTCATTGGCGCGGCTGCCGGCATAGACCAGATGGGTATGACAATCGATAAAACCTGGCAACAACCAGCCACCCTGACCATCAAAAGTTGGTGTCGCCAGTGCATCGTATGGCGGCAGCTCCGCACGCGGGCCACAAAACGCAATCAATCCATCGCGGATAGCCAGCACTGCCTGTTCCACAGCACCATAAGGACCGGGCCGCTGCGGGTCCATTGTGGCGATATTAACATTGTGCCAAATGGCATCGAAATGCTGCATATTCTCATCCTGTTGATTGTTAATGGTTTGCGCCTTACAAGCCCGAATGCAGCGCTTTATTGTGGAAACCGCCGGCCGTTATCACTGCGCAGACCCGCAATAATTCTACCGCACTCACTTGTATATACAATCAAGAGCCGCTATTTTTTGTTCCACATTCCGCACATATTTTCAGACCAGAGTGCAACCCGATGCAACGCAGCAACGACAGCGGCACCCCCAAATTCGCCGCTATCAAAGAGTTTATTCTCAGTCAGATTGAAAGCGGTAACTGGCCGGAACACAGCCGGGTTCCGTCCGAACATGAGCTGTGTGACCAGTTTGCCGTCAGCCGGATGACGGCGCGCCGCGCCTTGCAGGAACTGACCGAACAAGGCGTGTTATACCGCACCCAGGGCGTCGGCAGTTTTGTCGCATCACCAAAATCGCAGTCTGCATTGCTCGAGATCCGTAATATCGCTGATGAAATTCAGGCCCGCGGCCATTTTCACAGTGCGCGGCTGGTTCAGCTAACCAGCCTGCCGTGCCCGACTGTGGTCGCCACTGCGTTGGGTCTGGTCCGCAACGAACCGGTGTTTTTCTCGCTGATTGTACATTTTGACAACCAAACCCCGCTGCAGCTGGAAGCACGCTACGTCAATCCCCGCATGGTGCCGCTGTACCTGCAGCAGGATTTCGGCTTCCAGACACCCCACGAATATCTGAGCGCTGTTGCGCCTCTGACCGAGGCCGATCACATTATCGAAGCGGTGTTAGCTGACGAATTTACCTGTAAGCATCTGAAAATCAGCGCGCATGAGCCATGTCTGCGGCTGACCCGTCGCACCTTCAGCCGCGAAGGTGCCGTCAGTTTTGCTTATTTAACCTCCGCTGGCAGTCGTTACCGGCTGGGGGGACACCTGAATATCACTCCGCAGTCATAAAGGTGCAGGCTACAATTGTCGCGGTTTTAGACCTGCTATTAACTTCGTTTGCTGATGGTGTTACCTGGCGTTTTTCCACAATTCGCCGCCTGTTCATTACCGGATCTGCCATTTTTCATTATGCATTTTTTCTGATGTACTGGCTGGACCAGCAGATTTAACTCTGTTAACTTCCTGATCCTCTTTGCATATAGATGAACTTCGTCAATACTAAAATCACTCCAGACGAAGAAGACAAATGAGACAACAGGATCAGACATGAAACTCACCGTGGCTCACAAAGTCATCCTCGGCTTTGGCTTTATTGCATTACTGTTATTGTTCGCCAGTTTATCGTCTTTATGGAGCTTCGCTGTGGTGTCCGAATCGGGCAGCCGTGTCAACGATATCGCTGTGCCGGTGCAGCAACAAAGTAATCAGGCCGAGATCCAGTTGTTGAAGCTCGGCAAGTTATCCGCGTTGGGGTTTATGGCTGACCAGGCTAAAACTATCAGCCAGTTTCAAACTGACTTTGACAACGCCAATAATGATTACCAACAAAAGGTCAGCGCACTGCGCGCCCTGACAGCATCAGATCCAACGCTGAATAAAGCGCTGACCACCGCCGAGCAACAACATGAACTGTACAGCACGGCAGTCAATAACATGTTTAAGGCCAAGCTGACCACGTTACAGGCCGGTGAGGCTGCTGCAGCCGAGTTGAAGCAACTGGTCCAGCTGATTGATGACGCCGGCGCCACGCTGGTGGATTTGTCTTATCTGGAAACGCCGGGCAAAAAAGCTCAGATTGAGCTGCTGGCAGGCGCGGCATCGCGGGTGGACGGCCAATTGCTGACGCTGATGCAGACAGTGCGGGAAACCGCGGCCTTTACCGAATTAAGCCAACTGACAGAAAGTCAGCAAAATATTGAGTTTGCCCTAAGTGATATGCAGGGGAATCTGGATTACATCGGTAATCTGGTCGACGAAGTGGATGCAACGGACTTGTGGCAAACCTTTAACGAGCAACTCAGCGCGGTCAAAGCCCGCGTAGCGATAGAACAAAATCTGGTTAGCCTGAAACAACAACAGCTAACTGCTTTGCAAGAAGCCCGTGCGCAGCTGGCCAATTCAGAGCAGGCGATTGGCCTCGCTATTGCGGCACTTGATCAGCTGCTCAAAGCCGCCGATCAACAATTTACCAGTCTGCAGGCCGAAGTGTCGTCGGCATTATCTTTTGGCAAAGCCCGCACCATCGTCATCATGGTGGTATTGGTGGCACTGGCCGGCGGCGCGGCATTTCTGACCATCAATGCGATGTTAAAACCACTGGCGGGTATCAACAAAGTGCTGGGAGAAGTAGCAGGTGGAGATTTAACAAGGCGCCTGCACATTGAGCAGGAAGACGAATTTGGCGCTTTGTCGGCCAAGGTCAACAGCCTGATCGAAGCACTCAGCCAGCTTATTCACCGGATTGTCGCCAGTTCTGGTGAGCTGCAGCACAATGCCAGTCGTTCCAGAGATGAAGTACAGGAAATTAATCGCGCGCTGCAAACGCAACAGACGCAAATCCATGACGTCAACCAGACCACCCAGCAACTGAACGACAATACCCACAACATTGCACAACAAGCCGAACAGGCTGTCGAGGAGATGCAGCATGCGTTGGGGCAAAGTCAGCAAATCGATAAAATTTCCGGCGAAAACAATACCCTGATCAGTGGACTGGCCGGTCAGTTGGCCAGTACCGCGGACATCATGCTGAAGGTCAACACCCACTCTAACAACATTGGCGGTATTCTGGCCACTATCCGTGGCATTGCGGAACAAACCAATCTGCTGGCGCTGAATGCCGCGATTGAAGCAGCCCGCGCCGGTGAACAAGGCCGTGGTTTTGCCGTTGTTGCCGACGAAGTACGCTCGCTTGCAGTACGCAGTCAGGCCGCTGTTGATGAAATACGCCAGATGATCCAAACGCTGCAACAGGAAAGTACTGCTGCGGTCAGCGCGATCAACCGCGGTAAAACTGACGCCGAATACTGTGTGAATCACACCGCTGATTTGGTGCAATCGCTGGGGCACGTTAATCAGGCTATCAGTCAGATGCATCACATCAGTACCGCGATCGCCAGCGCGACCCAACAACAGCTGGCGCTTGGTGATTTGATTTCTGATCACATGAGTGCAATGGTCCAACTGTCCGCGCAAAGTTCGGAAAAAGCCGATCGCACGCTGCAACACAGCGCCGCCGTCAGTGACAACGCCGGGCAGTTAACAGCCGCTATCAGTACGTTCAAAATCTAACATCTGCAGGCCCTGTCAGCAGACAGGGCCTCTGCGCACAGTCTCCTGCCAAAACGATTTCAAACTGCACCTGCGGCAGATGCCGCTGGTTTGCTTCGCCTGCGCTGACTGTGGCGATGATGGCTTTGGCTGACCTGGCTTCGCCTAAGATTGCATCGACAAATGCTGCTTAGCCGAAACTGGCGTGAATCAACATAGCTTTGATGGACATGAATTGGTCTGGCAGATGGTCAGAAGCGGCATTCTGCCACCGGGAGCACAAGATAAAAAAAGGCTGGAACAAGTCCAGCCAGGCAGGCGGTGTTTCTACCCAATCCCAGGTATTTGTATCGGTCCTTCAGCGTTTTACGCCAGATCAATTTGCCAAAACAGAGACAGAAAAACCTTACCAAACTTTGATATTGTGCCTAAAAAGTGATTTTTTTTAAGACTTTATCCAGTTCCGCAGTTGCTGTTTATCCAGAATGCGGATATTGGCTTCTAACGCAAATATTTGGGCAGGACTTTGCATCTTGTCAGGAACCAGCGCCAACGCACTGTGACATTGATGGCGTAACATCTGCTGAAAAATGTGCCGGAGTTGTACGATATCCAGCGGCATATCCACGCCGGTCTGCACGTAATACAACACACCATATTCACGTTGCAGGTAGTAATTTGTTTCACCGGTTAACGGGCTGGCCGCCTGTTGTCGCAGAAACTGTTGAGCTAATTGGGTGAAATGACTGAGATCATCTTTATCGCGCGACACGACAAATAAAGGCGTCCGGTGAAAATCGACACCAAAAATCGCCAGCACATTCAGCAACAGCGCCAGCAGCAGCATTCCGGAGAAAAACAGCAACAAAGGTTGCTGATACCATTGTTGACTGACCAGCATGGATTCTGCCGGGCTGTCATATAAATACACAAAACCGGCGGCCACCCCTAACGCAGTGCAACACCCCGACCCCAGCAGCCATTTATTGAGATCCAACCGCAGCATCCTGAATCATGTTCCTATTCTGCTCATGTTGCCGTTTTACTGCAGGAAAAAGACGATTAAGCTTTGATAAAATTTTGATATTGCGCCAATTCCTTTTGGTGCAATCAACCTTGCTTTATAAACTGGCGAGATCCGGCTGCTGATAGGAAAAATCGGGCATTTGCAAACTTAATGCAGCGTTGACCCGACGCGATGGCTCAGTCGCCGCAATAAATCGTGGCACCTCCAGCCCCTGTTGTTGGCAAGCCGCAGTGTAAAACTCGGCTTTGCTGCACGTGACCTGCGCGCAAAGATTGACCACAGTGCCGGGAAAAGCGCCGGGATGACGCAATAGTAAATTCAGCCACCGGCAGATATCCGCGCTGTGGACCAGATTCACCGGTTGCTCTGGTCCTGCCATCACACCGCGCCGGGTGAAATTCGCCGGGTGCCGCCCAGGTCCAATCAGACCAGCCAGACGCAATACATAACGTTGCGGGACCAACGGCGCCCCCTTTAGCATCAACTGCTCCGCCTGCCAGATCAGTTTTGCCCGAGGCTCAGGTCCCGGCGCATCGGCTTCGCTGACCTCACCAGTAAGGCCCGCATATACGCCACTGGATGAACACAGCACCAACGCTTGTGCTGCGTCAGCCTGCGCCAGCACAATCTGCAACGAACGCAGATAGGCTGCACCACCATCCTGTGCGGCAGACGGCGGCATGGCCAGAACCAGCCAGCTGCCGGGCAACAGCTGACAAATCTGTGGACTTAACGGACTCACGCCATCCCACAGCAGCGGTTGGATTGCAGCTGGCAAGGTGGCAAGCCGTTCCTTGCTGCGCCGGCTGCCCCAAACCTGATGCCCTTCTGTGCTCAGCTGCACACCAAGTTGAGTGCCCAGCCAGCCACAGCCGAGAATAACGACCGACGCCATTAACCGGCACTCGCTGCGACTGTGACCGGCTTCACGACAAAACGACCATGAAATTCGGCCAGCAGCCGCTCGCCCTGAGTCAACCGCACCAACAGTAACTGGCGCACGCGCCGGCCCTGGTTCAGCACCGTCAGATCACCGACAGCATCCAGTAATTGCACCTCTGCACGGGCATCTAGCTCTACCGGCGCCAGATAACGGATATCAGCGTCGGCCAACACAATGTCGCCCTGCAGACCCAGCGCCCGCAATTGCAGCCAGATCAGGCCCCAGCCGGTTAACGTCAGCAGGCTATAGATACTGCCGGCAAACATGGTGTGATGCAGATTCTTGTTCGGCGCCAACGGCGCCTGACAGGCCAGCAGATTGCCATCAAACTGCTGTATCTGCAGCTGCATAAAAGCCGACAACGGGATCGTCTGATGCCAGGTTTGCTGCAAATCGGCACACCAACGGCTAAATTGCGCGGCATCACCGGCCAGCCGCAGCCGTTTGGTCATTTGCTGATGCGGGATCCCATATAATGGTTCAAGTGGTTTGCCAGTCTTGTAGCCAAGTTTCTGATAAAAATTAAAGGCGTTTTCGCGGGCATTGAGCGTCAGTTGATCACAACCCCAAGCCAGACCTTGCTGTTCCAGCGCACGCAATACTAATGCCCCCTGGCCTTTACCACGGGCAGATTCTGCCACCGCCATATAACGCACTTGACACCAGCCATCAACCAGCTGATGCAGGCGGCCAACTGCCAGCAGCTGACCATCTGCCGCCCGCACCATGCGATGGGCACTGCTGGCTTCCAGCTCATCCTGCTCTGAACCCGGCGGTTGCCCCCAAGGTTCGCGCAACACCTGATAGCGCAGCTGATAATAATCCAGCCAATCCTGCGCACTGTGCGGACTTGTCACCTGATACTGCATCGAATACCTCGTAAATGACTCAGGCTGCCGGAGGCACCTGCAGCCAGAATGTGACCGGGCCATCATTGACCAGACCGACCTGCATATCGGCGCCAAACTGACCGGTCGCCACCGTCATTCCCTGCGCACGACAATAATCTACAAACTGCAGATACATCGGCTCGGCCACTTCAGGCCGTGCCGCCGGCGTAAAACTCGGCCGCAAACCGGAATTGGTGTCTGCTGCCAGCGTAAATTGCGACACGACCAGCAGCTGACCGCCGGCCTGTTGCACATTCAGATTCATTTTGCCGGCTTCATCACTGAATAAACGATATTTCAGCACTTTGTCGGCCAGCTTGCGCAGCTCCGCCGTTGTATCGCCGGCTTCCACGCCGAGCAACAGCAGCATACCGCTGCCAATAACCCCGACTACTTCAGTGCCGACTGTAACGTCCGCGCGTCGCACGCGCTGGATCAACGCAATCATGACGCCTGCCGCAAGCGGTTAGCCAGTTGCAACGACGCATCGTACAACGCACGGCTGATACCGGTTTCACTGGCGGAATGGCCGGCATTGGCAACAATGGTCAGCACCGAATCGGGCCAGGCCTGATGTAAGGTCCAGGCATTTTCCAGCTTACAGACGATGTCGTAACGGCCATGAATAATAAAACAAGGCAAGTGCTGCACTTTGCCGAGTTCCGCCATCAGCTGATCCGGCCGCAAAAAACAATGATGCAGGAAATAATGGTTTTCAATCCGCGCCAATGGCAATGCAGACTCAGGCTCTGTGGCGCCGTCGCGCATCGCCGCATTGGGCAACAAGGTTGCAACCCGAGCTTCCCATAAACTCCAGGCCTGCGCGGCATGCAACCGGATACTGGCATCGGCATGCTGCAACAGCTGCTGATAAGCCACCAGAATATCTAGGCCTTTCATCGCGGCCACCGGCGCAAAAAAATCAGCAAAATAATCCGGGAATAATTGACTGGCACCGCCACCGGGCCGGTACAGCCAGTCGATATCTTCAGGCCGGCCAAGGAAAATGCCTCGTAGGATCAGGCCAAGACAATGCTGCGGATATTGCCCGGCATAGGCCAGTGCCAGCGTACTGCCCCAGCTGCCCCCGGCCACTACCCAGCGGTGAATGCCCAGATGTTGCCGGATCGCTTCAATATCACCGATCAGATCCTGTGTAGTATTGTGCTCCAGGCTGGCAAAAGGGGTCGACTGACCACAACCGCGCTGATCAAACAACACAATCCGGTACTGCTGCGGGTCAAACAAAGTGCGCTGAAATGGCGAACAACCACCACCAGGGCCGCCATGACACATCAGCACCGGGATCCCCTGCGGGTTGCCACTTTGTTCCAGATACAACCGATGGCCGTGCGGCCTTGACAGAAATTCACTGTGGTAACAATCAACAGGTTCAGTGCGATACATCAGAAGACTCCGTCGACACAGCACCCGGCGTTGCAGCCACTGGCTGTGTACGCTGGGTTTTATGCTGTAATAACTGCAATGCGCGGCAATGTTGTTCCTGCAAAAGTGCCGTTAGCTCGGCGCCAATCAACACCACCAACCAGGACAAATAAATCCAGACAAATAAAATCGGTACCAGCGCCAGCGCGCCATAAATCGCCTGATAGGACGGGAAATGCTGGATATAGAGCGCAAATCCGTTTTTCAGCATTTCAAACAAAATACTGGCAAGCAAAGCGCCCCAAAAAGCATAGCCATAGCGGACTTTGATATTCGGCACCAGCTGATAAAGCATAAAAAACGCCAGCAATGACATGCCATATGGCGTAAACGACAGCAGGAAATTCGATAAACCGGGCGTGTAATTGTCCGCCAGATGGCTCAGCGACGCCAGATAAGAGGTCAGCGCAATTGAGCTGCCCAGCAAAATCGGACCGAGCGTCAGAATCATCCAATAAATCGACAACGAAATCATCAGCCGCGGCCGTTTTTGCACGCGCCAGATCTTGTTCAGCGTCTTATCGATATTATGAATAAGCATCAGGGCAACCAACACCAGAAACAACACACCAACGGTGGTCATCTGACCGATGTTTTCGACAAAGCCGTTGATATAGGTCTGAATTTCTTGGCCACGCGACGGCACTATATTGGCGTAAACAAAGGCCTCGATTTCGCCACGCAGCCCGGCAAACATCGGAAAAGCGTTCAGTACCGAAAATGCCACAGCAACCAGCGGTACCAGTGATAAAATCGAAATATATGCCAGATAACCACCAATCATACCGATTTGGTCGTGCTGACAACGTTGCAGATAAAGGCGGCAAAAACGCACACTGTTCAACCCAAGGGTAACAGTGCGCTGAATAATCGAATCGGGCATCATCCTGTCCTGAGCAGACACCTGTCTGGGTGCCGGAAGTTGCAGCCTATCACAAAGCGCCCCGGTGCCGACAAGCAGACCCGGACAGATCGCAGCAAAATGCCGCGTTGCTATTGCAGGGATACATCCTTGCTTTGTACCAGCGCCTGGCTGGATTTTTCAATCAGTGTTTCGCCCTGCTGGTCAATAAACAGCACTTTCAGACCTAATTCGTCGGCCACTTTCAGCCCGGCTTCACTGCCCAGACATAAAAACGCGGTCGACCAGGCATCACCAAAAGTGGCATTGTCGATCAACACTGTGGTCGACACGGTATTGTGCCGCACGGGGGCGCCGGCGCGGGCGTCCAGCACATGGCTGAAACGTTGGCCATCGGCATCAAAATAATGCCGGTAGGTGCCGGATGTCATGATGGCCAATGGGGCATCCTGGTTAACAGTGATGATTTTCTGCAAATGTTGATCGCCTGGCAATGGCTTTTCAATCGCCACTTTCCACGGTTGCCCTTCCGGTTTTTTGCCCCGCACCTGCAATTCACCGCCGACTTCAACCAGATAATTGGTCACACCAGCTTGCTCCAACAGCGCCGCCAGCTTGCGCACGGTATAACCCTGTGCAATGGACGACACATCAACCCGCATCTGACCGATGGCCTTGCTCATCTCGCCAACTGGCGTCGTGCTGATTTTATCCATACCAACCCACTGCATGGTCTGACTGATCTGCGCAGGTGTCGGCTGATTAAACTTATCTGCTTTGAACCCCCAGAGTTCAAACAGCGGTTTGACGGTCAGGTCATAACAGCCATGACTGGCTTGGGTGACTTGGCGGGCATCTTCCACCAACCCGACCAATTCAGCCCCTACCGTCTGCGGATTGCTGTGCTGCGTGGCATTAAACTGTTCAATCACTGAATCGGGGCGGTAATTCGACATCACTAAATCGATTCGTTCCAGTTCCTTTACAATCTGTTGTTGCAAATCTGTGGCCTTGACCTGCGGTTCGGACCAATAACTGATGTTGTAGGTTGAACCTTGCGCCGGACCGGAAAAGCGCTGGATCGGATCGGCTGGCGTACAACTCAGCAAAACCAGCGGCAGAAAAACAGCGGCACAAAGGCCAGTGAACGAACAGATTTTGACAGACATCGGCGCTTCTCATTGCAGGAAAACCGGCGCAGTGTAATTTATGCGCCGCACAAATGCCAGCCAGGTTCAGAGGTCCAGATGGCCCATAATCACCTGATAGCGTTTTTGTTGATCGGCCGGCAACTGCCCTGCCGCAATCAGATCGATACAGTGCTGCGCCAACGCTTTCAGATCGGCATTCAGGGTCTGGCGCATACTCAGCGCCTGCAGCAAATTCAGCGCAATGTTGACATTTGCCGGCATCGATTCGAGCGCAGTACGAAAATAATCGATGGCCATCGAAAAATCGCCGCTGCCATAGGCCTGCATGCCCGCGGCATTGCGATCCATCAGTTGCTGGCGCAATTGCTGATGTTTCTTTTGCTCATGTTGCATCATCAGGCTGATGGCACTGCAATACAGATTGTCGTCTTGCGTTAATGCCGACAGCGCAGCCATATAGTGGTCGCACATCGGCAGATTGCCGGCTTCAAAATACGCCCGGGCCCGGTCCAGCATCGCGGCCGGCGATAAATGTTTTTCCAGACTGAGTTGCTCACTGTGCTCCAGTAAACGCAGTGCTTCTTTGGTTTTGCCTTCCAGCAGCGCAACACGCGCATCAACGACCAGCCGGTCATGTTCATAACTGGCCGGATGGAAACGTTTTTTGATAGTCGTCAGGAATGTATCCAGCCGGCGCATCGTTTCCACCCGGCCTTTGGGTTCCTGATCTTTCGCCTGCTCCAGCAAAGCGCGGGCAAAATTGAGCATATTATCTGCGGTGTCATACATCGAATAACGGGCAGCAGTCAGCAAGCGCTGGTGCACCTGCACCGCCAGATCTTTGCGGTTGTCGATGACCGCAAGCGTGGCCAGCACATGCTGGCGCAAATAGTTACGCGGCGAAGTTTTGGCGACTTGTTCCACCGCCGCCAGCGCTGCCGCTGGTTTTTGCTGGCTGATATACAGGCGGGTCAGCCAGTCCAGTGCTTCAATTCTTGTTTCTGCTTGTCCGGACAACAGCTGTAACGCCACTTCCGCCTCGTCACTGCGTCCCTGATACCCATAGATCACCGCTAAACCCAGCCGCGCCCAGGCAAAATCGCGAACGGTCAGCGCCCACTGATATAAATGCTCGGCCTCATCAAATCGCTCCAGCCGCACCAGCAGTTCTGCTTTGAGCCGGGTCGCATGCAGTGCGTACTTGCTGCGATGATCCACCACATGATCACAAGCCTGTACAGCATCGGCGAATTCACCTTGCTGAATTGCCTGATAAGCCAGTTTTAAAGCTTGTTTGATGTGGTAAGCACGGGTGATCCGTCGTTCCAGTTCGGCATAGCTGAAGGGTTTCAGCAGATAGTCGTCCGGCTGATATTCAACAATGCCATACACGGCCTGACGCTGGCGTTCAGCACTGACCACCAGAAAGCAACATTCAGCTTTTAATAGCTGTTCGGTGCGCAGCACTTCAAATAATTGATAGCCGTCCCGCCCGACGCCTAAATGAAAATCACACAAAATAAAATCAAAAGGGATCCGCCGGCAACATGCCAGCGCCATATCCGCATCACGCGCCAGCGTTACATCATCAAATCCAATCAGCAACAGCATACTTTTGAAATAGCTGCGGATTTGGTCAGAATCATCCACCACCAGCACAGTTTTGTTTTTATAAAACGACCGGCGTGAGGTCATTGCGGCAAAGCTCCATGCAACAAATAAGTAACGTTTTCTCTGCGCTGCACAATACACAGCATTGGCTGGCATCGCCAGCGCTTTGTCCCAAAAAACAAAACCCGCGTCTGGGCGCGGGTTTTATCATTCACAACCGGAATTAAGCGCGGCTGGCGCGTTTACGGTCGTTTTCTGTCAGGTGACGTTTACGGATCCGGATAGACAGTGGCGTCACTTCTACCAGCTCGTCGTCATCGATAAACTCCAGCGCCTGTTCCAGCGTATAACGGATTGGCGGCACTAAGTTAATCGCTTCGTCTGTGCCAGAAGCACGGACGTTCGTCAGCTGTTTGCCTTTTAAGCAGTTGACCGTTAAGTCATTGCTACGGCTGTGAATACCGATGATCTGGCCTTCATACACTTCATCAGCATGACCGATAAACATCCGGCCGCGTTCCTGCAGAGAGAAAATCGCATAACCAGCGGCTTTACCCATCGCATTAGAAATCAGCACGCCGTTCATCCGCAGACCGATTGAACCGCCTTTGAATGGACCGTAGTGATCAAAGCTGTTGTACATCAGACCTGTGCCTGAAGTCAGCGTCATGAACTCGGTGCGGAAACCAATCAGACCACGGCTTGGCATCTGGAAATCCATCCGGATGCGGCCTTTACCGTCTGGCTGCATATTGGTCATTTCGGCTTTACGCTCACCCATTTTCTCCATGATAGAGCCCTGGTGCTGCTCTTCCACGTCAATGGTGACGTTCTCAATTGGTTCCATTTTCGCGCCATCAACCACTTTCATGATTACTTCTGGGCGAGATACGGCCAGTTCAAAACCTTCACGACGCATGTTTTCAATCAACACGCCTAAGTGCAGTTCACCACGGCCTGATACTTTGAATTTGTCACCGTCTTCAGTTTCTTCCACGCGCAGCGCGACGTTGTGTTTCAGTTCGTTAGTTAAACGCTCTAAAATCTGGCGGGAAGTAACGTATTTGCCTTCTTTACCAGCGAATGGCGACGTGTTGACCTGAAAGGTCATAGTCACTGTCGGCTCATCAACTTGCAGCGCTGGTAATGGTTCCAGATTGGTCGGGGCACAGATAGTGTCAGAAATTTTCAGTTCGCCTAAACCGGTGAATGCAATGATATCACCCGCGTTTGCTTCCTGAGTTTCGATCCGTTCCAGACCTAAATAGCCGAACACCTGACCGACTTTGCCGTTGCGTTTTGAACCATCAGCACCTAATACAGTGACCTGCTGGTTCACTTTTAACGTGCCGCGTTTGATCCGGCCGATACCGATAATGCCGAGGTAGCTGGAATAATCTAATTGCGATACCTGGATCTGCGTGTCGCCATCCAGTTCAACTTTCGGTGGTGCCACGTGCTCAATGATTGCAGCGAACAAGTCATTGATATCAGTTTTTGGTTCGTTGTAATCCAGCGTCGCCCAGCCATTGATGGCTGATGCGTAGACGATTGGGAAATCTAATTGCTCGTCAGTGGCGCCTAAGTTGTCGAACAGGTCGAATACCTGGTCAATAACCCAATCCGGACGTGCGCCCGGACGGTCGATTTTGTTCACCACAACAATTGGTTTTAAACCGTGGGCGAAAGCTTTTTGTGTTACGAAGCGGGTTTGTGGCATTGGGCCTTCAACCGCATCGACTAATAATAAGACTGAGTCAGCCATTGACAGAACGCGCTCAACTTCACCACCGAAGTCGGCGTGGCCTGGTGTGTCCAGGATGTTGATCTGATAGCCGTTCCAGCGTACAGAAGTGTTTTTAGCCAGGATGGTGATTCCGCGTTCAGATTCCTGCGCGTTTGAATCCATCATCCGTTCCTGCAATTTAGCGCGTGCATCGAAAGTGCCGGACTGTTGCAGTAATTTGTCAACAAGTGTAGTTTTACCGTGGTCAACGTGCGCGATAATGGCGATATTACGCAACTTGCTGATATCATAAGACATTTATTTGGTGCTCGCTTAGTGTAGTGTAAATGTGTACCCGCTTGTAGTCACCCACCGCAAGTACCCGAAAAATTGGTGCGCGTATTTTACCTGCTTTACGACTGACTGGGAAATTTATCTGGTCCGCGTTTGCTGTTTTTTTCATCAGCCCCAAGCTGAATGCCGCTTTGCGGCCAGTAACACCGCATCGAACTTAAGCAAAAGCTCTGCCATCCTGACAGCAACTCCTGTGCGCTTGCGCTGATTCTCCACTTTTACCAGTCATTTTGCTGCCTCGTCCTGTGCTGGCTGTGCGGCAATTTTATTTTTACTTTGCCTGACTGAATTCAGCCGAATTCTTGCTATCGTTATCGCTGCCGTTGACCACTGCACAGAAGCAGAGCAAATTCAGACAAATTGCACCACGGCTGTGCATGCATGCACTTTATTGGTGCAATTCTCTGGTATTTCAGTCTGAATCTGCACTAAATACATTTTAAAATCATATATTTAGGATTCTGGCACAGCTTTGGCATAACAAGCGCAAACCGGCGGCAAGCCGCACCTGAACCTTAGTTTGAGTTGAATCCGGAGGAATGCATGTCTGCATCGAACGTTCTGAGTTTTATGAAAGAAAACGACGTGAAGTTTGTTGATTTACGTTTTACTGACACCAAAGGTAAAGAGCAGCACGTTACAATTCCTGCCAGCCAAATTGACGAAGACTTCTTCGAAAACGGCAAAATGTTTGACGGCTCTTCAATTGCCGGCTGGAAAGGCATCAACGACTCAGACATGATCCTGATGCCGGATGCCAGCACCATGCTGCTGGATCCATTCTTCGAAGAAACCACCATTCTGATCAGCTGTGACGTGATCGAGCCAAGCACTATGCAAGGTTACGATCGTTGCCCGCGTTCTATCGCCAAACGCGCGGAAGAATATTTGAAATCAACCGGCATCGCTGACACTGTATTGTTTGGACCTGAGCCAGAGTGGTTCATGTTCGACGACGTGCGTTTCAAAAACGACATGTCAGGTTCTTTCTTTAAAGTTGACTCTTCAGAAGCAGCCTGGAACTCAGACGCTGAATATGAAGATGGTAACAAAGCCCACCGTCCAGGTGTGAAAGGCGGTTATTTCCCGGTACCACCAGTAGATCAACACCACGATATCCGCAGCGCTATGTGTATGGTGCTGGAAGAAATGGGTCAGGTTGTTGAAGCGCATCACCATGAAGTTGCCACTGCCGGTCAGAACGAAATCGCCACCCGTTTTAACACACTGACGAAAAAAGCCGACGAAATTCAGCAACTGAAATATGTTGTTCATAACGTTGCTCACATGTACGGCAAGACTGTGACTTTCATGCCAAAACCAATCGTTGGTGACAACGGTTCAGGTATGCACTGCCACCAGTCACTGGCAAAAGATGGTGTAAACCTGTTTGCCGGTGATAAATATGCCGGTCTGTCAGAAACTGCACTGTACTACATTGGCGGTATCATCAAGCACGCGAAGGCAATCAACGCCTTCACTAACCCGTCAACCAACTCTTACAAGCGTCTGGTGCCACACTATGAAGCGCCTGTAATGCTGGCATACTCTGCCCGTAACCGTTCTGCTTCTGTGCGTATTCCATTGGTACCAAGCGCGAAAGCCCGTCGTATTGAAGTCCGTTTCCCGGATCCGGCAGCGAACCCGTACCTGGCATTCGTTGCTCAGCTGATGGCTGGTCTGGATGGTATCCAGAACAAGATCCACCCAGGCGATGCAATGGACAAAGACCTGTATGACCTGCCACCAGAAGAAGAAGCACTGATCCCACAAGTTTGTGGTTCACTGGACGAAGCTCTGGATGCACTGGAAGCGAACCGTGCGATCTTCACCAAAGGCGGCGTCATGTCAGATGAAATGATCGATGCTTATATCTCTCTGAAGCGTGCAGAAGCCAAACGCGTCTCTATGGCTGTGCACCCACTGGAATACGAACTGTATTACAGCGTGTAATTTTCAGCGCTAACACACTGATTTATAAAGTGTGATTTGCACAATACCAAAGCCCGCTTCTGCGGGCTTTTTGTACTGGTCAAAGCCAGAAAAGCCAGTTAGAGTAAATCTATCAGCCATTTGATCAGCTTGGACTCTGTGATGAACATTACCGGTTGGCCGCTATTTTTACTGATCGCGCTGACAATATCGGCGTCGCCGGTGCTGGCACAGGCAAAAAAGGACGACAAACCGGTGTTTGTCACAGTAGATAAAAATAACGTTCCGGTATTTTCCGACAATCCGGTCCCGGGCGCCTCGCAGTTGCAACTGAAAGAAGGCAACCGGATGCCCGCCGTCACCCCCACCGAAATCAGTCAGCGTAGTATTGATCACACGCCACAGTTCGAAGTATTCATCACCAAGCCGGAACCTGAAGGCACTGTGCGTGAAAATAACGGCACTATCTACGTATCCGGCCAGGTAAAGCCGTTGTTTGCCCAGGGCCTGCGGGTGCGGCTCTATCTGGATGGCCAGGCGGTCGCCGGCCCCAGCAGTAATGCCAATTTCATCCTGCATAACATTGACCGGGGCGAACATCAGCTGATGCTGGAGTTAAGCGACCAAAACGGCAAGGTTATTGCTACCAGTTCCGTAACGACGTTTTTTCTGCACCGAGCATCATCAATTACCCCAAAATAGTGCAACACGGCACAGCTTAGCCGCTAGACTAAGCGCCATGAGCACCATTTTGGTGCAATAAGGGATTTGCCGTGACACACGCACATATCGCTCTTGAATTACCAGGGATTAATCTGGCCGAACAACTGACCACCGCCGTGCTGGTGCTGGATGCGCAGTTACAGGTGTCCTGTTTTAATACCGCCTGTTGCGCTTTGCTGGGTATTGGTGAAAAACGCCTGCAACAGCAATATTTTCCCGGACTGTTTCAATACAGCGATCTCAGTGCAGCCCAACTGGTCAGTACTTTAAATACCAAACAGGGTTTTGGCATCAGTGACGTGCATTGCGTGATGCCGGATGGCCGCCATCTATTACTGGATATGACAGCGACCTGGTTGGAGACCGAACAACCCAGTCTGGTGATGGAATTACGTCAGGTCGATCAGCAACGCAAGATCAGCATGGAAAGTCTGCAGCAACATCAGCATCTGGCGGCGCGCGAACTGATCCGTGGCCTGGCCCATGAGATTAAAAACCCACTTGGCGGTTTACGCGGTGCGGCGCAATTGCTCGAAGAGTCACTGAATGAAGAGCAAAAAGAATATACCCAGTTGATCATTGCCCAGGCCGACCGGCTGCGGAATCTGGTCGATCGGTTGCTTGGTCCCTACAAGCCGCCGCATAAAGTCGTGTCTAATCTGCATGAAATTATTGAACGCGTCAGCCAACTGGCGCAGATGGACAATCCGCATGCCGTGCAATTTATCCGCGATTATGACCCGAGCATTCCGGACTTCTCACTCGATCCGGAACTGCTGGAGCAGGCCCTGCTGAATATTGTCCGCAATGCCCAGCAGGTGCTGACTCAAGGTGGTCAGATTGTGATGCAAAGCCGGATTTTACATCAGCACACTATTCATGGCCGCCGGCATAAGCTGGTCGCCGTGATCCGCGTCATCGATAACGGCCCCGGTATTCCACCGGCGATTAAAGATACGTTGTTTTATCCAATGGTCAGCGGCAAACCCGGCGGCACCGGTCTTGGTTTGTCGATTTCACAAACGCTGATCCATCAGCATGGCGGCTGGATTGATTGTGACAGCTGGCCCGGCCGCACCGAATTTACCCTGTATTTACCGATAAGCGCAGAAGGAGCTTAACCCATGACGCAGAATGTCTGGATCATTGACGACGACAATTCCATCCGTTGGGTATTGGAAAAAGCCCTGTCACGCGCGGGTATTGTCTGCGAGAGTTACGCCTCAGCAGATCTGATGCTGCAACGGCTGGAATTTGATCAACCTGCGGTCGTGGTGTCCGATATCCGCATGCCTGGCACCGATGGCATGCAGTTATTAAGCAAACTGCAGGAACTGGCGCCGGAATTGCCGGTGATTATTATGACAGCGCACTCCGACCTCGACAGCGCCGTCAACGCGTTTAAACGTGGCGCTTTTGAGTACCTGCCCAAACCATTTGATGTCAATGAAGCTGTGGCCCTGATCAGTCGTGCACTGGAACATGCCCACGCGAAAAAACCCCGCGCCAGCACCAGCGCACCATCGCATGTACCCGAAATCATCGGTGAAGCACCAGCGATGCAGGAGGTGTTTCGTGCCATTGGCCGCTTGTCCCGCTCCAGTATCAGTGTGCTGATCAATGGTCAGAGTGGTACCGGTAAAGAACTGGTGGCGCACGCACTGCACAAGCACAGCCCCAGAGCCGAATCACCGTTTATAGCGCTGAATATGGCGGCTATTCCAAAAGATCTGATTGAATCGGAATTATTTGGCCACGAAAAAGGCGCTTTTACCGGCGCCGCCACTTTGCGCAAAGGCCGGTTCGAACAGGCCGACGGCGGCACTTTGTTTCTTGATGAAATCGGCGATATGCCACTCGACGTGCAAACGCGCCTGTTGCGAGTGCTGGCCGATGGGCAGTTTTATCGCGTTGGCGGTCATCAGGAAGTCAGTGTCGACGTACGGATTATTGCCGCCACTCACCAAAACCTGGAGCAACTGGTCGCCGAAGGCAAGTTCCGCGAAGACTTATTCCACCGCCTCAATGTGATCCGGATCCATATTCCGTCGCTGCGCGACCGCAAACAGGATATTCCAAAGCTGACCCGGCATTTTCTGGCACAAGCCGCACGCGAAATGAATGTCGAAGCCAAAGATCTGGCGCTGGAAACCGAAAAATTTCTGGCTCAGCTGGATTGGCCGGGCAATGTACGACAACTGGAAAACACCTGCCGCTGGCTGACCGTGATGGCGTCCGGCAAACAAATCCTGTTATCTGATTTACCGCCGGAACTGACCAGTGCGCCAAAACCGGTGACTATCAGCAGCGATGGCCAACACAGCTGGCAGGATTTACTGGCGCTGTGGGTCACACAAAAACTGGCCACCGGCGCCGAAGATATTCTGGCTGAAGCAGGCCCGGAGTTTGAGCGGATTGTCCTGAAGCAAGCTTTACAGTTTACTCATGGCCATAAACAAGATGCAGCCAAACGCCTCGGCTGGGGCCGCAATACACTGACACGCAAGCTGAAAGAACTGGATATGGAATAGCCATACGGCTGCGCCTGCAAAAGCTAAAAAACCGGGCTCAGGCCCGGTTTTGTCTACTCACAGCGCTGACAGTTCAGGCGCGCCGGCACCTGAACTGCGACATAACTTCTCGCTTAGTCGTCTTTACCTGTACGCTCGGCCATCCGTTCCCGCATTTTCACCATCCGTTCGTCCAGCTTGGTTTTTTGCTCGTCGGTTAATACAGCACGGATCTGATGTTGCAGTTTCAGCCGTGTCAGCTGATGCTCCAGCATGCTGGCTTGTTGTTTCTCCAGTAGCAACCGGGCCGCCGCTTCATCAAATTGCGGCGCTTTGATCAACGCCTGCAGGGCATCGTGCTGCTGCTGCCGTGCTGCCAAATCAGCTTTGTCGGCTTTACTGGCTGCCATCAGGACGCGGATTTGCTCCCGTTGCGCGTCGGTCAGGTCCAGGCCTTTTAACATCCGCACCGCCGGGTCACCACCATGCGGACCGTGGCCGGCAACTGCAGGCTGAGACAGCAGCAGCGCGGCGCTGAATAAAGCAGGGATTAATAATATTTTCAATGTGTTCATTTTTGTCTCTCCAGTAGGTTCGGGCATTACAAACAGCGGTCTGTTTTGTATGATGCAAGCATAAGCGACTGGCTGCAAAGCAACGCAAAGCCGCCGTAAAGGTTTGGTAAAGACACTTGTCCGGGCATGTCTGCTGCTTACACTGAGCGCACCACCCACAGTGATGACCCTATAGCAGTAGCTAAGAAGGTTTCCGATGCAACACCCGAATATCCTGCTGATTGATGATGATGAGGAGTTAAGTCAGCTGGTCACCGACTATCTGACGCTGGACGGTTTTAGTCTCGACCATGCCGCAGATGGTATCAAAGGCCTGCAGAAGGCGCAGACCGGCGCTTATCAGCTGATCTTGCTGGATGTGATGCTGCCTGGCCTCGATGGCCTGTCTTTATTGCGCCAGCTGCGCCAGACCAGTTATTGCCCGGTGCTGATGCTGACCGCCCGCGGCGACGACATTGACCGCATTCTGGGTTTGGAACTTGGCGCCGACGATTATTTGGCCAAACCGTTTAACCCGCGTGAACTCAGTGCCCGGGTGCGGGCTATCCTGCGCCGGGTCGAACTGGCGCAGCAACCGCAACAGCATCAGGCCCCATTGTTAGAACTGAATCAGGTCACGCTGAACCGGCAAAATCGTCAGGTGCACTGCCAGGGCTTGGCCATTGTCCTGACCGCGACGGAGTTTCAGTTGCTGGAGTATCTGATGAACCATGCAGGTCGTGTGGTCAGCAAAGAAGAGCTCAGCAAAGAGGTGATGGGCCGGGTGCTGCAACAATATGACCGCAGTCTGGATATGCATGTCAGCAATATCCGCAAGAAACTGGCGCAGGGCAGCGACCATGAAAAAATCCAGACGCTGCGCGGCAGCGGCTATTTGTTTCTGGAGTCCTGATGCAACTGAACTGGGTCAATCCATGGCGTTTTCTGGCATTTCGGCTCTTCAGCTGGTTCTGGCTGGTGCTGCTGCTGACGATTGCTGCCGCCTGGGTGCTGGCCAAAGCTTTTCTCGATGACACGGTGATCCGCCGCCTGCCGCCTGGTGTGCATGAACATGCCGAACGCATGTTGCACAGTCTGCAACGTTTTGACAGTGTTGAAGATTTATTGCAGCGACTGAACCGGCGCGAGAATAATCGCTGGTTACTGGTCGACCCGGTCAGCCAGCGGATCCTGAACGCGCACATTCTGCCACGCGGTTTTGACCAAAGCTGGCTGACCGAATTATCACAGTTTGAAAAACCACGTTTGTTTTTGCATCGCCATATCAGCCTGGCCGGGCCGTTTTTTGTGCGTTTGAATGGCCAGCCGCTGGTGTTATATCAACAACAACCCCGCCCTGACCGGCCCGGCATGTTGGGCCTCGCGCAGTTACCGGAATTGACCATCCCGCTGCTGTTTTTACTGGTGTCAGCCCTTGCCAGTATTGGCCTGGCCCTGACGATCACCCGACCGCTGCGCCAGTTGCAGCAGCAAAGTTTGCAATTCGCCAGCGGTGACTTAACCAGCCGGGTGCAACAAGCCGCCGCCCGCAATGACGAGATCGGTGAGTTAGCGCGTGGCTTTAATACCATGGCCAGTCAAATCGGCGCTTTATTGCAAAATCAGCAGCGCCTGCTGCGCGATATTTCGCATGAGTTGCGCTCACCGCTGACCCGTGCGCAGCTGGCCATCGCGCTGGAGCAACGACAAGGCGGTGGCAGTCAGCTGCCACGCTTATCACAAGAGCTGGATAAAATTGACAGTATGCTCGATGAGTTACTGACATTCAGTAGGCTCGATGCCGGCCAGTATCAACTGCAATTGCAGGACCTTGATTTGACCGAACTGCTGGAAGAAATTATCCAGGTCAATCAACTGGAAGCCAGTCAGAAACAACAACAAATACAGCTAAACGCACCACCGCAGTGCTGGTTACAGGCCGACAGCCGGCTGCTGGCACGTGCTGTGGAGAATGTGCTGCGTAATGCGATTAAATACAGCCCGGCCGGCTCGATAATCACAGTGCGGCTGCAGGCAGATGCCGGGCAACTGCAGCTCTGTGTATCTGATCAGGGTCCCGGCATCCCGGATAGCGCTTTGCAGGCGATATTTGAGCCGTTTTACCGCGTATCTGATGCGCGCACAGCTGGCGCGGGAGGTACCGGGCTGGGTCTGGCGATCGCCGCGCAGGCGATGAAACAGCATCAGGGCCAGATCACGGCTCAAAATATTTATCAGGCTGATCAGGTTGGTGGTTTGCAAATTTGTCTGCAAATGCCGGCACAGCAGGAGCTGAATCTTTGAAGTATTTTCCGCCGCTACAGGCGCAGCTGCAGGCTGACGCACTGAATGACTCCAGCGTTCGCCTGCAACTGCAACAATGCTGGCAACAATTTGTTAAAACCGAGCTTTACGGCCGCGACGGTACTCGTTTTTGTCTGTACAGCCGTACCAGTTTACCAGGCTGGCGCAAACCGCATGCGGCCCTGCTGATCGTGCCGGGGCGGATCGAAGCTGCACATAAATATGCCGAGCTGGCGCAGGATGCACTTTGCAGCGGTTATCAGGTGTTTGTGATCGAGCATCGCGGCCAAGGCCTGGCACAGCGGCCTGAACCGGATCCACAACTGGGCGATGTGACAGATTTTCGCCGCTACAGTGATGACCTGATGCAGGCCATCAGCCTGATCCGCAGTCAAACCGACTTACCGCTACTGGCGTTGGCGCATTCGATGGGCAGCGCCATCCTGTATCGCTATTTGCAAATGACGGCTCTGCCGCTGCTGGATGCCGCCATTTTCTGTGCGCCAATGTTTGGTATTGCCACCGGGCCGCTGCCACGGGTGACGCGCGCCTTAGCTGCTCTGATGCAGCGACTGAACCAGCGCTGCAGTCAGGCTGGCTGGTATGTACCAGGCCAGGGGCGCTATCAAAATCTGCCTTTTGCCGATAATGCCCTGACACAGAGTGAGGAGCGTTATCAGTGGTTTCGGGATTTATATCAGCAGTATCCGGCGTATCAGCTTGGTGGGGTCAGCTGGCGCTGGCTGCATCATGCGCTGCAAGCGTGTCGGCAGATCCAGCAGGGCCTGGTGCCGACAGTGCCAATGCTGATCCTGCAGGCGGGGGCCGATACAGTGGTGGACAATCAGGCGCAAAACAAGCTGGCCGCGCGTTGCGCCATCGAGCTGCATCGCATCGACGGTGCCCGGCATGAATTACTGGCAGGCACCGATACGCAGCGACAGCAGGTGTTTAGTCTGATTAATCAGTGGTTGCAGCGTGTGGCAACGGGTCCGGGTGAATAATCACTTCCGCATCGCGGTAAAACGCCGCGATTTGCTGCTCGGCCAGGTCGGTCACCTGATGTGCTTTTTGTAAACTCCAGTCCTGCGGTAATAACAGCCGCAGCTGAATAAAAATACGCGGCCCGGCACGGCGGGTGCGCAACTGCTCAACGCCGAGCACTCCGGGCATTTGCAGCAGATGCTGCAAAATTTGCTGCCGTTCGGTTTCCGGCAATTCCTCATCCAGCAGATGCACCATGCTTTCGCGCAGTAACTGCGCAGCATTAAACAACAAATATACAGCGATCAGAATGGCGATGGCTGCGTCCGCCCACAGCAGACTGTTTTGCACTAAATACAAAGCTAATAACACTGAGGCATTCATCAGCAGGTCACTACGATAATGTGCCTGATCGGCCGCTACGGCCAGAGAACCGGTTTTTTTGATGATCCAGCGTTGCAGTAATACCAGCGTCAGGGTCAGGCCACTGCACAGCAACATGGCCCAGATGCCATTATTGATGGCGCCAATTGGCGCCGGCAGATAAATCCGGTTTACCCCTTGATACAACAGGACAAATGCCGCGCCGGCCAGAAAAGCTGCCTGACATAACGCCATCACCGCTTCAGCTTTGCCATGACCAAACCGGTGGTCGTCATCCGCCGGTTTTAATGCATAGCGTAACGCGACAAAGTTCAGCAAGGACACAGCGACGTCCATCATCGCATCCATCAACGACGCCAATATTGACGCAGCATTGGTGTCGATAGCGGCAAATAACTTGATAACGACAATAATTAGCGCAATGCCAATCGTCAGTTTGCCCGAGCGGCGTACCCACAGATTGTATTCATGGCTGGTCATTGCAGGTCCTTGTCAGTGTGCAGAGTTACAACGCGCCGGCAAACTGCTGCTGGCGCCACGCTTCATAACAGACGATCGCCACAGAGTTGGCTAAATTCAGACTGCGCGCATCAGGCATCATTGGGATCCGCAGGCGCTGTTCAGCCGGTATGGCATTGCGGATCTCATCCGGTAACCCGGATGTCTCAGAGCCGAATAACAACAAATCACCAGCCCGATATTGCAATTCAGTGTGAGGCCGGCTGCCCTTGGTGGTCAGCGCCAGTACCCGCGCCGGCTTCACCGCATCTAACATCGCCTGATAATTGGCGTGGCGGCTGACATTGGCCAAATCATGATAATCCAGCCCGGCACGACGCAGCTTTTTTTCTTCAAAATCAAACCCTAATGGTTCAATCAAATGCAAAAAACAGCCGGTATTGGCGGCCAGCCGGATGATATTGCCGCAATTTGGTGCGATTTTGGGTTCAAATAAAGCGATATGAAACACAACAACTCCTGCGCCATAGCAAAGCCCAAGTATACCGTAGTCCGGCAGCGCAGCGTGACAACGACGCGCAGACTGGCGCCAATTTTTCCCGCTGTTAGTGGCGATTTTTTAGACAGACACTTATAGTTGAACGGTATTGCTGCGCAAGGAATGCCAAAATGACTATACCACTATGGATCCAATACCTGCTGGCCATCGTCAGCGGTTTTCTGCTTTGTCTGATGCTGATCCAGATACAACGCACCCGCCGCACCCCATTACAAAACTCGCCGTTGTTGCAATTTTTACAACAACAACCCCATGCTTATTGGCTCACGGATCAACAGGCGACACCGCTGTGGCACAATCACGCCACCCGCCATCCTGCAGCCAACAGCAGGCTGGACCAACAACTGTTTTTTTCCGCCGCAGGATTGGATCCTGGCCTGCCGGATATCCTGGCGATGCTGCAGATCAGCCCGCACTGGCAAGGTCAGGTCTGGATTGGCAGCACAGAGCGGCAAGCCTATCAGTTGAATGTGCGGGTACTCAGTGGCTATCGCCAGCGCTTTTTACTCTGGCATTGGCTGCCGCTGCAAGCGACGCTGGATAACACACAG
The DNA here is from genome assembly GCF_001518915.1 of Rheinheimera sp. F8. Lineage (NCBI taxonomy): Bacteria > Pseudomonadati > Pseudomonadota > Gammaproteobacteria > Chromatiales > Chromatiaceae > Rheinheimera > Rheinheimera sp. F8. The sequence goes on from NZ_CP013656.1 coordinate 4,053,752, forward strand.
GCGCAGATCTGCGCGTATTCAGATACGGTGACCGGACTGCCTGCTGCAGCGCTGTGGCGCTACTGGCTGCAGTCGCAGCTGCAGCGCCATCAGGCTAAATATCATAGTTTTGCCGTCTTGCTGCTGGAGCTGAATGACTATCCCGCCATAGTGCGGAACTTTGGCCAGACCGCTGCAGATGGTCTGTTGCAGCAACTGGTCAACAATGTTCAGGCGGAGATCCCAACCGGCGCTTTTATGGCCCGGTTAGCTCCGCATCAGCTGGCATTGCTGCTCAGCCTGGACGGTCATGGCGAGCAGGCTGAACAGCAGGCGATCCAGCTCGGCCGGGAAATACTGCAGTTTTGTCAGGGCCCATTTTTTATTCCACAGGCTGAACTGCGGCTGGATTGCCGCGCTGGCATCGCGATTTTCCCTGAAGCCGGCCACGATGCTGACGAACTGCAGGCCCACGCGTCACACGCGCTGCATATTGCGGCAACGGTGCCGGAGCATCTGCATCTATGGCAGATGCAGGGACAGAATCCGGTGCCGGGTCTGCAACTGCAATATGAATTGCAGCAAGCATTAACCCAATATCAATGTGAGATCTGGTCGCAACCCGTGATTGAACTGGAGACCGGCATCGCCATGGCATTCCGGCTGGAACTGTATTGGCGTTCTCCACAACGGGGCTTATTAAGTTATACCGAATTAAAGCCTCTGGCAGAGAAAACCGGTCAGTTGATGGCGCTGGAACGCTGGGCTTTTTGTCAGATTTGTCAGTTGCTCGAATTGTGGCAACGTCTGGGCCCGCTGCCACCGCTACAGGTCGAATTGTCTGCGACGAACTTTCGTCACAGTGGACTGCTGAATTTTTTGCAAAGCCAGCTGGAGGACCATCAACTACAGGCCAATAAGTTTGTGCTGTGCTTGCGGGAAGACGGTTGGTTACAGGATCCGGCAGGTTTCAGCAAACAGGCAGAGGAACTGAAAACGGCCGGATTTGGCTTGATGATCGTTGAGGTCGGCAATGGCTTAAGTTCGCTGCAATTATTGCAGCAACCATTCTGGCAGGCGGCAGAACTTTCAGCGGCAATGATCAAGCAACTGGAAGAATCGGAGGCACAACGGAATGCTTGCGCCAGTCTGATCAGGCTGCTGATCCATCAGGGATTACAAGTCAGTGCCCAAGGCACCGACAAAGAAATGCAAGCGTATTTACTGCATGTGATGGGCTGTTATGGCTGTCGTGGTGAGCTCTTCAGTGCCATGCGGCTGGTCGATGGACGACAACAGCCCTATGGCGGACAACAACAGTGGCGCATGGCCGGCTAAACGTTGTCGCTACGTTATTCGTCGCGTTTTTCGCGGCCCAGCAGGTCAAGCGCCGCGGCACGGGCATCTTTGCCCTGATACAGCACCTGATAGATTTGTTCGGTGATCGGCATTTCCACACCAACCCGGGTCGCCAGATTGTAAACTTCGCGGGCGTTACGATAGCCTTCAACCACTTGTCCGATCTGGGTGATGGCGTCTTCAACGCCAACGCCTTGCCCCAGCAGCAAGCCAAAACGGCGGTTACGGGACTGGTTGTCGGTACAGGTCAGGACTAAATCACCTAAACCGGCCATGCCCATAAAAGTTTCTTTTTTCGCCCCTAAAGCACAACCTAAACGGCACATTTCGGTCAGGCCACGGGTAATTAATGCCGTGCGGGCGTTCGCGCCAAAACCAATGCCATCTGCCATGCCGGCACCAATCGCAATGACGTTTTTCACCGCGCCGCCAAGCTGCACGCCGATAAAATCAGGGTTGGTATAAACACGGAAGGTTTTGCCGCAGTGCAGCAAATCCGACAGCACGGTAATAAATTCGGCGTCGGTCGATGACAAAGAGATAGCAGTAGGCAGGCCTTTTGCCAGTTCTTTGGCAAAAGTCGGACCGGATAATACGGCCAGCGAAACATCGTCACCGAGAATATCGCGTGCTACATCCTGTAATAACCGGCCGCTGTCCGGCTCCAGGCCTTTCGTAGCCCAGGCCACACGGGCGTGTGGTAATAAAAACGGTTTAATTTGCCGCAAGGTATCGGCAAAAGCATGACTGGGCACTACCACCAGCACATTCTGGCTGGCTTTGACAGCGCCTTCCAGATCAGCGGTCACTTCCAGCTGCTCTGGTAACACAATCTCCGGCAAATAACGATGATTGATCCGATCCCGCGTCATCGCCGCGATATCGTCAGCATTGCGGCCCCATAACAAGGTGTGATGCCCGTTACGCGCCAGACAAATTGCCAGCGCCGTGCCATAAGAGCCGGCGCCCAATACCGTAATTGCCGAAGTCATGTTCATGCGGCGGCTGCTTAGTTTGGCAGCTGCGCCTGAGCTTCAGCCTGACGTTGTTGCACATATTGGGCAAACAGCGCGTCAAAGTTGACCGGAGCCAGGTTCAGTTGTGGGAAAGTGCCACGGTTCACCAGATTTGCCACAGTTTCACGGGCATATGGGAACAGAATATTCGGGCAGAAAGAGGCCAGCATGTGGGCCATTTGCGCGTCCTGCAGTTCAGGCACAGCAAATATACCGGCTTGTTGCACTTCACACAGGAAAGCCGTTTCACCGCCTACTGTCGTGGTAACAGTCAGCGACAGGATGACTTCAAACATGTTGTCTTCCAGTTTCTCGCTGCGCGTGTCCAGGTCCAGCTTTACTTCTGGTTGCCATTCTTTGCGGAAAATTGCCGGTGCATTTGGTGATTCGAACGAAATGTCTTTGACATAAATACGCTGGATTGCAAATGGGACTTGCTGCTCATCCGCAGCTGGGTTCAGTTGTTCGTCGGCCATGATGGTTCCCTGAAAATACGGTTAATGTTGCAGCAGTGTGTCTAACCGACCCTGTGCGTCAAGCGCATGCAGGTCGTCACAGCCACCGATATGTTGGTCATTGATGAAGATTTGCGGCACTGTGCTGCGTCCGCCCGATCTTGCAATCATTTCGGGTCTGAGCTCAGGTTGTGCGTCGATTTTGATTTCGTTAAACACAACACCTTTGTGGCTGAGCAGAGCCTTTGCGCGCACACAATACGGACAATATTCTTTAGTGTAAATAGTGACGCTGGGACTGCTCATGGACCTGCTCCGGTTATTTTTTTACCACAGGCAAACTGGCTTCCGCCCATTTACCCATACCACCGCTCAGTACGGATACGCGACTGAAACCGGCGGCTGACAGTTGTTTGGCTGCACCTTGTGCGGACATGCCTGCCTGACAGACCACTATAATGGGTGCGTCTTTGGCCTTTTCAAGGCTGCTGATTTGGCTGGAAAGCTGCGCCAGAGGAATATTGCGGGCGCCGGTGATGTGGCCACGTTTAAAATCATCAATGCTGCGGATGTCCAGCACCAGCGCATCTTCACGGTTGACCTGCAAAGTCAGCTCAGTCGGGCTGACAAATTTGATTTTGGAAAACAATGACTGCACATAACTGACGATAATCGCCAGCAGCAGACCTACCCAGATCACCACGACAATCGGGTGATTTCCGGCAAATTCGACGTATTGTTGCATAACATTCCGTTCAGTTGGTCAAAGCTCAGGCGCCGGAGTATAACGGGTTTCAATGGCAAAAACAGCCCTTCGCCCCCAGCCAGAATACGCATGTGGTAAAGGCTGCGGCTGATTGCGCAGTTTCTGCACAGCATTGATTGGAGTCACCGCTGAATTTCGGTAAGATGCACAGTGAATCGGGAAAAAGAAAAATGTTGATCAAGCAACGAGAAAGCGGAGCATGTTATGGCGAAGTCTGGCAAACCCCTGGTACTTTTGATTCTGGATGGATGGGGCTATCGCGAAGACCCGGCTGATAATGCCATCGCGCAGGCCAATACCCCGGTAATGGACCGGTTGTGGCGGGATTGTCCGCACAGCCTGATTTCAGGTTCTGGTCTTGACGTCGGTCTGCCTGATGGTCAGATGGGCAATTCTGAAGTGGGCCATGTTAACCTTGGTTCAGGTCGGGTGGTATATCAGGAACTGACCCGCATCACCAAAGCCATCAGCGATGGCGATTTTTTCGAAAACCCGGTGTTAACCGGCGCTGTGCAAACCGCAGTACAAGCCGGTAAAGCCGTGCATTTAATGGGTTTGTTATCGCCAGGTGGTGTGCACAGCCATGAAGACCATCTGATTGCGATGATTGAACTGGCGGCTCGTCAGGGCGCTGACAAAATTTATCTGCATGCCTTTCTCGATGGCCGCGACACGCCGCCACGCAGCGCAGAAGCATCATTATTACGCGTGCAGCAGCGTTGTGCTGAACTGGGCAAAGGCCAGATCGCCAGTGTGGTTGGCCGTTATTTCGCGATGGACCGTGACAAACGCTGGGATCGCGTCGAGCAAGCCTATGATTTAATTGTAGATGGCGTTGCGGCCTACACGGCGACAGACGCAGTGTCTGCACTGCAGGACGCTTATGCGCGCGGTGAAAATGACGAATTTGTCAAAGCGACTGCGATTGTCGGCGACGATGGTGAGCCGGTGCAGTTACAGGATGGCGATGCACTGATTTTTATGAATTTCCGTGCCGATCGCGCCCGTCAGTTCAGCCGCACTTTCACAGAACCTGCTTTTGCTGATTTTGCCCGCAAACGTGTCGTGCAACTGGGCGCTTTTGTCCAGCTGACTGAATATTCCGCTGATATCAAAGCGCCGGTCGCCTATCCGCCGGAAAGTCTGAACAATGTGCTTGGCGAATGGCTGGCAAAACATCAGAAAACCCAGCTGCGTATTTCCGAAACGGAAAAATATGCCCATGTCACTTTCTTTTTCAGTGGCGGCCGTGAAGACGTATTCCCAGGCGAAGAACGCATTTTAGTGCCATCACCCAATGTCGCGACTTATGACCTGCAGCCAGAAATGAACTCCACGCTGCTGACCGACAAACTGGTGGATGCCATTCACTCTGGCAAATTTGACGTGATTATCTGCAATTATCCGAATGGCGATATGGTTGGTCACACCGGTATTCTGTCTGCAGCCATTAAAGCGGTAGAAGCCGTGGACCACTGTATTGGCCGCGTGGTTGCCGCGCTGGAAACAGTCGGTGGTGAATGTATCATCACCGCGGATCATGGCAATGCCGAGCAGATGGTCGACCATGAGTCCGGTCAGGCCCATACCGCCCACACCTCAGATCCGGTACCACTGATTTATGTCGGCCGGCCAGCAGACGTGGTTAACGGCGGTATTCTCAGTGACATTGCGCCCACCATGCTGACATTGCTTGGCATGCCGGTGCCGGCAGAAATGACCGGTAAAGTACTGTTCCACGTCCGGTGATGCGACCAAATCGCCAGCGGGCGCGGCCGGTACCAATAAGCTTTAGTTTGTTACTGAGCCTGTTGCTGAGTCTGTCAGCACAGGCTCAGCAATCTGACACGGCTAAAGCGCGGCAGGAACTCAAATCGGTGCAGCAGGATATCAGCCGCACCGAACAACAGCGCCGGCGGCAGCAGCAACAACTGCAAGACACAGAACAGCAGCTAAAACAGGCAGATTTACGTTTAGCCGAAGCGGCCGCAGCAGTGGCTGTACAACAGCAGCAGCTGCAGGCTCTGGATGAAAAAATGGCCGAACTGGCCACCCGGCAACAACAGCTGGAGCAACAACGGCAAACTCAGCAGCAACTGCTTGCCGCTCAGGTCAAAGCCGCTTACCAGGTTGGCGGACACGATTACACCCAGCTGCTGCTGAATCAGCAGGACGCGTTAAAGCTGGAACGCCTGCTGACGTATTACCAGTACTTCAATAACGCCCGGATCCAACAACTCCAGGCGCTGAAACAAACAGTCAGTGAGCTGCAACAGCTGACCACAGTGCAGCAACAAACCCGGCACGAACAAAGTTTGCGGCTGGACGAGCTGACTTCACAGCAACAGGATTTAGTCACAGCGAAAAATCAGCAACAACAAAGTGTGCTGAAACTCAGACAGCTGCTGGATGAGCAAAAACAACAGCTGGCGTACCTGAAGAGCAATGAAAAAAGTCTGCAAAGCACTATCACCAAGTTAAAGGCTGAAGCGGCTAATCGCAGACTGACTTATAAAGGCAAGAAACAAGGCCAGTTACCGTGGCCGGTGCAAGGTGCGTTAGTGCAGAAGTTTGGTGCAGCACAAGGCGGGCAGACCACGGCCAGCGGGATTTTAATCCAGGCCAGCAATGGCCAGCCAGTGCGCGCAGTTGCAGATGGCCAGGTGATTTATGCCGATTGGTTACGCGGTTATGGTTGGGTGATTGTGCTGGACCACGGCAACGGCCTGATGAGTTTATATGGCCACAATCAAAGTTTGCTGAAATCTCCGGGCGATGTGGTGCGCAGTGGTGACCATGTGGCGCTGGTCGGCCAGAGTGGTGGCCGGGATCGCAGTGGGCTTTATTTCGAAATCAGGCAAAAAGGTGCGGCGGTTGACCCGTTGCGCTGGTTGCGAAATCCATAACAACAGGCATAATGCCGGCCTGAAATTCAGCCGGCGCTTTGCCAACATCAGTGAATCAATCCAGCGTGCGTATTCTCCAGTCGTTATGTGTTCTCAGTTGTTTCTGGTTGTCGGTACAGGCGCAGTCGCTACCGCCGCAAGTGGCCATTATTATTGATGATATCGGTTACCAGAAAGTCGATCCGGACATTATCCGGCTGCCCTATCCACTGACCGTCGCTGTGATGCCATTTACACCGAATGGCCATGAAATGACGGCATTGGCCAGCCAGCATGGCAAAGAAATCATGTTACACATGCCGATGGAAGCCGTGGCACAGAACCATCTGCTCGGCAAAGGTGCGCTGCGTCGCCCGATGAGCAAGCAGCAGGTGCAGCAAGCACTGCACAAAGCCCTCGACAGCGTGCCACAGGCCATTGGCATTAATAACCACATGGGCAGCCTCTACACGTCATTACCGGAACAGATGGATTGGGTGATCGAGGTGGTTGCCGAGCGTCAGTTGTACTTTATTGATAGCAAAACCACCGGCAAAAGCGTGGTAAGCGCCATCACGCAAAAGCATGGGGTGAAAAGCCGCAGCCGGGACGTGTTTCTTGATAATGACAAATCTTACAAAGCACTGGACCGCCAGTTTAATCAACTGATCCAGCTGGCAAAACAACATGGTCATGCCATCGCCATCGGCCACCCTTATCCGGAAACTTACCGTTATCTGAAGAAAAATTTACCGCGGTTGGCACAACAAGGCATTAAAGTGGTGCCGGCATCTGCGTTACTGGATTTACCGGCTGCGCCGGCACAGTTGATTGCCAGCACTACTAAACACCCGACCCACCAGCCGGCAATAGCGAAACCAACGGCGATAATACCGCCGACAGACACAACCATTATGCCTGCAGCGCCCCCAACGCTGGATGCAGAACCAACGCCAACATTGGTGATTGACGTCGTCGAGCCAGTACCGGAACTGATCCCGTGGCATCCGCCTTATCTGCCGCAACTGCCTGGTTTTGACACGCCTGCGGCGTTACCGGTGGCTGAACCCGTGTGGCGGCGCTTTTATCCGCAACCGGCGGAACAGCCAGCCCCGGTATTGCCGCTGCCGTTATTGCTACGCTAAACAGTCATTCCATGGACATCGCCGAAAATTGCTCCTGCATTTTCGGCATACCGTCCTTCCATGGACATAAAAAAATGCCAGAGCAAGCTCTGGCATTTTTTGTGGACAAGAAAAACTCAGGCAACCATCGCCGCGTGTAATTTTTTCATCGCATTTTTTTCCAGCTGGCGTACGCGCTCAGCCGACACCTGATAACGATCTGCCAGTTCCTGCAGCGTCAGCTTTTCATTATCCAGCCAACGGGCACGGATAATATCCTGACTACGTTCATCCAGCGTGCGCACTGCGGCCTGTAAGCGTTCCAGGGCAGCACCTTCACTTTGATCTTCTTCAAAGTTGTTCGCCAGATCAGAGTTTTTATCGTCGAGGAAAAACACCGGCGCACTGAAGTTGTTGTCATCATCGTCGTCCTGCGCATCAAATGCCAGGTCGTGGTTGCTCATGCGCGCTTCCATTTCCCGCACTTCATATTCAGGCACACCTAAAGATGCAGCGACGTTTTTCACTTCATCGTGGCTGAACCAACCCAGGTTTTTCTTGGATTTACGCAGATTAAAAAACAGTTTGCGTTGTGCTTTGGTGGTCGCGACTTTGACGATACGCCAGTTTTTCAGCACAAATTCATGAATTTCGGCTTTGATCCAATGTACAGCAAAAGACACCAACCGCACGCCAACAGACGGGTCAAAGCGTTTCACCGCTTTCATCAGGCCGATATTGCCTTCCTGCACCAAATCGCCAATCGGCAGACCGTAACCTGAATAGCTGCGGGCGATATGCACAACGAACCGTAAGTGGGACATAATCAGCTGGCGGGCGGCATCAAGATCGCCGTGCTGCTGCAGACGTTCAGCCAGAGCGCGTTCCTCTTCAGCCGACAGCATCGAAATAGTGCTGACAGCGTGAGTATAAGCTTCGAGGCTACCGCTACCGGCGACTGACAATGTCATCAATTGATTCGCTTTGGTCATGAACAAACTCCTGTGGAGATCTGAAAGTGGACTCATGTTAGCACTCTTTGACAGAGAGTGCTAATAGCAGTTCCCGCGTTTTTAAGAACCGAATTGTATTAAAATGTGAATTTGAGAATATAACTTCATAAGACAAACGCCGATTTTCCGATATGCTCAAAGTATCTCATCAGCTGTCTGGTCCACTTTAAAACATCGGACGTTGGCTACCGCCAGACCTGAATTCCGCTATGCTTACGGCCGGTTGCGGCCTTTGGTTCAGGAGTTGTCGATGTATTGTTACCTGGCGCGCCAGCCGATCTTAGATCAGCATAAAAATCTGTTTGGGTATGAATTATTGTTCCGCGACGGCGTGCAAAACAGCTTTCCCAATATCAATGCCGACGAAGCCACATCAAAATTAATCACAGAACATCACTTGCTGATGGGCGTGGAGAAAATCACCGGCGGCCATCAGGCCTTTATCAATTTCTCTGCCGACACCTTAATCCACCATTTCCCGACATCGATCAACCCTAAAAGCATGGTCATTGAAGTGCTGGAAACGGTGCCTATCAGTATGGAGTTACTGACGGCTTGCCGCGAGCTGCACCGGATGGGCTATAAGCTGGCACTGGATGATCACGACTTTGATCCGAAATGGGATATTTTCCTGCCTTATATCAGCTTTATCAAAGTCGACGTGCGCCAGTTTAATATTCTGCAGATCAGTAAATATGTGTCGCGGGTGAAACATCACCCGGTGATCTTACTGGCGGAAAAAGTCGAAACGCAGGCTGAATACGAAAAACTGCTGCAGCTTGGCTTTACCTTATTTCAGGGTTATTTCTTTGCCCGGCCAGAGATGCTGAAACACAAAAAAATCGCCAGTAGCAAACTGAATCTGCTGTTACTGATCGCTGAGTCCAGCGCCATCCGCCTTGATTTTGAAAAGCTGACCGCGATTGTCGAACGCGATCTGGGCTTGTCGTATAAGTTGCTGCGTTTTGTTAACAGCGCCAGTTTTGCCCGGGAACAAGCCATCGGCTCACTGAAGCACGCCATGGTGTACATGGGTGAAGGGGAACTGAAGAAATTTATCGCGCTGTTAGCACTGGCCAATCTGAAAGAAGATGGCCCGGATGAACTGTTACATATGTCGATCGTGCGGGCGCGGTTTTGCGACCAGCTGGCAGCCATCATGGGTGACGCCGACAATCCGCCGGCCGCTTTTTTAACCGGATTGTTTTCGCTGGTGGATGCATTACTGGAGCAACCGCTGCAGTTGCTGCTCGACGACTTACCGATCCTGCCGGAGATTAAAGCTGCGTTGCTGGAACATCAGGGCCGGCTGGGGTTGTATCTGTTGCTGACCAAGGCTTATGAAAATGGCGAGTGGGAACAGCAGCAACAACTGACGCTGCAACTGTTTGGCAAGGCCCGTGATTTGAGCATGACTTATCTGGACGCGGTCAGCTGGGCACACGGCCTGATGCAGGAAGCGACGGCTGGCTGACCCGTCGACCTAACAGGGCTCGATGGCTTTAATATGACTGCGGACTGCCAGATAGGAACCGACCAGGCCGAGGCCAATGGCAATCAGCATCAGAATGCCAAACTCCTGCAGCGTCAGTACATTTAAACTGAATCCGCTTTGATACAGCTGAGTGACGTTGGCAATAGCGCCACGTAACCAGAACAACATCAGTTCTATTACCAAAAACGCCAGAAAACCACCAAATACCCCTAACCAGATACCGGTGTACAAAAACGGTCGCTGAATAAAACTGTCGGTGGCTCCGACCAGTTTCATCACTTCAATTTCGGCTTTTTTATCCATGATCAGCAGACGGATAGTATTACCAATCACCAATAAGGCACCGCACAGTAACAGCGCCGCAATGGTATAGACCACTTGCTGCACCAGCGACATGATGGCCGCGAGCCGCTCCAGCCAGCTGATGTCCAGCTTGGCCAGCTCAACAAAACGTTCTTTTTGCAGTTTATTCAACAAAGCTTCGGCTGCGGCCGGCTTACTCTGGCTGGGTGTCACCAGCAACACGTCCGGCAGCGGGTTCTGATCCAAAAAAGTGATCGCTTCGCCAAAACCGGAGCCCTGTTTAAATTCAGCCATCGCCGCAGTTTTATCGATCAACCGCACTTTGCCGACGTCGCGGTCGCCCTGCAGCAGCGTGACTAAAGTCGCAATATCGGTTTCGGTGACATCATTTTTCAGGAACAGACTGATCTCAAACGACTGGTCGTAATTGCTGCTGACTTGCTGCAGATTTTTTACCAGCACATGCAAAGTCGCCGGTAACGTCATGCTGACGCCGAGTACCGCGATAGTCACCATAGTCCAGACCGGACTGCGCCACAATTCACCGAGGCTCGATACCGCCTGACGCAGATGGGTCACGATCCCCATCACAAATTTCTGCAGTAAACCGGGCGCGCTGTCACTGGCGCCGCTGGCGCGGCCGTTAAACAGGATACTCATTCGGCCTCCTCGTTGTGCATCAGGCCATCATTAATCATTTTGCCGGATTTCAGCGTCATCGTGCGATACCGCATCCGGGCGATCAGGCTTAAGTCGTGGCTGGCAACCAGAACTGAGACGCCGGCCTGATTAAAGGCTTCAAAAACCCGCATAATATCTTTGGACAGATCCGGATCTAGGTTACCGGTCGGTTCATCCGCCAGCAATAATGGCGGTTTATTCACCACAGCCCGCGCGATGCCAACCCGTTGTGCTTCACCGCCGGATAAAGTCGCCGGCAAACAACGCGCTTTGTCGAGCAGCCCCACCTGGTCGAGCGCCGCATGCACCCGACGCGCCATATCGCGACCGGTAAACCCTTCAATCACCAGCGGCAGTGCCACATTATCAAACACCGTGTGATTCATCAGCAGCCGGTGATCCTGGAAAATCATGCCGATATCGCGCCGTACATAAGGAATTTGGCTAGGTTTGATGCCTGACAGGTCGATGCCATTGATGACTACCCGCCCCGTCGATGGCCGTTCGATCAGGCTGATAAGCTTGAGCATGGTACTTTTGCCGGCACCGGAGTGACCGGTTAAAAAAGCCATTTCGCCTTTTTGCAGTTCAAAACTGACCCGATCCAAAGCGACAAAACCACCCGGATAGCTTTTGCTCACCTGCTCAAATCGAAGCATGCTCAGAATTCCCTGTTAAACAGTGCGCGGATAAAGTCTCTGCTCTGGAACACCCGTAAATCGTCAATGCCTTCGCCAACGCCGATATAACGGATTGGCAAACTGAACTGGTCGGCAATCGCGAAGATCACGCCACCTTTGGCTGTGCCATCGAGTTTGGTCAGGGTGATGCCGGTCAGCTGCACCGCTTCGTGGAACAATTTGGCCTGACTGAGGGCATTTTGACCGGTGCCGGCATCCAGCGTCAACATCACTTCATGTGGTGCGGCGCCGTCGATTTTTTTCATCACCCGGACAATTTTTTTCAGCTCTTCCATCAGATGCGCTTTGTTCTGCAGACGACCCGCTGTGTCTGCGATTAACACGTCGACTTTGCGCGCTTTGGCTGCCTGATAGGCATCAAAAATCACCGATGCACTATCGGCGCCGCTATGCTGGGCAATCACCGGGATCTCGTTGCGTTCGCCCCAGACCTGCAACTGTTCAACTGCAGCAGCCCGGAAGGTATCGCCCGCAGCCAGCATCACAGATTTACCCTGTTGCTTAAATTGCTGCGCCAGTTTACCGATGGTGGTGGTTTTGCCAACGCCATTGACGCCAACCATCAGAATGACGTAAGGCCCGCTGCTGCTGTCGATTTGCAGGGGTTGTTCCACTTTATCCAGTAACAACGCCATCTCGTCCTGTAATTTTTCGTACAGCACTTCGGCGTCTTTCAGCTGACGGCGATTGGCATCCGCGACCAGCTGTTTAATTAGTTTTTGCGTAGTCTCAACGCCGACGTCGGCCAGTAACAGCTGGGTTTCCAGCTCTTCGTACAGCTCGTCGTCGATTTTTTTACCGAGAAATAAGCTGGCAAGACCAGCACCCAGATTCTGGCTGGTTTTGGCCAGGCCTTGTTTCAGCCGGGCAAAAAAACCTGGTTTTTTCGGCTGGTCGGTATTGGCTGGCGCGACGGCTGCTGCAGCAATAACCGGCTCTGGCTCTGGCTCTGGCTCTGGCTCTGGCTCTGGCTCTGGCTCTGGCTCTGGCTCTGGCTCTGGCTCTGGCTCTGGCTCTGGCTCTGGCTCTGGCTCTGGCTCTGGCTCTGCAGTGAAGTGTGGCGTCGCCTTGTTTTCAACTATCAGAGACGTCTCAGGTGTAATAATCTCTGGTTTATCTGCTACTTCCGCCTCAGCCGCCGGCGCTGCGGCAGGCGCAATCACGGGTTGCGCTGTGACCGATTCAGTCTGTTGTACTGCTGACGCCGGCGTTGCCGGCACAGTGGCTTTAGTAGTTTCCGCCACAACGTCAGGCGTGACCGGGGTGGTATCTTTTTTGCCAAAACCCAGCCAGGAAAATAGTTTATTCGGTTTAGTCATAAGGTTCGCTGTCAGATTGTCGAAACTGCGGTAAAATCGACGCTTATAGTATCACCTTTATTCTAAGTGCATAAACCCTGATGAAAAGCCGCTCCCCAGCCCCGCAGTCCCGTCCAAAAACCACCACCACGTCAGCACAGCCGGGGGAAGTCCGCATCATCAGCGGGCAATGGCGCGGCCGCAAACTGCCGGTTTTGGATGTAATGGGTTTAAGGCCAACCACCGACCGTGTCAAAGAAACGTTGTTTAACTGGCTGATGCAGGATACGCAGGGACGGGTGGTCCTGGATTGTTTCAGCGGCAGTGGCAGCCTGGCCTTTGAAGCCTTATCCCGCCACGCCCAGAGTGCGTTATTGCTCGAACGCGACAATAAAGCCGCTGCACAGCTGAAACAAAACCTGGCCCGTCTCAACTGCAGTAATGCAGAAGTCCGCCAGACCGATACGATGCAGTTCCTCGCAGGACCAGCCATTCAGCAATTTGATTTAGTGTTTATCGATCCGCCATTTCGTCAGGGGCTGGCGTTGCCTTGTGCAGCGTTATTACAGCAAGGCTGGCTGAAAACCGATGCGCTGATTTATCTGGAAACAGAAAAAGAATTGGATATCAGTGACTTGCCAGAGAATTGGCGCTTAATCAAAGATAAAATTGCCGGTCAGCTGGCTTACCGGCTGTTTGTCTGCCAACCGGTTGCTGCTTAAGCGGCCAGCAGCTGAACTCAGTTCAGCTCCATGCCCAGATTGGTCACGCCCTGCTCTTTGACCCAGGCTTTGAGTTGCTGGATCTGTTCGCGGTCAAATGACTGAATAGCACTACAGATCTCAATCAATTCCGCCAGACAATCCATTTCATAAGCCATTAATTCATGGTCACGCACCACTTTTTTCAGTTCCGCTTCAGTGGTGATATCCAGATCGGCCGATTCATGTTCAATCAACCGGGCAACGGATGCCTGCGAAATTTTCGCAACATTAATAAATTCCATGCTGTCCTGCTCGCGGATCCCATTCAGCATGCTGTCGAGCGCAATCATCGCATCCACCGCCGGATACACACCAAACATATCAAAGTGCGTCACTTCCGGTGTGATCAGCTCCAGTTCGTCCTGTAACCGTTCAAAGTTAATTTTGGCGCGGCGCACCTGCAACCATTCCCACACCAGATCCAGCGTATGCCGCGGTAATGCCGCATCACCAAAACTACTGACTTCAGCAAACAGCTGGTAGTTGGGCAACATCCGCTCTAATAAGACAATGGCAACAGCGGCTTGCTGATAAAAGGTCAGCTCGCGCATCTTCTGGAAATTATTGGCTTTTGACATGAATGTGGCGTCCGTAACAGGCTATGCAGCAATGCCGGCCATCATACACAAAGCACAACGGCACGGCCAGTTTGACGGGTATTGCCGGCTAACTGTTTGACTGCTGCACCAGCTGTTTTTGCGCGTAATCAAATTTCAGCCGGAATTCGGTGGCCTGCTGTTGCAGTAACTGGATCTGTTCCTGTGCTTCGGCTTGCTGTGCCTGTAATTGTTGCCGGAGCTGACGGATCGTCTCACGCGACTGCTCAGCTTCGGCCTGCTGGCGTTCTTCTATGCTTTCAACGCGGGCCTGGGCGCGGAATAACTGACTTTCCAGTTTATGCTGCTGTTGCAGCCACACCTGCTGTTGCTGTTGTAAAGTGGTGAGTTCAGTGACGAGCAGCTGTTGTGCCTGGTACTCCGCCTGCTGCACGCTGTGCTGTGCAACTGTCTCTTCCTGTTGCTGCTGCAATGTCGCGTATGCAGTCTGCAAAGCGAGAAACTGCGCCTGCAGTTCACTGGATTCCTGCTGTTGTTGCTGTAATTGAAAATGTTGTTGTTGCAATTGGGTCAGTTGTTGCTCCAGCGCCGTATGCTCAGTAGAGAGTTGTTGCTGGCGTTGTTGCAGACCAGCCAGTGCCTGCTGATCTTGCCGCGCGGTCGTTAACTCCTGCTGCAGTGTCTGCAGCTCGGTCTGTTGCCGGGTTGTCAGCACCAGTTGTTGCGCCAGTTGCTGTTCCAGTTGTTGCCGTTGTGCGTTGGATTGGTCAAGTTGTTGCAGTTGCTGCTCTAACTGTAGCTGCACCTGCTGATCTGCCGACGTCAGCTGTTGCAGCTGTTCACGTAACTGGTTCAGTTGTTGCTGGGCCTGCTCTGACTGCTGTATTGACGTTTGCCTTCCTTCTTTCAGCTGCAGCTGAGCATCTTGCAGTTCAGCCTGCAGCGTCGTCAGCACGCCGCTATCTTTGTGCTGTAGTGCCAGTTCATTACTGAGTAGCTCCAGCTGCTGCTGCAATGCCAGCACCTGTTGTTTTTCCTGGCGGAATTCATCCTGACTAAGCCGCAGCTGATCA
Organism: Rheinheimera sp. F8; assembly: GCF_001518915.1. Taxonomy (NCBI): domain Bacteria; kingdom Pseudomonadati; phylum Pseudomonadota; class Gammaproteobacteria; order Chromatiales; family Chromatiaceae; genus Rheinheimera; species Rheinheimera sp. F8. The sequence goes on from NZ_CP013656.1 coordinate 4,069,221, forward strand.
GCTAACCGGCGCATAGCTTCCAGCGCTTCGTCGCGCTCTTCCTGGGCAGACTGGCGTTGCGCCGTGGCTAACGTCACCGCCTGTTGGTCGGCCTGTGCTTGTTTTTGCGCGACACTCAGCAGCTGCCGGGTCTGCTGCAGCTCATGTTGTAATGCGGCCAGTTCAGGCGCTGTAGATGTTGCCTCATCCCGCCGCAGCTCTTCCTGCCACAGCTGTTGTTGCTGCTGCAGCTGTTGCGCCAGTTCCTGCAGCTGCGCGCGCAGTTGCTGTTCTGTTTGCTCCAGCCATTGCTGGATCACAGGATCCTGTTGCATCACCTAATTCCACTTAAAATAATGACCGATGCCATTTAACAGCATTTGCACTGAAATGATAACCAGAATCATGCCCATCAGCCGTTCCATTGCGGTCAGACCACGTTCGCCCAGAATGCGGTGCAAGGCCGGCGCAAATAACAAAATGGCAGAACTAATCAGCCAGGCGCCTAATAACGCCAGCGTCCAGTCCAGCATCTGGCCCGGTTGCTGATTCGCCAGCAGGATCAATGCTGCCAGAATCGAAGGGCCAGCAATCATCGGCACCGCTAGTGGAAACAAAAAGGGTTCTTCGCCCTCTTTTAAGCCAATCACGCCACCTTCCTGCGGAAATATCATCCGTAACGCAATCAGGAATAAAATAATACCGCCGGCAATACTGACCGCTTCTTCTTTCACGCCCAAAATACTGAGGAACGCCTGACCGCCATACAAAAACAGTAACAGGATCACCAGCGACAGCAGCAATTCGCGCACCAGCACCTTCATCCGGCGCTCTGCTTTGATGTTTTTCAGAATAGCGACCACAATCGGTAAATTGCCGAGTGGATCCATGATCAGAAATAACGTGAGCATCGCGCTCCACAAATCAACCGCCATGCGGAATTCTCCTGTGTTTCTGCTATGAAGATCTGAGTATGATCAAAAACTTGCACTGCTGCAGCAGTTTTCGCACTATGGCAGTTGCCGCCGGTAAAACGGCGTTCAGAGGAACATGATTATGATGACTATCACCACCCCGGCATTACTCTTCCCCGCCATCTCTTTGTTATTGCTGGCCTATACCAATCGTTTTCTGGTGTTGGCGCAACTGATTCGCCAGCTGAATAACCGCGAGGGTCATCAGGTACGCGACCTGGCCAAACGGCAAATTGAAAATCTGCGTCAACGCATAGTGCTGATCCGCTCAATGCAACGCTGGGGCGTGATCAGCTTCATTTTGTGCACCTTGTCGATGTTTACTTTATTTATGCAGTGGGATCTGGCCGGCCAGTGGTTTTTTGGCGCCAGTCTGGCCAGTCTGGTGCTGAGTCTGACTGTGTCTTTGTACGAAATTCAGATCTCCTGCAATGCCATCAATATTGAACTGGAATCACTGGAAGCCGCTGACCGGCAATCCTGAAGCGGTAGGCCGCAGAGGATTTTTTTGACAAGCCTGCTACATTCAAAGCTGTGGTTGAATTAACCGGATACTCAGGCCCCCTCTATGTCGAATCAGGATTTTTTATTTGGTGTTGATCAGGAATTTCAGTCCACCCCGGACCCAACATCAACCGCACCGGCGGCGGAACCCTGGCTGGTGCTGATTGTTGATGATGATGAGAGCATTCATCAAATCACCAATCTGGTGCTCAAAGGCTTCCAGTTCGAAGGTCGGCCGCTGCAATTATTACATGCATACAGCGCCAAAGCGGCGTTGCTGGTACTGGAACAGCACCGGAATATCGCAGTCGCCATTGTCGATGTGGTGATGGAATCCAATCACGCCGGTCTCGATTTAGTCAAAACCATCCGCAGCGATTTAAAAAACCACCAGATCCGCTTAATTCTGCGGACCGGCCAACCCGGCGAAGCGCCGGAAGAACATGTGATCCGCGATTACGACATTAACGATTACAAAAACAAAACCGAAGTCACGGCGATCAAATTAAAAACGCTGCTGTATTCTGCCCTGCGCGCCTATCGCGATATCTGCATTATTGAAAACAACAAAAAAGGCCTGGAACGGGTGATCGCCTCTACCGTCAGTTTCCTCGAATGTGACAGTCTGCAGGAGTTCGCCTCTATTATTCTCGGCCAGGCTGCGAGCTTACTTGGGCTTGAACATTCCCAGATTTTCTGTTGCGCCGCGACCGGCGATCCAAAACAACAGCAACTGTCATTAGATATCATCGCTGCCAGCGGGTGTGTGACCGGGCCAGAATTCCAGTTGCCGGCGGAAGTGGAACAAAAACTGGCACAGGTGCATCAGTTAAAACGTTCGTTTCATGGCGACGATTATTTTGTCGGCTACTTCACGACGAATCGCGGGCTGGAGAATTTCCTTTATGTCAGCAAAGACAGTAAATTTGACCAGATTGATCACCATCTGCTGAGTTATTTCGCCAGTAATATCGCAGTGGCTTATGAAAATGTCCGACTGCGTGAACTGATTAAAGAAAGCCAGCGCGAACTGTCGTATATCCTTGGCGAAGCGGTGGAAAAACGCTCGAAAGAAACCGGCAGTCATGTCAAACGGGTGGCCAATTTCAGCTATCTGCTGGCAGTCAAATACGGCTTATCTGGCTATGATGCGGAGAAAATCAAACTGGCGTCGCCGCTGCATGACGTCGGTAAAATTGCCATCCCGGATTACATTCTGAATAAACCCGGTAAACACGACGCTGACGAGTGGGCCATCATGCGCACGCACGCTGAAGTTGGCCATCAGATCTTACAAAAATCACAAAACGAAATTCTGCAGTACGGCGCGGTGATCGCGCACGAACATCACGAACGCTGGGATGGTATCGGTTACCCGCGGGGCTTAAAAGGTGAGGAAATTCACATCGCTGGCCGGATCACGGCGCTGGCTGATGTGTTTGATGCGCTGGCCAGCGAACGCTGTTACAAACCAGCCTGGCCGATGCCGAAGGTCGTGCAGTATATGCATGAACAAAAAGGCGCACAGTTCGACCCGGTGCTGACCGACATCCTGCTTAGCCATATCGATGAGTTTCTGGCGATCCGCGACGCGTTCCCGGATGAAAGTACTCAGTCCTGATCGCGATTTCAGGCCTTTGGTGCCGAGCGCACAGTTTGCTGATAACGCTGAATAAAATCCTGGCAAGACGCTTTTGTATCCAGTTGTTGAATCGATAACGTCAACTCACCAACTGTCAGGCCATATTTATGTAGCGTCGACCGATTCACCAGTTGCTGTGGCGTGACCAGATATAACCAGTCTTTGACGGCTACATCAATACTGCCGTCGACCTGCGGAATACGCAGCACATATTCCCAATACAGCGTGTTGCCGGCAATGCGGCCGCTGGCTGCGCCGACCACATCTTCGGCACTGCCGCTGATCTGGCCATCCGCGCCGACCTGCAGTTGCCAATGCCGTTTATCGGTGCGGCCATCACTATATAAAAAAATCTCGTACAAATCGCCGCGGTTGCCTTGCCACTGGCCGCACAGCTCGGCAGAAAAATGCAGCGTCTGCTGACCACGCCAGTTCTGCAGCACCCCAAAGGCCTGACTGCTGCCACTGAAAAAGCCGGGTAAAGTTAAGGTCGGTTGCATCTGCTGATAGTCATCCAGCGATTGACTACAACCACTGAGCAAGAGCAGGATAACGGGCGCAACGAGAATTTTCATTTACAGGTCCGGACTTGATTGCAGATACTTTAACTACGCAGGAAAACTTCCTATGGATCTGCCGGAGACACCGATGAATCCTGATGTAGACCGCTATATTGAGCAAGCCGCCCCATTTGCCCGGCCCGTGCTGTTGCATTTGCGCCAGTTGGTGCATCAGACGCTGCCGGAGATCAGCGAGCAGATCAAATGGGGCATGCCGTTTTTTTGCCTGCAACATAATTTGTGTTTTATGGCCGCTTTCAAAGCGCATTGTGGCTTTGGCTTCTGGCGTGCTGATGCACTGGGCCTGACAGTTCCTGCAGCCGGTGGCACTGCGGGCATGGGGCAGTTTGGTAAGATTTGCCGCATCAGCGATTTACCGGCCGATGTCGACCTGCAGGTATTATTGCGTCAGGCGGCAGACTTAGCGGCCAGCCCGGCAGCAGCATTACCGCGGCAGAAAAAACCTCAAACGGCCCTGCCATTGCCAGCGCCCGTTGCTGCGGCGCTGCAACAAAACGCCGCTGCCAGTGTTTTTTTCCAGCAAATGACTATTGCACAGCAAAATGACTATATTGAATGGTTTTTGCAGGCAAAAACTGCCGGCACTCAGCAAAAACGGCTGGAGACTATCGTGTTATGGCTCAGTGAGCACAAAACCAGAAACTGGAAGTACATGAAATAAAATGATTTTTCGGAATAATTGCAAAATATTCGAATTTTTTCCGATTTTGCCAAACTAAATATATCCCTGCCCCGACCAAGGCATATCAACAACGCAAAAACAGATCACACAGTGTTTAAACGCAGCGACGAAACCCTAATAGAAAAAGCCATCCATGGCGACGAGCGGGCCTGGCACCAGCTGGTCGGTCGCTATCAGTCGGCTTTGTACTATTACAGCCTGCGATTGATGGGCAATCCGGACGATGCCCGCGACTTGTTGCAGGACGTGTTGTTAGTATTGTGCCGGAATTTGGCGCAGTTTCGCGGCGACAGCAGTTTTAAAACCTGGTTATTTGGCATCGCGAATTATCGCGCCATGGATATGCTACGCAAACGCAAGCCGACACAGGACCTGGATGATCTGCCGGAACTGGAACATGAAGATCAACCCAGCCACGAACAACGGTTATCAGAACAACAAACACAGCTGCTGGTGCAGCAAAAACTAAAAACGCTGCCGCCAGAGCAAAAACTGGTGGTCGAACTGCGGTTTTATCAACACTTTACCTTTGACGAAATTGCCGACCAACTGGCGATTTCAAGTAACACAGTGAAATCAAGATTTTACAGCGCCCTGGATAAACTTCGGGTGCAATTGGAGGACCACGATGTCGAACAGTCAGCAAGTTTTTGACGCCTGGCTCGCCGGTGATCTGACCACCGATGCCTGCCGCAACGCGCTGTCGCATGATCCGGTCTGGCGGGCGCGTTTTGAGACGGCCGCCCAGCTGCAACAACTGGCGCGGCAACCAGATTATCCGCCGGTGCCGCAAGTGGATACCAGCAGCATGTTCCGCCAGCAGTGGGGCCATAAAACGCCTGCCACCACATCCTGGTGGCCGCGCCTCAGCGTGGGCATGTCAGCACTGGCGCTGGTGATCAGCATGTCGCCGCTCAGTCTGCAAGTGCAAAACGGTGGTATTGCACTGCGCTGGAGCGAGGTCGACCCAATGGAAATGCAGCTACAGGTGCAGCAACAAGTGGCGGCGCAGCTGGCCAGCTATAAAACCGAACAACAACAGTATCTGCAGACCCAAATGCAGAGACAACAACAACAACAGGCGTCGCAGCTGATCCTGCTGAAGGATTATCTGACTGAGGCTGAACAGAAAAACCGGCGCGGTGACATGCTGGAACTGGTGGAATACCTTAACCAGCAACGACAGGCCGACTGGCAATACTGGCAGGACAATGTCCAGCCAACCCAGGCGCGACTGAATTACAGCCCGGACAACCGCATTAATCGCCAAAATTAACGCCCCAACTAATGGAGTTGTGTGATGAAACTTATCTCTTCTGTGGCAGCCGCCGTGCTGCTGACTTTATCGACGGGTGGCCATGCGGCGACGCAGGTCAGTGACAAACTGAAGCAAAATCTGGAAATTATGCGGGATATCCTGCAAAAATCGATGGAACAACCCGGCCGTTCCGCCGGCGTTGGCCGGATTGACCTGAGTTACCTGGCGGGTCAGGGCGTGTTATTCCAGACCCGTACTTCGGGTGGTTTTGGCCGCTTCTTTGCGATAGCACCGGTCGCCCCTGTTCCGCCAGTGGCGCCGATATCTCCAGCTGATTTGTCGGCTGTAGTGGATCAAGCCAATGCAGTTGCCCAGGCCGCTTTGGCCGGACATGCCGTCGATGAAGACCAATTGCAGGAATTTCAGGAACAGGCCGAACTCGCCGCTGAACAAATGATGGAACAGCACGAACGGATGCGTGACCAAAGCCGTGAATTACGGGAGCAAAAACGCGATTTGGAGCGCGATTTACGTGATGTGCAGCGGGAAAAACGCGATGTCGAATTCTCCGGCAAGGTCGGCAAACTGGATGCCGAGCAGCAAAAACAGTTAACCCAACTGACCGCAAAAGAAGCGGCGCTGGCAAAACAAGTCAAAGAGATGCAGCAAAAATATGATATTGCCGAACAGGAAATGCTGAAAAAGCGTCAGGAACAGGCCAAAATAGCCCAGCAAAAACAAATTGAGCTGATCGCACAGGTCGGCAGCAAATTTGCGGCAACGCTGTGTGACTACGGTGCCAGTCTGCGCGAATTAAAAGACAGCGAGTTTGTCTCGCTGCAGCTGTCGACTGATGGCGGCCGCGACAGCAGAGATATTTATTGGGTATTCAAAAAATCTGATATTAATCAATGCATCAGCGGCAAGTTAGGCGCAGAATCATTGCTGAAAAAAGCGGACTATTATCAGTATTAAGCACAGCAGAGCTAACTGCAGCCACGATACCGGGCCTGCCATGCAGACCCGGTTTTTTTATCTACAAAGCCGATCGTTCCTAAAATTAATCCACTTACAGACTTGACAGCCCCGCCGCCGCTGCGTAAAAAGCCCCTCCAGTAAGCACTATGCCTGTGGAGATCTGAGATGCCTGTCAGTCAATTGCCTGAGCCTGTCTGGTTAGCCAACGCGGTTGAACAGTTTTATCTGCACGGACTGGTCGTGATCCCGCACGCATTGCCAGCCAGCCTTTGTCAGCAATTGTGCCTGGAAGCTCAGCAAGCGCAGTTAAAACCCGCCGGCATCGGCCGCGGCCAGGACTTGCAACTCGACCCGGACATTCGCCGTGATCAGACCTTATGGCTCGATGGCAGCTCTGATGCGCAACAGCAATATCTGGCGTTAATGTGCCACATCCAGCAGGCAGCCAACCGCCGCTGTTTTCTCGGCCTGACCCATCACGAAGCACATTTTGCCCGTTATCAGCGTGGCGATTTTTATCAAAAACATCTGGACGCCTTTACCGGCCGGTCCAGTCGGGTGCTGACTACCGTGTGTTACCTCAATGACGTCGCCAGCGGTGGCGCTTTACAGATTTACAGCGAACACGACACACCATTGCTGCAAGTCCAGCCGCAAGCCAGCACTTTGGTGTTGTTTGAAAGCGCCCGTTTTCCGCATGAAGTATTACCGGCTGAAATGGTCCGGTTCAGTATCGCCGGCTGGTTTCGTGTAGATTAGAAATAACTGATCTTTCCCTGACAAAGCGCCTGACTGAGCTATGCTCAGCGATGATTCCCCCCGATTTTCATATATTTACTAAAAAGGATTTAGCCGAATGCGCCAGAATTTGCCAATAACCACGCGCGAGCGGACCTTTCCTGCCGGGCAGAAATTGATTTCGACCACGGATTTAAAGGGCACTATCACTTACGCCAACGATGCATTTGTGGCCATTAGCGGCTTCTCCCGCAGTGAACTCGTTGGCCAGCATCACAATATTGTTCGCCACCCCGAAATGCCGGCGGCCGCTTTTAAAACCATGTGGCAACATTTACAACAAGGCAAAGCCTGGATGGGACTGGTGAAAAACCGCTGTAAAAACGGCGATTTTTATTGGGTGCACGCCTATGTCACTCCCATCAGCGAGATGGGCAAAGTGGTTGGTTATGAATCAGTACGGGTGGTGCCGGACCGCCAGTTAATCCAGCACGCCAATGAGATGTACGCCCAGATCAACGCCGGCAAAACGCCAAAAGGGCGCAGTTCGGCGCTGGCTTACCAGCTCGGCTGGTACGCGTTACCGGGCTTGTCTTTGGCAGGCGCTGCGGTCTGTTTTGCCGTGGGTAGTGTCAGCTGGACCGCCGGACTATCAGCAGTCGCTGCAGTCGCCGCACTCGCCACTATGCAACTACGCAGTAACAGCGAACTCGCCGTATTGCGTCAGGCGATGCAACATCCGTTCACCGATCCGTTGGCCGTATTAACTTATGCCCGGCATGGTGGTGCTTTGGGTGAACTGGAAGTTGCGCTGACAGCCAGTAATTCCCATCTGGATACGATGCTGACGCGGATTGAAGATTCCGCCACTACGGTCGCACAGCGTTCAGTGTCCGCTTACGAATTGTCCAGTCAGTCGGTGCAGCATCTGCAACAACAGCAACAACAGACGGAGCTGGTTGCCACCGCAATGCATCAGATGACCACGACCATCGCCGAAGTCGCCAGTCATGTGCAGGAAACCGCAACCAAAGCCAATGATGCCGATGCGCTGGCACGGCAGGGTTCAGCCATTGCCCGGCAAACCCGCGAAGCTATTTTGCAGCTGCAGCAAACAGTCAACGGGGTGAGCCAGGCGGTCACCACCCTCGCCGGCCAAACCAGCCTGATTAATCAGGCGGCACAAATCATTGAACAAATCGCCGACCAGACCAACCTGCTCGCTTTAAATGCAGCGATTGAAGCAGCTCGCGCCGGAGAACAAGGCCGTGGTTTTGCCGTTGTTGCCGATGAAGTCCGTCATCTGGCCTCCCGCACCACCGAATCCACCCGGCAGATCTATCAGATCATCCGGCAACTGTCTGAACAGGCGAAAAGTTCGGTCACTGTGGCTGAAAATGGTGTACAGGACGCCGCAGTTGGGGTGTCCAAAGTGCAGGAAGCCGAACAAATGCTGAGTGGCATCAGCGATGTGGTGATTGGCATTGCCAGTATGGCCACGCAAATGGCCGCCGCGGTAGAACAACAATCTCACGTTGCTGAGGACATTAATCAGCAAGTCGTCTCAATCTCTACACTTGCCAACGACAGCATGCAAAGCGGTAAAGAGGTGTGCCACAGCAGTGAGCAGTTAAACAATACGGCCGAAGAACTGCATGAGCTGGTGCTGCGTTTTCGCCGCGATACCTGACAAAGATGTTATGGCAAGAAATTGACGCTGCCAGAGCCGGTTTATCGGCCCTGATGGCGCTGTTGTTTCTGCTGATACATCCGTTCATCCGCAATACGGATCAGTTGCTCCGCATCTGATCCATCATCCGGAAACAGCGCCTGACCAATACTGCAGCCTATCTGTACTGTTGCCATACTCAACACAAATGGTTGCGCCAATGCTTCGGTGATTTTCGCGGCGACTTTGCTGACTTCCAACGGCGACTCCAGCTGCGGCAGTAACACGACAAATTCATCGCCGCCAAGCCGTGCCACTGTGTCCGAAGCCCGCAGTAGTTTGCGTAAAGATTCGCCGATAGCTTGGAGCAACTCATCACCGGCGGCGTGACCGTATTCATCATTAACCGGCTTAAATTTGTTCAGGTCCAGCAGTAAAACTGCCAGCTGGCGCTGATGCCGGCTGCAATAAGTCAGCGCCTGCTGCAGCCGATCCATAAACAGCGCCCGGTTCGGCAAGCCGGTCAGGCTGTCGTGCTGCGCCATATAACGCATTTGTTGTTCCGTTTTGCGCCGTTCTGTCAAATCGCGGGCGACTCCAACTACACCGATAAATTCGCCGGCTTCGTTATAAATACCCCCGGTTTTCACTTCGCTCCACACGGTCCCGCCATCTTTATGCGGTTGTTCCAGGTCGGCGACAAATTCCGGATAAGGCTTACCAGCCGCGACCAGCGCACTGGCCTGGATCATTTGATTCCATACCAGTTGTGCCGAATCCGGCGTTAAAGCTTCCGTCAGGTGCTGTTGCATCACTTCTTCGGCGGTAAAACCGCGTTGGCGTTGCACCGAAGGACTGACATAAGTGATATTGCCGACCAGATCCATAGTCCAAATCACATCGCTGGCATGGTCGGTCAGCAGCCGGTGGCGGGCTTCACTCTGGCGCAATGCTTCCCGGTCACGCTGACGTTCCAGACTAATCGCGATCAACGAGCCAACATCACCGAGTAATTCATAATCCTGCGCGCTGAATTCGGGTTGCTGCCAGACCAGCAAAACACCGGGGATCTGGCTACAGTCGCCTTGCAGTGGAAAGGCACAAAACCGCAGCTGCCCTGCGGCCACACCGGTAAATTCCGGGCTGGGATTGCCGAGCTGCGGCACCGCCAATAAATTTAGTCCGGGAATATCACAATCGTTGTCAAACACCGCGATCCGTTGCTGCATATCGCTCCAGCCCGCAGCGCTCAGATCGATATGGATCAGTTGCGGCAGCTCGCCGCGCCGGTCCAACAATAACAGCGGATGAAAATCGCTGCGAAATTGCTGCAATTGCTGTAACACGCTGGTCAGCAGTTCATGCGGCGCAGTTTCATCCCGCAACATTTGTTGCAGGATCTGACTGCGCGCATGTTGCCAGCCTTGTTGCTGACGCTTTTGTTGCAACAACTGATGCAAGCGGCGATTGACCTGGGTGATATAGGCCAGCAGCGCTAGTGCGAGTAACAGCCCAAGCAACACCAGCAGCGCAATTAATACCCAGGTTAAATCAATAGTACTGGCCGGCTCGTATAAAAACCCATCCAGATCCGGAATGGTCGTTAACAGGCCCTGTTGCTGATACACCGACGCGATATGCATCCAGCGCACCGGATTAATATAACCAGGCTCGATTAAATCGGTCTGCAATAACGACTGCATCGCTGCCGCTTCGGCCAGCAGCAGCGACCGGCTTAACCCGCCGGGATAATGTTGCACCATGTAATCGACCACTTCGGCCGGATGCTGCATGGCATAGGACCAGCCTTGCAGGCTGGCGGCGCGGAATTTTTCCACCAGCTCCGGTTTTTTCCGCATCAGCGCCGCGCTGGTAAACAGATTGTCACCGTAAAAATCAATGCCGGCACTGCGCGGAGAAAATAAATGATAAGGGATCCCTGCTTGTTGCAGCAGAAGCGGCTCGTTACTGCTATATGCCGACACGGCGGCGACCTGACCATTGATCAGGTCCGGCAATGAGGTGCTGTGCTCCACCAGCTGATAATCCGCATCGGTCAGGCCTTCGCGGCGTAAATAAGCCCGCAGTTCCTCGGCACCGGATTCCAGCATCACTTTCTGACCACGCAGTGCCTGGATATCCGGTATCGCACCAGTCGGCCGTGACAACAGCACCAGCGCCGAATGCTGGAATACGTTGGCCAGTAAGTGCACTTGCTGGCCTTTGGCATAATCCAGTAACAAACTGCTGGTGCCAACGCCAAACTGCGCCCGGCCTGCCATCACTTCGTTCAGTACCTTTAGCCCGGGACTGGCTGCGACCAGTTCAACTTTTAAGCCGGCCTGCGCGTAATAACCTTGTTGCTCTGCCGCGTAATAACCAGCGAACTGAAAACCATGCTGCCACTTTAGCTGCAGGCGGACTTTTTCTGCCGCCAGCAGGACGCCAGCCGGCCAGCACAGCAGCAATAAGGTCCAGAACCAGCGGCTACTCACCGATATCCTCGAACCACAATGCCGGACGTTCGGCAATAAATTGCTGCATCAAAGACTTACAGCGTTCATCCTGCAGATTTACCAGTTCAACGCCACGGCTTTGCAGATAAGCTTCCGGTCCCTGAAAGGTCTGGTTCTCGCCAATCACCACTTTCGGGATGCCATACAACAGCACAGTGCCACTGCACATATCACAGGGCGATAACGTGGAATACAACACGGCACGGCGATAATCGGCGGCGCTAAGCCGGCCGGCATTCTCCAGACAGTCCATTTCGGCATGCAAAGTACAGCTACCTTTTTGCACCCGTTGATTGTGGCCCCGCCCGACGATTTTGCCGTCAATGACCAGTACAGATCCAATTGGAATGCCATCTTCGGCCAGACCCAGTTCGGCTTGTTCTATCGCCGCCTGCATAAAGGGATCAGACATCTTGCACTCCGCTGCTAAGTTCTGCTTAAGCCTGTGCCGTCAATGGCTTGCCGTCAAGGTTGCTGCAGCAAAGGCGTGATTAAATTCTGCAACCACTGCAAAGCCCAATGCAACCGCGGTGTCAGATGGCGCCGGTGTGGATACAACAGCCAGACCGGCATCGCCGGCTGCGGCAGCCCCGGCAACACTTCGACCAGCGCCCCGCTGGAAAAATACTGCTGCAGGCCAAATTTCGGCGCCTGGATCAGGCCCAAACCCTGCAGGCACGCAGTCTCATAACTGTCGGTATGATTGACCGTCACCGCGCCCGGTAACGCAAAATACTGCAGCTGCTCGTGCAGCAAATAGGCCGGCCCCGGGTCCTGCGCGCCAAAATGGCGGACATAATGCACCTGCTGGTGGCCAGCCAAATCCGCCAGCTGCAACGGCGTGCCAAACCGCGCCAGATAGGCCGGGCTGGCCGCCAGTGTCAGCGGTGCAACACCGAGCTGTTTCGCCACCAGACCTTCGCTGTCGACACTGCCGATGCGCAATACCAAATCAAAACCTTCGGCGACCAAATCCACTTTGCGATCGGTGCAGCTGATATCCAGTTGTAATTTGGGCTGCGCTGCCAGTGCCGCCGGCAACGCCGGAAGTATCAGCAATCTTGCGATGCCGGTAGGCAGGTCAATCCGCAGTTTTCCGCTCAGTTCGCCTTGTTGCGGCACAAACAGCTGATTCAACTGATCCAGTTCGGCCAGTAGCTCAACACAACGCGGATAAAACAACTGGCCGTCACTGGTCAGCTGCACTTTGCGGGTGGTGCGTGCCAGCAAGCGGCTGCCCAACTGAGATTCGAGCTGGCGCACCAGTGTCGACACATAAGTATTCGACAGGCCCAGACTTTCCGCCGCCAGATGGAAACTCTTTAGTTCGGCAGTGCGGGCAAAAACCCGGTAAGCCAGCAGTAAATCCTGCATGCCAATTATCCTCAATTAGCGAATAGTTTAAGCATTTTTAGCATATTTATTGGCTATCTGCTTATCAATACACTGCAGCTGTCGGTGGCACTTTCGCCCACCTGAAGGAGCAACAGATGAGCAATAAAATCGTTTTGATTACCGGCGCCAGCCGCGGTCTTGGCAAAAACGGCGCGTTAAAACTGGCACAGGCTGGCTTTGATTTGATCCTGACTTATCAACACAATGCACTGGAAGCTGAGCAAGTGGCGGAACAGGCACGGGAATTAGGCCAGCGTGCCGTGGCGCTGCAACTGGATTTAGCGGCCCCGGATACGCTGCCCGATTTTGTCCGCTGCCTCAGTGAAACCCTGCAGTCGCGTTGGAATGGCCGCACACTGGACGCGCTGATCCACAATGCCGGCATCGGCGTCCATACGCCTTTTACCGAGACCAGCATGGCGCAGTTTGATCAGCTGCTGAACATCCATGTTAAAGGGCCGTATTTCCTGACCCAGCAGCTGTTGCCGCTGTTGGCCGATAACGCCCGCATTTTGCAGTTGTCGACCGGCCTGACCCGTTTTGCCATCCCGGGTTACAGCGCTTATGCGATGATGAAAGGCGCAGTGGAAACTATGACCTTGTATCTGGCGAAAGAACTGGCGCCGCGTGGCATCCGCGTCAATGTGCTGGCCCCAGGGGCAATCGAAACCGATTTTGGTGGCGGCGCCGTGCGGGACAATCAGGCGATTAACCAATATCTGGCAGCCAACACGGCACTCGGCCGTGTCGGTCAGCCGGATGATATAGGCGCTGTGATGCGGTTGTTACTCAGTGACGACGCTGGCTGGATCACCGCGCAGCGCATCGAAGCCTCCGGTGGTATGTTCCTCTGAGTTGGTAGTTATCTGTGCTGTCGCATTGGCCGATCTTTGCTGATTAATCAGCAACAACAATTCGGCCGTTGCGGCAGCATCGGCGAACGCGCGGTGGTGCTGCGTCAATTCGATACCAAAATGCGCCGTCAGATTGCCGAGGCTATAGGAGGCTAAGCCGGGGAAATAACGCCGGCTCTCCACCACAGTACAAAGCTGCGGTAACTGCAGCGTATAACCGCAGCGGGCAAATTCGGCGCGGATAAAACCATAATCAAAGCGCACATTGTGCGCGACAAAAATACAGCCCTGCAGCAACTGCCACAGTTCAGCGGCGATGTCACTGAAACCTGGCGCTGTTGCCACCATGCGATCGGTGATGCCGGTGAGCTTACTAATAAAAGACGGAATGCGCCGCTGCGGGTTAATCAGCGTCGAATAACGCGCAATTTCACGGCCATATTGCAGTTTGACCAAACCAATTTCGGTCACCCGATCATTGCCAGCCGTGCCGCCGGTGGTTTCGACGTCGACCACGGCATAAATCCGCGCCGGATCCAGCACCCACTGCACCCGCTCCAGCCGCAGCGCAAAGCCAAGGTCGCGCAGGCTATAGAGCCGGCTTAACTGATTGCGCCGCACACTGTCGCCCGGGGCTTTGATTTCAATAAACTGCAGATCCTGCACTTGCCCGTTATTTTCACTGTCGCAGTCACGCCACAGCATTAAATCCGGATAACCACTGCTATGACGGCGAAAATCCAACGCCATTTTGCGTAGTACCGCAGCCAGAGCGCCGGCCGGCGCCCCCTGAACCAGCGCCAGCAGCGGCCGCGTCAATTCCGGATACCAGCTGAAAATTGCGTTCTGTTTGCCATAATGGCGCGTACTTTGCGCCAGCAAATAACGGCAAGCCGCGGCTTTGTCGTCCAGTAGCTTCAGCTGCGCCTCAATAGCCACACCATGGCGCTGATAAAACAGCGGCGTGGTTAGATCACGCGGCCGGCGTTCAAATTCGTTGTAAATACTGCTGTCGGGCGCTTCAAATAACTGCGGCCACAGCAACAAGCCAAACAGAGCCAGCCACAGGTTGTTTTCCAGATGTTCAGCCTGATAACCCTGCTGCCGGTAATAAAACAAGGCACCTTGCTCCGGTGCATTGGCCCAGAGTTCGTCCAGCGCTAATACAGCCGCTTGCTGCAGCAGATGTGTGGTTGCGGTGATACGGCTTTGCTTGAATACGCGGCGGCTGAAATCCAGCGCCAGATAATATTCTTCGTCGCAACAAGGTTCGGTTTGCATTTGCGCCAGCAACGCCTTGAGCTCGTCGCGCCGGCCCAGCTTGTGATACAGCCGCATCAGGCGTTCCGACGCCGGATAGCCGCCACCGGCCAGATACCAGTGAATGGCGGTATCGACCTGGCCGAGCCGCTCCGCCTGACGGCCCAAGGCTTCACAGAGTTTCTCCCGCGCCAGTTCAGTGCGCTCATCCAGCGGTTCCGGCCATAATGCTGACTGCGCCTGCCATTGCTGTAATTGCTCAGGGCTCAGCACACTGTTTTTGCGTGGCAGCGCCTCGCGCAGTGCGGCTTTTAATTGAGCATAGGCATAAGCCGCCTGCGCGGTGGCCACATCAAGAAAGCGCGCCTGATACAGCGGTTCGCTGCGATCCGCGGCTCCCGCAGGTGCGGTACCGGCCTGGGCTTCAGTGCGCAGGCCACCGGTTGCCATCACGCCTAAATCGCGCAGCGTAAAAGCGGACAAATCGGTTTCAATCCGGCCAAAAAACAAAAACAATAAATACTGCAAGGCGTCGGTCTGACGCAGCGCCAGCCAGTCGCCACTTTGTGCCAGTAACGCGGGTTGCAGTAACGCGGCATCTGTCACTGCTTGTTGCAAGGTTGCTTTATCAGCAGATTTTTTCGGCAATTGCAGCAGTTGGTTCTGGGCCAGCCCCAGCTGCAACAGGTCCCACAGCTGTTGTTTATTGGCTTTCAGTAACCAATTGGCGAGATCGGCATCTTGTTCCGGCCGCGCGGCAAAACCACTTTGCAGCAACAGCGTTGCGGCCGCCGGCTGATCGCTGATTTCGGCATACTGCAGGTCCGCCAGGGCAAACACAGTGCCTTTGCGGCTGAACATCCGCAGCCACAAGCGCCGCGCGTCCGGCGACAAAGCACGATAATCGCCAATAAATTGCAGCTCCACCGGCCCCAACAGCCCGGCATATTGCGCTTCCACGCGTGCCAGAAACTCAGCGAAATGCTGCAGATAATAATCCGGGGGTAATACAACAGGCGCAGGCATCAGCAAGTCCGGTCAGAAAAAAGCTTGTCTTACTGTAGCAAAATAAATACTGGATAAACAAACAGCATTTTAGTCCAAAAATCTTCATCTCCATCGAGAATCGTTTTCGCATGGTTCGCCATCGTTATCACCATCCATTTTGGTATTAGGGCAATTGGCGATAAAAAACTCAGCTTCTTCAAGAGTTTTCATCTGACTACAATACTGCCGGCCATCACAGGCAAAACTCTGCGTTGCCTGCTGTGAACTGGTATCTGACCATCGCGGATCTTCATTCAATGCTGCAGGCGTTGCAGCAACAGTCACCTCTGGTGGCGCTGTGCTAACAGCGACAGATTGGTGACCACGCCACCACTGCCAAATCCCAATCAAAATAACCAGAACCAAGAGTTTATTCAGCATTTCAAAGTTCCTTTTATCGTCACAGTCAGCTCTCTTTATGCAACATTTACCCAATCCTGACAATTCTCCCCGTTGATTTTTTCACCGCCATTAATTAGAATGAACGTTCACTCTAATTTGGAGATCTTTCTGATGCAGCCTATTCGTCGTCACCAACCTCTGCTGCAAAGCACTTTCACCCTGCTTGCCAGCGCCTTGTTTTTAACAGCCTGTGGCCAGCAAGCCCCTGCCACACAAGGCGCAGGCCCTGCAGCTCCGCAAGTAGGCGTTGTTACCCTGCAACCGCAGGATGTCACCTTAAGCCGTGAATTACCGGGCCGGGTGCAGGCCGCGCAGATCGCTGAGATCCGGCCGCAAGTCAGTGGCATCGTACAGGCGCGCCATTTTACCGAAGGCAGCCGGGTTGAAGCCGGCGCCACTTTGTATCAAATCGACCCGGCGCCTTTTACTGCGGCGTTGTTAAGCGCACAAGCGGCCGAAGCCAGGGCCAAAGCCAATATCGCCAGCACGCAGGCCAAAGCTGAACGTTATCGCGAACTGCTGAAAATCAAAGCGGTCAGCCGGCAGGATTTTGATGAAGCCGAAGCGGCTTTTTTACAGGCCAAAGCCGATTTACAAAGTGCTAAAGCCCAGGTCAGCACGGCACAAATCAATCTGAATTACAGCAAAGTGCTGGCCCCTATTGCTGGTCAGATCGGTAAATCGACGGTGACCACCGGCGCTTTGGTCAGTAGCGGCCAAAACCAGGCACTGGCCACAATCACACAATTAGACCCGGTGTTTATCGACCTGACGCAGTCCAGCAGTGAATTGCTGGCGCTGAAACAAGCACTGGCGAAGGGCGCTATCGGCCAGGCGGCCAGCCAGACCGAAGTCAGCCTGAAACTGGAAGATGGTTCCGTCTATCCGCACAAAGGTACCCTGCAATTTGCCGAAGTGACGGTGAACCCGGATACCGGCTCTGTCACTTTGCGCGCCAGCTTCCCGAATCCTGACCAGCTGCTGCTGCCGGGCATGTATGTCCGCGCCACGGTGCAGGAAGGTCAGCAGGCGAACGCCATGCTGGTGCCGCAACGCGGCGTCAGCCGCAACGCCAAAGGTGAAGCCACCGCGCTGGTTGTCAGCAAGGACGGCAAAGTGGAGCCGCGCCTGCTGCAAACCCACCGCACCGTCGGCAGTAATTGGTTAGTCACCGCCGGTTTACAGGCGGGCGACCAACTGATTGTTGAAGGTCTGCAAAAAATCCGCCCCGGCGCTGTGGTACAGGCGGTACCGGCGACCTCCACTGAAGTCCCTTCTTCTGCAGCGCCTTCCCCTGCAGTCAATGCCAGCAAAGGTTCTGCCCCGGCAGTACCGGCTGCGGCCCGTTAAGCGAGGTTCCTGATGTCGCATTTTTTCATCAACAGACCGATTTTTGCCTGGGCGCTGGCGATCATGGTGATGCTGGCCGGTGTGCTGGCGATCCGTGCCCTGCCCGTGGCCCAGTATCCATCGATTGCGCCGCCGGCCATTAGTGTCAGCGCCAGTTATCCCGGTGCTTCCGCACGCACGCTGGAAGATACCGTCACGCAAGTGATCGAACAGAAAATGAAAGGATTGGACGGCCTGATGTATATGTCGTCCACCTCGGAGTCGAGTGGCCAGGTTACGTTGACGCTGACATTTAATGCGGAAACCGATCCGGATATCGCCCAGGTCCAGGTGCAGAATAAACTGGCACTGGCGACGCCATTGTTGCCGCAGGAAGTGCAGCGCCAGGGCGTCACCGTGGCCAAATCAGCCCGTAACTTTCTGATGGTGGTCGGTTTTGTTTCCGAAGACGGCAGCATGACCAACATCGATATCGGCGATTATGTTGCATCGAATGTGCAGGACATTATTTCGCGCGTCGAAGGTGTCGGCGAAGTCCAATTATTCGGTTCGCAATATGCAATGCGCATTTGGTTGGACCCGGCCAAGCTGCAGAATTTCAAGCTGACGCCGGCCGATATCAGCGCAGCCATTGTGGCGCAAAACGCTCAGGTGTCGGCAGGTCAGATTGGTGGTTTACCAGCGATGCAGGGCCAGCAACTGAATGCGACCGTGACGGCACAAAGCCGGCTACAAACGCCGGAACAGTTCCGCAATATTCTGCTGAAAAGCGCTTCCGATGGCAGCGTGGTGCGGCTCAGTGATGTCGCAACGGTCGAGCTCGGCGGTGAAACCTACAACGTCGTCGCCCGCTACAACGGCAAACCTGCCTCAGGTATCGGCATTAAACTGGCGAGTGGCGCCAACGCGCTGAATACCGCCGACGGCGTCAAACAGGCGCTGGCCGATTTAACGCCATTTTTCCCGGCCGGCCTCAAAGCGGTGGTGCCTTACGACACCACACCTTTTGTCGCGCTGTCGATCGAAAAAGTCGTGCATACGCTGATTGAAGCCGTAGTGCTGGTGTTCTTAGTGATGTATCTGTTTTTACAGAACTTCCGCGCCACGCTGATCCCGACTATTGCCGTGCCTGTGGTGTTGCTCGGTACTTTTGCCATCCTGTATGCCTTTGGTTATTCGATTAACACGCTGACGATGTTTGCCATGGTGCTGGCGATTGGTTTGCTGGTCGACGATGCCATCGTCGTGGTGGAAAACGTCGAGCGCGTGATGACCGAAGAGAAATTGTCGGCGCTGGAAGCAACGCGCAAATCGATGGATGAAATCAAAGGCGCACTGGTCGGCATCGCCATGGTGCTGTCAGCCGTTTTTGTGCCGATGGCTTTTTTCGGTGGTTCGACCGGGGTGATTTACCGGCAGTTTTCCATCACGCTGGTGTCCGCGATGGCCTTGTCGGTGCTGGTCGCCCTGGTGTTAACGCCGGCGCTGTGTGCCACTTTGTTAAAACCCAGCCATGTGCATCAGCCGGGATCGCTGGCCGGACGCTTCTTTGGCGGCTTTAACCGTGGTTTTGATAAAACCAATCAGGGCACGCAGAGCTTGGTCGCCAAAATGATTGCGCAAAGTAAAAGATACCTGCTGGTGTATGGCCTGATTTTTGGTGGCCTGATCTACATCTTCAGTCAGTTACCCTCAGCGTTTTTACCGGACGAAGACCAAGGCATTTTGTTTAATCAGGTCGTGTTGCCGGCAGGCAGCACCACAGAACAAACGCTGGGTGTGGTCAAAAAAATGGAGCAACACTTTCTGGTCGATCAACAGGAAGCAGTCAAATCCATTTTCACTGTGGCCGGTTTTAGTTTTGCCGGCTCCGGCCAAAATGCGGCCATTGGCTTTGTGAACCTGAAGCACTGGGATGAGCGGCAAAGACCGGACCTG
The DNA here is from genome assembly GCF_001518915.1 of Rheinheimera sp. F8. Taxonomy (NCBI): domain Bacteria; kingdom Pseudomonadati; phylum Pseudomonadota; class Gammaproteobacteria; order Chromatiales; family Chromatiaceae; genus Rheinheimera; species Rheinheimera sp. F8. The sequence continues at coordinate 4,088,988 of NZ_CP013656.1, forward strand.
AGTGTCGGCGCCGTCGCCGGGAAGGCGATGGGCTATTTCTCCACCATTAAAGAAGCTTTTGTATTTGCCTTCCCGCCGCCAGCGGTGGTGGAACTTGGCACTGCCAATGGCTTTAACATCTATCTGCAGGACAGAGCCGGCCTTGGTCACGACCAGCTGCTGCAGGCGCGTAATATGTTGCTCGGCATGGCCGCCAAAAGCCCGGTGCTGGCAGGCGTACGCCCCAATGGTCAGGAAGATACACCGGAGCTGAAACTCGATATTGATTTAGCCAAAGCCGAGGCGCTCGGGATCAGCCAGGCCAACATCAACAGCACGCTCGCCACTGCCTGGGGCAGCAGCTACGTCAATGATTTTATTGACCGCGGCCGGGTGAAAAAAGTCTTCCTGCAAGGCGCAGCCGACAGCCGGATGGCACCGGAAGACCTGAATAAATGGTATGTCCGCAATACCAAAGGCGACATGGTGCCATTCGCCGCCTTTGCCAGCAGCCACTGGAGCTACGGCTCGCCGCGGCTGGAACGCTACAACGGCTTCTCTGCGATGGAAATTCAGGGCGCTGCAGCACCGGGTTACAGCACAGGTCAGGCAATGGAAGAAATGGAACAGCTGGTAAAACAGCTGCCACCCGGTGTTGGTTTTGAATGGACCGGCATTTCTTATCAGGAACGGTTAAGTGGTGGCCAGGCGCCGCTGCTGTATGCGCTGTCGTTGCTGGTGGTATTCCTCTGTCTGGCGGCGCTGTATGAGAGCTGGTCAGTTCCTGCCGCCGTCATGATGATTGTGCCGCTTGGCGTGTTTGGTGCGGCATTGGCTGCGCTGGTCGGCCAGCTGTCCAACGACATCTACCTGCAGGTCGGTTTGCTCACCACTATTGGTCTGGCGTCGAAAAACGCCATCCTGATCGTCGAATTTGCTATCGCCCGGATGGAACAAGGTCTGGGGCTGGTCGACGCCGCGATTGAAGCGGTGCGGTTACGGCTGCGGCCGATCCTGATGACGTCGATGGCCTTTATCTGTGGCGTATTGCCGCTGGCGATTGCCTCGAGCGCAGGCTCTGGCGCGCAAAACGCGCTCGGCATCTCGGTGATTGGCGGCACTTTAGCCTCCAGTATTCTGGCTGTGGTGTTTGTTCCGCTGTTTTTTGTGGGGGTGCGCCGGGTGTTCCCGGCCAAGCCTGCCGCTGATACCCAGAGTTAAGGAGTTTTAGATGTTGATGCAATCAAAACCAACAGGCAGTACCCGCAGGTTCCGCCTGCAGCTACTCAGCGTGCTGACCGCCAGTGCGCTGACCGGCTGTTCTTTAGCACCGGATTTACCGGCAACTCCTGCAGCAGTGCCGACTCAGTATGCGCAAGCACCACTCGAAACTCAGCACACAGCAGTACCAACCTGGCAGGCATTTTTTCAGGATCCGCGACTGCAGCAGCTGCTCACGCAGGCGCTCAAGCAAAACCAGGACCTGCGTCTGGCCGTGCTGAATGTCGACCGCGTGCGGTCGTTGTACCAAATCAGCGACAGCAACCGGTATCCGGCACTGGATTTATCCGCCAGTCAAAGCCGGCAACGGTTGCCGGCAGATCTAAGCCAAAACGGGGGCCAAAACGGCAGCGCATCGATTCAGCAGCAAGCCAGTGTCACGGTTGGCAGCAGCTGGGAGCTGGATCTGTTCGGCAAAGTGCGGAATCAATCCGAGCAGGCGCTGCAACAACTGTTTGCCAGCGAAGCGGCGCAGCGGGCCGCAACCGTCAGTTTGCTGTCTGAAGTGGCCGGCAGCTGGTATAGCTATGCCAGCAATCTGCAATTGCTGACGCTGGCCCAGCATAGTGCTGCCAGTTATCAGCAGAGCCTGCAGTTGACCGAGCGCAAAGTTGCGCTCGGTGCGGCGTCCGAGCTGACGCTGAGCCAGCAGCAAAGCCTGCTGGCAATCAGCCAGGCCGATATGGCGCGCTATCAGCGTTTGCTGCAGCGCGATCTGAATGCATTGCAGTTGTTGCTGGGCCAGCCGCAAGCTGATCTCAGTGCTTTATTGCCAACAGCACAAGACCAGCTGACGCTGCCGGAACTCGCCGCCGGTAGCCCGTCGCTGCTGCTGACTCAAAGGCCGGATCTTCAGCAGGCTGAACACCTCCTCAAAGCAGCCAACGCCAATATCGGTGTGGCGCGGGCGGCGTTTTTCCCGTCGATCAGCCTGACCGCAAATGCCGGCACCGCCTCCAATGAACTCAGTGGGTTGTTTGCCGGTGGTAGTGGCAGCTGGAGCTTTGTGCCGAACATCAGCCTGCCGATTTTTAATATGGGCCGCACCCAGGCTAACTTGCAGCTGGCCGAAACAGACCGTACTATCGCGCTCGAAACTTATCAGCAGAAGATCCTGCAGGCATTTCGGGATGTGTCTGACCAGCTGGCCGACAAAGCCGGTTATCAGGCGCAGTTAAGCGCGCTGCAAACGCTGGAACACAGCAGTTTTCGCAGCAAACAGCTCAGTCAGGCCCGTTTTGACGCAGGTGCCGACAGCTATCTGCAGCTGCTGGATGCCGAGCGCAGCTGGTATAGTGCACGGCAACAGCTGACCAGTGCCCGTCTGAGTTATCAACAAGCCCAACTCGGCTTGTATAAAGCACTCGGCGGTGGCTGGCAAAGCACGAATGCAAAGGCTGTAACGCAGTAACCCCACAAGCGGAGGAAGCAAAATGAATACAAAAACCAGACGGCAAGATCCATTGCTGGCGCAAAGCCGGCGTTTGCAGGTGCTGGACGCGGCTTCAGATTGCTTCCGCCGCCGCGGCTACCATGGCGCCGGCATGGCCGAAATTTCCAAAACCGCCGGCATGAGCCCGGGCCATATCTACAACTATTTCGACAGCAAAGACGCCATCATCGATGCCATTATTGCGCGTGATATGGAAGAGATGTTTTCGGTATTCGACGGTTTTTTACAGGCCGAAGGTCCCTTGCTGGACGTGATGCTCGATGGCTGTGAAAACGGTGTCGACAAACATCTGGACGTAGAAAAAGGCGCGTTAAAACTGGAAATGATTTCGGAAGCGGCGCGTAATGACAAGGTCGCCGTATCGTTGCAAGCGTCAGACGTTGAAGCCCGCCGGCTGATGAAACAACTGCTGCGCCGTGACGGCAGCCTGGTTCGTGACCTGCCGGAAGCGGAACTCGACAGCCGGATCAGCGTGATGTTTGCGCTGTTTGGCGGCCTGATGATCCGCCGGGTGCTGAATCCGCAACTGGACCGAGATACTGTGTTGATTGCGTTAAAACCGGTGATCCGTACTTTATTGACACCGTTTTAAAACGCACAGCGTAATAAGAAGCTCCAGACTTTCAGTGTTCCGCCAGCAACACTTCCTGCTCTAAAAAACGTTTGCGCTGCAAAAACGCCTGCGCCAGACCATACAGCTGATGTTGATCGGCCAGGTCCACCGCGCGTTGCAGCTGTGCAGCCGTTTTGGGCTCGGCGCGAAAACCGTCCAGCCACTGCGTTAAATCAGGTGGCACGACAAACTGTATTTTGCGGCCATAACGTTTTTGCAGATGGTCAAACACTTCCAAACCGGCGCTGTCAAAATCAAAGGCGCAATAAACCTGCTGATATTGCTCCAGCAATGGGCTTAACAACGCCGAACCGATACGGGACCCGGCCGCAAGCGCCACATCACAGTGGGTCAGCGCAAAAGACTGCGCCAACATCTGGCTACAGAGCGTCAGCACTTGTGGGTAGCGGAAGAAATTTTCTTCATTTTCAATCAGTAACAAGGTTGGTTTTGGCTCGAAGCCTAGGCTCAGCTGTGGCTGCCCATCGCCTGCAGTGCTGCCGGTGGCCAGCACCAGATCCGGCCTTGGGCCGGCACAAGCAGCGTGATACAACAGTAAATAACAATGGGACGTCTGCACCCGGTGTGAGTCGCCCTGCAAACTGGCTGTGACGCGATCCGCCGGTGTACCGGCGCTTTGCAGCAGGGCCTGAAACAACGCGGCATCGGCAATACTGACCTGCCACTTGCCGGCGCCGCTGGCTTTGACTTTAAACAGCTCAGTGCGGCGCTGATAAAACGCCGGCGGCAATAATGCCAGCAGTTTCTGATAATTAACCGCTTTACCCTGCTGCACATTTTGCAGATATTTCAATAACATCAGGGATTCTCCGTTGCCAGCAACTGCGCTACCGCGCGCTGCCAGCCGGCCAGTAGTTCTGCGCGTTGACCAGCGCTTAAATTCGGATAAAACCAGGATTCAGCCCGCACCAGTTCTGGCAAAGCGTCTAAATCGGCATACCAACCAAGCTGAATACCGGCCAGCAAAGCCACACCAAAAGCGGTGGTTTCGGTCTGTAACGGCCGCATCACATTGATATCTAACACGTTTGCCAGAAACTGACAGAACCAGCTGTTATTCACCATGCCACCATCCACCTGCAGGCTTAACAAAGCAGCACCATCAGCACGCATGGCCTGTAATAAATCAGCGGTCTGATAGGCCACAGCTTCCAGCACGGCACGGGCCAGCTGGGCTTTGCCGGTACCGAGCGTTAAGCCGGACCACTGCGCCTTCAACTCTGGCCGCCAGTACGGCGCGCCAAGGCCGGTAAAGGCCGGCACCAGATAAACACCGCCATTGTCGGTCAGGCTGGCCGCCAGCGTTTCCGTTTCTGCCGCGTCCTTGATCAGACCAAGTTGATCACGCAGCCATTTCACTGCGGCGCCGGCGACAAAAATTGAGCCTTCCAGGGCATATTGCGTCTGGCCCTGCACGGTGCAGGCCACAGTACTGAGCAGTTGATGTTTGGACTGCAGTAAATGTTCACCAGTGTTCAACAATGCAAAACAGCCGGTGCCATAGGTACTTTTTAAGCCACCAGCCCGCACACAACCCTGACCGATCGCCGCCGCCTGCTGATCACCAGCCAGCGCGACAATGGGCAGTTCGCGGCCAAACCAATGCGCGTCGGTGCGGCCATAATCGTCGGCACTTTGCCGCACTTGCGGCAGAATTTGCGCCGGAATATCAAACAACTCCAGCAATTCAGCATCCCATTGCAACTGCTGAATGCCAAACAACAAGGTGCGGCTGGCATTGGTGGTATCCGTGGCATGCACCCGGCCGCGCGTCAGCCGCCACAGGATAAAACTGTCAACAGTGCCAAACGCCAGCTCGCCCTGCTCTGCGGCCAGACGCAGCGCCGGCTCCTGCAGTAACCAGTTCAGCTTGGATGCAGAGAAATAAGGGTCCAGACACAAACCGGTGCGGCTACTCACCCAGGCCTGATGACCACGTTGTTGCAGCATCTGACAATATTGCAGCGTGCGCCGGTCTTGCCAGACAATCGCCGGCGCCACCACATCGCCACTGTCACGGCGCCACAACAAGGTCGTTTCACGTTGATTGGTGATGCCAATGCCGCAGACTTTCAGTTGCAAGCTGTCGGCCTGCGCCAGTACTTCGCGACAAACGGTCAATATCGATAGCCACAGCGCTTCGGCATCCTGTTCAACCCAGCCGCTTTGCGGATAATCGCAGGCCAGTTCCTGCTGGGCTTGCGCCCGCACCACGCCATTGCGGTCAAACAACATGGCACGGCTGGATGAGGTGCCTTGATCTATCGCCAGGATCACGTCCTGCGTTGATGTGCCGTCAGTCACTGTTTTCACTCCTTATGTCAGAAGGTTTGCCCCAATGACAAATAAAACCGGTAAGGCTGCTCGGCCGAGTTAGAGTCAGCCTGACCATAACCCAGATACAGCGGCCCAAATGGGCTGTCCCAGCCGGCGAAAATACTGCCGGCCCAAATCCAGTCGTCTACCTGCACATCGCGAACAGCGCTAAACCGCGACTGCCGCACCAGCCCGCGCTCCAGCGACGTGCCCAGATAAAATGGCGCTTTAAACAAACTGAGCCGCGACTCCGGCCACTGATACTGATACACCAGGCTGGCAAACTGTATTTCGGAGCCGAACAAAAAGTTCTTCGGATAACCCGACAGATTCAGCAAGCCACCCAGCGAAAACTGGTCCAGCTCGACCAGATTATTCGGCCCATCAACCCGGTCAAACCGCAGCCGGCCACGTAAAATATGCGACTGCCACTGGCGCGCCGCCTGCGCCTGCAAGCCATACAACTGGCTTTGACTGCGCACCGACAGGTATTCGTCATTCAGTCGCTGCCAGTTGGCGTCAACCCGTACACCACGACTGGGGAAACTGCGGCTGTTCAGCGTGTCATAACTCATTTGCATATTGGTGCCGCGCCGCAAATACGGCAGGCGATCAAACGGCAGTTGCTGCGCCAGAATCGCGGGCAGACGGAAACGACCGTCCCGACGCTGTAGTCCAACCGAGATCTGCAGCGGATCGACCGGTTCCCAGCCCACTGCGGCGCGTAAAGTCAGCTCGCGCTGATTTAATTCGCCGCCGGAGCGGCCGGCATCATCTTCCAGACTGAATACAGTGCGGCTCTGATCAACCTTTAACTCGCCATAAAAACCGGACAATCCCAGCGGCCAATACAAAGTACTGGCCAACTGCTTGTCAGTGCCCAGCGCCACAACGTTTTCCAGTTCAGCGCCATAGGCCGACAAACCGGTCCACAGATGGGACGCTGCCAGCTGATAGTTGTGGGTATTTTCAAAATCATCTTCCAGCGCAAACCGGAAGTTCAGATAAGCGGGCCCCCAGCTTTTGGCTTCTGCTTTTAACAGCAGCCGTTGTTTACCTTCAGCATCCTGCTGCAAAGTGCTGCTGACGCGTTCCAGCATATCCAGGCCGTAAATACGCCGGACGCCTTGTTGCAACGTCTGTAACGACACCGGTTGCTGCAACGGCAGATTTAAGCGCTGCAACAGCAACTGGTCATCCAGCGCAGTGTGATTTTCCAGCGCAACGCCCGTCAGTTCGATCTGTTGTGGTTTGCTGACACGCTGCTGTTGCCAGGCCGCATACAAGGCCGGCTGGCTCAGGCGGCCAAGTGCGGTACGGGCCGCCGTGACCGCAACCTGCCCGGCTGCGATGGCCTGCGGCATTTTATCAAAATCCAGCGTGCCCACTGTTTTCAGCTGCGGCTGGATCAGCACATCGGCGGGCCCCAATAATGCCAGCTGCCGGCTGACCGCTTCTGCCACCAGAAAGTTGGTCAGTTGTTCAGTGATCGCCATCGCGCTGTTTAATTCGCTGCCAGCCAGCAATGGCGAGTCAATCGACACTGCAATGACGTGCTGGGCTCCTAACGCCTTGGCCACACTGATCGGCAAATTGTTAGCCACGCCACCATCGACCAACAGGTGATTTTGCAACATCATCGGCCGCACTACACCAGGAATGGACATCGACGCCTGGACCGCATGCAGCAGATTGCCATGACTCAGCACCACCGCTTCACGATTGGTCAAATCGGTGGCAACGGCACGAAACGGCACTGCCAGCTGATCAAAACTGCTGAGCTCAGGTGCCAGGCCGTACGCACGCTGCAACAATCCCGCCATGGCCTGACCATGCAGCACGCCTTTGGGCACACGTAAACCTTCCGGGCCAACGCCTATATCCAGGTTGATCGGAAATTGATCGCGTTGATCTTTGCGCCGCGCCGGCACTTCATCCCGATCCACCCGGTCACGGAAACCATCACTCCACGGCAGCTCTAACAACAGTTTTTCAATCTCGGCCGGGGATTTACCCTGCGCATACAAGCCACCGACAAAAGCGCCGATGCTGGTGCCGACAATCAAATCTACCGGGATTTGCTGCGCTTCGAGCTGGCGTAACACAGCCAGATGGGCACCGCCACGAGCGCCACCACCGCCGAGTACCAGAGCCACGCAAGGCCGGTGTTGCACCCGGGCACAGGGACTGTCAGCCGGTTGTTTAACCGAATGTTCAGCCTCAGCAACCTGGTGTGCCAGCAACATCACTCCGAACACAAACCAGCGGACTGGGAACATCGGCCTTTTCTCCTGTTGCTGTTATACCAATACAAGCTATTGATAAAAACTAGGATTTAAAACATCTGCGTTAAAAATCTGCTGAGCAGTGTAAATAAATTTTTCAAAATTTTCCTGTTCTCAGATCAACAGCTTAGCTTAAAAATGTGTCAGGTTACTTTACAGTTGCTGTAATGTTTTCTGAAAAACTTAATAAGCCTTTATTGAAATTGTCACAAAGGTCATTTAACGTACAAGCCCCTGGTCGGAGCACATGCAGAATAATAGCCGTCCAGCCGCTCAGACCCTGCGCAGGGTCCGGGACATTCAACCAAAGCTCTTACAAACGGACGTCATCATGAAACTGAATATGTTGTTGCTGGCAATGCTGCTGGCCCCGGCTGTGCATGCAGAACCCTTTATCTCTGAGTATGTCGAAGGCTCGTCAAACAATAAAGCACTGGAAATATACAATCCGGCCGATGTCGCACTGGATCTGACTGGTTATTCCATCAAAGTGTTTTCCAACGGCGCCACCACTGCCGGCAAAACTGTCCCGCTCAGCGGCACTCTGGCCGCCAAAAGCACGCTGGTATTAACTGATACCGCCTCTGCCGCGGCACTGGCTGCCAAAAGCAATATGACGTTCGGCACCAGCAACTTTAACGGTGACGATGCCATCGCCTTATATAAAGGCGCTGATTTAATTGATGTCTTTGGTCAGATTGGCATGGATCCAGGCACCTCATGGGGCAGCAATAACAATTTCACCCACGACCGCACTTTAGTGCGGAAAAGCAGTGTTGTGCAGGGCGACGCCAATGGCAGTGATGCGTTTGATCCCAGCTTAGAATGGGATTTTTACGCCAAAGACGAATTCAGTAATCTGGGCAGCCATAGTGGATCAGGCAATGGCGGCGGTGATGGCGGCGGTGTGGTAGTCCCACCAGTCGGTCCGGTCATTGGTAACTGTGGTGACAGCGCGACGTTAATCAGTGCCGTGCAAGGTGCTGGTGCTGCATCACCAGAAGCAGGTAAAACAGTAGTGGTAGAGGCTGTCGTCAGCCGGGTCACTGCGTTTGCTACCGGCTTCTATATTCAGGAAGAAACCAGCGATTCTGACAACAACCCGGCCACTTCTGAAGCTATTTTCGTATACAACGATGCAGCAGCAGATTATCCGGCAGTTGGTGATAAAGTCCGGGTCCTCGGCAAAGTCGAAGAGTATTTCACCAAAACCCAAATTCGCCGCACTGGCCTGGCTGCCTGTGGCACTGCCACTCCGGTGCAACCTGTTAGCGTGACGCTGCCGGTGAACAGCCTGAATCAGTGGGAAAGCCTGGAAAGTATGCAGGTGACCTTCCCGCAACAGCTGGTCGTTGCCGATCACTATAACCTTGGCACTTACGGCGAGCTGACACTGGCACCACAACGCCTGTTCACACCAACCAACCAATTCCGCCCGGGTACAGCTGAAGCGGTGGCCTTGGCGTCACAAAACAGCCGCAGCAAAATCGTGCTGGATGACCTCGTCAATGGGAAAAACCCGGCCAATATCATATATCCTGCACCGGGCCTGAATATGAACAACCCGGTCCGTGTCGGTGATGCTGTCAATGCCAACTTAAGCGGGATCCTGGACTATAGCTTCAGCGCCTGGCGTTTACTGCCTGCCGGTACTGTGCAATTCACCGCCAACAACCTGCGCGAAGAACAACCAGTCATGCGTAACCTTGGCAACCTGAAGGTAACCAGCGCGAACGTGTTGAACTACTTCAACGGTGATGGCCAGGGCGGTGGTTTCCCAACCTCACGCGGCGCATCAACAGCCGTTGAATTTGAACGTCAGGCCGACAAAATTGTCGCGGCGTTAAGCGCAATCAACGCCGATGTGGTCGGTTTGATGGAAATTGAAAACGACGGCTATGGCAGCACCAGCGCTATCGTCGATTTAGTCAGCCGGCTGAATCAGCGTCTCGGCGCCGGTACTTACCAGTTTGTGCAGGTTCCTGGCAGCACTGAACTTGGCACTGATCAAATCAGCGTCGGTATGTTGTATAAACCAGCCAAAGTGACGCCGCTTGGTAATGCCGTCACCACCAGCGCCGGCGTATTTGGCTTTGGTAACCGCCAGCCACTGGTCCAAAGCTTCAAACAGAAATCCAACAATGAAGTGTTCACTTTTGCCGTCAACCACTTTAAGTCAAAAGGCAGCTGCCCAAGTGGTTCAAGCAATCCTGACCGTGACTTGAAAGACGGCCAGAGCTGCTGGAATGCTACCCGCGTGCAGGCAGCAACTGAACTGACTGCGTGGCTTGCCACCAATCCAACCGGTTCTGCTGATAAAGACGTGTTGATCATGGGCGACTTAAACGCCTACGCCAAAGAAGATCCAATCCATACGCTGGTCGGCAAAGGCTTTGTCAACCTGGTGGAGAAGTTCCAGGGTAACCGCGGTTATTCTTACCTGTTTGGCGGTGAAAGCGGTTATCTGGACCATGCGTTGGCCAGCTCAGCTTTATCTGCTCAGGTCACTTATGCGATGGAATGGCATATCAATGCCGACGAGACCACGCTGTTTGACTACAACATGGAAGATAAAACGGCGCAGCAACAAGCTGATTTCTATCAACCAACTGCGTTCCGTGGCTCTGACCATGATCCGGTTGTGGTCGAACTGGCACTGAAAGCGTTAAACCCGGCCGATCTGGATAAAGACGGTGACGTCGACAACAACGACATCACTCTGTTTAACAACCTGCTGAAATCAGGTGTAAAACTGGGTCTGGAATACGATTTTAACAAAGACGGCGTGGTGTCAAGCAGTGACGCCCGTGCCATGGCAACGCTGTGTACTTACGCTCGTTGCGCTATCAAATAATTACGAATAAACAGTAGGAATTTTAGATGAAAAAGTTAATTGCATTATTCGCGCTGTGCCTGACTTTCAGCAGCCAGGCCACCGTGATCAAAGTTGAACTGGACAAAGCCCAATACCAGAAAGATGAACTGGTACAGGCGCAAATCCGGGTGCAAGGTTATGAAGATGGCCTGGCTGGTTTTAAACTGGACCTGAGTTACTGGACAACTGCGCTCGGTTTTGAGTCTGTGACTTTTGGCCCGCACTTCTCGCCGTTCGAGCCAAATTTTGGCGACTACAGCCAGAGTGGCAGCAAACTGACCATCAGTGAACTGAACCTGTTTGATTTCGCCTGGGATCTGGCTGCAGTACAAGGCCCGGATTTCACGCTGGCAACTATCACTTTTAAGGCATTAGGTGGTGGTTTGCATAAACTGACTCTGGGCAACGTCGAACTGACTGACGCCTGGGGCAGTATGGTTGACGGTGTCAGTCTGCAAAATGGCCTGGTCAATGTGGCAGGTCCTGCGGTACCGGCTCCTGCAACAGCCCTGTTGCTGTTACCGGCACTGCTGATGCTGGCGCGCCGTCGCGCTTAAGCCTGATAGTTTTCCCAAAAAGCCGGCGCCTTTGCCGGCTTTGTCATTTCTGCTGCCGCTCGTCTGTTTACAGCACCAATCCACCACAGATCTTTGAGTCAGACTTAATTAACTGCTATGGTTGATGCGTTCACCCTTCTGGGTAAAATCAGGTTAATCTGTTGTATCAATTGAATAATCAGCAGACGCACTCCGAGTGCTTACTGCTGAAACACCGGCTTGAGGTGGCATGTTAGATTCATTGCGTAGTCGTCTGATCCTGTTATTGCTGGGCATGCTGACCTTTATGACGGTGGCTATGGGCTTTGCTGCACTTGGCGCGATGCAACGCGACAGCGCGGCACAGGCGCGTCAGGCGCTGGATGTTGCCAGCCGGGTATTTCAGGAAGCGCTAAGTAACAGAGCCACCCAGCTGGGGAATTCAGTGCGGCTGGTGGCCAGCGATTTTGGCTTTCGTCAGGCCGTCGCGTTGCGTGAACAGGACACCATTGCCTCGGTACTGGAAAATCATGGCAGCCGTATTGATGCCACACTCACCGTGTTATTGACCCCCCAGGGTGAGCTGATCGCCAGCAGCGGCCAGGACGTCAGCGCTGATCAAATCACACAGTTATTCAAAGATATGCGCTTATCCGGTCAGGATTCTGTGTCCGATATCGTGCATATCGGCAACAACGCGTATCAAATGGTGATGGTCCCCGTGAAAGCGCCGCAGCTGATTGCCTGGGTGGCGATGGGCTTTGCGCTGGATACCGCACTCGCCGGCCAGATTAAAGCGTTGACCGATTTGGATATCAGTTTTGTGTTTGGTCGTGGCACTGCCGGTGCAGAACTGCTGGCCTCCACACTGGCACCGGTGCAACAGATGGACTTAACCGTGGCCCCGGCACCAATCTCACTCCAAGTACTGGATCAGCCACTACTGACCACCGAGCGTCCGCTGGACCGCGCCGGCACTATCAGTGCCCTGTTGCATTTATCGACAGCGCCATGGCAGGAAACCTATCAACAGGCCCGCACTCAGTTATTGGCAATTTTTGGTCTCGGTCTGACACTTGCCGTGTTATTCGCGGTTGGACTGGCGCGCAGTATTACCGAGCCGCTGCAGCTGCTGACCCAATTCGCCCGTGCTATCGGTTTGGGTCAGGCACTGCAGGCCCCGACGATCAAACGCGGAGAAGTTGGTTTACTCAGTGAAACCCTGCAAAAAATGCAGCAAGATATCCGCCAGCGTGAACAACAAATTCTGTTTCAGGCGCAGCATGACACCCTGACCGGCCTTGCCAACCGTCATCTGGTGGAATTGCAGTTACCCATGCTACTGAGCAGTCAGCCACTGTGGTTATTGCTGATCAATATCAAAGATTTTAAACACGTCAACGATGCCTTTGGTTATAAAAATGGCGATTCACTGTTGGTGCAGCTGTCACAACGGCTGGTGAAAGCATGGCCGGTGGCATCGATGATTGCCCGCCTCGGTGGTGATGAATTCCTGCTGGTCAGTCCAACACTTTTACAACAAAAAGACCTGCCAGCACTGCAACAACTGCTGTCGCATGATTTTACTCTGGACAATTCCCGTTTAAACCTGAAGCTGACACTGGCGTTGTATCAGGCCCCGGCCCCGACGGCGGCGTCGGCCGGAACGGCCAATGATGCGCTGCGCCGGGTTGAGATCGCGATGGTCCACGCCAAAACCAGCCATCAGCTCATTGCCGAATATCAGCCAGGTCAGGACGAAAGTCACCAGCGGGAACTGACCTTATTACACGATTTACCGTTATCGCTGCAATCCGGTCATATGTTTGTGGTGTATCAGCCCAAAGTCAGTCTGCACAGCCGCAGCGCACACTCGGCCGAAGCGTTGATCCGCTGGCAACATCCACAACTCGGCTTTGTACCGCCCGATGAATTTATCCGCCTCGCTGAGCATTCCGGGCTGATTTCACGGGTCACCGACTGGATGATTGCACAGGTGATCGGGCAATTGGCAACATGGCGGCAACAAGGCATAGAACTGACGGTCGCGGTCAATTTGTCAGCGTATGATTTACTCAGCAGTGATTTGCCGGGGCAAATCGCGGCGTTATTGGCACAGCATCAGCTGCCGGCAGCAGCACTGGCACTTGAAGTCACTGAAGGTGCGGTAATGCAAGATCCGGAACAAGTGATCCAAAACCTGCAAACGTTACGCGAAATGGGCATTGAACTGGCGATCGATGACTTCGGCACCGGCCAATCATCGCTGGCTTATCTGAAACGTTTGCCGGTGCATGAAGTGAAAATTGACCGGGCCTTTGTCAAAGATATTGAGCATAATCATAATGATGCGCTGATTGTACAGACAACAACCGAGCTGGCACATGGTCTCGGTTTGCTGGTGACTGCCGAAGGGCTGGAGAATCTGGCGGGTCTTGCCAAGTTACAGGCCGCCGGCATAGATAAAGTACAAGGCTATTATTTCGCCAAACCGTTGAAAGCTGCGGATCTGAGCGGTTGGCTGACCGAGTTTCAGCAAAACAACGACAGATGGTTTCCTGAGGTTTCATGAAAAAACCGCTCCTGTGTACCGCATTATTACTGTGTAGCATGAATGTCACCGCCGCCGGCAGCAAAGTGCTGGCCACTGGCGGAGCCACCAGCGTTGAAGGCGCTGCCGGCGGGGGCATAGTGCCATGGGCCGTGATCAATGGCTATGGCAGCTCTGAGCAATGGTCGGTGACCGGTTACGCCAGTCAGGTTGGCGTCGACGATTTTACGCTGAACAGTAAAGGCATCGGGCTGTCCTACGACAACAAATACGAACTGAGTTTTGGCCGGCAGGAATTAAAACTCGATACGATGGGCGGTGAGCTGAACCAACAAATCATCGGCCTGAAATATAAAATTGCCGGAGAGCTGCTGTACAGCGCAATACCGCAGATCAGTGTGGGTCTGCAACTGAAAAAACAACTGGATTTTGCCATCCCTGCCGCTGTCGGCGCCCGGCGTGACAGTGGCACCGATGTCTATGTTGCCGCCAGTAAAGTCTGGCTTGATGCTTTGTGGGGACGCAACGTCTTACTCAACGCCACTGTACGCGGTACCAAAGGCCAACAAACCGGATTGCTTGGTTTTGGTACGGTCAGCAATGACCATTACCAGTGGGTCGGCGAATTTTCGGCAGTGTTGCTATTCAACCCGCAATGGGCCATCGGTGCTGAATTTAAACAAAAACCCAACGAACTGGCGTTTGCGCGCGAAGATCACTGGCGCGATGTGTTTGTCGCCTGGTTCGCCAACAAACACCTGAGTCTGGTGGCGGGCCATGTTGATCTTGGCAGTATCGCGACCTTTGACCGTCAAACCGGATATTACCTGGCGCTGGAGTCCACATGGTCGTTTTAATCCGCTCTGCCCTGTTGTTATTGTTGGTTGGCTGCAGCAGCGCACCAGAACCGAAAGACTGGTTATATCAGCAGCTGGGCGCCGAAACCGGTGTGACCCAGCTGGTTGATGGTCTGCTGACTGAGATTGAACAGGATCCGCAAATCGTCCAGCACTTTAAAGACACCGACATCCCGCGTTTTCGCAAGTTATTGATTGAACAGCTGTGTGAACTCAGTGGCGGGCCGTGCCGCTATAGCGGTGCTACGATGCAGGAAAGCCATACCGGTTTTCAGATCACTCAGGCCGATTTTGATAATCTGGTCGATCATTTAATTAAAGTGATGACGGCACAGAAAGTAGCGATTGGTGCACAAAACCGCCTGCTGGCAAAGCTGGCTCCGATGTACAAAGACGTGGTTTACCGCTGAACCGCAGGAAAGCTCGCTTGCTGGTAATGCTCGGCATAGATTTGCTGCAGGCGACCACTTTGATACAACCGCTGCATGCCACGGTCGAATTCAGCGGCAAGCTGGCGGCCGGTAAAGGTATTCTGAAATACCGGGAATAATTGTTGCGCCGGTGACAGTTGTAAACGTTTTAATTTAGGTCTGAGCGCCTGCGGCACGTTGTAATCATAACTGATATAGGCATCCAGCCTGCCATACTCCAACATATCAAAGCCAAATTGCTCAGCAGAGACTTCCACGCCTTCGACTGGTACCGGTATAAACTGACCGAAGTCATATCCCAGCATCCAGCCGACCGTCTTGCCTTGTAACCCATCGGCTTTGAGCAATGGTTGCAGACTAAACGCCACCACCGGCGGGTCCATATCAATATGCCACTGTGGAAAAAACTGCCGGTTGCCATTGCTGCGATAGTCGGCAAGTAACAGGTCCGCGCGGTTGGCATAAAACATCTGTTTGGCACGTTTCCAGTTGGTTACCCGGAATTTCAACTCAATGTCGGTGCCGCTCAGTGCCTCCCGCAGCACCTGAAAATACAGCCCGCTGCCATCGGCAGCCGACATACCGCCCCAGGCTCCAGCCGCTACGGTGATCGTTTTTGCCTGCAGTGGTAAGCCGATGCTGATACAGGCAAATAAACACAGCAGACGAGTCTGCCTGGCCATTGTCCGGGTCCATTGTTCACACTGCCACTGCCGTGCCAATCCCCGACTCCGCTGTGTTGTTTTAAAAAGTGCTTTATTTTTAGAGGTCTGGTCTGGTAAAAGCAACCTTTTTGATGAAAAGGACTCAGGCTGATGCAGCAAATTGTGTTTCTGGATACGGACACTATGGCGGGCGCCGATTTATCTGTGCTTAAGATCGCAGGCACTCAGCTGCTTTGTTACCCGACAACCAGCGCTGCAGAAGTGTCAAAGCGCATCCGTGACGCCAGCGTGGTGATTAGTAACAAAGTGATGCTTAGCGCAGCCGATCTGGCGACGGCACCGCAGCTCAGACTGATTTGTATTGCCGCCACCGGCACCAATAATGTGGACCTGGCCGCAGCAACCGCACTGGGTATTCAGGTCTGTAACGTGCAGGATTATGCGCTCGGTGCGGTACCGCAACATGCAATGGCGCTGTTATTGGCGCTGAACAATCAGATCTTGCTGCAACAGCAGGCTGTCTTGAGCGGAAAATGGAGTCAGAGCCCGGTTTTTTGTCTGCATCAGCAACCGGTACAAAGCCTGCAAGGCAAAATTTTTACAGTGGTCGGATACGGCGGCTTAGGTCAGGCTACTGCGCAACTGGCGCAGGCTTTTGGCATGCAGATTTGTCTAGCAGAACGCCCGGATGCCGCTTCTGTCCGTCCAGGTCGGGTAGCCTTTCGCGAGGCTCTGGCGAAGGCTGATGTCATCAGCCTGCATTGTCCGGCACAGGCCAACCAAGCACCTTTGTTAGGCAGCGAACAGCTGAGCTGGCTGAAACCCAGTGCTTTGCTGATCAACACTGCCCGCGGTGCACTGATTGATGAGGCCGCGCTGCTGTTGGCCTTACAACAAGGCCGGCTGGCAGGCGCTGCCCTCGATGTACTGGTGCAGGAGCCTCCGCCGGCTGACCATCCGTATCTGACTGTCGCACTACCGAATCTGTTACTCAGTCCGCATATTGCCTGGGCCACCACCGAATCGATGCAATTGCTGGTACAGCAACTGGCCGGCAACATTCTGGCGTATATTGCTGGCTCCCCGGTACGCACTTGCAATATGATCGGGTCTTGTCCCTGACCCTGGTCTTTTTCCGGAGCTGCTGATGCGTCTGTTGTGCTTTCTCATTGCCTTTTGCTGGTTCAGTACCGCGGCAGCTGCTGATTTTCAGGCCGAACGGAAAAAAGTTGAGGCCGATCCAGGTACAGCCATAAACCAGCTCACCGCGCTGGCGGCTCCCACAGCAGAACAGTGGCTGTTGCTCAGCCACGGCTACATGAAAATGCACAATAAAGATGGCGCTTTATCCGCAGTCGATAAAGCGCTTGATCTGGGGTTAACGCCGGCTTTGCACATCGAAGCGTTGCAACATAAAGCACTGGTTTACGGCATTATGTTTCGCGACAGCAAAACGGCGATCGCAGTCCTGCAACAAGCAGAAACAGCGCTGCAGACCTACCATGAAGACGATAAACCCGCTTTGCAGACCAGTATCTATGAAAGTTTTGCCCAAGGTTACAACCAACGCGGCGACATCACTGCTGCACTAAAATATGCTGAACTGAGCGTGGCGATTGCCACTGAATACAAGTTGCCTAAAGCTGAACTACAAAGCCGGTTGATTGCCGGCAGGCTGGCGCTGCAACAAAACAACTTCAGTATGGCGCAACAACATCTGAGCCGAGCCCTGGAATTAGCGCAACAATCTGACGATCAGGCATCGCTTGGCTCTATCCATCTACGCCTCGGCATGGCCTACGACAAACTGGAATTACATCAGCTGGCAGCTGATCACCTGCATCAGGCTGAGCAGTTCCTGCAGATGCCAGATCGTCGCAATCAGCTGGTCACTGTGTTGCTGACGCAAATGGATGTCTGGCTGTCAGCGGGCGATTTAACCCGCGCCGAAGTTGCCCGGCAAAAGGCCCGCGATTTGCTGCAACAGCTAAAAGATCCCTACCTCACCGCACAACTGTCATTCTCTGAGGCGCAATTATCGTTGGCTCAGCATCAACCAGCGGCGGCTGAACAGCAACTGCTGAAAGCCGCGCAGTTGTTCCAGCAGCTGGGTAATCGCAGTATGCAGCACGAAACCAGCATCACCCTGACTGAAGTAGCGCTGCAACAGCAACAACTGGAGAAGGCCCGCGCTTATCTGCCGGCCGACCTGCAAGTCGACACTCTGCCGGTATTTTTACAAAACAAGTATTGGGATGTCTTGTCGCGAATTCATGCCAGCTCAGGTCAATGGCAAGCGGCCTATCAGACAGCATTGACCGCCTATCAGACCCGTTTTGAATTACAGGCCGCGCAACAACAGCAGCGGTTGGACCAACTCACAAAAGGCTTACAGCAGCAGCAAGAAATGGCAACACTGTCAGTGCAGAACAGCATGCAGCAATATTGGCTGTGGAGCCTGCTGGCGGCGCTGCTCGTCAGCTGGCTGGGTGTTCTGCTTTATTTTATTCGGCGGCGCCGTAAGCCTAAGATCACGCCGCCCGGACAAGTCTGGGTCAAAAGCTGGACAGCATTCGGCCGGCAGCTGCGCAAGGACCAACAGCGGGATCCGTCGTTATGTCTCATCGCGGTGCAACTGCAGCAAATCAGTGAATTCAAACTGGCGGCCGGTGAACATCTGCTGCGTCAATCAATGCGGACTTTGCTGGAACAACTGGCCTGTGCGCAATTGCTCGACAGCACCGTGCATACCGATGTGTTGTGGTTATCGGTCAGTCAACCCGATGCGGCATGGCAACAACGGCTCTGGCAGGGGTTATCGGCCATCCAGCAACAACTGCCCGGCCAACCCGCATTCCGCATCTGGCAAGGTCAATTAACCGCATTATTGGGACACGACTGGCAAGAACAGGATATCAACGGCCTGCGTGAACTGGTGTGGTACAGCTGGCAGCAACAACAAGCCGCTGCCGGCGAGTTGTTACATTTTGCACTGAGCGCCAGCCAGCAAGTACCCTGTAGCTGGCAAGCGGATAATTTACGCCAGGATATCAGCAATGCGCTGGCGCTTGGTCTGCTGCAACTACGCTGTCAACCGTTAAAGCAGCAACCAGTTTAAACGGCGCATCGCGCAGCATTCCCGACCGCGCAGGTATGATACGCGCTTTCCCTTTGCTTTACCGCCGTAACGCCGGCGGTAATTCATACTGTCGCAAGCCTTTGCCAGGCAACTCAAACGCTAATCTCGTCGCCTGCAACGCCAGACCCGCCGGGTCCTGATTACCAATGCCGTATTGCGGATCGCCCATCACAGGATGGCCAACCGCAGCAAAATGGCGGCGAATTTGGTGCTTGCGGCCACTGATCAGGTCGATTTCCAACACCGCCCGGCTTGGCTGCTGCAGAACTTGTACCAGGCGAAAACGGGTACAACAGACCTTGCCATCCAGTGGCAGGTTGATTTCACCTTGTGCCTGCAACGTCGCGTCCGGTACACCGGAAACCACGATGCGATATGTTTTTTCAATTTTGTGCTGCTGGATCAGCTGGCTTAACGTCGCAGCCATCGCTTTATGGTGGGCGATCAACACCAGACCACTGGCTTCCCGATCAAGCCGGTGCAACAAAAATACCGGCCGTAGTGGGGTAAAATGTTGTTCTGCCAGCCGCAACAAAGCCAGATGGTCACCCCATTCATTGCCTTGTGACAACAGGCCCGCCGGTTTAAACCAGACGCTGTAGCCGCGTTCATCCGCCAGCAATACCGGCGCATTGGCCTGGCGCTGCAGGATGTCATCATCATAATGCAATTCCAGCACATTGCCGGCCACTACTTCAGCCTGTGTCCGGCGCAGCCGCTTGTGCTGCTTGCCCTGCACCAGTTGCACGGCACCTTTGTTCATGGCGTCTTTCAGCCGGCCTTTGGACAATTCAGGGCAGTTTTTGACCAGCAACTCAATGGCCTGTCCGGGTTCGGTCACGGCGATACGTCGGATTAATTTCATAAGTTATTCAGCTTTTTAACTCAAATAAAACAAGTGCTGAGGGATTCAGCCAAGATTCAGAGCATAGAGACGAGGATCATACCAAAGCCACCGGAGAATCACCTATGAAAACCCAACTGACCGCCTGTTTACTTGCACTGGCCAGCTGCACGCTACACGCCGATCCGACTGAACAGATGTTACCTACCCGTGAGATCCACGCCGACGCCAGCGTAGCGGCCGCCAATACGGATGCAAATACCGCCCCGTCGGCCATCACACTGAACCAGGATTTCAGCAGTAGCAGCTGGTTTGATTCGGTAGATTTAACACTGCGGCACGACCGCGATGGCGACCGTTTTTATACGCAGATTTACATTCGTTTTGATGCTCATACGCAATATACCGAACAGCCGGTGTATGCGGTCTACAGCCTGATTGGCCCCGGTCTGAACCGGATCTTTCATACCAGCAGTATCTTTACTTTATATGGCAGCAGCCGCAGTGACTGGTTCGCCATTGAAGTCGATATGCGTGACTTACCGCGCGATTATTACAAACTGAAAATTGAACTGCGTGATGCACGCAGTGGTGCAAAACTCGCCGAAATTTCAGGGTATGAAGCGGCTGCACTGAATAATCTGGCGTTGGAAGACGGCCCGGCGGACACACCTGTCAGTGTGATAGTGCATGAATCATCTGGCGGCAGTCTTGGCTTTTTCTGGCCGCTGGCATTAAGCTGGTTATACCTGAAGCGGCGGAAGCTGATGTCTTGAAACGAGTTTTATGTACGTTATTGCTGCTAAGCAGCAGTACAGCGTCAGCACAAATGCTGCTACAACGCACAGCCGCAGGCCAGCAAACCGAGTTCAGTTACCAGTTACCAGCGGAACCGGCACTGGTGTTTCGCCTCGACAACAAATTACTCAATCAATATCGAGGCATGAAACGTTATATGCCGCATCTGGCAGAACAGGCTGTCCGGCATGCGTTAATACGCAAAGCCGCTTCGTTACAGCAAAAGGGTGTGCGGATCCAGTTTTCACCACCGAATTTACCGCTGCAGTTCAGTGTTCAGGCCGATGACAATAACAAAGCAGCTGCTGTCGCAGCGACTTTGCGTGCTTTGCAAAATTCAGCGTTAGATGAGTATCTGGCGCAGGGTTATTATTTTCTGCTGGATGATCCGGTCAAAGGCAAAGGCGTAATCCCCGATCATCTGCGTTTTATGCGGGATGCAGTGAGACAACTGCAACCGGTGGCTGATGCGTTTATCGCCAACTATGGCAAAAAAAATATCCGCCAAATCGCCGCCCGGCTGACCTTGTGGATCCAGCAGATCCCATACCGCGACCTGGATAACCGCATAGAATCCAACGGCAAAGGTTATGCCCCGCCGGTGCAGCTAATTTTCGACCACAACGGCGATTGTGACAGCAAAGCTGTGTTATGGGCGACGGTGATGCGTCTGATTTTCCCAACGCTGATGATCAAAATCATCTACCTGCCCAACCATGCCGTTATTGCCGCGCAGGTTCCGGCCACAGATACAGAGCAAGTCATTGATTTTGCAGATGCATCTTTATTACTGATCGATCCGACCGGGCCAGCCCCATTAAAATTAGGGCAGGTCAGCCCGGAATTTCAGGCCGCGCTGCGTAGCAAGCAGTTCAGTCAACGAACTTTTCCGCCCCTCGATCTCTGAGCTGTTCAGTTTGTTTAAACACGGACTCCCATTCCAGCGGGACATGACGAACACCCTGTACGTCACCACGCTCTAATCGCGCCACGTGGATCAGTAGACGAGCAAACGGCCGCAACACCTTGCGTTTAAAACGTGACAACATATAGAAGTACAACACCAGCAGCGGAATGCTATACAGCAACAATTCGCTGGCAAAGCGGATCAGTTCAGCCCTGGTGTCACGCACCGCATCTGGCTGGATGTGCAGGGCAAAGGGTAATGACTCGAGTTGCTGTAAACTGTCATTTTGATCCGAACCATTATAAGTCGTCGCATCCGCTAACTGGCCATCCTGCACGGCCAGCAACACTTTACCAACTTTGTCCATCAGCATCAGCGTGGCGCCATGCTGAGAAACTTTGACCTGCTGTAACATCGCCAGCAAATCAATTTCCAGCAGCAGATGCCCTACTACATTTTTGTCCAGCTTTACCGGGATATGCAGCGCATACCGTTGTTTCAGTTCATCTAATACCAGCATATTGGCCGAACTGCTATTGAGCTGCATATGGACCAATGCGGCGATTTGTTGCACCGCCACATTGGCCAACTCGACGGAGCTGGCGTCCGCATCAGTCAGATGAAACCAGTGCAAGCCTTCAGAAATGTAAGACACATTAAGCAAGTACCGCGTTGCTTGTAACTGCTGACGAAACCAGGGCTCCATTTGCTGTAACATGGCAGTTTCAGCAGCTGTCAGGGGTTGGACTTTTTGTGATTGATCTGCCGGGCGCAATGCAGTCAGCTGCCCTGCAGGCAGCGAAGATTCTGCTGGTGGTTGCTGTAGCGCCTGACTGGCTTTGGTTTGCATCACTTCTGCCAGATGTAACAGCGGCAGCAACTGATGATCAAAATCACTGGTCGCCGCATTTAACTGCAGTTGCCGCAAATCAAGCCGGTCAGATAACGCCATCAGATAGTCCAGCAACGCCATAGAAACGGCCAGCAGGATAATCAGTACCAAACCATTGCGGCGGTTTCTTTTTTGTTCGTTTAACAGCGGGTTGCTAATTTTCATCCGTAATCAATCTTTCCGAAAGTTGAAATAAACGCTGACTCAGCATGGCCAGCCCCTGCGATTGAGTCCAGACCAGCTGCGACTCGTCCAGCGCATCAAGCGCGACCGGCTGGGCGGTGTACCATAGCAAGGGCTGCTGGGTCAGCTGGCCTTGCCACTTCGCTGAATTCTCCAGCGGCAGCATCAACAGCTCATTACGCGGTAATGCCTGTTCCGGCAGCAGCGTCATCGGCTGATAGCCCAACTGACTTAATACTTGTTGCAACACCCAGCCATCCACAGTGTTGGCCGGTGCCAGCCAGACGCGCCGCACCTGAGGACCAAATTCAGCACCTTCGGTTGCAACCAGGGCTTGTTGCAAGGCCCCGCCAAGCACTGGCTTGCTGATCAATCGCAGCTGAAAGCTCTGTTGCAATGTCTGCCACTGATCGGGCTGTTTTGCCAGCACCAGTAATGCCAGCTGCGGGAAATAGCGTCGGACCACCTGAAATACTTGTGTCGCAATTTGCTGATCGGCATTGATAAAAGCTTCATCCAGGATCAGGTAATCCAACCGGGCGTCACTTTGCTCGCTGCACCATTGCATGAATTGGGCAGCATCATCGAGTGGCATCAGCGCTAACCCGGTTTGTTTCAGCATCCGCCGGTACAACTGTTGTGCATCACCGGCCGGACACAGTAATAATGCCGCACCATCAATCAGTTGCAACTCACTACCGGGACGGGCTTCTGCCAATACCTGTAACGGCAAAGTCAGTAGTAACTTATTGCCACTGAATTGTTGCTGTGCCGCACTCAAATGACCACCGGCCTGTTGCAGTCGTTGCAGTGCTGCCGGCCATAGCGTCTGATCCTGGCCCGGATGCAATAAGGTCAGCCATTGTCCGGTCGCGACAGTATCGCCATCATCGCTGATCTCCAGCATCAACCGCTGCGGTTCCGTCACTACGACTTTAATCATCACAGTACTGACATCATGCTGCGCGAGACGAAGACGTACCACCCAATCGAGCGCATCGCGCAAAGCCCCGGCATCCAAACTAACCCAGGCCGGCAGATCCGGCGCCAGTTCCAATAACAATGCTTTGGCTACCTGCTGTTGCAAATGGGTTAATTGCAAACTCAGTAATAATGCCGGCTGACAATACACCGGGCCTTGCGTCTCAGTGCGGGATTGTTGTAACCAAAGTTCTGAGATCTCCCGCAGGTTGTGTGCGGATGAGGGTTGTGTCAACCAGGCCTGTAATAAGGTTTGAGCTATTTTTAACTGGTTTTGTTGCTCTGATGGTTCCACGATTAACGGTTTTATCACCAAGCCAGGATCCGTGACCGGCGTTGCTGCGGGCAACGTAACCTCAGCAGTAGTTTCAGCCAGCTCTGGCGAAGGTAACAACTCATTCCCGCCAAACACCGCAACTTGCTCCTGCTGCTGAACACCACGTTGGATCAGCCAAAATAACAACAGCAAAATCAGACTCAACGCCGATAATCCCAGCAGCAAATACTGCCGCAAAGTTTTGCGCTGCAGTTGCAGGCTATTAAGATCGCGCTCTGCCACCAGGTAAGCCTGCCAGCTATCTGACCAACGCCAGCTGGCGACACTGGAACGTCCAAGATAATTCGGCACAAATAACGGCGTCTGCCCTTGTTTACTGGCGTTCATCAACTGTGCAAGTGGCGTTGCCGGCCACGCCATACTGCCGTCATAACGCTGACTACTGCGGGTTAAGTCTTCCGGGGGGCGTTTCAGTTGAAATTTCAGACTCTGGTCATCACGCAGATCCGTCAGTCCAAAGCGCGCCAATAACGTTTGTTGATAGCGGCTGGGCGATACCAACTGCGCAGTCGCAGACACCAGTAATACTTCGCCGGCGCCGCTTTGTTGCGCTTTTTGCAGATTTTGCTTCAGTGCAGACAAGTCGAACCAGAACAGCAGGTGCTGATTATTCAGTTCAAGGTGCACAGGCGCAACCCACAACGCAGGCAATACCATCGGCGTCAGGAACTGATGATTGCTGCTGAAATCGGTCGCCGTAATGGTAAACAACTGACCGGCGACACTATTGCTGAGGCGGACAGCGCGACCGGCTTCGTCCAGCAACGCATAGCCCAGCAATGCATCCGGCCAGGGCGCGTGCTGAATTTTGTCGTCTAGTTCCTGCCAGGGGTCATAAATCACATTGTCGGTGGTCGCCGGCGTCATGCCCGCTAAATCCGCCCGCAAATAATCCAGATGTAAACGGTAGTTTCTTTGCCAGTCTTCCAGTAATACTTCGCTGCGTTCCAGTTGCAGACTGAGCTGGCTATAGAGTTGCGTTTGCTGGCTTTGATTGGTCTGCAACCAGACCCAATAGCCACAACCCCACAAAAAGCTGAGCGATAGCAGAAAAAACAAACTGGACCAGGAAAACAGTTTCACGGTGGGACGGCATCCTTGTAAGCGGACAGCGACATGCTGACGACAGAACAGACTGACTAGCCTAACGGATTACGCAGGCAAGTCAATCTGTTAACATCTGTAAAACCGCTACAGATTGGCCTCTGCAAAGGAGGCCAGCCGGCTGCGAACCACCCCATTGAGGTTAATCGTGGTACTGCCTTCGAAGTTTTTAAAACGCTCCACAATATAAGTCAGACCCGAAGTCACCGCAGTCAGGTAGTTACTATCAATTTGCGACAGGTTCCCGGAACAAATCAGTTTGGTGCCTTCGCCACAGCGGGTGATGATGGTTTTCAGCTGCGCCGCGGACAGGTTCTGACATTCATCCAGCAACACGATAGCGTGCTGAATGCTGCGACCCCGCATAAAATTGACCGACTTAAACTGAATGTTGGCCTTATCCATGATGTAGTTGACGCTGGAGTGTGGGTGCTCGTCGGTTTTATGCAGCACTTCCAGCGAATCGGTAATAGCTGCCAGCCATGGCGCCATTTTCTCTTCTTCAGTGCCTGGTAAAAAACCAATCGATTCAGCGATTTCCGGTGTGTTGCGCGTCACGATCACTTTGTCATACATGCCGCGTTCAATCACCAGTTCCAACGCAGCCGCCAGCGCCAGCAGGGTTTTGCCACAGCCGGCCGGCCCGGTCAGGATCACCAAATCCATATCCGGGTCCAGTAAGGCGTTCAGCGCCATCGCCTGATAAATGTTTTTCGGGTGAATGCCCCAAGCGTGGCGGTGCATCATCCGCTCAAACCCCAGGTCCAACACTTTAATTTGTTGATCGTTGATCGACACCACACGGCCGGCAAATGTTTCGTGCTCATCCACCAGATATTCATTGATGTAGGCATTGGGTAATAATGTGCGTGGCAAATAGTGGTAGGTGTCGCGGCCTTCGTTTTCACTGCGGCAATCTTTGACCTGACTCCAGAAATCACCGGCAAACTTAAAATAACCTTTATACAAAAACCGCACGTCATCGATCAGCTGGTCAGTGCGATAGTCTTCGACCAGTTTTAAGCCGGCGCCTTTGGCTTTGAGACGCATATTGATGTCTTTGGTCACCAGGATCACTTTGACCGGTGCTTTTTCACGCTGTAAAAACAACGCCGTATTGATGATCAGGTGGTCGTTTTCACCGCCCGGCAAGCCGGGGATCTGGTCGCTGATATGATGGTCATTGACGATGAATAAATGACCACTGGCTTTATCATCGGTATGTTGCGGTAATTTCACGCCCTGTAGCATTTGCTCCGGGGTTGCATCCTTCAGCACGTCCTCCAGTGCGCGGATCGCCACACGAGCTTCGCGGCTGACATCTTTGTGTTTGTCTTTGATATGGTCTAATTCTTCTAACACAGTCATCGGGATGACCACATCATGTTCCTGAAAATTTAAGAAGGCGAAGGGTTCATGCAGCAGGATATTGGTATCGAGGACGTAGATTTTTATGTCTTTACTTCTTCTTCGCGCCATATGCAGCTCCTTAGCAGCGGATGAAAAAACCCGGCGGGTTCTTATGTAATTTAGATCAAGAATCCTTGTACCGGATGACAATCTCATGACGATACAACGCTTTTCATTTGTGACTCAGACGGTGCAGAAAAATTCCCGGCCAGGCGGATGCAGTTTGTCCGGATTTTCAGTACCATAGCGCCCCCTTTGCAGAGTGACCCGGATAATGATGAAATTTGCCCTTGGACAACGCTGGATCAGCGACGCGGAATCGGACTTAGGTTTAGGCACCGTTGTCGGTATTGATGGCCGGATGGTGACCATGTTGTTCCCCGCCAGTGGCGAAACCAGGCTGTATGCCATGAGCGAAGCGCCGCTGACCCGCGTACAGTTTAATCCGGGTGATACGGTGAAAAGTGCGCAGGAATTCAGTCTCGTCATCGAACGGATTGAAGAAGTGAATCAAACGCTGGTTTACCATGGTGAGCGCACTGACACCGGTGAAGCGGTTAGTCTGCGCGAAACCTTTCTCGACCATTTCATCAGTTTCAGTTCGCCACAGGACCGGCTGTTTACTGGTCAGATTGACCGCTTTGACTGGTTCACGCTGCGTTACCACAGCTGGCAACATCTGCATCAGCAACAACAAAATCCGCAACGCGGTCTGGTCGGCGGCCGTTTAAGCCTGATCCCGCATCAATTGCATATCGCCAATGAAGTGTCGCAGCGTCATGCACCACGGGTGTTACTGTCAGACGAAGTAGGCCTCGGCAAAACCATCGAAGCTGGCCTTATCATCCACCAGCAACTGCTGTCGGGCCTTGCCAGCCGTGTATTGATAGTCGTGCCGGAATCGCTGCAACATCAGTGGCTGGTTGAAATGCTACGGCGCTTTAATCTGAAGTTTGCCATTTTTGATGACGAACGCCTGACAGAAGCCACCGCCGACGGTGGCAATCCATTTGAAACCGAACAGCTGGTACTGCTGAGCCTCGACTTTCTGACGCGGAAAAAAGCCGCCTTTGAAGCGGCCGCTGAAACACACTGGGATTTGCTGGTCGTTGACGAAGCGCATCACCTGACCTGGAGTGAAGCAGCAGCGAGCACCGAATATCAGCGCATTGAAACGCTGGCCCAAGACACTCCGGGCGTGATTCTGCTGACGGCAACACCGGATCAGCTGGGTCATCAGAGTCATTTTGCCCGGCTGCGTCTGCTCGATCCCAACCGTTTTTATGATTACCAGGCCTTTGTCGCAGAAGAACAGCAATATAAAGCGATTGCGACATTGGCGCGTGCACTACAGCAGGAAGCGCCATTATCGGGTGACACTGCCGCGCAGCTGCAACAGTTGTTACAGGAAACCGATATCAGCGCGCACTTGTCGCTGCTTAAATCTGCGGACACCGGCAGCGAGCGCGATGCCGCCATCGATGCGCTATTGAGTCTGTTGCTGGACCACCACGGCACCGGCCGCATCCTGTTTCGCAACACCCGCGCCGCTATTGCCGGTTTCCCGCAGCGTCAGCCACAGTTCATTGGCTTGCCGCTGCCGGAGCAATATCAGAATGCCATCAAAGTGCAGCTCAGTTTTATGGCCAACCAGACCGACGAATTCAAAGCGAAAACGCTGTTGTTCCCCGAGCGGATTTACCAGGAATTTGAAGGCAGTAAAACCAGCTGGTGGCAGTTTGACCCGCGTGTTGAAGCGGTGATTGCACTGATTAAACAACACAAATACAAAAAGTTTCTGGTGATTTGTGCCCATGCCGACATCGCCATTGCACTGGAAGAAGCGATGCGGGTGAAAGAAGGCATCCGCGCTGCAGTATTCCACGAAGGCATGTCGATTTTTGACCGCGATAAAGCGGCCGCATATTTTGCGCAAGATGATCAAAGTGCGCAGGCGCTGATCTGCTCGGAAATCGGCTCCGAAGGCCGCAACTTCCAGTTTGCCCACCACTTAGTGTTGTTTGATCTGCCGTTGAACCCTGATTTGTTGGAACAACGGATCGGCCGGCTCGACCGGATTGGTCAGACGCAGGATATCCAAATCCATCTGCCGTATTTCATCGACCAACCGCAGCAAGTGTTACTGGACTGGTATCACCAGGGTTTAGGCGCGTTTGATGCGACCTGCCAGACCGGTGGCGCCGTCTATCAACAGATGCGTGAACGGCTGTTACCACTGTTGGCGCAATCAACGCCAGATCCGGCAGCAGTCAGCAACCTGCTGGCAGATAGTCGTGAGATGAACTTACAGCTGAAACAACAGCTGGAACAAGGCCGGGACCAACTGCTGGAACTGAACTCCAGTGGCCGCGGCCAGGCGCAACAGTTAGTCGAACAAGTCCGCTTACAGGACGACGCCACTATTCTGCCGCTGTATATGCTCAAAGCCTGGGATTTGCTCGGTGTACAGCAGGATGACCGCAGTGACACCAGCATTGTGCTGACGCCTTCAGAGCATCTGCAAGGTCATTACCCGATGCTGGACGAAGATGGCATTACCGTCACTTTTGATCGGGCCACAGCACTGGCGCAGGAAGATATTCAGTTCCTGAGCTGGGATCACCCGATGGTTCAGGGCACTTTGGATATTGTCACACAAGACACGATGGGCAACAGCGCGGCCGCATTGCTGCATAACAAGCAACTTCCGGCAGCGACATTTTTTGTCGAATGTATTTATCTGGTCGAAGCGTCTGCACCGGCGGAACTGCAACTGGGGCGCTATCTGCCACCCACACCCATTCGCTTGTTGCTGGAAAAAACCGGCAAGAATCTGGCGCCGAATGTGCCGTTTGACAACTTTAACCGTCAGCTCAAACCGGTCGGCCGCCAAACTGCCAGTAAACTGGTCGGCGCGCTGCAAAGCACAATCCACCCGCTGCTGGCCAAAGCCGAAGCCTATGCCGATGTGCAGTTAAAACAACTGCAACAAGAAGCTTTGCGCAATATGCATAACCAGTTGCAGGCGCAACAAGACCGGTTACAGGCGCTGGCAAAAATCAACCCGCTGGTACGGCCGGAAGAAATTGCCCACCTCGCGGATAAACAACAGCAGCTGGATCAATACATTGGTAAAGCACGTCTGCGCTTTGATGCGATCCGCGTCATCGTCGTCAGTCACGATTAGGCCACACGGACATGTTGCTGGAGTACCGGCCGCCGCAAACACCTTATCTGGACATCCTGTATCAGGATGAGGCGCTGCTGGTCCTGAATAAACCCAGCGGCTTGTTGTCAGTACCCGGCAAAGCGCTGGAACATCAGGATAGTTTGCAGTTGCGCGTGCAACGGGTGTTCCCGACGGCACGTACAGTACACCGGCTCGATATGGCCACATCCGGTTTGTTAGTGATGGCGCTGACTCTGGATGCGCAACGCGAGCTGAACTGGCAGTTTGAGCGTCGGCAAACGCAAAAACATTATATTGCCAGACTCGAAGGCCGGTTACAGACGCAGGCCGGCACCGTTGACCTGCCGCTGATTTGTGACTGGCCAAACCGGCCAAAACAAATGGTTTGTTTCAGCCGGGGCAAACCAGCCCAGACTCTATTTGAAAACATCGGTTATGAAGAGAACGCCACGCGCGTGCGACTGACGCCGGTCACCGGCCGCTCGCACCAACTGCGGGTACATATGCAGTGGTTGGGGCATCCGATTTGTGGTGACAAATTTTATGGCTCGGCGCCGGACGAAAAAACTGAACGTTTACAGCTGCATGCAGCAATGCTGGGGCTACGCCATCCGCTGACAGGCCAATGGCTGGAGTTTCGGTCACCGGCACCATTCTGAATACAAAGTACCCAAGTGTTAACCGCAGATTCATCTTCAGCGGTTAGCATGACCCCGCTGACGCGTGTTGCGCTGACAACAAAGAGATGTTTTTGTTCAGCAAAACAACAGTAAATTTGTTTAATCTAAACAAATCAAATAAAATTAGCGCGTTGGAAAAACCCCTAAGGAGATATGGATGAAACTGAAAACTAGCGCAATTGCCGTTCTGGCAGCTTTACCCCTGATGACTGCTGTAGCATCAGCCGCCCCTACTGCTGCTGAATTACAAGATCGGGTTTACGGTTCTGTGTTCTGGGAGCACTACGCACCGGACAACGACAAAACTAAATCATTAGACTGGAAAGGTCAGAACAACGGCAACGGCACTGGCCTGAACATCGGTTACCGTATCAGCGAAAGCTGGGGCATCCGCGCAGAATATGTTCGCCAGGATCTGGAATCAGAATTCTCTGACGCCGATATCAAAGGCAACCGCGTTGGTATGGACCTGGTTTACCACGTTGACAGCCTGCCGCTGTACTTCGTGGGTGGTATCAAAAACTACACCACTGGCCGTTCAGCATCTGCTGCCAACATCGGTATGGGTGTGAACATGTTCGTCACTGACGAAGTTGCTTTCTTCGTTGAAGCAAACCGTTACCAGGGTATCAGCAAAGCGTTTGGCGATCATGGCGTGAAAGTAGGTCTGACCTACAACTTCGGCGCTGCTCCTGCCGCAGAACCAGCACCTGCGCCAGAGCCAGCTCCAGCGCCAGCACCGGTCATTGGTGATGCCGATCAGGACGGTGTAACAGACGATAAAGATCAGTGCGCTAACACGCCAATCACTGACAAAGTAGACACTGTCGGTTGTTCAATCTTCACTGAAAACTCAGTCAGCATCGCGCTGAATGCTCAGTTTGATAACGACTCTTCTGTCGTGAAAGAGCAATACCATGCAGAGATCGAAAAACTGGCAACCTTCCTGAAACGCTTCCCGAACACTGATGTAGAAATCGGTGGTCATGCGTCTAACGTTGGTACTCCGGCTTACAACCTGGCGCTGTCACAACGTCGTGCTGACGCCATTGCAGACGTTCTGGTCAGCAACTACGGCATCGAACGCAGCCGCGTGAAAGCAGTTGGTTACGGTATCACCAAACCAAAAGCTGCAGGCAGCTCAAAAGCCGCTCATGCAATCAACCGTCGTATCGAAGCGACTGTGACTGCATCTGTGAAAGAAGCCGTACAACGTTAATTCGTTTTACTGCTGACAAAGCCACCTTCGGGTGGCTTTGTTTTTTCTGCCAGCACTATAGTGCGGCGAAATGTGGCCGATACTGACATTAATCTCAAGTCCGGCGGAATTTACGATGTTGCGAGCCTTCTCCTGTTTTTCCCTGAGTATCCTGCTGTTATGTCTGCCATTTCTGCTCAAAGCGGAGGCTGCGTTATGGGATGAACAACAAACTGCCGCAGATTTACAACGCCAGCTTGCCACCAAACAAATCAATGCGCTGAAATCCGACCAACAATCCTTTTTAACTTTACAACGCACGGCGATGACACCTTTTGTCAAAGGCACTGTGATCTTAGTCCCTGACTGGTCGCAGCATGCCGCCAGTCCACGGGCTGTTGAGTACCTGAGAAACTACTTGATTGATTTTGGCTGGAATACGATGGCGATGATGGTACCGCCTGGCGTGAGTGACCCCAGTATGGAAAACCTGCAGGCCTACCAGCTACAACTGCTGGAACGACTCAAAGTGGTCATGCAGGAGGCCGAAGCTAAACCCGGCACTATCGTCGTGATCGGCCTCGGTCACAGCGGCGCCTTGTTGAACAATCTGTACAAAAATGAAGAACTTAGTCCGCCACAGGCATTAGTGTTAATCGGTGCCGCGATGCAGGACGTCGCGTTAAATGAACAAGTTGCAGAGGCAATCAGTCAGCACAAAGTGCCGACACTGGATTTATTACCACAAATCGACAATGGTTTCGCCCGCAACAGTGGAGCCCTTCGCTTGCAGCTGGTACGCAAACATATCAAAGAAATTTACCGGCAACGGCTGTTGCCGGGCTCTGTGGAACAGGATCACCCTTGGCTCGGCGGGGAGATCCTCGGTTGGCTGCGTTACATCGGCTATTAACAGATGTCGGCTAACTATTTTCAAAACGCTTTATTTGCTGGCAGATTCTGGCACACAGCATCCTAATTCTTGCTGATCGTTGCCTTGAATCCATACAACACAAGCATCGCCTGTCACCGAAACGGTGGTTCAGCAAATGCCAAATGCAAATTACCTGACCGCCCGGTAAACTGAGAATAATTCAGTGATCAAAGGAATATCAATGTCTCCGGTTTTGACTACCATCGGCTTGCTGGTTCTGAGCAATATCTTCATGACATTTGCCTGGTATGGCCATCTGAAACACCTGAAATCATCCGCATTGCTAACCGCCATTCTGGTGTCTTGGGGCATTGCGTTTTTTGAGTACATGCTGATGGTGCCGGCGAACCGCATTGGTTCGCAGGTACTGAGTCTGGCGCAGTTAAAAATTTTGCAGGAAGTGATCACGCTCGCGGTGTTTATCCCGTTTGCCGTGTTGTATATGAAAGAGCCGTTTAAGCTGAATTATGTTTATGCCGGGGTTTGTCTGCTGGGCGCGGTATATTTTATGTTTTATTACAAAAGCTGAGCCGGCCAGGCTCAGCTGCGATGTTGTTTTAACAGCTCGTATGCCGCCTGGATTTGCTGAGTTTTCTGATTGGCCAGCTCCAGCATTTCTTTCGGCAAGCCTTGTGACATCAGTTTGTCCGGATGATGCTGTGACATTTGTTTTTTATAAGCTTTTTTCAGTTCGGCCTCACTACAGTCCGGCGCAACACCTAACAGTTGATAAGCATCGGCCAGCGCATCGGCGGCAGGCGCTTGCTGGGTAGGCCGCCGCGAAAAACGTGATTCAGCTTCGTATCTGCCGAGCAGATATTGTAAACGGGTGTTCGAAATCGCCAGTGCTGCAGCCACTTGTTGCAGCAGTTTCAGTTCGATATCACTTAACCGGCCATCGACATAAGCCACTGAAATCTGGATCTCCAGAAACATCTGCAGCAAATCAGGTCGCCAGCGATATGCCTGACGCAACGACTGCAACTGCTGTTGCAATGGAAACTGACTATCTTTGCCTTCACGAAAAGCCCGCTGTGCTTCCTGCTGTTGCTGCGGTCCTAACCCCAGCTGTTGCATAAACGCCACCGCTTTGTCGATGTGCGCCGTGGTGACAACGCCATCAGCTTTCGCCAGATGCCCCATCACCGCAAAAGTGCTGAACATAAACAAGCCTTGCGCTTCGCTCTGATCGCGTTTGAAGCCATTGAATCCACCGGCTTGCTCAAACTGCTGGCGCATACTGCGGTCAAACCAATGGCCAATAAAAATGCCGATAATCAGGCCCGGAATTTTAAACATCGCCAGGCCAAACAAACCGCCCAGTAATTTACCCCACATATTCAGCTCCTGCTGCGAAAATGAAAATCAGCCTCTGCCAGACGCTGTGGTGTGCCAATGTCGGCCCAATAACCCTGATACAACTCGGCGGTGATCTCGCCACGCTGCATCGCAGCCCGTAAAAACGGCGCCAGTTTTTGTGCACCCGGTGGTACATCATGGAAAAACTCCGGCCGGTACAGCGCAATACCACTAAAAGTATATTTAACCGGACCGTCGACGCAGGCGTAATCTTGCTGCAGCGCAAAGTCGCCTTGCGGATGCTGTGGCGGATTGGGCACCAGCACCAGATGCGCCATTTTATCCGGCGCTAACGCATGCAGCAGTCGGCTAAATGGGAAATCAGTCAATACATCGCCATTCACCACCAGAAACGGCGCATCCCCCAGCAGCGGTAACGCCAAGCGGATCCCACCTGCCGTTTCCAGCCCGGTCTCACCTTCTGGCGAATAAACAATATCAAGGCCAAACTGCCGGCCATCACCAAGCCTGGCTTCGATTTTTTTGCCAAGCCAGGCATGATTAATCACCACCGATTGAATTCCGGCATGGCTCAGCGCCAGCAGATGATGTTCAATCAATGGCCGGTCGCCTACCGGCAACAGCGGCTTTGGCAAGTGATCGGTTAAAGGCCGCATCCGCTCGCCACGGCCGGCAGCCAGAATCATTGCGCGCATGCACTGACCTCAGCAAACCGCGCTAGCACGACTGAGTCAAACCACTGGCTAAATTCGGTCAGTTCCGGATAAATAGCTGCAATATCGCGAACATAACCAACCACTCGTGGCAAATCGGCCAGATAACCGGCTTTGCCATCACGATGGTAGAGGCGCGCAAAAATACCACAAACTTTCAGGTGACGTTGCAGGCCGGTCCAGTCAAACGCCCGGCGAAATTGCACCAGCGAGTAGTCGGCGCTCACGCGGTTGTGTTGCTGTAACAGCAGATAAAACTCATCACGCAGGGACGCCACCAATGCATCCGGCCAGCGCAGATAACAATCCCGTAGTAGAGACACGGCGTCATAGCAAACAGGACCGACAACGGCGTCCTGAAAATCAATCACCGCCAGCGATTGATCGGGCTGGATCATCAGATTGCGGCTATGAAAATCGCGGTGCATGCCCGCTTGCGGTTGCGCCAGTACTTCATCCGCGATCCGTTCAAAAGTACTGTTTAGCATCTGGCTGGTTGTAGCATCCAGCGTGATTTGCAAATGTACCGGTAAAAACCAGTCGAGGAAAATTTGCAGTTCCCGCAACACAAAGGCGCGGTCAAATTGTGGCAACGGGCCTTGCGAGGTGGCCGTGACTGTCTGCATCATGGGTAATAACCGCAACGCCTGACGATACCAGTCAGTTGCATTTTGTGCATTCAGGCTAAATTGCAATAAGTCATCGCCCAGATCCTGCAATAACACCAGGCCGGCAGCCGGATCCGAAGTCAGTACCGCCGGCACTTGCAGACCGGCAGCAGCCAATGCATTTGCCACAGCCATGAAGCGCTGACTATCTTCCAACGCCGGCGGCGCATCCATTAATACCCAATGTGCGGTATCATTTAGTACGCGGAAATAACGCCGGAAACTGGCGTCGCCACTGATCGCGTGAAACTGTATAGGGCTGTCAGCCTGATACTGCTGTAAAAAATTCTGAATTTGTGACAACCTTTCCGCCACCTGAGCACTCCAAACCGGGCAAAAGCCGCACTATAACGGATTAGCCGAGCGGCGAAAATTGATTTATCATACAGGCCCTCTTTTTGCACACAGGTCAGCTGTGGCCTGATGGAACAGAGCAACTTTTTGGAACGCCGGATGAAATACCATGCCTTGTACCTGCTGATGTTCGGACTTCCGGGTCTGGCGCTTGCTGCTGAGCCGGTCAGGCAATGTTACCCTACACTGACGTTGCCCGAGCGGCTGGCGCAACTGGATAAAAATGATAACAACCTGCGGATATTTTCCGGCAAAGTCAGACTGAACGATAACCAAAGTGCTGTATTCAGTGACGGTGTCGAGCTGACGCACCGCGATACCTTATTAAGCGCGCCCAGTGCGACTTTTTCCAAAGCTGAGCAACATATGTTCGCTGACGGCGGCATTAGTTATTACAGCCCACAACTCAAAGTCAGTAGCAGTTCGTTCAGTGCGCGTGTCAACGACAACAATGCCACCATGACCGATGCCGACTACCGCTTTATCAGCCAGGCTGGCCGGGGTTATGCAAAGGAAATGCAGGCGTCCAGCGAACAGGTCACCTTAAAAGAAGCCAGCTTTACCACCTGTCCGGATGGCGACAACGGCTGGGCACTGGAAGCTGAAGATATCCAGCTCAATGCCGATGATGGCTGGGGCGAAGCCTGGAATTCGGTGGTCAAAATCAAAGGCGTGCCGGTGTTGTATTTGCCATATATGACCTTCCCGGTCAGTAATCAGCGCAAATCTGGTCTGTTAATTCCGAAGTTTGGCAGCTCGCAAAAACTGGGCGTGGATTTACAGCTGCCGTATTATCTGAATCTGGCCGACAACTACGACGCCACCATCACGCCACGCTACATGAGCGAACGTGGCACTCAACTGAAAACCGAGTTCCGCTATCTGACAGCACAGGACAGCGGCAAACTACAGCTGGAATTTTTGCCGGATGACCAGGATAAACCCGCCGGTTTTGGCAGTCGTTACCTGAGCCATGTCGAACATCGTTCTGATTTTGCCGATAATTGGCGCGCGCAGGTCGACTTTACCGATGTCAGCGATGATGGTTATTTAAGTGAACTTGGCTCCGATTTTAATAATCAGAGCGATACGCAGCTAAATCGTCAAGCAAGCCTGAGTTATTTTGGTGCAGACGTGCGTTCAGATATCAGATTGCAAGGCTTTGAAATTTTGGGTAATTATGCTGATACATACTCCTACGCGGCGCTGCCGCAATGGGATTTACAATCAGCACGCCCGCTACAACTGCCCGCCGGCGTTGAATTCAGCTGGCACAGTCAGTATTCCCATTTTGCCAATGACAACGCGCCGATTAAACAAGCCGATCGGTTGCA
Organism: Rheinheimera sp. F8; assembly: GCF_001518915.1. Lineage (NCBI taxonomy): Bacteria > Pseudomonadati > Pseudomonadota > Gammaproteobacteria > Chromatiales > Chromatiaceae > Rheinheimera > Rheinheimera sp. F8. The sequence goes on from NZ_CP013656.1 coordinate 4,125,837, forward strand.
TCTGGAACCCACATTACGGTTGCCTTATGTGACGCCGGCCTATGAGCTACAGCTCGAAACCGGTCTGATGTCGACGTTTTACCAGCAAAAACGCCGCACCGATCTGGCCACATTACCGCCAGAACTGGCATTGGTGGCTGAAGATACCGAACGGCATCTGCCGAAAGTACAGCTGAACGGTAAACTGAATTTTGAACGTGACGCGCGTTGGTTTGGTCAGTCGTCGTTACAGACGCTGGAACCACAAATCCAGTACCTGTACATCCCATACCGTGACCAGAGCCAAATCTGGCAATACGATACGGCACGGCTGCAAGATGACTACTACGGGTTGTTCCGGCAAAACCGTTTCTCCGGCCTGGATCGGATCAACGATTCGAACCAGCTGACGCTCGGTGCGACGACGCGGATCTATGACGAATTTGATACTGAGCGTTTCCGTTTCAGCCTCGGCCAAATCCTGTTTCTGGCAACGCCGGATGGGAAAAATCTCGACAACAATCAACCGATCGCTGCCACCGAATCGATCTTTGCTGCTGAATCTGTGCTGCATTTTCAGCAACGCTGGTTTTTAAACAACGGCGTACAGTATGATTCGAAAACTAAGCGGGTGATTAAAAGTAACGTGTCGCTGGATTACCGTGCTGATGATAAAAATCTGCTGCAGTTGAACCATCGCTACAGCCGCTATGTCTCAGGCAACGAGATTGAGCAGTTAGGTGCCTTGGGTACCATGCCGCTGAATAATCAATGGCAGCTGGTTGGCAGCTATTATCGCGATTTACACAATGACCGGATGATTGAAGCCAACGTCGGATTGCAGTATGAATCCTGCTGCTGGGCAGTCCGGCTGATCGCCCGCCGGCAAATTGAGACCAATCTGGATTTGCCGATCAACAATATCAACTCCCCGTTCAAACTCGACAGCGGCATTGCGTTGCAGTTTGTGTTAAAAGGGTTTGGGGATAGTGCCGGTTTTAACGTGTCGGACATGCTGTCCACTGGGGTCTTTGGTTATCGCCGTCCCTATTTATTAAATAATTAGACTGGAAAATTATGAAGTTAACACAGCTGATTGCCGCGACTCTGACCACTTGTGTCATGTTGAATTGCCAGGCCGTCGAAACCAAAGTCGATGCCGTAGCCGCGATCGTCAACAATAGTGTCGTTCTGGAAACTGAAGTACGCGACATGGTCGCCCGCGTGAAAAAGAACGCAGCCAAACAAGGCCAGACCTTACCTTCTGATTCGGCCTTACAGGTGCAAGCCCTGGAACGTTTAATCATGAACAGCCTGCAGCTGCAGGTGGCGAAACGGATGGGCCTGCAAATTACCGATGCGCAGCTCGATCAGACCATCGAAAACATCGCCCGGGAACAAAAAGTCTCTGTTGAGCAATTCCGTGCTCAGGTCGTGCGGGAAGAAGGCAGCTACGAGCTGTTCCGTGAGCGGTTGCGCGAAGAAATCACCACAGGTGAAGTGCTGCGTGCCAACGTACAACGCCGCATTTATGTCAGCCCGCAAGAGATTGATACGCTGACCAAAATGATGGAACAACAAGGCGCCAGTAACGAACAATACAACATCGGCCATATTTTACTGGCACTGCCAGGCCAGCCGAGCGAAGAACAGATCAAAGATGCGGAAAGCAAAGCAGCCAAAGTGATGGAATTGTTGCGCGGCGGCAGCGATTTCAAAAAAATCGCCATTGCATCTTCGTCTGCTGAAACTGCGCTGGAAGGCGGTGATATGGGTTGGATGAATATCAATGAAATGCCAACTTTGTTCGCCGACCAGGTGCGTGGCAAAAAGAAAAAGGATCTGATTGGACCGCTGCGTTCAGGTGCTGGTTTCCACATTCTGACCATCTTTGATATCAAAGGCGCTAACGTGGTTGAATTCGAAGAAATTTCTTCGCGCCATGTCTTAATCAAGCCATCGATCATTGTCAGTGAAGAAAAAGCTAAAAATATGCTGGCGAAATTTGCCGTTGATTTTAAAGCGGGTAAAGCGGATTTCGCCAAGTTCGCCAAAGAAAATTCAGAAGATCCGGGTTCACGTTTAAAAGGCGGCGAACTGGGTTGGGCTGATCCAAACGTGTTTGTTCCTGAATTCCGCGATACTTTAAAATCGCTGAAAAAAGATCAGCTCAGCGAACCGTTCCGCACCGAACACGGCTGGCACATCGTACAGTTGATGGACCGCCGCACCGTAGACGCCACTGCCGAGAAAAAACGTGAACAAGTCACGCGGATGATTTATAACCGCCGCTTCAACGAGGAATCCAGCAACTTCCTGCGTGAGATCCGCGACGAAGCCTTCATCGAAGTATTGGCAGATAAATAATGACGTTACGGATTGGCGTCACACCGGGCGAACCTGCCGGCATTGGTCCGGATCTGATCATTCAGCTGGCACAGCAGGACTGGCCAGCTGAGCTGGTGGTTTGCGCCGATCCATCGTTGTTGTTGGACAGGGCAAAGCTCATTGGTCTGCCGTTGCAGTTACTGCCCTACCAGGCTGACCTGCCACCGCAGCCTCAACGCGCCGGCACGCTGACCATTGCGCCTTTTGCCTTGGCTCAGCCAGTTGAACCCGGCGTGCTGAATGAAAATAATGGCCGCTACGTGGTCGATACGCTGACTTTTGCCGGTCAGCAATCGATGCAAAAGCAGTTTGACGCCATTGTTACAGGTCCGGTACACAAAGGCATTATCAACAAGTCAGGTATTCCTTTTAGTGGTCACACCGAATTTTTCGCCCTGCAATCCAATACGCCTTATGTCGTGATGATGCTGGCAACGGAAGGCTTGCGTGTGGCCTTGGTCACGACGCACATTCCACTGGCGTATGTTGCCAAAGCCATCACCCGCGAACGTTTACTGCAAGTCACCCGGATCCTGCATCAGGATTTACAACAGAAGTTTGCCATCGCCAATCCACGCATTTATGTCTGTGGACTCAATCCACACGCCGGCGAAGATGGCCATCTCGGCCGGGAAGAAATCGACGTGATCCGGCCGGCTTTGGATGAACTTAGGGCGGAAGGCATGGACCTGATTGGACCGTTGCCGGCCGACACCTTGTTTCAAAGTAAATATCTCGATAACGCCGACGCAGTTCTGGCGATGTATCATGATCAGGGCCTACCGGTGCTGAAACACAAAGGTTTCGGCCGTTCGGTCAATATCAGCCTTGGGCTGCCTTTGATCCGCACCTCGGTCGATCACGGCACTGCATTGGACCTCGCCGGCAAAGGTCTGGCAGATCCCGGCAGTTTCCAGCATGCGCTGGACCAGGCCATTTTTTTAGCGACTCAATCAAAAGCACAACATGACTGATAAAGTACACATGGGGCATCAGGCCCGTAAAAGATTTGGCCAGAACTTCCTGCATGATCCGGCTGTGATTGAACGCATTGTCAAAGCGATAGCGCCAAAGCCGGGTGAGCATCTGGTAGAGATCGGTCCAGGTTTGGGTGCATTAACTGAACCTGTCGCTGAACGTTGTGGCCATCTGACCGTCGTCGAGCTGGACCGGGATTTGGCGCAGCGCCTGCGGGAACATCCGACGCTGGCTGATAAACTAACTATTTATCAAACGGATGCAATGAAATTTGATTTCAGTCAGTTGATGCCGCAAAACGGCAAATTAAAAGTATTTGGCAACCTGCCATACAACATTTCCACGCCTCTGCTGTTTCACCTGTTTGATTTTGCCGACTGCATCGAAAACATGCATTTTATGCTGCAAAAAGAAGTGGTGGAACGAATGACAGCCGGACACGGCAGTAAAACCTACGGCCGGCTCAGTGTCATGACCCAGTTTTTCTGCCAGGCCATTCCGGTGGTGGAAGTAGGCCCCGGTGCATTTAAACCTGCGCCGAAGGTTGACTCTGCAGTAGTCCGCCTCATTCCAAAACCGGTCGCAGAACGCGCCGACGTACCGGTCGCTGTGTTAAACCGGGTGTGTCTGGAAGCCTTTAACCAAAGACGCAAAACACTGCGGAACTGTTTCAGTAACTTTGCAACTGCTGCCGATATCGAAGCACTGGGCATCAATCCGGGTCTGCGGCCAGAACAGTTGTCGGTCGGCGAGTTTATCCGCGTCGCCCAGTGGCTGGCACAACAACCCGATGCGATGGGAGTTGCAGTCAGTAACGACGGAGAAGTGTTGTGATTTACCAAATCCCAATCAGCGTCGAGACGTTTTACATCGCGGGCCAGTCCGATGCCGAGGCGGAACGTTTTGTCTTCGCCTATACCATCACGATCCGCAATGAATCGGGCTCAGCAGTCAAATTATTGCGTCGCTACTGGTCGATCACCGATGCAAACGGCAAAAATACTGAAGTACGCGGTGATGGTGTGGTCGGCGAGCAACCGGAACTGGCGCCAGGGTCCAGCTACACCTACACCAGCGGAGCAGTGCTGGAAACGCCGGTCGGTACTATGCAGGGCCACTACGAGATGCAAACTACGGATGGCAGCGAATTTGAAGCGCCGATCCCACTGTTCCGCCTTGCAGTCCCTAACGTGCTGAATTAATGGCCCGTTATGTCATTGGGGATGTACAGGGCTGCTTTGACCAGCTGCAGCAGCTGCTGGCTTTAATCCAATTTGACCCGACTCAGGATCAACTATGGTTCTGCGGTGATTTGATTGCGCGCGGCCCAAAATCTCTGGAAACTTTGCGTTTTGTCAAAAACCTTGGTGCTTCAGCGATCACAGTGCTTGGCAATCATGACCTGAACTTTCTGGCGAGCTTACACGGTTATGGCCGGGTCAGCCCGGCAGACCAACTTGAAGCGTTACTCCAGGCCCCCGATCTGTCCGAACTTGCACACTGGTTACAGCAACAACCACTTATTCATTACAATGAGACCGAGCAATTACTGCTGGTCCATGCCGGGCTTGCACCTGAGTGGAACATTGATACTGCACTGCAGGCCTGCCATGCCGTCGAGCAGCAGCTGCGGACTGACCCGGTCAGTCTGTATGCACAGATGTATGGCAACACCCCGGATCTATGGTCAGACTCCAAGACAACTGCTGAAAAATTCCGGTTTACTATCAATAGTTGCAGCCGGATGCGCTACTGTTTTGCCGATGGCAGGCTCGAACTGCGGCAGAAAGGCGAATTATCAGATAATCCGCTGTTGACCCCTTGGTTTGATTTCTGGTCTGATAGGACACATCCAACGATCTTTTTTGGTCATTGGGCTGCGTTACAGGGTTATTCCCCTGTTTCGGGAATTCACGCACTGGACACAGGTTGTGTCTGGGGGCAGGCTCTCACATGCTATTGTATTGAATCTCAACAGCGTTTTAGTGTTGCCGGCTACGAAAAAAGACTATAATAATTGGGTTTTATCCATACCGATCCCGAACAATTGCATGGAAGCTGTTGAAGGCGATTGTTGACCAACCCGTTGGGAGTTCCATATGAAGTTAACCGTTGCATTGCGCATCATCGGCGGCTTTGGTGTGATATCAGTGTTGTTACTGATTATCGGCCTTACCTCCTACTCCAGCCTGAACAATATCAGTGATTCAACAAGCCAGGTAAATACCATTTCGATCCCGGCACTGGAGAACAGCGCCACGCTGAAAAGTGAATTCGTGATCATGAGTAAAATCACTTTGCAGGCGTTTTATACCGATGAAGTGAAAAAAATAACGGCTTTTGAAACAGCATTTGCTGCAGAAAAAGATGCGTATGATGCCGCTGCAAAAAATCTTCAGTCTGTGGTTGGTAATGAACCCGTTCTCGCCGCAAGCTTCAAAGACGTTACTGGTCAATACGACGAATTTATTCCAACCAGCAATAATCTGTTTGCTCAGCTGAAAAAATCACTGTCACTGCGCGATTCAATCAACAGCAAACTGGGTGATTTAGAAAGTAACGCTGACGATTCTGCTTCGTTAATCCTTGATTTCAGTGATGTGCGGGATGTCAGTCGTCGTTTCCCGAAAGCTGCCGAAGCCGCTTCTGTCCTCGAGACCAGCATGAACTCGATGGTGAGTACTGTGGTGGATTTAACCCGGACTAATGCAGCTAATACCTCAGAAACGCTCAGCAATGAGATTAAAAACCGGATGACGGATATCGTGGCGAAGATGGCAATCATCAAAGCCGAAGCCGGTGGTGCTGTTGATATGGTGGCTGATTTAGACGAAAAAATTACCACTATCAATGAATTACTCACCGCTGAAGATGGAATTCTGGCTTTAAAATCGAATAAATTAGCGGCAGAAGCTTCAGCCGCGAAATTATTGGCAACAGCTGAACAACAAACGACAGACGCAAGTGCAGCTCTCAGTAAACTGCTGACTAAAGCCCGTGAAGCTGCAGGCGAGATTCAGGAAGAATCAGAGTCTAGCGTCTCCAGTGCTATTGTGTTGATTTTTGGCGTCATGGCTTTCTCCTTCGTTGCAGCTGCTGCAATCGCATTGTGGACGCGTAACAGCATCACCACACCGCTGGGTAAAGTGAATGCGATTCTGGGCGTGGTTGCATCTGGAGATTTGACCAAACAGTTAGACGATTCGGCGCAGGATGAATTTGGCGAACTAGCGCGAAACTGTAATCAGGTGATTGGTAATTTGCGTCAATTGATTCAGGGTATCATTTCACGGTCAACGCAATTAGCCGCAGCTTCAGAGCAGACTTCTGCTATTACTGTACAGTCAACCGCAGCGATCCGTGAGCAGAAATCACAGGTCACACAGGCCGCGACCGCAACGACCGAGATGAGCAGCACTTCACAAGGTGTACTGCAAAGTTCAAACGATGCACTGGCTGAAATCAAACACGCTGATGCAGAAGCAGAACGTGTCAAAGGCATCTCCTCCAACAACAAACAGACCATTCTGCAGTTGTCACAGGAAGTTGAACAGGCTTCCAAAGTTATCAATAAACTGCATCAGGACAGCGCCTCGATTGGCAGTATCCTCGATGTAATTCGTGGTATCGCTGAGCAAACCAACTTACTGGCGCTGAACGCCGCAATCGAAGCAGCGCGGGCCGGTGAACAAGGTCGCGGTTTTGCGGTAGTTGCAGACGAAGTACGGTCACTGGCCAGTAAAACACAAAGCTCAACGCAGGAAATTCAGGCGATGATTCAAGTGCTGCAAAGTGGTGCGCATGCAGCAGTTGAGGCGATGAACAAAGGTAGACGTCAGGCAGAAAACTGTGTGGCGCAGACTGAAGTGGCTGATCAGGCGTTAGATTCAATCACCCATGCTGTACATATGGCTCATGACATGAGTGAGCAAATCTCTCATGCTGCGAAAGAACAGAATCAGGTATCGCATGAGATCAGCAAGCTGCTGGAATCAATCGTCAATATCGCCGAGGAAACGGCTTCTGGTGCAGAGCAAACCTCAGACTCCAGCCATGAAGTAGCACGCCTGGCAGAAGAACTGCGGTTGTCGGTTGATCAATTTAAAGTCTGATTGAACATCAAGATTAAAAAAGGAGCTTCGGCTCCTTTTTTGTTGTGAACTTGCTTAGAACAGCCAGACTAAGTTATGAGTCGAATATCTGCGGGCGTAAAAAAACCGTGGGATCCACGGCTTTTTTGCTGAATTTTTATGGCTATTCGCCACCACCTGCCCGAGCTTTCAGTACCGCAATCAATGCCGAGCCTGCATGATTAGATTCTGCCCAAGCGATATCACCTGATGCAGTAATTTGGGCGGCAGGTAACTGTTTGACAATAAACTCCCCTGCACCGGCTGCATTACTTTTTACTGCAAATCGGATCAGGGATAAACCGTCACAAACCACACCGTCATAAATATTACGTAACCTTAATCGGTTATCAGACAACAACTTACGAAAGCGATTCTTATCATCTGCTTTGACATAATCGCACATCGAAGCAGCCAGCTGTTCCTGAGCCTGAGCGGCTGGTGCAACGAGCATTAAACCTGCAGCCAACGACAGACATAACGTGGCGTTTATTAATTTCATAGGCAACCTCTGAGGCAGAATTAGCAAAACAAAATTAATAGTAGCAACATGTTAGGTGATGCGCAACGCTGGAAATTTCAGCGTTCACGCTCAAGTTGTAAGAAGCGGTAATCTACCGGATTCTTATCATCCGCCTGGAACAATTGCTCTGAACTTATCCGCCACTGACCAATTGCGTGGTAGTCTGGAAAATACGCATCTCCAGCCACTTCAAGCGCAAACTCGGACAAATAAAGCCGGTCTGCCATCGGTAAGGTCTGGCGATACAACTCAGCACCACCAATAACCATCACTTCTGGTTCCTTTGAAAGCAGCGTTAACGCATCTTCGAGACTATTGACCCAATCGGCAGCAAAACCCTCTGGTTTAACTTGACGACTGATCACAACATTGCGCCGGCCCGGCAATAACCGTCCAATTGAATCGAACGTCTTACGGCCCATCACCACCGGTTTCCCTAAGGTCACCTGCTTAAAATGCGCCAGATCAGCAGGCATATGCCAGGGCATCTGGTTGTTTAAACCGATCACCCGGTCATTGGCCATTGCAGCAATCAGACTTAACAACATGCAGCATCCTTAACGGCGATAAATCACTTCGACTTCGTAGTCATCATCATCGAAATCATCGTCATCATCCAAATCGTCCGCCAGATTCATCGCATCCGCGTGATAGTCGTCCCATTTGAACTGTACTGGATCAAGCAGCTGCTCTTTTGGCGCTTCTTTTGGCAACTGATCAAGGTAAGCCTGAATATCCTGACACAAGGCTTCTGTATGCGTTCTGGACGCCGCAGAGACCTGATACACAGGACCATCCCAGCCAATCGCTGCAATCACTTTCTGCTTGATCTCGTCAAGTTCGTCTTCGAGCACCAGATCGATTTTATTGAATACCAACCAACGTGGTTTATTTACCAGTTTGTCACTGTATTTGCCCAACTCGTGGATAATGACCTGTGCATTTTCGGCTGGATCTGAACCGTCGGCTGGTAAAACATCAATCATATGGAGTAACAGGCCACAGCGTTCAAGGTGTTTCAGAAACTGAATGCCTAAACCGGCCCCTTCTGCCGCGCCTTCAATCAGACCCGGGATATCGGCGATCACAAATGACTTGCTGCTTTCAGTCCGAACTACACCAAGATTTGGTACTAATGTCGTAAACGGATAGTCCGCTACTTTCGGTTTTGCTGAAGAAACTGCACGGATAAAGGTAGATTTGCCGGCGTTTGGCAGACCTAACATACCAACGTCTGCGAGCAGTAATAATTCCAGCCGCAGATTTCGAACTTCACCTGGCGTGCCATTGGTTTTTTTCCGCGGTGTGCGGTTAGTACTGCTGGCAAAACGGGCGTTGCCCAGGCCGTGCCAACCGCCTTTAGCAACCATCAGTTTCAAACCATTTCGGGTTAAGTCACCCAAGACTTCATTCGTGTCGACATCAATTGCCCGCGTGCCAACCGGAACTCGTAAAATTGAATCTTCACCGCGCTTACCAGTACAGTTCGTACTCATGCCATTCTGGCCACGCTGTGCGATATGCAGTTTTTCAAATTGGTAATCAACCAACGTATTGAGGTTACTGTCCGCAATCAGATAGACGTCGCCGCCGTCTCCGCCATCACCACCATTTGGTCCACCTTTGGATACAAATTTTTCGCGGCGGAAACTGATGATCCCATTACCACCATCGCCGGCTTCGACCCGGATCAGAGCCTCATCAACAAATTTCATTTCGACCTATCCTGCTAAATACATTGCGAACATTATAAACCTATGATTCTTGAACTGCGAAAACAAAGGCCTGTTGTTTCAAAACTATGCGTTATCTTTTTACTGATAAGCAAAAAAAAACCCCGCTCTGTGCGGGGTTTCTTCGGAGATTTCAGCTGTTATTCGCTAACGATGCTAACGAATTTACGGCTGTGCTCGCCTTTCACTTCAAACTGAACTTTACCGTCAGTTAAAGCAAACAGCGTGTGATCTTTACCGATACCCACGTTGGTGCCAGCATGGAACTTAGTACCACGTTGACGCACGATGATGTTACCAGCCAGAACTGATTCACCGCCAAAACGCTTAACACCTAAGCGTTTCGCTTCTGAATCACGACCGTTACGTGTACTACCTACACCTTTTTTACTTGCCATGAGTCGTTACTCCTGAAATTAAGCGCTGATGCCAGTAATTTTCACTTCAGTAAACCACTGACGGTGGCCAGCTTGTTTACGGTAGTGCTTACGACGGCGGAATTTGACGATTTTAACTTTATCGCCACGGTCATGTGCGACCACTTCCGCAGTAACTTTACTGCCTTCTACGACTGGAGTACCGATTTTTACATCGTCGCCGTTTACGATCATCAGGGCAGCAAACTCAACCTTTGCACCCATCTCTAAGTCCAGTTTTTCTAGACGAAGGGTTTGACCTTCAGTCACACGGTGCTGTTTACCACCACTTTGGAAAACCGCGTACATAGTTAGAACTCCGTACAGATCACGCCAACCGCAGAGGGGGCGTGTTAATTAGATTCACAGGGCGCGAATTGTACGCAATTTCCCCTACCCTCGCAAGCACAAATATTAAAAAGATCATCAACCCACAAAAAGGATCGAGATTTAGTTTTGCCACTTTCGTTGTTGTTGTAGAATCCAGCCATTCTGGTTTCCTGAATTAACTGACCCCGCATGACGCTCGATGAAATCCGCTTACTGAGCCAGCACGATATGACTGCTGTGAATGAACATATTTTTTCTCAGCTGAATTCTGATGTTGCGCTGATCAACCAGCTCGGCATTTATATTGTTAACAGCGGCGGTAAGCGTTTACGCCCACTACTCGCGGTCCTTGCTGCACGCGCGCTCGGCTATCAGGGGGCGCAGCATATAACACTGGCGACCATTATTGAGTTTATCCACACAGCTACTTTACTGCATGATGACGTCGTCGATGAATCGATGCTACGTCGTGGTAAAGAAACTGCAAACGCGGTTTTCGGTAATCAGGCTAGCGTATTGGTCGGTGACTTTTTATACACCCGAGCCTTCCAGCTGATGGTGTCGTTGGAGCGTATGCGCGTCATGCAAATTCTGGCAGATGCAACCAACGTGATTGCAGAAGGTGAAGTACTGCAGTTGATGAACGTAAACGACCCTGACACAACGGAACAAAGTTATCTGCAGGTCATTTATTGCAAAACTGCGCGTTTGTTTGAAGCTGCAACCGAATTGGCTGCAATTCTTGCAGACAAAGACGCTGCAACCACAGAAGCTATGCGGCTTTATGGTCTGCACCTCGGTACTGCCTTCCAACTAATTGATGATGTCCTGGACTACCAGGCGGACGTAAATGAACTTGGTAAGAATATCGGCGACGATCTGGCTGAGGGCAAACCGACATTACCGTTGATCCATGCACTCAAGCACGGTAATCCGACGCAACAGGCATTAATTCGGGAAGCGATTATCGAAAGCAATGGGTTGCAGCACTTCGACGCGATTATGGCCGCTATGCACGATACAAACGCTTTTGGTTACACCCGAAATCTTGCGGAAAGGGAAGCTGAGTTGGCAAAACAGGCTATTGAGTTTTTGCCGCCAAGTCCTTACAAAGACGCTTTACTGACACTGGCGGATATCGCTGTGGAACGCTCTCACTAGAGTACCTGGTTGTCAGTACTAAAATGCAAAAAGCCAGCTGATGCTGGCTTTTTTATCAGGCCTGATATTAAGCCTTATTCACGAACTCTTCACCAAGCGCGATATCTGCTTTTAAAGTCGGCAGCATATCGTTCATTGCATTTTGTTCATATGCGCTCAAAGTACCAATGTCTAACAGTGCTTCGACGCCGTTTTTACCCAAAGTGATCGGCTGAGCGAAGAAACGTGCGTGCTCACCTTTGCCTTCCACATAAGCGTACTCAGTAACTGTCTCGCCTTGCAGGCCTTTGATCAGCGACACACAGAAACGTGCGGCAGCCTGGCCCATCGACAGCGTTGCCGATCCGCCACCCGCTTTGGCTTCAACCACTTCTGTACCGGCGTTCTGGATACGGTAAGTCAGAGCAGCAACTTCTTCGTCGGTAAATGTCACATCTTTAACTTGTGACAACAGTGGCAGAATAGTAGTACCACTGTGGCCACCAATCACCGGAACGATCAGTTCCGCAGGATTTTTACCTTTTAATTCCGCAATAAATGTTTCCGCGCGGATGACGTCCAGCGTCGTTACACCAAAAAGCCGTTTTGCATCATAGGTTCCGGCTTTTTTGAATACTTCAGCAGCGATTGCAACTGTTGTATTCACTGGGTTAGTGATCACACCGACCAGCGCTTTTGGACATTGAACAACAATGGCTTCGGCCAGGGTTTTCACCACACCGGCGTTGATGTTAAACAAATCAGAACGGTCCATACCAGGCTTGCGTGGCATACCGGCAGGGATCATAACAACATCTGCACCTGCTAACGCGGTATGCAAATCGTCTTTTCCATAACCCGTCACTTTTACCGCGGTTGGGATATGACTCAAGTCTACAGCAACACCCGGCGTCACCGGAGCCAGGTCGTATAACGCTAAATCAGTACCAGCAGGCAGATTTAACTTCAGTAATAAAGATAGGGCCTGACCTATACCACCAGCAGCACCTAAAACGGTAACTTTCATGCTTATCTCCAATTGTCGGTTCACCGAAAAAAACGCGCCAACAATACTGAAATACGGCGCAAATTACAAATGACTTATACCAAAGTAGCAGCACATTAATTAACCAGATCAATATAGGACAATATTCAGCAAAGCCCATGGATAATGGCATTCTTGCACGCAGCAAAGAATTCAGTGGATCCAACGGCGGTTTTTGCTATGGTATGCTTTGTTGCATGATGCTTGAGTAAGACTTAATTAAGTGAATTAACTGGTAACTATGACCAAACAAACCAAACAGGAAGCGCTGATCCAAGCCTTTAAAGCGCTGCTGAAAGAAGAAAGGTTCGGTTCACAGAGCGACATTGTGGATGCACTGAAAGCGGAAGGATTTGATAACGTCAGTCAGTCCAAAGTCTCGCGGATGTTGAGTAAATTCGGTGCTGTCCGTACCCGCAACGCCCGCCAGGAAATGGTCTATTGCCTGCCACCCGAATTGGGCGTGCCAACAACCAAAAGTCCACTTCGCCAGCTTGTCCTCGACATAGAACACAATGATGTGATGATTATTATCCGCACGAGTCCCGGCGCAGCCCAGTTGATCGCCAGACTGCTGGATTCGGTGGGTAAAGCCGAAGGTGTGCTGGGTACAATCGCCGGAGACGACACCATATTTATCGCACCAACCAGCGTGAAAAATATAAATTTCACATTGAAGAAAGTGACTGAATTATTTGAAAAGGTCTGAGTTTTTTGGATGCCTTGTCAATAAAAGCATCACAGACCTGCCTGGTCTTCAAGAAACGAGATAGATGGTGCGAAAAAAGCCGCGCCACTATCGGCTTGCACATAATCCAGTAACAAATCGTAGTTTTGCCCGCCCGAGTCGCCTAAACGCCGGTTGAGCCATGTCAGGTATGCTGTTGGCTCAGCTGAACAAGCCAGAATGACCAGCCCTTGGACCTTTAGCTGACCAAACGGCATATTTTGAAACACCAGCGGATAAAACTCACCAAAATCATCTGTCACAGCAGCCTTTACTGCATGACTTTGTTCATGTAGCTGTGCCATTGCCAATTGCTGTCCATCCAGTTTTCGCTGGCCAATAATGACTTCTTGTTGTTGTTGAGTCAGTTGTTGCCAGCGGTTTAAATCAAGTCGATATCGCTGATAGTACACATAGCTGCCCTGAGCTAACTCTGGCTGTGTTGTCTCAGATATCAGTGCTAACTCACGTTTTTTGCGGCCACGTGGCGATTGTGGCTGATCGATAAAACCGGTCAGATCACGGCCATCCATAAAACGAAAACAATGGGTTTGTTCGACCAGCTCAAGATGCGGCATCAGCTGTTGATAACATTGCTGAATAGCCAGATGCAAGACATCATAACGATCTGCCCGGATCTTCAGCAATACATCATAAGGCACGGCTGGCATCGCCAGATCGTCTACCAGCAGAGGAGAAAACGGCTGAAAATCCAAGGGCCGCAGCGCCGGATACAATGCGTCCCAATAACCTGGACCAATCGCAATGACCGCGTTCAGGTTGGCTTCGGAAAATTGCTCTGTGAGTTTTTGAATCAAACCCGGGATCCGCCCAAGCACTCGCCGGATATGCTGCTCGTGCCCATCTAAAGCGTTCATCAGCAACAACAACCCATGTAAGTTTGGTTCTGCACAGACACCTAATTGTTCTCTTGCCATAGTCCCAGCATTACAGTTATCAGATGCCGCCATGCTAACCAAAAAAGTTAGTGGCGCCAAATCTACGTGAACTTTGTGAGATATATCTCACATTTGAGTAGGCTAAAGCGCCTTTTGGTCAGCGATATCAAGCCAGCAACTTCAGTAAGTTGCTATTTTTATTAAATATTTTATATGTTGAGTGATTATTGAGTGACTCCAGCTAAGCCTATCTTGGCTCACAACAACAAAACTCTCATAAATTCAGGGCATAATTCTCTCACCGGACAGGAAGACATCACAGCAATGGTTGTGAAAGCTCAATCAAGGATGGTTGATAAGTCAGATTGTCATGGACAGGCTCAGGAAGAGCTGAGATTTCAGGGTGAAGTCTCTAGGGAAATGGACACCGGGAACGGTGGTGTTGGCAGGATGCCAGCCAATGGAGTAGTCGCTCCGGAGGAGCAGATGTTGTTCAGGGATTGAACAACACAACAAAGGACGCTACAGGATGTAGCAGCGGTGTCAGGATGATACCCAAAGGAACAGGACGCTACAGGATGTAGTAGCGGTATCAGGACGATACCCAAAGGAACAGGACGCTACAGGATGTAGCAGCGGTATCAGGACGATACCCAAAGGAACGGGACGCTACAGGATGTAGCAGCGGTATCAGGACGATACCCAAAGGAACAGGACGCTACAGGATGTAGCAGCGGTATCAGGATGGTACCTCAATGGAATGGAAAGCCAGGATTGGCTTGAAGTAGGACACTGCACTGGCAGCGTTTTATGAGCACGGATGTTAAAACCTTCACAGCGCGTGAATCTCCTTCGGGAGGCAGGGATGGATGCCCATTGGGCACAAAATGGAATTTGGCAAAGTATTACGGTAGCCGCTCCCCAAAAAGGAGCGGCTTTCCTGTTTTTATGGTTCTCATCATTGAATTTGTCTGCGCCTCGTGCGGCTCAGTCTGGTTCCAACTGCCTGCAACCCAACCAGATTGAGTTTCGCCCCGGTGACGCCTGTATCCCAACCCTGTCTTTAGCGGACTCATCCAACCCGGCAGGAACACCTACCTAAACATCGTGAACAGATGATGACTGACAGTTGAAATTTTTTTCATCGTACCTTTGCCTACTTTTCAGCTGGCATCTGCACTGATAGATTAGATTTTGTCCGCACATAAATAAAAAACCCCACAGGCTAGTACCAGTGGGGTCGTCTTAGAAGACAAAGGACAAGGATAGACGATTTGGTGGTAAGGGTTTAGTGTCCCGCTTCGGCAGTCATCACATGCACTGCCGGGCGGGATACTCGCTCCTGAGAAGCCCCACCGGCTCTCCTCAGGCTGCTTACTTTAAGGTCGACACAAATTCAGGGTATGCTTCAATACCACACTCAGAACGGTCTACACCTTCATATTCTTCCTGTTCACTGACCCGGATGCCCATAGTGGCTTTCAGCACACCCCAGACAATCAGACTGCAAACAAAGATCCAGACGAAGATAGTCGCGGCACCAATGAACTGCCCCAGGAACGATGCACTGTCTTTGGTCAGTGGCACAATCATCAGACCAAAGAAACCCACTACACCGTGCACTGAAATCGCACCAACCGGGTCATCAATTTTGATTTTGTCAAAACCGATAATCGCCGCAACCACCAGTACACCCGCTACCGCACCAAAAATCGTTGCTTGCAGTGGTGTTGGCGTTGATGGTTCAGCCGTGATAGCGACCAGACCTGCCAATGCACCGTTTAATACCATCGTTAAGTCCGCTTTACGGAACAGCACCATTGAAACGATCAGAGCAGATAAAGCACCACCCACTGCTGCAGCGTTGGTATTGACGAAAACCATCGCCACACCATGCGCGTTGCCGATGTCCGCAAGTTTCAACATAGAGCCGCCGTTAAAACCGAACCAGCCCATCCACAGGATTAATGTACCCAGAGTTGCCAATGGCATGTTTGAACCTGGGAATGCATGAGCTTTACCATCTTTGGTAAATTTACCTTTGCGGGCACCCAACAAAATTACACCTGCTAAAGCAGCTGCTGCGCCTGCCAAATGCACAATACCTGAACCAGCAAAATCAGAGAAACCAAAGTCAGCCAGGCTATACAAACCGAATACCGGTTGACCACCCCAGGTCCATGACCCTTCCATTGGATACAGCACACCGCACATCACCACTGCGAAGGCAAAAAATGCCCACAGTTTCATCCGCTCAGCGACTGCACCCGAGACGATTGACATCGCAGTAGCAACAAACACGACCTGGAAGAAGAAATCTGCAGCTTTAGAGTAAGCGGCTTTACCAGTGAAACCATTTTCACGGCTGGCAATACTGGCTAATGTCTCATCGACATTCATTGCTTCAATCCCGCTTAAGAAATACCCACCACCGTACATAAACTGGTAACCGCAGATTAAGTACATCAAACAGGCAATGGCATATAACACGAAGTTTTTCGTCAGAATTTCAGTAGTATTTTTTGCCCGGACTAAACCGGATTCCAACATGGCGAACCCAGCCGCCATCCACATAACTAAAGCGCCACACACCAGAAAATAGAAGGTGTCCATGGCAAACTGTAAATGATAAATCTGTTCTTGCATGATGAACTCCTGCTAGATCGCTTCTGCGTCGGTTTCGCCGGTACGGATCCGTACCACTTGCTCGAGGTCGTACACGAAAATTTTACCGTCACCGATCCGACCGGTGTGGGCGGCTTGCTGGATCGCCTGGATCAGGCGGTCGACATTTTCGTCCAGCGTCGCAATTTCCAATTTAACCTTCGGCAGGAAGTCCACCTGGTATTCCGCGCCACGGTACAGCTCTGTGTGGCCTTTTTGCCGCCCGAAACCTTTGACTTCCGTCACGGTCAGGCCTTCTATCCCAATGTCCGCAATCGCTTCACGGACATCGTCAAGCTTAAATGGCTTGATGATGGCTGTTACGAGTTTCATAGTTTTTATCCTCATTGATTCCCGGACCGGCGCAAATCGGCCCAGGCAACTTGTTGCTGTTGCTATTTGTATAAGAAAGTCGTGTGCCAAGTTTTTTATTTCTTTAAATACAGATAGATAGAACAAATCAGCAAGAATTGGATAAAAAAAACGCACCATGATGGTGCGCTTCTTCCCGTTGCAGGTGCAGCAGAAAACAATCAGGCTGGCAGAAATTGCTGCCAGGCCTGGAGCAGCCGGAGCAGATCTTCGACACCACATTCTGACTGAAGACTGGCGTCATCCGTATTGAGATCGGCTTCGATAAACTGGTCGTCCGGTTGAATTTGACCGCAGCTATGATGAAACACCCGCACCTCCATACGTTCGACGTGCAGCGAATACTCGCGACCGGCGAACTGATACTCATCATAAGGACCCAATGTACTGAGTTTGTCGGCCAACGGTTGATAACTCCGGGCATTTAAGTCGAATTCTTCCAACAAAAAACACTGCAAAGCATGTTGTTCTGACGGTAGTTTCAGCAGATATCGCCGGCTGTCAGCCAGATAAATAAAATCATGTTCCACTGTAACTTCTCTCCGGAAATACAGAGGCCCGCAATCGCGGGCCTCTTTGGCAAACTACTGCAACTAACTGAAATTAAACAGCTTGCTGCACAATCACATTCGATGCTTTGCTGGTGTACTGGCTCATCTGATGGAAGTTCAGGTAGCGGTAGGTATCCGCTGCCGTCGTTTCGATCTGCTTCGCATACTCCAGATACTCCGCAACCGTTGGTAAGCGACCGATGATAGACGCTACACCCGCCAGTTCAGCAGAGGCCAGGTACACATTGGCGCCCTGGCCTAAACGGTTCGGGAAGTTACGGGTTGAGGTTGACACTACTGTGGTGTTGTCGCCAACACGGGCCTGGTTACCCATACAGAGTGAACAACCCGGGATCTCGATCCGCGCACCGACGCGGCCGTAAATGCCGTAGTAACCTTCTTCGGTCAGCTGGTCTTTATCCATTTTGGTCGGTGGAGCGATCCACAGACGCGTCGGGATTTGACCTTTGAATTTGTCCAGCAGTTTACCGGCTGCACGGAAGTGACCGATGTTGGTCATACAGGAACCGATAAAGACTTCATCGATCTTCTCACCGGCGACTGCTGACAACAGACGGGCGTCATCCGGATCGTTTGGCGCACACAGGATTGGCTCTTTCACGTCAGCGAGGTCGATTTCGATCACCGCGGCGTATTCAGCATCCGCATCTGCACGTTCCAGTTTCGGATTGGCCAGCCAGGCTTCCATCGCGTTGATACGACGCTCAATAGTACGGATATCACCGTAACCTTCACTGATCATCCACTTCAGCATCACGATGTTCGATTGCAGATATTCACTGACTGAATTCTCCGACAGCGTGATAGTACAACCGGCAGCTGAACGTTCAGCAGAAGCATCTGACAACTCGAACGCCTGTTCAGCAGTTAGATGCTCCAGACCTTCGATTTCCAGCACGCGGCCAGAGAAGATGTTGACCTTGCCTTTTTTCTCCACCGTCAGCAAGCCTTGCTGAATCGCGTAATAAGGGATGGCATGGACCAGATCACGTAACGTGATACCTGGCTGCATCTCGCCTTTAAAGCGCACCAGCACAGACTCAGGCATATCCAGCGGCATGACACCTGTGGCTGCGGCGAATGCAACCAGACCTGAACCGGCCGGGAATGAAATCCCCAGCGGGAAACGCGTGTGTGAATCACCGCCGGTACCAACAGTATCCGGCAGCAACATGCGGTTTAACCAGCTGTGGATCACGCCGTCACCCGGACGCAGCGAAATACCACCGCGGTTCATGATGAAATCAGGCAGCGTGTGGTGTGTGTTTACATCCACTGGTTTCGGATACGCTGCTGTGTGACAGAATGACTGCATCACCAGGTCGGCAGAGAAACCTAAACAGGCCAGATCTTTTAACTCGTCACGCGTCATAGGACCGGTGGTGTCTTGTGAACCGACTGTCGTCATTTTTGGTTCACAGTATTGGCCAGGGCGAATACCTTTGACACCACAAGCTTTACCCACCAGTTTTTGCGCCAGCGTGAAGCCTTTGTTGGTAACTTCAGTCACCGCCGGACGTTCAAACACTGTTGAATGCGGCAGGCCCAGCGCTTCACGGGCTTTGTCAGTTAAACCACGACCGATGATCAGTGGAATACGGCCACCAGCGCGCACTTCGTCTAACAGTACGTTTGAACGCAGTTCAAAGGTTGAAATCACTTCATCAGTGCCGTGACGTTTGACCACGCCCTGATGTGGGAAAATGTCGATCACATCGCCCATCGCCATGCTGTTTACATCCAGCTCGATTGGCAGAGAGCCTGAATCTTCCATCGTGTTGAAGAAGATTGGTGCGATTTTGCCGCCTAAACAGACACCGCCAGTGCGTTTGTTTGGCACGAATGGCATGTCGTCACCCATGAACCACAATACTGAGTTGGTCGCAGATTTACGGCTTGAACCTGTGCCGACCACGTCACCGACGTACGCCAGCGGGAAGCCTTTGGCCAGCAGCGTTTCGATTTGTTTTACCGGGCCTTTTGCACCGGCAACGTCCGGCTCAATACCTTCACGGGCGTTTTTCAGCATCGCTAAAGCGTGCAGTGGGATATCCGGCCGTGACCAGGCATCCGGGGCTGGTGACAGATCGTCGGTATTGGTTTCACCAGTGACTTTAAACACAGTCACCGTGATTTTCTCAGGAATAGCAGGTTTGCTTAAGAACCACTCGGCATCGGCCCAGCTTTGCAACACGTTTTTCGCATGCTGGTTGCCTTTATCGGCTTTCGCTTTGACGTCATGGAAAGAATCAAACATCAGCAGCGTGTGAGACAGACCTTTGGCGGCGATAGCGCCTAACTTGTCGCTGTCCAGCAGGTCAATCATCGGCTGGATGTTATAACCACCGAACATAGTGCCCAGTAATTCTGTGGCGCGCTCGGCCGTCACTAACGGGCTTGGCACTTCGCCTTTTGCAACTGCTGTTAAAAAGCCGGCTTTGACATAAGCAGCTTCATCAACACCTGGTGGAATACGGTTTTCGAGTAAGTCGACGAGGAATGCTTCTTCGCCGACCGGAGGATTCTTTAATAATTCAACTAAGTCAGCCACTTGTTGCGCAGTCAGCGGCTTCGGAGGAATGCCTTGGGCGGCACGTTCAGCGACGTGTTCACGGTATTGTTGCAGCACGGTAATGTCCTCTGGTTGGTCCACCCGAGCCTGTGCTCAAGCGGGTTTGCAGCAAATCAAACGGCTGGATTATAAGAAAAATCAGCCACAAATGACACCGAAGTATATGCCGCACTGCTTATAGTGGCTATAAGTTTGATGAATGGTTAGCGTTTAAAACAATGATATGGGAAATTGTTGGGCAGGAATTCAGCTAAACGCCGATACCGCAGTTTGCACCGGTACGCCAAGTAGCAAAAAGGCCGCGGGGAGCGGCCTTTGATTTGATTGCAAGCTGGCAGATTAATTACCAGATTTTGACGCGGTTTTCCGGTGCGATGTACATCTTGTCGCCTGGTTTGACGTTAAATGCGTCGTAGAACTCAGGAATGTTCGACACGATACCAATAACACGGTATTCGCTTGGTGAATGTGGATCTGTGGTCAGCATGTTACGCAGATACTCTTCGCGACCTTTACGACGCCACACTTGTGACCAGCTCAGGAAGAAACGCTGTTCACCGGTGAAGCCATCCATGACTGGCGCTTCTTTACCTGCCAAAGACAGCTTGTAAGCCTTCAGCGCAACAGTCAGACCGCCCAGGTCACCGATGTTTTCACCCAGCGTCAGCTCGCCATTGACATGCATGCCTTCCAGTGGTGAGTACTGGTTGTATTGTGCCACCAGCTGCTTGCCGCGTTTTTCGAATTCAGCTTTATCCGCATCGGTCCACCAGTTGCGCAGGTTACCGTCGCCGTCAAACTTGGCGCCCTGGTCGTCAAAACCGTGGCCCAGTTCATGGCCGATCACCGCACCGATACCACCGTAGTTCACTGCATCATCGGCATCCAGATTAAAGAATGGCGGTTGCAGGATCGCGGCCGGGAACACGATTTCGTTGTTCACCGGGTTGTAGTAGGCGTTGACGGTTTGTGGGGTCATAAACCATTCTGAACGGTCAACTGGTTTGCCAAGCTTGGCCGTCATCTGGCTGTAGGCGAACTGTGCAGCCGCTTTATAGTTGCTGACCAGATCGTCGGCTTTGATGCTCAGGTTGCTGTAGTCTTTCCATTTATCCGGGTAACCGATTTTTGGTGTGAACTTGTTCAGCTTCTCATGCGCGGCTTTTTTCGTTTCCGGCGTCATCCATTCCAGCGTATCGATGCTCTGGTGATAAGCTTTGATCAGATTGTCGACCAGCACTTTCATCCGCTCTTTGGCTTCTGGTTTGAAGTGTTGTTCGACGTATAGTTTGCCAACGATTTCGCCGAGCACTTCATCAGAAGCATTCACGGCTTTTTTCCAGCGTGGTTGCTGCTCTTTGGTACCTGACAGTACGGTACCGTAGAAGGCGAACTGACGATCAACAAAAGCTTTGCTCAATTTGGCTGAATATTCAGACACAAAGCGGATGCTCAGGTAGTCTTTCCAGGTTTGCAGATCGGTGTCTTTATAGATCCCGGCAAAAGCTTCGAAGTAGCTTGGCTGTTCAACGATGATGTCTGACACGCCATCCAGCTTGACGACTTTGGCATACTCTTCCCAAGGGAAAGCACCCAGTTTGGCGGTTAAATCTGCTTTGCTGAACTTATTGTAAGTCTTATCGGCGTCGCGGTTTTCTACGCGGCTCCAGTGTTTCTCTGCAATTTTCAGTTCCAGCGCATAGATGCGCTCCGCCGCTTTCGCAGGATCTGCTACGCCGGCTAAGGTCAGCATGTCGACCAGATATTTCTGATATTCGGTGCGGATTGTGTCGAACTTCGCGTCTTTGTTGAAGTAATAATCTTTATCCGGTAAACCCAGACCGCTTTGGCCCAGATACAACGCGTTTTGCGTTGAGGCTTTGGCGTCGTTATTGACGTACCAGCCAAATGGCAGACTGGTGCCAGCCAGCTGGAATTCACCCATCACGCGGGCCAGCTCAGTGTGGTCTTTGATCGCAGCGATTTTGTCTAAATCGGCTTTGATTGGCGCGACGCCTTTGGCTTCGATGCCGGCTTCGTCCATATAGCTGGTGTAGAAATCACCCAGCTTCTGTTCGTCAGTACCCGCTACTTTATCTTTTTTCGCGGCAGCAGATTCGATAATAGTGCGCATTGCCACTTGTGAATCGTCGTACAGCTTGGTGAAAGAACCGTAGTTGGATTTGTCGGCCGGGATCTCGGTTTTTTGTAACCAGGTACCGTTTACGCTGTAGAAGAAGTTTTCAGTATGTTTGACCGCCGGGTCAAAGTTTTCCTGCTCAACACCGGATACCAGTGTTTTGGCCGGAACGGCGGCGACTGCCGGAGCTTCAGCCGGAGCCTGTGCGGCTTTTTCGCAGCCGGTCAGACCAAGCGCCAGTGCAACACTGAGCGCCAGTACAGAGATATTTTTCATCGGGATAATTCCTGGTTGATTTTTATAAGACCCTGAGTCTTAGGCGGATGCGGATCGGGATGCAGCCTGCTGCAGATGCGCCTGAACTCTGCTTGCATGGTAACGCGGCGCACGTCAGCCGACAACGATAGCAACGGGCAAGTTGTAACGAAATGCAACAAAACACCGCATCAGGTGTAAAACTTCTTTACAGCAACAGCGCAAAATGGCCACTAACCGGCGGTTAATTCAGCAACGGCTGGCCGGCCAGATGCTGGTAATGCCGCTGCAGATTCTCAATGCGAGGCAATGCCTGATGCGACGAATAAGGTTTAAATAACAACAGCACTTTTAATACGCCCTGATACGCCTGCGCCTGATCGATCGCCGCCTGCGGCGCCTGCGTTTTCAGGTAACTGATCCAGAAAGTCACTACCAGTTTGATGGTGTGAGCGAAGTTGGCGATATCAGCGTCATCTATTTCAATGACATCGGCCGCTTTTAATGCCTGTAACACTGAGACTACTTTGCTTTGTACACCTTTTTGCACCAGCAGATAATCCTGCTGCAGCAATGGGTCGCGGCTGAGGATATCCGGCAGGTTGGCGTAAAAAAAGTGAAAGCGCCACATCAGTTCAAATACGGTATCCAAATATTGCGCTAATGCATCCAGCGCCTCGGAATGCCGGCTTGGCGGCTGCAGACGGCTGTCCAGCAATTTGGCATATTCTTTAAAAATCTGCCGGACAATGTCTTCTTTGTTCCTGAAATGGTAATACAGATTACCCGGACTGATACCGAGATGGGCAGCAATATGGTTGGTGGTGATTTGACGCTCGCCTTGCTGGTTAAACAACTCGATGCTGGCTTGTAATATTTTATCTTTAGTGCGCAACTTCTTGTCCATGACCGGCACGGGCTTATAGTGAAAGGGATTATTTTGTTATAGTAACGTCAAATCGAAAAAAAATACCAGCCCTGCCTGCGCCAGCCTGCGCCGGTACCGCTGCGACCACAGGCGCCCACGATGAAAACCAAAGCAATTTATCCCGGGACTTTTGACCCGCTGACCAATGGCCATACCGATTTAGTCATCCGCGCGGCCCGCCTATTTGATGAAGTGATCCTGGCCGTAGCCGCCAATCCGAGTAAACAGCCGATGTTCAGTCTGGAAGAACGGGTTGCGCTGGCACAGCAGGTGTTCGCCGATCTGCCGAACGTGCAGGTTGTCGGATTCGCCGGCTTGCTGGCTGAATTTGGCCGCATCCATCAGGCACAGGTGTTAATCCGTGGGGTGCGGGCTGTCGCTGATTTTGAGTATGAATTCCAGCTCGCCAGCATGAACCGGCAGCTCAATCCTGACCTCGACAGTCTGTTTATGACCCCGTCAGAAAAAAACATGTTTATCTCCTCTACGCTGGTCAAAGAAGTGGCGCGGCATGGTGGAGATGTTTCCCCTTTTGTCGCACCGCAAGTGCTGGATGCGCTGAACCGGAAGTTAGGCCGATGAAATTAAAGCTGTTAACGCTGTCATTCACTCTGGCGCTTTGTACCGCGCCTGCAATAGCGACCCCATGGCTGGACACCCAGGACAATTATCTGCGTCAGTCGTTACAAAGTCTGGCGCAAGCCGGATTGTTAACCGGGCCAGTCAACACTTATCCGATCATGTGGAAGAATATTGCCATCGATTTAAATCGGATCGACAGCGCGGCCTTAAGCCCGGAGCTGCAATTCGCTGTGGCGCATTTACGCAGTGCGTTACATGCCAACCGCGGTGAGCGTCAGTCCGGGGTAAAAATCAAAGCGAACAGCGCGACATCGAACCATCAACATTTTGGCGAAAGCTATTTTGAAGATGCGGCGCTGAGTCTGTTTCAGGAAGTACAAAGTGATTCAGTCGCCGGCCGCTTGCAAGTCAATCGCCGTGCACTGGCCGATGACAGCACCGAACAAGCCAGCACGCTGGATGGCAGCTATCTGGCGTTGATCCGCGGCAACTGGGTATTGCAGGTCGACCAGACGCCTGTCTGGTGGGGACCGGGTCAACAAAGCAGTTTATTACTCAGTAATAATGCGCGGCCGATGCCCAGTGTGCGGCTGACGCGTCATGGCTGGCAACCAGATGAACGCAGTTGGTTGCGCTGGCTGGGTCCCTGGTCGGCCACGACTTTCCTTGGCTACGGTCAGCACAACAGTGTGGTACCACAAACCCGTTATTGGGGGGGGCGCCTGACGTTAAGGCCAGTTCCTGCCATTGAATTGGGGGCCAGCCGTGTGATCCAATGGGGTGGCCAGGGCCGCAGTAATGGCTTCAGTACTTTGTGGGATCTGGTGAGCTATGACAAACGTGATGAAATCCCGGCCGACCAGCGTGCTGCGCTTGATGCCGCCTGGCACCTGCAACTGGCTGGTTTTCCGCTGACGCTTTATACCGAACTGGCCGACGATGACAATCAAAGTGGTACACCGGATCAGTTATTACAACTGTGGGGGGTGCGCAGTTATTTTGGTGAAACCGACGGCATTCACACGCTTAACTTTGAATATTCAGATACATACCTGAAATGCGCCGACCAGCTGGAACCCGGTGATTGTGCGTATCAGGGCGGACTTTATCCGGACGGGTATCGCCGCTACGGCCGCATTATCGGCAGCGGTTATGGCGCTGATGCAGAGGTGTTGAGCAGCGCCTATCATTATCAGACCTTAGGCGGCATCAGTTGGTCAGCACAATTGACGCTGGCACGCTATCATCAGGCGGCCTTGTCAGATACCAGCTGGCAGCTGAAGCTGGAACATCGGCGCGGCTTGTTTGACGGCTTACTCAGTCTGCAACTTCGTTACTTGCAGCAGTCACCATTGCGGCCAGAGCTGGACCATCAGGTCAGTGCGGCTGGCAGCTGGGAATACCGGTTCTAAGCGATTTCTCACCGCGCGGCGTGAGAGGACGGAGCGTGGATCTGCGTGAAAAGATGGTTAGCGTTCGGGAACAGCTTAACTGGCTGCCTATTGCTGCTGGCATTTTCGGCCACAGCTGTGATTGCTGTTGAAAATACCGGGGCCAGCCAGATCCGGGTACCGAAACCGCGCTCTGTCCACGATGTATCCCATCAGTATTATATGGAACTGCTGCACAAAGCTTTGCACAAAGCCGCTGCCGGGCGGCCCCTGCCCGATATCCTGCCAGTAGCTGAAATGGAACAGGGCCGCGCTGTACGCGAATTGCAAAAAGGTCAGATCATCGACTTATTTTGGATGGGGACTGACCGCGACAAAGAACAACAACTCCGAGCCATCCGTATCCCGCTGGAGCGCGGCCTGATGGGCTTCCGGATGCTGACTATTCAACGTAATCAACTGGAAAAATTCAGCCAGATCAGCAATCTGCAACAACTTCATAAACTGACTGCCTACCAGGGTCTGAGCTGGCCTGATACGAAGATCCTGCAACAAGCGGGTTTAAAAGTGCTGACCTCACCAGTCTATGAAAACCTGTTTAAACAGGTCAATGCCGGCCGATGTGATTATTTTCCTCGCGGCTTACATGAAGGCCAGACCGAACTGCGTGAACGCGCAGCTTTGTATCCCGGCTTGATGCGTTATCCAGATATGATGCTGCACTACCCTTTTGCCATCTATTTTTTTACCGGCAAACAAAATGAAGCATTGGCGAAGTGGGTAGAACAGGGGTTGCAACTGATGATCAACGATGGCGAATTACTGAAACATATGCAACAACACCCACTGACAGCGCATGTATTTCCACTGAGTCAGTTCACCATGGCGCATTGGCTGGAACTAGCCAATCCGGGCCTGAGCCCGGATACAGATTATACCGACCGCCGCTATTGGTTTGTGCCGGCCGATTTCACTGGTTCAGAGTTTGATAAAAATCTGCCGGCGGTACAACCAGAGGGACAAAGCCCAGAACAGCACCACATGTAACAGCGCAAACACCAGCGATGCCAGTTGCAGTGGCATGAGCACTGATAAACCGTCATACAACAACCCGGCGACTGACTGAGTCCCCTCACCTGCCGACCAACTGAGCCAACGCCCGGTCGCCACGGCAAACATCCAGCTCAGCATATAAATAAACAACGGGTTGGTGCCATAAATCCGCAGCGGTTCAGTCAGCCGGGTCGCTTTACGGATGTCCACCAGATACACCAGCACCGCCAGCAACCACAATAACAAACCACAACTCAGCGCCACATAAGTACCGGACCACAACGCTTTATTCACCGGCCAGAACCAATGCCCTGCCAGCGCCAGAATAATCAACGCCGCACCAAAGGCAACAAGGTCACGTACTGCTTGCTGCGGTGCTTTGCCTTTGAGGCCAGTCGCAACCAGATAACCCAGCAGCACGTTAACAGTGGCCGGCAAGGTACTTAATAAACCTTCGGGGTCAAACGGTATGCCAAAACCCTGATAGACATGGGCCGCGCCAAACACAGCCAGATCCAGTGTGCGGACGATATTCTGTTCCAGCGAAAATGGCGCTGGCGATAGCTGTAACAATGCAAAATAACCGCCAAGCAACAGCAGAATCGCCGCCCAAAGCCCGCGTTTGGGCAAGCTCAGGATCAGCACGGCGGCAATGACATAACAGATGGCGATACGTTGCAACACGCCGGGAATGCGCAGTGTCGACAGCTCCGGATGACTTAAAAAATTCAGCAACAAACCACAGCCAAACATCAGCAGGCCACGTTTAAAAATTTTCTGTAGCATGGAGCCATCAAGTCGCGCATCTTTCAGTGAAAACGCCATCGCCGCGCCGACGACAAACAAAAAGCCCGGAAACACGATATCGGCAAAGGTGAAACCATCCCAACTGGCATGCAGCAGTGGGCTATACACATGCGACCAGCTGCCTGGTGTATTGACCAGAATCATCAGCGCAATCGCGAGTCCGCGCAGCACATCCAGCGCGTAAAACCGTCCGGTATTTTGCATTTTTATTGTTCTCCGGTTGCTAAAACACAACAGGGCTGACGTTGTCAGCCCTGAGACTCCTATCTACCAGCAGTGGTTACCACTGTCGTTTTTTGTAGCCGCTAAAGGCGTAGTACAGGATAAAGGCGTAACAGGGGATCATCATCCAGTAAGCGCCCTGAGCATCACCGGACGCTGTAGACAGATAGCCATAGATTTTTGGCAATACAGCACCACCAGCAATCCCCATGATCAGTAACGCAGATGCGGTTGCGGTGAATTTACCCAGACCTTCCAACGCCAGTGGCCATACTGCTGGCCACACCAGCGCATTGGCAAAACCGAGCATCGCCAGGAACAGGACAGTATCAGGCACAGTTGGAATACCAGCCCAGCCAAATAAGACCGCCGACAACTGGTGGCTTTCAGCCGAACCAAACATCACGCCCAGCGTAAACAGGATGCCAAACAGCGCCGAGCCTTGCAGCGCGCGCGGTTGCGACAGATATTTCGGAATGCAGCTGACACCAACCAGATAACCTAACACCATGAATACCATCGTATAAGATGTCAGTGCGCCCCAATGCGACACATTCAGGTGCTGACCGTACAGACCAATGGTATCGCCGGCGATCACTTCGACACCGACATAAAAAAACAACGCCGCCACACCCAGCATCAGTTGCGGGAACTGCAGCACAGAGGTGCGATGCTCCGGCGCCACACCTTGCTCAACGGGTTGCTCCAGCTCAGGTTCAGGTAATGGTGAGAACTTCACAAAGGCCATCAACGCCAGCAGCGCAACGGTCATATAAATGTATGGGGTGACCAGACGGTTGGATAACTCCGCAATGCGGCTGGCTTTCTCTTCTTCGCTCAGCGCTGCCAGTACTTCTGGCGTGAACTGGTCCATACCGGTCAGGATCCAGGCGGTGAAAATCAGCGGCACTAACACGCCAGCGCCTTTATTCACCAAGCCCATGATACTGATGCGCATCGCAGCTGTTTCGCGTGGGCCAATACATACGATGTACGGATTCGATGCAGTTTGCAGAATGGTTAAACCGGTACCAAGCGTGAATAAGGCGACCAGAAACAAGCTATACAAAGTGGTTTGTGCTGCCGGAATAAACAACAGCGCACCGGCGGCCATAATACCAAGACCGGCCACCATGCCGTTTTTATAGCCAACTTTGTTCAGTACCCACGACATCGGTAACGCCATCACCACATAGGCGATGTAAAATGCAAAAGTCACCCACATCGCCTGCGATTCGGTCAGATGACACACCAGCTTCAGGAACGGGATCAAAGATCCGTTTAGCCAGGTGACGAAACCAAACACAAAAAACAAAGTCCCGATGATCACCATCGGTAACACCGTATTTTTTTGCTGCGGTCGTTCCAATACCGTATCCATATTCACCTCTTTATCGGTTGTTATTATGAGAGTTGGCGCAGGCGCCAGACTGATTGCCCTGTGATGTTTCTACTTGTTGTCAGTTAAAACTATTTAAACGCCTTACCAGCGATATAGCACTGTTGTACCACGCCTTGGGCGTCGAGCAGTACCAGATCGGCCCGATAACCCGACAGGATCCGGCCATGACGACTGGCAATGCCCAAAAACTCTGCCGGATATAACGCAGCCATCCGCAGCGCTTCGCCTTGCTCAATACCGAGTTCTGTCACGGCATACTGCACGGCGCCAGCCATATCCAGTACGGAACCGGCCAGCGAGCCGGCATCATTGGTCAGTTTGTTGCCGACGCGGGTAACTTTACCGGCAAAAAACGGGAATTCGGTGTCAGCGGTGCCCACCGGTGACATCGCATCGGTGACAATCAACATTTTGCCGCGGGGTTTAGCCGCCAGCGCCAGTTTTGCCGCCACCGGATGCACATGATGGCCGTCAAAAATGATGCCGCACCAGCTGTTACGATCAGCGAGCGCGACGCCCACCATGCCGGGTTCGCGCGAGGTCAGCGGCGACATAGCGTTGTATAAATGGGTAAAACCGGTCGCTCCGGCGGCCAGCGCCGCTTCAACCGTTGCGCCATCGGCGTTGGAATGGCCGAGGCAAACAATGACGTTCAGTTCGACTAGCTGACGGATTTGCTCCGGTGTGACGTTTTCCGGCGCGACGGTGACCAGCTTAATACCAAGGTCAGTGCGGCCATACAACGCCAGCTCATCTGCCGTGAGACCGCGGATATGTTCGGTCGGATGCACGCCGCGTTTAGGAACTGATAAATGCGGGCCTTCAAAATGCACACCGAGAATACCGGGTTCACCGGCGGCAACTGCTGCGGCAATGGCATCGGCGCATTGTTGCATTGTGGCAACAGAGTCGGTGATCACCGTTGGCAGCATCGCGGTGGTACCAAAACCGGCATGGGCTTTGAGCATGGTGCGCAGACTGTCGATAGTGGGCGCTGTGTTAAATAAAGCACCGCCGCCACCATTAACCTGCACATCAATAAAACCGGGGACCAGCGTCAGGTCAGTACATTCAGCTGGGGCACAGGCTGCGATCCGGGTGATGACGCCTTGTTCGGCCGTCACCCTAACGTTGGAATGCCACTGTTCGCCATCAAATAACCGCGCGACTGACCACTGCTGTTGCGTGGATTGCTGCATCAATTCCGCTCCTCTAATCCTGACCTGTCCAGCTTGCCAGCAGTCATACTACGTCAGACACAAGAAAAACGAAACCATTCGGATCTAAAAAACGGTTTCGTTTGATTTCGTTAAACTGTTTTGGTGACTTTATTTAAGCCTGGTGGTGCATCCGGGTTAACACCACGGCTGCGCGCAACCGCTTCGACATCGAGATAAAAACGTTGTAATAACAACAGCGGCAGGACGCGTGGATGGCTGGCAAGCTGACCATGATGCAGATGCACCAGGCTGGCGCCACGGCTTTGTACTTCGGCGATCTGCGCTTTGTGCGCCTGGAACGCTTCGTCCTGGATCGACACATCGATAATGGCAAACTGATCTTTGACCAGCGTGACCGGGCCATGCAGGAACTCTGCGCTGGAGAAGGCTTCGGCGTGAATACCGCAGACTTCTTTTAATTTCAGGGCGATCTCACGCGAAATGGCATAACCAGGACCACGACCGAGTACCACACAGTGCTGGACGCCGGCCACCGACTCGGCAGTCAGTTGTGCTGGCAACTGCTGCGCCTGTAATAACAGTTCAGGCAACTGATCGACCGCTGTTTGCAGGTCACGGTCAGCGGACCAAACCGCAACCAGCTGCAATAAAGCGCTTAAAGTGGCCAGATAACTCTTAGTTGCAGCAACGGCTTTTTCCGGCCCGACAAACAACGGCACGACAAAATCGGCCTGCTCTGCCAGTGGCGACGTGGTGTCATTCACCAGAGCAACCACCAGCGCGCCGGTGTTCTTCGCCATCGCGACCTGCGCCAGAATGTCCGGGCTACGGCCACTTTGCGAAATACAAATCACCAGTGCATCAGTCAGTTGCAGCTGTTTGTTGTACACACTGGCAATCGATGGCGCAGCTGCCACAACGGGCAGACCAATCACACTTTCAATCAGATATTTACCGAACACACCGGCATGATCTGATGAACCACGACCGACCATGTAAACATATTTCGGCTGACGCTGACGGATCTGCGCAACCACCGCGGCAATAGTTGCAGCATTGGTCTGGAGCTGCTCACGGATACGGATTGGGGCTTCTGCGGCTTCTTGCGCCATGATGGTGCTGGTCATGCGAATACTCACTTCATTGATTGGAGACGGATAAAAATTCTTGGCCATTGCGGGCCCGACGTTGCCGGGCAAACCAGACAGCACCAAATTCAGGCGCCGCCTGTGCTGGTACAATTAACGCTTGCACCTGTGCGGATAAATACGGCTGCACTTTATAAGCAAGGCCACCAATCAGCGCGAGGCGCGGCGGATCCAGACTGAACAACCGCAAGGCAATATTCTCAATATGCCGGGCACCGGCCTGAATAATCTCTGCAGCGACCTGATCCCCCTGCTCTGCAGCGGTAAAAATCAACGGTGCATAACGGGCAAATACAGTCGGTGTGGCATGCATAAAATGGCTGACGATTTCCAGTGTTCCACTAACCCCAAGAGCTTCAGTCAGCAGCTCCGTCAGCAATGTTGCCGCACCAATCTGATCTTTGTGCAGCAGCACATGATGGACCAGCTGATTGCCGAACCAGGCGCCACTGCCGTTATCACCATAAGGGAATCCATGGCCACCGATATCCAGGCACTGACCTTTCACATCAGCCAGGCCACAAGAGCCGGTGCCAATAATAATCACCGCGCCATCGTCGCCTTTGTGCGCGCCAATGCAGGCCGTATGTAAATCGGAGGTCAGATGGAATTCGGCAAACGGATGTTGCCATTCACTGAATAGCTGAAAATATTGCGGCATATTAACGCCGGCCAAACCAGCACCCGCGATCAACCGCGACATGTCATTAAAGGTCATGCCAGCGGCCAACAAGGCTTGTTGTGTTGCGGTCAGAATAGAATCGGTCGCGACTTTCATGCCACGCAATGGATTAGCCGGCCCACCCAGCCCCTCTCCCAACAGCTGATCTGCGGCATCGACGATCACCACACGGCATTTGCTGCCACCACCATCAATGCCCAGATACAATGGGCTGTGCTGCCCTGCTTCGCTACTCATCTAGCACCCTCGTTGCACGAAATGCGACTGTCTTTGCCGTGTTTGAAGGCCTGTAATGGCCCCTGTAGAAATATTCGGCACTTTTAATTATGACAGCGTTGTCATTTTTTCAGTTCAGCATATAATAATTTTGACAAATAACAAGACCCCTGATTAAAAATCAGACTTAATTTAGCTGTATTGTCAGTGCGCATATTAAAAACAAAATAAAAATCAGCGAGTTAACTCAGTCACTTTGCCGTAATCTCTGAGGAAAACCGCTTAAAACGGACGAGCAGTGTGTCCACTCTGCTTTTTGCAACAGGAAATACGATGAAGAGATCTCAGCTTGTTTTTGCCACAGCCGCCGCTGCGTTGCTGTTTGCGCCCACGCTGTTTGCCCGCCAGTTTACTCAGCAGACAGACTTAAAGACATTCGCCAGTCAGGCTCAGTTTGAGATGGCCGTGATTAGTAATTTTCAGGACAAACCCGGTACTTTTAAAGGCCAGTATCGTCTGCACAATCAATCCGCTCAGGCTTTGGCTGCAGGGACCGGCAACTGGCAAATCTATTTCCATGCCGTGCGTCTGCTCAGTGCTGACGTTCAATCCGGCCTGAAACTGGAGCATATTCAGGGCGACTTACATCGTCTGACCCCAACCAAAGCATTTAAAGGCCTGCCGTCTGGCGCCGTCATCGCTATTGAAGTCAGTGGTGCGCCATCACTGGTCAGTTACAGTGATTTTATGCCGCGAGCCTTTATCGTCGCAGGGTCGTTACAACCGGAGATCTTCCGCAACACCGACACTGAAGATTTGACGAAGTTTGTTGCACCGTTTCGGCATAAAGAACAGCTGTATCGTTATCAAAAGCCACAACCTGACTTATATAAAGTGGCCGACAGTCAGAGCCGTTATCAGGACAACTTAGCAGTGAATGCGCCGCTGAATACGGATCTGAAAGTAGCGGACCAAATCATTCCAACGCCAAAACAACAACGCCTGACCGGCGGAACAGTGCTGCTGGATAAACAATGGAGCATCCGTTTTCCTGGTAGGCTCACGGCCGAAGCCGCTTATCTGCAGGAACGTTTTGGTCAGGCAGGACTGGCGCTGAGCAAAACTGCGGGCATTGCCGACACGGCGGAAAAACAGATTGTGCTGCGTGTCGACCCCAGCTTAAAAACGGCGGAAAGTTACCGCTTAACGCTCACCGACAGCCAAATCAGCATCAGCGGCGCAGATAATGCCGGGGTGTTTTATGGCCTGCAGTCGCTGTTAAGCCTGACGCCAGCACAATTTGACAGCGTCAGTCTGGCGCAGCAGGAAGTTAGCGACAGCCCACGTTATCGCTGGCGTGGCATGCATTACGATATGGGCCGGAATTTCCATGGAAAAGCAGTCACGCTGCGGCTGATTGAGCAGATGGCACGTTACAAAATGAATAAACTGCATCTGCATTTAACCGAAGATGAAGGCTGGCGTCTGGAGATCCCGGGCCTGCCGGAACTGACCGACATCGGTGCAACCCGGTGTTTTGATCTCAGTGAGCAGCAGTGCCTGCTGACCCAGCTGGGCACTGGCCCGCACAAAGATGGCTCCGGTAATGGTTTTTATAGTCGCGACGATTTTATTGAGATCCTCAAATACGCCAATGCCCGCCACATTGAAGTGATCCCGGAAATTGATATGCCGGGGCATGCCCGCGCAGCGATCAAATCGATGCAGGCGCGGTATCAGCGGCTGCTGAAACAAGGCAAAAAAACTGAGGCAGAACAATATCTGCTGAGCGATCCGCTCGATACCTCAAAATACATGACGGTTCAGAACTACAGCGATAACTCGGTCAACGTCTGTATGGACTCCAGTTATGCCTTTATCGACAAAGTGATTTATGAGCTGCAGCAGATGTACCGCGCCGCTGGTCTGAAGCTGAGCACTTATCATATGGGCGGTGATGAAGTGGGTGCCGGTAGCTGGACTGCATCACCACAATGTCAGGCGTTGTTTGCCAAAGCACTGCCGGGCGTGGCCGGGGTCGCCGATTTAAAACCTTATTTTGTCAGCAAAGTCGCCGACTTATTGCACAAACGCCAACTGGCACTCGGCGGCTGGGAAGACGGCCTGATGTATGACCCGGTCAACCCGTTTAACCGTGATCAGTTTGCCAGCAAACAGGTGTATGCCAACGTCTGGGACAATATCTGGGAATGGGGCGTGGCAGATCGGGCGTACCGGCTGGCCAATGCCGGTTATCAGGTGGTGTTGTCACACGGCACGCACTTATATCTTGATCACCCGAACGAAGCCCATCCGGAAGAGCGTGGTTATTATTGGGCGGCACGTTATACCGACCCGAAACGGATCTTTGGTTACATGCCAGACCATGTCTATGCCAACGCCGATAAAACCCGCAGTGGCGCCGTGATCACCGATTTGGAACAGTTGGTCGGCCGCGCGCTGCCGACGCTGGAAAAACCGGAAAATATTCTGGGCGTACAAGGCCAGGTCTGGACCGAAACGATCCGGACCGCTGAGCAATTGGAGCAGATGTTATTTCCACGTCTGGTGCCGATCGCTGAACGTGCCTGGCATCATGCGGCCTGGGAAGGCGATAAAGCCGACACTGCTGCGCGTGATAAATCCTGGCAGTTGTTCGCCCGTGTCATGGCGGAAAAAGAGCTGCCGAAAATGAGTCTGGCCGGCGTGCATTATTATTTGCCGGTCGTCGGCGCGGAGATCAAAAACGGCACGCTGCAGGCCAATGTGTCATTGCCGGGTCTCGGCATCGAATACAGCCTGGATCAAGGCAAAAGCTGGCTACGGTATCAGGAAGGCGTGCAAGTGAGCGCCAATGCCGAAGTCTGGTTGCGCAGCCGCAGTGTCGATGGCCGCAGCAGCCGGATCAGCAAATTGCCGGATAATACGCCGCAGCACTGATCACACTGAAACATAACGAGGCCGGTGTAAACCGGCTTTGTTATGTCTGCAGCATCAAAAAATTTAACCCTTACACCCGTCCCGCCAGGATCTGTTCCATCACCGCAGTTGTGCGTATCGCGCTATCGCCTGACGACGGATGTGGCGCCTCCCCCCGGATCTGCGCAGCGATATTCGCCACATGGTATTGCTGAATATGCGGCGGATTCTCGATAAACAGTTCCTCTGTCACTCCATTCTCCGTCAGTTGCAACAGCTCGTCCTGAAACACCGAAAAATGGATATGGCCCTTGCTGCCGATAATTTCGACCGCATCGCGCCGGCCGTCGGTGCCAAAATGCCAGAAACCGCTGCCAGTCGCGACATGCCCGACGGCATCCGGTGCAAACCGCCACTGCGCCGTCACCGCATCTTCGGCGGCATACAAACCTTGTTGGTTCAGCGCTTGTCCCTGCACTTGCGTGATGTCGCCAAGTAAATACATCAATAAGTCGAGGCCATGACTGGCGAGATCAACAAAATAACCGCCACCAGCCTGCGCCGGATCAGTGCGCCAGTTGGCAGCGCCGGTTAAATCGAGCGGATTGGCACTGCGGCTGAAGTTCCACTGCACATGGCGCACAGTGCCGATGCGCCCGGTATCCAGCCATTGTTTGATTTGTAAAAACCGCGGCAGACTACGCCGGTAATAGGCGACAAATAACGGCACTCCGGCGGCAGCAAATGCCGCATTCATTTCTGCACATTGCTGAGTATTCAGCGCCATCGGCTTTTCGACACAACAGATTTTGCCGGCCGCTGCGACTTTTAACGCGTACGACAAATGGCTGTCGGGCGGCGTGGCGATATAGACGGCGTCAACTTGTGGATCGTTGATCAAAGCATCGGCATCGCTGTACCAGACCGGCACCTGATGACGGGCCGCATAATCAGCCGCCTTGGCGGCATCACGGCGCATCACCGCCTGCACGACAAAACCAGGCGTTTGCCGATAAGCCGGGCCACTCTTCACTTCAGTGACATTGCCGCAACCCAAAATGCCCCAACGCAGCGGCTGAATATTATGCTTCATGCCCCCCTCTCCTTCAGCCTGTGGTTACAGGCCACAATCACCGGCACTGGCAGGTACTTTCGCTGCGACGGTATCGATAAAAGTCTGGCCACCTTGTCGCAGCAGTTGCAATTGCGCATCAACCTGCGCCGGACTCAGCTGTTGGTCGGCAATATACATGACCCAATCGATATCCTGCTGATATTGCCTCAGTAAATCTGACGCCACTGGCCCGCCGCTGCCGTCGGCCCCGCTGGCCATAAACCACAGGTTAAAGTTAATCGACATCCAGTCTTCCGGTACCACAGCTGCAGTGTGCTCGGCGAACAATTCGCCATCGACATAATAACGTAGCTGCTGTGACGATACCTGCAGGACCAGCGTGTGCCAGCCGGCCATCGAACCAGGCCGGCGACTATGCTCGTTCAGCGCCGTCCACGGCTGGAGCTGAAATGTTTCCCAGCTGGTGGCCCAAAGTGCCGCTGCAGAGCCCTGCCCCCAACCGCCATTTGGCAGATACTCAAAATCGGTCTCGCTGTAATCGGTATGCAAATCGGCCTGCAGCGGACTGATGGCATAAAATGTCTGGATCACAACATCGCCGTCCGGACCAAATGCCGGCGCATCCCGGAACAACACCCGCGCGGCATAAGTGCCCATTTTGTATTTACGCTGGTGGCAAATCTGCACTTGTCGCGTGTTGCTCCCCTGCCCGTCCGTGCTGGCACTCAGTTGCAAAGCACCGGCCGGAGCCTCTGCCGACGCCGGTAAAAATGCCACTGCATTGCTATCCCATTGCGCCCCTGGCAAACCGGGATGACCGGCCTGATGGCGTACCAGCCAGCCGTGCGCCTGAAACTCAGCCGCAGATTGGTAGGCAAAATCATCAAACAATAATGGCGCAGAGCCGGTCTGAGGTTGTTGCGACAGCGATGGCTCGCCGACGCAGCCGAATAACATAACAGTACTAACGCTGATTAACGGGGAGATCCGCATCTTATGACACTCCTTCAGATGATAAACAGCAGTGATGGTGCCGCACAAATGACATCGCTGTCATAATGGTTTTTACATATTTTTAATATCAAAGTGATATCCGTCGTGAAAACATCAGGTTAGATGCATCTGGTCGTCTGCGTTATCATGCCACAATGCGGTGCTATTACCGGAACGCGGTGTCGTTAAAAACGTCCCAAAAAAAAAGGATGCATCGCTTACGCACTGCATCCTGAATACCCTTGGATAAGGATTGGCAAATAAAACACAACATCCGTTGCAGCTGTCCTGTACCAGACGGTGATCCGGTACAGGTGTTCCGGGGCAAAGCGGAACACAGCGCCTGCGAATAGACTTCTACAGGGAGACAATCGATAAGAACCAACTACTAATCCGTATCGATGAACAGATACTAGCCAATTTATGACAGCGTTGTCAATATTTTATCAAATCGCAAATAATTATTTTAATTCATATATTTCAACTGCTTGCGTATATATGAAAAAATAAATCTGAAAAAAAATCAAAAATTAATCGTGCGCTGTCATCAATTTACCAAATCATGCATTAACTTACCGATAACATTTTAACGGTTAATTATCCCTTTTTTATCACTTTTTCGTCAGTTTCTGCCGCAGTGGATGCCCTATCCTGCCGCCGGCTGATCAAACGTCAGCACTGCGGCTGCAGTGTTTTTACTGCGCCGGCTCCCACTCACATCAATGCTGAAGATGGATATGACATTCAAACAAAAAGTGGCTATACCGCTGCTGACCGTGACTGCGCTGACCCTGAGCTGGTACATCATGCAACACCCGTCCGTTCCTGCGGCACCAGTGGCTGCACGACCGGCTGTGCACATTCAGATCAGTCAGGTGAAGACCAGCCCGCAGCGTTTTACCATTCGCAGTCAAGGCATACTGGAAGCAAAAGTCAGTGCACAAATCGCTGCTGAAGTCGCCGGGAAATTGGTCCGGGCCGACGTGCAGGTCGGCCAGTTTGTGCAACAGCATCAGGTGATAGCACAACTTGATATTGAACAGACCCAGGCACGGCTGGCGCTGGCAGCCGCTGAAATTGCCGCGGCAGAAGCAGAACTGAGTGAAAGTCAGGCGCAGGCCGAAGTCGCGCGGCATCAATTAGCTGGCCTGCAGTTAAAAACCTCAGCACTGGCACTGAAGCAACCGCAGTTAAAAAAGGCTCAGGCCAGTCTGGCCGCTGCACAGGCGCAATATAATTTCCTGAAGACGCAGCTGAATAAAGCCGAGATCCGCGCACCTTTTGCCGGCCTCGTCACTGCCAAACACGCCGAGACCGGCGACTATGTGCAAACCGGCGATGCTTTTATCACACTGGCAGCAACCGACACTGCACGGATCCGCGTCCCACTGACGCCCCACCAGCTGACATTGCTGGGGCAACCGGATGGCCTGCTGACACAGGCAATACCGGTGCAGGTGATCAGCGAGCAGGCCGGCCAGCCATTTTACCGCCCTGCTCGCCTCGTGCGCACCGAAGCGGCCGTTGCCAGCAACGAACAATTACATTACGGCGTGATTGAACTGCCAGACCCTTATTTTTTGCGCAAAAATGACAACGCTGTCAATTCGATCGTCTTTGGCAGTTTTGTCGAAATCAGCGTTGAAGGTCAGCATGCATTTGCCGTGACAGCGGTACCGGACAAACTGCTGCTAAATGGTAAGCAACTGATCGTCGTTAAAGATTCGCGACTGGAGATCCGTGATGTCGACGTCATGCATCGCAGTGGTGAACTGGCTTATATCCGCCATGGCATCAACGATGGCGAATGGATCGCCACCACACCGCTGGCTAATCCTATTCCGGGTATGCAGGTCGCAACCGAAGCCACACCTTTGTTGGCTGAACCCAATCGTCAGACCGCATTTGCAGGGGCTGTGCAATGAAAAACCGCGGTGTAATTGCCTGGTTTCTGGCGAACCCCATCGCTGCGGGCCTGGCCACATTATTTATCCTCTGCGCCGGCCTGGTGTCGGCCTACAGCATCGGCAAACAATATGAGCCGGTACAGCCAAGCAAACTGATTAGTATCAGCACCCACTATCCAGGCGCGTCACCACAAGAAGTGGAAGACGCCATTCTGGCCAAAATGGAGGAAGCGATCCGGCCTTTACCCGGCATCCGCAGCTTCAGCAGCGAAGCACGTTATGGCAGTGGCACGCTGGTGCTGGAGGCCAAAGATCCATCCGCGTTGCAGGCTTTGCTGGATGAAGTGCAACTACGGATCAGCAGTCTGTCGGCCTTCCCACAGGATGTGGAAAAGCCGCTGATCGAGGTGGTCCGCAACTGGCGCCGGGTGATGTTTGTGCAGATTTATGGCGACATGGATCAGGCGACGGTGAAAGAAGTCACCAAGCAGATCCGCGATGAAATTGCCGCGCTGCCTGGCATTGGCCGTGCCCATATTCCCTGGCTGGCCCGTTATGAAGTGGTCATTGAAGTGCAGCCGCTGCAGCTGCAGAAATATCAGTTGTCGCTGGCCGGCATCGCTGAGCAGGTAGAAGCTGCCTCCGGCAATATTGGCGCCGGCTTGCTCAGAAGCTCCGCCGGTGATTTACAGATCCGCGCCGCGGTGCAGGCCTATTCACCGGATGATTTTGCTGCGATTGCGTTACGTCAGCTGCCAGACGGCACTGTATTACGGCTTGGTGATGTCGCGACGATCCGCAATGGCTTTGAAGAAAAAGGCGCATTTTTTGGTTACAACGGCCAGGCCGGCGAAGCCATCAGTGTCGAGTCGATTGACGACCAGAATGACATCACCATCGCCGCCACGGTCCGCCAGTATCTGGAGCAAAAACGCCGGCAACTGCCGGCCGAAATCAAACTGGACGTCTGGTCGGATAATTCGTATTACCTGTCCAGCCGGCTGGGTCTGCTGGTTGCCAATCTGCTGTCCGGCGCCCTGCTGATTTTTGTCTTTATCAGTCTGGTGTTGAGTCCGCGCAGTGCGGTTTGGGTGGTCGTCAGCCTGTTGACCTGTATCGGGGCAACGCTGGCATTGATGCAACTGCCCTGGTTTGGCCGCCTGACTATCAATATGTATAGCCTGTTTGGTTTTATTCTGGTGCTGGGCATTCTGGTTGACGACGCCATTGTAGTTTGTGAAAGCGTCAGCGCCGAAGCCGGGCTCAGTGGTAAGCAGGACCGCAATACTGTACTGCGTGGCACCCGCAAAGTGGCAGTACCGGCCACATTTGGCGTGCTGACAACCATGCTGGCATTTGTACCGTTGCTGTTCCTGCACGGCGAACTGGCACAAATGTGGTACACCATCGGCATGGTGGTGATTGTGGCGTTGTCGATGTCGATCCTTGACAGCAAATGCCTGCTGCCATCGCATCTGGTCCGGACTGCTCCGCCTAAAGAGCCTGGCCGGCTCAGGCGTGCCGTTGCCCGGGGCATTGAGCGGCTGCGTGAACAGTATTATTTGCCTTTGTTGTGCCGCTTGTTACAACAACGCTGGACCGTGCTGACCGGCGCCTGCGCGGTATTGCTGCTCAGCGCTGCGCTGGTGCAGGCTGGTCATATCCGCACCTTGTTGTGGCCAGCCGTGCCCAGTGATTTCATCCAGGTCAATATTCAGGGTGAAGTCGGTCTGCCGAACCAGCAGGTGCATCAGCTGGTGCAACATTTCTCGGCCCGGTTACAACAGCTGGATGCGCAGCTTAAAACTGAAACTGGTCAAAGTGTGGTGCAGAATCAGCTGTACTGGCGTCAGGGCGACTCCGGCGCCGGCATGTTTATTGAGCTGAGTAAAAGCGAAGTGCGCGGCATCAGTACCGCCGAGGTGATTCAGCGCTGGCGGGCGCTGGCCGGCAGACCCGCGGGCTTAAAGACCGTCAGTATGGACGCGGCCAGCAGTACCGCCGGACCCAATCTGGCGCTGACGCTGACGGCCGCAGACAGCAAAGTACTGCAACAGGGCGCTGAACAGTTGCGCCAACAGCTGGCGCTGCAACCTGGTGTGCAGGATGTCTATGACAGTATGCAAAGTGGCAGTGAGCAGATTGAACTGCAACTGAAACCACTGGCACAAAGTCTTGGCCTGACCGTGGCTGAAGTTGCCCGCCAGGTACGCGCGGCCGTGCATGGCATTGAAGTACAGCGGCTCATCAAAAATGCCGAAGAAACCCGTGTCATGGTGCGGTATCCGGCGTATGCCCGCAAGGAAGTCAGCGACCTGGCGTCCTTACAGATAAAGCTCAGCAATGGCCGGCAGGTGCCGTTTCAGCTGGTCGCAGATCTGCAGCTGAGTAACGGCATCGCACAGATCCAGCGGCTGAATGGCCAGCGTGCAGTCACCATCAGTGCTTATATCGACCCGCAACAGATCTCGCCGGAACAGGTGATGCAACACCTGCAGACCGTGATCCTGCCCGAATTACAGCGCAATCTGCCCGGCCTTGGCACCGAGCTCAGCGGTGCCAGCCGCGAAACCGCCGAATTGCTGCATCAGTTGATCTGGTCAGCGGCGCTGGTGTTAATCCTGATTTACGCCGCACTGGCTATTCCACTGCAATCATACAGCAGACCGCTGCTGGTGCTGGCCGTGCTGCCATTTGCTATGACTGGCGCCGTGCTGGGCCATGCGGTGTTGCAGCTTGACCTGTCGCTG
Organism: Rheinheimera sp. F8; assembly: GCF_001518915.1. Classification (NCBI taxonomy): domain Bacteria; kingdom Pseudomonadati; phylum Pseudomonadota; class Gammaproteobacteria; order Chromatiales; family Chromatiaceae; genus Rheinheimera; species Rheinheimera sp. F8. Next base: position 4,167,956 of record NZ_CP013656.1, read on the forward strand.
TTATCACTGCTTGGCGTTCTGGCGCTGTGCGGGGTGGTGGTCAATGACGGATTGTTATTGCTGGATAATTTGCGCCAACAGCCGGACGCGCCGCTGCAACAGCAGTTGGTTCAAGCCTGCCGCGACCGCTTCCGTTCCTGTTTGCTGACCTCGGTGACCACCATTCTGGGCCTGTTCCCAATTATTTTTGAAACCAGCCAGCAGGCGCAGTTTGTCATTCCGATGGCGGTTTCGGTGTGCTTTGGCCTGATGCTGTCCACGCTGGTGACGTTGCTGCTGCTGCCGGCTCTGGTGTTGGCGCTGGCCGATATCCGCCGCGTTTTTGCGCCGGAACTTGCAGTCCCTGTTGAACTATGAAAAGGAGATCCTGATGAGAAACAGCGGTTTAGATTATCTGAAGTTTGGTATGGCGCTGATGGTGATAGGGATCCATTGCGCCAGTATCGGTTACCACAGTGAGTTGTGGGGGGTGCTGACGGCACAGGGCTTGTTCCGGGTAGCCGTGCCGGTGTTTTTTATTATCAATGGCTACTACCTGTATGACAGCATCCGCAAAGGCCAGGCTACGGCCATAGTGTCGCAGCTGTTTATGCTGTTTACCTGCTGGCAACTGATCTATCTGTATTTTTATGCCGACCAGGCACTGACGCAGACCGATCAGTTTTTAACCACCTTACTGCTTGGTTATAACCATTTATGGTACCTGTCCGCGCTGGTGGTCTCGGTCATCGCCGTTTATTTCATCCGGCGCGGCAGTACCCGTCAGCTCAGTTATTGGGCGGTCAGTCTGTATCTGTTTGGCGTGTTGCTGCAGTACGGTACCAATTATCAGTGGCTGCCGATGGAAAATGGCTATCTGTATTTTCGCAGTGCGTTGTTTTTCGGTATTCCATTTGTACTGATTGGTTTTTTGCTGCGGCGCGAAGGCATCTCCCGCTTACCCGGCCGTTTTCCGCTGTTGTGGCTGCTGGGCGCACTGAGTTTATTGGTGATCGAGGCTGCACTGAATTATCAGCAACATCAGCAGGTGGTCGGGTACGACCTGCCACTCAGTGCCCTGCTGGCAGCGCCGGTGCTGTTCCTGTGGGCGCTGGGACTGCCATCCGTCAGTTCGGGCCGCTCCAGGCTGTATTCACAAATGGCCACCACTATTTATCTGATCCACCCCTGGTTTAACTATCTGCTGCACCTGCTGAATGTGCCACAGGGCTCGATCGGCAAATACGCCGGTTCCGTGCTTGGTTCGATGGCGGCTGCTTATTTATACCTGCTGTTTCAACAACTGCTCAGTAAATGGCAACGCGCCACCCTGAGTACAGACCGTGTCAGTTAACAACACAAGGTGATTATGGACCGTCGTATATTTTTGCAATCCGGCTTACATGCCGTACTGGCTGCCGCCACTCTGCCCTGGGCTGGCTGGGCTCTGGCCGCCCCGACCGAAGCAGCGTTATTACAACAGCGGCTGCAGCAACTGTTGGCGATACCAACACCTTATCTGCAGCAGCATCTGCCGCAGATTTGGCAAGATCTGACCGCGGCGGAACGCCAGACGCTGGCTGGTTTTTTAGTCGCGGCAGATCCGGCGGCGAACTGGTTAAAAGACGCCGGAGCCGGGCCATTGCTGAAGCAAATCAGCCGCGCTTTATATACCGGCAAACAGCTGCCGGGCCGGCCGGATGGCCGGTATGACCCGGACGGTGGTTATTGTCGCCAGCTGCTGCCAAAACTGTATAAAGCCCGGCTGACCTGCCACGGTCCGGTGAATTTCTGGCACAGCGTGGAAGGAGTGTCCTGATGTCGCAACAACCTTATGATGTCGTGATAGTCGGTTCTGGTGTCGCCGGCGCCATGACCGCCTGGAAAGCCGCCCGCAGCGGCCTGAAAGTGCTGATCCTCGAAGCCGGTCCGCGCCTGGAACGTCACCAGCTGGCCAGCCGCCACCGTGCTTCGTCACGCTGGGATTCGATGGCGCCCTATCCGGCCCAGCCGCATGCCCGTCAGGCCGATCCGATTGGCGATCCGGCCTATCTGACGTCAACGGCACAGTCTTACGACACCACATATATCCGCGCCGCCGGTGGTACCACCTGGCACTGGGGCTCAGCGTCGTGGCGCATCCCAGCCAAAGACTTCCGGCTACAACAACATTATGGTGTTGGGCGCGACTGGCCGATCAGCTATCACGATCTGGAAACCTATTACGCCGAAGCAGAACGCGAAATGGGCGTATCGGGCCGCGACATTCCGCATCTGGACCTGCCGCGCAGCAGTGCCTTCCCGATGCCACCGCCACAGTTTTCAGTGATGGATCAGGTGCTGGCCGGTCCGCTGAAGGCCATCGGCATGGAGCTGTTTCAGGAGCCGGTCGCACGCAACAGTCAGTTGTATGACAACAGGCCGCCGTGCTGTGGCAATAACAATTGTGTGCCGATCTGCCCCATTGGTGCGCAATACTGCGCCGATATGACATTAACCAAAGCGCTGCAAGCCGGTGCCGAAATTCGCTATAACGCGATCGTGCATCAGCTGCAGGATCAGTCCGACGGTCAGATCAACGGCCTGTTTTATCTCGATCCGGCCGGCCAGCGCCATCAGGTGCAAGCGCGTTGTTATGTACTGGCCGCCAATGCGATCGAAAGTTGCAAAATCCTGCTGATGTCGGTGAGCCAACACAGCCCGGCCGGTCTTGCCAACAGTTCAGGTCTGGTCGGCTGTAACCTGATGGACCACCCGCACATTTACGCCACCTTTGACTGCAGTTTTCCGGTGTACGCGGGGCGTGGTCCTATTGGTATCACCGGCATTACCCAGTTTATGGATGGCGATTTTCGCCGGCAGATGGGCGCAAAAAAGTTCTCGATCTTAAACGGCAACCAGCTCGAACCAGTCAGCGAAGCGCTAATTGACCAGGGCCTGACCGGTGAAGCACTGAACCAGGCGATCCGGCATCAGGCGGTCAGACGGTTCAGCTCTTATGTACAACATGAACAGTTGCCACATCCGGACAACCGCATCACGTTACATCCGACCGAAAAAGACGTGCTCGGCCTGCCGCTGCCGGTGGTGCACTGGCGGGTCGACGACTATGCCCGCAAAAGTTGTGAGCACAGTGCAGAACTATACCGGCAGATCGCTAAAGCCATAGGCGCTGAAGTCCAGATTGATATGCATATGGGCTCGGATGCGCACACGCTCGGTACCACCATCATGGGCACAGATCCGACCCAGTCGGTGGTGGACGCGCAGTGCCGCGCACATGACCATCCGAATCTGTACCTTAATGGCGGCACTGTGTTTGCCAGTGGATCCAGTGTTAATCCTACCCTGACGATAGCCGCACTGGCTTTGCGGCTGGCGGATCATCTGATTAACAGGCTCAACGCAGCATGAGTCGCCGCTGGCAGTCAGCCTTGCAGCGAATAGGCTTGCTGGCACTATGTAGCAGCGTGGCACCGGCTCAGGCGGAATCGGCAGCCGCAGCGGCATACCGGCAACAACTGCCGGCACTCAGCGCTTTGCCGTCGTTTCCCCAGCCTGGTGATCATGCGGCCTGGCTGGCACTGCGGCAGCGACTTGACCATGCGGCACGGCCCGCTGCGCTTGCACAAATACAGCGCAGTGGCGTGACGTTGGCTGAGCAGACTATCGGCGGTATAACAGTGCTGACCCTGACCCCGCCGCAGCTGTGTTACCGCCAGGTGCTGCTGTACCTGCATGGGGGTGCTTTTACGCTGGGCAGTGCCCACAGCAGCAGTGCACTGGCCGCCCGGGTCGCGCGGCGGCTGGGTATGCAGGTGCTGGTAGCGGATTATGCCAAAGCCCCGCAGCAGCAATGGCAGCGGATCCAACATTCTTTGTTGCAGCTGACCAGCGAGCTGAATACGTTGTATCCGCATGGATTGGTATATTTTGGCGATTCTGCCGGCGCAAACCTCGCGACAGTAATGGCCCTGCGCACGCAGCAGCCGCCGCAGGCGCTGCTGTTATGGTCGCCCTGGGCTGAACTTGGCAATACCGGTGACAGCCGGGACAGTCTGCGTGGCGACGATCCCTATTTCAGTTATCCACGTCACCTGGCCCGGGCGGCGGCGGCCTATGCCGCGCCGGCTGACTGGCAACATCCGTGGGTGTCACCAGTCTATGCACAATATTCAGCGCAGTTTCCGCCAACATTGATCCAAAGCGGCAGTCGTGAGCTGCTGCTCAGCGACAGTATCCGGTTATATCGCAGCATGGCGGACAACGGCGCTCCGGTGCAGCTGGATCTGTATGATGGCATGCTGCATGTCTTTGCCGCTGCGTTGCCGCAGGCGCCGGAAACACAGCTGTTGCTCAAACAAATGGCAGTTTTTCTGGCGCAAAAACTGCCGGTGCCGCCGGCACAACAAGGCCAGCACCAGCAGTGCCGCAACAGCGATTGACAACGCTGTCAGTGCAATGCTAAATAAGCTGTCATTTTCATTTTATAAGCAGAGCAGTCATGGCTAAACCCATCTCGTCGGTTGTAATTGTTGGCGGCGGCACCGCCGGCTGGATGGCAGCGATCAGCCTGGCCCGGATGACCAGAACAGAGCCTTTACAGATCACCTTAATCGAATCCAGCCGGATCGGCACCGTCGGCGTGGGCGAAGCGACTATTCCTGGCATCGTGCATTTTAATCATCAGGTTGGCCTGGAAGAAATTGCCTTTATTAAGGCAACACAGGCGAGCTTTAAACTCGGGATCCAGTTCGAAAACTGGTATCAGCAGGACAGCCGGTTTTTCCATCCATTTTCTGATTTTGGTCTGCCAATCGATCAGGTCGCTTTTCATCATTATCTGAACCGGCTGGCACTGGCTGGCCATCCGGTGAATTTTGAAGACTATTCTTTTGCCAGCGTGCTGGCGCGGCACGACAAATTTGCTCAGCCGCACCCGCAGCCCAGCTCGCCACTGGCCGATTTTAATTATGCCTATCACTTTGACGCCTCGTTATACGCGGCCTACCTGAAACAACATGCGATGGCCGCCGGCGTCAAACACCTGGATGCGGAGATCAGTCAGGTCGTGCTGCAGCCGACCACAGGTTTTATTGATCAGCTGGTGCTGGATAATGGCGAAACCCTCAGTGCCGAACTGTTTATCGACTGCTCCGGTTTTCGCAGTCTGTTACTCGGCGAAGCGCTGGGCGTCGGCTATCAAAGCTGGCAACAGTGGTTATTATGTGATGCGGCGCAGGCGGTCCAAACGGTCCGTACCGGTCCGATCCTGCCCTACACCCGTTCGATCGCGATGGATGCCGGCTGGCAGTGGCGCATCCCATTGCAACACCGGATGGGCAATGGACACATCTATGCCAGCGCTTTTTGCAGTGACGAATCCGCCCGGCAGACATTGCTGGATACGGTCGAAGGTGAAGTACTGAACAGCCCGCGCAAGCTAAGTTTTACGCCGGGCCGGCGCGACGTGATCTGGCACAAAAACTGTTTTGCCCTCGGTCTTGCCAGTGGTTTCCTGGAACCTCTGGAATCCACCAGCATCTCATTGGTGCAGACGGCGCTGGCCAAACTGCAGGCGTTTTTCCCGGATCAGGATTTTGCCCCTGCCGCGATTGCCGAAGTGAACCGGCTGCATAATGCCGAGCTGGAAAATATCCGTGATTTCCTGATCCTGCACTACAAACTGACTGACCGGCGCGATTCTGAATTCTGGCGTTACTGCGCCGCGATGCAGGTACCGGATACTCTGCAGCATAAAATGGACCTGTACCGCGAACGCGGTCATCTGGTGCAATATGATCAGGAATCGTTTAAAGGCGCCAGCTGGCTGGCGATGTACAACGGCTATCGGTTTCAGGCGCAGGGCTATGACCCAAGAGCCGGTCAGGTGCCGCTAGACCTGATGCAACAACGGCTAACTCAGCTCAAGCAATCGATCCAACAAGCCGCAGGTTCGGCCGTCAGTCATCAGGACTTTATCAGCCGCCACTGCGCCGCGACGCCGCTCTGAACCATCAGATGCAAGATTGCTGAACCCCTTGCGTTTTCAGGCGCCGGGGCTCAGTACGCCCTCACATCAGCTTTGGCGCCGCACAATATTGGCGAAGGAAATCGCCGTGTGACGGCTGTGTCTGCGCATAACGCAAAATACCTTGTTGGCCAGCCTGCAGGCTCTGCTGTAGTTTCTGCGCATTTAGCGCGTCAACGGTTGGGTTATACCGAGTCGGGAGCACGCCCATGCCGGTGAATACTGCATACCAGCTGGTCGGCTGGAACAACTCTTCGGCGCCCGGAATAATGCTGCCGCTGTGGCGGAAATAATCCAGTTTATAGCGCAGGCTGTCGGAGACCGGCATCTGCTGACACCAACGCCAGAACTCGGTGTCGCTGCGGTTGGTTTCGCAATAATGTAGTGCCAGAAAATCGCGGATCTCCTGATAATCGCTGTACACCCGGCGGTTAAATTCATTGCGCAGCGCGCTGTTGTCACCCCGGTCCGGGAACATCCGCACAAACAGCGCCAGCGTTTTTGACACTAAGTGAATGGCCGTCGATTCCAGCGGTTCGAGAAAACCCTGTGCCAGTCCGAGCGCCAAACAATTGCGTTGCCACGGTTGTTTGCGAATGCCGGTGACAAAAGGGATCACACGTGGCTCGATCAGCGGTGTCCCTTCAACTGTCTGCAACAACGTCTGTTTCGCCTGTTCGTCGCTGATAAAATCACTGCAATACACATACCCGTTACCAGCACGGTGTTGTAGTGGAATTTGCCAGGTCCAGCCGGCATCCTGCGCACGGGCGATGGTATAAGGCCTTGGATCTGCGACATTTTCAGTCTGTACCGTCACCGCTCTGTTGCAAGGCAGCATATAGGACCAGTCTTCGTAACCGGCTTTTAATGTCTGTTCAATCAACAAACCACGAAAGCCGGTGCAGTCGATAAAAAACTCGCCAGTTAATACCCGGCCATCATCCAGCAGCAATTCCTTGATATCGCCACAAGGATGCTGCTGCACCGCTGCGATTTTACCTTCGTGGCGCACCACGCCGAGGTTTTCTGCATACCGGCGTAAATATTGTCCGACCAATGCCGAATCCAGATGCAACGCGTATTGCGCCATCGCCAGCGGCGTATTGACAGCCTGATGTGGCAGGAAAAACTTATTGGCTTCGGCCAGCACCGCTTCAGGCGAATGAGACATCAGCGACGACGGATCGCCCATCGCCCGGCATTTTAACCAGCACTGATAAAAATCATGGCCATCGATTTGTTTGCCTAATACACCAAAGGGGTGAAAATAACCTTGTCCTTTAGTGTGCCAGTCTTCAAAACGAATGCCCCATTTAAAAGTGGCTTGGGTCGCTTTGATAAATTCAACCAAATCAATACCAAGGCTCTCCAACGTGGCGAGTAGTGGCGGAATCGTCGCTTCGCCGACACCGATAATACCGATCTCTGCTGATTCCACCAGCTCAATACGGACATTACTGCCAGCAAAGATCCGCGCCAGCGTTGCTGCGGCGATCCAGCCGGCGGTACCACCACCGGCGATGACAAATTTTTCAATCGGTTGTGCTGTCATTGTGTTCACTTGCTGGCCCCTGCTACTGCTTGCGGCATGCTCTGATAGCCACAGAAACGCCGTAAAAATTCCTGATGTTCCGGCACCGCCTGCACGGTCCGGCTGATGTAGTCACGCATCTGCTGTAACTGCGCTAATAACTGTTGTGGCGGCAAACTGTCGGCTCTGGCGTTAAAGGCGCCGGGTTTAACCCCCAGGCCGTCATACAACGCCAGCCAGCTGTCCGCACCAAAGATTTCCCACGGCAGCCGCGGCACCTCTGCATGATCCTGATAGGCCTGCATTTTGTCCGCCAGCTCGGGTGGCAATGTCATGGCCCGGCTTTGTCGCCACAACGGCGCATCATCGCGCTGATTCGCTTTGTAATGCAGGATAATAAAGTCACGGATCCGTTCGTATTCGAGCTTGGTGACTTCATTAAACCGATCGATATCGGTCTGATCATAAGCCGGCGTACTGAAGGTTTGCAGCAGCCGGTCAATTGAGGTTTCAATCAGGGCGATACTGGTCGATTCCAGCGGCTCGAGAAATCCGGACGCCAGCCCAAGCGCGACACAGTTTTTCACCCAGGCTTGCTTGCGCCGGCCCGGCGTAAAACGGAACTGGCGTGGGTTGTGCAGTGGCTGACCGCTGACATGCGACAACATAGTTGCAGTGGCTTCATCATCGCTGATGCAGGCACTGGCATAAACATACCCATTGCCATGGCGGTGCTGTAACGGAATTTGCCACTGCCAGCCGGCACTGTGGGCGGTTGCTTTAGTGCGTGCCACCGGCGCACCGCTGACTTCACTTTGTACCGCAATGGCCCGATCGCAGAACAACCATTGCGACCAGTTCTCGTAACCGCTTTGCAGTGCTTCTTCAATCAGCATGCCTTTAAAGCCGGTACAGTCGACAAAAAAGTCGCCCTTGACCACTTCCCCGCTTTGTAACACCAGCGCCTCAATACCATTGGCATTGGTCAGCACCTGGTCGATCATTGCATCAGTGCGCTCTACCCCGCGGGCCTCGCTGTATTCGCGCATCAACACCGCAAAGCGCGAGGCATCAAAATGCAGCGCCCAGTCAAAAATACTCAGCATCGATTGCGGCTGTGGCGCCGGTAAACAAAATTTGTTCTGCTGCGCCAGATTCACGCCGAGTGAATAAGCCGCCAGCGGCGTGGTGTCACCGAGCTGCTGCGCTTTGAGATAACAATGAATAAAAGGCACATCCTGCACCTGCTGGCCAAACAGACCAAACGGGTGGATAAAACTGCTGCCAACAGTGCGCCAGTTGCGAAATTCGATGCCAAGTTTACAGGTCGCTTTGGTCGCCGCGATTACTTGCGGATCGGTCAGGCCAAGCCTGGCGTAAAACCGGCGGATGCTGGGAATAGTCGATTCCCCCACCCCGACTGTACCCAGTTCCGACGATTCAATCAGCCGGATCTGTACCGGCTGAGCCCGGAATTGGGGCGTAGAAAAATGCTGACAAAGCGCCGCGGCGCACATCCAGCCGGCTGTGCCGCCACCGACAATCACAATGGTTCTTATTGTAGTTTTTTGCATGATTATTGTTGCTCTGTCTGCTGTGAATTTGCTGCACTTGCCAGTGCTACCTTATTGCAGTTTCTGCTGAAAAAAAACCGCCGCAGAGGCTGCGACGGTTTTATTTTTTAGCAATCAACTGCGCTTAGAACTTCACACGTACACCGGCAGTCCAGCGTGCTTCATACACGTTCTGGAAAGCTTTTTGGCTTTCGAATTCCAGATAAGTTTGCTGGAATTCTTCAGTGATGTTCGAACCGTTCACATAGAAGCTGGTCATGTCGTCGTAATCATATGACACGCTCAGATCTAACTGTGAATACGTGTCCTGATACAGTGACTGGCCGCCAACCGCATCTGAACCCTGAGTGATCAGACGTGGGCTGCGTGAGTTCCATGCCAGACGGGTTGAGAAACCACCCTGTTCATACCACACCACAAAGTTGTAAGTATCTTCTGACATGCCTGGGAATGGTAACTCTTTACCCAGTACATCTTTTTTGTCTTGTTTCGATTTGCTCAGCGTATAGTTCGCATCTAAACCGAAGTGCGACAGGAAGCTGCCTTCATCCAGCACGTCATTCAATGCCAGACGACCACCGATCTCCAGACCCGTCACGTTGCCGCCGTCACCCTGAACTTGTGTGGTGAATGGCCACGGACCCCGTTTCACACCGTCCAGATCCGGCTCATCAACCATGATTTCGCCGCTCTTCGTGAAGCTTTCGATGTCGATTTTGTAAGTCGACAGGTAAGCCATTGACGCGCTGCCCATGTAGTATTCTGCTGACAACGAGAAGTTGTCTGAACGCCATGGATTCAGGCTTGGGTTACCAGTCAGGTTGCCGTTACGTACGCGCAGACAGTTACAGCTGCCGTCGATGGTCATACCGACCGACTTACCGCCCCCCCAGACCATCAGGTCCAGCGGTTGCATGTTTTTCGAGAACGCACCACGCAGGATCACATCTTCTGCCGCTTCAACATTGACGTTCAATGATGGCAGGTAGTCCGTGTAGGTGCGGGTTGTCACTGCGTCACCGGCATCTGGTGCCAGGCCGCTGTGTGGTAAGTTCTGACCAGTCAGGTTTTGTTTGACGTACAGTTCGGTTTCAATCACTTTGATACCGAAGTTACCGCTGACAATACCTTGTTCGAAATTGGCTTGTGCGAAGTAGTTGAATTCATCCAGACCAACATCATAGCTGGCGCCAGCGTTTTCAACGCGCTTCACATTACCGAAGGTTTTTTCGTGGAATGCACGTGGGTCACGGAAGTTATTTGGATCAATCACCCAAACACCCGGAATACCCTGTACACCACCAAAGTTAGTCTGATAAGACACTGTGGTGTATTTATCCAGACGAGTTGGGCCTAACAGTGTGTATGGCATCCAGGTGCCCGCTTTGATCACCTGACCATCAAACACAGTATCAACTTTCAGTTTTTCACCCGCTGCAGCATTGCCTTCACAGCCTGCTGAGTTGATGTACTGATCCACCGCTTTCCACTGCGCGATATCACAGCCATTACCGAAATCTGATGTGTAAGTGAAGTCAGCACGGTCAACCGCACGTTCCAGTGCGCGGATACCGAAATCGACGCTCTTCACGAAGCCTTCCTGGAACTCATAGTTCCATTTGGTGCTGATAGTATTGATTTCACCATTGGTATCAGTGTTGCCTTCTGAAGAGAACGCACCGATGTGGTAAGAATTCAGATCTGCCATGTAGGCCGCAACACTACGTGCGCCAGCGCCACCATTAACGATTTGATCAAAACCACCGAATACCGGGTGTTTGCCTGACGCGTCATAAGTCAGCAGGAACTTGTTGTCTTCGATACCACCTGGTGAGAAACGGGCGAAACAGCCACCGTTCACGCCAACAATGGCTTCACCGTTTTTACAGTTAGCGCCTTGTGAGAACTGACCAGGGCCTGTCACCAGGGTGCCTTTGTCGATGCTCAGCATATCGCCTTCACCGTAACCGTGGCGCATGGTGTGTGATGCGTCAGCGCGCGTCACGCGGATGTCGCCTTTCAGCGGGCCGCCCTGATCGATTTTCAGTTGCAGGTTCAGGTTGCGTGATTTTTCTTCGTTGATATTCACCTGAGTGAATGACTGCATCCGCCATGGACGCAGCTGGAACGCATTGACAGCTTCCCACGCATTGCCATCTTTGTCCGTGAATTTGTCACCGGTACGACCATTGGCAGTTGGGAATGCATAGTCATTGAACGTGTACCAGCGGTTGTTTTGTGAGAAACCACTGCGGGCGTTAAAACGTTCCTGATCGGTATAGAAATAATCAGCGATCAGTTCAAAACCGCTGGCCACTTCAGCCTGGAAAGATGCCTGGAACGCGTTACGATCACGCTCTTCCTGCTTGTTAAAAGCGGCAAAACCTTGTGGTACAACGTGGCGGACTTTATCGCCGCGCGGGTTAGCACCCCAGGTATGGTTGTTGTTAGCTGCACCGATACCGCCATTTTCAGAGGTATCGAAATAACCGTTGTAGTCGGTCGCCAGATTGGCTTCTGAGGTCACGGCTGAAACCAGCACGCCCCATTTGTCTTCACGGAATGAAAACAGGCCGTTGACTGACGGATCAGTTTCTTTGCTGATAGAACCACGGGTGGCTTCAGCACCACCGGCAAAAGTGAAACCTTCTTCCATATCAAATGGACGACGGGTTCTTAAATCAATCGAACCTGAAATGCCTTTGGCGCTTTGTTTGGCTTCGCCAGATTTAAATACATCAACACCAGAGAACAGTTGTGATGGCAGATCACCGTAGTCGGCACGCGAAGAGTCAATCGTCGTCGCACTTAAAAATACTTCGCCATTTAGTGTGGTATCAATTTGTGGTAAGCCACGGATCGCCACCGGACCACCTTCACCTGCCACACGTTCAATCTGCACACCGGTGATCCGCTGCAGTGAATCTGCGATGGTGACGTCCGGTAACTTACCGATGTCTTGCGCCGTGATACCGTCTACCTGTGAAGTACCAAAACGTTTGGTGTTAATTGAAGCGGCAGTACTGGCACGGATACCGCGAACCTGGATCACTTCGATTTGTTGTTCTTTTTGTTGCGCGCCATCAGCCTGTGCCTGCTGAGCGAATACCGGCGCTGTAAACGCCACAGTACCAACCATCAGACCCAGTTTGACTGCTACGGCACATTTATTCATTTTATTGTGCGACATAAGCTTCTCCCATTCCTGTTTTTTTCTTCGTGTGCGATGAATTTTTTCTGTCCTGCAATGACAACGCTGTCATTAAATCTCAACATACACAAATTAAATTTACTTTGCAAACCCCATTCGCTGATTTTTTAGACTGATTTTGCCGTTCAGGACAATCGGCTGATCGTGGTTGATATTAGGACAAGACAGCGAGTTCATCCTTGTCTAGCCGCCAAATACATCTATAACAATATGTATTTATTGCACTTTTTTAATTGATAAATTTTATCTCCCGCCTGCTGCTCATTTTTTGTTAAATAAACAATTGCTGTTTTGGCCAAAACGTTGTATCCCTTAGTTCAATAATTCTTACAAAATGACTACCGCTGTCATTGCTGGCGTAAAGCGCCGGTTTTTCGGGCTGTTACCGCTATTGTAAACACCCGGCTGACAGCCTTTAATTTGCCTGGAAGCGCTATGAAAGTAACGATTAACGACGTCGCCGAACGGGCCGGAGTGTCCATCAAAACGGTGTCGCGGGTGATGAATAATGAGCCCTCGGTCAAAAAGACCACACTGGATAAAGTCACCGCAGCAATTGCTGAGCTGAATTATCAGCCGAACGCGGCCGCCCGCAACCTGGCCAGTACCCGCTCTTACAGCATTGGTTATATCTACGATAACCCGAACGCCTATTACATCATCGACATGCAAAAAGGTTTGCTCGATGCGTGCCGCAAGCATGGTTATGAACTGTTGATCCACCCAACCAATGCCAAGTCCGCCAATATTGTGCAGGAAGTGATTGATGTGGTGCAGCATGCGCGCCTGGCCGGTCTGGTGCTGACGCCGCCATTTTCCGAAATGCCGGAAATAGCCGAAGCGCTGGAACGGATTGAAGTGGATTTTGTCCGGATCATTTCCGGCTCTACACCGTCGCCGAAGCTGACTAATTGTGTGTTAGTCGACGACTTCACTGCCGCCTTTAAAATCACTAACCATTTGCTGGAACTGGGCCACACTGATATCGCGTTTTTATGCGGTGATGAAGAACACAGCTCCAGTGGCGAACGTCTGGCGGGCTTTCAGGCAGCACTGACGAAACGCGGTATTCAGGCCAATCCGAAATTTGTTTTACCGGGTAGCTACTCGTTTGAATCCGGCATCAAAGGCGCCAAGCACTTGTTAGGCCTGGCACATAAACCAACGGCGATCTTTGCCTGTAACGACGAAATCGCTGCCGGTGCGTTGTTTAGCGCCCGGCTGGCCAACGTGGCTATTCCAGAGCAGTTATCGATCGTTGGTTTTGAAAACAGCCCGTTCTCGCGCCAGACCTGGCCACCGCTGACCACCGCCAACCAGCCAAATAGTACTATCGCCTCGCAAGCGGCCGAATTGTTATTCCGCCACACCAGACCCGGCAATACCCGCAGTGCCGTTGAGCAACAACCGGTATTTATTCCGGAATTACTGGTGCGTGAATCCACCGCCATCTGCCCGCGCTGACAAACACTCACAACAAAAAAGGAGCCAACCGGCTCCTTTTTTATTACAACGACTTAGTCGTTAAGGCGCTACAGCCTGCATCATCAGTGCAGACAGATAACCACCATAAGTGCCCAGCGCATAACCTAATACGGCCAATAACACGCCCACCGGCGCTAATGACGGATGGAAAGCTGCAGCAACCACAGGGGCCGAAGCGGCGCCGCCGATATTGGCCTGACTGCCAACTGCCATGTAAAACACCGGCGCTTTCAGTAATTTCATCATGCCAAGTAACAAAGCGGCATGGATCGAGATCCAGACTAAACCAACGAGGAACATCACCGGATAATCGACGATGGCAGTCACATCCATATGCATACCAATAGTGGCGACCAGGATATACACCATCACCGAACCAACTTTAGACGCGCCTGTGGCTTCGAGGTGACGCAGCTTGGTACCGGATAACAGCAGACCAAAAGTCGTCGCCAGTACCACAATCCAGAAGAAGGTACTGGTCAGGCTATACATCGCCAGTTCTGGTGCGTGCTGTTCAATCCATGGTGCAATGATGTTGGCCAGCCAGTGCGACAGACCTGCCACACCAAAGCCAACAGCAATAATCATCATCAAATCATTGGTGGACGGATTGCGGGAGTTTTCTGCCTGATATTTCTCAATTTTGCCTTTTAAATGCTCCAGCGCGCGGGTATCAGCACCATTGGCTTTATCCAGGCGCGCTGCATTTGCTGCCATCCATAACAACACCGCAGTCCAGATATTGGCAACCAGCACATCGACCGTGATCATCACCGAGAAGATCTCGCCGCTTGGCTGAAACACTTCTTTCATCGCAGCCTGGTTGGCACTGCCGCCGATCCAGCTGCCGGCAATAGTCGACATGCCGCGCCAGGCCGCATCTGCACCCTCGCCACCCAGCTGCTCCGGGAAAAAATGGCCAACAGTCGCCAGCGCAATGGGCCCACCCAGCACGACGCCGACAGTACCGGTTAAGAACAATACTAATGCTTTAGGGCCTAAACCCAGAATGGCGCGAAAATCGACGCTCAGCGTCAGCAACACCAGACAGACTGGCAACAAATAACGCGAAGCCATCTGATACAGTTGCGAATGTTCGCCATCAATAATGCCAAAGCTGTTAAATAACGACGGAATGAAATAACACAGCAGTACCGAAGGTACATACCGGTAAAATTTTTGCCAAAACGGATTGGCACTATGGCTGGTATGAAATACAAATCCGAGGATCAGCGCCAACAAGCCGAGGACGACGGCGTCGTTGGTGATCATAGCGGTTGAAGTCTGCATGCAGAATTCCTTACGTGACAGGTCTACAGAATGAAGTGCAACTGAGCAGGACTTTTTCCGACTTAACGCGAAACAACGGCACAACACATTGTTATCAGCTGTTTTTTACGGTCTAAACTGCGAATGAAGCACGAGATAATTTTATTGTTATGCACCGAAACATAGCATAGATATAGGCTCTGGCAAAGACTTGTGCGGTTTTCTGACTGCTCAGCGCTATGAATGACCTTGTGTGAAGTTCTTCGCAATCTAGTCCCGTTGTGCCGCCATCGCCGGCTGCAGTTAACTGCATTGGTGTTGTTATTTTCACCAGCTGCTTTTCATCTGTGCACGCTATAGCACTAAAGTACCGTTTACCTGCCGTGCACAACCTTCTAGCCTGAAGATTGAATATCTGATGAAGTTCAGAACAGAATTTTTGCAAAAAGAGGCAGTTATGCGGGTTTTCATCACAGGTGGCAGCGGTGGTATCGGGTTTGCGGTGGCTTCAGCTTATGCCGCAGACGGACATGAAGTGATCCTGGCGGATATTAATCTGACGCTGGCACAGGAAAAAGCCGCGGAGCTGGTCGCAGCCGGCGGTATCGCCTCCGCCATGTTATTAGATTTAACGCAACAACAAAGTATCGAACAAGCGGCAGCAGCAGCCGGTGCTGTGGATATTCTGGTCAATAACGCCGGAATTCAGCATGTCGCCCGGCTTGAAGAATTTCCGGAACACAAATGGCAGCAGCTTTTACAAGTCATGCTGACTGGCCCGGCGATGCTGAGCAAAGCCCTGCTGCCCGGCATGCGCAGTCGTGGCTTTGGCCGCATTATTAATGTCGGTTCTATCCATGCGCTGATCGCGTCGCCGTTTAAATCCGCTTATGTCGCAGCAAAACATGGCTTGTTGGGTTTTAGCAAAGTCGTTGCGTTAGAGAATGCCGATTTTGATTTCACCATTAACACCATTTGCCCGGCTTATGTGCGCACGCCATTGGTTGACGCGCAAATTGCCGCGCAGTGCAAAGAGCATCAGCTCAGCGAAACGGAAGTGATTGAAAAAATCATGCTGGCGCCGATGCCGCAAAAAGCCTTTATCGGTGTTGATGAAATTGCCGCCACAGCAATGTTTTTGACCGCACCGGCCGCCCGGCATATCACCGCCCAAACACTGGTACTTGACGGCGGCTGGACGGCGCGTTAAGCCCAATCGTTACAGGGTAAACGGCCGGCGGATGCTTTGCGCCAGCAGGAACTTCAGGCACAATCAAAGGCTTCGCGGTGGAACCGGTAACATCTGAGATGATTCTGAGTCAGGGCAGTATTGGCATTGGCAGCATTGCCGCGCTGTCGCTGCTCTATTTATTGGTGTTATACAGCGTCGGTCGCCTGGGCCGGCGTTTTACCGGTAAACATCCATTGGCGCCTTGGGTGTTCAGTTTTGCGCTCGCCATTTACTGCACCAGCTGGGCTTTTTATGGCGTCACCGCGCAGGCCGCCGTCAATGGCTGGTGGATCCCCCCTACATATATCGGATCGTTGTTACTGTTCTGGTTTGGCTTTGGCCTGATCAGCCGCATTGCCATGGTCTGCCGCCGGCTGCGCATTACCTCAGTCGCCGACTTTATTGCCACGCGTTATGGCCACTCGCGCTTGCTTGCCGTGATCACCACGCTGATTGTATTAATGGCGGTGATCCCTTATATCGCGCTGCAGTTACAGGCGGTATCAACCAGTATCAACGCCTTGGTTGGCACCGATAAACTGATTGGCACTGGCAAAGCAACACTTTGGTATCAGGACACCGGCCTCTATGTCAGCCTGTGGTTAGCCGTTTTTGCCATGTTATTTGTTGGTCGCAGTGCCAAGGCCCACCAACCCAATCCGGGTCTGATGACCGCCATCGCCTTTGAGTCTCTGGTCAAACTACTGGCACTGTTGGCAGTCGGTTGTTTTGTTGTGTTTGGTTTGTTTGATGGCTTTGCCGATATTTTTGCCAAAGCGGCGCTGTCCAACGAGGTGGCCACGCTGCAAAGTCAGGGCGCACCGGTTTCGGTGTACTGGATCCATGTCTTGCTCGGTTTTGCCGCCACGTTATGCCTACCACGCCAGTTCCATGTCAGTTTTGTCGAAATTCAGCACCTGCGGCATCTGAAGCATGCGCGTTGGATCTTCCCGGGTTACCTGCTGCTGATGAGTCTGTTTACGCTGCCGGTGGCACTCGCCGGCACCTTATTGTTGGGCCATCATGCCAGTATCGATTTAGTCGTGCTGCAGCTGCCATTATTTGCCAATCGCACCGACATGGCGCTGCTGGCCTATCTTGGCGGTTTTTCTGCGGCCACCAGTATGGTGATCGTTGCCACTGTGGTGCTGGGCATCATGATCACCAACGACTTGCTGACACCGCTGATTTACCGGCAGCAACAAAAACCGGCCGATGGCAAACCCTGGATCCGGATGGTGACGCTGCGCCGGTTGTCGATGCTCAGTGTGTTAACGCTGGGCTATCTGTATTACCTGTTGATCGGCACAGAAACCGGCCTGGCTCAGCTCGGGCTGATGGCATTTGCTTTGATTGCCCAACTGGCGCCGGCGCTGATTTTAGGGCTCAGCAGCCGGCGGGTGAACCGTCAGGGTGCATTGGCTGGTTTACTCAGCGGTGCCGCGCTTTGGGCCTATATTCTGTTATTGCCCGAACTCAGCCGCGCCGGTCTGTTACGCTGGGACTGGCTCAGTCAGGGCCCTTTTGGCCTGTCGGCCCTGGCACCGAATGCGTTATTAGGCGGTCAGTTTGACCTGATCAGTCTCGGTGTCGTGGTCAGTCTCAGTGTCAATACGCTGATGTTGTTGCTGGTCAGCCAGCTCAGTCAGACCCGGCTGACTGAATATCTGGAAAGCGCACGTTTTTTCCGCCAGAGCAAACCGCAAGCCACGCAGCCGTCGCCGCCGCTGACGGTCCAGGATTGTTATTTACTGGTGCGTCGATTTGCCGGCGAACGCGAAGCACGGCTGCTATTACAACGCCACTTTAAAAGCACCACACCACAACTGGAAGCACGGGCACCGCAAAGTCTGCAACAAAGCGCCGAACGCACACTGGCCGCCGTCGTCGGTGGTGCGTCGATGCGATTGCTGCTGAATGCCGCCGGCAAAAACAGCCAGTTACCGCTGGAATCGGTGGCCCGCTTCGTCGACGAAGCCAGTCAGGTGTATTTGTTTAATCAGGCGCTGCTGCGCGCCACTATCGACAATATCAGCATGGGCATCAGTGTGGTGGACGCTGACCTGCGGCTGATTGCCTGGAACCAGCGTTATTTGCAGATGTTTGCTTATCCCGCTGGTTTGATTGAAGTCGGTCGGCCAGTGGCAGATTTGATCCGCTACAACGCTGAACGCGGTTGGTTTCACGATGCCGCCATGCCGGATGCGACGCAAATCAGCGCCGAGATCGAAAAACGGCTGAATTTCCTGCGTCAGGGCAGCAGTTATCGTTTTCAGCGCCGCCAGCGCGATGGCCGGGTATTTGAGATGCAGGGTCATCCGTTACCGGGCGGTGGTTTTGTCACGACTTACAGCGATGTCAGCTCTTTTATCGCCGTGCAGCAACAACTGGAAGCCAGTAACAGCACACTGGAACAACGCGTGATGAGCCGCACCTCAGAACTGGAACTGCTGAATCAGCAGCTGGCCACTGCCAAACAACAGCTGGAGGAACATACTGCCAGCAAAAACCGTTTTTTTGCCGCCGCCAGCCACGATTTATTACAGCCGTTTAATGCTGCCGCCTTGTTTTGTGGCCTAATCCGCGAAAAAAGCACCGACGCGCAGGTGCAGCAATTAGCCCGGGATCTGGCGGCGTCGCTCAATTCCGCCGAAGAACTGCTGGCCAGTATTCTGGAACTGACCAAACTCGATGCCGGCGTGATCAAAGCGCAAAAGGCACCGGCCAGTGTTGGCAGTCTGCTCGATCAAATCGCCCGGGAAGCTGGTTTATTATCTGCAGGTAAACCGATCCAGTTCCGCTACCGGCCAAGCCGGCTTTGGGTAGACACTGACAGCCGCTTATTGCGTCGCGTCGTGCAGAATCTGGTCGCCAACGCTTTACGCTACACCCCACAGGGCAAAATTCTGCTGGGCTGCCGGCGCACCCGGCTGCAGGGAGCACCAGCACTACGCATCGAGGTTTGGGATACCGGCATTGGCATCCGCCCGGATGAACAGCAACGGATCTTTTTGGAGTTTCAGCAAGGCAAACAGGCGGACAATCAGGGTTTAGGTATTGGCCTCGCCATCAGCCAGCGCATCAGTGATTTGCTGCAGCACCCGCTGACGCTGCGATCAGCGCCGGGTAAAGGCAGCTGTTTTGCCGTCACTTTGCCTTTGTGCACGGCTGCCGCGACGGCGGCTCCGGTGCTGGCGCCGCGGGAGCAACAAGTCAGTTTCAGCGGCAAAACGATTTTATTGCTCGATAACGACCCGCAGTTATCCGGCGCGGTGGCGGCACTACTCAGAAGCTGGGATTGTCAGGTGTTAGTCGCACAGCAGCCGGCACAGGCGCTGCATTGGCTCAGTGCCGGCCATCAGGTCGATTTATTGTTGTTTGATTATCATCTGGACCAGGGCGCGACCGGTGTCGAAGTGGCGATGCAGCTGCAGCAGCATTATGCACTGCAGGTGCCGGTGTTGATCCATTCGGCCGACCAGCAGCAACAAACGCGTGATCACGCACTGAATAACGGCTTCCACTTTATGCTGAAACCGTTAAAACCGGCCAATCTGAAACGGCTGCTACAACGCCTGCTGCGTTGATAAATACTGCTTTAATCCGCCGCCAGACAAGCGCGGTTGCGGCCGGCCAGTTTGGCCTGATACAAGGCGCGGTCAGCCCGCCGGAACAGTTGTTCGTAGTCTTCGTCGGTGCGCAGCTGCGCCACGCCAAAACTGGCGGTCAGCTGATGCACATCAGCGATATACACCTGTTGTAACTGCTCAATGATCCGCTCAGCGATATGCAGTGCCGCGGCGATTTCAGTGTGTGGCAATAACACGACAAACTCATCGCCGCCAAAGCGGCCAAGCAAATCAGCTGGCCGCAGCGACTGTTGTGCCAGCCGTGCCAGTTGCTGCAGCGCCTGATCACCAACATGGTGACCAAACTCATCGTTAATTCGCTTAAAATAATCGATATCAAACACCAGCAACGACAGCGGCTTGTGATCCTGCTGACTGCGGATAATTTCCAGTGCCGCGCGCTGTTCCAGCCGATCACGCGACGCCACCTGCGTCAGGCTGTCGGTGAATGCGACTTTGCGCAGCTGCAGGTTATCCGCCAACAAAGTTGGGATCGCCAAACCAAATAAGGTATTAGCCGCAATGACATTAATGGCAAATTGATAGACCATTACATAGTCCATCAAGCCAAACAGATGCACCCAGAACGCGATCAGGAAACTCGACAAAGCTACACTGCTGACATTCAGCAACGCTGATTCAGAACAGGCGATCCACATATGCGGGATCACCAGGAAGAAAATGGCAAAAGCGCTGTTGGGCGAGTCGGTGACCTTGGCCAACAGCATACAAAAAGTCAGTAACAGCGCATTCAGCAACAGTTTCATCAGATACTTTGAGCTGAACTGCTGTTGTTTGAGCCCGGCCAAATCCGTCAGCCGGAACAAAGCACTTGGCATCACGCGGCTTAACAAACCGACAAAAAACGGCGCCAGCACCATCACGCCGGCCATATCGCCAATCCAGAACGGCAGCCAGGTCGCCGCGACTTCCGCTTCGGCCATCATGTCCGTCACCACCAGCGTTGGGATCACCAGCCAGGTGGCGCAAAACGAACTGACCGCTGCGATCACTAAAAACTGCACGATGATGCGGCTGATATCGCGCGCACCTTGTTTTGCCAGCGTGCGCAGCACAATAGCGCCGACGGCATACGGCAGAATATGCGCCAGACCAAACAACAGCCCGGCTTTAAGCAACTGCAGTTCATCAAGTGAGATTTGGTAATGACGGGCGGTGTAAAAAGTGATCAGTACGCAGCCAGTCAATAAGGCCGGCAAGATGGAAAAACCAAGTAATAACAAAGACGCGAAAGTCAGACCCGCAACCGGATACCAAACACTGGCATGATGGGTATATTCCACCAGCCAGCCGATCTCAAACACCAGCAGCCAAAGGCATAACAATGCCACGTTGCGCAGCAACCAGGATTGCTGCAGCCTCTCCTGCCAGAGCCGGCGATCAAACAACGTTGCGCGGTGCAGACTTTCGGATTTCACTTACGACAACTTCCAGTAATAAATACTGCCATCATCACTACCACCGACCGCGGTGTTACCGTCGGGCGTCAGCGTCATGGGCCAGTTCATCAGCTTGGTGCCATATTGCCACAGCTGCTGACCAGAACAAGCATCGAACAGATAAAAGTTGCCCGGCGATTCGTTTTGATTGCTGCCGCCACTGCTTTCATCCGGCTTACCGTCGGTGGCACTGACCCGCGTTGCCGCCAGATCTAACGTCACGCCGGGATTGACCGCATATTGCACTGGTTTACTCCAGCGCAGCACAGGCCCCCACACCGGATAGTTGGCGATCTCCGACGCGGTTTGCTCTGCATCGACCCGATATAACACGCCGGCTTGCCCCTGATTAGCGCCAACGACTATCACCAACTGCAGGGTCGGCGTCTGGGTGATCGCAATGGCATAAGCGATATTCAGTCCGGTCAAATCTGGTTTGTAGACAAAGGCCGTGCTGGGCTGCACCGCCTGAAAAAAGGCACAACTGCCATCGTGTAACGCGGCGGCGGCATAAGCCCCGTCGGTGGTCGTAACCACCCGCATCACGCCCTGTGCTTGCTGATAGCTGGTCGCCGCGCCAAATTTGCCGTTATCCAGCACAATCTGCTGCACCAGACCGGTATACACCGGCTTGACGTTGTAATTAATCGCCCCGACCCAGACCCGGCTGCCATTTGGCGCCAGCACCGCGCTGTAGCTGGAAAAATCAGCCGGCAAAGCCATGCTGTCGCTGAGAGACCAGACCGGCGCCACAGTACTGCCGGTGGCATAGTGGTACAAACGTAATTCGTGCTGGAAATCCGCCAGCAATAAAGTGCCGTCGCTGCTAAATATCAGTTGATTGACCCGCGCCGGTAAATTGTTGTCCTGAAACAAAATGCTGCCAGTGTTGGCATCGAGGATACAAAGGAAGCCACAGGTTTTGCTGGTTTCACCACCACAAGCAGCAAAGCGTTTATCGTCGCTGACCGCAACCCAGAAAATGCCTTGCGTCACATTGGCGGCTGTAACCGGCACCGACCAGAGCTGGCTGCCGGTAGCGTCATAGCCATAAAAGTTAAACTGACCAGTACCAAATTCACTGGAGGTACCGCCGACCGTCAGTTGCCCATCCGGACTGACGGCGACTGAATTAACCTGTAAACCGGTTTGTGGTGTCTGTTGCCAGCTCGGCTGGCCATTGGTGGAGGTGGTGCTTGTCATCATGTCATCCTGTTGAGCAAAAATACCGTGCCCAGCATGCAACAAAGGTCGACGGACAGCAACATTCTGCTAACAGCAAATCCATCGGCAGAACCGGATTAACGCATCCCGGCCGGGCAATGAGCACTTTGCCAGCGCGATTCACTGCTCAGTTTAAATTGCACATCACCATTTTGCGCCTGACCCGGCAGCGGCATCTTATAACGACCGGTGCCCTGCATATTCATCTGCATCCATTGCGACGTTTTTAACGTGACTGTGCCTTGCAGCGATCCGGTGTAACCGCCTTGATCCTGACACTGGCCTTTGACCGACACTGTATTGGCAGTGCTGCCGGTCAGTTGCAGCTGGCAGCGGGGTAAGTCTTTTTTTGCCCGGCTCAGCCATTGCTCCGGGGTTTTTAATAAGGCGACTTCAGCGGCGGTCAGGCATTCCTGCGCAGTACTTAAGTCTTTTTTTGGCATCATACCGGCGACTAAAGCCCGTTGTTCTTCCGGTACTGCCGCCAGCACCTGTGACTGTAACGCCTGCATTTGCTTGAGAATATCTTCGCCATTGACCAGCACCTGATGCTGACTGCGCCAGTGCCCGGTTTGCGGCTGCAACTGCGTGGCGTGGCTGTGAAAAGTGTTGAACAAGGTGGAACAAGAAAGGATAAATAAAGTGAAACGGCGCATGCGGCGCTCTCCCGGGATGCTGAAGACTGGCAGTTAGAGGCTACAGGGTATCCGGAAGTTTCAGTTTTTCAAATAAGATCCCGGCCAGGGTGCGGTTATTGACATTGAGTTTGCGCAAAATCGCTGACACATGCTGCTTGACGGTGGTTTCCTGCACATTCATTTCATAGGCGATTTGTTTGTTTAACAGACCATCGGCAATCATTTTCAGCACACGAAATTGTTGCGGCGTCAGCTGCTCGAGCCGGCCAGCGAATTCTGCGTCAATCAGATCCTGCGCCTGCGCCACACTTTGTTGTAAATCGGCCGGTAACCAGGTCTCGCCGGCCATCACCGCATCGACCGCTTCGGTCAGCACTTCCAATGGCGCAGATTTTGGTAAATAAGCCGCAGCGCCCAGTTTCAGCGCCTGTTTAATCACGGCTGGATCTTCAATCGCCGACACCATCAGCACCGAAATATCCGGATATTCAGTACGCAATGCAGTCAGACCGGCAAAACCTTCGGCGTCCGGTAGTTTTAAATCGAGCAAAATAAGTTGAGTATCCGGATGTGCGCGCAGCAAAGGCCACAACTGCGCCATGCTATGCGCCTGATACAGGCTGGCATCCAGGCCCAGAATCGTCTGTAGCGCCTGCGACAAGGCAACACGGAATAACGGGTGATCATCAGCAATAATGGCAATCATAAGTCACAGGTCCAGACAGCAGAACGACCATGATGCGGTAGGGCGTGCAATGATGCAAGCGCGCATACTACCGCCCCCTTAAATATCTGCAAGATTCAAATAAAGCACCGACAAAAAAATATATAACCAAGCCATACACAATATGGTCTATCAAATCTACAAAATTCACCAGCCATGTAACTAATGTAAACATAACAATCAAAAGAACGACCTGAATAACGAAAACCCTAACCCTGTCAGCCGAAAAATTCAATTTCAGCGACGGCGCGGTTACTTTACGCAATGCTGAGATTTCAACAAAAACCGACAAGACGATCGAAACAAAAAATAAAACGATGAAAAATATGAACTGGTCACCACGAAAGTACTGATTAAAAAAATCAACACTGAATAACAAATATGATATAGCTGCTACTGCTGCATATGCGAAATATCTCAAGAAGCCACACCTCACTTTAAAAAAGTTAACTATACAGCATAAAACCTACATACGAAGCCATAAAAAAAAGACCAGCACAAATATCATTTATACTGACAGTATTCTGAATAGCTAGCTCCCTTGAGTTTGAAAACGAAATACTTACCAGCCGTTCTGTATTCCAGACTTGGAGCAACTAACAAGTAGGCCACCGCATCAATTAAAAACACTTCCTTATAGTTAACTTTATATCCTGGAAGCACTTTATGAAGTACATGATATGGCATTATTTCGCTAGCATTATTTTCTGAATAAAGATAAAGAACATCTTTAAACTTCTCACTCGAAAAAAACCGGCTGGGCCATACATCACCAGAATCAATGATTTCATCCAACTCTGCTTGTGACATCGAGTTTAATATGACCTGCCTATTCCTATAGCTATGCCACTTCGGATCGTCATAACGTCCGATAATCTCTATATTCCCGTCCGCATCCAGATCTACAATTTGAATAGCAGTAAAGGGAGTCCAACGCTCATCCGTATAATCTGGAATACGATGAATTATAATTTGATTAGTCAACTTCGCTCTGTAGATACTCCTTTCAGCACCTTTAGATTCAAATTTTTTCAGATAATTTTGAATCTCTGCACCACAAACCGCTTGGGCGTATGACATTACCGGGCTCAGTAAACCAGCCAACAATATCCATATTTTTATTTTCACCCTACCACCATTCATACCCTAAATTTCAAGGATTATATTTCCCACAATTTTTTGCGTTTAACCTGCATTGTAAAAAACTTCGCTACGACTACCTTCAGTTTTGTTTATAGGGCTGCATACAGACAGTTCTTTACCAATCAGAGTAATGCCTTACTGCGCCTGATGGAACTGTTTGTCCAGCCGACGCACACTCAATCCAAGTCTGAAAACAGCATAACAATAAAGCCATTCTGTTAACATATAAAAAGCATATCCGGCCCTGTCGGGAATTCTTACCAGCTGTGCAAAGCCGTTTTCAAACAAAGGTTCAGTGACCTCATGGTCTCAACGACGCGTGCCCATGGCTTCACCACCAGCACATAGCGTTTTTGCTGCCGGGCTGAAACACGTCACTGGCAATAAAAAAGCCCTGTTTTTCAACAAGGCTTTGCTTCAATTAAAACACCGCGAATGCTTCAGTTGCTGTGTGATCAGAACCGGTAGCCCAGCGACAAACTCACAGTTCTTGGGTCACCGTAGTACGCGGTGATGGTTTGCTCGGCCGCCAGCAGCGGGAAGTTGTAACCGGCGATGCGGGTGATCTTATCGCCTAAGTTACGGCCCTGCAGTGACACATCCCAGTGACCATCGGCGGAATACCAGGTGGCACCGGCGTTAAACAGCGTGTAACCGCCGTAGTCCAGCATCGATGGCAGTTCAAAGATCTGTGTTTCGCTGCGGTGTGACAGGTTGGCATTCAGCACCAGTTCGCCGCCGTACATTGCCACTGTGTATTTGCCGCCTAAGGTGGCAGTCAGTTCCGGCGTGTTGGCAAAAGACCACAAACCAGATACGTCTGACGTAGTTTTAGTCACGGCATCATAAAACAGCACTTCGTTAAACTTGGCGTCGGTATAACCGACAATCAGATTAAATTGCAGTGCATCGGAGGCAACTGCAGTCGCTTCCAGTTCGATGCCGTTAATATCGGCACTGGCCGCGTTCAGTACTTGGGACGCTACCGTGTTATTGACGGCGCGTTGTACTGTCACCTGCATATCATCATAAGCCGAGGTAAATACTGCGGCATTTAAGCGCAGGCGACGGTCCAGCCATTCGCTTTTCACACCCAGTTCATAGGTATCAACCGTTTCTGGCTGGTACGGGTCGCCGGCATTCGGGTTGACTGACTGGTTGCCGCGCATATCAAAACCACCGGATTTAAAGCCGTCGGTATAAGAGCCGTACACCATCATGTTGTCATCGGCCTGATATTCAAAGCCCACGCGTGGCGAGAAATGGCTGAAGTTTTCGCTGCCTTTAAAATCAGATTGAGTGCCGATTTTGGTCGCACTAATACGTGGCAGTTTGTAACCGAGATAAACATAACGATAGACGTTGGCGTCTTTGTCATCTTCGGTGTAACGACCGCCCAAAGTGAACGACCACTGATCATTGACCTGATAAGTCCCCTGTGCATAACCGGCGAAAGAGTCAGTTTGCACACAACCACCGTTTTCAATGGTCACACCAAGGCCAGACACCAGCACAGTGCCAAAAGCACCACAGGCATCGCCTTCAAATGAATACAGGCCTGACGCAAACTTCAGCGGGCCGCTGTTATACAGGAACTGCAGCTCGTGTGAGGTTTGTTCATCTTCATAAAAAGCCGGTACGTCCAGCGACGGCAGTTTGGTGGCATCAAAGTCGATATTGGTGTCGGTGACGCCTTCACGTTTGGCCGTGATGGCTTTCATCGTCCAGTCGGCATTGATATCCCACGCCATCGTCAGCGAGTGACCTTCAGTACGCACCATGTTGGTGGCTGGCATGCTGGTGTTGGAGTCATACACATTTGACGGCGGAGTTTCTTTAGTCAGCAAACTAGGCGTTAAACGGTGGCCGCCTTTTGAATTCGAATCATCTTTGGTTTTGTCGTAGGCGAAGTTGAAACGCAAATTGTCCAGGGCTTGATACTGTGCGCTGAAACGGCCGGTGATGATGTCTTTGTTGTAGTTTTCTGCGCCGGTATTGAGGTATTTACCAAAACCGTCGCGGTCATAAAATGCCCCGGCAGCGCCAACAGAAAACTTATCAGTAATGGCTTTTTGCCCCGACAGTTTTAAATCACGTTGATGGTAGCTGCCGACAGTGCCGCGAATGGCAAATTCGTCTTCACCGCTCAGTGGCTTAGTGACATATTTGACCGCGCCACCAATAGTGTTACGACCGTATAAAGTGCCTTGCGGGCCACGTAATACTTCGATGCGTTCGACATCATAGATATCCATCGCCGCGCCTTGTGGCCGCGCCATGTACACGTCATCGATATAAATGCCGACGCCCGGTTCAAAGCCCCACAGCGGGTCTTGCTGACCAATACCGCGAATGTATGCCGTTAACGTACTATTGGTGCCACGCGACACCTGCAACGTGGTATTTGGTGATTGTTGCTGGATAGCCGTCAGGTTTTCGATACCTTTTTGCTTTAAGTCTTCCGCGCCAATCGACGTCACCGCCACTGGCACCGATTGCAGATTTTCGGCGGTGCGACGTGCAGTGACCTGGATCACTTCCAGTGCCGCCTCTTCTTTTTTCGCCGCAGGTTCAGCGCTTTGCTCAGCCGCATAAACGGGGCCCGCCAGCACGGCGCTGATAGTCAGTGCCAGCAACGCAGGTTTAAACGAAGTGTGAGTGGTACGGTGCAATTTATAATTATTCTGGGCCATCGGGCATCTCCTGCTGATCTCGGCTATCACTTATCTTTCTGATGTATTTCAGTTACTTGTTATATGTCCCCCGAACGGTCGGCTCTGATACTAACCCGCTTGGTTGCCGCTGTCATAAAAATCGGGGCACGGGTAAATCAGTGACGGCACGCTCAGACTGATAGCGTTACTTTAGGCTGAACTGATGAAATGTTAATCTGTACCTTAGTACTATAGAGATACCTGCCCTGATGGCTCAGACTCAGAAAAAACCGAAGCAAGGACCATTTTTATGCTGAGTTTAACCGGCTTGTTGCTTGGCCTCTGCCTGCTAATCTGGCTGACGATGCGGGGGCTGAACCTGTTTATTCTGGCGCCTTTGTGCGCGTTGTTTGTCGCTGTCACCAATGGCATTCCGTTTTGGCAAACGACTGGCAACGCCGATTTTATCCACGCCTACATGAACGGTTTTTCCGGTTTTGTCGCGGCCTGGTTTCTGATGTTTTTGTTAGGTTCGCTGTTCGGCAAACTGATGGAGCACAGCGGCGCCGCTGATGCCGTCGCCCTGTGGATCGTGAAAAAACTGGGCCGGGCGCATGCAGTCGCAGCCGTCGTGCTGGCCTGTGCCGTGCTGACCTACGGCGGTGTGTCGGTGTTTGTCGTGGCGTTTTCCGCCTATCCGATGGCCGTCAGTTTGTTTAAAGATGCCAACTTACCACGCCGTTTTATTCCGGCTGCACTGGGTTTAGGCTCTGTCACCTTTACGATGACCTCAGCCGGCTCGCCGGAAATTCAGAACTGGATCCCGATTCAATACCTGCACACCTCGCCTTATGCCGGCTGGGAAGTCAGTATTGTCGTGGCGATTTTTATGGCGGCTTTTGGGTATGCCTGGTTAAGCAAAATGATTAAAAGTGCCGTGGCGCAAGGTGAAGTCTTTATCGGCCGCGACAGCGACCCGCAACTGACCGACCGCGCCCTGCCGCATCCAATGATGGGGCTGATCCCGCTGCTGGTGGTGCTGGGCTTGTCGAACTGGCTGCATCACAGCCTGCAACAAGCCGCACTGATTGTGGCCTTAAGTGGCGGTGTGCTGGCATTGTATTTGTTGAACCGGCGTTTTATTCAAAGCCTCGATAAAGCATTGAACGAAGGTGTGATGGGATCTTTACTGGCGATTGGCAACACTGCCGCAGTCGTTGGTTTTGGTGCCGTCGCCAAACTAACACCGGCTTTTACTGAGATTGTCCAGACCATGACACATCTGCCAGGGCCAGAACTGTTAGGCGCAGCGGTGGCCGTCAGTGCGATTGCTGGCCTCACCGGCTCAGCCTCTGGTGGCCAGGCCATTGCGCTGCCAGAACTGGCACCAGTTTATCTGGACCGTGGCGTCGACGCTGAAGAGTTGCACCGTGTTGTCGCCATTTCCTCCGGCGCTTTGGATTCCTTGCCGCATAACGGTTATGTGGTGACGACGATTCGGGCGATTTGTGGCGAAACCCATCAACAGGCCTATTGGCCGGTGGCGGCGGTCACAGTAGTCGTGCCGGCACTTGGCACTGGCCTCGCGATTTTATTATTTCAGTGGTTTTAAACAGGATAGTTTCGCATGCGAAATCTAATAAAATCCGGCGCTCTTTTACTGAGTTTGGTACTGAGCTTGGCACTCAGCCTGCTCTGCGCTCTGTACAGTCAGGCCGCAGAGCTTCCGCTGGTGCAAAAACAACGCTTTGAACTGGCAAATTTTACTACCCAAAATGGCGTTGAATTAAAACAGGTGCAGGTCGGTTGGGAAGCCTACGGCAAGCTCAACGCCGACAAATCGAACGTGATTTTAATTACGCATTTTTTTTCCGGCACTTCGCATGCGGCCGGCCGTTATCAGGCGACAGACGCCGCCCCCGGTTATTGGGATGCCATTATCGGCCCTGGCAAAGCCATTGATACCAATCAATTTTATGTTCTTAGCGTTGATACGCTGGCCAATGTTAATGTCAAAGATCCCCACGTGATCACGACAGGCCCCGCCAGCATTAATCCAGCGACTGGTAAACGTTATGGCCTGAACTTTCCGGTGGTCACCATCACCGATTTTGTTGAAGTACAAAAAGCGGTATTGGACAGCCTTGGCATTCACAAACTGCATGCAGTGGTCGGTGCCTCGATGGGGTCTTTTCAGGCGATAGAATGGGCGCAGCGTTATCCTGAGCGGGTGCAGCGGCTGGTACCGGTGATCGGCACTGCTTATATGGACGCCTACAGCGCCATCAAGTTAGAACGCTGGGCTTATCCAATCAAAACCGATCCGCACTGGCAACAAGGCGATTATTACGACAAACCGCAGCAACCAACTGCAGGGCTTGCCATGGCGCTGGCCTGGATCACGTTAGATGCGTTAAATCCAGCCGGCTTTAACCAGAAATATCCGGATTTACGCGCAGATAAAGCCGCTCATCAGGATATCCGCGCCAGTTTCAGCGCATTGGACCAGTTGCTCGCGGTCGCCACACAACGCGCGGCGCTGCAGGACGCTAATCATTTGCTGTATCTGGTGCGCGCCTCGCAATTATGGCGCGCCGGCATGGGCGATAACTGGCAACAAGCCATCCAAAACATCAAAGCACCGGTGTTGTGGCTGCCCGCCGCCGGTGATTTATTGCTGACGCCGCAGATGGCGCAGCAAAGCCAGCAAGCGCTGAGCGCGGATGGCAGCCGCAACACAACGAACCAGCTGTCGCTTATTCCTGGTAAGAATGGTCATTTAGACGGTTTATTCAATATCCAGGCAGTCGCGCCTGAACTGAAAGCATTTTTACAACAACCGCTGTGATTACCCCTTTTCTTCCTTGTCCTGCCTGCCCCGGCGCAACCTGAATCAGACGCGCTGTTTGGGCCAACCGTGGCAAAGTTATGCCTCTTTGCCCGGTTTTTTCTTCTGTGCGAAATCTGTGCGATACTGCAAGTCCGGTTGTCTTGGATAAAGTGCTGTGCTGCGAATTTCTGCGTTGCTGAGCTTATTACTGACCACACTGTTCACAGCCAATCTTCAGGCCGCGCAAGTCGTTGTGCCGGCGAAAAATCAAGTGCTGCTGCGTTTCTGTTATGAAGATAAACCATTGGAACCCTACTACCGCGGCCACGGTGCAACGATCCCCAAAGACAATCCCGGCGCTACTATCGAACACTTACAACAGCTGGTAGCCAGCCTGCCAGGTATCAGCCTGCAGCTGGAACGCCGGCCCTGGAAGCGCTGCCTGGCCAAACTGGAAAGTGGCGAGACCGATGCTGTAGTCGCCAGCTACAGACCCGAGCGCGAATCCATTGGCCGCTTTCCGATGTTGGATTTACGGCCGGATCCACAGCGCGCTTTCAGCGAGCATCACACTTGTCTGGTGCAGAAAAGCGGCAGTTCCTGGCATTGGGATGGTAAAAGGGTCAGTGGTATCGACAGTCTGGTGGTCGCCCGGCCGCTGGGTTATGCCCCTTTGCTTGTACCGGGTCCGAAACAAGTACTGATGCATTACACCTTATCCGGCACGATGGACCTCGAACTGCTGCAGGCCGGCCGGGTGCATGCCGTCACCACTTTATGTCAGATCGCCGGACAGTCTGTGGTGTCACCGAACATCATTGATCGCGGTCTGGTAGTGATGCAGCCGGCATTACATGTCAATGTCGGTTATCTGCTGTTCAGTCACCAGTTTTATCAGCAACATCAGGCCAGTGCCGATGCGTTGTGGCGGCAGCTTGGATCTGACAAAGGCTCCGCCATTTACCGTCGTTATCTGTCCTGGTCCTATCTGCAACCAGCGCCGGTCACGCCCGCTGCCGTGCCCCCACCGGTGCAATAACAAACGTCGTTGGTCAGGCTGATAGCGCAGACTGTCCGCTTTTGTTGCCTGCATAGCGTTGCTTGCCCTATGCTAGCCTCATTGATGTGCCTTTTGTCAGGACAATTCCGATGAAATTATGCTTGCCATTCAGTCTGTTGTTTACTCTGTCCAGTTATGCCTTACAAGCGGCCCCGGCTGCGCCACTGACCGCCACCGACCTTTACCAGGTGCAAAAACCAACCGGTATGCAGGTATCACCGGATGGCCAACGCGCCGTATTCAGTCTGAACCGCTATGATCTGGCGAAAAATAAAAGCAACGCTGATCTGCATCTGCTGGAGCTGGGTTCCGGCAAACAAACCCAACTGACCTTTCATCCGGCGGCGGACAATCAGCCAGCCTGGAGCCCGGATGGCCGTCAACTGGTGTTTGTCTCCAAACGCGATGGTGAAAAAAACCAGCTGCAATTGTTGACCCTGGGCGCCGGCGAAGCGCGCCAGCTGACCGATTTACCGGTTGGCGTCAGCAATCCACGCTTTTTCCCGGATGGTAAAAAAATCCTGTTCAGCGCTGAAGTGCCGGCCGGCTTTGCCGGCGATTTTGCCTTGTTAAAAGCTGAGAAAAAACCGCTGCATTCGGCCAAAGTCAGTGAAAACCGCATGTATCGCTATTGGGATCATTTTCTGACCGACGACAAAGTCACACAGTTTTTTGCCTATGACCTGAACAGTGGTGAAGTACAGGCGCTGACCCCGGGCTGGACGCAATGGACCAGTCTGGATGGTGGGGTGGAATTTGATTTATCACCGGACGGCCAACAGCTGGCGCTCAGTGCTGTCAGTAGCAAACCGCCGTATAACAGCCTGAATTTTGATGTGTATTTAGTGCCGACTGATGGCAGCGGTAAAGCGGTGAATCTGACCGAAGCCAACCCGGCGGACGACAGTAAACCTGTGTTCAGCCCGGATGGTCGCAGCTTGCTGTACGGCGCACAAAAACGCACCGATTTTGGTAACGATAACGTTAAAATGACCCGCTTTGACCTCGCTGCCAAAACCGCCACAGTGCTGGCCGGCAATATTGATTTGTCGCCACAGCAATGGTTTTTCAGCAAAGACAGCCAGATGCTGTATTTCCTCGCTGAAGACAAAGCGCGGGTGTCGTTATTCTCAGTGCCAGCCGCCGGCGGACCGGTGAAACAAGTGCTGCGTCAGGCCAGTAATGAACAAGTGCAGGTGGCAGGACCGGCCCAGTTTGCGCTGGTGCAACATGGCATCAGCCAGTTGCCGGAGATTTTCCTGCTCGACAATAAAAGCCGCACATTAAAACAAATCAGCCAGATCAACAGCGCGCTGCAACAAAATACCCAATGGGGTAAAGTCGAAGAGATGAACTATCCGGGCTCGGATGGCAAACCAATCCAGATGTTTGTCATTTTCCCACCGAATTTTGATACCAACATACGCTGGCCGTTACTCAGTCTGTTACACGGCGGCCCGCATGGTGCATTTAATGATGCCTTTGGCACGCGCTGGCATCCACAGGTATTTGCCGCCATGGGTTATGTCGTCATTATGCCAAATTTCCACGGTTCTACCGGTTTTGGTGAAGCCTTTACCGCGTCGATCCACGGTGACCATGCGACCAAGCCGTTTTTTGACAGTGAAGCCGCCATTGATTACATGGCCTCACGCGGTTATATCGACGAAAGCCGTGTTGCCGCGGCCGGTGGCAGTTACGGTGGTTATCTGGTCAGTTGGATCGCCGGTCACAGCACTAAGTACAAAGCGCTGATCAATCACGCCGGTGTCTACGACCTGATGGCGCAGTTTGCCTCAGACAGCACACTACTGCGAACCTACGCTTATGCTGGCTCACCGTGGAAAGACAAAGACAATGTGCTCAAAGCCAGCCCGGCTATGTTCGCGGAAAACTTCAATACACCAATGCTGATCACCCATGGTGAACAGGATTACCGCGTGCCGGTCACGCAAGGTTTAGCGCTGTATGGTGTGCTGAAAGGCAAAGGCGTTGATGCCCGACTGGTGTATTTCCCGGACGAAAATCACTGGATCTTAAAACCACAAAACTCGATTTATTGGTACCACGAATTTGGTCAATGGCTGGAGCGTTATATTGGCAAAGGGCCAAGTGAATAATGATTTCAGCGAATAAAGGTACATAAGTTACATAATTTGACAATGTTGTGACTAAATGTTTCTAATGAGGGCTTACAAAAATGGAGCCCTCAGATGGAACTACAAACGACTTCGCTTGAACCTCGCACCACGCAAGTACTCTTCACTGGCAATGGCCGCGAATATTTTGGCATTTGGATCGTCAACCTGCTGTTATCAGTGCTGACTTTAGGCATTTATTCCGCATGGGCCAAAGTCAGAACCCTGCAGTATTTCTACGGTCATAGCCGTGTTGATGGTCAGGGTTTCCGTTATCTGGCAACCCCGCTGCAAATTCTGAAAGGTCGGTTGATTGCCGTTGCATTTTTCGCCGTCATTTCGCTGCTCAGCCATTTCTTTCCGATCTTTGCCCTGATATTCGCCATTGTATTTCTGTTTCTGACCCCATGGTTACTGAATCAAAGCCTCAAATTTAACTTCCGTATGACCAGCTACCGCAACGTGCGCTTTGGTTTTAATGGTACTTATCTGGGTTCATTGCTCAATTTTGTGATCTACCCATTGCTCAGTTTATTTACGCTGTTTCTGGCATTACCTCTGGCGATGCGGGCGCTAGACAAATACATCGTTCAGCACAGCACTTATGGTAAAAAATCGTTTCAGACTGCTCCGGATGTCAGTCCTTATTATGCCGCCACTTTCTTGTCTGGTCTGCTCAGCATGGGGATTGTCCTGCTGATGGGCTTCATCATTGGCACCAGTATTTATGCCGACCCAGCGGCGGCGGCCCCGGAAAACAGCATGCTGGTCACAGCAACGATGTTTTTCAGTTATGCGCTGATTGGCACGTTATCAGGGACGTTGTATCAGATTTGGATCCGCAACCACCTGTTCAGCCGGACCCGACTTGAAGGCCTGGTTGAACTGGAATCTACCGTACCTGTGTCAACAGCGCTGTATGTCGCCGTCACCAACCTGTTGTTATTACTGGTCACTGCCGGTCTGGCATTTCCTTGGACCAAAGTCCGTAAGGCGCAATTGCTGGCCGCTGGTACCAAAATCACCTTATATCCGGCGCTGGATCAGTTATACGATCAATTGAGTACACCATCCTCTGTTGTCGCTGAAGAACTTGCTGACTTGTACGACGTTGATTTTGCGTTGATTTGATGATGCAGATTATTCAAGGCAGCTATTTTTATCCGGGGCAAAACCGAAAGGTCGACGCAGAGTTGCGGCTGGACGACAGTCATTTTGAACTGTGGCAAACGTCTGAAGCCCTGTTGATCACGACTGGCTCTGTCAATACCTTACATCTGCAGGCGCTGATCCCTGGCTTGCCGGCAGAATGGCAATTGGCGGATGGCGCGCTATTTTGCGCTGCCGATGCCAGCTATCGGCCGGCCCGGCGCTCTGCTGCCGGATTCAGCGAAAAACTGGAGCAAAACAAAGGTTTAATTCTGGCATCTTTGTTACTGCTGCCATTGTTGGGCTGGTGGTGGTTAGCTGTTGGCATGCCAGCCACCGCCGAACGGCTGGTGCCGTTGTTTCCGGACAAAGTGTACCAAATCACCAGTCACCAGACTTTAAACATACTGGATCAGCTGCATCTGGAACCTTCAAAACTGCCTGCCGAACGTCAGCACCAATATCGTTCTCAGTGGCTGCAGGAATTGTCCGGCCTTGAATCGTTATTGCCGGCGCAAGGCCAATACCGTATTGAATTCCGCGACGGCGGGCGTATTGGCGCTAATGCTTTTGCCCTGCCCGATGGCACTATCGTTTTTACCGACCAGTTGATCGACCTGCTGCAGGACAAACCGGATGCGCTGGTGGCCGTGTTGTTGCACGAAGCAGGTCACAGTATTCACCGGCATGGCATGCAATTGCTGGCCCGCTCAATGGCATCAACAATGCTGCTGACCTTAGTGACCGGCGATTTGGAAGGGGTCGCTGATACGCTGATCGGTAGCGGCACAGCATTGTTAGATGCCGCATTTTCACGCGATATGGAGCGTCAGGCCGATTTGTTTTCGGCGCAGCAATTAATAGCGCGTGACAAATCCCCCGCCGCTTTTGCAGATGCGATCAGTGCGTTAAGCAAAAAAAGCAGCACCACGAGCCAACTGGAGTCATTGCTGCGTTATCTGAGCAGTCACCCGAGCAGTGATGAGCGGATCAACACGGCAACAAAATTGGCGGAAAAACCACAATAAACGCTTGATCCGGACGCGGTCACTGTTATGCTCGCGTCATTTTGACCGTGCCGGACTTTTTCATGACTATTCACGCGGTACTACCGAAGCCCGTTATGCAACTGGACCAGCAGCAACAGCAGGTCTGGTTACAGCTGCAACAATTGTCGGTGCAGGTCGCTACAGTTCCAGTCCGACAAGGGCTTTATATTTATGGCCCGGTTGGTCGTGGCAAAACCATGCTGATGGACTGGTTTTTCGACAGCACCGCAACGCCACGTAAGTTGCGACTGCATTTTCACCATTTTATGGCGGCGGTGCATCAGGAATTGCGCGCCAGGCAAGGTGAGGCTGACCCGCTGGTGCATGTCGCTCGCAGCTGGGCAGAGCAGTATCAGCTGCTGTGTTTTGATGAGTTTTTTGTCAGCGACATTGGCGATGCGATGTTACTCGCCACATTATGGCGCCAGCTGTTTGCCGAAGGTGTGGTTTTAGTCGCCACGTCGAACTGCGCGCCGGAAGACTTGTATCAAAATGGCCTGCAGCGCGCCCGCTTCCTGCCCTTTATCGATTTATTACAGCAACATTGCCACATTTGCAGTCTTGATGCCGGCATTGACTACCGCCGCCAGCAACAAACCGACTGGCGCTATCTCGGCATAAATAAAACGAGCGTCTGGCTGCAACAACAAGCAGAGCAGCTATTTGGCGCTGTTGAGCCCTGCCCGCTGATCCAGCTGCATGGCAGGCCGATCCCGGCGTTGTGGCGCAATGACCAGGTGATTGCCTTTGATTTTATGGCGCTTTGCAGCGGTCCACGCAGCCAGCTCGATTACATGACGCTGTGTCAGCCAGATCAGGGCAAGCAGGATCAAAGCAAACAGTATCGGGCCATCGCGCTGGCGGATATTCCGCAGTTTCTGCCCGAAAGCGACACCGCCATTTTACATGGTGTCGAAGAGAGTTATCAGCGCGAGCACAGCAATGTTTTTGTCAGCAAACTCGACAATGAAGCCCGCCGGCTGATCGCGCTGGTCGACGAATGTTACGAGCGCGGGGTGTTGTTACTCTGTACGGCAAGCACGCCCCCCGAGCAATGGTATCAGGCCAGTCAGCTCAGTTTTGCTTTTGAACGCACGGTATCAAGGCTGCATGAAATGCAGCGCTGGCCGGCTGCGGATCCGGCTTTCCAGACCTCACAATAGCGGGCGATTCAGTGGGCTTTGTGCCAGTTGCGGGCATAACCCAGGGTCTTAATTGTACGGCGGCGCGTTGCTTGCCGGTACCTACTTCCCCGATTTGAGTGTAGATACTCTGTTTCCGGTCAATGGTTCAGGTGCTTTTCGCTGAACAACAAACTTGAGTCGAAGGTAGTCTGGGTCTGCATGCAGGCCCAGATGCCAACCAGATATTTCCGCATTACGGCGCATTGTGCCTGGATTTTCTTTTTGCCACGCCCGGTTAACGCCTCATAAAACGCTCTGGCTCTGACATCATGACGAACTGCGCTCATTGCTGGCATGTACAGAGCTGCACGCAGATAGGCATTACCCGCTTTGCTCAGGCGCCCGGGTTTGTTGACGCTGCTACCAGATTCGGTTTTGCGTACGTCCAGTCCCGCATAACGACTGACCTGCGGGGCTTTCATCGTCGATGGCAATACGCACAACTCCGCCAATATCGCGATGGCACTGGTCTCGCCAATGCCTTTGGCGGCCGTCAGTCGGTCAAAGTGTGCAGCTAAGATTTCATTACTGACAATCAGTGTCAAAGCTGCCTGAGTCAGACGTTTGATGCGTCGTTCCAGTTGCTCAATGCCTTCCTGCTCGTCTTCAATCAGCATTGGCAACGTCATCCCTTTGGACATCAACGCATGCAAACGATTCTTTGCCTGAGTGCGACTGCCTGTTAACCGGTTGAGCTGCCGGCCAATATCGCGAAGTCCAAGCAGTTCATCTTGAGGCAGCGTCCATAAGCGCGGTCTCATGCACTGCGCGAACTCTGCCAGTAGTGCAGCATCGACCGCATCTGTTTTGTTGCCATTAAGCTTAAGCGCTGCAAAGTGATGAAAACTCTTGGGATTAATCACTGCCACGGGCAAATTTGCCTTCGCTAACGCCACCGCAAGGTCGAGATAATAAATCCCGGTTGCTTCCATCACGATGAGTTCAGGGGCTAGCTTTTGTAGCTTGCGCACCACAGCAGCATGGCCATCAGGTGTTTGGCTGAACTGTTCGGACTTACTGGTTTTGTCATCATCTCTGACTACCAAATCAACAGTCTTCGCAGCAACGTCAATCCCAACAAAACCACTCATATGCTTCCCCTTTGAACATCAAATAGGCCAGAATAGTCACCGGCTCCCCGACCTCGCACTTGATGCCCGGCTCGACCTTGTGATGCGAAGTCCTTGTAATACAAGGCTTCCGGATACTCTTCGAGTTGAGCAATGAGGCGGGGGGCTACTCTACGAACGAGGTCAGAATAAACAGCCTCAAGGTACGGACAGCCTCCCCGGTAAACTGGTTTTATTATCAATTCATTAAGGTTCAACATACMWGKYGCGGTCAGCGAAGCGCCACCGTACATGACGTTTAAAAAATGTCCGCTATTGGCACAAAGCGGTGAATCAAATGCGCTATCAAAACGGTCGGACGATAACAAAAGCAGACCGTCAGCCGCAGGGATAGCGGCTGACGAGCCTACATGGACGTA
The DNA here is from genome assembly GCF_001518915.1 of Rheinheimera sp. F8. Classification (NCBI taxonomy): domain Bacteria; kingdom Pseudomonadati; phylum Pseudomonadota; class Gammaproteobacteria; order Chromatiales; family Chromatiaceae; genus Rheinheimera; species Rheinheimera sp. F8. The sequence goes on from NZ_CP013656.1 coordinate 4,206,641, forward strand.
TTTACGGCGTGTCTGCGTTGTTGTCGTCTGTGCCGTTTGGCACTGTTTTCTGACTTAATCATGTACGGAGTGTGACGCCCAAAGTGTTTCGCTTGCTGTTACCTGCGGCTATTCGTGGCGCCAAGTCTGTTTGCCGTGCAGATTCAATCGTTCTTGATGTACCAGTCCATATTGGTGCAATTCGCTTCGCTCCTCGCCCCCCTACCTCAGCACCAATGTGGTTCTAACAGCAAAACTCATTGAGTTTCAATGTCACTTCAAGCCATGATGCGGTATATCGCAAACGAATTTGGTGAAGCGACTGATGAGGTTTATTGGAATAAAAACTGCGTTAACGGTACTGAGTTTGCTACCTATACTGGCATTCGCAGCCAGCAGCGATCTCTATCAGGTGCGGCTGAAAAATGGTGATTGACTTAGTGGTGAGCTCAAAAGCAGTTCGGCGAGGGAGCTGGTGATCCATACCGCTTATGCCGGTGATGTGACGATTAAACGCAGTGAAGTGCAGGCGTTTAGTCCGCTACGCCAAAAGAACGAACAATCATCAACAGTAACCTCAGTTGCAACCACGCCACCAGCAGCCGCAGCGCCGGCCAAACCATGGTCTTTGCAGCTGGATTTAAGTGCGGCGACCCGTGCCGGTAAAGAGCAGGCACAAAACTACAGTCTGACTGAACGCTTTGAATATCGCCGTGGTGACTGGCGCAGTAAGTTTGATGCCAATTACGACTACGAAACCAAAGAAGCGGCGCGTAAAACCCACAAATATCAGTTAAATCCGGGGCTCGATTATTTCTACAGCCCGCAGCTGTTCTGGCGCGTCAATGCCGACTACAGCTACAACTATCTGGCCAGTGATTACAAAAATATTGATGCCAGTACCGGCCCCGGTTATGCGGTGTGGCAACAAGGTCCGACCCGGCTGGATTTGATTTTGCTGGTGGGTCACAAACTGGCTTATTTTCGTGAAGACGAAACCTTCCGGCTGCTGCCAGACTTTCATTCGCCGCTTGGTTATAACACAGCGTCTTTAGCCTGGGATTTCAGCCACAAATGGCCGGGGACTTTGCTGGAAGTGTATAGCGAAGGCAACTTGCTGGAGCTGCTAAGCCAGCCTTTCAGCATTTTTGATTTTGAGCGCGAACTGAATATAGAAACCGGCCTGCGTTATGCGCTGACCGACAAGATCCGCATCAGCTGGTCCTGGCATTACGACAGAACCGAACTGACGCTGTTACTACCGAAAATGCCACGCACCTCACTGGATTTGTTTGATTCCAAACAGAAAATCAGCATAGGTGCGGCGTTTTGAGTGCAAAGCCTGCAGCCGGAACTACGGCTCAGGCCTTACACAAATGTACGGTCACTTCTTCGCGGTCGTGAAACAGGTGGCGGACCTGGAATTTCACTTTTAAGCCGGCTTCGTCAAAACGTTGCTGCATTTCTGCCAGTACTTCCTGCACTGTTTCATAACGTTTTTTCATCGGCAGTTTCAGGTTAAAAATACTTTCCTGACACCAGCCGTTGATCAGCCAGTCGCAGATCAGCTGGCCTACCCGCTGCGGTTTTTCAATCATGTCGCAGACCAGCCAGTACACGTTGAATTTTTCTGGTTTGTACTTAAAGCCGTCAACCATAAAATGTTTGACCTGGCCGGTATTCATCAGGCTTTCGGCCATAGCGCCGTTGTCGATCGCCACGACCATCATTGAGCGTTTGACCAGCTGATAAGTCCAGCCGCCGGGGCAAGCGCCTAAATCGACCGCGCGCATACCGGATGCCAGCCGCGTGTCCCACTCATCACGCGGGATAAATTCGAGGAAAGCTTCTTCCAGTTTCAGCGTGCTACGACTTGGTGCTTCTGACGGGAACTTCAGCCGGCGGATGCCGTTTTCCAGCGAGTTGTTGTTCTCCGGGTAAGACATTGCCAGCAAGGCTTTTTGCCCGCTTTGCATAAACAGGTGCAATACCGGTGCGCGTAAATTTTCTTTTTTCAGCATAACGCCGGCCTGGCGCAGGCTTTGGCGCAGCGGCACTGTTAATTTACGCGCCAGCGTCGACAGTTCTTTGCCGTCGTTGGTGTCCGGATATTCAATCCGCAGCTCACCAATGCCGCTGACTTCGGCGCCGAGCAGCGTTTCCAGCACTGGCGCTATCCGATCGGTTGACGGCAACTCCAGCCAGTCGCCAATCACTAAGGCCCACTGGCGGATAAAAATCAGTTTTGAAAATGGGAAATCAATTAAAAACCGGTCCAGCGCGTCGCCGTCATAGGCTTCAAAAATGACAAAAGCATCATTGGCTTTGAGCTTACAAAAGCCAAACACACCATGTTGGCCGGCTTTGTCCTGAATTTCTGCCGCACATTCTTTTTCAAAACCTGAGCGGCAATACATCAACAATTGTTTCATTAGTTCTTCCGAAGCCAGGGGAGCAACATTAAGCCTACCCAGCAAAAAATCAGCATCTGACCGCCAATAGGTGCCAACTGGCGCCAATACAGCGGTAACTCAAATAATCCGGCCCAAACAGTGTAGACAAAACACCACAGGCCCAGATGAAAACCCAACATCACCAAACCAAGCAACATATGCTGCGGCCGGTTGAATTCGTCACGCCAGCCGCTATTGCGCGGCAGGCAATACAGCGACAGCACCAGTAGCGCTATCGCCTGAAACGCCAGTACGCCGGTACTGGAGACCAGCCGGCTAAATTCTTCTGTGACCATCACAAACTGAAAATGATGCGAAATCGCAGCGCTCATGCCAACAACCGCAGCACCATACAAACCGCACAGACTCAAACTCAGTTTCCAGATCCATTGCATGTGGTTACTCCTTGGTTGTTATAGGCGTCAAAACAGCATGGTGACTGCGGATAAATTCCGCCGCCGCTGTTGCTGCTTGCACAAATGCCGCATCCGGCGCTGTCGCAGCTTGCCGGGCCCGACTTTTCGGCAGCGCAAAATCGTGATCTGCCAGCGCCAGTTCCAGCACCGTTGCCGGCATAAAATCTGGTGACGGATCTGGCCCAGCTTGGCCGACACCGGCCTTTTGCAGATCTGCAGCTGAGCCAAAAGCATCCCGGCTGCCCTGACAAATCAGCAGCGGTCGTTGTAACTGCTGCAGAAAACTGCTGCGTAACAAAGTCACTTGCGCAGCTTTCACCGGATCTTTCGCCTTGGCTGGTGGACACAGCGGATAACCAAATACCAGCCCGCCTGCGACCTGCGGTGCTACTTCCGCGCCCGCCAGATACAAGCTGACGACCCGACCGCCTAAACTTTTACCAGCAAGCCACAAAGGCACTTGTTCTGCAGCCAGTGCAGCGCCGTTTTCGGCCTGGCTTAAGCTCTGAATCATCGCTTCCAGCTCTGGCAGCAGCTTTTCCGCTTTTGGCGCCACCTGCCGCTGGCCAGCCATAGTTTTTGCCATATAAGCAAAATTTGCAGCATGCACTTCAATGCCGGCTGCGGTTAACAGTGGGATCAACTGCTGAAAAAAAGCCGACTGTACTGATGCCCCGGCGCCATGCAGCAACAATAACCGCGCCAGCGTTGGCTGGGTCGCCGCCGGAAAAACCGATATAGCCATGGTTTAATCCTGCTCAGAGACCAGCGCAATATTAAACTGCTGCTCGTTAAAGGCTTCCTGCTCCTGCGCCACCAGTTTATTCATCCAGTCGCGAAACGCGGCAATTTTGCCAAGTTCAATCTGATTGTCGCGGCACACCAGATAATAAGCATCTTTACTTTGCAACACATGGTTAAATGGCACAATCAAGCGGCCAGATGTAATGTCCGGTCGCGCCAGAATATTGTGTGCCAGCGCCACGCCCTGGCCATGAATAGCGGCCTGTAACACCATCGCGGTATGACTGAAAATCGGCCCCTGATTGACATTAAAATGCTTAAAACCCTGGCTGGTAAACCAGGCTTTCCAGGCTTCACGGGTGCCATCATGCAATAGCGTATGAAAACGTAAATCCGCCGGTTCGTTTAAAGGTTTGGCACGATTTAACAACATCGGAGAACACACCGGCACCAGATATTCGGTATGCAGCTTGTCTGCGTGCAGATTGCGCCAGCTGCCGCGGCCATAATAAATCGCCACGTCGACATCGTCGGTCAGCGAACCTTCTTCGTAGTCGACAGCACGAATGCGCACATCAATATCTGGATTCAGTTCACTGAACAGGCTTAACCGAGGCACCAGCCACTGGATGGCAAAACTAGGCGGCAGACTGACCGTCAACGAGCCTTTGGCGCCGCGTGCCAGCAGTTTTTCAGTGGCTTCGTGTAATTGCAGGAAAATTTCTTTGATATCGAGGAAATAACCCTGGCCTTCTTCAGTGAGCAATAAAGAGCGGTTTTTCCGCATAAACAACTTGAGGCCAAGGTGATCTTCCAGCGCTTTGATTTGATGGCTGATCGCCGCCTGAGTGACGAACATTTCCTCTGCCGCTTTGGTAAAGCTTAAATGGCGGGCGGCCGTTTCAAAGGCTTTTAATGCGTTTAGCGGCGGCAGGCGACGGGCCATAGGTCAGTTCCGGCTTAAGATTTAGCTTGTGGCACATAGCCTTCAATATCAACAGCTTCGCCTTCAAACAAAAACTTCTGCATCTGCTCTTCCAGCAGTTTGCGATGTTCGAGGTTCATCATGTTGAGCTTTTTCTCATTGATCAGCATGGTCTGTTTGCTTTGCCACTGCGAAAACGCTTCTTTGCTGATGTTGTCGAAGATTTTTTTACCAAGCTCACCCGGATATAGCTGGAAATCCAGACCAGGGGCGGTTTTTTTCAGGAATACACAATATACATCGCGGGCCATTTAATATCTCCGAATAGCACAAGTGGCGCTATTGTAATGCATTTTAGTTTGGCTGCAGGCGTTTTTCGTAAATGCCGTCACAGCACTAGCCTGCTTTTAGCATTGATTGCAGGTAGAGCCGCACCGGCGCCGGTAAGCCAAAATCATCCAGACAACTCAGATCAACCCAGGCTTGTTCGGCGTTTTGCAGCGTCAATTCAGCTGCCCAGACTTTTGCCTGCAATTTGTAATGGGTGAACTGATGACTGAATTCGCCGGCAAGATCAGCATCTGCCGGTGCCAACTCAGGTTGCGGCAAACACCAAAGAGCTGGCCAGATGCCGGCGCCTGGTCTTTTTACCAGCAAGACTTTTTGTTGTTGGCGGATCAGCAAAAAATGGCCGTCTTTGACCGGTATGGTTTTTTTCGGTTTGGCATTGGGCAATGACGCAATCCGATTTTGCGCTAACGCCTGGCAATGCGTGGCCAGCGGACACAACTCACACAAAGGCTGGCGTGGTTTACAGACTGTAGTGCCTAAATCCAACAAACCCTGAGCAAAAGCGCGGCAATCCGCGTGTGTTTGTTGATGATTCGGCGTCAGCAACTCGGCTTTCGCCCAGAGTTGTTTTTCCAGCGCAGGAGTATTCGGGATACCGTCAAGCGCAAACAAGCGGCAATACAGGCGCCTGACGTTACCGTCGACGATAGGCCCATATTGCAGATAGGCAAACGACATGATGGCACCTGCGGTATAACGGCCCACGCCCGGCACCTGCAATAAAGCATCGAGCGTTGCCGGAAATTCGCCGAGCTCAGCGATATAACGGGCGGCTTTTTGTAAATTACGTGCCCGGGCATAATAACCAAGGCCCTGCCACAACCGCATCACTTCATCTTCAGCAGCAGCTGCCAGCGCTTCGGCATTTGGGAAGACCTGCATCCAGCGATTAAAATACGGGATCACAGTCGCAACCTGAGTCTGCTGCAGCATTAATTCAGACACCAGCACTTTGTATGGCGTGACGTCCTGTTGCCAGGGTAACTGATGACGACCATGACTGCGCTGCCACTCAATGACTTTGGCGCTAATCACAGCAAGTTCGGCACTGCCCGCACCTGGCGTTGTGTCTTTAATTCGCGTACTGCTCAAACTTATTTCCCGGCAACCGACTACTCAGGCCCGCAGTCTAAACGCATCGGCGCCAACTGCCAACAGATGCAGGTTGAGCATTGTGGCCACAGGCGGCATAATATGCGGCCTTTTTTAAGCGGAGTTCCCGATGAGTCAGCAAGCCAATCCCGACCAGTCAGTTTTAGCGCAACCGGATCTGCCGGATGCAGCAACATCGGCTGAAGAGCCGAAATATCTGCGTCGGATCCGCAGTTTTGTCCTGCGTGAAGGCCGCTTGACCAAAGGTCAGCAACGCAGCCTTGAACTGTTCTGGCCAACGATGGGGCTGGAATATCAGGCAGAGCTCTATGATTTAGAACAGGTTTTTGGTCGTAAAGCACCTTTAGTGCTGGAGATCGGTTTTGGCATGGGTAAATCGCTGGTGTCGATGGCCAAAGCGGCGCCACAGATGGATTTCATCGGCATCGAAGTGCACAAACCTGGCGTCGGCGCCTGTTTGGGTGAAGCCGAAACTGAAGCGGTGCAAAACCTGCGTTTGTTCGAACATGATGCGGTAGAAGTGCTGCGTGACTGCATTCCGGATGCGTCATTAGACACTATTCAATTATTCTTCCCGGACCCGTGGCATAAAAAACGCCACCATAAACGCCGTATTGTGCAGCCGGATTTTGTTCAGATGTTGCGGCAAAAACTGAAGATCGGCGGTGTGTTCCATCTGGCGACCGATTGGGAAAACTACGCGGAACATATGCTGGAAGTGATGATGGCTGCCGATGGTTACCGCAATCAGGCGGAAGATCAGCAGTACGTACCAAGACCTGATCACCGGCCATTAACTAAATTCGAAAACCGTGGCGTGAAACTTGGCCATGGCGTGTGGGATCTGATGTTTGAGCGGCAATCCTGATGTTGTTCCCACAAAGCCAGCTGGTGCTGCGCAACCGCAATGATTTACAGGGCAAAGTGCTGCTGGTCGAGCCAATGGCTGATGATCTGGCGCAGGAACTTCAGGCCGCCGCCGTCGATTTCAGTGTGTATTGCACCAACGCGGCTGTCGCTAAAGCTTTTGACCGTGCCCGCAACTGCTTTTTTTCCGCCCGGCTGGACTGCAAGGAACAATTCGACACTGTGGTGTTGTTTTATCCAAAAAGCAAAGAGCAGCTGGCGTTTACGCTGGCTGAACTGGCGCCTGTGATCAACGCCGACACGCTGGTGTATCTGGTTGGTGATAACAAAGGCGGGATTAAAAGCCTGGTCGCCCATGCCGAAAAGCTCGGGTTACATGCGCATAAGCTTGATAATGCTAAACATTGTCTGTGGTTTGTATTAAACGGGCTGTTTGATAAGCCGTTGCCAAAACAGGATTTTGGCCGGTTCACGCTGACAGCGCAGGTTGGCTCCAACAGCCAACAGCTGCAGTTTTGCTCGCTTCCCGGCGTGTTTAATCACGGAAAACTGGATGCTGGCACTGCACTGTTATTAAAAAATCTTGGTCATGTGCAGGCTGGCAAGGTACTGGATTTTGCCTGTGGCGCTGGCATCATCGGCGCCTTGCTGAAGCTGCAACAGCCAGCGCTGGAACTGTATGCCACTGATATCTGCGCGCTCGCTGTCGCATCGGCCCAAGCTACGCTGCAGCTGAATCAATTGCAGGGCACCACTTTGTGTCAGGACGGCCTGACTGCAAACTTGCCGAAGTTCCAGCACATTGTCAGTAACCCGCCATTTCATACCGGTTTAAAAACCGATTTGTCGGTAGCAGAGTTATTTATCAGCCAATGTAAGCAACATTTAACCACGGGCGGCACGCTGACGCTGGTCGCTAACGCCCATCTGCCTTATGCCCAGTGGCTGCAGGCAGCCTTTGGCAATGTCAAAGAACTGGCGCGCCAACAGGGCTTTGTTGTGTATTACAGTAAGTTTGCCGGCTGATTAGCATAAAAACTGGTCAACAGAAAAAGGCGCCTCAGGCGCCTTTTTTACAGCTGAACATCAGTCCGCCAGATAGATCTGCCGGCTTTGGTAAGTGCCAAGATATTCTTCGTGATTTTTAAACAAGGCCGGCACCAGATACAGCTCACCGGCTTCGACCCAATAAATGGCGTTCTGGCAAAATTTCCGCGCCAGTTCAACTGCTGTGGCTTTGTCACATAACACTGCCCAGCTATGTTCCTGAAATGATAAATCCGGTGAAGCGCCAATCAGTCGGCGATGAGGTAAATGTGCAGCATTTAAACGGGTTTCAAATTGACAGTCTAAAGTCAGATTCAACTGATGATGCTTTAAATCACCAAAAGGATTTTGCGCGCTGATGATGGCGAAATTGATTTGGTCGCCCAAAGGCTGGTGACACAAAAACACGCTGGTTTTATAGCTTTCCCACAGATCCATCAAGGGCTCCTGTCAGCAATTGCATGTCGGCGCTGACTATAACTCAGCCAAAGAATTTTGTCAGGTCGTTTGCTTAATTACCTGAAAGTGCATAACATCAGTCAGCGCTATCTCAAACGCGAAAGTCTCCGCCAAATCAATCAGATGTCGGAGCAATGCCTGGTGGGAATGTTGTAAGGGGCTGTGAACGGATACATGAATTCCTTATTACGTACGACATCTATCAAAGCAGCACTGAGCTGGGTTGTGATGCTGATCTGCAGTGTCACTCTGCTGGCATCGCTGACTATTTCCACGCTGCAGGACATCAGTTTTCAAAAGAAAAAGCTGATAGATCAGCTGCACGCCTACGCCAACATCATCGCATTTAACTCCGTTGCCGGCATTTTATATGATGATCCGGAGATCGAAGAAAACCGGTTGAAATCTTTTGCTGCTGTTGAAATTTTGCACAACATTCATATCTACAAATTAACAGCTGAAACCGGCGAGCTTAGTTTTTTTTCCAGTTATAACAGACGTGACGTCGGCCCCCACCCTACGCAATTCAGCAAAGTTGAAAAACTTCAGCAGCCACAGTTTGAAGGCGACATAGTCGAAATCAGCAAAGTTGTTGAGTTTGAAGGGAAAAAACTTGGTTATATCTACATTCGCGCCAGCATGGAAGAGCTTGGTAAATATATACAAAGCCGGGTTTTGTTTGATTTGCTGATCGCCGTCATTGCTTTGCTTTGCGCTTATTTTATCAGCCGCATGCTACAGCGCCGGTTTACCGCGCCGATTGAAACATTGCTAACAACTGTGCAAAAAGTAACCAAAGAAAAAAACTATTCGGTCAGAATGCCTGTCACCGACATTGAAGAGCTGCAAATGCTCGGTCGCGCCGTCAACAACATGCTCGAACGCATTGAACAGCAAATCAATAAACTGCAACAGGCAGAACAGGAAATTCGCCAGTTAAACCAAGGTCTTGAAGCAAAAATCAATGAACGGACTGTCGCGCTAAAAAGTTCGAATCAAGATCTGTTAAACACGCTCGAGACACTGCATCAGTACCAGAATCAGATTGTTGAAACCGAAAAAATGGCCAGTCTTGGCCAGATGGTGGCCGGCGTTGCGCATGAAGTAAATACGCCGATTGGACTCGGTGTAACGGCTTCGACGCTGATGCAGGACAAACTGACTGACATCCAAAAAGCCTTTGATGATAAAAAACTGACGTCGAACCAGCTGTCGAAATTCTTAAGTGAAAGCAAAGAAAATCTCGGCATCATCTATCGGAATCTGGAACGCGCCGCCAGTCTGATCCGCAGCTTCAAGCAGGTTGCGGTGGACCAATCAAACGAAAACCGCAGACAATTTAATATGTTGCAGCTGATGAATGAAGTCTTGTTGTCGCTGCGTCCTAATCTGAAAAAGACTCAGCATCAGGTGCTGGTCGAGTGTGATCCACAGCTTGAGATCGACAGCAAACCTGGCCCGATCAATCAGATCCTGATTAACCTGATTATGAATAGCCTGATCCACGCCTTTGAACACACCGATCACGGCACGATCAGCATCACGGTTAAATTTGAACAAAACCGCTGTCAGATCCGCTACAAAGACAACGGCTCTGGCGTGCCTGAACATATCAAAAAACGCATCTTCGACCCCTTCGTCACAACAAAACGTGGTGAAGGCGGCAGCGGCCTTGGCATGCACCTGGTTTATAACCTGGTGACCCAGGCACTAAACGGCAAAATAAGTCTGGAAAGTTCGTTGGGTGAAGGTGTCGATATCCTGTTTGATTTTCCGGTTATCGTCAAAAGTAGCGCAGCCTCCACGGTTTGAAATTCATAAGCACCTGTTTTAAAAAGAATATTTTTGGTGCAACCCCACATAATTAAGCAAATTCTAATTGTTAACAAAATCACTTGTTAACAATTGGACCCAAAGCTATAATTGCAAAAAAAATGACAACCGCTTGTCATTTGACCAGTTTCGACTCGCGCGAAAATCCAACATAGTTAACATAAGGTTTATCTCCATGCAGACGCCGGTGATTTTGATCGTTGAAGACGAGGAAGTAACCCGTTTAAACCTGGTCCAGTTGTTCGAAGGCGAAGGCTATGATGTCCTCGAAGCCATTAATGGTGAAGAGATGCATCAGCAACTGACCGACAATGCTGTCAATCTGATCGTTATGGACATTAATCTGCCAGGGAAAAATGGCTTAATTCTGGCGCGTGAATTACGCCAGAAAGAAAATATCGGTTTAATTTTCCTGACCGGCCGCGACAGCGAAGTTGATCGCATTCTGGGTCTGGAAATTGGCGCCGATGACTACCTGACCAAACCATTTAACCCACGTGAACTGACTATTCGCGCCCGCAATCTGTTAAGCCGCACTGTGGCTCAGCCTGTGGTCGAAGAACATAAGAGCGTCGTGAAGTTTAATGGCTGGACGCTGGACGAAAACAGCCGCAACCTGACATCACCAAAAGGTGTGTCACGCCGTCTGCCAAAAGGCGAATACCGCGCGCTGCGTCTGATGCTGGATACACCGGGTAAAATCTTCACCCGTGAACAGTTAATCCGCCACATGACAGGCCGTGATCTGCGTCCAAACGACCGGACCGTTGACGTGACTATCCGCCGCATTCGTAAGCATTTCGAATCGGACATCGATAGCCCGGAACTGATCAGCACTATCCACGGCGAAGGCTACCGCTTCGTCGGCAAGATTGAGAAATAATTCAGTCTGCAAAAACAACAACGGCGACTTTGGTCGCCGTTTTTATTTCCGACAGCTGAACATTGCGTTCCATCATGCGGTTTATCACCTAGCCCTCATAAGCACAGAGATACTCGTCAAGCAACTGCAGGTGCGCATCAATGGTCAGGTGGAATTCAATTAACTGACGTTGTACGGCAGTCCAGTTCGGTTCTTCAAGCTGCTCTAACTGCTTCGCCTGTTGCTGTACCCACAATAAACCAACCGATGCTGCGGCGCCTTTAAGCTTGTGCGCTGCATCCTGAAATTCCTGCAATTGCTGCATAGTGGCGGCTTCAACCATTTTATTGACGTAACCAGGCACTAATTGCTGAAACAGTTGCATACTGCGCTGCATCGGGCCTTTGCCCAGCGATTGCAGATAATCCTGCAACGTATTGGTATCAAGCACAGTATCCTGCGGCTCTTTATCGTCCTGTTCCTGAATTTGCTGCTGCCGCGAGGCGCTCGGCGAGAATAATCTGGCCAGCACCTGGTCCAGTTTATTGGTATTGATTGGTTTGGCTAAAGCACCGGCGATGCTGATGCCTTCAAGCTGTTGCTCGGCTTTACGCACATTGGCGCTTAACACGACAATCGGAATTTGCGCCAGATGCGGTTCTTGCTGCATAAAGCGCGCGATTTGGTCACCATTCATGTCCGGCAATTGCATATCGAGCAGCACCAAATCGATATCATCTTCTGTTTCCAGCAATGCCAGCGCATCTTCGCCGGTTTCAGCATGCACCACAGTATGGCCACGTTGTTCCAGTAAATTAGTGGCGATTTCAGCATTCAGTGGGACGTCTTCCACCAGCAAAACAGTCAGTTCCGGGCAAACCAACAGTTGGTTCAATTCAGGAGCCCGCTGTACTTCAGTTGGTAACCGGACTGTGAAATGGCTGCCCTGATTCATCTGGCTTTGCACAGTCACATGGCCACCCATGGCCTCCACCAGCGCTTTGGACACCGACAAACCAATGCCGGAGCCAACAATACTCAGACGCCGGCCGTCGCTGGATTTGTAATACATATCAAAGATGCGCTGTTGTTCATGCAGTGAAATACCAATGCCGGTATCGCTGACGACAAAAATCAGCTCTTGCCCGCACAATTCAGCATACAAACTGATTTCGCCACGCGCCGTGAACTTCACCGCATTACTGAGTAAATTCCACAACACCTGCCGCACCCGTGTCGGGTCCATCTTCAGGTAACCATGCAGTTCGCCGACTTGTTGTAACTTAAACGCCAGGCCTTTTTGCTGACAAATCAGTTCGGCAAAGTTGGCGATATCAAGAATAAACTGAGCTATATCGGTGCTTTGATACAGGATGTCCAAATCCTGCCGGTCGATTTTGTCTAAGTCGATGATGTCATTAAAGATATTGCCGAGTGTTTCGGCACTGCTGAAAATGGTATTGGCCCAGCTGCGCTGCTCGTTCGTTAAACGGGTTTCCAGCAAGCGCCGGGTCAGCCCTACAATACCATTTAGCGGCGTACGAAGTTCATGGCTTAATGTCGCGATAAACTTACCTTTATCCTGATAAGCGCGTTCCAGTGCCTGCTCTGCCATTTTCCTCGACGTGATATCACGACCAAAGCCAAGTAACCCGATGTATCTGCCCTGGCGATCGAAAAACGGCACCTTACGCATTTCAAACCACATTAACTGGCCATCCGGTGTGTTGTATTCCACATCCAGTGTCAGCTCGGCCTGATTCACCGACACTTCGTGGTCGGTCAGTATTGCCGCCGGCGCCATATCCGGCGCGTAAATCTCCGACGGATAATGGCCAATCAGCTCGCTCGAGCTTTTGCCTATCATCCGTTCGAACATTTTATTGCAGCTGGCGAATCGGCCGGTTTCGTCACGGTAATAAAACAAATCCGGCGAGCTGTCGACGATCGACTTCATCAGTAAGCTTTGTTCTTCGACTAATAGCTGGGTCTTTTTGCGCTCGGTAATTTCTTTGCGCAGTTCATCCACCGCCTGGCGTTTGGCCTGAAAGGCTTTTTTCCGCTCTTCAATTTCGAAGTTCAGCTGACGGATATTCTCCTGCAGGTTTTCGTTCAGGCGTTTTTCCTGCCGGGCAGAGTCCTGCAGATAAAATAAAGTGGCGTCGAGGTGTTTAATCAGATAAAGGCAGGCTGACACCAGAGGCGGCGCTGCCACTACAGCAAATAACACCGCACCGCTGATAAATTCCCAGTCAACCCGGTTATGCAGCGTCAGACTAAACGCTAATGCGATCAGGCCTGATGCGACAATGATCAGCAGAGTCGTCAGACTGAATAACTGCAACCAGCCCCACTGCTTCAGCACCAGCGCCAGCTGACTGACCCAGGGATGGATCCGGTATTGACTCATGCAGTTTGTACCTCTCCCTGCAACTGCAGGACTAAATCGCAACAGGTTCAGTCACAGCGTACCGCGTCTGACCGATAAAAAAGCAGGATAAAATCTGGCTGAACTATTAATAGTGCAGCCCTGTTTTGTCCCGGTTAGATTATCTTGTCCTGACTTCTTTGCCAATTGCAGATCATGGACCTGGCCGATTATTGCCCAGCAAATATCGGTGCAATCGCACTATTGCAACTCTGGCCACAGCAGAAGCCGCTGATCCGGCTTGCTTGTCAGTGCGTAAAGGAAAGGGGTAAAATACCCGACTAATTTTATCAGGTATTTATTCTTGTTTCTGCCAGAGCCGCCCCCACATAGCAGCTTATGACAGAGTAAATCCGAATCCGGTACGCAGATCGAACGAAAAAATGGATGGCACCTTTGCAAATTTTTCATAAGACAAATGTGTGAAGCTTGATAGAATGCCGGCCTTTTTACAGACAAAGCGTGCTGAAGTAGTCGCAACAGACAGTCCCGGAGATTTCATGCCGATAGCGATGCCAGATGTAGCCAACCAATCATGTGCCACCACTGAGGGCACTTTAGACTGGGTTGGCATGAGCCATATTGAAGTGCCATTGATGCTGGCGTTACACGGTGAAGCCCCGCGTCAGGTCAGCGCCAAAGTCGAAGCATTCGTCAACCTGGCCGACCCGAAAGCTAAAGGTATTCACATGTCGCGGCTGTACCTGGCGCTGGACGAATTGTCCCGTGAGTCCAGCCTGAGCCATGCCACCTTGTGTAACCTGCTCGACACTTTTATTACTACCCATGAAGATTTAAGCGATCAGGCTTTTGTGAAGTTTGATTTTGATCTGCATTTACGCCGCAAAGCCCTCATCACCGAAAAACAAGGCTGGAAAGCCTATCCGGTGACAATCACCGGTCAGGTGGTAGAAAAGCAGTTGCAGGTGGAACTGAAGGTTAATGTGCCTTATTCCTCGACATGTCCTTGTTCTGCCGCATTGGCGCGTCAGCTGATCCAGGAAGCTTTTGTCACCCGTTTTGCCGGTCAGCAGCAAATCAGCAGCGAATTAGTCGTCGATTGGCTTGGCACGACGCAAGGCATTGTCGCAACACCACACAGCCAGCGCTCAGTTGCTGAAGTTAAAGTGAAACTGCAACACAATGTAACCGAGTTTCCGATTGTGGCACTGATTGATGCGATTGAAGATGCACTGAAAACACCTGTGCAGGCAGCAGTCAAACGCGCTGACGAACAGGAATTTGCCCGCTTAAACGGTCAAAACCTGATGTTCTGTGAAGACGCCGCGCGCCGGCTGAAACATGCCTTAAATGGTTTGACTGAGTTTGAAGACTTCTGGCTGCGGGTGAATCATTATGAATCGCTGCATGCACACGATGCAGTTGCCGTGACCGTCAAAGGTTTGCAAGGTGGTTATCGCGCCTGAACCGGCCGACTATCACCCTGCTGAATAGCGCGCATATTTACCGCATATATCAGCGACTAAAAACCAACAAAAAGCTGCCAGTGGCAGCTTTTTTTTTATCTATCCTCAGGCATTAACCGGTTAAAAATGTCTATTTCTGTAATTTTATTACATTTCAACCGCCAATACAGATGCGATGAAGTACCGGCGTTCCGCCAAAAGTCATCTTGCAATTTCCAGCAAAAATCGGTATATCTGATAGCAGGTCTTTACGTTCAGACGTCCAGACCCCACTAGAATAAAAACTCTAACAGCCATTGACCCTTGAAAGTACGACCGTTATTTTCTTTCACACGTAAAAACCAAAATTAAAAGAATATAAATTCACTATTTTTACATTTTTATTTATGCAGGACAGGTTGGAGGGAGTGTGTCATGGCGTTGTATCACCACAGCCAGGCCAGAGAAAACTGTGGCTTTGGTCTGATCACCCATCTTGAAGGGGTGGCAAGTCACCGGATCGTCAGAACTGCAATCAGCGGTCTGGCCCGGATGCAGCATCGCGGTGGCATTTCAGCAGACGGCAAAACCGGTGACGGTTGCGGTCTGCTGATGCAGAAACCTGATAGTTTTTTCCGCGCTATTGCCGCGGAGAATAACTGGGTGCTGGGCAAAAAATATGGCGTCGGGATGATTTTTTTAAGTCAGGACCCGATTAAAGCAGAGCTGGCCAAATCCATTATTGAAGCTGAAATTACCCGCGAGACCTTAACACTGGTCGGCTGGCGCGAAGTGCCTACCGATGCCGCAGTGCTGGGACCTATTGCGGTCAGTTCAATGCCGAAAATTATGCAGGTGTTTGTCAGTGCCCAGCCAGGCTGGGGTGACCACGACCTGGAACGCCGCTTATATATGCTGCGTCGTCGCGCCGAAAAGCTGGTCGCCGAGCAATTGCCGGATGACAGCGATTTTTATATTCCGAGTTTTTCCAGTCTGGTCACCGTATTTAAAGGCCTGATGATGCCGGCTGATTTGCCGGGATTTTATCTGGACTTAGCGGATATCCGCATGGAAACGGCGATTTGCGTGTTCCACCAGCGCTTCTCAACCAACACCATGCCACGCTGGGCCTTAGCTCAGCCATTCCGTTTCCTGGCACATAACGGTGAAATCAATACCATCACCGGCAACCGGCAGTGGGCGCGGGCCCGGCAATACAAGTTTGCCTCGCCACTCATCCCGGATATGTCGCAGGCAGCACCTTATGTCAGCACCAAAGGCTCAGATTCCAGCTCGCTGGATAATATGCTGGAGTTGTTTTTAGCCGGTGGCATGGACTTGTTCCGCGCCATGCGCTTGCTGGTGCCGCCGGCATGGCAAGGCAATAAGGTGATGGACGACGACTTAAAAGCCTTTTATGAATTCAACTCGATGCATATGGAGCCGTGGGACGGTCCGGCCGGTATCGTGCTGACCAATGGTCAGCATGTCGCCTGTAATCTGGATCGTAACGGCTTGCGCCCTGCCCGTTTTGTTATCACCAAAGACAAGTTAATTACGCTGGCTTCTGAAGTCGGGATCTGGGATTACACTGCAGATGAAGTGCTGGAAAAAGGCCGCGTGGGCCCGGGCGAGATGCTGGCGATCGATACTCAAACCGGTACCATCTGGCGCTCCGACGAAATCGACGCCGACTTAAAAGCGCGTCACCCGTACCGGCATTGGCTGAACCAGAACGTGCAGCGCCTGGTGCCGTACGAGAAGTTTGAAACTGACCTCATCGGTAAACGTGTATTCTCTGATGACGAAATGCTGGTGCTGCATAAGCTGTTTAACTACAGCTATGAAGAAATTGACCAGGTCATCACAGTGCTGGCCAAAGACGGTCAGGAAGCGGTTGGCTCTATGGGCGACGATACGCCGATGGCGGTGCTGTCGCGTAAACCACGCACTTTCTACGATTATTTCCGTCAGCAATTTGCCCAGGTCACTAACCCGCCAATAGATCCATTGCGTGAAGCGCATGTGATGTCGCTGGCGACCAGTATTGGCCGCGAACACAATGTGTTCAGTGAAACAGCAGGCTATGCCCGTCGTATTCAGTTTGAATCGCCGGTGATGATGTATTCCGATCTGAAACAGCTGAAAACCGCAGATCAGAACTTCTATAAACATCACATTATCTCGCTGAACTATGCACCGGAAGAAGGTCTGGAAAATGCGCTGCGCCGCATTGCCGCTGAAGCAGTGTCCGTCGTGCGTGAAGACAATGTGGTGCTGGTGATCCTGACCGACCGCAAAATCCAGCAAGGTTTTGTGCCGGTACCGGCAGCCATGGGTGTTGGCGCCGTGCATCATGCCCTCGTCGACAACCAGCTGCGCTGTGATTCCAACATCATTATTGAAACCGCCGGCGCCCGTGACCCGCATCATTTCGCGGTGCTGGTCGGTTTAGGCGCCACCGGGATTTATCCGTTCCTGGCCTACGAGACCATCGAACAGCTGGTGGAAAAAGGCAATATCAACCTGACCGCCCGTCAGGCCGTGTTGAATTACCGCAAAGGCATCAACAAAGGTCTGTATAAGATCATGTCGAAAATGGGTATCTCCACAGTGGCCAGTTACCGCTGTTCGAACCTGTTTGAAGCAGTCGGGATCAATAAAAACGTGATGCAGCTGTGCTTCCCGGACGTGCCTTCGCGTTTAGGTGGTGCTGATTTCACTGATTTTGAAGCCGATGTACTGGTTCGCGCCAATACGGCATGGCTAAAACGTAAGCCGCTGACACACGGTGGTTTGCTGAAGTATGTGCATGACGGCGAATACCACGCCTATAACCCGGATGTGGTACAGACCTTACAAAAAGCGGTACGTAGCGGCGATTACGAGGACTACAAAGTCTATCGTGATGTGGTGAACACCCGCCCGGTTGCGCACATCCGCGATTTGTTTGCCCTCGATAAGACCAAAGCGACTCCGGTTGCGCTGGATAAAGTCGCGCCGCCAGAACGGCTGTATCCGCGTTTTGACAGTGCGGCGATGTCGATTGGCGCCTTGAGCCCGGAAGCGCATGAAGCGTTAGCTATTGCGATGAACCGGTTAGGTGGTCGTTCTAACTCGGGTGAAGGTGGTGAAGATCCACGCCGCTTTGGTACTGAAAAGAACAGTAAAATCAAACAAGTGGCTTCTGGCCGCTTCGGTGTAACGCCGCATTATCTGGTCAATGCAGAAGTTATCCAGATTAAAGTGGCACAGGGCGCCAAACCTGGTGAAGGTGGTCAGTTGCCGGGTGAAAAAGTCACAGCTGAAATAGCGCGGCTGCGTTATTCAGTGCCGGGCGTGACGCTGATCTCCCCTCCGCCGCATCACGATATTTATTCGATTGAAGATTTGTCGCAGCTGATTTTCGACTTAAAACAAGTTAATCCACAGGCGCTTATTTCGGTCAAACTGGTGTCAGAACCAGGTGTCGGTACTATCGCGACTGGTGTGGCTAAAGCTTATGCCGATCTCATTACAGTATCCGGCTATGACGGTGGCACCGGCGCCAGCCCGCTGACTTCGGTTAAATATGCCGGTAGCCCGTGGGAGCTGGGCCTTGCCGAAGTGCATCAGGCTTTAGTTGAAAACGGCCTGCGTGACCGCGTGCGGTTACAGGTGGACGGTGGTCTGAAAACTGGTCTGGACGTGGTCAAAGCTGCCATTTTAGGCGCCGAAAGCTTTGGTTTTGGTACCGGACCTATGGTGGCGCTTGGCTGTAAATTTCTGCGGATTTGCCACCTGAATAACTGCGCTACCGGCGTCGCAACGCAAGATGCCACGTTACGCCGCGATCATTTCAACGGTTTACCGGAAATGGTGATGAACTACTTTAAGTTTATCTCGCAGGAAGTGCGCGAACTGATGGCTGAACTGGGCGTCACCGAACTGACTGACCTCATTGGCCGCACTGATTTACTCAGCGTCAAACCGGGGGAAACTACGCGTCAGGCCAAGCTTGATTTAACGCCGATTTTGCTGGCGAGCGGTGTCCGTTCAGATAAATCACTGCATTGCATGCAAAGCAACGACCCGTTCGACAATGGCCCGCTGAACCAGTTGTTAGTGGAACGCTGCGCCGACATGGTTAAGTATAAAACCGGTGGCCGGCTCAATCTGGCGATCCGCAATACGGACCGTTCGGTTGGTGCCAAGTTATCCGGTTTAATTGCCCGCACCCACGGCAATCAGGGCATGGCGACTGAGCCGATTGAAGTGCAGTTTAACGGCACTGCGGGCCAGAGCTTCGGCGTCTGGAACGCCGGTGGTTTGCATCTGTCACTGCAAGGTGATGCCAACGACTATGTCGGGAAAGGCATGACTGGCGGGCAACTGGCGGTGTATCCACCTAAAGGCTGCAGCTTCGCCAAAGACAACGCCGCTATCGTCGGCAACACTTGCCTGTATGGCGCAACCGGCGGCCGTTTATATGCGGCGGGCCGCGCTGGCGAACGTTTTGCCGTGCGTAACTCCGGCGCTATTGCGGTGATTGAAGGCACTGGTGACAACTGCTGTGAATATATGACCGGCGGTGTGGTTGTAGTGCTGGGGCAGACTGGCGTGAACTTTGGCGCGGGTATGACCGGTGGTTTCGCTTATCTGTATGACGAGCAAAACGACCTCGACTTGCGTGTGAACAGCGAGCTGGTCGAAAGTCTGGAGATTAGTACACCTATTCTGCAGGAACATTTGCGTAGCCTGATCCATCAACATTTTGAAGCCACAGGCTCCGAACGCGCGCATCAGATCTTGTCGTCGTTCCAGAGCTGTTTAAGTAAATTTAAGCTGGTAAAACCAAAAACCAGCGACGTTAATACCCTGCTGGGCCACCGTGCCCGCTCGTCCGCCGAGCTGCGGGTTCAGGCGATGTAAGGAGGAACCTATGGCTCAGAACGTTTATCAGTTTATCGATGTAAAGCGGGTCGACCCACCGAAAAAATCGCTGGATGCCCGCACTATTGAGTTTGTTGAAATTTATCAGCCGATGACCGACACCCAGGCGGCTGGTCAGGCAGATCGCTGTTTGGACTGCGGCAATCCATATTGTGAATGGAAATGCCCGGTGCATAACTATATCCCGCAGTGGCTGAAGCTCGCCAATGACGGTCGCATTGTTGAAGCGGCGGAACTGGCTCACAAAACCAACTCGCTACCGGAAGTTTGTGGCCGCGTTTGTCCGCAGGACCGGCTTTGTGAAGGCGCCTGCACGCTCAACGAGGGGTTTGGCGCTGTCACTATCGGCTCTATCGAGAAGTACATCACCGACAAAGCCTTCCAGATGGGCTGGCGGCCAGATTTATCCGCCGTGGTGAAAACCGACAAAAAGGTGGCGGTGATTGGCGCAGGCCCGGCAGGCCTGGCTTGTGCCGACGTACTGGTCCGTAACGGCGTGACTCCAGTGGTGTTTGATAAATATCCGGAAATCGGCGGCCTGCTGACCTTTGGTATTCCGCCATTTAAGCTGGAAAAAGACGTACTGAAACTGCGCCGCGAGATCTTCACGGAAATGGGCATTGAGTTTCGCCTCAATACTACTGTGGGTGTCGAAGTCAGCTTTGACAGTCTGCTGGAACAGTATGATGCGGTGTTCCTGGCGCTTGGCACTTACACACCGATGCAAGGTGGCCTTGCCAATGAAAACGCGCCGGGTGTGTATGAAGCACTGCCGTATTTAATCGGCAATGTGAACAATCTGCACAACTGGACTACTGAACATCCGTTTGTCGATTTAAAAGGCAAAAAAGTCGTGGTACTGGGTGGTGGTGATACCGCGATGGACTGTGTGCGTACAGCTATTCGTCAGGGCGCCAGCAAAGTGATTTGTGCTTATCGTCGTGACGAAGCCAACATGCCGGGTTCGCGTCGTGAAGTACAGAATGCGCGTGAAGAAGGCGTCGAGTTCATGTTTAACCTGCAACCGCTGGGGATTGAAGTGAATGCCCAAGGTGAAGCCGTCGGTGTGAACGTGGTGACGACTGCTTTGGGTGCGCCGGATGCGAAAGGCCGCCGCTCACCAGAGCCGGTCGCAGGTTCAGAACAGGTGCTGGACGCGGATGCGGTGATCGTGGCATTTGGTTTCCAGCCAAGCCCGCCAAAATGGCTGGCTGATCAAGGCGTTGCGCTTGATAGCAAAGGCCGGGTTGTGGCGGCAGAAGACAGTCTGTTTCCGCTGCAAACCAGCCAACAGAAGATTTTTGCCGGTGGTGATATGGTGCGTGGCTCTGACTTAGTCGTCACAGCGATCGCGCAAGGCCGCAAAGCCGCCGAAGGTATTCTGGATTATCTGGCAGTTTAAAAGACTGTAGGCTCGACATCGCCGAAAATTGCTCCTGCATTTTCGGCGTACCGTCCTTCCATGGACATAAAAAAACCCGGCAAGCCGGGTTTTTTCTTAGCTGTGCAAATTAAGCACGTTTGCGTAAACGCAGAGCCAGTAAACCTAAGCCCAGCAGTGCAGCAGAAGCTGGTGCCGGAACGCCAGGAGTTGGTGGCAGGCTGCCTTCGTCGATCAGGGCATATTTCACCATGCCACCGGCGACCAGTACTTCACCAAAACCGTTACCCCAGAATTGGACTTTAGAGAACGATCCACTGTCATCAAATGCAGCAACAAAGATCTCATGGACTAAATCGCCGAATCTATTTTTAAACAGACCATCGCCATATTGAGAAGCTGAAGCAACCAGAATTGGTGCGCCATTGTCAAACGAGATGTATAAGTCAGTCGTTGGTTCGTGACAGCAAGTCGCCCAGTCACCTACTTCAAAACCAAATGAATTGATTGGATTGTCAAAAGTGAAAGTAATACCACTTACTTTTGAACCTAGAGCATCACGAGATGAACCATACGGGTCGATGCTCATGACGTCACCAGACATAGTGCCGTAGCTACCAAACCATACCGAACCACCATCGGTGCGCGAGATAGTGTAATCGCCGCGATCAACGACTGGACCACCCATCAGATCGGTCCAAATGTCAGTTTTAACAGTACCGCCGGCGTTGATGACTGTGGTGTTGAATTTTGCAGAACCTGTTGGGATCCCTTCAAACACAGTTGCAATAGTGGCTTGGGCAGAAGAAGCGGCTAACAGCAGTGCAGCTGCGAATAACTTAGATTTCACGATTAAAGTTCCTTGTCATTGGTTATTAAAGCGAGGTTCAATAAGCAGAAATTGTGCCATCGCAATTTAACTATTTAACTCATATAGTTAACCAATAATTAGCTGAACCTGTTTTAGCAACTTGTAAAAATATCAGACAAAGAAATTCGTTTTGTAAACAGAATAATTTTGAAAACAACGTTTAGTTGCGCATAGAAAAAATAACACAACATCTGCTGCAACTCTGTCACTGTTGAAATGTAATTTTTTTGTGAATTCAATTTTGGCGTGTTAGGGTAAGAACCTAGCACAGGAGATTGATATGTCTTTGATTCGTTTATCATCGCTCGTTATGACAGTTGCCACAGCCCTGGCCTTTTCTGCACAAAGCGCTGAACTGGCACGATTATCATTGTCACAAGCTCAGCAATTGCAACAGCAAGGCAAACTCAGTTCAGAAGCTCTGACACGCTATTATCTGAATCAAATCGCCACGATGGATAAACAAGGCCCTGCCCTGCATGCCATGACCGATATGGATCCTACAGCACTGACACAGGCCAGAATACTGGATGCCGAAAGGAAAGCAGGAAAAGTTCGCGGCCCGCTACATGGCATCCCTGTTGTACTCAAAGCCAACATCGCCACGGCAGACCAATTGCCAACTACGGCCGGGGCCCTGGTGCTGAAAGACTTTAAAACCAGTCAGGACGCCAGCTTAGTCCGGCAACTACGCGAGGCTGGCGTTGTGATCCTTGGCAAAACCAATTTATCAGAATGGGCAAACTTTCGTGGTGAGGGCTCAGCCAGTGGCTGGTCCGCGCTGGGCGGCCAAACTAAAAACCCTTATGTATTGAGCCAAAGCCCCTGTGGTTCCAGTTCAGGCTCAGGTGCTGCTGTCGCAGCGGATTTAACTTTATTGGCCATCGGCACTGAAACCGACGGCTCTATTACCTGCCCTGCCGCGATTAACAATATTGTCGGCATCAAACCGACGCACGGCGCTGTATCTGGCCACGGTATTATCCCTATCGCCAGCTCACAGGATACGGCAGGCCCAATGACACGCAACGTCGCCGATGCTGCAGCTTTGTTACAGGTCATCGCCACACCGCAAGCACAACAACGTTATGGCGACCTGAATGCAGCCATCGCGCAGCAGTCGGTGAAGCAAGTGGTGTTAGTGCGGCACTATGACAAAGATTATCCGGCGGTCGGCAAGATGCTGGACGAGCTGAAACAGCAGCTGACCGCTTTAGGGGTAACGGTGAAAGAACGTCAGACCTGGCAGTTGGCAGATTCTGTGTACCAGGATGAATTTAACGTCTTGGTTTATGAATACAAACGCGATTTAAATCAGTGGTTGCAGGATTTCAAAGCGCCGCCTGCCGCAACAGACATTAAAAGCATCATTGCCTTTAACCAACAACAAGGCAAAAGCGCTTTAGCATTTTTTGGTCAGCAATATTTAGAACAGGCGGAAGCCATCGACCTTGAGAAACAAAAAGCAGCCTATCAACAAGCCCGTCAGCGCTCGCAACAGCTGGCTGCGGCTTTATTAGATGAAGATTTGACCAATGATGCTTTAGTGATTGTGCCAGCGACCGGTCCCGCCTGGGCCATTGACCACGTTAAAGGCGATCAATATAACTTCGGCTCGGCCAGTGCAGCGGCCATTTCCGGTTATCCATCTTTAACCTTGCCGGCAGGCTTTGACGGTCATCTGCCGCTCGGCGTCAGTATCATCGGAAAACCATGGCAGGAAGCGCGCATAATTGGCCTGGCGCATGCGCTGGAACAACAACGCGGTCCGGCTGCGGCGCCGACGTACCGCACCAGCCTGTAAGACTGCTATGCCATAGAAGCCAGCAGTTTTAGCTGGCTTCTGGCCCCGTTTTAATCAATCCCAATGAATACTATGCTGTGCTTTCACTGCAGCTTTGAGCATAGCCAATAAAGGCACAGCCCTTTGTTTCAGGCCAACAGCCGGCTCTTCCCCGGGTTGCTGCGGCATTGGCGCGTCAGTCACATCTTCCAATGCTTCCTGCAACTGCCACAATGCCTGCGGTACATCGTCGGCATAAAATGCGCCCGGCACTTTTGGCTGCGCGCCCATCAGCTGAATGAGCTGTAATGCCGGCTCGCCAAACATAGTGATAGGGTAATGATCTTTGCTGTGGAAAGTGACTAGCATTTGTTTGCACTCCTCTGACACTGATAGCTCAAACAACGAAACGGGCGGGACCGACACTATACTCTGCTCCGGCCGCGTAGCTCAAGCGTCTCTGATTGCCCGGCAAAACAGACCTCTGAACAGTGCACTAAAGTTCGATTTACAGCCTGAACCGAACAAGGTATAACCAATAAATTGAGCATTAACTCTAAATATTCTATGCCACAAGCTCAGCATATCGCCGACATCATCATGCGTGGTTTTCGCCGCCATTTCCGGTTGTTTCAGCAAATTACCGCCAATGCGCAACAAAGATTCGCTGCCGCCGACTGGAGCGGTTTTTTAACCGACAATGCCGAACGCATCTCTTATTACGACACCAGAGTCAGCGAAACTATCGCCGTGCTACAACAGGAATTACCGGTCCATTGTCTGGATAAAGCCTTGTGGCAGCAAGTGAAACAGCATTATCTGGTTTACCTGCAATTCCACCCGCAGGCTGAACTGGCAGAAACCTTTTATAACTCGGTGTTTTGCCAGCTGTTCGACCGGCAATATTTCCATAATCAGAATATTTTTGTTGAATCAACCTTAAGCAAACAGCAATTGCCGGCGCCGGTGGCCTCGGTCTATGACAGTTATTTTCCGGCACAAGATGGCTTGCGCCAGTGTCTGCGCCGTATTCTGAGCGGTTTTAGTCTCGGTGTGCCTTTTGAAGATTTGGACCGTGACATCCGCCTGATCGTCAAAACCTTTGTGGCTCAGTCCAGCCATGGCCGCCATCCGGTCCATCAAATCCGTTTTGATATTCTAAAATCGGTGTTTTATCGCAATAAAGCAGCTTATGTGGTGGGCCGGGTGGTCAGTCCGGATGGCCAGCAGCCATTTATCATGCCGCTGCTCCATCAGCGCAGCCGCGGGCTTTATGTCGACAGCCTGCTCACAGACACCCAGCAAATGACCATCATCTTCGGTTTTTCCCGCGCCTATTTTATGGTCGATGTGCCGGTCCCTTCGGCCTTAGTGCATTTTTTAAAAGAACTGTTGCCGCATAAGACACTGGCTGAGCTGTATGCTTCCATCGGCCTGCATAAACAAGGCAAAACCGAGTTCTACCGGGAGCTGCTGCAACATCTGGCGCAAAGCCGCGATGCTTTTGTCGCGGCCCCCGGTATCCGCGGCATGGTGATGATGGTGTTTACACTGCCGTCATTTCCTTATGTGTTTAAAGTGATCCGCGACCGCTTCGCCGATACCAAACCCTTTGGTCGCGATACCGTTAAACGCCGCTATCACCTGGTCAAAACCCACGACCGGGTCGGCCGGATGGCTGATACACTGGAATATTCTGATGTTGCATTGCCGAGAAATCGCTTTTCGGCGGAACTACTGGCTGAGCTGCAACAAAGCATCGCCAGCTCGCTGGTGATCGAAGATGAGCTGGTGGTGATCAAGCATCTGTATATCGAACGCCGTATGTTGCCGCTGAATCTGGCGCTGGAGCAGGCCGGACCGGAGGAAAAACGCCGGCTGATGCAGGATTATGGTCAGGCACTGAAAGATATGATTGCCGCCAATATTTTTCCCGGCGATATGCTGCTGAAAAACTTTGGTGTCACCCGTCATGGCCGCGTGGTGTTTTACGACTACGACGAAGTGCAGTATTTGCTCGATATGAATTTCCGCGCTATACCAGCGCCACAGAACTGGGACGATATGCTCAGTGCCGAGCCCTGGTATCCAATCCACCCGGGCGATGTATTTCCGGAACAGATCGCCACTTTTGTCACAGCCCAGCCCGAACTGCGTGAGCTATTGCAGGCGCTGCACCCGGAACTGCTCGATGCCAGCTATTGGCAACAAAAACAGCAACGTATCCGTAGTGGCATAGTGGAAGATGTCTTCGCCTATCCGCAGCAGCAGCGGTTTGTCCGTTTGTACCCGCAGGAATTCAACCCGAAAAGCTAAAACACACTTCAGCACGGAACTACGTTAAAATGCCGGCCTTTTCAGCGGTCCGGATTTTATTTTGGCTAATGTAGTGCTGGAGCTGCGCCTGCGCGAGCTCGCTAAAACCACCAAACCTTTTAATGCCCGCGGCAGCAAAGTGATCCGTTGTGACGGTTGCCTACTGCCGAAAGCTGATTGTATCTGCGCGGCTATTCCAGCGCCTTCAGCCCGTAGCGCGTTTTTATTTCTGATGTATACCGGTGAATGCTATAAACCCAGCAACACAGGCCGGTTGATTGCGGATGTGGCCGCAGACAGTTATGCCTTTGTCTGGGATCGCACCAATCCGGATCCGGCATTACTACAACTGCTGCAGCAGCCGGACTACGCCCCCATTTTGGTATTCCCGCATGAATATGCCGCAGCTGAACGTTGCATCAGTACTGTCCCGGCCGTACTGCAAACAGGCACGAAGAAGCCACTTTTTGTGATGCTGGATGGCACCTGGCGCGAAGCTAAAAAGATGTTTACTAAAAGTCCCTATCTGGATGATTTTCCGGTCCTTGGCATCAATCCAACTGTCTCTTCAAGCTATTTGCTGCGCGAAGCTGTGCATTTGCATCAGCTATGTACTGCTGAAGTTGGCATAGAAGTGCTGCAACTGGCCGGCGACCATCAGGCATCACAGGATTTAACCGGTTATTTCCAGCATTTTCGTCGCCAATATATGGCGGGCAAACCGCATCTGCATTTTGACGAGAGCTAATCTGCATTCGCATAAAACTGTAGTAGCTGACCAAGTAACCAACCTGGTGCGTCCAATACCAGATCATGTCCGGCGTCAGGCAGCTGCCGATGCGGCACCTGCCAGTATTCTGCCAGCCGTTGGCTGCAGATCGGATGAACCAGCTGGTCCGCGCCACCGCTTAACAATAATATCGGGCATTGTGGTTTGGCTGGCAGACTAAACCGGCTGGCGGCCATCAGTTGCCGCAGCACATTGCGGCGCAGCACCGGCCTGTGTCTGGCAATATCAACGGCATGAAGTAATTGTTGTGGCTGCCAGTACTGGCTGGTCAACTGTAAGATCAGCCGTTCCCGTTGCAGCACAGGCGCAAAAAAAGCACTTAATACTTTCGGATACTGTTGCCAGCGTAAACGCTGATAAAATGGTGTAAGCGCGCCGGCACTGGTATTTATCAATACCAGAGATGCGACCTGTTGCGGTGCTAAGGCTTCCAGTTGCACGGCGAGCATGGCTCCAAGTGACATCGCCACCAAATGCCAGGGACCGGGATGCTGCCGGCGTATTCTGGGCAACATCAGTTCTGCCAGCCGCGCCATATCCGCCGGGCTTTGCTCCCGATGAAACTGACCCATCCCGGGCAGATCCTGACACAAAACTAACCTTCGGCTCTGCTGCGCCAGCGTTGTCGGGAAATCCCCCCAATGTGCTCTCTCGCGGGCTAAGCCGCGTAACAACACTACTGGCTGTACCATAAGTCATTCGCCTCCACGGCATTGCGACTATCCACTGTGGGCAGCCAATGTGCCGAAGCTGCCGTCGCCTGTAGCAAAAATTCGAACAAAATCAGGTGGCTGCGCAACACCCGTTTCACCCGGTGTGGTTTCACCGGATGGAACAAACCATGACTTTTAAATAGCTGAAACGGATTTTTCCGCACCCAATTCCAGGAGCCCATTTCCAGCGTCAGTGGCAGCATCAGGTGGTTATGCAATAAAGATTGATCAAACAGGTGGTCCCATAAATCACCGTGACATAAATAATGCCGGCACTGTGGCTCAAAAATGTAATTCTGATGTGGATAAGTCTGAAACAATAATTCCCGTAGCCGGTGCATTTGCGCCAGATGGGCAATCGGCTGCGTACTGGATTTCGCGTAAGGAAACCACAAGCGATCGGTCTGACCAAAACCGGAATGGCAATCCAGTACCAGTGAAAACGGTGCGCTGAACAACCGTTGCTGCACGAAATCGCACAACACCCGGCTTTCTGTTTCCAGCTGGTCGGCAGCGCCGCGAAACCAGGGAATAAATTTACTGTAACGTTGGCCACCGACTAAAAACGCCGCACCTTCCACACAGTCTTGCGGGCCATTACGCATTAAATCGACATGCCGGGCGTTAGAGCGCCAGCCCCGCGCCATTCCACCCGGGTTCAGCAAAGGCAATATATAAAGCTGGACCCGGTCGAACAGCGCGGCAAATTGCTGGTCCCAACGCAACCTGCTACACAAACTTTCCAGATAGGCCAACAACACCTGCGTGCCGATCCGTTCCAGCCCATGAATGCCACCCGTGAGCAACAATACCGGCTTGTCTGGCGCTGCATTGCCGATAGAGATCGCGTAAAGCGGAAATTGTTGGTCAGCAGCGCTGATCATCGCCAGGATCTGCGCACTGACGGGCGCTGGCGCATGCCGTAGCAGCAATTCCAGCTGATGCAGCTCTGGCAGAGAATCTTGCAAAGCCACTCCGGCAATAGTGGATAAAAACTCAGCATAAGGCACCACTGCCGCAGTTTTATGGCAATTTAGTGAAATTTCACCGCAAGCCACTGCTGGCCTTATCGTCAGTAGCGGACCATAGCCCGGCTGTGGCATAGTACCCGAAGGAATTATGCAATGGACCACACCATGACGTGCAAAACGCTGTTATTGCTAAGCCTGGTACTGCCAGCGCTGGTTGCCTGTCAGAACCCGCAACGCGGCAGCGAAGAATATTGGTTCAATAAGATGCGTGACGAGCAGCGCGCGCAGTGCCGGCTATTGCCGTCACCGTTGTCCGAAAGCTGCCTGAAGGATGTAGCGTCGAAAAAATACGAGGATTTTCAGCGCCAGCGTGACGGCGCTGAAAGCTGATTAAAGTGGGTCTAACTGATAAAAATCAACCAGTTTGTCTGAGCCCGGTATAATTTTTTGTCCGGCAGGCCGCATGCCGGTTTTCACAAGGATACGCTTGGACGCTAGGTTATCCGGCGACACGATGCCGCAAAGTTGATCCAGACCCAACACATCACGGGCATAAGCGACTACCGCTAACGCCGCCTCTGAGGTGTAGCCCTGTCCGCTATACTGGCGGAACAAAGCGTAACCGACATCCGGGAGCTGCAAATAATCTCGTTGCACCAGTCCGCACAAACCTAAAGTGGCGTTATCGGACAACCGCTCGACCAGAAATAAACCAAAGCCATGTTGCTGATAACTGGCGATTGCACCGTTAAGCAGATACTGCTCCGCCTGCTCGAGATTCCGCACTTGTTTATCACCGATATTCTGCAGAAACTCAGGTTCATTGACTAACAGCAGCATAGCCGGCGCATCTTTCAGTTCGGCGTGACGTAAGCGCAATCGGTCGGTGGTCAGGACTGTAGACATCAACTTTTCTCCCAAAAGAGCTGAATAAAACAAAGCCAGTCTTTGACTGGCTTTGTTCAGCGATTATCCGACGCGTTTCTGGTCTTGTTCTGCCAGTTTAGTCAGACTGGAACTTAACAATTCTTCGTCGGTTTTGCCTTCCCAATAATGGGCATTCTTAATACCGAGTTTTTCCGGATGGAATACCGGATCTTTGCCTTCCGCTTTTTGTGCTTCATAGTCACGCAAGCATTTAAAGGCGGTTTTGTGCAGCAGGATAATGGCAATGATGTTCAGCCAGGCCATCAGACCGACGCCAATATCACCCAATGCCCATGCCATATCTGCAGTTTTTACTGTGCCATAGACCACAGCCGCCATGATGCCGATTTTCAACAGGAAACCCAGCCAAGGCCGCGATACTGTGCGGTTGATATAGGCAATATTAGTTTCAGCGATGTAGTAATAAGCCACGATGGTAGTAAAAGCGAAGAACAACAGTGCAAAGGCTACGAACATTGAGCCAAATCCCGGCATGACGTTTTCAAGCGCGGTCTGGACATAACCAGGACCAGCTGCAACACCAGCCACACCGGTATAAATGGCCTGACCATCAGCAGCCTGCACATTGTACTGGCCAGTGATTAACAACATAAATGCAGTGGCGGAACAGACAAACAGCGTGTCTACATATACTGAAAACCCTTGTACCAGACCTTGTTTGGCCGGATGGGACACCGCAGCTGCCGACGATGCGTGTGGACCTGTACCCTGGCCGGCTTCATTTGAATAGACGCCGCGTTTAACGCCCCATTCGATTGCCAGGCCCAGAATAGCGCCATAAGCCGCTTCAGTGCCAAAAGCACTATTGATAATCAGTTTTAACACTACTGGCAATTGATCAATGTTTAATGCAATGACCACACAAGCCACAATAATGTATCCCAGCGCCATAAACGGTACGACGATTTCAGCAAAGGTTGCGATACGCTTTACACCGCCAAAAATTATAAAGCCAAGCGCAATAGCGAGAACTCCGGCTGTGACATTTGGTGAAACACCGACTGCCGTTTCCAGACTGGACGCGATAGAATTTGCCTGCACACCTGGTAATAAAAGACCCGTTGCAATCACTGTCGCGACAGCAAAAATCCAGGCATACCATTTCATGCCCAGACCTTTTTCGATGTAGAAGGCCGGACCGCCGCGATACTGGCCGTTGATTTTTTCTTTATAAACCTGGCCTAAAGTCGACTCGACAAACGCCGAACTGGCGCCTAAAAATGCCACCATCCACATCCAGAATACCGCGCCCGGACCACCAAAAGTGATCGCGGTTGCGACACCAGCGATATTGCCTGTGCCAACCCGTCCGGCCAGCGTCATCGTTAATGCCTGAAACGACGAAACACCACTGTCAGAGCTTTTGCCGTCAAACATCAGCCGGATCATTTCGCGCACATGACGTAATTGCAGGAAACGTGAGCGTATGGAGAAATACAGGCCCACCCCGAGACAAAGTGCGATTAACGCCTTGCTCCAGATGATGCCGTTCACCACAGCAACAAATTCATTCATTAGTACATTCCTCGGAGATTGTTATAGTGCGGTGCTATTGCTGCACCGTTGTCTGACAAGAGTCTGGCAAGGTCAGTAAGATGTCCCAAAGCCCACGGCAGATCAGCGTCATAAGATAACGACTAAAGTCGGATGCGCCCAGTATTATTTCGCTAATGTACGGCAGTTCTGCCGGGAAAAGCGGCAAAATGAGCAGAGGTAGGAGTAGTTTCAGCGCAGCTGCCGGTGCACTGACGTAAGCTGCTGCATTTGTTTCTGGATCCATTGCTGGCGTTTACGCACATATGGCGATGGCGCCTGAACCAAAAAACGGTGGGGGTTTGGCAACACAGCAGCCAATAATGCGGCTTGCGGCCGGGACAGTCGGGCCGCTGAAACGCCAAAATAACGCTGCGCCGCCGCTTCTGCGCCAAAGATACCAGGTCCAAATTCGACGCTGTTTAAATAGACTTCCAGAATGCGATTTTTGCCCCAGGCCCCCTCGATCAATAGGGTCAGGCCGCTCTCCAGGCCTTTACGCAACCAGCTGCGGCCAGTCCATAAAAATACGTTTTTAGCTGTTTGCTGACTGATTGTCGAAGCGCCACGCACTTTGCGGCCTTTGCTGTTATAGACCAGTGCTTTTTCAATGGCCTGCAAATCAAAGCCACTGTGTTGCAAAAATTTCTGATCCTCTGCTGCGACCACCGCCTGCATCAGATTTGGTGATATCTGCGTTAACGAACGCCACTGATGTCGTGCCTGATACTGAGTTTTACCATCCAGCCAGGCACTGAGCTGACGCTCCAGCATCACGCCGGTATAAGGCACAGGCAAGTATGCAAACAGCAACACCAGCGTCAGTACGCCAAGACTGCAGTAACGCAGCAGCAACAGCAGCGGGCGGAACAGAAAATTGAGGGATAATTTCAGCAAGTGATTGCAGACATTGAACAAAACCGGAGACCAGTCTAACTTGGTACTCCGGCTTTTAATAGTCAGAAAAAGTACAGTTTAACTGCGCTCATCCGCAGCCTTTTGCAGTAAACGCCGGCTTTCCTGCAGGAATTGGCTGGCAAGGGGACCAAAAAACTGCTGACCTTTGGCAAATTCTGCCATCAGTCCGGCTTTATCGCGCGCCGCCAGTAAATGTGATAACTGATTAAATCTGTGCTGATAACGCTGCAATAGCCCGGTAACAGCGACTGAACTCAGCATGATATCGGCATAGAGTTCGGCGTTCTGCGCAAACAGCCGGCCTACCATTGCCAGTTCCAGCCGGTAAATTGGCGAACTCAGCTCCAACAGTTGTGGCAAATCTGCCTGTTCTTCTGCCAGATGGACACCATAGACCAGTGAACTGAAATGGCGCATCGCCTGAATTAACTGCATCAGTTCATCGTGTTGCCGGGCATCTTTTTCGGTCAATACCGCGCCCCAGACACTGAACTGCTGCAATAACCATTGATATTGCTCTGCTGCACGACCGTGACAAACCACAACCACTTGTTTAACTATATTACTGATATCCGGGCCAAACATTGGATGCAGGCCAAGCACTGGCCCTGCATGTTGCTGTAGCATGGCAGCTAATGGCGCGGCTTTGATACTGGTAATATCGGCCAGGATACAGTTTGCCGGCAGCGTTGGAAGTTGCCGGATCACCTGTTCAGTCACCGCAATAGGTACTGCGAGTAATACAAGAGATGCATCAGCACAAATTTCTGCTGCCTGTGGCCAATCCGTTTGTTCCAGCACTGACACAACAAAACCCGAGCGCTGGAACAAACTAACAAAACGTTGACCCAGTGCGCCACGGCCACCGACTACAACGACCTTGCCGCCGCCTTCACGACAGCAGACAAAACCGGTTTCCTGCGTGGAATAGGATTCACGCATGACCCGGCGCAGTACATCTTCCACCAGCTCCGGCGACACACCTACTGTTTCTGCCTGTGCTCTGCGCGCCTCCAGCAACGCCTTCTCGCGCTCTGGCACATACAAAGGTAAGGCATATTGCTGTTTAACCTGACCGACCTGCGCCGTGACTTTGGCTCTGGCCGCTAAAAGCTGCACCAGCTGCGTATCAATCGCATCAATTTGCTGACGCAGCGGCGCCAACTCAGCGGCAGAAGCGGCTTGCGCCGAAGTAGAAATTGTCATGATGTTCCTCAGGCCGCCTGGCACACGCCTAACATCTGATGGTGCAGACCTGCCAAAAGTTGTGCTGTTGTCGCCCAGTCAATACAGGCATCAGTGACTGATACACCATATAACTCAGCCTTGCCGTTAACGATATTCTGTTTGCCACCACAGATGTTACTTTCCAGCATCAGGCCAATAATAGCGTCATTGCCCATCACCCGTTGTGCCACCACAGCTTCTGCCACCAATGGCTGCCGGTTATGGTCTTTGTTGGAATTGCCGTGGCTGCAATCAACCACAATGCCACGCGGTAACTGATGTTTGTCGAGTACGGCGACAGCCGCATTGATGCTTTCTGCGTCATAGTTCGGCTTGCTGCCGCCACGCAGAATAATATGTCCATCCGGGTTGCCCGCGGTTTGCACTAAAGCCACTTCGCCGCGTTGGTTAATCCCAATAAAACTATGCGGACTGGCAGCAGACTGCAGTGCGTTTAAGGCGATATTCAAATTACCATCAGTACCATTTTTGAAACCAACCGGCATCGATAAGCCGCTGGCCATTTCACGGTGGGTTTGGCTTTCTACTGTACGGGCGCCTATTGCCGCCCACGACACCAAATCTGACAGATATTGCGGGCTGATCGGGTCCAGAGCTTCAGTTGCCGTTGGCAACCCCATCTCAACAAGCTTCAGTAACAGCTCACGGCCGCGCGTCAGGCCGGTTTCCAAATCAAAGGAGTCGTCCAGGTGCGGATCGTTGATATAGCCTTTCCAGCCCACTGTTGTGCGTGGTTTTTCAAAATAGACCCGCATCACAATGTACAGACTGTCAGCGTATTTTAACTGCAAGGTTTTCAATTTTTCAGCGTAATCAATCGCCGCAACCGGATCATGGATCGAGCAGGGCCCGGTGATCACTAATAACCGTTTATCCCGGCCATGCACAATATCGGCGATCTCCCGGCGCGATTGTTGTACAAACAAGGCTCCCTGTTCTGATAATGGCAGCGCTTTTTTCAGCACCAGCGGCGGACTCAACGGTTTTTCCGCCAGAATACGTAAATCGTCAACTATTTTGCTCATCGCGTTCGCTCCTAAACTCAGCGGAAGTAAGTGTCAATTCGACTGGCCTTCCCTTAAAATCACATGTACATATATATGTACACTCTGTATTTTTATAATTACAATTTGCCGACATCTTAAAAAGCGCACGAAGTAATGTCAATGCCAGAAGTCAATAAATATGGCTAACACAATTAACATTGCGAGATAGTTACTTTTGTACACTTTTAATTACAATGTGAATTTTTGAGATCGACCATTTTGATCAAAACACAGCTTTTCTCCCGTTCTGACCAGCCCAGCGAACATTTTCCAGCCAGCGCTTGCCTGACCAGCCCGAGCTGATTACAGTTAGGATCCCGGAACTTCAAAGGTGTAGCAGCCGCGTGTCTAAAATACGAATCTGCAGCAATATTACTTTGCTACTGATGCTGGCCCCGGTGTCTGGCGCAGAGATCCGGGTATTGACGGAACACCTGCCGCCATTTCAGATTGATACACCTGGCGCTGCAACTGGCTTTGCTACCGATATAGTGCGGCAAACATTTCAGGATGCCGGGATTTCCTATCAGATTGAGTTTCAGTCCTGGAGCCGTGCTTACCAATTGGCTTTGCGTGACCCAAACACTTGTATTTATTCTATTTCTAAAAGCAAAGAGCGGCAGGCGCTGTTTCAGTGGATTGGCGAGCTGTCGTATAACACAACCGCAATTTACGGCATGGCGAGCCGGAGGGACATAAATCTGCAGTCGCTGGAACAGGCAAAAAATTATGTCACCGCGGTAACAAGAGACGATGTCACACATCACTATTTACTGCGGCATGGTTTTGAAGAAGGGAAAAATCTGTATGTGCTGGAAAATGTCTCCAGTATGCTGAATGTGCTGGCAAACCGGCGTCAGGGCATCGATTTGGTCATCATTAATGAAACCATTCTGAAGTATCGTGCAATAGAAGCCGGCCTGGCACCGGCTGAATTTCATAGACTGCTGGTGTTACCTGATTTGCCGCTGGACTTTCATCTGGCCTGCAGCCTGAAAACGCCGCCGGCCGTATTAACGCAATTACGCCACAGTCTGCAGGCTCTTAAAGCAGATGGCCGTTTTGATAAAATTGTCGCCGGCTGGTCAGAACGTCTGAACTAACGCTCAAACCCGCGCGGCTACAAACTCTTCTTCGGCGGCAATGCCACATTTGCAAAGATAAAACCTGCCACCAGAGACATAAAAATCAAAAAAGTCTGTTGGCCGATATGGTCGGTTGGCACCATATGTTCACCCGAGATAAAACTATTCAGGCCAATATAAGTTTTACTGCCTGGCACCAGTACAATCATGCCTTGCAACGAAACGATACTGGCTGGAGCATTCATCAATCGGGTAAACAAATTGCCATACACGCCAACGGCAAAAGCACCGACAAAAGCACCCAACGCTAAATCAAGATAGATCCCACCAAGCTGACTGGCACCATAAGCGATAAAGCCAGACATCAGGCCCCAGCTGATATGTTTGCGCCGGGCGCGAAAAACGATCACCAGGGATCCACATAAAATGGCGACAGCAAGCCAGGCCGTCCAGGCTTCAACCGCCTGC
This sequence comes from Rheinheimera sp. F8, assembly GCF_001518915.1. Taxonomy (NCBI): domain Bacteria; kingdom Pseudomonadati; phylum Pseudomonadota; class Gammaproteobacteria; order Chromatiales; family Chromatiaceae; genus Rheinheimera; species Rheinheimera sp. F8. The sequence goes on from NZ_CP013656.1 coordinate 4,242,527, forward strand.
GTCGGCACATAATCGACTTTACCAAACAGGCGCTCGCCTAAGGCCATGCCTAGAAAGGCGCCAAAATACAATTTAAACAGGATCATGACGGCATCCATGATCCTGGCCGTGCCGGACACTAAATGCCGGGCAGCGGTTTCAGCAAAACCCAGTGTCAGGGCGAGCCCGGGTATAAACACGATAATCGCCGACAACACGACGATAGGGATATTTATTCGGGGATCAATATATGCAGCAAGTGCAGTGGCGCCTAAGGCTGAACTCATCGCCACCAGCGGTTCCAGCATATGAGTAACACGGCGGCTTTTTTCGGCCCACAGCACAAATAAATAGACGATTAAACTCAGACCAGTGGCATAAGCCACATCGAGCCAGCTGGCACGCATCAGCATGGCAAAAGCACCGCCGGCGGCACCATAAGCGAAAAAAGTCGCCCAGCGTGAGTATGGATTCGGCATCACCGCAATAGTATTCAGCCGCTCAGTCGCTTCTTGCAAAGTCATCTGATGCTTCAGTACGGCATCCACTACTTCGTCTGCACGCGATAAAGAGCCTAAATCCAGATCGCCAGGCATCACCCGCGCAACATGGGTATATTCGCTGTCTTCACCCGGTACCCAAATGACAAAAGTAAGTACGGTTGGGGTAATCGCAAATGAAGCACCAATATTGAGATCTTTGGCTACGTCCTGCAGGTGCGCTTCCAGTCGGTACGCTGGTGTGCCGAACTTATGCAGCATCTTGCCAAGCTTGACGATAAACTTTCGTTTTTCATTGAAATCAGAAGATTGCACTGGATTGTCCTTGTGGCACGGCTACCCGTCTACAGTTTGTTCATTCCATACTAACAGTGCAGAGTGACAAAACAAGGGATTAGACTAAGGTGATGATTTAATTGCTGTACTTTTAGCCGTCAGCCTGAATTTGCAGTAAAACGGACAATGAAGATCGTAGCAGGTCAGGAATTCATTTGAGATAAAGTGTATGACATTACCGGGCGTGATGAGGCATAAAAAAAGGCTGCCCGGGGGCAGCCTTCAAGTGCTTAGTTAAGCTTTTCGCGGATACGCGCTGATTTACCTGAACGATCGCGTAAGAAGTAAAGCTTGGCACGGCGTACTGCACCACGACGTTTCAGCGTGATGCTGTCAATCATTGGGCTGTGCGTTTGGAATACACGCTCAACACCTTCACCGTTCGAAATTTTACGAACTGTGAACGCTGAGTGTAAACCACGGTTACGTTTGGCAATAACAACGCCTTCGTAAGCCTGCAGACGAGTTTTATCGCCTTCTTTAACTTTAACTTGAACAATCACAGTGTCACCTGGACCGAAAGCTGGAACGTCTGTTTTCAGCTGTTCGTTTTCAAGTTCTTTGATGATGTTTTGGCTAACTTTGCTCATAACAATCTCACTTTACCTGGATAAACTATCGTTGCTACAACGCCTGGTGTTCCAATTGGAACTCTTCCAGAAGTTTGCGTTGCTCCTTAGTCAGAGCCAGGACATTTAACAATTCCGGACGCCGAAGCCAGGTTCTCCCGAGAGACTGCTTCAAACGCCAGCGTCTGATGTTTTCATGGTGTCCGCTGAGTAGTACAGCGGGAACCTGTTTGCCGTCTAACACTTCTGGTCTGGTATAGTGCGGACAATCCAGCAATCCGGAGGCAAACGAATCCTCAACTGCTGACATGTCATGCCCCAGTACGCCTGGTACCAGTCGCGATACCGCATCAATCAGCGTCATCGCAGGCAATTCGCCCCCACTCAGCACGTAATCGCCGATTGACCATTCTTCGTCAATTTCCGACTCTATTACGCGTTCATCAATCCCTTCGTAGCGACCTGCTACCAGCAACAGCTTTGGACGTTTCGCCAGTTCCGCGACCCCTGCCTGATCTAACTTACGGCCTTGCGGCGATAAGTAGATGGTATGGACCCCTTCCCCTGCGGCAGCTTTGGCGGCGCGAATTGCGTCGGTCAACGGCTGCACCATCATCAACATACCGGGACCGCCACCAAAAGGTCTGTCGTCAACAGTGTTATGTCTGTCCGAGGTAAAATCCCGCGGATTCCAGCACTGTAATTCAATCAGGCCATTTTTGACTGCCCGGCTGGTCACACCATATTTTGTGATTGCCTCGAACATCTGCGGAAACAGGGTTATCACCCCAAACCACATGTTGTACTGTCCGGACATTAAAAATCTGGGTCCCAGTCGACGATAATTCGTCCTTGCGCTTTATCCACAGTTTTGATGACAGAATCAGTCAAAAATGGAATCAAACGCTCTTTCTTACCAAATGCATCGGTCCGGTTTGCCTTCACAACGAGAACGTCGTTTGAGCCCGTTTCCATGATGTCATCCACTACGCCTAAGTCATAACCGGCTTCGTTTACCACGGTCAGACCCATCAGGTCTTTCCAGTAAAAGTCACCGTCATCAAGCGCGGGCAGACTGGTTTGAGTCACAGCGATTTCCGCATTCACGAAAACTTGTGCCTGGTCCCGGTCACTAACACCTTCCAGTTTGACGATTAAGCCATTGCTATGGCGTTTCCAACTGGAGATTTGCACTGGTTGCCATTTGCCCTGAGATTGGATCTGCCAGGGTGTGTAATCAAAAATCCCTTCCGGGATATCTGTGTAGGAAATTACTTTTAGCCACCCGTTGATACCGTAAACAGCACCAAACTTACCTAAGACAACTAAATCTTTACCCATCAAGGTTAATTCCTACCCAGTTTGCTAATTAAGCAGCAGCTTTTTTAGCAGCTTTTACCAGTGACGCAACGCGATCGCTCAGAGATGCACCTTGTGCAACCCAGTGATCAACGCGGTCCAGGTCGATGCGCGCTTTCTCTTCAGAACCGCCAGCGATTGGGTTAAAGAAACCCACGCGCTCAATGAAGCGGCCATCACGAGCAAAACGGCTGTCAGCGACCACAACTTGGTAAAATGGACGCTTTTTCGCGCCACCACGTTGTAAACGAATAGTTACCATACCGTCCTCTATTTCAATCGTTCAGGTTTTTGTAAATCAAAATCCCCGCGGTCAGGCCGCAGGGACGCCGAATTGTACGCGTTTTTCATTGTAATGCAAGGGATTTCAGGCTTTGCAGCCGGTTATCAGGCCAGTAATGCCAGTGGATGACTCTGTGGATAAGCTCTTGACAAGCTGTTGGGACAAGCGCTGAAGATACTGTGCGGATCACAAGGATCCAGCATGAAAATCGCTGCAGTCATCAGGCGTTTACTGAAGCGACATGGCAATTCTTAAGGCCATAAATACAAAAAGGCCACTGCGATGCAATGGCCCCTTGAACTAGTCCGTTCGAAGATTAACGTCCGCCGCCCGGCAAACCTGGCGGTAATTTACCACCCATCGCCCGCATCATTTTCATCATGCCACCTTTGCCACTCATTTGTTTCATCATTTTTTGCATCTGAGTGAATTGCTTCAGCAACTGATTGACGTCCTGCACTAAGGTGCCCGATCCGGCCGCGATGCGCTTTTTCCGCGAGCCTTTAATCAAATCCGGGAACTGGCGTTCTTTTGGCGTCATCGAATTGATGATGGCTTCCATTTTATTAAAGCTTTTATTGTTGATCTGATCTTTGGCGCCAGCCGGCAGATTCTTCATGCCCGGCAATTTGTCCAGCATCGACATCATGCCGCCCATACTGCGCATTTGTACCAGCTGGTCACGGAAATCTTCCAGACTAAAACCCTGACCCTTCATCATCTTTGCCGCGACTTTAGCAGCCTGATCGCGATCAACTTTCTGTTCCAGCTCTTCAATCAGGCTAAGAACATCGCCCATGCCGAGAATTCGCGATGCGATCCGATCCGGGTGGAATGGCTCTAAGGCATCGGTTTTTTCGCCCATACCGATAAACTTAATCGGTTTACCAGTGATGTGGCGGATAGATAAAGCAGCGCCACCGCGGGCATCACCGTCGGCTTTGGTCAGGATCACACCGGTCAGTGGCAGTGCTTCGTTAAAAGCTTTAGCGGTATTGGCGGCATCCTGACCTGTCATTGCATCAACAACAAACAGCGTTTCAATTGGTTTGATCGCCGCATGTAACGCTTTGATCTCATCCATCATTTCACTGTCGACGTGTAAACGGCCAGCGGTGTCGACCAACAGGATATCGTAGAAACCTAACTTAGCCGCGCTGATGGCTGCATTGGCGATATCCACCGGTTTTTGTGAAATATCACTGGGGAAAAACTCAACGCCTACATCTTTTGCCAACGTTTCCAGCTGTTTGATTGCCGCAGGGCGATACACGTCCGCCGATACCACCATCACTTTTTTCTTTTTACGTTCTTTTAAGAACTTGGCCAGTTTCGCCACTGAGGTGGTTTTACCTGCGCCTTGTAAACCGGCCATCAATACCACAGCCGGTGGCTGCGTATTCAGGGTCAGCTCTTCATTGGCTTCCCCCATCGCCTCTTCCAGCGCTTTTTTAACGATTTTGAGAAATTCCTGACCTGGTGTCAGACTCTTACTGACTTCAAGGCCTACCGAGCGCTCTTTCACCTGATTGACGAAATCACGTACGACTGGCAACGCCACGTCAGCTTCCAGCAGCGCCATGCGCACTTCACGCAAGGTTTCCTTGATGTTGTCTTCGGTCAGGCGGCCACGGCCACTGATATTTTTCAGCGTTCGGGTCAGGCGATCCGACAAATTCTCAAACATGGTCAAATCCGGTTCTGTCAAAAATGACCGCGATTATAACAAAGCAGGGGCAAGGCGTCAGCCTCAGGCTCTGTCAATCTGTCGCCTCTTCCCATACAATGCAGAAAAATATGCATTCAAATTGGAATTATTTGCATGTCGGCCGCATTCTTGCCTGTACTCGCCCTGTTATGTTACCTGGTCGCTGCTGTGATTGTGTCGCAGCGGCTTTATCACGCCGATGGGCCACGCCTGAAATTGCTGTTTTCAGTCGCCATTGCCGGCGTAGTCCTGCATATGCTGGGACTAAGTCAGAGCCTGTTTACTGCAGCAGGCCAGAATTTTAGCTTGCTGAATGTCAGTTCTCTGGTGTGCTGGCTAATTACCGCAGCTTTTACTGTCACCGCGCTGCGCACGCCGATTTTGTTACTGTTACCTATCGTGTATGGCTTTGCCGCTATGGTGCAACTGGCTGTCATTCTGTTGCCAGACGCTGTACAGCTGCAGCATTTTGAACACAGCCCCTGGTTGCTTATCCATATCATGGTCGCGTTTATTGCCTATGTGATTCTGATTATGGCGACTTTATATTCATTTCAGGTCAGCCTGATCAGTCAGCGGCTGAAACAGAGAACCCCGCTGCCAAGTGGCACTGTATTGCCACCTTTGATGCAGGCCGAACAACTTCTGTTCCGGCTGATTTTATTAGGCACTGTTCTACTGGGCATTACTGTATTCAGTGGCGCTGTGTTTAGCCAGGACTGGTTTGCCCGTCACAACTTGCATAAAAACGTACTGAGTACGCTTGGCTTTGTCGTTTTTGTCGTGTTGTTAGCGGGTCATCGGTTAGCCGGGTGGCGTGGACGGATCGCCAATGGTCTGACGATGAGCGGTAGCCTGTTACTGACTTTAGCTTACTTCGGCAGTCGCTTTGTGCGCGAAGTGCTGCTGTAGTCTGACTTGACGCTGTATCTGATTTCGCATATTAATTGAGGCTGAACGGCAACACAGGCATATTCCGACTTGGACGCAATCTCTACCAGCACGCTGCTGCTCATTCTGGCGTTTCTGGTGCTCTGCTCTGCTTATTTCTCCGCAACTGAAACTGCGATGATGTCGGTAAACCCCTACCGGCTGAAGCATTTATTAACCGAAAATCATCCCGGCGCCCAGCGTACGCATGCTCTATTACAACGACGGGACCGGCTGATTGGTCTCATTCTGGTCGGCAACAATCTGGTGAATATTGCCGCGTCAGCGATTGGTACAATTATCGGGATGCGTCTGTATGGTGACTATGGTATTGCAATTGCAACGGCCGTACTGACCCTGATAATTCTCATTTTCGGTGAAGTCACCCCGAAAACTTTGGCGGCATTACATCCGGAACGCGTCGCATTTCCCAGTAGTATATTGTTACGTCCGCTGATGAAGGTCTTTTACCCAGCGGTCTGGCTGGTTAATCATATTTGTAATAGCTTTCTCGGCTTGTTTGGCGTCAGTGCTGAACAACATCACGGTCACAGTCTCAGTAATGAAGAACTCAGGACTGTCGTGCACGAAGCCAGTGCTATATTGCCAGGTCAGCATCAGAGTATGCTGGTTGGTGTACTGGATCTGGAAAAAGCGACAGTTGAAGACATTATGGTGCCGCGCAACGAACTGGTTGGTATCGATATCAACGACGAGTGGAAAGATATCCTGCATCAACTGTCCATCACCCAGCACAGCCGTATTTTGCTGTACCGGGATAGCGTCGACGATGCCCTTGGTTTTTTGCACACGCGAGACATTATGCGGCTGGTGCTGAAAGAGCAGCTGAATAAAGCCAGTTTGTTACGGGCGGTGCATGATATTTATTTCATTCCGGAAGGCACCAGCCTGAACACCCAGTTAGTGAAGTTCCAGCATTCTAAGGAACGGATTGGCCTGGTGGTCGATGAATTTGGCGATATTCAGGGTTTGGTGACGCTGGAAGATATTCTGGAAGAAGTTGTTGGCGAATTCACCACAGATACCGCCGAAGCCAATAGTGAAGAGATCCGACCGCAGCCAGATGGCTCTTTTCTGGTTGAAGGCAGTATTAACCTGCGCGACCTGAACCGCGAGTTGCATCTGAACTTCCCTACCGACGGCCCGAAGACTTTTAATGGACTGGTGCTGGAGTATCTGGAAGACATCCCGCAATCAAACCTCAGTCTGAAACTGCTGGGATATCCTTTGGAGATCGTCGAAGTGCAGGACAATATGATAAAACTGGTCCGGCTTTATCCACATTTGAAGCAAGATTAAACCAGCTAAAAATCCCGAAAAAGCAAAGACTTGTAAAATAATTAAAAAAAACACAAATATTTCTGAACTTTCTTTTGCCGGCTTCGTCTGACTATTTGAATGGATTCTGCCAAGTTTTTGTTTTCATCCCTGGATTCTCCCTATCCTTAGTTTTACGGCCACTGATGTGGCCGTTTTTTTTGCCTGCTACTTATGACACAGAGCAGTTAAACCGCAGCCAGATGATAAAAAGCCCGCATTTTTGCGGGCTCTGGGTACGTCAATGCAACATGCTGCCGGCTAACAAGGTTTCTCAGCGAAATACTGTTGCAGGTACTCATCAAAACCGACGGTGTCCGCAGCTTCAATCTGTTGCTGCTCCTTCAGTGAATCTGCCGCCATCTGCATAAACTCGGCCTGCTGATAATGCTGATAATCACTGGCTAATAACTGCTGACGATACAAATTTGTCAGTTGCAGATTAACCTGGCCATTATCCTGTTGATTGGCCTGTAACATCGCCAGCATTTTGCCGGATGGTGTCCGCGCCGGGTCCAGTAAGCTCAGATAATACTGCTTCAGAACACTCTGGTAAGATCGGGCCGGGTCATCGGCACTTTGATAAGCATCATCCAGCCATGCCGCCAATGGCGACAGCTCAGCAAAAATCTCTTCTGCCCAGTCCTGCATCAACCGTGGCTGTCCGTCCTGATCTAATTCAAGATTCAACCGGCGACCATCGGTCACGACCTTTTTCAGATTCTGCTCTGTGACGGCCTGCGCCTGCGCATCTTGTTCCGGACTCTCTTCGAGCAGGCAATACAACAAAAACAAATCGAGAAAGCGCATTTGCTCGGCAGTGATCCCGACTGCACAGAATGGGTTCACATCCAGCGCACGTACTTCAATATACTCGACACCGCGCTTGGCTAGTGCACAAGTCGGCCGTTCACCGCTTTTGATTGTCCGTTTTGGCCGGATGGTCGAATAAAACTCGTTTTCAATTTGCAGGATATTGCTGTTCAGTTGCTGATGTTCACCTGTGTTTTCTTGTCCAATCCCCTGGTATTCAGGCGACGGCGTCGTGATCGCCTGATGCAACCCGCGAATATATTCCGGCAGATTGTTATAGGTAATCGCCAGACTGGACTGTGCACTGTTGGTATAACCCAAATCGCTCATCCGCAGTGAAGTGGCATAGGGCAGATACAAAGTACCGCTGCCAAGCGTCTGGAAACTGTATTTACTTTGCCGCCCCTGCAGAAATGATTTACACATTGCAGGCGACGCACCAAACAGGTACACAATCAGCCAGACATAACGCTTATAGTTGCGGATCAAATGCAGGTACTGTGCAGAAATAAACTCCTGCAGCGGCTGCGTATCACCAAGCATTTGCTGGTAATGCTGCCAGAAAGCCTCTGGGATTGAGAAGTTAAAATGCACGCCGCTGATGGCCTGCATCATGCTGCCATAGCGGTTCTTCAAGCCCTGGCGGTATAGCGTTTTCATTTTGCCAACATTCGATTCGCCATAATAGGCCAGTCGGATCTCGTCCTGATGCGCAATATAACAAGGCATACTGCCGGCACCGATCCGCTCATCCCCCAGCTGACGCATGGCAAAACGGTGAATATCGGTGAGCTGCGCCAGAGTGGTTTCAATGCTGGTCGTTGCCGGCGTAATAAACTCCAGCAAAGATTCGGAAAAATCTGTGGTGATCAGCGGATGCGTTAATGCCGAGCCCAGCGCCAGCGGGTGATCCTGCTGCGATAAACTGCCATCGGGCCTGATCCGTAAAGTTTCGCGTTCAATACCGCGACGAATACCAGTGATGTCGTTGCGCCACGGCGCGGTGCGCAAAGCGGCGATACGGGAGGTAAACAGCTGACTCAATTGCATTCCTTATCGGGTGATCAATGCACCCTCTAGTGTGAAAACGCGGCAGCAAGGCGCGGTCCGGATCCCTATCATTGGGGAGCTGAGCGTAAAAAACAAGGGAAGTTCAGCCTATTCCTCTTCTTCCTGTTGTCGGCGTCTGGACTGCTGACGTTGTACAATCAACCGCATTATATCTTTCCAGGACACAATACCCAGCAGCTTATGCTGTTGATTTGTCACCAGTAAACAGCTGATGTTGCGTTCAATCAATAAAGTTGCGGCCTGGATCACGGAAGTATCTGGCCCGACACAGACGACGGGACTGGTCATAATCGAACGTACTTTCCGACCTTGCGCAAACAGTTCTGCCGTTTGTTCTGAAGCTGAATCGACGACCGGACTCATCGCTTTATAAAAATCTTTGACCGACACAATACCAACGACCCGTTGCATACTGTCCACCACAGGAACATGTTGGTAATGCGCTTCGGTAAATATACTGCGCAGGCTGGCCAGGGTTGCTTCCGTATGTGTCACAACCACTTTTTTCGACATAATGGCGTCGATGGACATTGAGCGCCTCCGGTCAATTTCATTTATGAATCATTACTCTACCACTTGCAGCTGTCGAATCGCAAAGTGCAGCAGGTCAACGACAATTGCCCGTTAGCAGCAGCCAGGAATTCAGGTACACTGTGAGAAAGAACGGATTTTGGCAAGGGGTTCCCGATGAATGTTGCTTTGTATTGTCGCTTGCTGTGTGCTGCGCTGCTGGCGTTCGCCGTCAATGCTCAGGAATATTATCGCTGGCAGGATAACAACGGCCAGTTACATGTCAGTCAGACACCTCCGCCTGCCGGTATCGACTACGAAATTGTCGATACCCAGGCAAAGTCAACAGTGACCAAAGTGAAAGTCCCAGCTGCGGCCATACCAGTTAAACCGCTGGACGCAAAACAGATAGCGGCGTTAAACCAACAGGTTGAACAGGTTAATCAGCAACTGAAACAACAGAACTGCCAGCAGGCACGGATGAATAAACAGCGGCTGACGGCAGAAGCACCTGTATCTATAACCAATGCCGAAGGCGCAGAAGTTGCTTTAACAATGGAAATGCGGGCAGAGCAACTGGTGGTCACTGAACAACATATTCGCGAATTTTGCCAGCCAGAGTCCCCAGCCCCACGCAAAAAATAAAACAGCACACCGCCGCGTTTATGACGACGCAGCGGTGTGCTGTTGCATGCAATGATGCTCAGTGCAGGGGTTGGCTACTGATAATGAATTTATCAGCGGCAACATCAATGCGGATCAGGCTGTTGGGCGGGATATCGCCCCGCAACAGACTTTGCGCCAATGCGTTTTCGACATATTGCTGTACCGCGCGTTTGAGCGGCCTTGCCCCAAATACCGGGTCAAACCCAACTGCAGCAATGTGCTCAAGTGCGGCTTCGGACACCTCCAGACCATATTGCCGTTCAGCCAGCCGTTGCCGTAACCGATTTAGCTGGATACCTGCGATATTCTTAATTTGCGCATGATCGAGCGGATGGAACACCACCGTTTCATCGACACGGTTTAAAAACTCCGGTCTGAACTGCTGCGTCAGCACCTGCATCAGCATGCTTTTCATTTGCTCATAACTTTGGTCGGCATAGTGCTCCTGGATAAGATCTGAGCCTAAGTTCGATGTCATGATGATCACGGTATTCTTAAAGTCGACGGTACGGCCCTGCCCATCAGTCAACCGGCCATCATCCAGCACTTGTAGCAGGATGTTAAACACATCCGGATGGGCTTTTTCCACTTCATCCAACAACACCACTGAATAAGGCCGGCGGCGTACCGCTTCAGTCAGATAACCGCCTTCTTCATACCCGACATATCCCGGCGGTGCACCGACCAGGCGTGACACCGCGTGTTTCTCCATAAACTCCGACATATCAATACGTACCAACGCATCTTCACTGTCAAACAGGAAATTGGCCAATGCTTTAGTCAGCTCAGTTTTACCGACACCAGTCGGGCCTAAGAATAAAAACGACCCAATCGGTTTATTCGGATCAGACAAGCCGGCACGCGAACGGCGAATCGCATTCGATACTGCCGCCACCGCTTCAACCTGGCCGATAACCCGGCGCGCCAGCGCTTCTTCCATTCTGAGTAGTTTGTCGCGCTCACCTTCGAGCATTTTGCTGACCGGGATGCCGGTGGCTTTGGACAGTACTTCGGCAATTTCCTGCTCCGTCACTTTATTGCGCAGCAGTTTCATTTCATGCATTTCAGCCTGTGAAGCCAAATCCAGCCGTTTTTCCAGCGCCGGGATCCGTTCATATTTCAACTGTGACATGCGGTTCAAATCGCCGGCACGTCGCGCTACTTCCATATCAAGCCGTGCCTGTTCCAGATCGGCTTTGATACTTTGTGTGCCTTGTAATGCAGCTTTTTCCGAACTCCAGACCTCGTCCAGTTCGTTGTATTTAGCGTCCAACTCACGAATTTGCTCAAGAATAAAATCACGGCGTTTTTTACTGGCATCGTCGGTTTCTTTCGATAGCGCATTGTCTTCCAGCTTCAGCTGAATAATACGCCGCTCCAGCCGGTCCAGTTCTTCAGGTTTGGAATCCATCTGCATCCGGATGCTGGATGCCGCTTCATCAATTAAATCAATGGCTTTGTCGGGTAATTGCCGGTCTGCCACGTACCGGTGTGACAACATCGCCGCGGCAACTATCGCCGGATCTGTAATATCGACACCATGGTGCAACTCATAGCGCTCTTTCAGGCCGCGTAAAATAGCGATGGTGTCTTCCACTGAGGGTTCTTCCACCAGCACTTTTTGAAAACGCCGCTCCAGCGCCGCGTCTTTTTCGATGTATTTGCGGTATTCATCCAGTGTGGTTGCGCCTAAACAATGCAGCTCACCGCGCGCTAATGCCGGTTTTAACATATTGCCGGCATCCATCGCGCCATCGGCTTTACCGGCGCCGACCATCGTATGGATTTCGTCAATAAACAGAATGACACGGCCTTCTTCTTTAGCCAGTTCACTGAGTACCGCTTTTAACCGCTCTTCAAACTCGCCGCGATATTTGGCGCCAGCCAGCAATGCGCCTAAATCCAGCGACAGCACCCGTTTGTCTTTTAAACCTTCCGGCACTTCTTTATTGATAATGCGCAGTGCCAGCCCTTCAACAATGGCGGTTTTACCAACGCCTGGCTCGCCAATCAGCACCGGATTGTTTTTGGTACGGCGTTGCAGCACCTGAATACAACGGCGGATCTCTTCGTCGCGGCCAATGACCGGGTCTAGTTTGCCGGCTTCGGCGCGGGCAGTCAGGTCAATGGTGTATTTATTCAGTGCCTGCCGCGTATCTTCAGCGTTTGGATCATCGACTTTCTGACCAGCTCGCATTTGCTCGATAGCTTTTTCTACCGCATCTTTACTGACACCCAGACTTTTAAATAATGCACCGAGTTCGGCTTTGTCCTCACAGGCCGCCAGCACAAACAATTCACTGGAAATAAACTGGTCTTTGCGCTTTTGCGCCAGTTTGTCACACAGATTCAGCAGGTTGATCATGCTGGCCGACAGCTGCAGATTACCTTCAGTGCCTTCGACTTTCGGCAACCGTTCAATCGCCTGCGAAATTTTTGAGCGCAGGTCATGCAGATTGACGCCTATTTTGCTCAGCAGATCACGGACGGAGCCCCCTTCCTGATTCAGCAAAGCATGCATCAAATGTACAGGCTCAATAAACTGATGGTCACGGCCAAGCGCCAGCGACTGAGCTGTAGCGATGGCCTCCTGAAACTTGCTGGTGAAGCGATCTAAACGCATTGGAATACTCCCATCTGAAAACCTTGTTATGGCATAGATGGGGAACGCCTGCTGTTTTTTCAAGCGTTAGCCGTCAAAAAATTGACTTATGTCAAAAAACTATGGGGAATGCGGTCAATTAGCGGCAGTCAACCAAATCAAACTGGCTTGACGGCCGGTCTGACCGTCGCGTCGATAAGAATAGAACCGCTGCGGATCTGCAACAGTACAAAAGTCACCGCCATAAATTGCGCTGACACCGGCGGCTTGCAGCCGTTGTCTGGCCAGCAGATAGATGTCTGCCAGATATTTACCGGGGTTATGCGAGGGCACAAAAGCAGCTGCTGCCTGTGGATCTTTGGCGACAAAAGCCGCCCGCACTTCGCTGCCGACTTCAAAATTAATCGGGCCTATTGCCGGTCCGAGCCAGGCCAGCACTTCGGCCGGCTCAGGAAAATGCTGAAGTGTCGCTTCCAGCACACCATCACACAGGCCACGCCAGCCAGCATGCGCGGCCGCAACTTTTCGCCCTTGACGGTCACAAAACAACACCGGCAGACAATCCGCTGTCATCACAACCGCAGCAAGCCCGGGTATAGAAGTGACACTGGCATCGGCATCAGTCAGCTGACCTTGCCACAGATCTAGATCCAGCACCGCAATGCCATGCACCTGATTAAGCCAGGCTGGTTGCCGGGGCAAATCACAGTATTGCTGCAGCAACTGGCGATTTGCCAAAACAGCATCAGGTATATCACCAACATGAGTGCCAAGATTCAGCCCGGCATACACGCCTGCCGAGCTACCAAACTGAGACTGCGGCGCCAAACCGCGGCTGGTTGACAGCGCACGAACATGCGCCGGCGCCGGCCAGTCTGGCAACAGAAAATCCGGCGCGTCCAACCGCTGCATCAGCTGTTGTCCATGCCGTGTTGTAAGGTGTCGTTTCGCAGTGCCACAGTCAATGTGACCATATCTTCTGGTACCGGCGCATGCCATTCCAGCAATTCAAGGGTAATTGGATGCGCAAAACGTAACATCGCGGCATGCAGCGCCTGGCGGCGGAATGCGCGCAGTACCACTAACAAAGATTCATCCGCTTTGCGTGGCGGACGCGGCCGGCCAGCGTATACCGGATCGCCAACCAACGGATAGTTGATATACGTCATGTGCACACGGATTTGGTGGGTACGCCCCGTTTCGAGACGTAACCGCAACCGGGTGTGATTACGGAACTTCTCCATGACGCGGTAGTGTGTGACCGCTGGTTTACCACTGGACGTAACCGCCATGTGCGTACGTTTGGTTGGGTGACGGCCAATCGGCTCATCCACCATACCACCCGCGGTCATCGAACCATGCACAATGGCTTCATATTCGCGGGTGATTTCGCGGTTTTGCATCATCTCAACTAAATGGGTCTGCGCCGGGATGGTTTTCGCCACCACCATCAAACCCGTGGTGTCTTTGTCGAGGCGGTGAATAATGCCAGCGCGCGGCACTTCGCCAATGCCCGGACAATGATGCAATAACGCATTCAGCAGCGTGCCATCGTGATTGCCGGCGCCCGGGTGGACCACTAGTCCCGCCGGTTTGTTGATCACCAGAATATGTTCATCTTCATAAACAATATTCAGATCAATCGGTTCGGCTTCAAACCGCTCGTCTTCTTCAATCTCGGCATTGATCACGATATGTTCACCGCCGAGCAATTTTTCCCGCGGTGTGTCACACAGGCGGTTGTTGACGTTGACCCAGCCAGCCAGGATCCACTCTTTTATCCGCGAACGCGAATAATCGGGGAACATTTCGGCCAGAACCTGATCCAAGCGTTTGCCGTAAAGATGATCAGGTACTGTTTCTGTAAGTTTTATCTGTTTTGTCATGTCGGAACCGGTTATCCTCTGTGCATCACTGCACGCTCTGGGGTAGAATCGAAACTATTCTGCCTATTTTAACGATTTTATGCAGGACTAGACAGCCAAAGGCTGCAGTCTGAGTGGGTTTTTTAATGAAAGTGAAATTTTTCGCAGTTTTAGCAGTCGCCGCACTGCTGTCCGGATGTGCCGGCAACAAGCCAGCTGATGAGCTGGTTAACACCAACCAAACCGCCCAACAATCTTATAATGAAGCAAAAGCTGTATTAGATTCAGGCCTTTACAGTCGTGCCATCGAATTACTTAAAGGGATGGAAAGTCGCTATCCATTTGGTCCGATGGCCCGCCAGGTGCAACTAGACCTGATTTTCGCCTACAACCAGTCTGGTGATATAAAACAGTCACTGGCCAGTATTGACCGCTTTATTCGCCTCAATCCTAACCATCCGGACCTGGATTACGTGTATTACATGCGCGGCGTCAGCAATCTGCAGTCCGATCAGAACTCATTTCAGGAATTTTTTGGCATTGACCGGGCTGACCGCGACATCGCCAGTACGAAACAGGCATTCGACGATTTCAAGATCCTGACCAGTACTTATCCAAACAGTAAATATGCTGCAGCTGCCAAAACGCAGATGATTGTGATCAAAGAAAAACTGGTACGCCATGAATTGCTGATCGCTGATTATTACAGTCGCCGTGGCGCCCATTTAGCTGCTGCGAACCGTGCACGTTTTGTACTGGAAAATTATCGCGATTCTCCGCTGGTCCCGCAGGCGTTAGCACTGATGGTGAAAAGTTATGACGAGTTAGGTCTGACTAAACTGCGTGACGACGCCAAAGCGGTGTTGCAGTTGAACTTCCCGAACCAGCAAAGCTAAACCCATATCTCGTTGAAAAAGGCCACTGATGTGGCCTTTTTGCTATGTAGCGGGTTCAAAAAACTCCTCAGAGTGCTTCCAGCGCGTCACTGAGTTTGTTCACGCCAATCACCTGCATGCCCTCCAGCGGTTCTTTGGGGACATTGCTGTGCGGCACAATAGCCCGGCGAAAACCATGTTTGGCGGCCTCACGCAGACGTTCCTGGCCACTGGGCACTGGCCGGATCTCGCCGGATAACCCCACTTCACCAAACACCACCAAATCCATTGGCAGTGGTTTATTGCGAAAACTCGACACCAGCGCCAGCAAAGTAGCGAGGTCGGCGCCAGTCTCACCAACACGGACCCCACCGACCACGTTGACAAACACATCCTGATCAGCCATTTGGATCCCTGCGTGGCGGTGCATCACCGCCAGCAACATCGACAGCCGGTTTTGCTCCATCCCGACCGCAACTCGGCGTGGGTTATTCAGAGGCGAATAATCCACCAGCCCCTGAATTTCGACCAACAGCGGTCTGGTGCCTTCCCACAACACCATGACCAGCGAACCCGGCGCTTCTTCCTTGCCACGACTTAAAAAAATCGCGGATGGATTTTTCACTTCTTTCATGCCCTGGCCGGTCATCGCGAACACGCCTAACTCGTTTACTGCACCGAAACGGTTTTTATTGCCGCGCAGCGTGCGATAACGGCTGTCGCTGTCGCCGTCAAACATCACAGAACAATCGATACAATGTTCCAGCACTTTAGGCCCTGCTAAAGAACCATCTTTAGTCACATGCCCCACCATAATGACGGCGATTTGATGCTGTTTGGCAAAACGTGTCAGGTAGGCTGCACTTTCGCGCACCTGCGACACACTGCCCGGCGCCGACTGAATATCGGCCATCTGCATCACCTGAATCGAATCGATGACGATAATGCGGGGTTTTTCCTGCAGCGCCAGCTCACAAATGGTCTCGACCTGAGTTTCAGCCAACATTTTTAACTGGTTGGTCGGCAGCCCCAGCCGGTTGGCGCGCATTGCCACCTGCTGCAGTGATTCTTCCCCGGTGACATACAGCGCCGGCCCGGTCGATGCCAGATGACACATGATTTGTAGCAGCAAGGTACTTTTACCGGCGCCGGGATGACCGCCAATCAAAATCGCCGACCCCGGTACGATACCACCGCCAAGCACCCGATCAAACTCAGCAAAACCAGAGCTAAATCGCGGCACTTCCTGCAAATCGACCTGATCGAGCCGGATCACTTTAGCGACCGTTGCACCGGCATATCCGCCACTGCCGCCGCGACTGCCTTTGGCTGGCGCCGTCATTCTTACTTCACTGATGGTGTTCCATGCCCCACACTCTGTACACTGTCCTTGCCAGCGTACAAAATCGGCACCACATTCGTTACAGACATAAGCCGTCTTGGTTTTTGCCATCTTTGGCCTCAAAGTGATTGATAGGCATAATAATTGCTTTTATTGTATCGATATTAACACAGACCGTCGCAGTCAGACGGCACTACAGGGCAGAATGACAACACAGGATCTCCTCCCTTATCAGGGCATTATTGAGCGATTAAAACCCTTGCTGAACTCCAATGAGTTCAGCGAGGTTTTCGCCATTTTGACGCAAGAGATCCCGAAGCCCAAACAATTCCTGTTAAAAATGGAGCTGAAACGACTTGGTCAGCCCTGTAATTACTACATCGATTTGCGCGGTAGGGTCGACGGCGAAGTGCGCCCTTACGACCATGCCGGCAAAACCCATTATATGGACGACACTGCCGTCAAAGCCTTTGAACGCGGCATCAAACGTTATGGCCAGTACACACTTGGGCTGTACGAAGAAGTAATGAACACCGATAACAATTATCGGGTACGGCACAAACAGGAAACTGAACAACGGCTGCAGGCCGTGATTGCCGGCGAACCGTTGATCAATAAAGAATCCGCTTTGGAGACTGAGCAGGAACAAGACAAAGCCGGCCCCCGTATCGTGCAGTTCGCCAGTTATTGCAGCCGCGGTGAAGAACGGATGAACTTCACGATTGATATCGAAGTGGAGCTCGACAGTGGCGAAAAATTTCAGGCCAGCACCGTCGACTTGTCTGTTTCTGGCAGCAAACTGAAAGTCCCTGGCAGTCGCCGTCTGCAAAGTGGGCAGAAAATTGCCATCCATTTCACCGGTTTAGAGCAAGAGTTTGCCTTAGGTTTGTCGCATGGCATTCCCTACCAGGTGATTGACAGCGAAATCATTGATCGGGCGCAATATGTGCGGGTGAAACGGCTGCCGCTGGCGGATGAGCGTGGTTTTACCGATTTTCTCAAGCAGTTTATTCATGGCAATAAACGGCGCTACAAAGTCAATCTGGACAATACGCTGGATGCGGTGATCGTCAAAGGCTATGAGCAGTTTTATTTACCGCGCATCGCCTCTTTGCCGGTGTTTCTCGCGGTCAGAGATGGTTTGCCGGTGCCAATGTGTGCACTGACGACTGAAAATAACCGGCAGCACGTCCAGTATTTTCAGGACGAACGGCAACAATCAGTGCTGATGCAGATTCTGGCCGGAAAACGGCTGAAAAGCTGCTTACAAAAAGCGCCGGCTGAACGTTCCACTGTGTTGTATTGCTTCACTCATGCCGCCAAAGGCAAACTTTATTTTTATTCTGCTACCGCCGACGAGCTCGCTCAGCAACCACAGCTGCAGAACGTATTTTTTGGCTTTGGGGCACAGAAACCCAGCTGGCGGGTCTTTCATCTGGTCGTGCACCGCACGCACCCACAAGATGCCCATATCCTGATGTCGTTACCGGATACAGCCGATCAGGAAATTCAAAAACTGAATCAGCCGCCGCCACCGCAAGTGCTGCAGTTGATCCAGGAGTTCCGTTACGTTGCGGCACTGACCGAGATCAACCACAACGAAAGCAATCTGTTGTATCAACAAATTAGTTTTGATGAAAATTTACTTAGTCAGCTGAAGGTGTTTGGCCATCCGAAACTGGACGATCTGCCGCCGTTGGAATCGGTGGCAGTGCAATATGTCAATTTGCGCGCGGAAGGACGCTTTTTATACAAAACCCGCGTACTGCTAAAAATCAATAAAGAACAGTTTTTTGACGCGCACACCCGCGATTTTTCATCGCGTGGCTTACAAATTGAGTCGCACGAACCAGTGGCCTATCAAAAAGGCGACAAAATACAGCTGTCATTGCCGGACATGCAGAAGATCTCCAGTAAATATGGCCTGCAGGAACTCGACTACGAAGTCATGGCAGTCAGTAAAAATCAGCTGATTATGAATCTGCGGATCATTGAACAGGATCTGCCACACCAGGGAAGGTTGTTTTTTGAACAGCTGATCAAAAATAACAGAGCCAAACTGACGATGGCGGAAGAAACGCCAAAATTTGCCGGCCTCGGTCAGGCGCTGCGGAATATGTACGTGAAGGCCCTGAACAGCTTCCCGTTTTTTATGCACCGTCATGGCATCCGTTATGACTTAAATGTGCTGGGACGAGGCGCCGAACCGAATAATTTACATCGCTTGCTTGGCGTCTTTGCAGATGACAAAAGCAAACCGAATCTGCAGCCGTTATTGAAAAACAGCGCGACCAATCTGCATTTTGCCAACCAGCTCAAAGGCATGAAACGGCAGGACCCACCACGGACTTACGAAGTGTTTATCCGCTACCGGCAGAATCAACAAAAGTTTGAACAGAGCTTTATTACCGAATTCGATTTTGACCTGAAAACCACGCAGGCCAAACATTATTTTATTCAGGATGCACTCGCCAACGATTTATTGTTCTGTTTCCGCATTCATTTATCGCGCACCGGCCGGCCGGATACCGAGCACATTAATAAAGAACTGAGTTACATCAGCGTCTATGCCATTCACAAAGCCAAGGTGCTAGAAGAAGAGTTATGGAGTGTGGTTGGCGTCGGTGATGTCATTGATATCAGTGATGAGATCCTGTTGCGTTACAGCATCGCACCGGAACAAATCCAGCTACAACAGCAAAAACGCCGGACTTTTGTGCAGCAACAGGATCAGCAAAGCTAATCCAGCACCGCTAAACTGCACGCAGAGTTCATCCCGGCAATTTCAGCCATTCAGCCAGTTCAGCAAAATGCCCGGTCCGTGCTTTGGCCGAAGTCAGCATCGAAATATGGTCATAATCCAATGCATCGCCTTGCGCTTTGCCCAGTAGCCGGTATTGTGCTTGGTGCAGACCCGTTTCCTGCATCAGCAGTTTGACATCGGTCGCATGTCCGAGCACTAAATCATTTACGGCGGCGAAGAACATAGCCGGCGGCCAGTGCAGTTGCTGTGCAGCGGCACTGTAATCAAAGTTATCGGTCGGATCGACGAAATGAGGCTGTCTAATCCAATGAATGGTATCGCGTAAAAACTGTACCGGTTCATCGTCGGCCCCCAGTTTCCATTGCCTTGCCGGCAGATAACCACGCTTACCGGCCAGCCAAGGACAGAACTTGTTCCAGACCCAATCAACTTGCAGACTTTTACGCCAGGAACGGACGCTGATCCGCCTTTTGCTGCCAAAACAGACGATAGCCCGCACTTTGGCCAATAACTCAGGCTGGCGTGCCAAAGCAGCCAGCGCCACAACCCCACCCCAGCTATGGCAGACGATGCTGACCTTTTGTTGATGTCGGGCATAAATATCTTCGATCAGCGCCGGGATATCCTGACAAATCAACTGATGCTGGTTTTGATCAAAGCCACTGCTGACATGAGGTCTGGATAAACCACGGCCGGCAAAATCGGCACAGTATACGGAGAAGCCCTGATCGGCGAGAAAACAGCCCAGACCTTTGCCGGACTGGCTATAAAAAATCCGGCCGTTTTCAATAGCACCATGCAACATCAGCACCGGCGTTGCGCTGGCGTGGTGTGGCACCAGTGCTTTTACATGCAACTGGTAGACGCCCTGGTCCAGATAAATGGAATGTTGCTGATGCTTCATGCGCTGATATCTGAAGTATCAAACAAATATAATAACTGCAGTAATGAACCCTGGCGGATAGCGTATTGCGCTTTGGCCTGAACCAGCGGTTTAGCGTGGAAAGCGACACCAAGTCCGGCCACGGCCAGCATCGGCAGGTCATTGGCACCATCGCCGATAGCAACAGTCTGTCCATGCGGAATGTCCCGGCCAGCGGCGAGTTGTTGTACCACCTGCGCTTTGACTTGCGCATCGACAATATCCCCAACTACCTGTCCAGTCAGTTTGCCGTCGCGGATCTCCAGTACATTGGCAAAAGTCGCACTGAGCGCCAGACGTTGTTTCAAAGCTTCGGTAAAATAGGTAAAACCACCGGACGCAATCGCCACGGTCCAGTTGTGCTGCAGCAAGGTGGCAACTAACGCTTCGAGCCCCGGCATCAACGGCAATTGTTCAAGGACGGTCGCGAGCACCTGCTCCGGCGCATCTTTTAAAGTAGCAACACGCTGACGCAGGCTTTGGGCAAAATCCAGCTCACCGCGCATGGCGGCGGCAGTCACTGCCGCCACTTGTGGCCCGACACCAGCTAACAGCGCAATTTCATCAATACATTCAATCTGGATCGCAGTACTGTCCATATCCATCACTAACACGCCTGGCGTGGTCAGTTTGGGCTGTGTGGTCAGATAATTCAGTTCCAGTGTCAGCGTCGCGGCCAGTTCCCGCAATTGACTGACGGTTTCAGCACTCAGCTGCGTCTGCAGACGCAGCTCCAGTGCCGGCGCTAAATCCGCATGGGGCTGACAAGACAACGCCAGAACCGGCTGCGCCAGCGGCTGCAATATTTGTCGCAGCGTCATCATATTCAGTGCATCCGGCACACTGTCCCAGATCCGCAGTGTCGCTGCTGCAGGGGCTGAGATTTGCGCCGGACTGACCTGTAAGCCTTCTGCAGTCTCCTGCAAAAGCACGATCGGATGCTGTTGAAATAATTCAGGAAAAAACTGCTTTACTGGCTGAACTGCAATGTCGGACGAAAGACGACTCACGGGCGTACCTGTACTTTAAGTGGGCTGCGTGGCATTCTACCGGCATTTTTCCGGCCTTGTCAGCGGATCATCAGGTCAAATGTCAGTAAAAAAGCCAAAAAAATCAGCAAACATCTGGCGCAGCGTACAATTTGTACTGGCGATCAGTGGATTCGTGTTGTTACTGCAATGGTGGCAACAAAGCAATAAACATGGTGAGCAGCTGTTTGCTGAACAAAGTGCCGTGCTGATGCGCGAAACCTTAAAAGCGCTGGCACAAACCTGTGCTTATCTGATTGAAAACGACCAGCTCGAAGGCCTCAAAGCACTGACGCAACAAATGGCGTCCAATCCCTATCTGCACGATGTCGTGGTGTACGATGCCAATGGCGTACGTCTCAGTGAATCAGTGGGCAGCGAACCAGCGCGTTTATTGTACGCCCCGCAGACGCCGGATCATTTATTGCCGATGGTGCAGGAAATTTATCAGGGTAATCAGTTGCTTGGTTACATCAAAATCAGTCTGAAGCAATACAGCAGCTTTGATGCGGTGAGTAAAAGCTGGCATCAGCTGATGGAACAGGTGTTGTGGATGCTCGGTTTTACTGTCTTACTGGCACTGATGTTACGCGGATCGTTACAGGCGCTGTCGCATCGGCTGGCCTCCAATAAAGAATTGCACCACGCCGCACTCGACAGTCCCGAGCATCAGATCCACCACGTCCCGGCAAAAGACTAATACAAAAAGCCAGCAGCTAAACCGGCAGCTGCAGCGCATCCAGACTGTTTTGCCATAAAGCCTGTGCCAGCACATCGACAGACTCATGGCGCAGCGCGCATAGCTGGTTAAACACCAGCGCCAGTTGCGCCGGCGTGTTGACCTGGCCCTGAAAACCAGCCAGCGGCATCGCTGGTGCATCAGTTTCCAGCACCAAAGCTGACAGCGGCAGCTTTTTCACTGTATCGCGGGTTTTCTGTGCCCGTTCATAACTGATAGTGCCACCAATACCGAGTTTAAATCCCAGATCTAAAAAAGCATGTGCTTGCGCTGTACTGCCAGAAAATGCATGCAAAATACCGCCCTGACTAAACTGCTGGCGTTTTATTTCAGCTAATAATGCCGGCTGTGATTTGCGATGGTGCAGGATCACTGGTTTGCCAGCTTTGGCGGCAAGTGTCAGTTGCGCACTGAATAGCTGCTGTTGCCGTTGCTGCAGCTGCGTTGTGGCGGCGTCATCCGGTCCGCTTAAGGCAAAATCCAGCCCAATCTCGCCGACCGCGCATACGCCGGGTTCGGTGTGCAGACACTGCTGCAGTTGCGCCAGCTGCGCGTCCGTTGCGGTATCGGCCCACCAGGGATGAATGCCCAGTGCCAGTTCGATCTGCAGCGCTGACGTGTGTTGTTGCAGTTGTAATAACCCTGGCCAGCGTGCGGCTTCCACCGCAGGCACCAATATCCGCGTTACGCCGACGGCGGCAGCATCTGCGACGTGCAGCGGCAAGTCCGCCGCCAGCTCCGGTAAATCCAGATGGCAGTGCGTGTCAAATAATGGGGGGACAAGGCTTGGCATACATGAACTTCATCATTAGAAAGTTTGAAACGCAAGCAATTTCACGTTTGATGCAGCGGGAAAAAAGCAGAAAGCTGAGAACCCCCGCGAAAAAAAGGGTGCTGATGTTGGATAAAGATTATCTGGATATCGTGTTAGAAGCAGGAGTTGGCGTGATGCAGGCTAATTAGTAAGTATTCAAACGTCCACCTTGAGTGGGCCCTAATTCTGAATGCCGGTGATTAGGAGCATTACCTTGCAAATTCAAGAATTCAGAACTAGATAATTAACACTATTAGATAAAAGATAACAATAATCTGGAGCTGGTTTGAATGTCAAATGTGGACCCCCCAACTGGTGGAACTAAATCAAACGATGGAATGTACACTGCCGTCAAAGAATTCCTTGAAAGTTCAAAAGGAATAGCTCTTGTTGAGCAATCAATCATAGGATATGCAGTTGAACGCGCTGTACATGATGCAATAAAAAATTATCTTGTGCATCGAGTTTATCCTACTTTAACTTTTATAGTTGTAGTGCTAGGTTATTTTGGGTATTCATTATCTGATGCCAAAAACTCTGTAGAGACACAGCTCAAGATAATCGAGGAGCAAAAAAAATTGGTTGCTGCCAACTTGGAGACCTTGCAACAGAACATTGTAAATGCAAGGTTGAAAGTCGATAACTTAGTGCAGAAAGCTGAAATAACAGAGGAATTACTCCAAAGTCGCGCTGGCCATCAAGAAAAAATGTTACTTCATCAGTCAAATTATGCAATCCGATTGATTGAAGAAAATCAGCAAAAGCTTCAAAAGGAAGCAACTTCGATTAAAGAGTTAGATAATATAATTAGTGAAAACAAAGAAAAACTTATTAGTCTTGAACAACGTTCTGACCAAACTGAACAAAAAATACAATTGGGACTAAAAAAGGCAACAGTCCTCACAGATCTTGCAGAATTGCATGGCCGTTTAATAGATGCTGCAGTCATTGAATATGTCATTATGCGCTCAGGAACAAGGTCAGGCATGATTGAGTTACCACGGCAGAAAGGGGCATTTAAACTCCAGTTTGAGGTGCCTGACATCAAAGACAAATTTGAGCTGGTGTATAGACTTGACGGACGCAAACACAAATTGATGATAAGCAACAGTGATAAGTGGATTTGGTATCCAATAGTTGGAACTGACGGGTTATATGAGTTCCGTATAGATCATGTTTTTCATTCTGAAGGTAAAAAAGTACCTGATTTTTTGGCACTGCGGGTTCGGAGTACAATGCGACTTGCCCATGAGCCCTAGTGTGCGTGTATGAATAGAATTAGTTTCGACTTAATCTGATACAACGCCTTGGCATACAACGTCTTGAGCTGCAGGGGGTATCAGGAATTCCAACAGCAGCCAGCCGAAAAAGCAAGCCGGCAGTGGGGACTTTGTCACAAGCAGACATGTGATACCCGGTATCGCATACCGTTTATCGCAGAACGGCAATGTCATGGTGCGCATCGCTTCGCTCAGCGGCACCCTACGGATCATAAGCAAACGTAGGGTGCTGCCACGCGAAGCGCGGCGCACCAAAAAACAACCCAATCAAATGTCAGCTATTCGCCCACAACAGACTGCGACAGATCAAAGCTGACCACTTTCCAACGTGCGCTTTGCCTCAAGCTCAGCTTTGCGTTGTTCTTTCTGACTGTCCAGATCCTGCTGTTGTTGCTGCACAGCAGATGCCGGCGTTGGCATCGGTTTACGTGGCAGCTTTTTATCGGACATCGCTGCTTCATACAGGAAACCAGCCATGATCACCGACGCCTGTTTCAGGTCATCTTCAATCACATGATCAATAGAATCAATGTGCGTGTGATGCAGGCGGGTACTGTAATCCAGTGGGTCCTGAATAAACTGGAAGCCCGGCAAACCAACGTCATCAAAGGACTCATGGTCAGTGCCGCCGGTCGACCGTGGAGATACCGTGCCGCTCGTTAGATCCATATAAGGGCCAAACCAGTCGGTAAATACTGGCTTCACCGCCACATTGCCTTCGGTGTAAATACCGCGGAACTGGCCACTGCCGTTATCCATATTTAAGTAAACCGATAGCTTGTCATAACCAGCTTTTGGCGAAATTGGCCAGCCCGGGCTGGACCATAAATAACGCGGTAAGGCTTTTTCTGCTGGGTCTGTTGGCATTGGCCGACTCGCCAGGAAATCATTGACATAAGCGCGTGAGCCATACAGCCCCTGCTCTTCACCCGACCACAACGCGATACGAATGGTGCGTTTTGGTTTCACTTTCAGTTTCGACAAAATGCGTACCGCTTCCATCGCGACGGCGACACCGGCACCATTGTCCACCGCACCATCGCTGGCATGCCAGGAATCCAGATGCGCGCCGACCATCACCACTTCGGCGTTTTTATCCGTACCCGGAATTTCAGCAATAGTGTTGTAGGCGTTTTTGTCGTCATCATGGAACTGCGCTTTGATATCCAGCGTCAGCTGCGGCTGCTCTTTGCGGTCGAGCATCCGCAGCAATTGACCATAGTCTTCTTGTTCGATAATGATCGCCGGCACACCAAAGGTTTCACCGATTTTGTGCGATTTACCAAACACCCGCACCAATCCGCCCTGACGGCTGGAACGATAAATCACACCTGCAACCTGCTCTTTGACTAAAAAGGCACTCAGGGCTTTATTAAACTGGTAGGCCTGTTTGCGGCTGGCGCGCAGAGCCTTGGTCATCGCCGATTCATAACTCGGTCTGGCACCTGCTTCGCTGTCTTTTAGTTTATTGAGTTTGTCGCTACCCAGCCGTTCGAAAATGATAGTGTTTGGCGGCTCAATCTTCAGATCTTCGCCCATCATCAGAAATTTACCGCGTAACTTGCCGGCATATTGAGCAAGTTCGGCTTCAGTGTTGACATCAAACATCATCACGTCGCCGGCCACAGGCCCGTTGGTGCCGGGCGTCCAGGCCACCGGGATCCCATGCAAAGACACCGCTCTTGGCGCTGTCAGTGCGATGCTGGATGCCGATGAGCTCCAGCCACGACCAAATTCAAATGGATGCAATTCGGCATTTTTCAGGCCCCAGCTTTGCAGTTGTTTTAAAGTCCACTGGTTCGCAGCAGTCATTTGTGGCGATGCAGTCAGGCGCGGCCCAATTTCATCGGTCAGATATTCCAGTGTATGCAGCACTTCACTTTGATAGAGGCCTTCGTGGCGGATTTTGTTGGCCATTTCTAAGTCGGCGGCCAATGCCTGAGACACCGCGAGCGCCAGCACTGAAGCTGTCGTCGCTGCTAAAATTCGTTTCATAATCATGTTCCCGCTTTTATTTATTGTTGCTCTTTTGCCTCGCATAGCCGCAAGGTGTTCCCTTTCAGTGTTCCTTCGCAATGGCAGGAACAGGCAGAGATCAGACTCAGCCAGCACAAGACACAAGGCAACGGCTTTGCGGTCAACACAATATTTGTAACGACAATCCGCCGGCAACTTATCCGCAGCCAGGCTTCAATCCAGTCGCTTGCGAAATTGCAGCGTCGCCAGCGTCATGCCCACCACAATAAAAGCCGCTAACACCATGATATCGTTTAAAAGTGCAGTCCAATGGGCGTCACGCAATACCACAGCACGCACCAGCCGCACATAGTGCGTGGCCGGCAACAATTCTGCGATGTATTGCGCCGGTTTCGGCATCGCGACATAAGGGAACATAAAACCGGACAACAAAATCGATGGCAACAGGATAAACACCGTCAGTTGCATTGCCTGCAGCTGCGTTTGCGCTTTGGTCGAAATCAACAACCCCAGCGTCAGACTGGCCAGAATAAACAGCAAGGTCACCAGCCACAACGACAGCCATTGCTCAGGTAACGGCACGGCAAAGAGACCATGCCCGAGGCCAAGAATAATCGCCACCTGCAACAAACCAATCGCGATATAAGGCAGAATTTTCCCCAGCATCAGCTCAATCGGACGGATCGGCGTATTGATCAGAAACTCCATATTGCCTTGCTCGCGCTCGCGCACGATGGCTGCAGAAGTAAACAGGATCATTGTCATCGTCAGGATCACCGCAATCAGCCCTGGTACTATATTGACCGCGCTGCGCCGCTCCGGATTATAAAAATTCACCACATCAAATAACGCAGCGGGCGGCACTGCTGCTTCACGATGCACCGGCGCCAGCTGTGGCAACGGCATCTGCCTGAGCGCATTAATCGCATTGCTCAGCATCGGATCTGAACCATCGGTGATCCACTGCGCAATGGCCTTGCTGCTACCTCGCCGACGCTCGTCCAGCCGGCGCTCGAAATCGGCCGGGATCAGCAAAATCGCATTGACTTCACCAGCCGTCAGAGCCACCTGCGCGGACTGAACGTCGAAGCGACCTGTCACAAAACGCACCGCCTGCGATGCCTGCAAATCAGTGGTTAACTGCCTGGCGGCGCTGCTGCCGCTGTGGTCGACCAGCGCAGCCGGCACCTGACGCACATCGGTGTTGATGGCGTAACCAAACAGCATCAGCTGCACCAGCGGGATCATCACGATCATCGCAAAGGTGATGCGGTCACGCGATAACTGCCAGATCTCTTTACGAAAAATCGCGTGAATGCGAGACAGACTCAGCATATGCAGCTCCGGTGTTGGCAACAAAGACATCTTCAAGTGATGGGCGAACCGATTCAATCTGGTAGTCAGCACCGAGCCGGTGTTGCAGCTGCCCAAGATCCCAGCCGGCAGATTTATACACCAGCAACCGCAGGCGCTGGCCAATCTGTGCCGCCGACATGATTTGTGGCCACAGCAACAGTTGCCGGCGTAACCGGCGTAACTCAGGCCCACTGACCTCAAACACATCGGCCGCCATTTGCGCCATCAATTCGGTTGGGCTGCCGTCAGCTCTTTTTTCGCCGCGCTCGAGGATCGCCAACCGATGACAGCGCTCAGCTTCATCCATGTAATGGGTCGACACCAAAATCGTGGTGCCGGCATCGCTTAAATCAAACAGCCGCTCCCAGAATTCACGGCGGTTTTCCGGGTCGACTGCGGACGTCGGCTCATCGAGAAATAACAACGCCGGTTTGTGTATAGTTGCAGCGGCCAGCGCCAGGCGCTGCTTTTGGCCGCCGCTTAAGCTGCCGGCCCGCACCTGCTGTTTATCAGCCAGCTGGTACAAATCCAGCAATTCGCCGATGCGCTGAGTCCTTACGGCACGGCGGATTTGATAGATGCCAGCGACAAACTCCAGGTTCTCCCGCACTGTCAGATTGTCGTACAGCGAAAACTTTTGCGTCATGTAGCCGATGCGCTGGCGCAGTTGGTCCGCCTGACGCGGTAGTTCCAGCCCCAGCACTTTAATCACGCCACTACTTGGCGTTAACAAGCCGGTCAGCATCCGGATCGAGGTCGATTTGCCACAGCCATTGGGCCCGAGAAAGCCATAAATACAGCCCGTGGGAATTTGCAAATCAAGCAGATTCACCGCCAGATAGTCACCAAACCGCCGGCTCATGCCTTTGACATCGATCGCCAAAGCGCTATTGGCCACTTCAGCTGGCAACTGCTCTGAGGCAGCTGTCGGGTTATTGCGCAGCATCAGCAGACTCCGGTAATGCCAGCTGCACCGGCAGCCCGGTCGCCAGCGTCAGTTCTGTATGCAGGCTGATTTCGGTGACATACATCAGATGCGCCCGTTCGGCCTGATGTAACGCAAAATAAGGCGTAAAGCTGGCTTCAGTGGCAATTTTGCGCACGATGCCGGCGATCGGCTGAGACTGACCGTCCACGCGGATCTGCACCTGCTGACCAATTCTGAACTGTGATAACGCCGTTTGTGGCAAATAAACTCTGGCATAAGGCGCCGCGTCTGCTGCGATCACCGCCAGCACAGCACCTTGTGGTACCCGTTCACCAATATGGTACGGCAGATCTTCCAACACGCCGTCGCGACTGGCCACCAGCGTTAAGTCCGCCAGCAGTTTACGTTCGACATTCAGTGACTGCTGCGCACTTTCCAGTGCAAACCGGGCCTGACTGACTTGTTCTGGGCGACTGCCAGCCTGCAATTCCTGTAACTGCTGTGCGGCATCGGCATATTGCGCCTGGGCCAGCTGGCTACTCAGTTCCGCCGCATCCAGCTCAGCTTGTGCGACTAGTTTCTGCACACGTAGTTGCTTTGCCCTGTTGAGCTGACGCTCACTGTCAGCACGCCTGAGCTTCGCCTGTGCCAGCCGCGCCGCTGCGGCAGCAATTTGCTCAGCTCTGTTGCCCTGCAACAGCAATTCCAGTGCCGCCTGCGCACGCTGCACTTCAGCGCTGGCCTTATCGACTTTCAACTGCTGCAGTTTTGGGTCAAGTTGCAACAACACCTGGCCGGCTTTGATTTTGCTGCCTACCAACGCCGATTGCGTCAGGATCAGTTCGGTTGCCGGCGCCGTCAACAGCACCCGCTCCCGTTCCAGCGTGCCAAAAGCCGACGGCGGTTCTTGTGGCTGACAGGCGACCATTGCAACGCAAAGACTCAGTAAAACCAGTTTACGCATGGCTGTCTCCATTGGGTGCGGTTTGTAACAAACCATGACGCAGCACGTGCTGTTGGTGCGCCGCCAGTTGCTGCAAAAATTCCGGCGTCAGTTGCAGCCCAAGCGCCTGTTTCATAAAAGGCGGAATCACAAAAGGGAAAATCGCCAGGCTAAAACAGGTCAGCAGTGCATTAAATGGCAACAAACCTTGTTGTAGCTGGTCGGGAGCGCTCAGCACTTGCGCCAGGCTGCTCAACATCTGTTGGACAAAACCAGCAAACACCCGGCTGACAATCTGATATTCCGCCGAATCCACATTGTGCAGGGCGCGGAAAATTAAGGTCGGTAACAGCGGATGCGGTGCCATCACCGCATAATAAGCGGCCACTATCGCAGCCGGGTCGCGCAGCTCGGCCAGCCGCGCCTGCTGCTGTGCCAGTTGCAGCAAAGGTGCGATAGTTTCGCGTAACATAGCTTCAAACAAGCCGGCTTTATCGACAAAATAATAACGGATCATGCCGGCATTGACGCCGGCGGCCTGCGCAATCATCCGGGTGGTGACGCGCTCATAGCCCAGTTCAGAGAATAACAGCCGCGCCTGCACCAGCAGATGCTGCCGGGTATTATTCTGCTGCGCCACAGCGGCCGGGCGTCCGGCTTTGGTATTCATCAGCAAGTCTCCAAATTATCCAGCTGATGAATATGCTAGCCGCCGGTGAAACATTAAGCGATGAGATTAATTCTCCACCAGGGGCGGTTTTGGATAGTACCCACAGTCAGCAGGCAGATTGCGCGCCTGCCAGCATGTTTTATCCAGCCGGTAAAACACTGTGGCGCGGGCGACGCCGGTTGGGGATGTTGTTTCCGTGTGGGTATAACAAGCGCCGAGTTTTTCCACGGCGCGGCGTGAACGCAGATTGTGTTCACCGACGTGAAACCAAACTGTACTTACAAAACTAAAGGCATGGCTGAGCATCAGATGTTTTAATTCGCTATTAGTCGACCCGCCCCAACGTGAACGCACTAAGAAGGTGTAGCCAATCGCCACTTCGCGTTTGCCCGCGTCAAAATCGTAATAGCGGCTGGTCCCCAGCACTTCACTACTCTGCTTGTCGCAGATCAGATAAGCACCGCCACTGGCGAGACCGCTGTCAAATACCGGCCGGAACAGCTCCGGTTTATACCGTTCGGGCTCTGGGTGCAGAGTCCAAATCAACGGGTCGCTGGCCGCTTGCATCAGGGCCGGCCAATGTTCGGGTTGTAGCGGGATTAAGCGCAGGGTTGGGCTGGTTAAGACTTGTTGCAGAAGGTTCACTTGGTAAATCCGGTGCTGAAAACTGCCCCGAGCTTAAAGCGAAAACGGCGCAGCTATCAAGAGCTGCGCCGTAAACACTACGTTCACTGGACGACGCTGTTTTACGGGCAAAGCCGCTCGATGATCCAGCTGCCATCGGCTTGCTGGCTGTACATAAATCGGTCGTGCAAGCGGTGTTCACCACCCTGCCAAAACTCTATTTTATGCGGTTTGACCAAAAAGCCGCCCCAGAAACTCGGCACCGGCACTTCGCCGTGTTCGAACTTGTGTTTGATCTCGGCGAATTTCTGCATCAGCGCGAGGCGGGTCGACACAGGCCGGCTTTGTTCAGAGGCCCAGGCAGCGAGCTGGCTTTCTTTTGGTCTCGAGGTGAAATAATGCAACACCTGAGAGGTCGGAACGCGCTCGGCAGTGCCATAAACAATGACCTGACGCTCCAGTGGATGCCACGGAAAATGCAGACAGACTTTCGGATTGGCGCTGAGTTCCTGCGCTTTGCGGCTGCCGAGGTTAGTGTAAAACACAAAACCGTTCTGGCTGACGTCTTTTAGCAACACCAACCGCTGTGACGGCTGGCCTTCAGCATCGACACTGGCCACACACATTGCTGTAGGGTCTGGCAATTCGGCCGCGATGGCGTCTTTCAGCCAACCTTCAAACTGCACAAATGGATCCGGATTTAACTTATCCATGTCCAGTTTATCTTTGCTGTAGCTGCGGCGGATATCCGCGACATTCACACTCATGAACACTTCCTCTTTACAGAAACAGGCAGAAAAAAGGCCGGTTCTGACCAGCCTTTTTAACAGATTACATCCGCTCCATCACATCGATGCCAAGCAGATCCAACCCTTTGGCCAGCAGTTTAGCCACCAGGATACTGAGCATTAAACGGCTGTCGCGCAGCGCTGGTTCAATACCGTCTTTTAAAATCGGGCAGGCCTCGTAAAAACTCATGTACTGACTCGCCAGTTCATACAGGTAATTACACAGCAAGTTTGGCTGCGCATCTTTCATCACCTGTTGCAGCGTTTCTTCAAACTGCAGCACTTTCAGCGCCAGTTGTTTTTCCTGCAGCTCACCCAGTTGCAGCGTGGCACTGAAGCTGGCGCTGATGCCGGCGCGGCGCAAAATACTGCTGACGCGGGTGTAGGCATATTGCAGGTACGGCGCGGTGGCGCCTTCAAAGCTCAGCATGGCATCCCAGCTGAAGATATAGTCTGAGGTGCGGTTTTTCGACAGATCCGCAAATTTCACTGCACCAATGCCGACTTTGCGCGCCACTTCGGCGATTTCCTCAGCAGTTAATTCTGTTGATTTGCCTTTCACCACGGCTTCAGCGCGCACTACTGCTTCTTCCAGCAGTTCAGCCAGTTTAACGGTGCCACCGGTACGGGTTTTAAACGGCTTGCCGTCTTCACCCATCATAGTGCCGAACGGGCAATGCTCGTAAGCAGTGTCGTCGCGCAACAGTCCGGCTTTACGCGCCACCAGTTCCACTTGTTTAAAGTGCAGCGCCTGGCGGGCATCGGTGAAAATAATGATGCGGTCAACATTGAGTTCGTGGCTGCGATACTGACAGGCCGCCAAATCGGTGGTGGCATATAAAAAGCCGCCGCCGGTTTTTTGAATAATAAAAGGCGATGGATTGCCTTCTTTGTCGGCCAGCTCATGCAGGAACACAACTAAAGCGCCCTGATCTTCCACGGCAATGCCACGAGCCATTAAATCATCAACAATCGGCTGCAACATCGGGTTATAGGCCGATTCCGGCTTAATGTGGTCATGACCCAAAGTCACATTGAGCGTACGGTACACTTCTTCACTGTGCTTGACTGACGTATCGATAAACAGCTGCCACAGTTTTTGACAATGCGCGTCGCCGCCTTGCAGTTTCACCACATAATCACGCGATTTGTCAGCAAAACCGACTTCGTCATCAAAGCGTTTTTTCGCTTCGCGGTAGAAATCTTCTAAGTCCGCCAGCGCCACAGCTTCCAAATCAACGCCTGCAGCCAGCTTGTCTTCCAGATGCGCGATCAGCATGCCAAATTGCGTGCCCCAGTCGCCCATATGGTTCTGCCGGATAACTTTATCGCCCCAGAATTCCAGCGCGCGCACCACAGCATCACCGATAATAGTGGAACGTAAATGACCGACGTGCATCTCTTTGGCCAGGTTTGGTGCTGAATAATCGACAACAACCGTTTGCGGCGTGGTGTTGGCACTGACCCCTAAACGTGGGTCTGCCACTGCGTGCTGTAACTGCATCGCCAGCCAGTCTGGTTTTAACGTCACGTTGATAAAACCCGGGCCGGCGATCTCGACTTTATCGGCGATATCAGCCAATTCCAGCACGTCCACCAGTTGCTGCGCTAACGCGCGCGGGTTAGTTTTTAATAACTTGGCGGCCGCCATAGCGCCGTTAATCTGGTAATCACCAAATTCCACTTTGGTGCTTTGCGTCACGGCGGTATTGGTATCCGCCGGCAAGCCGACTTTGATCATTGCGGCCTGCGTTTTGGCGGCCAATAACTGTTTGATATTCATTTCGTATCCTGTGTAAAACCTTGAAATTAACCGGCGTGCGCGTGTTCGCGGGTCTTATGGAAACGGATCTTCGGATGCCGCTCCATCGACAAATTCAGGTTCACCATTGTCGGGGCCAGGTAACTTAAGTTATCCCCACCATCGAGCGCCAGATTGGTGCTGGCTTTGTTTTTAAATTCTTCCAGCGCTTTGCCATCTTCTGAATAGACCCAACGCGCCGTGCTGACGTTAACGCTTTCGTAAATCGCATCAACGTTGTATTCCGATTTCAAGCGGTGCACGACCACATCAAACTGCAGCACACCGACGGCGCCGACGATCAGGTCGTTGTTATCCAGCGGCCGGAATACCTGCACTGCGCCTTCTTCGGCCAACTGCACCAACCCTTTTAAAAGCTGCTTTTGTTTCAGCGGGTCACGCAGACGGATGCGGCGGAACAGTTCAGGCGCGAAGTTCGGAATACCGGTGAAAGTGAATTTTTCACCTGCGGTAAAAGTGTCGCCGATTTGAATGGTGCCGTGGTTATGTAAACCAATGATATCGCCCGGAAACGCTTCTTCAACGTGTTCGCGGTCGCCGGCGAGGAACGTCAGCGCATGCGGCACCAGCACATCTTTACCGATGCGGACATGATGCATTTTCATGCCTTTTTCGTATTTGCCGGAACAGATGCGTAAAAACGCCACGCGGTCGCGGTGTTTCGGGTCCATATTGGCCTGAATTTTAAACACAAAACCGGAGAAACCTTCTTCGGTCGGCTCGACGGTACGGCCGGTCGTCGCGCGGTGCTGTGGCGCCGGTGCCCATTCCGTCAGGCCATCCAGCATGTGGTCCACACCAAAGTTACCGAGGGCGGTACCAAAGAATACCGGTGTTAATTCACCTTTTAAGAAGGCTTCACGGTCAAATTCATGACTGGCGCCCTGCACCAGTTCCATTTGCTCGCGTAAATCCGCAGCAAAATAACCTAAACGTGCATCAAGCTCCGGATTATTGATGCCTTTGATGATATCGACATCCTGAATGGTGTGACCCATACCGGATTTATAAAAAATCACTTCATCGCGCAGGATATGGTAGATGCCTTTAAATTCTTTGCCTGAGCCAATTGGCCAGGTAATGGGCGCGCAGGCAATTTTCAGTACACTTTCCACTTCATCAAGCAAATCAATCGGATCGCGGATATCACGGTCCATTTTGTTCATAAAGGTGATGATTGGCGTGTCGCGCAGCCGGGTGACTTCCATCAGTTTGATGGTGCGTTCTTCGACACCTTTGGCGCCGTCGATCACCATCAGACAGCTATCGACTGCCGTCAGCGTGCGGTAAGTATCTTCCGAGAAGTCTTCGTGGCCCGGCGTATCGAGCAGGTTGACCAGACAATCAGCATATGGAAACTGCATCACAGAAGTCGTGACCGAGATCCCACGTTCTTTTTCCATTTCCATCCAGTCAGACGTAGCGTACTGGCCAGATTTTTTACCTTTCACGGTACCGGCTTTTTGGATCAAATGTCCGAATAACAGCACCTTTTCTGTAATGGTGGTTTTACCGGCATCCGGGTGAGAGATGATCGCAAAGGTGCGTCTACTATTGATTTCATTCAAAAAATCTTTATTTGCCATATCGAATTCTTAATTTATGTACACCGCTATGTAGTCAGCAGTAAAAGTACCTATGAAACGTGGCGCGCATTTTACCAGACCAGCTCCCTTGATTGAAATTTATCTCCGGATGTCTCAATTCACTGATTCCAACTATTGAACTTGGCCAGCACGCGGGTATCGGCAATGACAGTGGCTATCCGACGATAACAATCAGAAACAGATGCAAATTTACATCTAGTAAACACTATTAACATATTGACACACTTTTTGTTTTCATTGTAATCTCGATTTGCTTACAAAATAGCTATTTATGTTAATTTATAGTTAACTCTGGTAAGCGCTAATATTTAGATTCAATTCGACAAATTTCCGATGGATTATAGAAATGCAAATAGCTAAATATGGAATTAGTAAAGTATCTTCACGCTATTCAATGCTCGCGGCACTATTAGTCACAATCCCTTTATTTTCAGCACCAGCGCATGCAGATCTAACTATCTGCGTCGACGGAAAAGTAAGGGTTTGCACTGATTTAGGTTGTGGTACGTATGAGACGCCTCCCGGTGGTCTGTGTTTTGATAATAGTGGTGGCGGTGGCAGTGGTGGCGGTAGTGGCGGCCCTATCGCTTCTCCAGGCGGCGGCAATGGTGGCGGAACTGGTGGCGGAACTGGTGGCGGTGGCGGTGGCGGTGGCGCTGGCAGTGGAGACAGCGGTACAAACAAGGGCGGAAAAAAGAAAAAGAAATAACTTACAAGAAATTGAATTAGAAACTGAAAGACCGCATCATTTGCGGTCTTTGTAAAGATTGGAAGGTAAACTAATGAAAAAGGAAATCACTATTCTTCTGATTGGTTTGGTTACAGGAGCTGGTATTCTACACCTGCTCGAAACTGAGCCGGTGCGTGAAGTTCAGCTTGATATTGCCAACAATACTCAGTCGGTGATGACATCAGCAGCAGTAACTGATAATACCCGGCGAGGTGAAAACGGGCCAACTCGTGAAAACTCAGAACGAGCTACCCATGATTATCCAGAGCAGCCTTCTGGTAAGTCTGAAAGCTCTCCCTCGGCTTCGCCGACAGATCCCTATCAGGCCACAACGCTGCAACTTGCCAAAATTGCCGACAATGCGCAGTGGGCACAGAGTTTTCAAGGAAACTACAGTCCAGAAGCGGAAGCGGCAAACAAACATTTGACCCAACTTGCCGACACTTTTACGCGACAGTTTGGTAGTTATTACACTTCAGGCTGCAACCAACAATTTTGTGCGATGCTACTGCAAGGCTTTACAGAGAAACAGCAAGCGGAAGAGGCAATTGAACAAATGTTGATTAGCAAACAGCTGCCTAATTTTAAGTTCTACCGGCTCATGGAAGATGAAACAGGTATTGCAGTGCGTTTTAGTATTCCAATAGATAAAAATTATACGCCGACGACCGCAGAGTGGCAGTCATTTTCAGATAAGTTCAAGCCACAATCTCCATAATCAAAAATATTTCTTCTATGCCATCGTGTATGGTAAATATTTGTGGAGACCTACCAGGCTCACGACGAAGATTCGGGCGGGTGTCAGCAAATGCTCGCCTATTGAAGTACACTGCTAGGTAGTCGGCAGTTTATGCGGCCAAATTTAGTTGGCCACTAAAACCCACATATAGCTCGGTCGACAGCATCTTGAACCAAAGCTATAAGCCGATTGTTGAATCACGCCGGTAGAAGATTGACTTAAAAACCTGAAGTATCCCCAGAAGTTGTGTAGGTAAAACAATAATTCAGGCGCGGGAGGGAACATTCATGGCAGTCCCTGATCTGATCCTTCGCCAAAAATCACAAACCATGAATAACCGCCATGAAAGCTCAAGCTATGCTCGCCGATTTTCTCGACCTTGTCACCCCAAAAAATTTCCATAAACATCTTTTAAACTCGCTGACGGCATCGCTGCAGAGTTTACTCACCAACGGCCAGTCGTCACCGATGCAGGCTTCAAAGTGCCGTGGTTTAAGGAAGTGAGTGCCTTAGGCTGGCATTTTATTGGTCGGGTGCGCGGTCAGGTATCGCTCAGATTACCGGGCCAGAGTGAATTTATCAGCGTGGCGAAGGTGTATAAAAAGGCCCGGCAGCAGCCGATGGTTCTCGGCGAGATTGCGCTTGGTCAATCTCAGCAATATGCCTGTCGCGCCGTGCTTGCCGGTAAAGGCTGGAAACTGAAAAAAAAGCGACAAACATCTGCCGTTTAAAGAGCCATGGCTGCTGGTATCTAACCTGGCGTATTGCTTCAATTATGCAAAGAAAATCAACAAGCTTTATGCTGCAAGGATGCAAGGATGCAAGGATGCAAATTGAAGAAGCATTCCGCGACCAGAAAAGCCAGACGTACGGCCTTGGCAGCAACGCGCATCGGACGAAAAAGAAAGGCCGTTTAGCAGTGCTGCTTCTCTGGCGGCCTTGGCGATTCTGGGGATCCGTCAGCTTAAAAACACTTTCCCTCATTGTGCCACAATCACCCCCGCTTCATTTCAACCACGTTGTGATACAGCTCCGGATTCCTGATGCGCTGGATCCGATTCCACCAAGTCGTATAAGCCTCAACCTGCTCTGGCAGATAGTGGCAATGGTCATATGCCCCAGCATAAATGCAAATGTCGCTACGTTTGATTTTTGGCAAAGTAGGTTGCTTTGACCATTTGAATCTACAGCGGCCTTTTTTAGGATGGCTAAATCCTCAGCCTGATCAGCCAGTTGGCGACGCAACTTCTGCAGCCAGTTCCACTTCACGTTGACTGGTATTGGATATTTTCTCAGACGCTTTACGCCAGTTATAAATTTGGGTTTCAGAAATCTTCAGCTGTCTGGCGGCTTCGGCCACACCAACACGTTCTGCCAGTTTCAAGGCTTCTGCTTTACATTCAGCGGTATAGTTCTTGAGGTTCTTTTTGATTGTTAAAGTCACCTCGTTATGTGATTTCACTCACTTAGCGAGGTGTCCAGTACTGCTGGATCAGATTGGTAACCTAAAAACTGAAATTCTGTACACAGCTATGTAGTCAGTGCTGGTGAATGCAGATGAAATGTTTTGAGGCTTTTTGAATAAAATGAGCGGAGGATTTTTCTTTATCTATCGGGATCGGGCTTTGCAAAGGTGCGTTGAAATCGAATGAATTGGTTTGAAATGTTTTGAATTAAAGGCAATCGTCCAGATGCGAGATGATCGCAAAGGTTCTGCGTATACTGACTTCTTGGAGAAATTCTGCGCTGGCCATGCCTGAGTGAGTTCCGAATATAAGCTTAATGGGCGGCCGGCTCTGATGCAGTGTTGTACAGCAGCTGGAGTCCGGCGAAAAATGGCGCCGATTATAGCAGCAACCACGGCTTTGGCGAAGTGTGAAAACCAGCATTGCCAGCCGGATTTATCCCTGTTTTTATTGCACTGCCGGCAAAAACCATTGTGTCGCCAACTGCATCACAGCATTTTCCTGTGGCGCCACTTCCGTTGTCTGATTATT
Source organism: Rheinheimera sp. F8 (assembly GCF_001518915.1). NCBI lineage: Bacteria > Pseudomonadati > Pseudomonadota > Gammaproteobacteria > Chromatiales > Chromatiaceae > Rheinheimera > Rheinheimera sp. F8. Next base: position 4,281,001 of record NZ_CP013656.1, read on the forward strand.
GGCCATCAGCAATAAGGTCAATTCCTGCTCCGGGATTGTAAAAACAAACTGGCCGCCATAACCCCAGGCCAGCTGACCGGCCGGTTGATTATTCTGTTTGAACAACCACCAGCCATAACCATATCCGCCGATACTTAACCCGGCAAAAGTGCGGCTGCGTGGTTGCTGTACACTTGCGCTCGTCATGACATAGGCCTGATCCAACACCTGCTGACTGCCCCAACGCCCCTGTTGCTGCCACAACAGACCTAGTTTAGCCAGATCACGTGCGGTGAGTTCCAGACCGGCGCCACCATTGTCATAACCATCTTTTAGTTTTTCCCAGCGAAAGTTACTGATGCCAAGCGGCATAAAAAGGACCTGACGGGCGTAGTCACGGGTGGCCATGCCGGTTTTCTCGCTGAGGATCACCGACAACAAATGAAAGTTGGCTGAGTTATAGCTAAATTCGGTACCTGGCTGCCGGGTTTGCTCTTGTTCCAGCACATAGCGGGTAGGATCTGCCGCCATCACCCATTGCTCAAAACCCGCCAGGGTGCTTTCGTCCCAGGCAAATCCGCTACGCATGCTGAGTAAATCCGCAACTGTGACAGGTGCTTTGCCATTTAGCAGCGCACGATAACGCTGTGGCAATAATTCGCTGATTGGCTGTTGCAGACTCTGAATTTTGCCCTGACTGATAGCAGCACCAATCAAATGACTGATCACCGTTTTGGTCACCGAACGCAAATGCAATAAATCAGTCGACTTGCGGCCGCTGAAATAAGCCTCGCCGACTAACCGGCCACGGCGTAACACCAATACTGCATACAATCCTGATGTAGCACGCGCGGCGTTGTAACCTTGCTCCAGCATCGATTCATTGAAGCCTTCCGCAGCTGCGGTACTGACCGGAAACGCCGGATTTTCGCTGGCGCGCCAGAGGACAGAGCCACTCACCGGGTTGTCACCGGTACTGTCTACCTGGTCAGTACCACCACAGGCACTGAGACAGACCAGCATCAGACAACACAGGCTGTAGCGTAAAAATGAAATGCCATTAGCAGAAAAATGTTTGCAGTACTGGACGAGAAAAATTTTGCAGATCAATTGCATAGAGCATCCCTGTTGCAGGTATGCCGTTTCAGAGTGACGGCATCGCCAATGACATGGCCATCAGGATAGCATCTTCTTTTCCACCCGGAGCCGGGTAGTATGCTGGTCTGACCCCAACCTGATGAAACCCCTGCTGGTGGTATAACGCAATCGCTTTATGATTCGATGCACGGACTTCCAGCCAGCAATCAGTCGCTTGCCGGCGCTCGGCTTCATCGAGAAAATGGTTTAACAGCGCTTTACCAATCGCCTTGCCCTGCTGCTGTGGATGCACGGCAATATCAAACAGGCTGGCTTCGCCGGCAACCAGCTCACCGATATAAAACCCTACCACCTGCTCATTGATAAGCGCTACGGCATTAAAATAGCGTTCGGAAAAACTGCTTAAAAAAGAGGATTCTGCCCAGGGATACGAAGTTGCGGCTTGTTCTGTGGCCAGCATCGCCGGAATATCTGCCGGCCTGGCACTGCGGATTTGGATCATGTCGGGTCCGTGTCGGTGGAGATTTCAGCCGGCAACTGCTGGACAAGACTTTGCCAGAGTTGTTTTTTGCTAGCTGCGGCCAAAAAATGTTGCGGAGGCGCGCTGAACAAACCTTCTGCGGTCAGATGAATGTCTGTTACAGCAGCCTGATAGAACCATTGAGCCTGAACACCGGCTTGCTGCAAAAACATCAACATATCCTGCACCAACGGTAAACTGGTCTCAGCGGTAGTCCACTGCGGGAGCACCGGTTCTGGTGGCATGGCTGCTGGTATGGATTGCAGTGCAGTCTTTTGCGAAACCGCGAAGTCTTGTGCCGCAGGGGCTGTGATCACAGCCGCATATTGAGGCGCCTGATAATCAGGCGCAGCCAAATCGGTTTGTAATGGTTGGATTTTTAAATGCTGTAAGAACTGCAGCTGCAGTTCTGACATGGCTGATGTGATGTTATTTGTCACTTCTGGATTCATCTCAGTACCTCGTTGGGTCTTGCCTGAGAGAATTGGCAGGGGCAGAGGGATTCGAACCCCCAACCATCGGTTTTGGAGACCGCTGTTCTACCAATTGGAACTATGCCCCTGTGATTGAGGCGCCATTATACAAAAGGAGTTGCAAAGGTAAAGCAAAAATCTCAGACAAAGCAATCGATTGCGCATAAATCAGCCAGAACGCTGACCAATCATCCAACTGATGCTGCACAATTCAGCTATATGCAGTTTTGCTTGTGTTAAAAAGATGCAATTGAAGAATGACTTTGCTAGCATGGCGCGCCTTTGGCAAAGCAAGGTTGCGGTCTTTGAAATCAACGACTACAACTTAGGAAGCAGGAAGTTGGATTACCAAGGATGTTTGCATGAAAATGACCGATTGTTCCGTACTAATCATTGACGATGTACCTTCAGTCAGAGAGTATTTACGTCAGACCCTGATGCTACTCGGCATCACCCATGTCAGCGAGGCGTCCAATGGTAGCCTCGGAATTAGTAGCTACACCAAACAACATCAGGATGTGGTGTTCCTCGATATAGAACTACCGGATTGCGACGGGAAGTCGCTGCTACGCCAACTGAAAGAAATCAATCCAAATGCTAATGTCGTGATTATGACAGCCCACAGCACAGTAGAAAATGTGCAGCAAAGTATCCTGGCTGGCGCTTGTGGTTTTATTGCTAAACCATTTTCGGCGAAAAAAATTGAATCTGTACTGGTGAAATGCCAGAAAAAAAGCCTGACTGCCTGAGCATTAACAGACTTGTCATTTGTGCGTTAAGGCTTGCCACTTAACGGCGCGCCGTGAAATTCCACACCATCCCAGCCGGTCCGGATAAAATTGCGGATATTGGCGTGATTGGTGCCTTTGACATCCGGCAATACCTCTAACCGGTAAAAATCACCAAATAGCTGCAGTGTCTGCGGCTCTGACAGCTGATGCAACAAGGCAAAAGCCAGAATTTTGCAAGAACCGTTGTTCTCCCCCGCCGCATTGGCTTGTTCACCATTCTGAAACGCCGTCGGGGTGAAATCGTATAAAGCATCAATTAACGTTATGGTTTGCTGGAAGCTGATGCTGTCCGGCTCGCTACTTAACTGTCGAAAAAAAGTTTCCAGCATAAAACCGCCTAAAGTTTGACCAAGTCCTGCCGATTACGCGATCAGCAATCCATCAATTCCGATGGGAGGATCCAATGAACATCATTAGCGCCACACAGGCCTTTAGTGCCCGTGAACAGCAGTTATTTCAACACAGCCGGATCGAAGTACAATCTTCACCGGTAGCACCCGCCACTCCCGCGACAACGACATCAGCGCAAACAGTTGATCCAAAGAGCGAAACCGAGTCTAAGTCATCCGACGAACAAAATGAAGATGGTCAGCAATTCAGCGCCAAAGAAAGTATTGGCACCGTCAAACGTATTCTGGAACAACTAAGCAGTGGCAAACTGCTGAGTTGGCTCGACGGCACAGCTTTTGACAAGATTCAGGCGCAGCAACAGCAACTGCACGACGAAGTGGCGCCGCCACCAGCGCCTGCTGAACGCACCATCATGGAATTTAATTATCGCTATCAGGCGGTCGAAGCCAGCTTTGCCGGTGCAGTACAGCTCGAAGATGGCAGCAGCCAGAGTTTTGCTTTTAGCTTCAGTATGCAGGAAACATATGCCAGCTTCAGTATCCGGCAAGAAGCGGTACTGCAAGACCCGTTAGTGCTCAGCACCACAGGCCAAAGCTTTCAGTGGACAGGCGCCAGTCAATCCTTTGATTTTTTCAGTAACGACACCAGTGCAGAACTTCCCACACTTGCTAATGGCCAGTATTACCTGAGTTATGATCGCAATCAGGATGGTCGTATCACGCAAGGTAAAGAATTATTTGGTCCCAGTACCGGCAGTGGTTTTGCTGAATTGGCCGCATTGGACGAAGATCAGGACGGCTTTGTCGATAGCAGCGACAGCGCCTGGCAACAACTGAGTATCTGGCGGCCCGGCGAAGCGCTGCAAAGTCTGACCGACGCCGGCATTGGTGCCATCTCGGCACAATCGGTTGCGACTTCGTTTGGGCTATATGATGGCGATGCACTGATGGCCCGTATTGCACGCAGCGGCATCTTTTTGTCTGAACAAGGCAATGTTGGCCTGCTGCAACAGGTCGATTTGAATATCTGATATTCAGTGCCGGATCTGGCTGATCCGCCATGATACTTCGCTGTACACTGCAGGCATAACTTAGTAGTGGAGCGCCGCCTGTGTACAGTGAAGTGTTACCCGCCGCCGAAACCTGCCAACAAGCCCGGTTAAGCCGTGACGCCCGCTTTGACGGACTGTTTTATATCGCAGTGAAAAGCACCGGCATCTACTGTCGCCCGGTTTGCCCGGCGCGTGCACCGGCAGAACATCAGGTGCAGTATTTTGCTTCTGCAGCCTCCGCTGCTGCTGCTGGCTTTCGGCCCTGTTTACGTTGCCGGCCTGACAGTGCACCCGGCTCTCCCGCCTGGCAAGGCAATCAAACTAGTCTGCGCCGTGCAATGAAACTGATCGATCAAGGTGCCCTGCAGGATGGCAATCAGGCCAGTCTGTGTGAACGCCTCGGCATCAGCGAGCGCTACTTACGCAAACTCTTTGCACAATATCTGGGCGTTTCGCCGAAACAATATGCCTTGTATCAACAAATCCTGTTTGCAAAACAACTGCTGCATCAAACCACCATGCCGGTGACTGATATTGCGGCCATGGCCGGATTTCACAGTCTGCGCCGCTTCCACGATGCGTTTAAACAACAACTACAACTGACACCAACACAAATACGGGGACAACGCATGTCGCAACATTCCGCAGTGATTGAGCTGGAATTGAGTTATCGCCCACCACTGGCCTGGCATTTATTGCTGGAGTTCTGGCAACTTCGCACCTTAACTGGGCTGGAATGGCTCGATGGCGAGCGTTATGGCCGATTGATTGACTGGCCGCCCGGCCAGGGTCAGCAACAAGGTTGGTTTGAGGTGCGACCAGTCCCGGATAAACATGCGCTGCAATTGCAACTACACTGGCAGCATCACGACACGCTATTGCCGGTGGTGAAACATATCCGGCGTTTACTGGATCTGGATGCCGATTTACAGGTCATCGAACAACATCTGCGCGGGCAACTGGGCGATAAAGTCAAAACCGGCCTGCGGATTCCGGGTGTCTGGTCCGCCTGGGAAGCAGGCATCCGCGCAATTTTGGGTCAACAGGTCAGTATTGCCGGCGCACGCGCACAGCTCAATCGCCTGTTGGTGCTGGGCTGCGAACAGGAGACGCCAAGCTGCGCTGCCGAGCATACCAGCGATTTGCAATGGCGGCAGTTTCCAACACCAGCACAAGTTCACGCCGATGCGTTATTGATGCTGAAAATTCCCGGCGCCCGGCGCCAAACCCTGTTAGCCCTTGCCGTCAGCATGATCACAGTGCCAGACCAACATCCATCGCAATGGCTGCCGATCAAAGGCATCGGTCCCTGGACTGTGGCTTATGCCTGTATGCGGGGTCTGTCAGAAACTGACGTCTGGCTCGGTGGCGATTTAGGCATTCAAAAAGCGCTGGCACGCCAGCACGCCGGTTTTGATGCGCAAAGCCTGTCACCCTGGCGCAGTTATGCCACATTACAACTTTGGTTTGGCCTGGCGGACAGCCCGGCGGCGCAAGGAGAATAAGATGTCATTACCGTTAAATACCGCTTATTGCCTGTCACCGCTAGGTGAACTGGAGATCCATGCCAGTACGGCCGGTCTTGTGGCCGTGCATTTCCCTGCAGTGCAGCAGGACCGAAGTCTGGCCAGCGCCCGGCATACGGAGTTGCCGGCGGCACTCGGTGCAAATACAGCTTTTGAACTGCTGCATCTACAAACGGACAGCCACACAAAGTCACTATTACAGGAAGCCGCAGAGCAGCTCCGACAATATTTCGCCGGCGAGCGCCAGACTTTTAACCTGCCCCTCGCCGCGCCCGGTACGACGTTTCAGCAGCAGGTCTGGCATCAATTGCGGCAGATCCCGTTTGGCCACACCCAAAGTTATGGCGAGCTGGCGCAGCGTCTTGGCAATAAAAATGCGATGCGCGCCGTCGGTGCCGCCAATGGCCGTAACCCAATCGCCATTATTGTGCCTTGTCACCGCGTCATCGGCGCTGACGGCAAACTGACCGGCTACGCCGGAGGGCTGGATCGGAAAATCTGGCTGCTGCAACATGAACAGCGTGTAGCTGGCCATTTTCATTCGATTATTTAGAACAAAAATGTGGATTCATTGCAATTTTACTTCGATTAGTTTTAGGGTTAACTAAGCTCCTCTCAAATCGCAGGATTTATTCATCATGAAAATTCGCCGCCTTGCCCAACTCTGGCCCGCCAAGCAAGTCTCTGACGGTGCCGGCGTCAAAATCCGCCGCAGCATTGGGCTGCAACCGCAATGGCGGCTCGATCCATTTCTGATGCTGGACTGTTTTGGCTCCGATGAAGCCGCTGATTATATCGCCGGCTTCCCGCCGCACCCGCATCGTGGCTTTGAGACCGTCACTTATATGCTGGACGGGCACATGCTGCATGAAGACCATCTGGGTAATCAGGGCCATCTGAAAAGCGGCGGAGTGCAATGGATGACGGCCGGCCGCGGCATTATCCACTCGGAAATGCCGCAGCAGGAATCAGGCCTGATGCGCGGTTTTCAACTGTGGCTGAATCTGCCGGCGGCGGAGAAAATGCAGGAACCTGCTTATCTGGATTTAGATCCGGCGCAAATCCCGTTGGCTGAGATCCCACAAGGTTTGATAAAAGTCATCGCCGGAACATTACAAAGCCCGGCCGATGCCGGTGCACCACTGCTGCCCGTGACCACAGGCCCGATCCGCGCGGCGTCGACGCAGCCGTTGTATCTGGACCTGCAACTGCACAGTGCGGCTGATTTAACGCTCGCCGTACCGGGCGGCCACAATGCGCTGATTTATCCCTACGAAGGCGAAGCCTGGCTCGGCGACCATCGGGTGCCGCAGCACCATGCGGGCGTGCTCACTGATGGCGATAGTCTGCAGCTGCGTACCGAAGGACCGGCCCGGATCATCGTGCTCGCCGGCAAACCGTTACAGGAACCTGTCGTGCAATACGGGCCTTTTGTGATGAACTCAGTGGCTGAGATTGAACAGGCGATTCAGGATTATCAGCAAGGCAAATTGACGGAAGGCGCCGCTAAAGTCCTGCAAATTTAAGCCGCGGCAAAGGCCACTGACGCACCCGAAGCACCCGGCGCGAAATCGCGCTGGGCCATTATCCTTCCGGCTTGTATAATGCCATTTTTGTCACAGGACTTATGTCACAGGACTATCCCTATGCAATTAATCGGTATTATCGGCGCAATGGAACAGGAAGTTGCGATCCTCAAAGCACAGCTCAGCAATATTGAAACCACCCGCGTCGCCAGTTTTGAATTTCACCGTGGCCAACTACAGGGCCATGACGTTGTGCTGGTTCAGTCCGGCATCGGTAAAGTCACCGCAGCTATTGCGACCACTTTGTTAATTCAGTTATTTCAGCCGTCGGCAGTGATTAACACCGGCTCTGCCGGTGGTTTTGACCCTGAACTGAATGTCGGCGATATCGTTGTCTCCACTGAATTACGCCATCACGATGTTGACGTCACCGCTTTTGGCTATGAACCAGGCCAGCTGCCACGTTTACCTGCCGCTTTTACCGCGGATCCAGCCTTAATGGCCGCCGCAGTGCGCAGTATCAATACGTTGGGTTTCTGCAAAACCAAAACCGGCCTTATTACCACCGGTGATGTGTTTATGTGCGATCCGGAACGGATCAATAAAACCCGTGCCACCTTCCCACAAATGCTTGCAGTCGAAATGGAAGGCGCGGCTATTGCGCAGGTTTGCCATCAGCTCAACACGCCATTTGTCGTGATCCGTAGCTTAAGTGATATTGCCGGCAAAGAATCACCAACCTCTTTTGACGCCTATCTGGAAATTGCGTCGAAAAACAGTAGCGCCATGGTGCTGGAATTGTTGCGCGAACTGCACGCAGCATAAGCAACGATGCCACAACTCGCTGCCCAATACTGGCAACTGCTGACACAGATCCCGGCCTTCGAGCCGGGACTGCTGTTTTTGCTGGCGGTCGTGCTGGCGCAATACGCCGCATTGCCACAGCAATATCAGTTTTGGCCACTGCTGCGCCTGCTCGCTCAACGCATCGAACTGAAAGTAAATAAAAGCACTGATAGCCGCTCACAGCAACGACTCGCCGGGGCATTGGCACTTTCAGTGATCTTGTTGCCAGTGCTGCTGTTGAGCTGGACTATGCGCCAGCTGTCAGAATGGCCGGTTGGCTTTGATGCCGTTCTGCTATATCTGTGCCTGGATTATCGTAATTACCAGTTACAGGTCCAGAGTGTGGCCAGCAGTTTACAACGCCAGCAATACCAGTTGGCCAAAGATCAGCTGCAACCACTGCTGCGACGTGAATGTGGAGCACTGTCTGCCACAGGTCTGGCTAAAGCCGGCATTGAAGTACTGGCGCAGCGTCAGGTCCGGCATGTGATAGCAGTACTGCTGTGGTATTTACTTGGCGGCGCGATGCTGGCTCTCAGTTACCGCTTATTACTGGAGCTGCAACAAGTCTGGTCCGGCAAATTACCCAGCCAGCGCGCTTTTAGCGGCGCAGTCAGTATCGGCGGGCGTTTTTTTACTGTGCCTGCGTTGTGGTTACAAGGGGCTCTAGTCGGATTGTTGTACCGATTTCGCCCAACTTTGCGTTATTTTCATACCAGCCTGGGCGCAGGGTTGCCCGCAGCTGATCATTGGTATCTGTCGGCCTGGAGCGCTGCGCTGCAACGCAATCTGGCCGGCCCTGTGATGTATCAGGGCACTAAACTGCGACGCGAGCGGATTGGTCCGGCAGAAAACCCGCAGCTCGCCGATTTGCAGCTGGCGCTGCAACTGAGCCGGCAAATTCAGCGCACGCTTTTTTTGCTGCTGTGCTGCGGTTTTGCACTGACGATGCTTTATCAATGGCCGCTGCCCTTCTGATGGATCCCACTGGACTTTTGATGAGTTTCTGCGTTATGTTCGCCGCCATACTTCAACAGCTGGTCAAAATATTGGCAACAAAAATGTCTGTGCTACGCCACAATTTATGCCATTTCCTGCTGTTGTTGCTCATCGGCGTCTGGACGCCGCAATCAACGGCCGCGCATACTGAACATGCAAATCCACCACTTTTAGCACCACTGACGACTGAGCAGGGTCTGATTAGCGGCACCATCAATCGTCTTTACATCGATAACACCGGTTTTTTGTGGCTGGCCACCGACCGGGGTCTGAACCGGTATGATGCCTATAAGGTGCAACAATTACCTTTGGCCGGTGATACACAGGTTGAACTGGATATTTCTCAGCTGCTGGAAGACAGTCAGCAACGCTTTTTTGTTGCAGCGAAAAATCAAGGGCTGTATCAGGTTGATCTACAGACGTCCGCGGCAGAACTGCTGACGCCGCTGCAGCAACTGGAAAGCGACACTACCCCGCAATTGTTTGATGTGATTGAACAACAACCTGATTTACTGCTGCTGGCAATCAATAAAGCCGTCTACCAACTGCAATTACCCGGCAGGCAACTGACTCAAATTTTTGAATTTGATGGCGGTAACAGCCTGATGTCGCGGATACGGCTGCTAAAAAAATTCAACCAGTTGCTGCTCATCGGCACGACACGTGGGCTCTATGTTTATGATTTAAAGAGCCAACAACACTGGCTGGTCGCGCTGACACAACTAAGCCCCGAACGCGGCGCTCAGCTGGTCCGGTCACTGGAAGTGACCAATAATCAGCTTTACCTGGCGATTGGCTCGCAACTTTATCAACTGACTGAAGACCAGTTGCGCCAGAGTGCCGTCGCGCCAATTGCTACAGCACCGTTTTTAACTGATTTGCAGATTAATAAAATCCTGCCGTATTTCGGCAAACTTTTACTTGGCTCCCATAAAGGCCTGTATCTGGCTACACCCGGCGCCGCGCAGGCGGAATTGCTCTGGCGTTTTACCGACAGCGTGCATGAAGTCGATCAGGACAGCATTACCGATCTGGTCCGCACACCAGATGGCGGCTTTTGGGTGGCCAGTCGCTTACAAGGCGCCTATTACTGGCACCCCCGCAGTACCCATTTTAATCATGTCCGGCTCGCCATGCCGCCAGTGGAACAGCCAATGTCTGCCCAGCCAGCCGGATACAGCCCCAGAGCGGTGCTGGCGTTGGCCGAAAGCCCGGCGAATCAGCTCGTGCTTGGCACCATTAATGGTTTAAAACGGCTGGATTTGCCGTCAGGCGCGGTGCAGGATCTGGCCTACCCGGATCCGTTGCCCGCCCTTTTTTCCCGAATTGTGGCGCGTATTTATCCGGATACCGCCGACAGACTTTGGCTACGTAGTGGCAACTCATTACATCTGTACTCAGCCAGCAGCGCGGAGTTTTTACCGCTACCGCTGCAAGACAGCCAGCAGCAACCCCTGATCCAGCTCCAGGCTGCCGGGCACTGGCGCGACCATGCTGGCGCCTTCTGGTACTACAACGCGGAAGATTATTATCGTTATCAACCGGCCGACGGCACACTGACAACTTTATCTGAGTTAAAACAAGCAGAGCCGCCCCATAGGGCGGGTCGTTTCCTTGGGCAGCGTCCGCAGCATCCGGAGCAAATATTTTTCAGTGCATCCGACCGGATCTGGTTGTTTAATCAGCGCGATCGCAGTGTGCAGAAGATCTATGAAGCGATGCCGTACCAACCAGGTCTTGCGCGACAGGCTGACAAAATGTGTGTCGATGGCCGCGGTGATCTGTGGTTTACCATCAGTGGCCTTGGCTTGCTGAGTTTTGACGGTCAGCAGTTAAAACTGAAACATCATCTGCATAAACAAAACGGTTTACCCAATAACGCCATCTATTCATGCGAAACCGACCTGAACGGCCAGCTATGGTTTGCCAGCCAACAAGGGCTGACCCGGCTCGACCCGGCCACACTGCGGCTGGAAGCCTTTGATAAAAACGATGGCCTGTCCGGCAGTGAGTTTACTTATGCCGCCAGCCTGAAGTTGTCCAATGGAAACCTGGCGTATGGCACCAATGCCGGTGTCACCTGGTTTAACCCGGCCGAGCTGCTAGAACCACCACAAAAGCCGGTGATTGCCATTACCCATATCGGGGCAATGAATCAGGCTAAGTCGACGTCGTTAAGCAATTTAAACGGCGCATCGTTCCGGTTTGCTTATGACAGCCTGGGCATTGAAGTCAGTTTTTCTGCGTTGAATTTTCGCGACAACGACAAAATCCTGTATAAATTCTGGCTTGAAGGCAACCGCGAAATTCGCTTTCCACAGCAACAGAGCGCCAGCGTTACTTTTCCACAGCTCGAGCCCGGCCTCTACACCTTTCACGTCAAAGCTCTTTCTCCACACAATGGGCTGGAAAGTGACACCGCAGTATTAACGCTGCGTATCGATCCGGCGCCTTGGTATTCACCAACGGCCCTGGCAAGCTATGCCGTGCTGGCGCTGATCCTGTTATTTTTGTGGCAGCACAATCGTTTGGCGCAAAAGCGCTTGCTGGCGCAGGCGCATTACAAAGTAAAAGCCAGTGAGCAGCGGCTGAAACAGGCACTGGAAGCAGTCAACAGCGGCGTGTGGGACTATCTAGTGCCAAAAAACAGCATGTATGCCCAACGTGTGCATGCGATGCTTGGTTACAGCGAAGAGTTAAATCCACTGTCGATGCAGCAACATCTGGCCCTGATCCACCCGGACGACCGCGATAGTTATCAACAAGCCTGGAACAAGTTTGTCAGTGCGCCCGACCGCAGTTTTGATTTTACTTATCGTATGCAGCATAAAAATGGCAGCTGGTTATGGTTCCGCGATATCGGCAAGGTAACAGAGACCAACAGTAATCAGGCACTACGTGTCATCGGCACCTATAGCAATATCACCGAAACTCGGGCCACCAAAGAAAAAGCGCGGTTATTTGGCGAAGCATTCCAGCAAACCCGCGATTGGGTGGTATTGCTCGACCCGGAACAACGGGTACTCGCCGCCAACCAGTCGTTTGCCGATGTGTTTGGCAACATGGATGACTATCTCGGCAATCCGCGTGTGCATGAACTGGGCATCAGTCTGAGCAGACGACGTTTTTACACCCGCCTGCTCGGTGGCATGCAGGCCAATCAGCACTGGCAAGGCGAAGAGCTGGTGTTAAGCCCGGACGGCACCGAACGCCCCACTCTGCTAAATATCAGCGCGGTGGGCGACGACGAACGGGTCGATTTCTATGTTTTGGTGTTTACCGATATTACCGCACAGAAACAAGCTGAAGATGATCTGCGTTATCTGGCGAATTATGATGCGCTGACCGGTTTACCAAACCGCGCACTGCTGACGGACCGTATTCTGCACGGTATCGAAACGGCCAAACGGGAAAAACGCTCACTGGCATTGTGTTTTATCGATTTGGACCGTTTTAAACAAATCAATGACAGTCTGGGTCATGACATCGGTGACTTGTTGCTAAAACAAGTGGCAAAACGTCTGAGCTCTATTTTACGGCTGACTGATACCGTGGCCCGGTTAGGCGGTGATGAGTTTGTCGTGCTGCTGGAAAGTTATAAAAACGACGACAATATCAGCCACGTGGCGCGCAAGATGTTGAAATCAATCGGGGAACCGATGCAGCTTGGCGTGCATTCGGTCAGTGTGTCCCCCAGTATCGGTATTGCCGTATATCCGGAAGACGCAGCCGACGCCGGTGAGTTGCTGAAACATGCAGACGTTGCGATGTACCATGCAAAAGATCTCGGCCGCAATAACTTCCAGTTTTTCATTCAGGAAATGAATGACAAAGCGCATATGCAACTGGCGCGTGAAACCCGGCTGCGCAGCGCCTGGCAACACAATGAATTCCTGAACTACTACCAGCCGATTTACGACAGCGTGCAACAGAAAATTGTTGGAGTCGAAGTGCTGATGCGCTGGCAGGATAGCGACCGTTTAGTGCCGCCAAATGATTTTATTCCGTTGGCGGAAGATTTACGGCTGATAGTGCCGATGACGCAGGCGTTGCTGGTCAGGGCGTTGGCTGATTTACAGCGCTGGCATCAGGCAGGTTTTCCATTGTATGTGTCAGTGAACCTGTCGCCCAGCCATCTGGAGCAGCAAAATCTGGCGCTGGAAACCGCGGCGTTATTGGCGCAGTACCAGTTACCGGCCAGTTGCCTGCGCTTTGAAGTCACCGAAAGTGCGCTGATGCAGGATCACCAAAGTGCCATCGCGACCATGCTGGCGCTGAGTGAATTGGGCGTTCAGCTGGCGCTCGACGATTTTGGTACCGGTTATTCTTCGCTGAAATATCTGAAAGAATTACCGATAGACGGCATTAAAATTGACCGCAGCTTTGTCAAAGATATCGGTATCGACCGCAATGATGAAACCATTATCGATGCCATGTTGAGCATGGCTAGCAGTCTTGGGATGTATTGTGTGGCCGAAGGCGTCGAAACGGAACAACAACTGGCGTTTTTCAGCCAGCGTGGTTGTCATTTAATTCAGGGGTATCTGTTTGGCAAACCGATGGCCGCGGATCAACTGCTCCGCAAGCTTCTACAAGATTGAACCCTGTGACACCTTCCCGACTCTATCTGGCTGCGGCTTTATTGTTATTGGCGGAAGCCTGCTTTGCCGGCATCGGTGCGCTGGTCAAACTGACCAGTGAGTCTGCCAGCCAGGTGCAGGTGGTGTTTTTCCGCAATTTTTTTGCGCTGTTGGTGATGCTGCCGTGGATCTACCTGCAAGGCATGCAAATACTGAAAACTGACCGCTGGTATTTACATCTGAGCCGGGCCACTACCGGCATCATTTCCATGTACTGTTTTTTCTATGTGATCAGCCAATTACCTTTAGCACAGGCCATGTTGGTCTTGCTGCTCTCGCCTTTTGTTGTGCCCATTATTGCCCGCTTCTGGCTAAATGAACGGCCAAGCCGCTTAACGTTGTTTGCCATTGGTTTGGGCTTTGTCGGCGTCTTTATTGCGATCCCAGTCAGTGAAGGCCCTGGCAATTGGTTGATGCTGGCGATTGGACTGTTGTCAGCGGTGCTGGTGGCGGTAACCAAAACCACCATCCGTTATATGTCGGATACCGAACCTGCCGCCCGCATCGTGTTTTATTTCTCGCTGCTGACGGCCATTATTTCTTTTATCCCGGTACCATTTGACTGGCATCCGTTGCCGGCAATCGCCTGGTGGGCCTTTGCCGGGATGGGGGTATTGGCCGCTGCCGGACAGATGGCAATGACCCGTGCTTATGCCTTAGCACCCGCCAGTGATATCGGGATGTGGACATACAGCAGCGTGGTATTTGCCGGATTGTTTGGTTATTTGTTCTGGCAGGAGCCGGTGTCAATGGCCTGGTCTGCCGGTGTGCTGATTATCTTTTATGCCGGTTATGTCACAAGCCGGCAGCGCTTGTTCTGAACGCTGCCGGTCTTGCTCAGAACACGCGATCGTAACTGATACTCAGCGCATTGGCATCGCCATAGGTTTGTTTAAACCACTGCCCACCACAATCCTGCCAGTGGTCCAGCTGTACTTTAACAGCAGCAGCAGAGCTGACGTCAAACCGCACCACAGCAGAGGATAACCGGTGTTTCTCCTGGTCCGCTTCTGTGGTCAGTTCCAGCGGATTCATTACATTGATTTTTTGCTGGTACAAACCATGTGTCAAATACCAGGCCCAGCCATCGAGCCTTTTGCCGCTTGTCAGGGTATAAGCCAAATCACGGCCATAAGACTCTGTGCGGTCGGAGAAAAACAACTCGGCACTGAAGATCCAGTCCTGATAATCAATCAAACCAGATGCACCAAACAGCATTTGTTCAGCAGGCGTGGACCAATCCTCGTTGTCACTGACTAAACGGCTTTGCGTATCGGACTTCATCAGCATCAGGCGGCCTTCAAACCAGTCGCGGTTCATCAGCACTTCGGCGCCGATGATTTTGCGCCAGCGCGTATCGGTTTCACTGTCGATGCCGTTATAAATTTTCATGTAATCATTGTCTTTGCGGGTTTCGCTGCCAGCAAAAGTATTGACCAGCCCACTCCAGTCGCCGGCCTGAAAACTATGATTCCAGTTAATCCCGTTGTAATTGACCGCTTCCCAACCATAGGTTTGCGGTGGCAGGTGCACCCACGGATAAGTGAAGCTGACATCCTGTTGTTCTGAGTAATAAAATAACGGTAAGCGCTTTCGGCCAACCTGTAGTAAATCATTGTCGCCCAGTTGCCAACCGGCATAAACCCATTCCACAGTTGGTCAGACAGCTGCAGATTGCCTTGCAAGCCCAATTTCGAGTCGGCAGCAAAATCCCAGCTGCTGTCAATGACACCCGACTGGGAAAAATCGGAAATCATACAAGGACAATTTATACCAATTTCATTTTTTCCCTGCACCGAGCCACTCAGCGTTTTGCCGGCAGCCAGAGTCATAAAACCACTCCAGTTAAACTCTGCCGCATACCCATTGTTGACAAACAACGTACACACAAGCAAAGGCAAAGCCTGCTGCTTAGGATTCAGCCAATTCATGTTATTTACTCCGGCATTAATAAAAGGCTAGCCCTGCGGCTCAGAAAGTGGCCAGTACTTTGACCTTATCTGTGACAGATGCTTTGTCGACGTAACCTATGACGCTCGGATTCTGACTGACCAGTTCGAGCATTTCTGCATCGGTACTGATCTCTTTTGGTGGTGTGCCTTTGCCGGTAAATACCAGCTTGGACCAATAAGCTTTAATCTGGCTGCCGGATTTATTCAGCACCTTCTGATTAAATTGTTCTGTGGTTTTGCTGCCTTCTGCCTGACCTAACGGTAAAGCAGCTTTGCCATCCGGAAAGCTTTTACTGCGTCCAAGGTAAATTTGCGCTATGGCTTCAGGATTTAACGCTGCGGCATTGGACGGATGTACAACAACTGCAACTTCGGCGAATACGGATGCACTGAGAAGTGCCAAAGGCACCCAAAGAATTTTCTTCATTTTAAGCTCCACGCTTGCCTTACAACTTTTTTGAAGTGTAGACCAGTATTCTGAACATACTGAACTGAAAGCAAAATTTTACCAATTCGCCAGATTGGCCCAAGGCTGCCACCGAATAACCTGCACAAGGCTGGTACTTGTGCGGGGTGTCAGTTAAAATACGCGCCATTTTTCCGTCCGACTTTTTTACAGGCAAATTCTGACCATGAGCAAAAAGCTGCACATTAAAACCTGGGGCTGCCAGATGAACGAATACGATTCATCCAAAATGGCTGACTTACTGGATGCCACTCATGGCTATACCCTGACTGAAGAAGCAGAAGAAGCGGATGTTATTTTATTAAACACCTGCTCTATCCGCGAAAAAGCCCAGGAAAAAGTGTTTCATCAGTTGGGCCGCTGGCGTCCGCTGAAAAAGAAAAATCCGAATTTAATCATTGGTGTTGGTGGCTGTGTCGCCTCGCAGGAAGGCGCCGCTATCCGTGAACGCGCGCCTTATGTTGACATCGTGTTTGGTCCGCAAACCTTGCACCGCCTGCCAGAAATGATCAATGCCGTCCGCGGTGACCGCTCTCCGGTGGTCGATGTTTCTTTCCCGGAAATTGAAAAATTTGACCGGCTGCCAGAACCAAAAGCCGAAGGTCCCAGCGCTTTTGTATCCATTATGGAAGGCTGCTCAAAATACTGTACGTTCTGCGTCGTGCCTTACACCCGCGGTGAAGAAGTCAGCCGCCCGCTCGATGATGTACTGCTGGAGATCGCGCAGCTGGCCGAACAAGGCGTGCGGGAAGTCAATCTGCTGGGGCAGAACGTCAACGCTTATCGCGGTGAAACGCACGATGGCCAGATTTGTCACTTTTCTGAATTACTGCGCCTGGTCGCCGCCATCGACGGCATTGACCGTATTCGCTACACCACGTCGCATCCGGTTGAATTTACTGACGATATTATTGAAGTCTATCGCGATATTCCTGAACTGGTAGACCATCTGCATTTACCGGTGCAAAGCGGATCTGACCGGATCCTGACGCTGATGAAACGCAACCATACCGCGATTGAGTACAAAGCCCAGATCCGTAAGCTGAAAAAAATCCGGCCCAATCTGTCGATGTCATCCGATTTTATCATCGGTTTCCCTGGTGAAACGGCGGAAGATTTTGCCCAGACCATGGACCTTATCAGCGCCATCGGCTTTGATATGAGTTTCAGCTTTATCTACAGCGCGCGGCCAGGCACGCCGGCGGCCGACCTGCCGGATGATGTGTCGGAAGACGAAAAAAAGCAGCGTCTTTATATTCTGCAGGACCGCATCAACCAGCAATCACTGCAAATCGCCCGTGGCATGTTGGGCACTGAACAGCGTATTCTGGTGGAAGGTCCGTCGAAAAAAGATCTGATGGAATTGACCGGCCGCACCGAGAACAATCGGGTGGTGAATTTCGAAGGCACGCCTGATATGATTGGGCAGTTCGTTGATGTCCGGATCACCGATGTGTTCACCAATTCCCTCAAAGGTGTAGTGATCAGAACGGAAGCAGAGATGGACCTGCGCCGGGAAATTTCCCCGCAACAAATTATGGCCCGGCAAAACCGGCCAGAAGGCAGCGCCGATGCACTCGGCGTCGCTACTTACCAACCCTGAACACCAGCTGCAGTTGCTGCAGGCCTGTAGTGTTGATAAGCAAGTCCGGTCACCATACCGGACTTTGTTTATCCAGCGATGAGAGAAGGACATTTGGACAACCCGATCAGCAGCCTAGAATTCAGTTTTACCCCCGCTGACCACCAGCGTCTTGCGATGTTATGTGGCCCTTTTGACGATCACCTGCATCAGATTGAACGGCGTTTTCGCGTACAAATCCAAAACCGCGAAGAAAAATTCCGCCTGCTTGGCCTGACCGAGCAACTACCACTGGTGCGTCAGTTGCTGGAGTCGCTGTATCTGGAAACTGTCTCCGCCAATGGCAAAATACAGCCATTGAGCCCGGAACAGGTCCATCTGAGTCTGAGCAGTGTGGAAAACCCAAGCAGTCTGGTCAGTGTGGATGCGGCGCAGAACGAAGTCAGCATCAAAACCAAAAAAGGGTTGATTAAAGGCCGCAACGCCAATCAAAGCCGTTATGTCGCCAATGTGCTGACCCATGACGTGACCTTTGGCATCGGTCCGGCTGGCACCGGTAAAACCTATCTGGCAGTCGCCTGTGCCGTCGATGCACTGGAAAAACAGCAGGTGCGCCGTATTGTGCTAACCCGCCCTGCCGTTGAAGCTGGTGAAAAGCTCGGCTTCCTGCCTGGTGATCTGGCGCAAAAAGTCGACCCGTATTTACGGCCTTTGTACGACGCGCTGTTTGATATGCTGGGCTTTGAAAAGGTTGAAAAGTACCTCGAACGCGGCACGATCGAAATCGCACCGCTGGCCTATATGCGCGGACGCACTTTAAGTGATGCCTTTATCATTCTCGACGAAAGCCAAAACACCACGGTCGAGCAAATGAAAATGTTTTTAACCCGGATTGGCTTTAATTCCAAAGCAGTGATCACCGGCGATGTCACCCAGATCGATTTACCACGCGGTCAGTATTCAGGTCTGAAACATGCTATCGACGTGTTGTCTGCAGTCGACGCACTGAGTTTCAACTATTTCCAGGCCAAAGATGTGGTGCGCCACCCAGTGGTGCAGAAGATTGTGATCGCTTATGAAGCGCACGAAAAAGCCGTGGCCGATGCCAAAGCGGCGGCACGTGCTGCTGAACAAGCTGAAATCGTTGAAAAAGCCGCCCAGCAGGCGCTTGCCGCTACGGCAGATCCTGTGGCCAAACCGGTACGCCGGCGCAGCAAAGAGGTTTAAATGGCGATTATCCTGGATTTACAGCAAGCCAGCACGGCAACAGACTTACCGACTGAAGCGGAGCTGCAACGGGTACTGGAAGCAGCGATTACGCCTTTTCAGGCTGACGCGGAAGTGACCATCCGCATCGTAGATGAAACCGAAAGCCAGCAGCTTAATTTTGATTATCGGGAAAAAGACAAACCGACCAATGTGCTGAGTTTCCCATTTCAGTGCCCACCGGGTATTGAGTTACCGTTGCTGGGTGATTTGGTGATCTGTGCTCAGGTTGTCGCGCGCGAAGCGCAGGAACAACAAAAAACCCTGCAGGCACATTGGGCGCATATGGTGGTACATGGCAGCTTGCATTTGCTCGGCTTTGACCATATAAATGACGCTGACGCCGAAGAAATGGAAGCGGAAGAGATCCAAATATTACAGGAACTTGGCTTTGCCAATCCCTATTTGATTGACTGAACATGGAGCTGATTTGAAGTCATGAGTGACGACAATCCACACTCGGGACGCGGTTCTGCCGTAAAATCCTGGTTAGAGCGCATTGCCGCGATTTTTACTGCAGAACCCCAAGACCTGTCCGATTTACAAGCGATCATCACCGAGGCCAATGCCCGCGCGTTAATCGACACTGATACCAAAGGCATGCTGCAAGGCGTGCTGGCAATCTCCAAAATGCGGGCACGCGATATCATGGTGCCACGCTCACAGATGGCGACTATTGATATCGACCAGCCACTGGAAGAATATCTGCCGATTTTATTGGAAAATAATCACAGCCGTTACCCGGTGGTCAATGAAGATAAAGACCACATCGAAGGCATTCTGATTGTTAAAGATATCCTGCAATATGCACTAAAGCCGCAGACTGAATGGCAGCTGCGCGACATCTTAAGACCGGCCGTCATTATTCCGGAAAGTAAAAGGGTTGATGCGCTGCTGAAAGATTTCCGCCAGCAACGTTACCATATGGCCATTGTGGTTGATGAATATGGCGGCGTGTCCGGCCTTATCACTATCGAAGATATTCTGGAGCAAATCGTCGGTGAAATTGAAGATGAGCACGATGAAATTGAAGGCTCCGACATTCGTAAGCTCGGCAGCCATGTATTTTTGGTCAGCGCTTTAACGCCCCTCGATGAATTTAATGAAGCCTTTGCCACCAGTTTTGATGAGGACGAAGCCAGTACCATTGGCGGTATTGTGCTACATGCCTTTGGTCATATGCCGGTGAAGGGTGAAAGTATCAGTCTCGGCGGTCTGACTTTTAAAGTGAACAAAGCGAACAATCGTCGTTTGGTGCAGTTACAGGTCATTAAGCCCAAAACTGACAGTGCCCAGGATGAATAATAGCGGCACGGACCGTGCCGCAGGATGAACTCAGTGCAATTCAGAATTTCCGCCCGCACCGGGCTGCTCAGCCTGCTGCTGCTATGCGCAGGTCTACTTAATACTTTTGCATTTGCGCCATATAGCTGGCACGCCCTGCCCCTGTTGACCCTAACTATATTGGCAGTCACTTTACGCCAGAGCCAGACCCCAGGTCAGGCTGCCTGGCTGGCCTATTGTTATGGTCTCGGCTGGTTTGGCCTGGGCGTCAGTTGGGTCCATGTCAGCATCGCCACTTTTGGCGGTATGCCACTGATTGCCAGTCTTGGTATTATGGCGTTGCTGGTTGCTTATTTGTCCTTGTTTCCTGCTCTCGCAGCCTATACTGCGGCCCGTTTGGTCGCAAATCGGTCGCACTACTGGCCATTGTTGTTAGCTGTCTGCTGGACGCTCAGCGAGAACCTGCGCTCCTGGCTCTTTACCGGCTTCCCGTGGTTATCACTCGGTTATAGTCAAACAGATGGTTGGCTCGCCAGTTATGCGCCGCTGGTTGGCGAAACCGGCATTAACTTTATCCTGCTGTTGGCCGCCGGTAGTTTTGCGTTGTTATGGCGTTATCAAGCAAACCGGGTGGCGCAGTGGCAGTTAGCCGCTGCGGTCATGTTGCTGGTGCTGGCCCCTGCGCCAAATCACTTCAAAGGCTGGCAGACAACTGGCGCACAAGTGCCGGTCGCGCTGGTACAGGGCAATATCCGTCAGGAGCTGCGCTGGGCGCCAGAGCAGGAACTGCCGACGATGAAAAAATATATGCAGCTGACCCGGCCGCAGCTGGCGGAGCGGCTGGTGATTTGGCCGGAAGCGGCGATCCCGCAGGTAGAACCTGAAGCGCAGGCTTATTTGTTTAACCTTGATATGCTGGCTGCAGAAAACAAAGCGGCGGTGGTCACCGGGATCCTCGATTGGAAACGCAATGGCGATGCCTACAATGGCATGATTGTGGTCGGTGATACCGGCGTGAAAGGCCAGATTTATCATTACGAAACGCGCAACCGCTACCAGAAACACCACCTGTTACCGATTGGCGAATTTGTGCCGTTTGAACGCTTCCTGCGTGACGTGGCACCATTTTTTGACCTGCCAAACAGTTCCTTCGCCCGCGGTGAATGGCAACAGCCGAATCTGCAGGCCAAAGGTTATCAGCTACTGGCAGCACTTTGTTTTGAAATCGCTTTTCCACGGCAGATCCGCGCCAATTTCAGCGATGACACCGATTTTTTGTTAACTGTCAGCAACGACGCCTGGTTTGGTGATTCACATGGCCCCTGGCAACATCTGGAAATTGCCCGGATGCGGGCGCTTGAATTTGGTCGTCCTCTGCTGCGTGCCACGAACACCGGCGTGACCGCGGCCGTTGGCGCCGATGGCCAGGTGCTGGCACAGCTGCCGCAATTTCAGGATGGCGTGCTGACGCTGGATGTTCCATTGACTCAGGGCCGTACGCTGTATAGCCAGGTTGGTGACTGGCCGCTATACGCGTTCTGCCTGCTGACCTGCGCCATGCTGTGGTGGCGGCAGCGCCAGCGCAAAGAGACGGCTCCTGCAGCGTTGTTCACGCCAGCCAACACTGCTGAACCTGTGAGTGTCACGCCGGTCGAGCCAATGGCTGAGCATGCGCCAGCAGAACCACCAACAAAAGAACGGATTGAGCCACATTTCTGAAACTTGTCTAACCTGCAGATGCTTGCACTTAAAGGGACAACTAATTTAGTAGTCCCTTTTTTCATTCAGCCACAATACAGTTACAGCCGGTTAGTCTGTCCACCAAGTCAGTCGGACTTTTCGGAGTATCTTTATGAGTAAAATGATGATCGTTGGTTCTATGTTAGGCGCAGCCGCTATTACTGCCTTAGGCGCCGTCGCCACCAACTACACCAGCAGCAAAAACAATCAACCACAATGGGTTGAAATCGTCAGCAGTAAAGCGCTGACAGAAACCTCCACTGAACCGCAACAACAATGCACCACTAAAAAAATCGCCAAGACCGCACCGGTACAGGACCAGCATGAAATTGCCGGCACTGTGATAGGAGCAGTGGTTGGTGGTGTACTGGGTAATCAGGTCGGTGGTGGTTCAGGTAAAAAACTGGCAACGGTTGCCGGTGCTGCCGCCGGTGGTTATGCCGGCAAACAAGTCCAGGAAGACATGCAGCAAAAAGATGTGAGCTATCAGGAACAACAAGTGTGCAAAACGGTGCAAAAGACCGTCGAGAAAACTATCGGCTATGAAGTGCGTTATCTGCATGATGGCGAGCTGAAGACCACGCAGGTCAGTCAGAAACCATCAGGCCGGATGTTATTGCAAGATGGCAAGCTGATGGCGGTAGAACCCGTCAGTTCGTAACCTTCAGCCGGGTTCCCGGCAGCGCTCTGGCCATTAATCCTGAAGGCCAAAGCGCTGCTTTTTCTTACTTCAGTTTCATCCGCACCAAGGTGTTGTCTTTGACAATATGGTGGTGGTAAATCGCCGCCAGCGCATGGATACCGATCAGTGCGTAACCGGCATCCGCCAGCAATTCGTGTAAATCTTCAAAAGTCCCGGCCAGCTCTTCATTCGGCGCGATCAACGCCGGTAATTCGAGCCCCCAAAACGGGATCACTTTGCCCTCGGCCGATAAAATCAGCCAACCCAACAATGGTAAACCAATTAACAGCGCGTACAGTGCCAGATGCACCAGCGCCGCCAGTTTGTGCTGCCACACCGGCGGCACAGGTTCAATCGCCGGATAAGGCTGGCGGCTGCGAAACCAGAGCCGCGCCACAGTCAACAGCAATACACTGAGTCCCAGCATATAGTGTACGGTCTTCATCAATTCACGTTCTGGACTGCCGCGTTCAAAATTACTGCGAAACTCCATGGTGCAATACACGGCAATAATCAGCAGAACAGTGATCCAGTGCAAAGCAATGGTTGGAAACGAATAACGGGATGTGCTCATCGGGTGGCTCCGTATCAAAATAATAATCTGCGCTCAGCATGCAGTATGCGATCGCAACAAACCTTGCGGTACCGCAAAGATAACAGCGAATGCTGAAGAAACTCTGAGTTACCAGCTAGTCACCAGCGGCCAAAATACTGGTCAATTAACAACATCAGATGATGATTTAGCTCTTCGACCAGTGTATCGGCGTCTGTCTGGTAACTGCTGCACAGCCGTTCGGCCTGACTGTCAGTCAGCACCCGACCAGCCAGCGAAAACTCTAACTCAGGTAACGATTTATCAAATCGTGGCGTCAACACCCATTGCATAAAGGCCGGGGTGTGACTACTCACCAGCGGCTGGGCAAACTGACAAAACTCGGTAATATATTGCGCGCCATCTGGCCCCAGACAACCAGGCTCCAGCCGGTAAGTCGCTACCACCACAGGTTTGTTTGTCATGCCCATTCCTTCGTGCTGTTAAGACTGTTTGATCGCTGCGATAAACTGGTTCGAGTCGGCAATAGCCCGGTTCATGTCCTGCACCAATTGCTCGACATCCTGTTGCAACACAGAGAATTCACCGGAAATTGCCCCGACCGCTTTCGCGTTCAGATTATGTTTTAAATACAATACATTATCCTGCAATACCCGCAATACCGGCGGCATTTTGCTCTCGGCGCGGCGCATGACTTTAACCAGTGCATCAAACTGACGTTTGGTATCGAGCAGCTTTTGTTTGCTCTCAGCCCGCAGTTTTTTATTCTGGTATTGTTTTAACTCATCATCCCATTCGTTAAACAGGTCAAACGCCACCAGCTCGACTTTATTGATGCGGCTACTGACGTCCGCCGCCGCTTTTTTACTGTCTTCATACTGGCTGTTCAGCGCTTCATAGCGGCCTTGCAGATCGCCGCCATGGAATCCGATCAACTGTGACAGCTGATCCAACGCATCTTTAAATTCCTGCTGACCGGCAATCTGCGCATCCCGCGCTTCTTCAACCCGGTCGATCAGGATGTCACGTTTATGAATACCCACCTTTTCCATCGCCGCATAATAAGCCGTCGAGCAGCCCCCCTGCGCCAACAATGTCGCCAGCATTAGCGCCAGCCATCCCATTTTTTTCATCAATTTAATTTTCCTCAGCGCCGCCATTGACCAATTCAGCAATGGCAGCAAGTTTTTGCATCGTCAGTGCGTTTAAGGTTTTTTTCGCATACTGGCCTTTGGCATTACGCTCGCCGGCGGTCAGACCGGTTAACAGCTCCAGCGCTTCATCCACAGTGCGCACCGTGTAAATGCTAAACAAGCCGGCTTCAACCGCATTGATCACATCCTGATGCAGCACCAAATGCAGCAGATTGCTGGCCGGGATCACCACGCCCTGCCGGCCGGTCAGGCCACGCGACTGACACAGCTTAAAGAAACCTTCAATTTTTTCGTTCACGCCGCCAATGGCCTGGACCTGACCATGTTGGTTGATCGAGCCGGTGATCGCCAGATCCTGCCGCAGTGGCATGCCGGAGATCGCCGAGATCAGCGCCAGCACTTCCGCCAGCGACGCACTGTCGCCGTCAATCAGGCCGTAAGATTGTTCCATCGCAATATTGGCGGACAGCGTCAGCGGGAATTGCTGCGCATATTTGGCGCCGAGATAACCGGTCAGCAACATCACACCTTTGGAATGGATGGCTTTACCGAGTTCGACTTCCCGCTCGATGTCGATCACACCATTTGAACCCGGATAGACAGTGGCACTGATCCGTGCCGGCGTACCAAAGGCAGTGTCGCCAATTTCGAGCACTGTCAGGCCGTTGATTTTACCAACGGCCCAGCCGTCGGAATCAATCAGGATCTGGCCTTCCTGAATATCTTCCAAAAATGACTCGCTGATGCGGCCGGTGCGGTATTGTTTGCCGGCTAAGGCCTGCTGCACATGGGCGCCGGTCAGCTCGGCATCGCCTTGCTGATTGGCGTAATAACAGGCTTCGCGCACCAGTTCCAGCACGTCGGCAAAGCGCGCCGATAGTTTGCGCTGATGTTCGGCCTGGCGGAAACTGAATAACAACAATTGCTTCAGACCACAGACCGTCAGCGGGCCTGCTTCCAGCTGCTGGATCTGATCCTGCAGCTGCAGCGACATATATTTAATGGTTTGATCATTAAGCGGCAGATAACTTTCAAAATCGGCCAGCACGCGGAACAATTCGTTAAATTCATCGTCAACGTCCTGCACCAGATAATACAAATCGCGCGAGCCGAGCAGCACCACTTTGACGCTAAGCGGAATGGCTTTGGGTGTGATAATGGTCGAGTTAGTAACCGCGTGTTCACTCAAGGTATCGATAACAATCTCGCCGGATTTCAGTGCCAGTTTCAGCGCGTCCCACACTGCGGGTTGCGTCAGCAGCCGGTCTGCGTCCAGGATCAGGTAACCGCCGTTGGCTTTATGCAAAGCGCCGGCGCGGATCATGCGGTAATTGGTGTACAAAGACCCCTGCGCCGAGCTGTATTCAACCCGGCCAAACAAATTGCCGTAACTGGGGTTGGCTTCAAACACAATAGGCGCGCCGGACATCGATTCGTGATGCACCAGCACATTGGGTACAAAGTCGTTGATAAAAAAGCTGCGGATATCCAGCTCTTCGGCTTTGTCGCTCTCCAGCTCTTCCGGCAACAATTCCAGCACCGCTTTCACCAGTTCCGGCCGCATTTCGCGTAAGTAACGCAAAATACCCAGCTCAGTGACATAGTCGTGTTCCAGCTGCTTTAACAGCGGTTTGATCGCCTGTTCGATCGTTTCGCGGCGCAGCGTACGCAGATTTTCCGATAACTCACGTTTCCACTGCGGCAATTCCAGCAGCTGCTCGTTCAGAATGGTTTCCAGCTCGCTGACCAGTTCGTAAAAAAACTGCCGTTTATCATCGGCCAGATTGGCAAATTCAGCATCGTCCAGCGGTTTGCCGTCGATCATTGGTGAAAAACTAACGGCGCCGTTTTCTTCGTACAGCACCACCTGTTTTTCCAGTGCTTTACGTTCCACCAGCGCGATGGCAGCTTCGTATTTATTGTCAAAAGCGGCATGGATGGCTTTTTTGCGCCGTTGATAACCCGGGTTATCAAAGGCGGCCGGGAAGGTGTCGAGCAGTTCGTCGATCAGCGCTTCGAGTTTTTTCACCAGCACGCGGCCTTCACCCGGCAACAGGCGCAGTGTTTGCGGTGTGCGTTCGTCGTCAAAATTATTCAGATAACACCAGTCATCCGGCGTTTCTTTTTCACTGGCCGCCTGCTGCAGAATATCCTGCACCAATGTGAAACGGCCCAAGGCCGGTTCGCCCATCACATACAGGTTATAGCCCGGCATATCCATGCCGATAGCAAAACCCAGCGCGGCCTTGGCACGGTCCTGACCGATAAAGGTGCTGCTGTATCCCGCCACGTCTAATGCATCTTTGATCTGGGCGTCGTCCAGTTGCGGGGATAGCTGCGCCGCACTAAGGGCGAGCAGCTGAAGTTTAGCGTCGGCAGCTTTGGTTACTGCAATTTGCGTCATGCCGTAGATTCCTTACAGGGATATACCGGCATACTAACAAAATCAGTAGCATGCCGAAAACATATCTGTGCTGTGGCACCAGATCTCTTTGGCACCACAGGAAAAGATCAGACCGGCAGGCCACGACGCAAAAAGTGCCCACCGCCGCAAGCCTGACAAGGGATCAGTTCCGCTGGATGGTTGTAATGCAACACTTCGTTGCATACACGACAAACATACAGCCCCATCCCGACCGGTTCGCCCTGCAGATACAACCCCTGATGCGACAGATCCTGCTCCAGTTCCTGCCATTCCACCTGGGTTTTATCAGTGACCTGGGCCAGCAGCTGCCACAAGGTTTCCGGCCAGATCGACGGCGGCTGCGGCTGTTGTTGCTGATGAAAAAAAGTTTCGATAAAAAGCTGGGTCTCGTAGGCGGTCAGCTCCCGGCCGGCTTTGACATAAGCACTGATGGTGTCGGCCAGCTGCAGCGCCGGTTTCAGCGTCGGATCAACGCCAGGCGGCTGTCGCTGCAGCATCTGATCAAGTTGCTGCAGCCAGTGCCGGTATTTTTGCATTAAATCAGCCATCTTCACCTCGTACCACAGACCCGTTGTAAGCCGAGTATAGCTGGCTGCGGTCAGGACATCCGCACAACATCAGCACACACAGCCCCAGATCAATGCCGGCCCCCATTGCAATCAGTGCCGGGCCAGCCCTGTATATTAATTGTACCGATTTTGTCGTTCATTATGATTTTTCTGTGAAATCACCGCAATTTTGTTGTTCCCGATTCATCAACTGTCTAGGTTGTCGCCGCTGCGGCCCCTAGTACCTATTTTATGAAAACAACTTCTCCCTGCGATCATGACGAACCGGGGGCTGCAGTACACAAGCCAATTAGAGGATATCCAGGATGTACAAAAATAATAAGCTGGCGATTGCCGTACAAATCGCCCTGAGTTTGGGTCTGGTCAGCCAGGCGCAGGCGCAACAAACCCAGACCGACGACAAAGTCGAACGGATTGAAGTGACGGGTTCAAAAATCAAACGGATCGGTGAATTATCGCCTACGCCAGTGACCGTGATCACTGGTGATTCTATCGTTGATGCGGGTGTCACCAACGTCGGTGAACTGCTCAATGACATGCCAAATGCTGTTACCGGACTGTCACCAGAAACCACCAACGGCACAATTTTCGCTTCCGGTCTGAACAACACAGCATTACGCGGTCTTGGTACTAACCGCACGCTGGTGCTGGTAAATGGCCGCCGTTTTGTTGGTTCTAACCCGGGCAACAGCGCAGTCGATTTAAACAACATTCCAACGGCGATGATCGAACGCATCGAAGTGTCCACCGGCGGTGCTTCCGCCGTGTACGGCTCTGACGCCGTGGCAGGTGTAGTGAACATCATCACGAAAAAATCATTTAACGGCTTTGAAGTCGATGCAGCGACCAGCCGGCCGTCACAAAGTGGCGGTGAAGAAGATTTTTACAGCCTGACTTTTGGCAACAGCGAAGGAAAATCCGATTTTATCGCTAACCTGACGTACGCAGAGCAGTCACAGATCCGCGGCAGTCAGCGTGATTTTGTCCGCGATGGTCTGATCATGATCGACAACCCGGATAACAAAACCGGCACTGACGGTATTCCTGGCCGTATTGTCTGGGAAAAAACCGGTAATCCAATTCTGATCAACTATGGCAAAACCGGTACTTTCGCAGTCGGCGGTAAGAATTATGTGTTTGCCAATGACGGTTCAGTACGTCCATTTGATATGAATGGCGGCACGGCTTATCCGTTCGTTACAGGCAGCGCCAACAACAGCCGTTATTTATCTGCGGACGGTGCGCCGGGCGATGGTTACAACACGCTGGACCACACTTACCTGCGCACCCCGCTGGAACGTCTGAACCTGAATATGAATTATGGTTATCAGATTAACGATGACCACCGTTTTACCTTTGAATCCACATATTCGAATACAAAAGCCTTTGGCGAAAGCTCTCCGGCATTTTTTGTATTAAGCGGTGCTAACGGTATCGACCCGCTGAACCCAATGCTGACTGACAGCGCGCGCAAGTTTTTTGCCGACAACAAAGTCACTTCACAAATCCAGAATACCTATCTGGCGGATATTTTCGGTAACCGTAAATACGACCAGAACCGTACTCTGGCCCGTGCGGCTATTGGCCTGGAAGGTGTGTTGACGGATACCTGGGGCTACGAAGCATATGCCCAGAAAGGCCATGTCGATGCCAATTCAAAATGGTTTGGTGAAATGCTGGAAGACCGCTTTTATGCCGCGATCCAGGCCACCCGTGATGCCAACGGCAATATTGTCTGTAAAGACGTGACCGCCCGTGCCCAAGGCTGTGTGCCGCTGAACATTTACGGCTCCGGCATGGCTTCTCAGTCTGCATTGGATTGGATCCGCACCGATGCAATGCGTGATGCCACATTGGATCAGGATGTTGCCGGTTTCACCCTGACCGGTGATATCTATGAATTGCCGGCCGGTATTGTTGGCTCGGCTTTCAGTGTGGAATACCGCAAAGAGCGTTCATCATCGTTGCCAGATCCGGCAATGCGTTCAGGCGCGTTATTTAACAACCAGTCCTCGCCTTTATCCGGTGAGTTCTCTGTGCGCGAAGCCTCTGCCGAATTCTCCGTGCCGTTACTGGCTGACCTGGCTTATGTCAAAGACCTGACGCTGGAAACTGCAGTCCGCGCGATGGATTACAGCACCACTGGCGGTGAAAATGCCTGGAAAATCAGTCTGAACTACACCATCAACGATGACCTGAAACTGCGGCTGAACCGGTCGAAATCCGTCCGGGCACCCAACATTGGTGAACTGTATAACCCGCCGGGCCAGACCTACAGTACGCTGGTGGATCCATGCCAGCAACTGCGCATCGACAGCGCCGGTGTGTACAAAGCCAACGTCGAGAAAAACTGTCGCGCTGATGGTATGCCACAAGGCTGGTCGCCAACACCAGCATGGGTCAATGGCGGCAATAAACCTGGCTTTATCATCGGTAACACCGATCTGAACAGCGAGCGCGCTTACGACATCACAGCCGGCTTCATCTATACACCGTCATACCTGGATGGTTTCAGCCTGACCGTGGATTACTGGAGCTTTAAGATCGCGGATATGATCGAAAGCCACACCGCCCAAAACGTGGTGAACTTCTGCTATCAGCTGGACAGCCTGGATAACCCGTATTGCTCACTGTTCACCCGCGATACAGTGACACGTGATATCACCAACTACTTCGTGAAGCCGGTGAACTCTGCGTCTGCCGAACTGGCAGGTTACGATATCGAAACCAACTATAAGTTTGATCTCGGCAACTACGGCAACCTGGACCTGCGTTTGATTGCAACTTACACCGATTATTGGAACCAAAACACCACAGGCCGGGCCGGTGATAACCGCAAGTATGCCGGCAGCTACGACACGTTCCGCTGGAAAGGCCGTTTTAACGCCAACTACAGCTATGACGACCTGTCGCTGGCATTAGGCGCAACCTATATCCACAGTTCAGTCTGGGATCGTAACGCCTGGACACCGGAAGTGAACAACTACAACGATATCGGCTCTTATATTGCCTGGGACTTAACCGGTAAATATAACCTGACCCCAGAGCTGCAATTACGCGCTGGCGTGCTGAATCTGGCGGACCGTCAACCGGTGCGCAACCCGAATACTTATAACTCGGGTGAGCACTACGACATTCTGGGTCGTCGTCTGACGCTGGGTGTGAACTACAAGTTCTAATCCCTACCCGGATTTAGTCCATAACCAAAGGAGAGCTTGCCTCTCCTTTTTTTCGCCCGCGATTTACCTGCATTGGTCGCAGCCCGGTTGCCTGTCGCCAATTCCGCCGACATGCTGCTGATTTGCATCAGGAGTGCAGCAATTGACCTGCCATGCTATTCGTCGCTTATGTGCTGTGCTGTTTGTGATCTCTATCCCGTCAATGGCCACGCTGTATTTCCCGCCGGCCGGCCAGTGGGCCGAAGCCACACCACAGAGCCTGCAGCTTAATCCACAGCGGCTGCAACAGGCGGTCGATTATGCAATCGCCAGCGAAAACAAAGCTCCCAAAGATCAAGCCATAGTGCAGGCCACCACTTTTGGTGCGCGCGAGCCTTATGATCAAATCATCGGGCCTATGAGTGTGCGGGCCGGCGCTAATGGCCTGATTGTGTATCAGGGCAAAGTCGTGGCGCGCTGGGGTGATGTCGACAAAGTTGATATGACGCACAGCATTACCAAAACTTTTTTAACCACTGTGACTGGTCTTGCGCTGCAACAGGGCCTGATCCACAACCTAAACGATAAAGTCGCAGCTTATATGCCACCGGGTGTGGATTTGTATCAGGGCGCGCATAACAGTCAGATCCGCTGGGAGCATTTATTACGTCAGAGCAGTGACTGGCAAGGCACCTTGTGGGGTAAACCGGACTGGGCCGACCGGCCGGAAGGCAAAACACCGGCCGACTGGCCACAGCGCCCACTGCGCACCCCCGGCAGTTTTTACAAATACAACGACGTGCGGATGAATCTGTTGGCGCTGTCCACTTTATATGTCTGGCGCAAACCACTGCCGCAGGTGTTACACGAACGGATTATGCAGCCGATTGGCGCATCGTCGACCTGGCGCTGGGTTGGCTATGACAATAGCTGGCTAGAGCTTGATGGTCAGAACATGCAGTCAGTGTCCGGTGGCGGTCACTGGGGCGGCGGTATGTTTATCAATGCCTGGGATTTGGCCCGTTTTGGTTATCTGTTTTTGCGTGACGGTAACTGGAATGGCCAGCAACTGGTCAGCCAGCAGTTTATTCAGCAAGCTCGCACGGGTGGCCCGGCTAACCCACAATATGGTTTTGCCAACTGGTTTTTAAATACCGATCAAAAAGCCCTGCCGAGTGCCCCCACCTCTGCGGTGACCTTTGAAGGCGCCGGCCGTAATGTGATTTATCTCGATAAAGAACATGATCTGCTGATTGTCACCCGCTGGATTGGCAATGGCCCCGAGCTCAATCAGCTGGTCGGCAAAGTACTGGCGGCGCTGCCTGCGGCAAATTAAGCCGATTCAGCTGCTATATGGCAGCAAGAAGCCGCTGTCAGGCCATCGTGGCAGTTGTTGCCACTGGCCTGAATGCGTTATCCTAACGGTAATAGTTTTTATTTTTTGCCCATATCCCCCGTGATATTTATCTGTTGAGATCCTTTGCATGCAAGCACCAGAAAACAGCACTCAGGCCCCTTCAGCGCAAGCCGTTGCAGCGCCATACGAACCGCGCCTGATTGAAACCGCGTTACAACAGCACTGGGCGAGCTCAAACGCCTTTAAAGTGACCGAAGACCCAAGCAAAGAAAAATACTACTGCCTGTCGATGTTTCCTTATCCAAGTGGCCGTTTGCACATGGGCCACGTGCGTAACTACACCATCGGTGATGTGATCAGCCGCTTCCAGCGCATGCAGGGTAAAAACGTCATGCAGCCAATGGGCTGGGATGCGTTTGGTCTGCCGGCAGAAAACGCCGCGATTGCTAACAAAACCGCGCCGGCCAAGTGGACCTACGCCAACATCGAGTACATGAAAAACCAGTTAAAACGCCTCGGTTTTGGTTATGACTGGGACCGCGAAATCGCCACCTGCAAACCAGAATATTACAAATGGGAACAATGGTTCTTCACCAAGCTGTTTGAAAAAGGTCTGGTCTACAAAAAAATGGCTACCGTCAACTGGGACCCGGTTGATCAGTGTGTACTGGCGAACGAGCAGGTCATTGACGGTCGCGGCTGGCGCTCAGGCGCGTTAGTAGAACAACGCGAGCTGGCGCAGTGGTTTATCAAAATCACCGACTATGCCGAAGAATTACTCAATGACCTAGACCAGCTGGACGAATGGCCAGAGCAGGTCAAAACCATGCAACGCAACTGGATCGGCCGCTCTGAAGGCGTCGAAATCAAGTTCAGCCTCGGCGGTTCCAGCTACGATTTCACCATTTACACGACGCGCCCGGATACGTTATTCGGCGTCACTTATGTCGCTATTGCGCCACAACACCCGCTGGCGCAAAAAGCAGCAAAGCTTGACGACAAGCTGGCGGCCTTTATTGAAGACTGCAAAGGCAATAA
The DNA here is from genome assembly GCF_001518915.1 of Rheinheimera sp. F8. NCBI lineage: Bacteria > Pseudomonadati > Pseudomonadota > Gammaproteobacteria > Chromatiales > Chromatiaceae > Rheinheimera > Rheinheimera sp. F8. The sequence continues at coordinate 4,314,027 of NZ_CP013656.1, forward strand.
AGTTGCTGAAGCCGACATGGCCACCATGGAGAAAAAAGGTCATCCAACCGGTTTCTTCGCGGTCCACCCACTGACCGGCGAACAAGTGCCAATTTTTGTCGCCAACTTCGTGCTGATGGATTACGGCTCAGGCGCAGTAATGGCGGTGCCTGGCCATGACCAGCGTGATTTTGAATTCGCGACCAAATACGGCCTGCGGATCAAACAAGTGGTTGCACCGGCTGCAGGTTCTACATCTGTGGTGGATCTCAGCAAAGCGGCATTTACCGAAAAAGGCGTGTTAATCAACTCTGGTGAGTTTGACGGGCTGGAATTCAGCGCTGCATTTAAAGCGATCTCTGACAAGCTGGTGGCGAAAGGCGTCGGTCAGGTCAAAGTCAATTACCGGCTGCGCGACTGGGGCGTATCCCGTCAGCGCTATTGGGGCGCGCCAATTCCGGTACTGACGCTGGAAGACGGCACGCAAGTGCCGGTGCCTGCCGATCAACTGCCAGTGCGTTTACCGGAAGATGTGGTGATGGATGGCGTGAAATCGCCTATCAAAGCTGACCCGGAATGGGCCAAAACCAGCTATAACGGCAAAGCTGCTTTCCACGAAACAGATACGTTCGACACCTTTATGGAATCGAGCTGGTACTACGCCCGTTATTGCAGCCCGGACAGTACCGATATGATGTTGGACCCGACCAAAGCCAATTACTGGCTGCCGGTTGATCAGTACATCGGCGGCATTGAACATGCCATTCTGCACTTACTGTACTCGCGTTTTTTCCACAAACTGATGCGTGACGTTGGCCTGGTGCAATCGGATGAGCCATTCAAACGCCTGCTGTGTCAGGGCATGGTGCTGGCGGAAACTTTCTACCGCGACAACGAAGGCGGCAGCAAAACCTGGTTCTCGCCACAAGATGTCGCAGTTGAACGCGACGACAAAGGCCGTATCACCGGTGCTGTGCTGAAATCCGACGGTCAGAAAGTTGAATCGGCTGGCATGAGCAAAATGTCGAAGTCAAAAAATAACGGCATTGACCCGCAAACGGTGATCGACCAGTACGGCGCTGATACAGTACGACTGTTTATGATGTTCACGTCACCGCCAGAACAAACGCTGGAATGGCAGGATTCTGCCGTGGAAGGTGCGATGCGTTTCCTGCGCCGCGTCTGGACGCTGGTCAATGAATTTAACGCTTTTGGCCCGATTGACACACAACTCGCCGCGCTGGATAAAGCAGCATTAAATGCCGACCAGAAAGCGCTGCGCCGTGAACTGCATAAAACCATTGCCAAAGTGACCGACGACCTCGGCCGGCGTTATACCTTTAACACCGCAGTTGCCGCCATTATGGAGCTGATGAACAAGCTGCAAAAAGCCGCAACTGAGACCGCGCAGGATAAAGCCGTGTTGGCTGAAGCCATCATTGCCGTATTGCAGCTGCTGAACCCAATCACGCCGCATTTATCCCAATATCTGTGGAAAACACTGGGCCATAGCACTGAGCTGGAACAGAGCGGCTGGCCGCTGCTGGATGAATCCGCGCTGGTGGAAGACGCTAAGCTGGTAGTGGTACAGATCAACGGCAAAGTGCGCAGCAAAGTCACAGTGGCGCTTGATGCGACACAAGACGACGTGTTGGCACTGGCGATGGCCGAAGACATAGTTCAGAAGTACTTAGAGGGCGTTGAACTGAAAAAAGTCGTCTATGTACCAGGTAAACTGCTGAGCCTGGTGGTCGGCTGATGCGCGGCTGGCGTCTGTCTGTACAGGTGCTGCTGCCGCTGCTGCTGAGTCTGTTGCTCAGCAGCTGCGGATTTCAGTTACGCGGTTCATTACCTTTGGAAAAATATCCGGCGGTGTACCTGCAAGGCGATAAGCATTCCGAACTGCTGCAGCAATTGGGTTTGCAACTGGAACGTAATCAGGTCAAATTGCTCGACAGTTCAGACGCCGGCGCCGCCATTTTTGTGCTGGATTCTGACAGTCTGCAGCGCCGTACTTTGTCGTTGTTCCCAAACGGCCAGGTGGCGGAATATGAACTGATTTACAAAGTGAATTATCAGCTGGTATTGCCGGGGCAAGAGCCACGGCCATATCAGATTGAGCTGTACCGCGATTATCAGGACGACCCGTCCCGCGCGCTGGCAAAATCAAAAGAACTGGACCTGATGCTGACCGAGCTGCGCTCGCAGGCGGTCGCCCGCATTATCCGTCAGTTCGGCCGGCTGTAAGCCATGCTGAAACTCTATGCCAATCAACTGGCGGCCAGCTTAAAAAAACAGCTGGCCACCATTTATCTGGTATTTGGTGAAGAACCGCTGCAAAAACTGGAAAGCCTTGATGAGATCCGCGTGGCGGCCAAATCTAAGGGTTTTACCGAGCGGCAAAGTTATTTATTGGAAGCCCAATTAGACTGGGACAGTCTGTTCGGTGAATTTAACAGTCTGTCGCTGTTCTCCGATCGCAAGCTGATTGAGCTGGATCTCGGCACCAGTAAAATCACGCCGGCACAACAAGACCAGCTGAAAAAAATCCCGGCGATGCTGCATCCGGACATTTGTCTGGTGTTGCACGGCGCGCGAAACAGCGGTGAATTCAGTAAAACCAGCTGGTTTAAGACCTTGTCAGAACAAGGTGTGCAGGTGCAGTTTTACCCGCTGGACGACCATCAGTTTATGCGCTGGCTGAAAGAGCGAGCGCAGCAACTTGGCCTGAAGCTGCAAACTGACGCACTGCAATTATTGCAACACCATGCTGCCGGCAACTTACTGGCGGCACGGCAGGAGCTGGAAAAACTGGCGCTGACGGCTCAGGGCCAATGGCTCGATGGCGCCTTTTTACAACAATATCTGGCTGACCAATCGCATTTTACTGTGTTCCAGCTGGTTGACGCGCTGCTGGCGGGCCAGGGCGAAGAAGCCTTACATCGGCTGGATCGGCTGCTACAGCAGGATACCGAGCCGGTGATTATCGCCTGGCAGCTGCAAAAAGAAGCCACAACTTTACTGGCGCTGCAACAGGCAGGTCAGGTCGGTGACGAACAGTATAAAAAATATGGTATCTGGCCGAAGCGCCAGCCGCTTTACCAGCAGGCACTGCTGCGATTGTCAGCGAACTGGCTGCATTTTTTACTGCAGGAACTACAGACTTTTGACCGCGGTTTTAAATCCGGTCAGTTGACCCACACCGAAACCGCGCTGGCGCACCTGGTAACGCTGTTTATCAAACCGGTGCCCAAAGTTTTTTCGCTGCAGCAACTGGTTGCCGGGGACTAAGACAATGTCAACGCCCGCCCCGTCGCCCAAACTCCGTGGCTTTTACGGTGGTACTTTTGACCCTATTCATCAGGGGCATCTGCAGTCGGCGTTATTTGTGCAGCAATATTGTCAGCTCGATAGTCTGGACCTGCTACCTTGTCATTTACCACCACACCGCGACTCGCCAAGCAGTAGTCTGCACCGCGCCGAAATGGTGCGTCTGGCCATCGCACCTTATCCGCAGCTGCAGCTCAATTTACTGGAGTTGACACGGCATACGCCCTCTTACACCGTCGATACGCTGGAACAACTAAAACAGCAATATCCCGGCGATATCTTGTGCTTTGTCATCGGTATGGATTCACTGGCCTATCTGACGCGCTGGCACCGCTGGCGCGAGATCCTGACACTTTGCCATTTACTGGTGTTAGCCAGACCGGGTTACAGCAGCGCTGATGGCGATGCACCAGAGTTATTGCAACAGTTTGGTGCGACCAGCTTCACACAATTAAAACAAGCCAATTGCGGTCAAATTTTGCTGCTACCCAATCCACCGGTCGACGTCTCCGCCACGGCAATTCGCAGCGGTCAGGCCCCGGCGGCGCTGCAAATTTCAGCAGTGCAGGCTTACATCCGTCAGCATGGTCTGTATCCACAATAAAAATTGCGCAAAAGCCGGCACAAAGCCGGCTTCGCCGCTTTGGTTTGACCGGTAGAAACTGTTAACATGCAGTGTTAGCAATTGAAGGACTCCGCTCTGTGCACAGCCACCAATTAGTCGCCTTTGTGGTCGACAAACTCGACGACATGAAAGGCCGCGATATCATCCAGCTCGACGTCAAAGGCAAGTCTTCCGAAACCGAATATATGGTGATTTGTTCCGGCACTTCCAACCGCCACACGCGGTCTGTTGCCGGTTATCTGGTCAACGAAGCGCGCAAAGCCGGCCTGCATATCATCGGTACTGAAGGCGATCGCGGCGGAGAATGGGTGCTGATTGATTTGGGTGACGTGGTCGTGCATGTAATGCAGGAAGAATCCCGTCAGTTTTATCAACTGGAAAAACTCTGGGCGGCCTGATCAATGAAGCTGATGCTGATTGCCGTTGGCACCAAAATGCCTGCCTGGGTAACCACCGGATTTGAAGAATACGCCCGGCGTTTCCCGCGTGATATGCCGCTGGAGCTGATTGAGATCCCGGCCGGTAAACGCGGCAAAAATGCCGACATCAAACGTATTCTGGATCTTGAAGGCGAAAAAATGCTGGCAGCCGTGCCCAAAGGCGCCCGCATCATCACCTTGGAAGTAGAAGGCGGATATTGGTCCAGTCCACAGCTGTCACAAAAACTGGTGCAATGGCAACTCGATGGCCGCGATGTTTGTCTGCTGGTCGGCGGGCCTGAAGGCCTGGCGCCGGCCTGTATCGCGGCCAGTGAAGGCAAATGGTCGTTATCGGCCCTGACGTTGCCACATCCGCTGGTGCGGGTCGTGCTGGCTGAAAGCCTGTACCGCGCATGGAGTATCAGTACCAACCATCCTTATCACCGCGAGTAACGGATGCGTAAATCCCGTATTGCCATCGCCGACCTGGCCTTTGAAACCCTGCTGTTTAATCGCCGGGCATTATTTGCTTTTGGTTTTGTTCTGCTGTGTTTTGGCATCCTGATCGCCAACCTGTATAACCTGCAGGTGGTGCGTTATGAAGAATATTCCACCCGCGCCGACGGCAACCGCATCAAGCTGGTGCCACTGTCGCCGAATCGCGGCATGATTTTCGACCGGCGCGGCACTTTACTGGCGGAAAACGCACCAGTACATTCAGTGGAACTGGTCCCGGAACAAGTGCCGGATCTAGTCGCAGCAGTAGAGCAAATATCCGCCATTATCGACATCACGCCGGAGCAAAAAGCCGATTTTTTTAAAGAAGTGAAAGCGCAGCGCCGGTTTAAAAGTATCGCACTGAAAGAGTTACTGAGTGAGCAGGAAGTCGCGCGTCTCGCTGTGCATTTGCACAAACTCAAAGGCGTAACGCTGGAAGCACGCTTGACCCGCCATTATCCGTATGGTGACCTGCTGACGCATGCGCTGGGTTATATTGGCAAAATCAACGACAAAGAATTTAAGAAAATCGAAGAAGACGGCCAAAGCCCAAACTATGCCGCCACCCGGGATATGGGCAAAATCGGTATTGAACGTTTCTACGAAACCCAGCTACACGGCACTGTCGGATTTCAGGAAGTCGAAGTGAACAACCGTGGCCGGGTGATCCGCACGCTGCGCGAACAACCCGCTGTATCCGGCGATGACTTACATCTGACGCTGGATTTAGGCTTGCAATTAAAAGCTCAGGAAGCGCTGGGCGAGAACCGCGGCGCTATTGTCGCGCTGGATCCGCGCACCGGTGGCATTCTGGCGTTTTATTCGAACCCGTCGTATAACCCGAATTTATTTGTGCATGGCATCAGCGGCAAAGATTACCGCATGCTGCTCAATTCTCCCGACCGCCCGCTGGTGAACCGGATGACCCAAGGCGTTTACCCGCCGGCATCAACAGTGAAGCCTTTGATGGCTGTGGCAGGCCTGGAATCCGGCATCGTCACCGAACATACCCGAGTCCCGGATCCGGGCTTTTATCGTTTGCCAAAAGTCAGCCGGCCCTGGCGTGACCATATTAAGTATGGCCATGGTTATGTGGATGTTTATACCGGCATTATCAAAAGCTGTGATACCTATTTCTACGATCTGGCCTATAAAATGGGCGTCGACCGCATCTCCGACTTTATGCAAAAAGCAGGCTATGGCCATTTGTCCGGCATTGATATCGGTGAAGAAACCGCAGGTCTGATGCCCAGTCGCGAGTGGAAAAAAGTCCGGCGTAAACAAAACTGGGGGCCGGGTGATACCATCAACATCGGTATTGGTCAGGGTTACTGGCAGTCTACGCCGCTACAGATCGCGCTGACCACAGCGACACTGATCAACGATGGCGCCCGCATCACACCGCGCCTGGGTGAGAGCTTTCGTAACAGCACCGGCCAGACGTCGCTGTTAATGCCGTTGCAGCAGGTGATTGAAGTGGTCAATCCCCAAAACTGGGCCATCGCACGCGAAGCCATGTATCGCACAGCACATCAGGAAGGTGGGACCGCACGCGGTGCTTTTATCGGCGTCCCTTACACTGTCGGTGGTAAAACCGGCACGGCGCAAGTCATTAATATCGCCGCTGGCGTGAAATACAAAGCCAGCAACGTCAACGAACGTCATCGCGATAATGCATTGTTTGTCGGTTATGCGCCGCATGACAAACCGGAAATTGTTATTTCAGTCATTGTGGAAAACGTCGCCAGTGGCGGTGGTGGCACCAATGCTGCGCCCGTTGCCCGCCAGCTGATGGACTACTATTTCTCCGAGCAATACAACACACCGCAGTTGCCAGACCGCGCGACTGTACAAAAAATGCAGACTGAGCGCGCAGCGGCAATGGTGGCAAGGGAACAGCGTTATGCTGAACAGGCGGCGCGCGATAAAGCTGAAAAAGAGCTGGCGGCGCTTAAAGCCACTACCACTCAGGTGAATACAACGCCACCAGCTGCAGCAGCGGAGACCAACGCCGACAACGTACCGGCGCGTGGCCAGCCGCAAAATGCTGCGCCAGTGATCCTCACACCGGAGCCGGAAGATCTACCGGCGCCACAGCTGGACGATGAAACCCAACAAAATGGTCAGCAGCAAAATGGCGGCAACAACGCCACGGCCCCCACCGGAGGCGGTTTATGAATAGTTTCGCGGAAACCAGCAGCAACCGCCTGCAGCGCTGGCACATTGATTTACCATTACTGATTGGCTTGCTGTGCGCAACGATACTGGGCCTGCTCACCCTGTACAGCGCTGACGGACAAGACCTGGTCAAACTGGAACAGCAAGTTGCGCGGCTTGGCTTTGCGCTGGTGGTGATGTTTACACTGGCGCAAATTAATCCCAAAACCTATCAGCATTGGTCAGTACCGCTGTACTCTGTCGGTGTCGTGATGTTGGTGCTGGTCGAGTTGTTTGGTTATACCGCCAAAGGTTCCACCCGCTGGCTTGACCTCGGATTTACCAAATTCCAGCCATCCGAACTAATGAAGCTGGCAGTACCGATGGCCGTCGCCTGGTATATGGGGAATCAACCGATCCCGCCCCGGATCCGCGATATTCTGATTGGATTTGTCATCTGTCTGGTGCCGACATTGTTGATTGCCAAACAGCCGGATCTCGGCACGTCGATCCTGGTCTGTGTTGCCGGGGTCTTCGTGATATTTTTAAGCGGCATGAGCTGGAAGATCATCGGCGTGATCGCAGCACTAATCGCCGGTTTTATCCCCGTACTGTGGAATTTTCTGATGCATGATTACCAGCGCCAGCGGGTGTTAACGCTGCTGGACGAAGAGCGGGATCCACTTGGGAAAGGCTTCCAGATCATTCAGTCAAAAATCGCGATTGGTTCCGGCGGTATTGAAGGCAAAGGCTGGTTGCACGGTACTCAGTCACAGCTGGAGTTTTTGCCGGAACGGCATACCGACTTTATTTTTGCGGTTTATTCCGAAGAATTTGGTCTGATGGGTGTGCTGGCTCTGCTGGCGATTTACCTGTTTATTCTCGGACGCGGCCTGGTGATCGCCAGCCAGGCGCAGGACAATTACAGTAAGTTTCTCGCCGGTAGCATCACCCTGACGTTTTTTGTCTATGTGTTCGTCAATATCGGTATGGTATCTGGTATCCTGCCAGTAGTCGGTGTGCCGTTACCGCTAATTAGTTACGGCGGCACATCGATGGTTACTTTATTGGCCGGCTTTGGCATTCTGATGTCGATCAGTACCCACAAACGGATGTTAGCAAAACAATCATGAAGCACAGTTCCGCATTTTTCTCCCTGCCCTTTTGCGGCAAAAAAATATCCGTCATTGCGTTCGCAGTCGTGCTCAGCGCCTGTTCCAGTGCGCCTGAGCAATCAGACACTGGCCTGCGCGACAACATGGACCCGAATGCCGGCCGTTATTCGCAGGACAAAGACAGTATTCCGCTGCGATTGCCGACAGAAGATGAACTGCGTGACCCGGAACCAACGGTCGAAGGCTTAAGCCGTGGTGGCAACAAACCATACAATATTTATGGCGTAAATTACTCGCCTCGTACCGATATTCTGCAGTATGAAGAGCAAGGCACAGCAAGCTGGTATGGCAGTAAATTCCATGGTCATTTGACGTCAAACGGCGAAGTTTACAATGTCTTTTCGATGACCGCGGCGCATAAAACTCTGCCATTACCATCGTATGTGCGGGTGACCAACCTCGACAATTACCGCACGGCCATTGTGCGGGTCAATGATCGCGGGCCATTTCACGACAACCGCATTATCGATTTGTCATATTCAGCCGCCTACAAGCTCGGTATTTTTCCTGGCGGCACCGGACGGGTCAAACTGGAATTAATCTCATCGCCGGCGATGGCATCCCAGGAAAGTTTCGCCACGCCAATTGCCAAATTGCCGGATATTCCCTATCAGCCAGTGACACCCAGCGATCGTCCCAGCCGCAGCAATGAATTTGTCGAGCGGCCTTATAATCCGGCCGGGACTGCGACTGTCGCGGCACCGGTAACATCACCACAGATCGCGCCAACACAGGCGCGCAATACCAGCGCTAACCGCCCGCAGCTTGCTACTGCATCAAGTGCGGACGGCTGTTATATCCAGTTGCTCGCCAGCAGCGACAAAGCCAAAGTACAGCGGCTCGGGAACGAATTGCAGCAGCAGTTGTCCGTACCTACAGCGATTGAAACAGTGAACGGCTTATTCCGGCTACTGGCTGGTCCGTTACAAAACAATGCGCAGCATGTGCTGGACACAGTGCGTTCAGGTGAATATCCAAAAGCATATTTCACCAACAAAAGCTTATGTGGCTGAAAAGTCGAATTAAATTAACCTGTTAGCACAATAAGAAAGAGTCTCATGAATCAGTATCGTCGTCTTTTACTTGCCAGCAGCCTGAGCTGCTTTAGTTTTTTTGCCCATAGCCAGGCCGTGCAAATCACCCCTACTGCGCCGGAAGTCAACGCCAAAGGTTATATCCTGATTGATTTTCATACCGGTAAAGTATTGGCCGAAGGCAATGCTGATACCTCACTGGCACCAGCCAGTCTGACCAAGATGATGACCAGTTATGTTATTGGCACCGAAATCAAAAATGGTAATGTGAAGCCCACCGATCAGGTCACCATCAGTGAAAATGCCTGGGCCAAACAATACAGCGACTCCAGTAAAATGTTTATTGAAGTCGGCGCCACCATCTCAGTCGAAGAGTTAAACCGTGGCATTATCATCCAGTCGGGCAATGATGCCTGTGTCGCGATGGCCGAACATATCGCCGGCACTGAAGGCGCCTTTGTTGAGCTGATGAATGCACACGCCAAGCGGATTGGCATGGACAATACTACTTATGTCAATTCCCACGGCCTGCCGGATGAAGCACAGCGCACCACAGCGCGCGATATGGCGAAACTGTCTGTCGCGCTGATTAAAGATGTGCCGGACGAATACAAAATTTACTCAGAAAAAGAGTATGTATTTAATGGCATCAAGCAATACAACCGTAATGGCTTGTTATGGGATAAAAGCCTGAATGTTGACGGCATCAAAACCGGTCACACCTCAGAAGCCGGTTACAGCCTGATCACTTCTGCCACCAAAGATGGCATGCGGTTAATTTCCGTGGTGATGGGCACAGACAGCGCCAAAACCCGCGAAGCCGAAAACAAAAAACTGCTGACCTATGGCTTCCGCTTTTTCGAAACTTTCTCGCCATACAAGGCCGGTGAAGAATTTGCATCGCAGCGCGTCTGGCAAGGCAGCAAAGAAATGATCAGCCTGGGTGTCTTGAGCGAAACGCCAATCACCTTACAACGCGGTCAACGCAAGAATATCAAAGCCGATTTTAAACTGAGCCAACAGTTGGTAGCGCCTATCGCCAAAGGTCAGGTGGTGGGCACTGTTTATCTGAAACTGAATGAGGCCGATGTGGCAGAGTACCCATTAGTTGCTCTGGAAGATATTGAACAGGCAGGCATTTTTGGTCGTCTGGTCGATTACGTGAAGATGCAGTTGCAATAAACGCCACGTCAATATTGGCGCAATGCAGAAAGTCCCGGCACAGCCCGGGACTTTTTGTTAGAATAAGGCCCGTTTTTTTGCTGTTCCCCACCACAAGCAAGAGGTGACCTATGGTGACTGTGGTTAAAGATACCAAATTTGACGAATTTCTGGAGTTCCCCTGCGCTTTCACTTTCAAAGTGCTTGGCGTCGCACATGAGGATTTAGTGCCGCAAGTCATTGCAACACTGCATCAACATGCCGGTGCCAACGACTATGCTCCCAGCGTCAAACCATCCAGCAAAGGCAATTACCATTCTGTTTCGGTATCTGTTGTGGTGCGCGATAAAGACCATATCGAACTGCTGTATACCGAACTTGGCCGGCTTGAACTGGTCCGCTATGTCATGTAACGGCGATGTAATGCTCGCTCCGCGTGACACACACCGTATAATGCCGCCGGCGCTACGCTCTGCAGTACTGATCTGAGGAATGCATATTGGCCTGTTCTGATGCACTGATAATCCGCGATTTAGGTCAGGTTGATTACACGTCCACCTGGCAACGGATGCAGCAATTTACTGATCAGCGTGATGACAGCACTGTCGATGAGATCTGGTTGCTGGAACATCCGCCCGTATTCACCCAAGGCCAGGCCGGTAAAGCTGAGCACCTGCTGTTTCCTGGTGACATTCCGGTGGTCCAGGTGGATCGTGGTGGTCAGGTGACTTACCACGGCCCAGGCCAGCTAGTCGCTTATGTGCTGCTGAATATCAAACGTCGCAATTTAGGCGTTCGCCAGCTGGTGAACCTGATCGAACAAAGCATTATTGATACACTGGCGGCCAATCGGGTCAAGGCTTATGCCAAGAGTGACGCGCCCGGTGTCTATGTTGATGAAAAAAAAGTGGCCTCATTAGGCCTGCGCGTACGTAAAGGCTGTACCTTTCATGGTCTGGCGCTGAACGTCGATATGGATCTGTCGCCATTCTCCCGGATTAACCCTTGTGGGTATGCCGGCATGCAGATGGTACAAAGCAAAGATTTGGGCGGACCTGTCAGCATGCTGCAGGCAAAACAACAACTGACCGCACAGCTGGTAAAGCTGTTGAACGTCAGTGAATTTCAGGAAATAACAGGGTTTTAGTACAGATGACCAAAACTGCCCGTATGGAACCAGGCGTCAAGCTGCGTGATGCTGACAAAATGGCGTTAATTCCGGTAAAAGTGTTGCCAACGGAACCGGCAGAAATGCTGCGTAAGCCGGCCTGGCTAAAAATCAAATTACCGAAAAGTTCTGAACGCATCGACGAAATCAAAGGCGCGCTGCGAAAGCACGGCCTGCACTCCGTCTGCGAAGAAGCGTCTTGCCCGAATTTAACTGAATGTTTTAACCACGGCACTGCCACTTTTATGATCCTCGGCGCCATTTGTACCCGCCGTTGTCCGTTTTGCGACGTTGCGCATGGCCGCCCGCTGCCACCGAGCGCTGAAGAGCCGGAAAAACTGGCACTGACCATTAAAGACATGAAGCTGAAATATGTCGTGATCACCTCGGTTGATCGGGACGATCTGCGTGACGGTGGTGCTCAGCATTTTGCCGATTGTATCAGCGCCATCCGTCGTGAAACGCCGGCAATCAAAATTGAAGTGCTGGTACCGGATTTTCGCGGCCGCATGGACACGGCGCTGGATATTCTGACTCAGACACCGCCAGACGTGTTTAACCACAACCTGGAAACTGCTCCGCGCCTGTACAAACTGGCGCGGCCGGGTGCTGACTACAAATGGTCGCTGGAGCTGTTACGCCGTTATAAAGAGGCACATCCGGAAGTGTCGACCAAATCAGGACTGATGGTTGGCCTCGGTGAAACCACTGAAGAAATCATCGAAGTGATGAAAGACTTACGGGCGCACAACGTGGATATGCTGACGGTAGGTCAATATCTGCAACCAAGTAAACATCACCTGCCGGTCAAACGCTATATGCCACCGGAAGAGTTTGATGAAATCAAACGGATCGGCTTCGAACTTGGTTTTAAACATGTTGCCGCCGGGCCATTTGTCCGGTCGAGCTACCATGCTGACCGTCAGGCTGCCGGCGAAGACATCAGTTAATTCTGATTGGTGGATATGCGTTGATCTGGAACAGGCTGTGTCGCAACAGCCTGTTTTTTTTCAGCAAAAGGGCTTATGCTCTAAAAGTTTCTCAAGGAGCTGTCATGGACAACCGTAAGTTCAGCCGTATTTTATATAGTAATCAGGCGACCCTGCGTTTTCAGGGACAGAATTTCTTCACGCAAGTGACAGATCTGTCGTTAAAAGGCGCGCTGATCCAGCGCCCTGCAGAGTTCAAGGGACTGGTAGGTGAACATGCCCAATTGCAATTTCAGTTAGATCAATCTGAGTTAGTACTGGAAATGGACGTCAGTATTGCGCATATGCACCCTGGCTCAATTGGGCTGCGCTGTGAACGAATTGATATTGAAAGTGCCAGCCATCTGCGCCGGTTACTTGAGCTGAATCTTGGCGATGCTGAATTGTTAAGTCGCGAACTCAACGAGCTGTCGAACTAAGTCCTGCCGCGGTCAGGCCGTCCTGTGCGGCCGGATAGCCAAATGCAGCAGCCTGCTGCATCAACTGTTGCCAACTGACCATATCCTGCCGCTGGCGTGCCAGCGCCGCAAAATAATACTGCACCGGCATTACCTGTTGCGGCTGTTTCAACTGTTGCTGCATTAAATTGATATATAGAGCCGGAACCGGCAATTCAAAGTGCTGCATGTGGCTGTTTGCCTGAACCACGCGGAACACTTGTTTGTTTGCTGCGTCGCAGGTCGCGACTGGCGTTAACCGTACTTGCTCGGGGGCCAGTTGCCAATAATCGGCATAACGCGCCAAATCGGCGGCAGCAAACAGAATATTCGGCGTCAGATCTGTACGTTGGCATTCCGCTGCTGCCACAGGTGCCGGTAAAGCATATTCATCCAGAAAGCCCAAGGCATGACTGAATTCGTGGCGAAATAACGCTGGCGTGAAATTTTCCGGCAATTGCAACCAACCATTGTTAAAACTGGCTTGTCCGCGTCCGGCAACGACCATCAGCAGCTGTGCGCGGCCGCTGCTGACGATCCCCTGCAGCACCTGCGCATTGCATTGAATTCGTCTGCCTGGTGTCTCAGAACATTGCAGCGCCCGACTATCGACAAAGGCTGGCGGCAGAAAACATAAAGGTAAAGTGGCAAAAGAAGAAGCCGGCCAGTCCTGCCGAAACCGCTGCCAGTGACTGATAGCTGAGGCTGACGTCAGCACTGGCTGAATGTGCAGCTGACACTGCGCGGTGACCGGTTCTGGTGATAACTGAGGTGCGGCCAGGCCCTGTTGCTGCCAAAGTCCTAATAACGCAGCAGAATCTGGATCTGGTTGCTGCTGGCGCCATCGTTGTAATTGTTGATACTGCTTTAGTGGCCCTTGCTCAGGCTGCGTGAGCTGCAACCATTGTAATGCAGCAGCCGGATGGCCTTGCTGAATGGCTAACGCAAGATGTTCAGCGGCCTTCATTGGCAGCTGCGCCTGGATGGCCTGCTGCGCCTTGCTAAACTCCAAAGCGCCGGGCACAACCGTCTCGCTGGGCTGGCAAGCACTTAACAGCAATAAAAAAAAGCCAGCAAGCCGGCCTTTTTGTTGTGACAGCGCCTGATTAGTGCGCATGACCACTGTCCGGCGTTTCCGCAGGTTCTTGTGTTTGCTCGTGCTGATGATCTGGCTCTTGTTCGTGCGCCTGTTCGACCACCGCCTGACGTAAGCGGGTCATTTCCAGACGGGCATAACGATGTTCAACAAACTCATACACGTTCGTCGCCAGTGACTTTTTATAATATGCCACTGCCTGCGTCGGGTTTTGTTTCAGACCATGCCAGCGAGCCAGATAAAAATACACTTCGCACAGTTGCTCTGCTAATTGCCGCGGCTCTGTGACATCGCTGCTGGCTGCTTTTAACAGCTGTGCTTCGCTGATTTGCCCGAGGTAAAACGCCACAATCTGTGAAGACCAGGCTTTTTTATCCAAAGCGCTCTGATGTTTGGTCAGAGTGTCCAGTGCTTGTGGGGCAGATTGTTCAACCTGAGCCAGGTACAACCACAAACTACGATATGGATCGTCCGGTTTCATTGCCTGAAACTGTTGGAAATCGTTGATCGCCAACGCCAGTTTGCCATCATACTGCAACGCAATACCACGATTCAGATAGGCATACTGATACTTAGGTTCCAGCTCTAAAGCCGAATCAAACGCATCGTAGGCCTGCTCAAAATCACCGCTGACTGTATGCTGGATCCCGATAAAATTATAGGCATCCGCCATATCTGGCTGTAAACGCAGCGCACGCATAAAATCATAGCGCGCTAACGCCGACAAGCCGACGCTGTCGTACATCACACCGCGGTCATAATGCAGGCGGGCACGTTCAGGTTCAGACAGTTTGGCATTTTGTAACATTTCGCTGATACGGGCGACCGCTATTTCAGTGCGAAATGGTGCAGCAAGAGGTTCTGGTTCAAGCGGATCTTCAACGAGGATACCAACTGGCGCTGTTGGCACCAGTTGGCAGGCAGGCAATGCCACTACTGCAGCAAGCAGTAGTGGCGCCAGCAGCAGCTTAGTTAACTGCTTCGGCATGGGCTTCGCCCGCTTTGCTGTTGGCTTCTTTGATAGACAGACGGACACGGCCTTGTTTGTCTACTTCCAGTACCTTCACTTTGACTTTCTGACCCAGTTGCAGGTGTTCTGCCACATTGTTCACGCGCTCATCAGAGATTTGTGAAATGTGAACCAGACCATCTTTACCCGGTAATACGTTAACGAAGGCACCGAAATCAACAATACGCACCACTTCACCGTCATAGATAGCACCAACTTCAATCTCAGCAGTAATAGCTTCGATTTTGGCGATGGCGATACCAGCAGCGGCGCTGTTGGTGGCGGCAATTTTCACGGTACCATCATCTTCGATTTCGATAGTCGTGCCTGATTCTTCAGTGATCTGACGGATCACCGCGCCGCCTTTACCAATCACATCACGGATTTTCTCCGGGTTGATGTGTAAGGTATAGATACGTGGTGCGTGCTCAGACAGCTCTGAACGGTGCGTGCTGATTGCAGAATCCATTACGCCAAGGATATGGATCCGGGCGGCTTTGGCTTGTTTCAGTGCGATCTGCATGATTTCTTTGGTGATACCTTCGATCTTGATATCCATCTGCAGTGCAGTGATACCAGCAGTGGTACCGGCCACTTTGAAGTCCATGTCGCCCAGGTGATCTTCGTCACCGAGGATGTCTGACAGTACTACAAAGTTGTCGCCTTCTTTGACCAGACCCATCGCGATACCAGCAACAGATGCTTTGATTGGTACACCAGCGTCCATCAGCGCCAGAGAAGAACCACACACTGATGCCATTGAGCTTGAACCGTTTGATTCAGTGATTTCAGACACCATCCGTACTGTGTACGGGAATTTGTCGAATTCTGGCATCACTGCAGCAACACCACGTTTCGCCAGACGACCATGACCGATTTCACGGCGTTTTGGTGAACCGACCATGCCGGTTTCGCCAACCGAGAACGGAGGGAAGTTGTAGTGGAACAGGAAGTTATCGGTTTTGTCTGACAGCAGATCGTCTACTGTCTGCGCATCACGGGCAGTACCTAAAGTACAGGTCACCAGCGCCTGCGTCTCACCACGGGTGAACAGTGCAGAGCCGTGTGTGCGTGGCAGTAAGCCAGTCATCACAGACAAACCACGGATCATTTCGTTATCACGACCATCGATACGCGGCTCACCGGCGATGATACGGCTACGAACAATTTTTGATTCCAGGTTATGGAAGATGTCGCCGGCTTCGGTTTCGTTGAAGCTTTCACCTTCAGCCAGTTCAGCTTTGATTTTGGCAAACACTTCAGCTTTTATCGCGCCGATACGCTCGTAACGTTTTGCTTTCTCAGTAATACGGTACGCTTCGCCAACAGGGGCAGTCGACAGTGTTTCAATTTTGCTGATCAGCGTGTCATTTTTCGGTTTTGCGACCCAGTTCCAGGCCGGTTTTGCTGCTTCTGCGGCAAATTCAGCGATGGCTTTGATGGCGATCTGCATTTGGTCATGACCATAAACCACAGCACCTAACATGACGTCTTCTGACAGCACTTCAGCTTCAGATTCAACCATCAGTACTGCATTAGCAGTACCGGCTACAACCAGGTCCAGCTTGCTTGATTTCAGATCAGTTTCTGAAGGGTTCAGTACGTACTGGTCGTTGATATAACCAACGCGGGCAGCGCCAAGTGGACCGCTGAACGGAATACCAGAAATCGCCAGTGCGGCAGAAGTACCGAGCAAAGAGATGATGTCCGGCTGAATGTCCGGCTCAACAGAAACTACAGTCGCGATAACCTGAACTTCGTTAGTGAAGCCTTCAGGGAATAATGGGCGGATTGGGCGGTCAATCAGGCGCGAGGTTAATGTTTCGCCTTCACTCGGACGGCCTTCACGTTTGAAAAAGCCACCTGGGATACGACCGGCAGCATACATCTTTTCCTGATAGTTTACAGTCAGAGGGAAAAAGTCCTGACCTGGTTTTGGTTCTCTTTTACCAACAACAGTGACCAGCACTGCGGTGTCGCCCATGCTGGCTAATACGGCACCGTCAGCCTGACGGGCGATAACGCCTGTTTCTAACGTGACGGTATGCTGACCAAACTGGAATGATTTTACGATAGGATTCACTTGATATTTTTCCTTTGTCTTGTACGCGTGGATGAGGGCGCCTGATGGGCCTTTTACGCGGTGTATTTTTGGCTCGATATTGCGCGGCACAGTATAGCTGTTTCAGAGGCGGAAAAGATAGTTCAGGACCAGACAGTGGCAGGAAAAAGCGTCGCTTTTTATTGCAGGAAAACGGGCATCACAGGATTTTGCGGTATTCTCAGATCGGCATCGATTTCAGCCATAAAAAAAGGGGCCAAAAGCCCCTTTTCTCACTGGTTTGGTCGATTAACGACGCAGACCTAAACGCTCGATCAGTGCAGCGTAACGTGCAGAGTCTGAACGCTTCAGGTAATCCAGCAGTTTACGACGCTGAGAAACCATCCGTAACAGACCACGACGTGAGTGGAAGTCGTGTTTGTGTTCAGCGAAGTGTGGTTGCAGCTTGGCGATAGAGCCAGTCAGCAGAGCAACCTGAACTTCAGTAGAACCTGAGTCAGCAGCGTTTGCACCGAAATCGGCCAGGATTTTTGCTTTTTCAGCAGTAGTTAGTGACATAGTATCCTCCAGGATATTAAATACGATCGCAGCCAGGCACTAATCCAGCCTACGACCAAAAATGAGCGCGCATTCTAACACAGCATACTCGCAGTACAAGGATTATCTTAACTATTCGCCGTATTGAGCAAACGACGAACTTTGAGCTCAGCAGCGTCCTGCATGCCGACGCCAATAAAAGCCTGGCTTTCGTCATACAGTGCTATTGCATCACTCGGTCCCACTGGCAGTAATTCCAGTAGTTCAGGCGTTAACAACACAGTCTGGCCATGGCGAAGGCGTTTCACCGCAGCAGGGTCCAGCATCAGACGCGGCAAACCAGCCAGCGCATAGTCCATCGGTAATAACAGTGCATCCAGCCCGGCCCAATCCTGCGCCTGATTCAGCGGCGCCAAAAATTCGTCCGTCAACATCTGACTGGCCTGAAATGGCCCGACCTGAGTCCGGCGCAGCGCAGTAACATAAGCACCAGATCCCAGCGTTTCACCCAAATCATCAATCAGGGTACGGATATAAGTCCCTTTGCTGCAGTGCACGATAAACCGTGCGTCCTGTCCGTCAAAATCGAGCAAATCAAAGCGAAAGATGTTGATAGGCCTGGCTTCACGCGGCACTGTGATACCCTGACGCGCATATTTGTATAAAGGCTGGCCTTGATACTTCAGCGCCGAAAACATCGTTGGCACCTGCATTTGCGGGCCACGCATGCTTATTACCGCCGCCTGCAGCTGCTCCAGCACAAAATTAACCGGCTTTTCACTAATCACTTCACCGGCAGCATCTGAAGTATCAGTGCGCACACCAAAGCGCGCACTGACTTCATAGGTCTTGTCAGTGTCCAGCAGAAACTGGCTGAATTTGGTCGCTTCACCAAAACAGATCGGTAATAAACCAGAAGCCAGCGGATCTAAAGCGCCGGTGTGACCGGCTTTTTCCGCCTGAAATAACCAGCGCACGCGCTGTAAAATGCCATTACTGGACACTTCCAGCGGCTTATCTAACAGCAGAATGCCATCAACGATACGACGCGCCATTGTTATTCTTCTTCGTCTGACTTGGTCTCAGTACCTGGTCTTGGATCCAGCTCCTGGCCTGCTGCGACGCGTTTCTGTTCGTCACTTTTACGCACATTTTCAACCAGATTTGCCATCCGGATACCTTCATCCAGCGACTTATCGAAGTAAAAACGAACGGTTGGTACGATACGCGCCTGGATCCGCTTGGCGATCAGACTGCGGATAAAACCACTGGCATCATTCAGAATGTCGAGGTTTTGTTTTACCTTATCGGCTTCCAGTCCAAGGAAAGTCACATAGACCTTGGCGTGGGATAAGTCTTTTGACACATCCACATCAGAGACTGTGATCATGGTGTGTAAGCGTGGATCTTTAATTTCCCGTTGCAGAATCAGTGCCATTTCCTGCTGCATCTGCTGGGCGAGCCGGTCAACCCGGCTGAATTCTTTTGCCATAATTCTCACCTGAAATCAGAAACAAACAGGGGCCGCTGGCCCCTGCTTCATTTAATAATTTCTATTAACTCAATAGATTACAGTGTACGTTCAACCTGAACCACTTCGAATACTTCGATTTGGTCGCCTTCACGGACATCATTGTAGTTCTTCACGCCGATACCACACTCGAAGCCATTACGGACTTCAGAGACGTCGTCTTTAAAGCGACGCAGTGATTCCAGTTCACCTTCGTAGATCACCACGTTGTCACGCAGAACACGGATTGGTGCATTGCGTTTGACGATACCTTCAGTGACCATACAACCAGCAACTGCACCAAATTTCGGTGAGCGGAACACGTCACGAACCTGCGCCAGACCGATGATCTGCTGCTTAAACTCTGGAGCCAGCATACCGGTCATCGCCGCTTTCACTTCGTCCAACAGTTCATAAATGATGCTGTAGTAACGTAAGTCCAGCGCTTCGTCTTCGATGATCTTGCGGGCATTGGCCTCAGCACGAACGTTGAAGCCGATCACGATGGCTGAAGAAGCTGCTGCCAGAGTGGCGTCAGTTTCAGTGATACCACCAACACCACTACCGATGATGCGGATCTTCACTTCATCTGTAGACAGACGCGACAACGACTCGCTGATCGCTTCGACAGAACCCTGTACGTCAGCTTTCAGTACGATGTTCAGCTCGGCCACATCGCCTTCGGTCATGTTGGCAAACATGTTTTCCAGCTTAGATTTTTGCTGACGTGCCAGTTTGACGTCGCGGAATTTGCCTTGACGGTACAGGGCAACTTCACGGGCTTTGCGCTCGTCACGCACTACTGTCACTTCATCACCGGCAGACGGTACGCCTGACAGACCCAGAATTTCGACCGGGATTGACGGACCAGCTTCTTTCACGTCCTGACCATTTTCGTCGCGCATCGCACGGACACGACCGTATTCCAGACCACACAACACGATGTCGCCCTGACTCAGCGTACCTTCCTGTACCAGGATAGACGCTACAGGACCACGGCCTTTGTCAAGACGGGATTCAATGACTACACCACGCGCCATGCCTTCACGAACCGCTGTCAGTTCCAGCAATTCAGACTGCACCAGCAATGATTCCAGCAGGTCATCTATACCTAAGCCCGTTTTTGCAGAAACCTGCACGAACTGGGTATCGCCGCCCCATTCTTCTGAAATCACACCGTATTGCGACAATTCGTTACGCACACGGTCCGGATCTGCATCTGGTTTATCAATCTTGTTCACTGCCACCACGATTGGCACACCAGCTGCTTTCGCGTGCTGGATAGCTTCTTTGGTTTGTGGCATTACGCCGTCATCGGCTGCAACAACCAGTACGACAATGTCCGTCGCCTTGGCACCACGGGCACGCATCGATGTAAACGCGGCGTGACCTGGGGTATCGAGGAAGGTGATCATGCCACGGTCAGTTTCGACGTGGTAAGCACCGATATGCTGGGTGATACCACCGGCTTCGCCTGCAGCCACTTTCGCTTTACGGATATAGTCGAGTAATGAGGTTTTACCGTGGTCAACGTGACCCATCACCGTCACGACTGGCGCACGATGTTCCTGCGCACCTTCGCCTTCGCGATCTGCCATCACCGTTTCTTCCAGCTCGTTTTCACGAGTCAGCGTAAACTTGTGGCCCATCTCTTCACAGACGATGGCGGCAGTTTCCTGGTCGATCACCTGGTTAATGGTCGCCATAGCGCCCATTTTCATCATCACTTTGATGACTTCAGATGCTTTCACAGCCATCTTGGCAGCCAGTTCGGCTACAGTGATCGTTTCACCAATTTTCACTTCACGCTCCACCGGCTGCGCTGGCTTATTAAAACCATGCTGCATGCTGGTTGGGGTTTTCTTTTTCTTATGACGATTGGCGCGGTTAAAGGCGTCTTTATCGTCCGCGTCATCTTTTTTCTTGGCTTTGCCAACTGGCGCTTTTTTGCCATGACGACGACCGCCACGCTCATCGCGTGAATCTTCTTCATCTTCGGCACGTTTGGCGAAGACGTTGCTGGTCAGGTGGTAATCACCGACTTCAACCGCTGGTGCAGCTTCCTGTGACCAGCGCTCTGCGTTTTCTTCAGCCAGACGACGGGCTTCTTCGGCCTGACGCTGTGCTTCTAATTCCAGCTTACGCAGACGTTCAGCGTCTTGCTGAGCGATAATCCGCTCGGCTTCGCGTTTGGCTTCTTCTTTTGCCGTGCGACGTGCCGCTTCTTCCGGATCATCTTTCGCCAGCTGTGCACGTTCTGCTTCACGGCGTTTAGCATCGGCCGCTTTACGTTCTGCTTCAGCTTTCCGTTCAGCCTCGTCACGGGCGCGTTTTTCCGCGGCCTGACGTTCTGCTTCAAGACGCGCCTCTTCTTTCGCTTTTTCTTCGGCCAGACGCGCTTCTTCTTCGGCTTTTAATGCCGCTTCATCCATGATCGGACGTTTGACATAGGTTTTTTGCTTGCGCACTTCAACCTGAATTTCACGGTTGCGACCAGCGCCGCCGCTTACGCTCAGCGTTGATTTTTCTTTGCGCTTCAGCGTCAGCCGTGACGGCTCGCTGCTGGCACCACCATGTTGTTTACTCAGGTGCTCAAGCAGAGATTTTTTCTCATCTTCGCTGACCATCTGACCAGACTGCTTTGCAATACCTGCATCAGCAAATTGTTGAACCAACCGATCAACAGTCGTTCCCACATCACTGGCCAGTTTTTCTATCGTGACATCTGCCATGTAATAGTTTCCTCCGTTGACCTATCAGTTCTGCTCGCTAAACCAAACGATATTGCGTGCAGCCATAATTAATGCAGCAGCTTTTTCTTCTGCCATTTTTTCAATTTCAATCAAATCATCGACACCTAATTCGGCCAGATCATCGAGCGAAACCACACCTTTACTGGCCAGAACATAAGCGGTGTGGGTCTCCATTCCTTCCAGATTCAGCAGCGCTTCACTTGGCTGTGAACCTTCCAGTGATTCTTCACTGGCCAGTGCGCGGGTCGTCAGAACCGCTTTGGCGCGCTTACGTAACTCTTCGACTGTGTCTTCGTCCAGACCGTCGATGCTCAGTAATTCAGACACTGGCACATATGCCACTTCTTCCAGTGTGGAGAACCCTTCGTCGACCAGAATTGACGCGAAATCTTCGTCGATTTCCAGCGCGTCCATAAAGACGCTGAGGACTTTAGATGTCTCTTCCTGGTGCTTTTTCTTCATGTCAGATACTGACATGACGTTCAGTTCCCACTGTGTCAGCTGACTGGCAAGACGCACGTTCTGACCAGCACGGCCAATGGCCATCGGCAGATTAGAGTCTTCCACAGCGATGTCCATCGCATGTGCATCTTCGTCAACGATGATCGAAGCAACTTCAGCTGGTGCCATCGCGTTGATGACATATTGTGCGGAGTTATCATCGTACAACACGATGTCGACCCGCTCGCCACCTAACTCACCAGATACAGCCTGAACACGTGAACCGCGCATACCAACACAAGCGCCAACCGGGTCGATCCGGCGGTCGTTGGTTTTCACTGCGATTTTCGCGCGTGACCCCGGATCACGGGCTGCGCCACGGATTTCAATCATTTCTTCGCCAATTTCCGGCACTTCAATACGGAACAGCTCAATCAGCATTTCCGGGCGGGTCCGGCTTAAGAACAGCTGGGCACCACGGGCTTCCGGGTTCACTGCATACAACAAAGCACGGATGCGGTCGCCCGGACGGAATGTTTCGCGTGGGATCATCTCTTCACGGGCTAACATCGCTTCTGCGTTGTTGCCAAGGTCGACGATGACACTTTCACGGTTCACTTTTTTGACCACGCCGGTCACAAGCTCGCCAACCTGGTCAATATAAGCTTCAACAACCTGAGACCGTTCTGCTTCACGTACTTTTTGCACGATGACCTGCTTGGCCATCTGCGTGGTGATACGGTCAAATTGAATCGAATCAATTTGTTCTTCGACATAATCGCCGACATTTAACTCAGGTTCGTCGTACTGCGCTGCAGACAACGTCATTTCACGGAACGGATGTTCCTGCACCTGGTCATCCGGGATCACCAACCAGCGACGGAATGTTTCATATGAACCCGTTTTGCGGTCAATCGAGACACGAACTTCAATATCGCCTTCATTTTTCTTTTTAGTAGCTGCAGCCAGCGCAAATTCAAGCGCCTGGAAGATCTTTTCCCGTGGAACCGATTTCTCGTTTGAAACCGCATCAACAACTAATAGTATTTCTTTTGCCATGATTTATGCCTCACTAGAGCCGTGGTTCTGTTCAGAACACCGGAACTACGTTTGCTTTCTCTACATTATCCATAAGCAAACGATATGGTTTGCCATCCACTTCGATGACCAGCATGTCATCTTCAATTGCATTGAGGATCCCTTTGAAACGACGACGGCCATCTTGTGGGATGGCCAGTTTGACTTCAATTTTTTGTCCGACAACTTTGGCAAAATGTGCCAGCGTAAACAAAGGACGATCCAAACCCGGAGATGAAACCTCCAGATTGTATTCGTTAGGAATTGGGTCTTCGACATCAAGGATGGCGCTGACTTCACGGCTGATCAACGCACAGTGGTCAACATTAACCCCATCCGGATGATCAATAAACAAGCGTAAGGTGGAATGCCGCCCTGCCGCCATGAACTCGATGCCCAGCAGTTCAAAGCCATTGGCTGCAACTGTGGGTGCCAACAGCTCAGTTAAACGCTGTTCTTGTTTAGTCAAAGAGACCTCCGGAAATAAAAAAAGGGCATATAGCCCAGAATAGTAGTACAACGTTACCCCAGATATAAAAACGCCCCGACAGATCGGGGCGACTTTACACCGGTAAAACAGGATATCGCCAATCCCGTTCTAAATCTGGTTGCGAACTGAAGTTAACACTTGCGGTTCGCGACAACGATGGTTTCAAGCTGAAATTATCATTGCCGGTAAAAGTGGTTGCGGGAGCCGGATTTGAACCGACGACCTTCGGGTTATGAGCCCGACGAGCTACCAGGCTGCTCCATCCCGCGTCCGTAACTGGCGTGCATTATATAGTGGTGACCACTGTATCGCAACATATTGTTTTAGCAGTTGACACGTGAGTCTCGCTGCTACGTTACTGTATTCGAACCACAGCAACATCAAGAATTGGTGCCGAGAGCGGGACTCGAACCCGCATGCCTAGGGCACTACCACCTCAAGGTAGCGTGTATACCAATTTCACCATCTCGGCATTATTCAGAGGGATATCCGGGAGATTAATTACCGACCGGAATATCTTTTGAAGCTTCTTTTTTCTCTTCTGGCTTGGCTGGTGCAGTTTCTGCAGCAACCGGCGCAGCGATATTTTCAAATTCAGATTTTTTCTGGATATGTGATGTGTTGTAGTTGCCTAAAATCAGGCTTAACACAAAAAACAACACCGCCAGAATACTGGTTGAGCGTGTCAGGAAATTACCGCGACCTGCTGAACCAAAAATCGTTGCTGAAGCACCGGCACCGAATGAAGCGCCCATGTCCGCACCTTTACCATGCTGGATCAATACCAGTCCGATAATTGCCAGCGCGACGATTGCGTATAATACGATAATAATT
Organism: Rheinheimera sp. F8; assembly: GCF_001518915.1. Lineage (NCBI taxonomy): Bacteria > Pseudomonadati > Pseudomonadota > Gammaproteobacteria > Chromatiales > Chromatiaceae > Rheinheimera > Rheinheimera sp. F8. Next base: position 4,338,808 of record NZ_CP013656.1, read on the forward strand.
TCGTACATCTTTATTCCTTTGCCATCTGGCAAATTGCAGCAAACTCTGCTGGTTTTAAACTGGCGCCACCGACCAGAGCACCATCGATGTCTGGCTGGCTAAACAGTGTTTGCCAATTTTCAGCATTCACACTGCCACCGTATAAAATTCTGACCTGCGCTGCCGCATGTTGGTCAATGCGCGCCAGGTGTTGCCTGATGAATGCATGCACTTGCTGTGCTTGCTCAGGCGTTGCTGTCAGTCCTGTGCCAATCGCCCAAACGGGTTCATAAGCAATCACGGTCCGGGCCAGCAAATCAGGGTGCGCAGCATACACTGCATCCAAATGCTGTGCAAGAACCCACATGGTTTTTTCTTGCTGCCTTTCGGATAAAGTCTCGCCAAAACAAATAATTGGCGTTACTCCGGCTGCGATTGCCTGCTGGGCTTTCTGCAATACAGTCGCATCAGTTTCGCCATATAGACTTCGACGCTCGCTGTGACCGAGAATGACATAATCGGCTCCGACGGCGCGAATCATATCAGCACTGATTTCACCTGTGAAGGCACCGGCCTTCTCACTGCTGGTATTTTGAGCGCCCAGGCAATATTTTGTCGATTTAGGAAAGTCAGCCAGAAATATTACAGGAGGGCAGATCAGAATTTCATGCGGGCAATCGATACTTTGCAGCATCGTTGCAGTGGCCTGCACCAACTCACGGTTCCCATTCATTTTCCAGTTTGCAGCGATAAGCGGACGGCGAAATGTCATGCGGACTCCCCTGTTTAAGCCGGCGCGATCTTAACGAACATCGGCCTTGCAGACAAGCAAAAGCCGAAAAAAACCTGTTGCACGATTTTTTCCGGCTTGAACATTTGCATGACTGCCCGCTGGCCTTTTTGCAGGCAAAAATGAAACTGACTAGCTCGCCAGCTTCACCGCCGCCGCAATCCGTTCGGCATATTCCTGTACCTGAGCTTGTTCTCTTCCTTCTACCATTACACGGATTAATGGTTCAGTACCGGACTTGCGGATTAAAACCCGGCCCTGGCCGTGTAATTCAGCTTCGACTTTCGCAATAACTTCTTTGACGTGCATGTTATCAAGCGGTGCCGAACCTTTTTCAAACTTCACATTGACCAGCACCTGCGGCAATTTCGTCATGCCGTGGCTTAAATCCGCCAGACTTAAATTAGTATCCATCATCGACGCAAGTACTTGCAGTGACGCAACAATGCCATCGCCGGTACCGGTATGATCAAGATTGATCACATGACCGGAATTTTCGCCACCGATGCGCCAGCCTTTCTCCTGCAGCAGCTCCATCACATAGCGATCGCCGACTTTACTGCGCACAAACGGAATATCAAGGTCGGCTAAAGCCAGTTCTAAGCCCATATTGCTCATCAGCGTACCGACCACCCCACCGGTCAGACGACCGCGTTGTTTGGCTGAACGGGCAATCATATAAATAATTTCATCACCATCAATCTGGCGACCTAAATGATCGACCATCATTACGCGATCGCCGTCGCCGTCGTAGGCGATGCCCAAATCAGCGCCGAGTTCAACCACCGCTTTTTGCAGGTCGTCCGTATGAGTTGCGCCACATTTTTCGTTGATATTGAGGCCGTTAGGCGTACAGGCGATGGTATGCACATCAGCACCGAGTTCGCGGAACACATTCGGGGCGATGTGATAAGTCGCACCATTGGCGCAGTCCAGCACGATTTTGTAGCCACTTAATGACATGTGATTTGGCAGGTGGCTTTTGCAGAACTCGATATAACGCCCGGACGCATCATCAATGCGCTGGGCTTTTCCCAATTTTTCCGACGGCTCACAGACCATCGGCTGTTCCAGCTCGGCTTCAATCGCCAGTTCAATCTCATCGTCGAGTTTGCTGCCGTCGCCGGAGAAAAATTTGATACCATTATCATAATATGGATTGTGCGAGGCACTGATCACGATCCCCGCTTCGGCTCGGAAAGTGTGGGTCAGATAAGAGACTGCCGGCGTCGGCATAGGGCCAAGCAGGCGCACATCAATGCCAGCAGAAATCAATCCGGCTTCCAGCGCTGTTTCCAGCAAATAACCAGAAATACGCGTGTCTTTGCCAATTAACACTTTGCGGGTACCGCGCTGCGACAATACGCGTCCGGCGGCCCAGCCTAATTTCATTGCAAATTCCGGTGTGATTGGAAACTCGCCGACACGGCCACGCACACCATCAGTTCCAAAAAACTTCCTGCTCATTAAATGACTCCAGATTTGGTCGCGGCAACAATGGCTAATGCATCTGCCGTTTCTTTGACATCATGGACACGAATGATCTGTGCCCCTTGCATAGCGGCTATTGTGGCACAGGCAATACTACCTGCCAAACGTTCTGATACATCACGCTTAAGTAGTTGCCCGATCATTGACTTACGTGACATTCCGGCCAATACCGGGTAGCCGGTAGCAACAAATTCAGACATTGCTGCCAGCAGCTGATAGTTATGACTGAGGCTTTTACCAAAGCCAAATCCAGGGTCCAGCATAATCTGGCTGGACGCGATGCCGGCGGCTTCACATTGTTGCGCGCGTTGCAGCAACCATTGCAGTACCTCAGTCACTACTTGCTGATAATCCGGCTGATGTTGCATTGAACGCGGTTGCCCTTGCATATGCATCAGGCAAACCGGCAGCTGGCTGGCTACTGCAACCTCTAGCGCTCCAGGCTCTTGCAAAGCGCGGACATCATTGATGATGTCCGCTCCGGCCAATACGGCCTGTCGCATCACTTCTGCTTTACTGGTGTCCACAGAAATGACGATATCAGTAAACTGACGCCGTATCGTGTGGATCACCGGCACGACCCTTTGCAGTTCATCATCCAGGCTGACATCGGCAGCGCCGGGTCGAGTGGACTCACCGCCGATATCGATAATATCAGCGCCAGCCGCGACCAGATCAGCGACGCGTGCCAGACAAGCGGTTTCGCCGGTAAATTGGCCACCATCAGAGAAAGAGTCAGGCGTCACATTGAGGATCGCCATCAGCCGGCTTTGCCGCAAATCCAGCCGACGCTGGCGGGGTAATAATAATTCCATCGGGACTCCAAACAGAAAACCCCGGCGAACCGGGGTTTTAATTTCACAACTCAGATTTAGCTGCCGTGGCTTTCGCTTGGCGTTGTATCTGCTGCCGGAGCTGCAGTTGCCGCTGTGCCACCAGAACCAGGTGCCTCCGGCTTTTTATCCTTTGGCTCCCAATGCTCAGGCGGACGTACGTCACGACGTGCCATCAAGTCATCGATTTGTTTGGCATCAATCGTTTCGTACTGCATCAGGCAATCTTTCATCGCGTGCAGAATATCGATATTGGCTTCGATCAGCTCTTTGGCGCGCACATAGTTACGGTCAATAAAATCACGGATCTCATGATCGATCATTTTGACTGTGTCTTCCGACATGTGTTTGTTTTTAGTCACAGAGCGCCCTAAAAACACTTCACCTTCTTCTTCGGCATATAACAGTGGTCCCAATTTTTCTGAGAAGCCCCACTGTGTCACCATCTTACGTGCCAGGTTGGTAGCGCGCTCGATGTCGTTGGAAGCACCGGTACTGACTGCTTCGCTGCCATAAATGATCTCCTCAGCGATCCGGCCACCAAACAACGAGCTGATCATACTTTCCAGGAATCGCTTCGAATGGCTGTAACGGTCCTGCTCCGGCAAGTACATGGTGACACCCAGGGCGCGGCCGCGCGGGATAATACTCACTTTGTACACCGGGTCGTGCTCAGGCACCAGACGACCAACAATGGCATGACCTGCTTCGTGATAAGCAGTCATCTCTTTTTCTTTCTCGGTCATCACCATCGAGCGACGTTCAGTGCCCATCATGATTTTGTCTTTGGCTTTTTCAAACTCATCCATCGACACAACCCGGCGATTGTTACGTGCTGCAAACAGCGCCGCTTCGTTGACCAGATTGGCTAAATCAGCACCAGAGAAACCTGGGGTACCACGCGCAATCAATGACGCGTCCACGCCGTCACCCAATGGGACTTTACGCATGTGAACTTTCAGAATTTGCTCACGGCCACGCACATCTGGCAAGCCTACAACGACCTGACGGTCAAAGCGGCCCGGCCGCAATAATGCTGGATCTAATACGTCTGGTCTGTTGGTCGCGGCAATAACGATAATGCCTTCGTTGCCATCAAAACCGTCCATTTCGACCAGCATCTGGTTCAATGTCTGTTCGCGCTCGTCATGACCACCGCCAAGACCTGCACCACGCTGACGGCCGACCGCATCAATTTCGTCGATGAAAATGATACATGGTGCGGCTTTTTTCGCTTGTTCGAACATGTCACGGACGCGGCTCGCACCAACACCAACAAACATTTCGACAAAATCAGAACCGGAAATGGTGAAAAACGGCACTTTGGCTTCACCGGCAATGGCTTTAGCCAGCAGCGTTTTACCAGTGCCCGGTGGGCCAACCATCAACACGCCTTTCGGGATACGGCCGCCCAGTTTCTGAAAGCGTGACGGATCTTTTAAGTAATCCACCAGCTCAGTCACTTCTTCTTTGGCTTCGTCACAACCAGCGACGTCCGCAAAAGTCGTTTTAATTTGGTCTTCGCCCATCAGGCGCGCACGGCTCTTACCAAAGGACATCGCGCCTTTGCCACCGCCGCCCTGCATCTGGCGCATAAAGAATATCCAGACGCCGATTAACAGCAGCATTGGGAACCAGGAAATAAAGATCTGGCCCAGCAAACTGGTTTCTTCCGGTTTCACACCGGTTGAGTCCACGTTGTTTTTGATCAGGTCGTCAAGCAGCTTCTCGTCATAGCCGCCTGGGATTGTAGTTTCAACCCGTTGTCCGTCTTTGCGTACCGCACGGACTACACCGCCCCGATCCACCTGGACTTCTCGGATTTGGCCCTGATTCACATCATTAATGAATTGGGTATAGCTTGTTGTTCTGTCAGACCGATCGGCCGGACTGAAACTGTTGAACATCGTCATCAGTACGACGGCGATCACCAGCCACACCATCAGATTCTTTGCCATGTCGCTCAAGGAAATAACCTCTTGTTACCAGAATTGCTTCTGTTGCTACTTTACTAGAGTTTGAAACCTGTCGCCACGATATATGTCTCGCTGGAACGGGCGCGGGACGAATCGGGTTTGCGGATCCGTACATTGGTAAATACGTCGCGGACCTGCTGGACAAAGGCATCGAACCCTTCCCCATGGAACACTTTGACGACAAAACTACCGTTTTTCTTCAGCACTTTGTTACACATATCCAGTGCCAGTTCGATCAGATACATGCTGCGGCTCTGGTCTACCGTCGCATTGCCACTCATATTCGGCGCCATATCAGACAACACGACGTCGACATTGCGGCCATCGATCCGGTTTAACAGTGCTTCGAGCACCGCATCTTCGCGAAAATCGCCCTGCAAAAACGCCACACCTGCCAGTGGGTCCATAGGCAGGATGTCACAGGCGATCACAATGCCCTCGCGCCCAACCAGCTCAGCCGCCAGTTGCGACCAACTGCCTGGGGCTGAGCCCAGATCTACGACTGTCATGCCGGATTTGATCAGTTTATCTTTCTGCTGGATCTCTTCGAGCTTAAACGAAGCCCGGGAACGCAGCCCCAGTTTTTGTGCTTTGTGCACAAAAGGATCGGTCACATGTTCTTGCAGCCAACGGCTGGAACTGGCCGAGCGCTTTTTCTTTGTCATGGAAACACTCTTAATTGGTCTTCCCTGCAAGATGGCGGTACAATGACGCTATTTCAAGCTTTCCAAACGGAAAAAGTCATTTTATGAGTCTTACTAACAAACAAAAGCAATTTTTAAAAGCCAAAGCACACGAGCTGAAGCCTGTGATCCTGCTCGGCGGCAATGGTCTGACGGAAGGCGTGATGGCCGAAGTTGATCTGGCGCTGGAACATCACGAACTGATTAAAATCAAAGTCCCGAGCATTGACCGGGAAGAAAAGGTTGCTGTCATGGATGCCATTATCCGTGAAGCAAAAGCCGACAAAGTTCAGGTGATCGGTCATATTTTGGTGCTGTACCGCGCCGCTAAAGAGAAAAAACTACAATTGCCACGCGGCTGATTGCAGCTCGTTTAGCCGGTTTTTTGATCTTCCGGCAACACATTCACCTCGAGAAAACCTGCCGCAAATAAATTGCGGCGGGCTTCATCTGCAGTATCTGCACGTTGTCTGACCAATGCATCGGGCATCTCAATCGCGGTGGCTTTGAGAAACTGCCAGCCAATTACATGGTCAGCCGGTAACAAGGCAATGACGTGGGCAAGGCCGTGTTGCACACACCAGTTCGAATTATCTGTCACGCCGGCGAAAATTTCTTTTGGGCTGGTCTGCCAATCCCGTACATCTAATACCAAAGCCCAGGGCCGATCGATGATTGGCTGCACTATGTCCCGGAAATCGCCGATATATTCTCTGATATCGCGGCTGGTCCAGACACCGATAGCCCGCACCCACAACGTTTGCTGTTCCAAACACAATTCGTAAGCTGGCTTGGCATCTTTCATAACAAAATCCTCTACGCGCTGATATCAGGCAATTGCGCCAGGTCCTGGTACCACAAGTCGCTGTGCAATTTAACCATATCTCTTTGTAAATAAAACGACAAAAGCGGCCGAAGCCGCTTTTTTCCGTCAATCCGAGACTAAAGTCGTAGTTAAAGGTACTTCACGTCCGTGATCTCAAACTCGACCACGCCGCTTGGTGTGGTGATATTGACAACATCGTCCTGCTGTTTACCAATCAAACCGCGTGCGATCGGCGAGTTAACCGAAATCAGATTGTTTTTGATATCGGCTTCGTCATCGCCAACGACTTTGTAGGTCACTTCTTCCTCTGAATCCAGATTCAGAATGGTGACTGTAGAGCCGAAGATCACTTTGCCGTTATTGGTCAGCTTAGTGATATCGATGATCTGCGCATTAGCCAACTTGCCTTCAATATCCTGGATCCGTCCTTCGCAGAACCCCTGCGCTTCACGCGCCGCATGGTATTCAGCGTTTTCTTTCAGATCACCGTGTTCACGCGCATCGGCAATCGCTTCTATAATTGCCGGCCGTTTCACTGTTTTCAGTTCATGCAGTTCATCGCGCAACCGTTGTGCGCCCTGAACTGTCATCGGGATTTGACTCATCCGTTTACTCTCTTATGTAACTCCTGCACCGAGTTCACTGTCGCAAACGCATTAGCAGCGTTGGCTTTACAGGTCGCAAATGCGGCATTCAGGGTCGTGGTGTAATTGGCCTTATGTTGCAGAGCGCCACGGCGTAACACTTTGGAATCTTCAATAGCCTGACGGCCTTCGGTGGTGTTCACGATGTAGCTGTACTCACCATTTTTAATCCGATCCAGAATGTGCGGACGACCTTCAAATACTTTGCTGACTGCACGGCATGGAATACCTGCGGCTTGCAATGCTTTCGCAGTACCGCCGGTGGCATCCAGTTCAAAACCAAGGGCGACCATGGTTTTCGCCAGCTCAACGACGCGCACTTTATCGCTATCACGTACTGAAAGTAAAGCGCGACCACCGGTTGGTATTAACGTCCCGGCGCCTAACTCTGCTTTGGCAAAGGCTTCAGCGAAAGTTTCGCCGACGCCCATGACTTCGCCGGTAGAGCGCATTTCAGGGCCAAGTAACGGGTCAACACCCGGGAACTTGTTAAACGGGATCACCACTTCTTTCACCGAGAAATATGGTGGAATAATTTCCGTGGTCACGCCCTGCTCTTGCAGTGATTTGCCTGCCATACAACGGGCACCGACTTTTGCCACGGCAACCCCGGTCGCTTTTGACACAAATGGCACAGTCCGGGCAGCGCGCGGATTGACTTCGATCAGGTAGACTTCACCGTCTTTGACCGCAAACTGGGTGTTCATCAAACCCACAACACCAAGTTCCAGTGCCAGTTTACGCACCTGTTCCCGCATCACGTCCTGGATTTGTTGACTCAGGCTATGTGGTGGTAATGAACAAGCCGAGTCACCAGAGTGCACACCCGCCTGTTCGATGTGCTCCATAATGCCACCGATGATCACATCAGTACCGTCACAGATCGCATCAATGTCCACTTCAATCGCATCATCGAGGAAACGATCCAGCAATACCGGCGAATCATTCGACACGCTGACGGCTTCCGTCATATAACGACGTAAGTCCTGGTCGTCGTACACGATTTCCATCGCACGGCCACCGAGGACATAAGACGGACGCACCACCATCGGATAACCAATGTCCGGTGCTTTCGCCAACGCTTCTTCCATGCTGGTAACAGTGGCGTTTTTCGGCTGTTTCAGGCCAAGACGCTCGACCGCCTGCTGGAAACGCTCGCGGTCTTCTGCGCGGTCAATCGCATCCGGTGAGGTGCCGATAATTGGCACGCCATTCGCTTCCAGTGCGCGTGCCAGCTTCAGTGGCGTTTGGCCACCGTATTGCACGATCACACCTTTAGGCTGTTCTTTACGCACGATTTCCAGCACATCTTCCAACGTAATGGATTCGAAATACAGCCGGTCCGAGGTGTCGTAATCGGTAGACACGGTTTCCGGGTTACAGTTGACCATAATGGTCTCGTAACCGTCTTCGCGCAGGGCTAACGCCGCGTGTACACAGCAATAATCGAATTCGATACCCTGACCAATGCGGTTCGGGCCACCACCGATGATCATGATTTTATCGCGGTTGCTTGGTGCCGCTTCACATTCTTCATCGTACGTGCTGTACATGTACGCAGTGTCTGAAGCAAATTCAGCCGCACAGGTATCGACGCGCTTGTACACCGGGTGCAGGCCAAAACCGTGGCGTTTTTTCCGCACTTCAGCTTCAGCAACGCCCAGCAGGTCGGCGATACGTTTATCAGCAAAACCTTTGCGTTTCAAAACCGTCAGACGCGCTTGATCCAGACCAGCAAAACCTGCGGCCTGAATGGCGGCTTCTTCTTTCACCAGATCTTCCAGCTGTACCAGGAACCATGGGTCGATATTCGTCAGCTTGAAAATCTCATCCATCGTCATGCCAAAACGGAAGGCATCGGCGATGTACCAAATCCGGTGTGAACCAGGTTCGCGCAATTCGCGGGTGATTTTCTCTTTCGCTTCCGGTGCATGAATGTCGATGATTGGGTCTAAACCACAAACACCAATTTCAAGGCCGCGCAGCGCCTTTTGCAGCGATTCCTGCTGATTGCGGCCAATCGCCATGACTTCACCAACCGATTTCATCTGGGTGGTCAGGCGGTCATTGGCACCAACAAATTTTTCAAAGTTAAAGCGTGGCACTTTGGTCACAACATAATCGATGCTCGGCTCGAACGACGCAGGCGTGCGACCGCCGGTGATGTCGTTGGCCAGCTCGTCCAGTGTATAACCAATCGCCAGTTTCGCTGCCACTTTGGCAATTGGGAAACCAGTGGCTTTTGATGCCAGCGCCGATGAACGGGATACACGCGGGTTCATTTCGATGATCACCATCCGGCCATCGACCGGGTTGATACCGAACTGCACGTTGGAACCGCCGGTTTCAACGCCGATTTCACGCAACACTGCCAGCGAGGCATTGCGCATGATTTGGTATTCTTTGTCAGTCAGCGTCTGGGCTGGTGCCACAGTGATTGAGTCACCGGTATGCACACCCATCGGGTCGAAGTTTTCAATGGAACAGACGATGATGCAGTTGTCGTTTTTATCCCGCACCACTTCCATCTCGTATTCTTTCCAGCCAATCAATGATTCATCGATCAGCAGCTCTTTAGTCGGCGATAAATCTAAGCCGCGGGCACAGATTTCGTCGAACTCTTCCCGGTTGTAGGCAATACCGCCGCCCGAGCCGCCCATCGTGAACGACGGACGGATAATGCATGGAAAACCGATGGTTTCCAGCACCTGGTAGGCTTCTTCCATCGAGTGGGCAAAACCGGCGCGTGGACAAGCCAGACCGATCGAACGCATGGCTTTGTCAAAGCGGCCACGGTCTTCCGCTTTGTCGATGGCGTCTGCAGTAGCGCCGATCATTTCGACATTGTATTTCGCCAGTACACCATGGCGCTCTAAATCCAGCGCACAGTTCAGTGCTGTCTGGCCGCCCATGGTCGGTAACACCGCACATGGCCGTTCTTTTTCGATGATTTTCTCTACCACCTGCCAGTGGATTGGCTCGATGTAAGTCGCATCGGCCATTTCCGGGTCTGTCATGATGGTCGCCGGATTCGAGTTTACCAGGATCACCCGGTAACCCTCTTCTTTCAGCGCTTTACAGGCCTGAGCGCCTGAGTAGTCAAATTCGCAGGCCTGGCCAATCACAATTGGGCCAGCGCCGAGGATTAAAATACTTTGAAGGTCGGTACGTTTTGGCATAGCTCTCTCAATCCTGGCTTATTTGGCGTTACGCTGTTGCATCAGTGCGATAAAGTGATCAAACAATTCACTGGCTTCATGCGGGCCCGGGCTTGCTTCAGGGTGGCCCTGAAAGCTGAATGCCGGTTTGTCCGTGCGATGAATGCCCTGCAGCGAGCCATCAAACAGCGACTTGTGCGTCGCACGCAGCGTGGCGGGCAAAGTGGCTTCATCCACGGCAAAACCATGGTTCTGCGCCGTGATTAACACTTTTGTACTGTCGAGGTTTTGCACCGGGTGGTTACCACCGTGGTGACCAAATTTCATCTTCAGTGTTTTGGCACCGCTGGCCAAAGCCAGTAACTGGTGACCCAGACAGATACCAAACACCGGAATGTCGGTCTCAAGGAAAGTCTTAATCGCTTCAATGGCATAAGTACAAGGCGCCGGGTCACCAGGACCGTTCGACAGGAAAATCCCATCCGGATTCAGCGCTAACACTTCTGCTGCTGGCGTTTGCGCCGGAACTACCGTTAAACGGCAGCCGCGATCAACCAACATACGCAGAATATTGCGTTTCACACCAAAATCGTAAGCAACGACGTGAAAGACTGACTCTGGTGCTTTTTTATGGCCCAGCCCCAGTTCCCAGCTGCCTTCGCTGAAGCTGTATGGCGCCTGGACTGTAACTTCTTTGGCCAGATCCATGCCGGACAACCCCGGGAAACTACGGGCCAGTTCCAGCGCTTTGGCTTCGTCGATATCGCCGGCCATCAGGCAGCCATTCTGAGCGCCTTTTTCACGCAGGATGCGGGTCAGTTTGCGGGTATCAATGTCGGCGATGCCGAGGACGTTGTGATCTTTGAGGTATTGACTAAGGGAACGTTGATTACGGAAATTTGAAGCAAGCAGAGGAAGGTCACGAATGATCAGGCCCTTGGCCCAGACTCTGCCGGATTCTTCGTCTTCATCATTGGTGCCGGTATTACCAATGTGGGGATAGGTCAAAGTGACCATTTGTTCTGCATACGAAGGGTCGGTCAGGATTTCCTGATACCCGGTCATTGAAGTATTAAACACCACTTCACCAACCGACACACCTTCAGCGCCAATGGCTCTACCACGAAATACGGTGCCGTCTTCCAGTACGAGCAGGGCGGACTTAGTCAAGATAACCTCCAAACAGCAAAAAACGGGCGTAAAATGCTGCTGTTTTACCACCCGTTTTGACCCAGAAATTGTGTACTCAGTTCTGCCTAGGCAAACCTGCTTATTCTAGGTCATTTGCGCTCTTTGGTCTAATTATATTTTGGTATTTTGCGAAAATAACGACTTAACTGACAAATTGCGTTTAAAACGGCAAAAATCTATGTTAAGTCTGCCAAACCCAGCACTTGCTGCATAGAATAAAGTCCGACCTGTTGATTTTTCAACCACAGCGCTGCTCGCAAAGCCCCCTGGGCAAAAGTGTTACGGCTGGAGGCTTTATGGCTGATTTCGAGGCGTTCCCCGATATCGGCAAACAGTGCGGTATGGTCGCCAATGATGTCACCGCCACGCACTGTGGCAAAACCGATGGTCTGCTGATCGCGCTCTCCTGTGATGCCTTCGCGGCCAAACACAGCGCATTGGCTTAAATCACGACCGATCGCTTTGGCAATGCTGTTGCCAATGGCTAACGCCGTGCCACTGGGTGCATCTTTTTTAAAGCGGTGATGGGCTTCGATAATTTCGATATCCGCACTCTGCCCCATCACCCGCGCTGCGGTTTGCACCAAGTGCAGCAGCAAATTGACGCCAACACTCATATTCGGCGCCCAGACAATCGGAATAATCTTACTTGCCGCCTGAACTTCAGCATATTGCGCATCGGTGAGCCCGGTGACACCAATCACCATGGCTTTTTTTGCCGCCACCGCCAGCTGCAAATGCGCCAGCATGGCCTCCGGCATCGTGAAATCAACCCAGACATCGGCTTTTTCGACTTCGGCCAGACTGGTTTCTGCTAACGGCAGCTGCAACTTGCCGCAGCCAGCCAGCTCGCCGGCATCGGTACCGGCAAGGTCAGAGCCTGTACGCACCGTCGCTGCGATCAATTGCAGCTGTTGCTCTTTTGCCACGGTAACCAAAGCACGGCCCATGCGGCCATTTGCACCAAAGATGCCAATTGAAGTCATTGGTAAGTTCCTGTTTTGCCAAAATGGCAGTCCAGACCGCCATATTTAAAAAAGTGGCTTATTAAAGCAAAAAATTGCCGGCGGCTCTAATCAAATTTGTAGTATCAGCGGCGCTGAGGATGATAAGACAGCGCTTTTCCAGGGGTAAACCCTGCGGATTGGCCGGACAAAGGTCCCACATCATTACTGACCTGCAGTGCATCGCCGAAATTTGCTCTGAGTACCAAGTCGCTGCATTTTCGATATACCGTATTTCCGCGAATAAAAAAAACGCACCCCGGAGGGTGCGTAAGTCAGACAACAACACTCACTCTGTCGGTAGGTGTGGCTGTTTAGTTGTAAATGGCAGGCAGAAATAACGAATTATTTTAGCAGTGGCTGTAATTGGTCTTGTTGTGCCAGTAAATCCAGATAGAGACGCAGCTGGTTTTCTGCCCGCTGTAGATTATGGTTGGGTCTGTGCACGGCAAAATAAGTGTCACCGTTTAAGTGGTCCGCGAGAAAGCGGATGCCAATCATCAGGCACATCACTTTGGCACCCAGCCACAAACTTTGCCGCTCGGCCGGCGTGATGATGCCGGCAAGACCTTGCAAATAACCTTGCGCCAGTGCAGTAAAAATCTCCGGACGGATCCGTACAGCGGCTGGATTTAATGAATCTTCCGGCTCTGGCGAACAGCAGGTACGCACCATATCGCCAAAATCAAACAACCAATAACCCGGCATGCAGGTGTCCAGATCAATAGCTGCAATGCCACGGCCTTCAGCATCTGAATACAACATATTATTGATTTTAGTGTCATTGTGGCAAACCCGGCGCGGTAAACCAACGCAAGTCTGCTCTAGTTCTGTCACCAGCGAACGCTGTGACAGGCAATAATTGACCAGATCCTGACACCCCGCCAGCCTGCCAACTTTATTGCCAGCAATGGCGTCGTCGAGCTGGCGAAAGCGGAAACCGAGATTATGAAAATCCGCGATCACGGTATACAGCTCATCGGCCGGGAAATCTGCCAGTGCGGCGGCAAACTGACCAAAGGTCAGCGCTGCGGCGAATGCCTGAGCTGGTGTGTCCACAACTTCAATACTGCGCCCGCCGTCAATAAAGGCTAAAGCGCGCAAATCTGCCTGCTCGCCACTCAAATAGTGACCATCATGGCGCGGCTGCTGCCGCAGAATTTGTAGCGGATATAAACCCTGCAGCTGTTTCCGCGTTAAGTGTTGCTCGATACGCAGTGCGTTGTCGACCAGATGCTGTGGCGATGGGAAAATCTGCGTATTGATTTGCTGCAAAATTAATTTTTGTATTGAATTCTCAATCAGATACGTCCGGTTAATATGGCCATTGCCAAACAGCCGTACAGTGGCTTCGGGCGTAAACTGATAAGCAGCCAGCACGTCTGCTGGCAATAAAGGCATAGCCGCAACGGCGGCGGATTCAACGGACATAACAACTACCTGATTGAGCGGCATCTTCTGCCAAAACATCTATTGTGCTGGATTGCATTTTATTGTCAAAAAAACTGCCAAGAGCCGCCAGATCGGCTGGATAAGTAATACCGTGCCAGGCTTCATCCGACACATAAACATCAAGGGGCTGGCCCTGTCTGATGGCCTGGTCCACTGCATAAGGCAGATAGGATTCGGCTTTCTCGCCTGGCCCAGCCAAAAAGAACTGCTGTAATTGGTGCGTAAGCCGAGTTAACAGCGCTGGCGTAAAGCCCCAGATGTTCATCGACACCAGCTGCTGCGCTGACAAACCACAGCGCAGCCCATCGGTATTGATACCGCTCAGGCTACCTTGTGCATCTGCTTTGATCTCGGTCCACTCCTCCACCTGAATTAAACGGCCGTCCCGCACGTCGCAACAGCCGCGGTTGACACCGCCGTGCTCCGATAATGTCAGCGTCAGCGGATAAGCCACCATGGCCCAATCAGCTGTGGATTGAGCAAAATGCCGGACCAGCAACTGCATCGCAGCAGCGCCGTAATAATCGTCGGCATTGATCACAATAAACGGCTGATTCAGCACCCGATGTGCGGACCAGACCGCATGTGCTGTGCCCCAGGGTTTGCTACGGCTGGCTACATCAGCGCTGACACCAGACGGCAGATCATCCAGCTGCTGCACCACCAAATCAACCTGTAAATCAGCGGGAAAGTTTGGTAATACTTGTTCTGCAAACGCCGCTTTCAGATTATGCCGGATCACCAACACCAAATGGCGCACACCGGCCTGATAGGCATCCATCACGCTGAAATACAATAAAGGCCGGCCTGTCTGACCAACAGTCGCCAGTTGCTTGTCGCCGCCAAACCGACTGCCCATGCCGCCAGCGAGGATTAATAACGAGACTTGCGCAGTCATTCCTTGTCTCCGGTATTTCGTCAACGACAGCGCCGGCAATGCCGGCGCTTGTTAACAATTAAACAACACTTTACCACAACACCGTGGTTTTCGCTTATCGGACCTGCGTCACAACGCCCGCTGCAGGATCTGCTGCACGACTTCCGGCGTGATATCGCCGTGTTCACCGAGCCGGTCGGCTTTTAATTCGGCCAGCTTCGCCACCACTGCGGCTTTAGCTTCGGCAGTGATGCCATAATCCGCCAGCCGCGTCGGTACGCCCATCTGCTCAAAGAACGCCCGGGTGTGGCTAATTGCTTCATCTATCAGCCGCTCTTCGTCGCTGTGCTGCAGACCAAATACACGACGACCATACTGCAATAACTTGTCGCGTTTTTGTTCGCGCTGCTGTTGCATCACCGCCGGCAATACAATGGCCAGCGTCTGCGCGTGGTCCAGACCATACAGTGCAGTCAACTGATGCCCAATCATATGGGTCGACCAGTCCTGCGGTACGCCAACGCCGATCAGACCATTCAGCGCCATTGTCGCGCTCCACATCAGATTGGCGCGGATATTATAATCCTGTGGTGCCTGGGCCGCTTTAGGCCCAAATTCCAGTAACGTTAACAACAAGCCTTCAGCAAAGCGATCTTGCACTGCCGCTCCCACCGGATAGGTCAGGTACTGTTCCATCACATGGATATAGGCATCAACGACACCATTTGCCAGCTGCTTGGCTGGTAATGAATAGGTCACTGTCGGGTCCAGCACGGCAAACTGCGGATACACCAACGGGCTGCCAAACGATAATTTCTGCTGCGTCGCCTGTTTCGTGATCACAGCAAACCCGTTACTTTCCGAACCGGTCGCCGGTAAGGTCAGCACACAACCCAGCGCCACAGCGTCTTTCAGCTTGGCTTGTTTGCTCAGAATGTCCCAGCCTTCGCCATCATAGCGCGCAGCTGCCGCGATATATTTGGTGCCATCGACGACGCTGCCACCACCGACCGCCAGCAGAAAGTCAATTTGCTGTGCATGGACCATTTCCACCGCTTTACTCAGCGTTTCATAACTTGGATTTGGTTCAATGCCACCAAACTCAAACAGCACCACATCCGCCAGTGCGGTCTTAACCTGATCATACACACCATTGTGTTTGATCGAGCCACCACCATAAGTCATTAACACCCGGGCACCCGAGGGGACCAGCTGGCGCAGTGCTTTGATTTGGCCTTCGCCAAACACAATGCGGGTCGGATTCTGGAAGGTAAAATTCAGCATAACGAGCTCCGGGAGAAGTGGTGAAAACACAGGAAACTACAGATCGGTCAGACAGATATGGTCGCCAAATGGTGTATTTCAAGGCAAAACATTCGGCATTTGCCGCAAATTGCGGTAAAACATCGATATAAGCAAGTCCGAATTCATATTGACTGGCCTTCTGGACGTCCTTATATTCCGCAAAATTATTAAAAATACAAAAAACACAAATTTAACTAAGAATGTAATGTCGCTGAATAAGCGGTAGCATTTATACCGAGGTTCATTATGTCCGGATCTGCTGTCGGCGCCAAACGGTCGTTATTGCCGTTGTTGCTGTTTGTAGTGTTATTTTTAGGCACTGGCCTGTACCTGCAAAGTCAGGGCGTCGCCTATGCGTTTTATCAACTGCCGGGACCAGTGGCGATCCTGCCGGCGTTAGTGCTGGCAGTCTGGTTACACCGGGCGCCGCTGACCGAATCTATTGACCTGTTGGTCAAAGGTGCCGGCAACAGCAATATCATCACCATGTGTATTATCTACTTGCTGGCAGGTGCTTTTGCAACCGTCGCGCAGGCCACCGGTGGTGTTGATGCGGTGGTCAACGCGGGTCTGAGTCTGGTCCCGCCCAGTCTGATTTTACCGGGCCTGTTTATCATTTCCGCCATAGTCGCAACGGCGATGGGTACGTCGATGGGCACTATTGGCGCCCTGGCGCCGATCGCGGTGGGTCTGTCACAACAAGCGCAGATAGAGCCGGCATTGATGGCAGGTGCATTGCTAAGCGGCGCCATGTTTGGCGACAATCTGTCGATTATCTCTGATACGACCATTGCAGCAACCCGCACTCAGGGTGCTGAAATGAAAGACAAATTCCGCGAAAACCTGAAAATTGCCGCACCTGCAGCACTATTGACCGTGTTGTTATTTGCCGGGATGGCAAGTACAGAACAGGTGATTGAGGCCAAAGCGTTCAGCTGGACCGGTGTGCTGCCGTATGCGGCCATTCTGGTACTGGCGATCGCCGGGATGAATGTGTTTGCCGTGCTGCTGCTTGGTATTGTACTGGCCGCACTGCAAGGCGTGTTGTTTGCCGACTATGCAGTGGCAAACCTGGGTAAAGATATCTTCAAAGGCTTTGGCAGCATGCAGGAAATTTTCCTGCTGTCGATGTTTGTTGGCGCCTTAGGCGAATTTGTTAAAGCGCAGGGCGGCCTGGCCTGGATCGCCGGTTTGATTGACGGACTGGCGAAAAGACTGAGACTTGCCGGCAATAAAGCGCAGCAGCTGGCCATTGCGGCACTGGTGTTTATCAGTAACCTCTGTATTGCCAATAACACAGTGGCGATAGTTCTGGCCGCTGATGTCAGCCGTGATTTGGCTGAGCATCACGACATCAGCCCAAGACGCAGTGCCAGCTTGCTGGACATCTTTTCCTGCATCAGTCAGGGGCTGGTGCCTTACGGTGCTCAGGCGCTGTTACTGGGTGCCAGCTTCAGCTTATCGCCATGGGATGTTGTGACTCAGAGTTATTATTGCCTGATTTTATTAGTCGTTGCGCTTGGCGTGATCTTGCTGCGGCCGGCGCGTGGTCACTGATGCTATTGATCAGCAACATGGCATAAAAAAATCCCGCAACAGCGGGATTTTTTTTACCGATCAAACAACGCTATTTATTACAGGCTGGCAGGCCGCCGTTGGCTTTACGCTGCTGGTATTCAGCATCGGCCTTGGGCATATTTTTTTGCAACGCTTTAATCCGATTCTCCGGCACCGGGTGACTGGATAGAATCTGCGGCGTACCGCCACTGCCTTGTTTTGCCATGTTTTGCCATAGCTTGACCGACTCTTCTGGTTTAAAGCCGGCTTTTGCCATCAATTCAAGCCCAATCAAATCCGCTTCTGACTCGTGCACCCGGCTAAACGGCAAAATCACGCCGACTTGCGCACCAAGGCCAAACGCGGTCGACAATTCAGTTTTAAACCGGGTATCCATCGCGCTTAGCGCCACATCGGCAACGCCTAAAGTGGCCTGTACCGCCTGATTACTGGATAAGCGTTCATTTGAATGACCCGACATCACGTGCGCTATCTCATGGCCAATCACCGCAGCCAGCTGATGCTGATTCTCGGCGACCAGTAACAAGCCGGTATAAACGCCGATTTTACCGCCAGGTAATGCAAAGGCATTGACCTGATCACTGTCAAATACAACGATTTCCCACGGATTTTGCTGGTACTTCGCCGGCGTCACACTAAGCACCTGCTTCGCCACACACTGCACATACTGATTGGTTTTTTTGTCTTTGCTGACCGGCGTTTTGGCTTTCAGATCTTCAAACGTCTGAATTCCCATTTTATTGACTTGGGTTTGATCAAATAACATCAATTGCGGCCGGCCTGTCGGCGACTCCGCACAAGCAGATATACCGAGCGCTAACAGCAAAGCACCGAGCGTAGATGGTTTTTTCATCTGAAATCCTGTTCGTAAAAAAACTAACAATTTGCCTGATCGCAGAAACAACACCGCCAGCGAGGCTGGCGGTGATTTTCAAGTAGGCGATTAACCGGTTAAATCGTCAAAGAACTTCTTCACACCATCGAAGAAGCCTTTCGATTTCGGTCTGTGGGTCGCTTCACCGTCGCCGCCCCAGCTTTCATCGAGCTGACGCAGCAGGTCTTTTTGTTTTTCTGACAAATTGACCGGTGTTTCCACCACCACTTTACAGACCAAATCACCAACTCCGCCGCCACGCACAGACTGCACGCCTTTACCGCGTAAACGGAACATTTTGTCGGTCTGAGTCTCGGCCGGGATCTTCAATTTGACGCGGCCATCTAAAGTCGGCACATCAATTTCGCCGCCAAGGGCGGCAATGGAGAAACTGATCGGCACTTCACAGGCCAAATTATTGCCGTCACGGACAAAGATCGGGTGGTCTTTGACATGCACCTGCACATACAGATCACCTGCTGGTGCGCCATGCATGCCCGCTTCACCTTCACCGGTTAAACGGATGCGATCGCCGGTATCTACGCCAGCCGGGATCTTCACTTTCAGCAGTTTGCTCTTTTCAACGCGACCGTCACCATGACATTTCGGGCACGGTTCCGGAATAATTTTGCCACGGCCGTTACAGGTCGGACAGGTTTGCTGTACGGCAAAAAAGCCCTGCCGCATCGTGACCTGACCATGGCCCTGACAGGTGCCGCAAGTCTTGGCAGAAGTACCTTTTTTCGCGCCTGAGCCATCACAAGTGTCACAAGCAACCAATGTCGGTACTTTGATCTCCAGCTCTTTGCCTTTGACCGCCTCTTCCAGACTCAGCTCCAGGTTGTAGCGTAAATCCGAACCGCGCTGTGCACGCTGTCCGCCACCACCACCCCGCCGGCCACCGCCGAAAATGTCACCAAATACGTCACCAAAAATATCGCCGAAGTCGCCGTTGCCGCCGCCAAAACCACCGGCGCCGCGATTTGGATCGACACCGGCATGACCGTATTGATCATAGGCGGCGCGTTTCTGGTCGTCATTCAGGATCTCGTAGGCTTCCTGAACTTCTTTAAATTTCTCTTCCATGGCTTTATCACCCTGCGTGCGATCAGGGTGATATTTCATCGCCAGGCGCTTATAAGCCTTTTTGATTTCTTTTTCATCGGCGCCTTTGCTGACGCCTAACACTTCGTAATAATCACGCTTTGACATAATGCTGCTTCAACTATTCAGGGTCAGCGGATAAACAAGCGACCGCCGGGGCGGTCGCTTTTACTGTAAAAATCCGGAAAACCGCAGCTTAAAGCTTCAGCCTTCCTAAGACAACGCTTACTTGTTGTCTTTCACTTCTTCAAACTCAGCGTCCACCACATCGTCGTTGGCGTTTTTGGCATTACCTGCCTCAGCGCCCGGGTTGTGTTGTTGCGCAGCTGCCTGCAGTTTTTGCGCGGCTTGCACCAGCGCCTGAGTTTTGGCTTCAATTTCAGCTTTGTCGCTGCCTTTGATCACGCTTTCCAGCGCACTGATCGCGGCTTCAATCTCTTGCTTGTCGTTGGTCGCAAGGTTGGCACCTGCTTCTTCGACCTGTTTACGGGTCGCGTGCACCAGTGCATCAGCCTGGTTGCGCGTCTGTACCAACTCTTCAAACTTCTTATCTTCTTCGGCGTTCAGCTCGGCATCGCGTACCATGCGTTGAATTTCGTCATCGGTCAGACCTGAAGAAGACTTGATAGTGATCTTCTGTTCTTTGCCGGTGTCTTTGTCTTTCGCCGATACGTGCAGAATACCATCGGCATCCAGGTCAAAAGTTACTTCGATTTGTGGCTCGCCACGGCGACCAGCACGAATGCCTTCTAAGTTAAACTGACCCAGTGATTTGTTCGCTGACGCTTGCTTGCGCTCACCCTGCAGCACGTGAATCGTTACGGCAGACTGATTGTCTTCTGCTGTTGAGAATGTTTGCGACTTCTTCGTTGGAATAGTCGTGTTTTTCTCAATCAGCGCTGTCATCACGCTGCCCATGGTTTCGATACCCAAAGACAGTGGCGTCACGTCCAGCAGTAATACGTCGGTCACATCACCAGACAGTACCGCGCCCTGGATAGCCGCGCCTACCGCAACCGCTTCGTCCGGGTTCACGTCTTTACGTGGCTCTTTGCCGAAGAAAGCGGTCACCGCTTCCTGTACTTTTGGCATCCGCGTCTGACCACCGACCAGAATGATATCGTTGATATCACTGACCGACAGATCAGCATCTTTTAATGCTTGTTTCAGCGGTTCAATGGTACGGGTGATTAAATCGTCCACCAGCGCTTCCAGTTTGGCGCGTGTCACTTTGATGTTCAGGTGTTTTGGACCTGTAGCATCAGCAGTGATGTACGGCAGATTCACTTCGGTCTGAGAGGCTGAAGACAGCTCAATTTTGGCCTTTTCCGCCGATTCTTTCAGACGTTGCATTGCCAGCGGGTCGTTACGCAGGTCAATACCTTGTTCTTTCTTGAACTCGTCGACCAGGTAGTTGATCAGACGTGAGTCGAAATCTTCACCACCTAAGTGGGTGTCACCGTTGGTCGACAGAACTTCAAAGGTTTGCTCGCCATCAACATCATCGATTTCAATAATCGAGATATCAAAAGTACCGCCACCTAAGTCATACACCGCAATTTTGGTGTCGCCTTTTTTCTTGTCCATACCATAAGCCAGCGCCGCAGCAGTTGGCTCGTTGATAATGCGCTTCACTTCCAGGCCAGCAATACGGCCGGCGTCTTTGGTCGCCTGACGCTGTGCATCGTTGAAGTAAGCTGGAACAGTGATCACCGCTTCAGTCACTGGTTCGCCCAGGTAATCTTCCGCAGTTTTCTTCATCTTTTTCAGCACTTCGGCAGAAATTTGCGGTGCTGCTAATTTCTTGCCTTTGACTTCAACCCAGGCGTCACCATTATCCGCACGGACAATTTGGTACGGCATGATTTTGATGTCGCGCTGCACTTCAGCGTCTTCGAAACGACGGCCGATCAGGCGTTTGATCGCAAACAAAGTATTTTTCGGGTTGGTGACGGCCTGACGTTTTGCCGGCTGACCGACCAGTACTTCACCATCTTCGGCATAAGCGATGATGGATGGTGTGGTGCGCGTGCCTTCAGCGTTCTCGATCACCCGAGGTTGATCGCCATCCAGAATGGCCACACAGCTGTTTGTTGTACCTAAGTCAATACCAATAATTCTGCCCATAATTTACTCCGCTCTATAATTTGGAACAATTTCATTGTGTTGACCAGTTAATGGGGTTAACCCCCAATGCATTCAAGGTTATTCCAATAAAATTTTTCATTTTTCTGCGTTTAACGGGGCGAAAACGCCGGTAAAGGCGGGAACTTCAGTGATTTGTCGCAGTCCGTCAGTCTGATACAACGGAATTTTCGTACCCAAGGTCAGACTGCACCGCTATAATCGGCCAACTTGCTTTTCTGGAGATACTTGGAATGCCATTACTCGACAGCTTTACCGTTGACCACACCATCATGAAAGCGCCGGCCGTGCGCGTGGCGAAAAAAATGACCACGCCAAAAGGCGACGACATCACTGTATTTGATTTGCGTTTTTGCGTGCCGAACCAGGAAATTCTGTCGGAAAAAGGCATCCATACGCTGGAACATTTATTCGCTGGTTTTATGCGTGACCATTTAAATGGCCAGGGTGTCGAAATCATCGACATCTCGCCAATGGGCTGTCGCACCGGCTTTTATATGAGCCTGATTGGCACACCGGACGAAGCGCGCGTTGCCAATGCCTGGCAAGCCGCAATGAACGATGTGCTGCAGGTGCAGGACCAGAATAAGATCCCGGAGCTGAATATCTACCAATGCGGTACTTATGAAATGCATTCGCTAACAGAGGCCAAACAGATCGCGCAAAACGTGATTGACCGAGGTGTTGGTGTCAACCGCAACGAAGAACTGACGCTGGCGCCAGAGTTTTTACAGCACTAAAAAAACCGGCCCGTTGCTGGGCCGGTTGGCAATATCTCCCGCCGGACAGGATGCCGGCCGAAGTTACATCGCACTCATCGCCGGCTCACTGACAAGCCGCGCCTTTGGTCCAGACTTCATTGGTACCAGGCGTATTGCCCTGCGTCCACCAGCGAGCCGTATACACAAAGCCCTGATAACTGACCTTATTGCCACCGACATAGACTTTGGTCGCTTCCCAGGCTGGCGTGGTACAGCTGCTGCCCGCGTCAAAACTGACCACCACTGTGCCACTGGCTTTGACCTGAGTCAGCGTCAGGCTGTTACTGATGGACTGAGCCACACCATTGACCAAAATGGATTTCACTTTAAATCCGGCATTCGGCGTGATGGTAAACAGCTGATTGCTATTGTCCCGCACCTGCACTGCACCGCTTGGCGTAATTACGCCGCCACTGCCGCTGACACTGGCATTGATGGTGTGATAGACAGCATTGGATGGGTCATCAATAGTCACATCACTGAAGCTGCCGCCTTTGAGGCCATAAAAATTGGCCGCAGTTAAATCGGTGATTTTGGTATTGAGTAAACGCAAAGTCTTGGTATCACCCTGCCCCTGACTGCTCACGAGACTGACTACTGTGGCGGTACCGTCTTGTGTCAGCTTCAGCGTGCTGAAGGTATAAGGAAAGGCACTTAAATTCAGCGTCGTATCCGCCGCTTTAAAATAGTCGACTGTTTTGGTCTGGCCCCAGCTCCAGCTGGTATTAGTCAGCAGTACGGTAAAACCTAAACGGTTGTAGCTGCCGGTCACATCAACAAACATCTCCGGGCTGACCTGGCTGCGATTAACGCCTTTGAGTTCAATCCAGGAATAAATGCCACCGTCTGCGGCCTGAGTACCGACAAACAGACTGCCATTGTCCTGAAATGCTTTGAGGTGTTTAAAGTCGATACCAGCAGTGCCGCGAATTTGGTCCGCCTGTGGGTTGAAGTTGTTGACGACAGATTTGCCACTCCAGGCCAAAGGATAAATTTGCCCGGCCTGGATCACGGCACCAATATTGGCCTGCACCTGTGCGACTGTGACATTTTCCAGTACCAGCGTCTGACCGGCAAAACTCAATTCAGCGCCCTGCACACCTTGGGTCACCACCAGGTTTGCCAGCGGATTGGCCACGGACCAGCCGCGCAACACTACGCGATCATCGCCGACGGTAAAGCTTTTTACCAAGGTGCGGCCATTGGCACTTTGATTCAGCTGGATCAGATCTTTGCCACCACCGGTCTGTACCACATCGTTGCCCCAGCCCGCCGCTAACACTTCGTTGTACGGACTGCCGCTGATTTGGTCATTGGCCGGCGTATCAAAAATGGTGTCGTAACCACCGAACTTATGAATATATGTGGTGATACAGGTACCGAGCTCGTCACAACTTTGCTGGTTTTTGATCAGTAAATCCGCCGTGCCCCAGGCGCCACGCAAATGTGCAGCCGCCAGCAGACCCGACATTGTCGCCTGAATGGTGATGTTATTGCCGTTTTCGTCTTTACCCGGCCAGCTTTTTGCCAAAGCCTGGGCCCAGGTCATATTGGCTTTGGTCAGCAGTTCCGTCATCACGCCATAGTTAAACCGCATCACGTCGCGGATCACCACTTCTTGCTTATCTGGTACTTTTAGGTCGGCAAAGCTGCTGACGCCGTTTTTACCGACAAAACTGCCCTGCCAGCGGTTCGTATCAGTCGCCAGAATAAAGTTACCGCCTGAGCCAGGGATTTCCGAGCGCGCTTGTTTGACACCATTGGCCCAGGTACTGTCCGGCATAAAGATATAAAAGCTGTCCAGCGTTTCATTGCCGATTGTCACTTGTTTCGGGCTGTAATAACCGGCAGAAATTAATACCGCCTCACCGAGCTGATAACCAATAAAACCCCAGGCATTCAGTGAGTTGTATTGCATGGTACGGAACATCGCCGCTTCATCGGCCGGGAATTCACTGTAAAAAGTGGCGACGCCGAGTTTCTGGAAAAACTCGCGGATAGTGGTGGCTTCTGAAATCATCGAACCGGTTACCGGGTCGCGGATGATCTGGCCCGGCGCTGTCACTTTGGCATAATTGTAGACCGGCTGATCCAGATTCTGCCGGTAAAACGCTGCTTTGGCCGGGTCGATACCGGATTCAAACGAGCGCATCGTATCAAGAAATTGCTGAAAACTGCCCTGAGCCGCCAGTGCCTGCGTACTCAACCCGAGACAACATAAGGTCACTAGTCGCTTCAATGGCCGCTTTAATAGAATATTCATAGGTAACTCCGCTGGATTAGAACAAAGGTTGGCAAAAGCCATCGCGTAATACCCTGAGCCCGGGCCCGGCTCAGGACGCAAAGCTGTGAAGGGATACCGTCAGCACAAAACTTCCGGTATCAGCCCGTCAACTATCCTTGTCAGAAGTCGTAACCAAACCGCACGCCGTACATCCGTGGCGGGTTATAAGTGGAGCGGATAAAACCATCGCGGAACTGGAAGTAATTGGCATTGCGCACAATCTCGTCGGTCAGGTTGCTACCGTAAGCTTCCAGCCACCAGTTGCCCTGCGCCGGCAATAACCGCACGCTGGCGTCGATTTTCCAGTAAGCGTCCTGCGCATCCGATAAATGCGCGCCGTCATAGTTGTTCAGCGAGGTGTACATTTTGCTTTGCCAGTGCGCGGTGATCTGCGGTTCCAGCGCATAACCCTGCGTCAGCTCCAGCGTATGTTTCAGCGTCAGACTGGTGGACCAGTCCGGTGAATACGGCAGGCTGTTGCCACTAATGTCGACTTTACCGGCGCAAGGCTTCTGGCCATATTCCAGCCGTTCACTGCAGTAATAAGCATCTTCAAACGGAATATCCTCGACCCGGGCATTGAGCCAGGCGACATAACCAGTCAGGCGGCCGCCCACCCAGGGAATATAATCCAGTTCCAGTTCCAGACCTTTTAACGACGCTTCGCCAATGTTGGTGGTGACGTTATGAGTCTTTTCACTGCCATCCGGCCGGGTGCCGACTTTCTGATTGTTGGTGACCTGCATATCGGTGTAGTCGCTGTAAAACAGCGCCACCGACAGGTTCATCTTGCCGTCCAGCAGACTGCCTTTATAACCGGCCTCGTAGTTCAACACTTCTTCCGGCCCATATGGCAGGTTGGAGTACTGACCACAGTCACAGATGTCGAAGTCTTCGAAGAAACCACCGGCTTTAAAGCCTGTCGCGACAAAGGCGTATAACAGGTCGTTGTTATCGAGGCGATAATCGGTGCCGAGTTTCCAGGTGCCTTTTTGCCAGTCTTCACTGGCGTATGTGCGCCGGCCAGCAGTTAACACCTGACCCAGTGGTGGATATGTGCCCATGTCTTTGGTCAGGCTGTCGCCCTGAATGCTGCCACTTTTGGTTGGGTCATATTTACCGTTGTAGTATTTGTCGCTGAACACCAGTTCATAACCGACGCCACCATTATCGATTTTCTCGTCACGGGTCTGGCGGTAACCAAAAGTCACCTGCTGTTTATCGGTCAGCTGATAGTCGAACTGGCCAAAAACGGCATCTGCGTTGGCTCGCCGGTCGTCCTGCGGATAAGAAAATGCCGCCGGATGATAACCAAGCGCGGAATGGCGCAGGCCGTGCACCAGCTCGACATCAAATTTGATTTTGTTTTTCTCGCGCATCGAAAACACACCGGTGACAAATTTCAGATCGGCGCTGGAATAAGTGAACTGCAGCTCGTGGATGGTCGATTTAAACTGCGCATCGGTGCGGGCATAACGGTCAAACAACAACGGATGACTGAAGCTGTCGAGCTTGGCACGGCTTGGCGCGGCGGCAAAACCGGCATCTTCGTCAAACAGCTGATAACGTTCCTGATCCGCCACGCTGAAACGGTAGTCAGCGCTCCACATATCGTTGATCAGCCAGTTCAGGTGTGAACGTGTGGTGTCGATGGTCATATCCATGTCGCCCGGCACGTTGATGTTGGCGTAGAACTGTTGCTGCGTACATTGGTCAACAGTACCTTTGGCCTGCTTACAGTCTTTTAAAAACAATTCACCGGCGCTTTTATCGGCAAAGTGTTCGAGGGTCAGATCCCAGGTCAGGCTGTCGGTTGGTACCCAACGCGCCAGCGCCCGGACCGCCTGTTTGTCGGCATTGCTGTAGTAGTCTTCTTTGCCAACGCGGCGGTTTTCCCGCTGGTCGGTGTCCGGCCGGCCATCAGCGACCATTGGCTTACCGGTAAATGGATCTATAATATCCGGTCTGTTGATATCCCGCACGTCATAATCCTGTTGGATATAGCCATCGCGGCGATCTGCCATCAATGCAAAACGCAATGCAAAGCGGTCATTGACGGCGATGTTGGTCAGGCCGCGCAGTTGTTTATGCGCATAGTTGCCGTAACCGAGCACCACGCTGGAGTAAGAATCTGAGGTGTCCGCTTTATTCGGGATCACGTTGATGGAGCCACCGGTAGAGTTGCGGCCAAATAAGGTACCTTGTGGACCGCGCAATACTTCAACCTGCGACACGTCGTACAGCAACGCCAACGCCCCTTGTGGCCGTGGTGAATAAATTCCGTCGATATGCACGCCGACTGCCGGATCGCCGATTTCAGTATTGTTACCGGAGCGCACCCCGCGAATGGATGCCTGAATACCGGAATCGGTACCAGAAACGACAAACTGGGTATTCGGAATACTGGTGGTCAGTTCACGTAATTCTTTGATGCCGCCGCGGGTCAGTTGATCCTGGCTAATCGCCGTGATTGCGCCCGGCGTTTCCATCAGATAGGTTTTGCGTTTACTGGCGGTGACCGAGATCCGTTCAATTTTGCCGTCGTCAGCGCTTACATTTTTGTTACTTTGCGCCACTGCAGTGCTGCTTAACAATGCAGCGGCCACGCAACAGCCCAGGTAAGTGATTTTGCCGTTCATCTGTAGTACCCCGTGTATTTTTATTGGTTTTGGACAGTTACAGCGCTAGCAATATCAACAAGTTACTACACAACCCCAATGCTTCCCGACATCAGAACTGCAACATTATTGTCTTACCTTTGCTGCTTAAATTTTAGTCTATTTGCTTTACTAATTATTTGTCAATTGTTTTGACTATTTATTCCATTAAAATAAATTGCGATTTATTTACAAATTTATGGCAGGTTCTGCCGGCAGTGTAACGGGCTGAGCCAATAACATGGCGGTGGCCGCCAACGCACTGCAACGCC
The DNA here is from genome assembly GCF_001518915.1 of Rheinheimera sp. F8. Classification (NCBI taxonomy): domain Bacteria; kingdom Pseudomonadati; phylum Pseudomonadota; class Gammaproteobacteria; order Chromatiales; family Chromatiaceae; genus Rheinheimera; species Rheinheimera sp. F8. Next base: position 4,366,692 of record NZ_CP013656.1, read on the forward strand.
GGCTGGAATAGCTGCACAGGTAAGTTTGCAGTTGTGGATAAGCGCTGAGTTCAGTGTCAGATCGCAGCGCCAGCAGCAGCACCTGCCCACCCCAGGCTTGCAGACATTGCTGTACCCGCTCGCGCTGACGTGGCAGATTGAGCCGGCTGCCCGGCAAAGGATAGTCTTCGCTCAGCAGCAGCAACGGCAATTCCGGACGTTGACCGCGTTCCAGCCAGCCGGCCAGCACAGGCCAGCTCAGCACTTCCACTTGAGCGCCGGCCTGTTGCAGCGCTGCCTGCAGCACGCTGCTTGCCGGTACCGCGTCGTTCGGACCAATGCCGCGGCTATTGCGGATCTGCGTATATTCCGCAGGATCGGCCATGCAGGCCAGATAAAATGGCTGCTGTAGCGGCAGCATCCCGGCCTCATCCCGCAGCACCCGACAAGCACGGCGGGCCGCTTCTGCAGCAACCGCGGCACCATCCGGCACTGGCCGGATTTTGGGCTCCGCCAGCTGATAACGCAGCAACAATACCCGCTGCAATGCGGCATCAATCACACCAGGCGCCAACTCGCCGCTTTGCACTGCCGCAATCACACCCTCGATGGTCTGACGTTGCAACGTCTGATAATCAGTGACGGCATTTTCATAGTGCTCTTCGCTTAACATAATCATGTCAGCACCAGCGCGCAGCGCCTGCACCGCGGCCTCTACCGGGCCATAGTGGCGGCGCATCGCCCCCATGTTCATACTGTCGGTCAGGATCACGCCATCAAACCCCAGTTGCTGCCGCAGCAAACCGGTCAAAATTGACGGCGACAACGTGGCCGGAAACTCAGCATCCAGCTGTGGATAACAGATATGGCTGGTCATCAGTAACGGCACGCCAGCCTCGATCGCCGCCACAAAAGGCTGCAAATGTGTATCGAGTAATTCGGTCAGCGCCAGATCCACTACCGGCAGGCCATTGTGACTGTCGGTCGCGGTGTCACCATGACCCGGAAAATGTTTGGCGCAGGCCAGCATGCCGGTCTGTAAAATCGCTGTCACTGCAGCACTGCTGTGACGTGACACTAAGGCAGGTTCAGCGCCAAAAGAACGCTGGCCGATGATAGGATTATCCGGATTGCTGTTCACATCGACGCAAGGCGCCAATAAAGTGTTGTAACCCAGCGCCTGCATTTGTAGCGCCATACTTTGATACTGCTGTGCGGTCAGCGCCACATCATCAACCACACCCAGTGCCAGATTGCCGGGGCCTGTGTCGGTAAAATCGGTCAACACACTCCAGGCTCCTTCCTGATCAACACCGAGGATCAGCGGCGCATCGACGCTGCGCAGTGCTGCCAGTTTCTGTAGCTCCAGATTCAGCGCGGCCGCTTGCTGTGGATCGGCGGCATTGTCGTCGGTCAGATAAAAACCACCGATCTGATATTGCTCGACCAACTGGCGGGCATAAGCCAGGTCCGGCCCGGCAAACGCCAGCATAAACAGCTGACCGACTTTATGTTCCAGCGACAGGCTGTCGATCAGCTGCCGGATGCGATGTTTCATCATTGCTCCTCAGGCGGCCAGCGCCGCACCGGTAATAAGTGCCACCAGATGTTCTTTGGTCACGTCGCCAAGCGCGACATCGGCCACCGAACAGCCCTGATACAACACCACGGCCCGATCGCAGGTTTCCAGCACATGCTGCATGTTGTGACTGATTAACAGCACCGCCACGCCCTGGGAGCTAATCAACCGGATCAGCTCGTTCACCTGCGCACTTTGCTCAACACCAAGCGCTGCGGTCGGCTCATCCATGATCACCAGATCAGCACCCCAGTTCACAGCACGGGCGATGGCTATTGCCTGGCGCTGACCGCCGGACAGACTCTGCACCCGGGCACTAAAATCCGGCATCCGGCTATTCAGCCGATGCAGCGATTTACGCGCTTGCCGCGCCATCGCCGCTTTGTCCAGCCAGCCGATAGCACGCAGCAACGGGTTTTTGCTTAGAATTTCCCGGTTTAAATACAGGTTGGTGGCGATATCAAACTCCGGCACCATCGCCAGATCCTGAAACACCGTTTCGATGCCAAGGGCGCGCGCCTGCTGTGGATTCGCCAGTTGTACTGCCTGACCGTTAAACAGGATGTCACCGCGGTCCGGCTGATGTATACCGGCCAGACATCGCACCAGCGTGGTTTTACCGGCACCATTGTCGCCAAGCAGTGCCACCACTTCGCCTTTTTGAATCGAAAAACTGACGTCTTTTAACGCCTGGACCGCGCCAAAAGCTTTGCCAAGATGGCGGATCTCTAAGGCGACCTGTCCCAATGCATTCCTAACCATTTTTCATCTCCCGCACACCAATCGCCACCGCCACAATCAGGATCACGCCACGCGCCACCATTTGCTCATTGGTAGAAAAACCTGACAGGATCAGGCCGTTATTAATCATCCCCATCAGCCAGGAACCAAGCACAGCGCCCAGAATGCAGACCCGTCCGCCAAACAGGCTGGTACCGCCAATCGCTACTGCTGCGATCACTGTCAGCAGATCCGCTTCACCCAGCGTATAACGCGCCCCCTGCAGCCGGCCTGCGTACAACAACCCCGCCAATGCCGCACCAGTGGCCGAAATCATCAACGCCTGCACCCGCAGCCGTTGCAATGCAATGCCCATTGCGCGGGCCGCCTGCGGCTGCCCACCCACCGCCAGTAAATGCCGGCCAAAACGCAGTTTATTCAGTAACAAATAGCCCAGCAGTGCCACCGCGACTGTCCACAGCAATAAGGTTGGGATACCCAACAGCTCGCCGCCGCCAAACCAGAAAATAAAGCCATCATGCAGCACCGGTACTGATTCCATGCCAGTCAGCTGCCGCGCCACGCCGGCCAGCACACTCATAGTGCCGAGCGTGATTAACAGGCTGGAAACCTGTAATTTTTCGGTCAGCAGGCCATTGATAAAACCCACCGCCGCACCTAGTCCCAGGGCTGCGGCCGTCGCGACCAACACGCCATACTGCGGCAGCAATAGAGCCGCGACTAAAGCACTGACCGCCACCACGGCGCCGATCGATAAATCGATATGACCTACCGCCAGGGCGAAACACAGCGCCACCGCCATCACAGTCACCGGCGTAGTCTGGCGGACAATATTGAGTAAATTGTCGAGGCTCAAAAATGCGGTGTCGTGCAGCAGCACTGCAAAAAAACTCAGTACAATCAGAAAGATGTAATAGATATAAGCGTCGCGGCGCAGCAGCAGCTGCTTCAGCATCGTCGCCTGGGTCTGAGTGGTCATCGGCTATTCTCCGTTGCGATGAAAGGTTGTAATACCGCCGGCAACTGACTATGAAAAGCACGTAACCAGCCTTCACTGATGTTGTGGCGATGTACGGTGTCAAATGGCACCAGCGTCAGCGCCGGTGTTGGCTGTTGCAGTTCAGCCAGTAATGCCACTTTGGCCATGGTCTGGCCAATCAGATAGGGTTGGTCGGCGATCGTCGCCAGCATGTTACCGTCACGCGCCAAATCCAGCAGATTGTTGACGCCAAGATCATGGGTGACCACACGGATATCCTTGCGCCCGGCAGCTCGCAGAGCTTCCAGCACGCCTTCGGCGGCGCTGTCCCATGACACATAAATCAGCTCTGTTTCCGGATGTTGCAGCAGCAATGCCGCCGCAACATCGCTGGTTTCCTGTTCGCGGACAAACCCCTTCCGTGCGACCAGCTGCAACTGTGGATGCGCCTTCAGCGCATTCGCGAAGGCTTGATCACGGGTGTTGGTGATGAAATAGTCGGCATCATGAAAAATCATCCCAACTTTAACCGGCTTGTTGCTGTATTCCGCCAACACCGATGCCGCGCGACGGCCCATACCAATCATGTCGTCAGTAACAATGCCGGCATAGTCAGCCGGATGCTGGAAACCGGCAACCGGATTACTCAGCAGCACCAGTTTTGCACCCTGCTTCGCCGCCCGTTGCAGGCTGCTTTTGACACTGGAAGGGTCAATCGCCAACGTCAGAATAAAATCCGGTTGCATCGTCGTGACATTTTCAATGTCCGCTACCTGCCGGGCCGGATCAAAGTTCGCATCGGTGACAGCGACTACATCGACACCGGCTGCGGTAAATTCTGCGCGGGCGCCAGCAGTGACCGCATTGATCCAGGCGCTGGAGCCGTGCCAGACCAGTGCGGCCCGGCGCTTCGTCGTTTTAAGTTGCTGCTGCTGAGCCGGCGTCAATATCACCTGTTCAGCGCGGGCTGCAGTGGTTAAATCCAGTGCCGGCGTCGCCGCGCGGACCGGCAGGCTGAGGACTGGCAACAGGCACATCAGTGCGAATTGCCGCCACTGTGGTTTTTTTTGTTTCACTCGACACCTTTTATTCACAACTTTGATAGATTGGTTATATTCCAACCAGCATCATTAAGTCAATCATTTTTACTAATAACTTTAAGCCGACAAATTGTTTGCGTTTGACGACGCTTCAGGTCAAGAATGACGGTCGATCTCCTGGCACGTAGTTCGTGCACAAACGCCAGACAAGGCCCTTGCATGAAAGGCTCTAACTCTAAACAAAACAAATCGTTAAATCTTCGGCTGGTACTGTCACAAGTGGCCACCCAAGGTCCGTTGTCGCGTGCCGATCTGGCGCGGGCCACGGCATTAACCAAACAGACCATCACCAATCTGGTTGATGAGCTGATCGCGCATCAACTGGTGATTGAGACAGGCCAGCTGAAAGTGGGCGTTGGCAAGCCATCGACGATGCTGATGCTGAATGGCCCGGGGTTGTTTAGTCTTGGCATCCGCGTCTGGCCGACCCGGATTGAACTGGCCTTAAGCGATTTAACCGGTCAGTTGTTACAGCATCAGACCCAGTCCCGGCAAAATGATGTCAGCCTGATTAGTCAGATCGGTCAGTTCAGTACGCTGTTTTTGCAGCAGTCGGCGCACAACCACAGTCAGCTGCTGGGTGCCGGCCTGACCATAGTATCGGCCTCAGTCAGTGAGCCGGAGCAGCGCCATCAGGAATTACAGCTGCTGCAACAACAGCTTGCCACTGCTTTGCAGCTGCCGGTTTGTGCCGCCCACACAGCGGCAGCCTGCGCGGCCTGGCAACTGCTGCATGGCGAGGCACGCCAGCTCAACAGCTTTTGTTATATCCATCTGGGCCAGCAAATCGATACGGCGATTGTATTTGAACGGCGGTTATTGCAGGGGCAACATGGCTTAACGGGGGCGTTGGGTGAGATTTTTGTCACGCCGGATCAGGATCACAGCAATGGTGATTTTGGCCGGCTGAATGATTTTGCTTCAGTGCGATCGCTGCAGCAATTTGTCGATAAAAAACTGCCTGGACTGCTACTGGATTCCGCGGACGGCTTTGACCGTCTCGCCATGCAGGCCGACAAACTGACCCCCTGGTTTGACCGCGCGACCGAACCGATGCGGGTGGCTATTCATACGCTGGAGACTCTGTTTAACTGCCAGACCATTATAATTGGCGGTGAAGTCAGTACCTGGTTTCTCGATAAACTGATCAGCAAATTGCGGCCATTCATTCCATCCATCGCGCAATATGGCCCGCGTGATGTACCGAGGCTGATTAAAACGCCACAAGTAGAGCAAGTGGCGATGCAAGGACTGACGGCGCTGCCGCTACATGCTGCGCTACGACCGGATCAAGCCCGGCAGGTCCTATTGCCCCCACAGGCGCAGCTGGATCCGCGGCAACAATTGTTATTTAGTATGGACAGTGCGGACACCGCAGAGGACGAACAATAAGCCAATCAGGCACGGCGTAAATTATCATGCAGCAGCTGACGCAGCGCGGACGGTTGTTTGGCGCGGGTGGCGGAGGTAGCGTAGTAGTTGGAGGTATCGTTTTTCACCCGGTTCAGGATCACGCCACCAATATTGACGCCTGACTGCGATAACAAATCCATTTTGGCGGCGAAGTCTACCAACGGCGTTTTTTTCACGTCCACCACCAACTCCAGCTTACCAACACATTTGGCCACCACCATCGCGTCCGACACCGACAAAATCGGCGGACATTCGATAATGACCCGGTCATACTTTTTCGCCAGCACTTTAAGCACCGCATCAAAGCGTGGCATCGACAGAAATAACAGCGGATTCATCGGCCGGATGCCGGATGGCAGGACATCGGCGTTCAGCTCTTTGCTGTAAAACACACATTGCTCAAAGGTATGGGTCTTTGCCAGCAGGTTGGTCAGGCCGGGCCGGTGCGGATTTTCTCCCAGCGCTTCGGCCAGTGCCGGAAAACGCAGATCAGCGTCGATAATGATCACCCGTTCCAGCTCAGAAAACGATTTAGCCAGCTGCAGACAAATACTCGATTTACCTTCATTGGGTGAAATTGATGTCAGCGCCAGCAATCGCTGCGTACCTAGTTGTTTATCCAGTAAAATATTGGTCCGTAATGACCGGATGTATTCCTGATACAAGGTGTATTGTTTGCCGGATTGCTGGATCACCGGCAGATTGCGGTCGATGCCTTTGATGCGGATTTGTGGCACCACGCCGAGTAACTTATAGCCATAACGCGTCGCGATATGCCGGTACTTCGAGGTGACATCGGCAAAAAAATGCAGGCAAAGCACCAGAAATACCGCACTGATAATGCCCAGAACAAAAGCGGCAACCGACAATAACAGCCGTTTAGGCCCTATTGGTTTGACCGGGACTATCGCCGGGTCGACCACAAAAATACTCGATGTTTTATTGATGTCTTTCATCAGTTCGGTTTCTTTCATTTTGTCCGACAACGTGGTCAGCAAATGCAGATTGGCCTGAATTTCAGCTTCGAGTTTTTTATGCACTTGTCCGACTCCAACCAGTTGCTCCAGTCGGGTGGTTGCAGCGTCAGCTTTCACTGCGATTTCCTGCAGATTGCGTTGTAAATCGCGTTGGCGGATTTGGAAATTGCCAGACAGTTTGTTCACTTCGCTGTTGAGCTGCTGGCTGGTCACTTCTATTTTGCGATTGGCGGCAATATAACGTGGGTGTTTCTCCAGATAACTGAGCCGTAGCTGGGCAAATTCCGCCTGTTGCATCGCCAGTTGTTGTTGCAGCGAGGCGATCACCGGCACTGCGGCCACCTCAGCGATATTGATCAGCGCTTCATAGTTCTGGCCCGCCTGTTGAATTTTATTCAGCAGAACAGACAGCTCATCGCTTTGTTTTTGCAGCAGGCGGCGCTCACTGAATAGCTGTGCGATTTCCTGCTTACTCAGTTCTATATCGCTGCTGATATCGATAATATTGCGTTCCTGCCGGAACTGCTGCAGCTTTTGCTCCGACTCGGTCAGCTTCAGCCGGACATCGTCCACCCGCTCTTTAATCCAATCGTTCGCCTGATGATTGTGCTGCTGCATCAGGCCGGTCTGATAATTCATGAAATGGGCAGCCAGCTGATTCACCACCTCTGCAGCGATAAATGGATTGTGGTGTTTATAGGAAATTTGTAACAACGTAGTTTTTGGTACTGCGGCCACGGATAGATCCGCCAGCAATGCCTGCACGTCATCCCGACGCATATCGTTCGGTAAACCAAGTTCAAGATCGGCCGGCAGATTCTTCACCACGTCCTGGGCAAATTGTGTGGAGGTCAACAGTTTAATTTGTGTATCAAGTTCATCGTTACCACCGCCCATCCCCGGGATCAGCGATTGCAGCGGATTGGCCGACAAGCCGCCTTTGATCATCAGCGTGGTGTCGGCGCGAAAAACCGAAGGCAATTGCGACACAAACGCAGTGACCAGCGCAAAAATGACTGTGGTGATCAGCACAATCAGCCAGCGCCGGGCCGACAGGATGGCCAGGATGACACTTAATTCAATCGCATCATTGGCCTGTTGTACCTGCTGCTGTTGCTGTTGTTGCTGCTGTGCCTGCATCAAAAAAAGCTCTTATCGATTTTAATCACATCACCGGGCAGGATGATCGTGTCCGAGCTGGCTTTAAACGTTGCTTTATCCGCACCACGCTGGATTTGCCAGGCACTGCGCGAAGCCCGGTCCAGCAAGCCGCCTGACAGCGCAATGGCCTGTTCCAGTGTGATATCCGGCTGATACGAATAGCTGCCAGGATTTCGCACTTCGCCATAGATGAAAAACGGTCGATAGCTGTCGACCGTGATCGAAACACTCGGTGCAACCAGATAACCATCTTTCAGCCGTTGTTCCAGATATTCTTTGGCGCTTTGCTGGGTATGACCGGTCAGCCGGATACTGCCCAGTAAAGGCATATCTATAAACCCCTGCTGGCTGATCTCAGCTGTCACCGACAGATCCGGTTCCAGATAAACACTGATTTTAATCGAGTCGCCGGGACCGAACTTGTAGCTTTGTAACCCCGGCGCAGCCGGAGTCTGTGCCTGCACAGATGCGAGCAATAACAGGCTCAGGAAAGCACTACACCACTTCACCATGACCAGCTGACCTCAGCCAGCAATTCGGCACGGTTGCGATCCGGTTGCTGTTGTTGGCGTTGATGCACCTGACTGAGTTGGACCAGGCTTTGCCATTGCTGTGCCCACTGCCAGCGCCAGCCTGCACTGAGCGCACTGCGGGTTCTGCGATAATCGCCCTGATCAAGACGGGACGTCAGCTGGCTGAGTTCAGCGCTGAACTGATGTGACTGATCATATTGCCAGCGCACACTGGCCGCATGACGGGTATCGAGCTGGCTGACACTGGCCGTAGCATAAGACAACACAGAGTTGCGGCCGCTTTGCAGTTGAAGCTGCCAGCGCTGGTCAAACTGCCAGAGGTTATCCAGCTGCCAGTAACTGCCCGTCGATTTTGCCAGTTGATTTGCCGGATAACTGCGCGAAAACCGGCCACCGGTCAGGCGGAAAAACTGCTGGCCGGTCCATTGCACAGCGAGACCGCCACCATATTGAGTCAGGTCGGTGCTTAGTTGATTCTGTTGTTCCTGGCGTCTTGCGACATCCAATACCAATGCGATATTTTCGTTAAGCTTGTGGCTGTATTGCGCTTCAGCAAAATCACTGTCTAAAGTGGAATAGCGTTGCTCACGGACATCTTGCTGACGTCGGTCTGTGCCAACAGTGACGCGCAGATTCTGGGTATCAGGTGCCCGGCCAAAACCAAGTGCAGCCTTTGCGCCGGATTGCTTTGCCAGTAAGGCCTGCTCTGCCGCTGACAAAAATTCTGCCGCGCTATCCCCGGCCAGATGCTGGTCTTTGCGTAAGGTCGCCTGTAACGACAGATCGGTTTGTGGTGTCAGAAACAAGCGTAATTCTGGCTGCAACTGATACAGCGTTTGCGCTAAATCGCTGGTGTCCCTGTAGTGTTGGCGGCTGATTTGCAGCGGCATTTGCAGACCATAACCTTCAAACAAACCAAGCCAATCCCAACGGATGCCAGCGATACCACTTTGGTCTGACTGACGCTGAATTGCGGTATTGAATAGATTGTTATTACTGTGCACACCAAGGAAGGCACTGAGCTCGTTGTGAGCCTGATCCCAGTCAGCGGCGACGCTTTGCGCTGAGGTGATTAAAAAAAGCGGTACAAATCCGACTAAATACGACCTGTTCATGCAAAATGCTCTTGAAAAATAAAATATCCATATTTTCCTTTTATTTTTCCCTTACCGCATGGTAATGGAGAACGAAAAAAAAACAAAGCCTTTATCCTGCGTCCAGCGCATTAAAATCGTGTAAAAATATTGATCACATCAGCCCATTCAGGATCGTCTGCAAATATGACGGAAAACGGCTTTTATATCAGTCAGGCGGCCAAAACAAAACGGCCAGATTGATACCACTCCGGCCGTTTTTTTTACGCAGCGCTGCGACAGGGCTCAAATCCGAAACTGCGCGACCACCTGATTTAACGCAGAAGCGGAATTATCCAGCTGACGGGCTTCCCCCGTTAGTTCCAGTGCATGCTCCGCGGTATTATCAACCAAAGCCGTGATCGCGGTCAGGCTGCGGTTAATATCATCAGCCACAATCGTTTGTTGCTCGGTTGCCACCGCAATCTGGGTGCTTTGTTGCTGCACAACCATGATAGCCGCGCTAATCGCAGTTAATGATTGTTGCATCGCCCGGGCGCGTTCCGCACTGACCTCAGTCTGACTGCGGCCCAATTGCATCACGTCTTCTGCCTGCTTGGCGATATGTTGCAGTTTTTCCACCATCCGGCGGATATCATCAGTACTTTCCCGGGTGCGTCCTGCCAATGAACGGACTTCATCAGCCACGACAGCAAAACCGCGGCCTTGCTCGCCGGCACGGGCCGCTTCGATAGCAGCATTTAATGCCAGCAGATTGGTCTGTTCAGCGATGCCTTTAATGACGTCGACCACAGTACCGATATTTTCAGATTCTTTGGCAAGTCCAACTACAACATCCACGGCAGATACCATGCTTTGATTCAGCGATTCCATATCATTGACCGCCAGCTCAGACAATTTCGCGCCTTGCTGGCCACGCACCTCAGCATCCGCTGCGGCCTGGCTGGTCGATTGCGCGTTTCGGCTGATCTCCTGCACGGTCGCGGCCATTTCCGTCACTGCAGCTGACACCGAGTCGATCTGCACCTTCTCGTGCTGGATCTCCTGATTGGTCAGCCCAACCACCTGGTTCAGGTGTTCACTGGACAATTTGACCTGTTCCGCCTGCTGTTGCGTTTGCGCCAGTGATTGGCGTAATTTGCTGACGAAAGTATTAAAATGCCGCGCCAGCGCGCCCACTTCATCCTGCTGTGCAATATCGATGCGCCGGGTCAGGTCACCATCGCCGCTGGCAATATCCTGCATAGCATGGGTCAGTTGTTGCAATGGTTTGGTGATGACCCCGGTCGTGATCATGATACTCGCCGTGATCAAGGCAAGGATCAGCAGCGCACCAAAGATTGACCACTGCACCGTCGATTCAATCGGCGCGTCGATTAACGCGGCTGGGATCAGGATACCAACCAGCCAGTTCATCTGCGGAAAATCGCGGCTGACCGGCTGGTAAGCAACATAATAATCCACCCCATTCAGCCGGACCTCGGCAAAACCAGCCTGGCTTTGCTGTGCCGCTTTCGCCAGCACAGCAAAACCGCTGCTATTTTTGTCTTTGTTATCCAGCCCCTGGATCGGGTCATTGGCTTTGGTCGTGATACCCGCCCGTCCGGAGAAATGCACAATCTGGCCTTTGCCATCGAGTAAAAACGGCAAGCCCTCACCCTGATAGCGAATGGTTTCCACTTTATCCCCGACTTTATTGATATGCAGATCCAGGCCACCAACACCAAGCAAAGTGCCATCCGGCAGGTACACCGGACCTTCCACGACGGCTGAGACGATGCCGGTGGTAAAATCGGCCGACGGTGAACCGACGAAAAACTTATTGTGCTTCATCGTCTCAATGTACCAAGGCCGTTGACTGGCGAAATAACCTTTGTCCACCACCCCTTTGTCTGGCCCATCCACGTCAACACCAGTCCTGGAGTCTTCGCGGAAATACTCGTCAGAACGGGTCAGCGCAAAAAATGCCGACAGGATATTGGCGTCGCCAGCGCTTATGGTTTTAAACGTCTGATTAATTTGCGGATAACCCTCAGCAGTTGCCAAATCGGTGCCACGCCCCGGATATTGTAAAAACCACTGCTGAAACTGTGGACTGTGTAAAAATGTCTTTGCGACCTGCGCATATTCCGCAAAGAACTGGCCCACAGCGACAGATTCTTTCTGCATCAGGCTATTTGCCTCTGCTTCCACCTGCGCTCTGGTTTGCGCCGCGATATGCTGGATCACCAGAAATGCAGCAACTGCTAATAAAATGGCCGTGGAGCCACCGACAGCAAACAAAATTTTCTTTTTTATTGATGTTATTTTTTGATACAACATAAAACCCCCAAACAAGTGCCGCTCCATCAAATCACAACGCATGAATTAAATCCAGCAGTTCAAATCAGACAATTAAATATATGATTCATAAGAATTAATTGAATTAGAAAGTCAGAATTCGCACCAATTCGAAGCATCTGAGCTGAATTGCATGACGACAGGCACAAAAATCGGGCATAAATCTGTACCAGCCGCGCTGTTTTGGCGCAGCAGATTTGCTTGCTCCGAACCGATCGCCGGCTTTTCAGGCACAACCGGCATGTAATAGCGCCTTAATCACTCAGGAGCGCCCTTAAACTCGCCACATGCTGAAGAGGCCTTACAGTGCGGCGGCTATGCGTGATTTTTGGATGAGGGGCCAAACAGAAGTTTAAGACGCAGAATATAATGTTCTGTTTTCACGCGACGAGCTCTGCGAGGAGCCGCGGGACGCAAAAACACAAAAACGCCGGGAGCGTTTTTGGACAGCTTTAGCTGGTCCCGCAGGGATTTTTGCCAGGATGGCAAAAACACAAAAACGCCGGGAGCGTTTTACACTCGCGACATCCTTGCCGCTCGCCTACCGGCAGCTGCGCTTTGCAAAACGGCTATCCTGCCGTTTTGTGGACAGCTTTAGCTGGTCCCGCAGGGATTTTTGCCAGGATGGCAAAAACACAAAAACGCCGGGAGCGTTTTACACTCGCGACATCCTTGCCGCTCGCCTACCGGCAGCTGCGCTGTGCAAAACGGCTATCCTGCCGTTTTGTGGACAGCTTTAGCTGGTCCCGCAGGGATTTTTGCCAGGATGGCAAAAACACAAAAACGCCGGGAGCGTTTTACACTCGCGACATCCTTGCCGCTCGCCTACCGGCAGCTGCGCTGTGCAAAACGGCTATCCTGCCGTTTTTTGGACAGCTTTAGCTGGTCCTGAAGGGATTTTTGCCAGGATGGCAAAAACAAAAAAACCTGCACTAAGCCGGTTTAATGGGTGAAATCAGCAGCGAGCGAGCCAACAATTTGGCTCGCTCTGATTTCACGCCTGTTGCTCTGCAACAGGCCGGAGGACGCAGGAGGATTACAGCTGGCTGCGCCAACTGCCCTTCGGGTCGCGCTGCGCGCGCTCGGTCGGCAAAGCCGACACGTCGAACCGTGAAGACGGGATCTCAGCATGCCATCAGTTTGGCATGCTGCCGGCTGAACGCGACGAGCTCCGCGAGGAGGGAGGTTCTCACCGCCTGCGTCATCAGTTCTTTATTTGGGGACTGGCTTTAAACAAAAAAACCTGCACTAAGCAGGTTTAATGGCGGACGCAGGAGGATTCGAACCTCCGACCGCTCGGTTCGTAGCCGAGTACTCTATCCAGCTGAGCTATGCGTCCTGGGAGTATGTCTTGCGACAGGTCTTACAATTTTCAATCTTGCTTGTAGTGCCAGTGTTTCAGATGGCGGACGCAGGAGGATTCGAACCTCCGACCGCTCGGTTCGTAGCCGAGTACTCTATCCAGCTGAGCTATGCGTCCATCTAATCTAAAAACAACTGGCGGAGGGAGAGGGATTCGAACCCTCGATAGAGTTTCCCCTATACACCCTTAGCAGGGGTGCGCCTTCAGCCACTCGGCCATCTCTCCGCGCTACGTTGCGGTGCGTATATTAATGTCTCAGGAAAATATGTCAAACAAAATTTTGAACCTGACTGTGCGATTGCCGACCTTTTAGACAATCTGCGCAATTAATAACGTAAACGACTACTTTTTACACAACAAAACAATAAAAACAATGATTTACGAAAACAGACTTATTGATCATCATCCTGGCTGTAACTGCCTGGTGTGCCCTTTTCCGCTTGTATCCGCATATAGATTTCTTCACGGTGTACCGATACTTCTTTTGGTGCATTCACACCGATCCGTACCTGATTACCTTTTACGCCTAATACAGTGACAGTCACTTCATCACCGATCATTAATGTCTCACCAACGCGACGGGTCAAAATAAGCATTCGTTTGCTCCTATCCTTTAGTCCCAGCTATTTAAACGACGCTTAGCCTTTCACCAACGCGTCCATGTTGCCAATCATAACTCAGCATTCAAATTTATGAAAATCCAGCGATTAATTATCACTGTTGAACAAAACCTGATGTAATTTTGCAGCGGCACCTTCAACCAGTTCCGGCGCCATTAATACAGAAAACCGACTTTCAGTCTGCGTCATCGCCCAAATCTGAATATTCAGCTGGTTTAATAGCTGATGGATCCGTGCGACCACATCGGGTTGCGACCTGACGCCGATACCGACCACCGACAGTTTAGCAAGATTTGCTTGAATGCGGTGCTGAGCGTCCCGACAATTTTTCAGCAAATTCTGTACATCGTCAGCAACTTGCAGCCAATCGCTGTTGGTCAGCACCAATTGCACCGTCAGCTGATCAGGCCACACGCCATATTGTTGCACCATATCCGTTTCAACGTTGCGCTCGGCCAGCAGGTTCAATAACCGGCAAAAATCAGTATGACTCAGCGCCTGCAACTGCAGAAACGTCAGGCCATGCTGGCAGGCAATACCGGATATTAACGGCAGTTGCATTGGATCTTCCTCGTAAGTCATCAGCGTGCCGGCATCCGGCCTGAAAGTCGATAACACGCGCAGCAGCACCCGATGCCGCCCGGCATATTCGACCGAGCGTGAGTGCAGCACTTTCGCACCGACACTGGCCAGCTCCAGCATGTCGCCAAACGGGATCTGGGGCAGCCGGCGGGCGCCGGAGCAAATGCGCGGGTCTATGGTGTATACGCCATCCACATCGGTATAGATCTGACATTCGTCAGCCTTTACTGCGGCAGCCAGCGCGACTGCCGACGTATCAGAGCCACCCCGCCCCAGCGTCGTCAGATTGCCTTCGATATCCCGCCCCTGAAAACCGGCGACCACTACAATATGGCCTTGTTCCAGTTCCAGCGCCAGTCGCTCGGTATCCACCCGTTCAATTCTGGCTTTGCCAAACTTGTTATCGGTATGAATACAGACCTGATCGGCCAACAGCGAAACTGCAGGGTAGCCACGTTTGACCAAGGCAATGGCCAGCAATGCGATAGTGACCTGTTCACCGGCAGCTGCCAGTACATCCAGCTCGCGCGCCGTGGCTTTCACATCGATACGTTGGGCCAGCCCGAGTAACCTATTGGTTTCCCCGGCCATTGCTGATACCACCGCAATCACTTTATGACCAGCCTGCACAGTGCGGATAATCAGATCCGCCACCGCTTCAATCCGTTCAGTGGTCCCTACCGAGGTTCCACCGAACTTTTGCACCAGTAATGCCACCTGTTACAGCTTCGCTGCCAGATAGTCTGTGGCCGCCGCTAATACCTTGCCAAGGCCGGCAACGTCTGTACCACCGGCTTGCGCCAGATCCGGCTTGCCGCCACCTTTACCACCCAGTTGCTCCGCCGCCCAGCCCACCAGCTGGCCGGCATTGACTTTATCGGTCAGGTCTTTGGTAACACCTGCAATCAGGCTGACTTTGCCGTCGCTGGCAGTGCCAAGCAGAATCACGCCGGAGCCGATGTTGTTTTTCAGCTCGTCGACCATAGTGCGGAAACCTTTTGGATCCACGCCGGACAGCTCTGCAATCAACACTTTAGTGCCGTTCAGCGCCACTGCTTTTTCCAGCAATGAAGCACCGGCAGCGCTGGCCATTTTCGCTTTCAGTTGTTCCAGTTCTTTTTCCAGCAGCTTGCTGCGGTCTAAAGTCTGGATCACCCGCTCGCCAATCGACAGCACATCGCCTTTTAACAAAGCCGCAACTTGTTGCGCTTGCTGTTCCAGTTTGTGTAAATAAGCCAGGGCGCCAACGCCGGTGACCGCTTCGATGCGGCGTACACCGGCAGCGATGCCGCTTTCTACGACGATCTTAAACAGACCGATATCGCCAGTGCGGGCCACATGCGTGCCGCCGCAGAGTTCAATCGAGAACTCGCCCATCGAAAGAACACGGACGTCGTCATCATATTTTTCACCGAACAGCGCCATAGCGCCGGCGGCTTTAGCCGCATCCAGCTGCATCAGCCGGGTCAGTACTTCATGGTTGGCCTGAATTTGCGCGTTCACCAGTTGTTCAATCTGGCGAACTTCGTCTGCTTTCACCGCTTCAAAATGGGCGAAGTCAAAACGCAGGCGGTCAGGACCAACTTGTGAGCCTTTTTGTACCACGTGCGCACCCAGTACCTGCTGCAGTGCAGCATGTAACAAGTGCGTTGCCGAGTGGTTTTTGCGGATAGCGCTGCGCCGTTCGTTATCAATTTGCGCATCGACACGCTCGCCGACGGATAAAGTACCGCTGATGGTGCCGCGATGCGCAAAGGCTTTGCCAATTTTCAGCGTATCGACCACAGTAAACACAGCGCCGGACGCCAGCGTGAATGTACCAGTGTCCCCCATCTGACCGCCGGACTCAGCATAAAATGGTGTCTGGTCCAGAATCACTAATGCTTGCTGGCCGTCGATCACAGACTCAACTTTTTCGCCATCACGGACGATTTCCAGCACCACCGCATTACCGTGTTGCTCGGTATAACCTGTAAAATCAGTCACTTGCTCAGAAGTTACCGTTTGGTTATAGTCCTGACCAAAGCTGGAAGCGGCCTGGGCGCGTTTGCGCTGGGCTTCCATTGCGGCTTCAAACCCTGCCAGATCAACGGTCAAACCTTGTTCGCGCGCGACATCGCTGGTCAAATCGACCGGAAAGCCATAAGTGTCATACAGCTTAAATACCACTTCGCCCGGAATTTCCTTGCTGTCGCCAAGCGCAGCCAGAGCATCTTTGAGCAGTAACAGACCACGTTCCAGCGTCTTGCCAAACTGCTCTTCTTCCATCCGCAGTACTTTTTCGATAATAGCTTGTTTTTCAATCAGTTCCGGATAAGCTTCGCCCATTTGGACTGCAAGTTCAGCCACTAACTTACTGAAGAATACGCCTTTGGCGCCCAGCTGATTGCCATGACGCACCGCGCGGCGGATGATGCGGCGCAGCACATAACCCCGGCCTTCATTGGATGGCATCACACCATCAGCGACCAGGAAAGAACAGGAACGGATATGGTCGGCGATCACGCGCAGCGATTTATTGTCTAAATCTGTCGTGCCGGTCACCGCTGCAGCCGCTTTGATCAGGCCCTGGAAGATATCGATTTCATAGTTACTGTGCACGTGTTGCAAAATCGCGGCAATCCGCTCCAGCCCCATGCCGGTATCGACGCTTGGTTTTGGCAGTGGTTCCATCCGGCCATCGGCGTGGCGGTTGAACTGCATAAAAACGTTGTTCCAAATCTCGATAAACCGGTCGCCATCTTCTTCCGGTGAGCCCGGTGGGCCACCCCAGATATGGTCGCCGTGGTCGTAGAAAATCTCGGTACAAGGACCGCACGGGCCTGTGTCACCCATGGCCCAGAAATTGTCTGAAGCAAAAGGTGCACCTTTGTTATCGCCGATGCGGATCGCCCGTTCCTTTGGCACACCGATTTGCTGGGTCCAGATATCAAAGGCTTCGTCATCCGTCGCGTAGACGGTGATCCATAGTTTTTCTTTTGGCAATTTGACCACTTCGGTCAGAAATTCCCAGGCGTATTTAATCGCATCTTCTTTGAAATAATCACCGAAACTGAAGTTACCCAGCATTTCAAAAAAGGTGTGGTGACGGGCGGTATAACCGACGTTTTCCAGATCGTTGTGTTTACCACCGGCGCGTACACAGCGCTGGGCCGTGACGGCGCGGCTGTAGCTGCGTTTGTCCTGACCGAGAAATACGTCTTTGAATTGCACCATGCCGGCGTTGGTAAACAACAGCGTTGGGTCATTGCCCGGAATTAACGAGCTGCTGGAAACAATTTGGTGGCCTTTACTGGCAAAAAAGTCCAGAAAGGCGCGGCGCAGTTGCGCAGAGGTCATGTACATAGGCTGTCCTAACTATCTGAATGTTGTAATGCGTAGCGGATCTGCTCCGAATTGAAGCCCCGGCGTTGTAAAAACGCCATCCGTTTTAATCGTTCTTTGTCTGAACCGGCCGCCAGCTCGCCGAATTTCTTCTGCACGCAGCTGCGGGCCAGTTCAAACCAATCGGGTTCAGCGCTGTCGAGCGCTTGTTGTAACAACTCCTGGTCCAGCCGGTGTTGCCGGCTTAATTGCCGCAGCACCGCAAGCCCCTGGCCTTTGCTGATGCAATGGCGCAATAACATCTCAGCAAAGCGCTGATCTGACTGGTATTGCTCCTGCTGACAACGTTCCAATGTTACCTGAGCCAAATCGTCATCTGCGCCACGCTGGCGCAGTTTATCCAGCAGTTCATGGCTGCTATGCTCGCGCCGGCTCAGCAAACCGATGGCTAATTGCCAGACTTGCTGCGCAGTCAAAACTTCAGGTTCAGACTTCAAACACTGCCGCCTCATCCGGCCGTGCCGGCGTCAGCACAAAAAATTCCCGGAACGACAGGAAAAAGCTGATGGCCAGCCAGGGCAAGACCAAAATCAACGGAATCATCATGGTAAATGGATTAGTAATACCGAGCAGCACCATCGCAAAAGGACCAGTCATCCCCAGCAGTACAGAGATAATACCAAACACCGTCAGCGCCGGTACATTGCGCCAGCACGCCATAAAACTGGCTTGCAGCACCGGCCACAGCCGCTGTTCCCGTAGAAAATAAATCACCGGCACCGCATAGGCAAATAACATCGCATTGACCGATGCCATCGCCACTAACGCAAATAATGCCAGTAAATCCGCCTCGCCGGTCTGCCACAATGGCACTTGTTGCACCAGCAACAGCTGACTCGGGATCGATAATAAAATATTCAGACCGGCCAGCCGGATAAAAGCCGCCCGATGGCTACTTTCTTTGACTGGTTGCCACAACAGCTCCAACGTCAGTGGTTTCTGTTGTTGGGCCCGCACAATGCAATCATAAAAACCAGCCATTAAAAACGGGCTCAGCAGTTGCGCAATCACCGCTAGCAACGGATGTACCATCCCAACCAATGATATAAGCAGCATCAGCCAGAACATCGCGAGTAACAGCATATGCTGGCGCAACAGCAGCCAGCCTTGTTTCAGCCAGTCCAGACCGGCTTTCGCCGGCGCCCGGCGGATCACTAATTGTAATTTCATCCGGCTATCTCCTGCCAAGTCGGGCTGACATCGCCCACGGTTGCAGCACAAAGCCACTGTTGAAAGAATGACGCCTGGGCGTCCTGCTCAGTCGGTGCAAAGGGCGCAAAATGCCGCGGCTGCGCCGGGTCAAATGGCCCTTGTTTGACTTCAAGAAATACAGCCCCCGGCCCCCGCGCCAACACGGTATGCCATTGGCCCGGGGCCAGTTCCAGGCTGGTGACCGCAGACCCGGCACAAAGGTGCCAACGGGCAGTTACTGTGCCGGCTTCGTCAAACTGCAAAAAGTCCACCGTGCCGGCCAGCATCACAAACAATTCCCACTGTTGTGATTCGGTATGTCGATGTGGCGGTACGTAACTGTCTGGCTGCATCGCTATGACTACCCGCTGCACCGGCTCAGCAAAACTTTGATGCAAATTCAAAAATGTCCGGCGCCGCGGCTGTTGTGCCGCAGTCGCGAGCAATTCAGTAAATAAGGCTTGATCTAATAACATACCAGCAAAAATTCGGTTTAATTGCGGTGAATTAAGGCGGCCTATCATACTGCAAATGTCTGCGCTTCCCATAGTGCTAAATCAGGGCAAAACCGCAGCCAGACTGACAAAAAAGGTGCCGTTGGCACCTTTTTTGTTTTAATCGCCGCATCAGCAGTGTTTACTCGCGGACAATCTCCATCTCCGCCGTCAGATTGGTCGCGCCATCGACTTTCTCCATTTGCCACAGCAGGTAGCGGCTGTCGACATGGATGGAGCGATTCAGCGCCGGATCGTAGTCATAATTACCAATAATGCCTTCAATCACGCCATCAAACAGCAAGCCAACCAATTCCGCTTTGCCGTTTAACGTCGGTGAGCCTGAGTTACCGCCAGTCGTGTCGACCGTGCTTAAAAAATTCACCGGGACCGTTTTCAGCTCAGGATGCGCGTACGCACTGAAGTCACCGGCAGCAATAGCTGCCAGTTGCGCCGCTGGCGCATTAAACGGGCTTTGGTCTGTGTGTTTTTCACTGATGCCCTTCAGCGTGGTAAACGGCTGATAGGCCACCCCATCGCGTGGCTGATAACCTTTCACTTCACCAAAAGTTACCCGTAACGTGCCGTTAGCATCGGCATACACCGGCTTCTGGCTGGCTTTGTTAAAGGCAATCACCGCTTCCATTACTTTGGGTCGTGCCACAGCCATTTTGCCGGCATGATTTTTACTGTCGTGTTCCAGTTGCAGATCGGTATCCGCCATTGCAACAGCGAACTGAATGGCCGGATCCTGACTGGCTTTAAACTCATCGACCGATTTCCCGATCCAGGCCAGCCGTTCAATCTCATCACCAAGCAGGCTTGTCTGATAAATCTGCGTCAGTTTGGCGCGCACAGCGGCTTCGTCAAACCCTTCTGCAATACCAAAATATTGATCAAATGCGACCAGACGCTGCGGTTTTGGCAGCGCCGCATAATGTTTCAGGAAATGTAACGCGATTTCTAAATCTACCGCGCCATCAAAACTACGTGACATCCGCTTCAAGCCGGCTTTGAACCGATCCAGATCGCGCTGCTGAAAACCGGTTTCGCGCTCTTCGTCGGATTTTTGTTGCTCTAACGCCAACCGGTACAATTTACGGCTGGTACTGAATAGCTGGGCATACTCGAAATAATTCAGGATCAAGTCACGTTGTTGGGTCGTCGTTTCTGCATCCAGCAATTGCTGCAGGCTCAACAAGGCCGGTTTGTACTTGGCTTTGCGCGAAGGCTCAGCTTCAATCCAGCGCTGCAGGACCGCTTCAAACTCATCTTTACGCTGTTGCGTGCCGCCTTTTTGGTAAGTCTGGATCATGCCATCATAGTTTTTCGCATAGTTGGCGAGGCGGGCCAAAATCGCTTCATATTTGATCCGCGCTTCAGTGCCTTCTGCGGCATGCTGTTTAATTAGCGCAATCGCTTCCTGCCGGTACTGGCGCGCAGCCGGCAGCACAGTGGTGAATTGATTGCGGACTTCAAAAGCAGTGTTATAGCGGTTGGTTCGGCCCGGATAGCCAAGGACCATAACAAAATCGCCTGCCTGGACGCCTTTGGCCGACACTTTCAGGGAACTTGGCGGCACAAAAGCGACGTTGTCGGCACTGTAATCCGCCGGTTTGCCATCTTTGCCGACATAAGCGCGGTAAAACGCATAATCACCGGTATGGCGTGGCCACATCCAGTTGTCGATGTCGCCGCCAAACACACCCACGCCCCCTGCCGGCGCATGCACCAACCGCACATCGCGGATCTCCAGTTGCTTGATCAGGTAATATTCAAGGCCACCGTGAAAACTGTAGACCTCACAGCGATAGCCGGCGGTTGCTTCACATTCAGCCACCAGCTCTTTACGCAGCTGATCGATTTTGTCAAAGCGGTCTTTGCCTTGCAGTTGCGGCGTCAGTTCCTGCTTAATTTGTTGGGTCACATTACTGACCGCTTCGGTCACTAAGATTTTACTGCCAGGCGCAGCCGGCAATTCTTCTGCCGGCGTTTTCGCCAAAAAACCCCGCTCAATCAGGTTGTTCTGCGCGGTGCTATTGTGCTGAATACTGCTGTACGCACAGTGGTGATTAGTCAGCGCAAGGCCTTGTTTTGACACAAAAGATGCGGTACAGCCACCGAGGCTAATCACTGCATTCATCGGGAAGGCGGTCAGTTCGGCAATAGATTTGGCATCTATTTGCAGACCTTTGGCTTTGAGTAGCGCTTCCAGTTCCGGCAACTGATGCGGTTGCCACATGCCTTCATCGGCGTTTGCCACAGCGGCCGTCAATACTGAGAATATCGACAACGCCAGCACAGAATTTTTCATTCAACGATTCCTTTAGATCCGTCCCGCGCCTGCATATCAGCTGACGGGTTCCACGACATGGATGATTTATCTGGATTTTGCCGCATTGTGCGATAAATCTGCCGGGGAATAACAGTCCCAGTCGCAGAAAAAATACAGAACTTGAAAAATCCGGCAGGATCCCCCAGATCCAGTGCAGTTTTAATCACCGGATGGCGCTGTAACGACGATGGAAAAACAAATTGAAACACTGATGTACGCCAGCCGCTGGCTGATGGCGCCGATTTATTTGGGACTGAGCCTGGTGCTTATTGCGCTCGGTATTAAATTTTTTCAGGAAATTTTCCATCTCCTGCCCAATATCATCGCCACCAAAGAGGCCGACTTGATCCTGGTGGTGTTGTCATTAATTGATATTGCGCTGGTCGGTGGGCTGATTGTGATGGTGATGTTTTCCGGTTATGAGAACTTCGTGTCGCGGCTGGACATTGATGAGTCGGCAGAGAAACTGAATTGGCTCGGCAAAGTCGACTCGGGTTCACTGAAAAATAAAGTCGCAGCCTCTATCGTGGCGATCTCTTCCATTCACCTGCTAAAAATATTTATGGACACGCCGAACATCGATAATGACAAAATCATGTGGTACCTGTTGATCCATATCACTTTTGTGTTATCAGCCTTTGTCATGGGCTACCTCGATAAACTGACGAAAGAGAAAGTCTGAAATTGACCCGGGCGGATGGCTGAGTTAGTTTAGGAGATCCGCGCTCTGCGCGGTCAGTCATACGCCACGAGGTTTTGCTGTGCAGGGATCCGCGCAAGTTTTTTACCGCTTCATCAAGGCCGCAGTCGTCGCACTGCTGGTGTTCAGTTATCCCCTGTTCTCGATGGAAGCGGGTCTGCCGCTGTTAAAAAACTTTAAGCCAAAAGACTACAATGCCGGCACCCAGAACTGGGCCATGCTGCAGGACAGTGATGGCTTGATTTACGCCGGCAATAACGTCGGTGTACTGGAATTCGACGGCGTGCACTGGCGCGTCATCGCGACCACCAATCAGTCCGTGGTGCGCTCGCTGGCACTGGGGCATGACGGCAGAATTTATGTCGGTGCCAAAGGCGACCTCGGTTATATCAACAAAGCCCGCCCGCAAGGCGCTCAGTTTATTTCGTGGCGCGACCGTATCCCTGCCGCCTACCGCAATTTTCAGGATATCCGCCAGACCTTTGTCACCGAACAGGGCGTATTGTTTGTTGCCCGCTCCTATCTGTTTTTGATTAACGACCAGGAAGTTCGCAGCTGGACCAGTGAGTCCGCCTTTATGAAAGCCTTTCAGCTTAATGACCGCATCCTGATTAAAGAACAGGATACTGGCCTGCTCGAACTGAAAGACGGGCGGCTGGAGCCGGTCAACAGCACGCAGCCACTGGCGGATAAAGCCGTGTTTATCGCAGAACAATGGAACGAAAATCAGGTGCTGATTGGCACCCGCGACGCCGGATTTTTTCTGTTGGGTCCAAATGGTATGCAACCATTTCAGATGCCCGCCAGCAAAGAACTGGATCAGGCGATGATTTATACCAGTCAGCGGCTGCGTAACGGCCTGCTGGCGATTGGCACGGTGCGGGACGGCATCTATCTGCTGGACCAGCAAGGCAACATCCACAGCCATATCAATAAGTTTTCCGGCATGCTCGATGACAATGTGCGCGCGCTGATGGAAGACCGCCAGCAAGGTCTGTGGGTGGCTATGGATCATGGATTGGCGCGGGTCGAAGCCTCCTCGGCCATCTCCATGTTTAATCATGTGATGGGCCTCAAAGGCAACGTGTTGTCGCTCCATCGCTATCAACAACAGTTATTTGCCGGTACCAGCCAGGGCTTGTTCCGGTTACAGGCCGACGGCGTGAAAGCGGCGCATTTCAGCGCCATTGATAACTTCAGCAACCAAACCTGGGATTTTGCCGATTTTGCCAACAGCATGTTGATTGCAAATAATAAAGGCGTTTATCAGTATCAGGATGGGCAGTCTGCACTGATCCTGGATACGCCGGTACCGGCCAAAGTATTGCTGGTGTCGCGCCAGCAGCCTGATACGGTCTGGGTGGGTTTGCAAAATGGCTTGCTGCGCCTGCAATACAGCGCCGGCCAGTGGCGCAATCTTGGGGTAGTCAGCGGCGTAGTCGGCAATCTGAACAGCCTGATTGAAGAGGCGGACGGTAGTCTGTGGATCGGGACGCTGGCGAATGGCGTATACCGGCTGCAATTTAATGGTGACAGACAAAAAACGCCATTACTGGACAATTTTACCGAAGCGGCCGGCTTACCCAGTCTGAACCGCAACTCGGTACATCGCTGGTCTGGTGGCCTGTTGTTTGCCACTGTCGCCGGTTTGTACCAGTTTAATCAGAGTACCCAGACCTTCGGCATCCATCCGGTGTTCAGCGGCCTGTTTGCGCAACAACCCTGGGTGCGCTCGCCAACGCAGGACAGCAGTGGCCGTATCTGGATGATTAACTGGGACAATCAGACCGGCGAACGTCAGGCCGGCGCTGCAGAAAAAACCGGGCCGGATCAGCCCTATCACTGGTCCACCGCGCCATTGTTTCCGCTCGCCGATACACCACTGGATGTGATCCTGGCCGAAGATGCAGCCATTACCTGGTTCGGTGGCGCCGAAGGTATCTTCCGCTTTGACGCCAGCCGGGTCAGCCGCAGCATTGTGGCGCATCCACCGCTGATCCGCCGGGTGATCAGTCGTGACAATCAAACGCACTTTGCCGGTGGTCAACTGGCCAAACTGCAACTGGCGTCAGACCAGAATTCATTGCGGCTTGAATATACGGTGCCGCGCTATGGCCATCTCGACACCAACCTGTTTCAGGTGCAGCTGGTCGGTAACGATCCGGCCTGGTCGGACTGGCACAATGAAACTTACCGCGATTACACCAACTTAGCACCGGGCAATTATCAGTTTAAATTGCGCTACAAAAACGCTTTTGGCGAGATCAGCGAAGCGACGCCGTTACATCTGCAAATCGCCGCCCCCTGGTACCAGAGCTGGTGGGCTTATGTGCTTTATCTACTCTCTGCCCTGGCGCTGATTAAAGTGCTGATTGGTTGGCGCGTGCGGCCGGTGTTACAGGAAAACAGCAAACTGGAAGATTTGGTCAGACAACGGACCCAACATCTGGAAGATACGATGCAGATGCTGGAAGGCGCCAAGCAAAAAGCGGAAACGGCTGCTGTGGCCAAAAGTGAGTTTCTGGCCAATATGAGCCATGAGATCCGCACGCCAATGAATGCCATTATTGGCTTTGCCCAGTTGGCGCAAAACAGTGAATCTTTTGCCGATCAGCAGCTGTATTTAAGTAAAATCACCGCGTCCAGTAAAATTTTATTAAGCATTATCAACGACATTCTTGATTTCTCAAAAGTCGAAGCCGGCAAACTTGAGTTAGAGCAGGTCCGCTTCCGGCTGCAGGATATGCTGCAGCAAATCCGCGATTTATTTATTGAACAGGCCCGGCAAAAACGGCTGGAACTGCAATTCAGTGTTGATCCGCAGGTGCCGGCCTGGCTGATTGGTGATCCGCTGCGTTTAAGTCAGGTGCTGATTAATTTACTGAGTAATGCCGTGAAATTCACCGGTCAGGGTAAGGTAGTATTGCTGGTCGATCTGGCGTTACAGGTGAATCCGCCGGAAACCGCCGCTGAAGTCTGGTTGCATTTTGCCGTGCAGGACACCGGGATCGGCCTCAGTCCGGAGCAATGTCAGAACCTGTTTCAGGCGTTCAGTCAGGCCGACACCTCGACCAGCCGTAAATATGGCGGTACCGGCCTGGGCCTCAGTATCGCCCAGCGTCTGGTGCAACTGATGGGTGGCCGCATCGAAGTGCAAAGCCTGGCGGGCATTGGCAGCACGTTCAGCTTTAGTATCCGCAGCTATCGCGCCGAAGCCAGCAGCCTGACCAATGCCAATACAACGCCGCCCCAGGCGTTGAACAGCAGCCTGTCAGACAACAATACAACACCTAAAGGCCGGATATTACTGGTGGAAGATAACAGCTATAACCAGACACTGGCGCGGATCATTCTGCAACATGCCGGCTTTGCCGTGGATGTAGCAGACCATGGTGAACAGGCGTTACAGCAACTGAGTCAGCATCAATATGCGTTGGTACTGATGGATGTGCATATGCCGACCATGGATGGCTATACCGCGACCCGGATCTTACGTCAGCAGGCGGTGCATGCGCGCCTACCGGTGATTGCGTTGACGGCACACGCCACTGAAGAATTCCGCCGCGAATGTCTGGAAGCCGGTATGAACGATTTTATCGCCAAGCCATTTGATGCCCGTACTCTGCTCAGCAAAGTACAGGAATGGGCGTAGCACTTTCAGGTAGATGTGTCAGCGCTGCCGGTTCAGCGCCACAGCATCACCGATAATGCGCCAGTATTTGTTCAAGTTGACCTTGCTGGCGCAAAGCTTTGATCGCCTGATCCAGCTGCAAGACCGTTGATTCAGCCAGCAGCGGTGAATACATGCACTGGATTTGATTGCGTTCTATTTCCACTGCATGCAGACCCTGCTTATCCTTCAGCAAATAACCATATTCAAATTCGGACACCACCACCGCGCTCAGATGTTTTTTCTGCAGATGGCGCAGGCTTTCCGCCGGCGAATAACTGTCCACGCGCTGCAACTGGCCACGGGCAAACAGTTCCGTCAGCGTTGGATAGACATAACCAAAGGTGGTGCCGACTTTGCCTTTACTGCGTTGGCTGAAATCAGTGAAATCGGCGAAATGCTCCGCCGAGATATACAGATCCCGGTGCACAAATAACGGTGGGCTCCAGCGTAATTGCGGATCGGTAAACCACTCTGGCGTGCCATTACAATAAAAATCCAGCTGGCCTTGAAGTAATAAATCAGTGACCCGTTTGCGCGGGATCGCTTCGATTTGTAGTGGACGGTTTAACGTGTGGGCTAACTGCTGATAAATATCAAACAGGATCCCGCCGACCGGGGTTTGCTGCTGATCGGTCAGCATAAAAGGCGGCGCATCGGCAATGTGTGGCACCCGCAGCGGCGTCTGGTCTGCCAGCGCTGCTGGCAACAGCAGCAGCCAGGTCATATTCAGCCAGCAGCAGGTTTTGACATTCAATGTGGCGACTCCGGTGTCCCTTGTTCAGACACTGAGCATAGCCGTAACCCCAGACTAACTGCAAACCCGGTTGCGGCCCTGCGCTTTAGCCTGATACAGCAGTTGATCGGCCCGGCTCAGTAACTTGTCGTAACTGCCGACATCCTCGTGTTGCGCCACGCCGAAACTGGCGGTCACCTGCAAGCCCGGCACATCGGCGCTGAAATCCAGCGCTGCGATCGCCAGCCGGATACGCTGACAGATCTCGACGGCGTGCGTCAAATCAGTTTGTGGCAATAACAACGCAAACTCTTCCCCACCCCAGCGGGCAATGCGGTCAATATCCCGTACCTGCTGGCGTAATAACTGCGCCAGTTGCTGCAACACCAAATCGCCGGCCTGATGTGACCAGCGATCATTGATAGTTTTAAAATGGTCGATATCCAGCATCACCAGACAGAGTGGCTGACCTGAGCGCTGCGCCCGGCTGAATTCAAATGCCAGTTGCTCATCAAAGGCGCGCCGGTTGGCAAGGCCAGTCAGGCCGTCTTCCCGGGCCTGTGCAGCAAATGCCTGCGCCTGCAGTTGTAATTGCTCCGCCAGCTGAGTTTTTTCCGTTACCGCCTGACGCAATGACTGCGCCTGCGCCAGTAACTCGGTGGTTTTGCCGGCCACCTGTAGTTTCAGCCGCAATTCCGACTGACTGAGCCGATACAGCCGCCAGCGCACAAAGCCAAACAGCGCACACAACATCAGCAATCCTGCCAGCATCTGCACCCAGCCTTTTTGCCAGAATAGCGGCAACACGGTAAATTCCACCCGGGCCACGTCCTTGTTCCAGTCACTTTCCGGATAAGCGGCACTGACCAGCAACCGATAATCGCCGGGCGGCAAATTGGTGTATTCGGCATGATTGGCGGTGCCGCGTTCGACCCAGTCCTGCTCAAAGCCCTGCAGTTGCGTGCGGTACAAAATCCGTGAAGGCATCACATAACTAAGCCCGGCAAACTGGACAACGACACGCAAAGTACCGGCCGGCAACTTGGCTTGCTGCAGGGCGACTGCCCGGCCATCCGCACTGAGTTGCTGCACCACCACAGGCGGAGGTTTCAGGCTGAACTGAGCGAGGCGGGACGGATCGACGGTGGCGACCCCCTGTGAAGTGGCAAACCATAAAGTCCCGTCGCGGCGCAAAGTGGCGGCTGGCACAGATCCACCGTTACATTGCGAGCTGAGCATGCCGTCGGCTTCGCCAAACATGTCGGAATTGCCCAAAGTGGCCTGGAGGCCATCAGCCACAGCATTGGCATCACTTTGACTGATACGGACAATGCCGCGGTTACTGCTGAGCCAAAATGCGCCGGCGCTGTCGGCCAATACGCTAAAAATTTTGTCTACCGGTAAACCGGCGGCACGACCTATCAGCCGTAACTGGTTTTTCTGCTGGTCATAACGCACCAGGCCACGGTCTGTGGCCAGCCACAACCAATCCGTACCGGGGGAATGATAAAAATCAAACACATACTCGGCCTGTTCCTGACTATGCAGATCCAGTGGCCGGATCGTACCGTCTGACCAGACTGCAGCCCCGGTACCTGTGCCAATCCACAGCTGGCCAGAGCGCCCAGGCTCCGCTGGCTGATAGTACAACGCCGAGACAAACAAACCTGGCAACCCATCGGCCGTGGTCAGCGTACTGATTTGCTGCTGGCGCAGCATATTGAGTCCACCCGAAGTGCCAAAGAACACCCGGTCACCGGCCAGCGCAATGGCGCGAATTTCATTACTGGCCAGGCCGTTGCTGCGATCGTAGCGGTCCGTTACCTTACCCTGGCGTAACCGATACACGCCATCGCTGTAAGTGCCAACCCAGACCTCACCGTGTTCACCTTCAGCCAGGCTTAATACCGAGACGCCGGCATCCAGTACGACCGGCTCCAGTTTGCCTGCCACCCAGCGATCGAGGCCACCGGCACTGCCGATCCAGACACTGCCATCGGAATGTTCCAGCACAGTGCGGACATAATTGTCTACCAGGCCCTGTTGTTGCGTCAGATTGGTAAAAGGCGTTTCGCGTAGCCGGTACAGACCAGCATTGGTGCCAACCCAGACACTCTGCTCGGTGTCCTGAAAAATGCTCAGCACCCGGTTATTTGGCAGGCCATCCTGCACACCCAGTTGTTCAAGCCCCAGCGCACTGACCCGTTGCAGCCCCTGATTAATAGTGCCGATCCAGATTTGCCCATCCGCCAGCACATGCAGCGCGGTGACGGCAACATTCGCCAGTGCCGGATGTACCAGTGCAAAATGATCACCGTCCTGGCGGAACAAGCCCTGCTCTGCACCAACCAGCAACTGCCCCTGCGCGTCCAGTGCCAGCATAAAGGCTTTGAGATCCGGTGCATCGGCCAGCAACGACACCTTTTCAAACCTGAGTTCAGCGGCAGTAGGATCAAGGCGATATACGCCCTGCAAAGTGGCAAACCACAAGATGCCGGCACGGTCTTGCAACAGTTTGTAGACCACCCGCACTGTCAGACCATCTGGCACGCCAAAGCGCTGATATTGCCCGTCGGCCAGCTGCCGGATCACGCCACCACCTTCAGTGGCAAACCACAGTTGGCCTTTGCTGTCGCGCAGCAAATCATTGATCAGATAACCAAGCGGCGGAAAACTTTGCCAATGACCATTGCTGACCCGGCTAAAGCCGCCGCGGGCACCGGCAACCAGCATACTGCCATCGTGTTCGCGGAAAAAAGTCCGCACCCCGACATCCGGCAATCCGGTCACACTGTCGCGGCCAAAAATGGTAAAACTGCGGCCATCATAGCGGGCCGCGCCTTCCCAAGTGGCCAGCCACAGATAGCCGTCGCCACTTTGATGAATATTGTTGATGGTGTTATGCGGCAGCCCGTCGCGGGTGGTCCAGCTTTCGCGGAAATAATCATGTAGCGGCGTGACCGCCTGTGCCGCGCCTGCCAGCAGCGTGCTGATGCCAAGCAACAACGTAAAGAAAATCCATTGCATTTGCTTCTCCGGTCACGACAGCCGATTAATCCGGCTGACCTTAATCAGCTAATTCCCAGCACAAGTGCTTCAGTTGCAGATAATCTGCCACGCCATATTTTGAGCCTTCCCGGCCAAAGCCGGCACTGCCCACACCACCAAACGGAATGCGGGCATCGGAAATTGCGGTCGCATTGATCCCGACCATGCCGGCGGTCAGTTGACGCGCCAGCCGGTAATTGCGTTTTTCGTCGGCGCCATACAGATAGGCCGCCAGACCGCCATCAGTCTGATTGGCCAACTGCAGCGCCTGCACTTCATCTGTGAAAGTCTGCAGCGTCAGCACCGGACCAAAGATCTCCTGCTGACATATCGCCATCTGCATCGTCACATCGGCCAGCAAAGTCGGCGGAAAAAAATAACCACCGGCCAGATCTGTGTTCAGTGCGGGGGATAAAGCCTGCTGACAGACCCGCCGCGCGCCTTGTTGTATTGCGCCGTCAACCAATTGCTGCACCTTGTGGACTGCCTTGGCCGAAATTAACGGGCCGATTTGTACAATGTCAGCCTGACCTGCGCCGACCTGCAACGCCATCACTGCGGCGGCGAGCCGCTGTTCCAGCGCGGGTGCTACCTGAGCATCGACCAGCACCCGGTTAATACAGATGCAGGTCTGGCCGGCATTACGGAATTTGGCCGCCATAATCCCATCCACCGCTGCATCCAGATCGGCGTCGGCAAATACCAGCACCGGCGCGTTGCCGCCCAGTTCCAGCGACAGTCGTTTTAACGTGGCAGCACTTTGTTGCATCAACAACCGGCCAACGGCTGTAGAGCCGGTGAAACTGACTTTGGCGACCTGTGGCGATGCGATCAGAAATGCCGCCAGCGGATCCGGTGTGGCGCAAGGCAACACCTGCAACACGCCAGGCGCAATGCCAGCTTCGATGGCGAGTTCCGCCAGCGCCAATGCGGTCAGTGGCGTAGCTTCGGCCGGTTTTAACAACACAGTACAGCCGGCCGCCAGCGCTGCGCCAAGTTTGCGCGTGACCATCGCGGCGGGGAAATTCCATGGTGTCAGCGCCAGCACCACACCAACCGGTTCAGGGATATTCAATAATTGCCGGCCAGCGACACTCGGATGTTGCCAGTCACCTTCCAGCCGCAGCGCTTCGCCGGCAAACCAGTTCAGATAAGAGGCCGCGTAATCGATTTCCGCCCGCGCTTCGGTAAGTGGTTTGCCCTGCTCCGCACACAGCAATTGCGCCAACCGCTCACGCTGTTGCAGCATCAGCTGTTGCCAGCGCTGTAATAATTGCGCCCGATCGTTGGCAGTGCTACGCCGCCACCAGGCAAAAGCGCTGGTCGCGGCACTAAGCGCCTCTGCGGCATCGTCCAGCGACGCCGAAGCAACCTGAGCCAGCACCTGTCCATTGGCCGGATTGAGAACAGAAAAACTGTGACTGCTTTGCCGCCACTGACCATCAATCAGCAAAGCACAAGGGGGCAACTGCAAGGGCGTCGGCATGGCGTCGGACATCAATTCCATCAGAAATTCCTTGTATTCAATCTTGCTGATAATACCCGCATTTTTCACGATTTCAGCAACGACGCGGATAAAAAAAACCGCCGGGAGCGGTTTTTAACAACGCAACGCGTTGGCCCGAAGGGTGAGCGCCAGGGATGTGGATACAAAAAAACCAGCCGAGGCTGGTTTTTTTATATCTGGCGACCGATTAATCCGGTTTTTTCGTCACGCCGACCATCGCCGGGCGCAATAAACGGCCATTCAGCTCATAGCCTTTTTGCATCACGAAAACAACAGTGTTCGGCGCCAGATCAGCATTTGGCTGAATTGACATCGCTTGATGGAAATCCGGGTTAAATGGCTGACCCTGCGGGTCAATTTGTTGCACACCATATTTGGCAACGGTGTCAATCAGGCCTTTTAACGTCAGCTCCACGCCTTCGGCCAGTGCTTTAACCGCTTCATTGGCCGGATCGATAAAGCCTAACGAGCGTTCCAGGTTGTCCAGTGCCGGTAATAAATCGCCGGCAAATTTTTCCAGCGCAAATTTATGCGCTTTTTCTACGTCCTGCGCCGCACGACGTTTCATATTCTCAGCTTCGGCGCGCACCCGCAGCGCTAAATCGGTCTGTTCGGCCGCTGTGGTTTTTGCCTTTTCCAGCTCAGCCTCAAGTTTAGCGATAATCTGTTGCTCATCAGACAGTTGCACTTGTTCCTGCTCTGTTTGCGTTGCTTGTTCCGCGCTTTGTACCATGTCTTGTTCGTTCATTGCTTACTTACTCCGAAATGAATGCGGCTATTATGGGGATTGTCACGGCTGATTCAAGTGCTTTGATAGCTGCAAGCCAACCGCTTCGACTAATGGGATTAAATGCGCGTAATGCATCCGGCTCGGGCCCAGCAACGCCAGCACGCGGTGCGGCTCGGCCTGATAGCGCAGCGCAATGATGCTGACATTGTGCAGTTCCGTGATACCCGACTCGCGGCCGAGAATTAATTTAGTGCACTGATCCTGTAACACCGGCGCTAAGATTTGCAGCAAACAGGCCGGCTGCTCCAGCAATTGCACCACTTGTTGCAACGCGGCATCAGGCTGATGTTCGGCTTCCTGTAATAAATGATGCTGACCATACACCAACGGCTGATTCTGCTGCATCTCGTCCAGACTGAGCTGCGCCATCACTTCCAGCAACAAGCGTTCAGTATCACCGCCTTCGGTACGCGCCATCAGCGCCAGCCGGCCAATCGCATCCGGCCAGCATTGGCCGCACAGCGCCGCATTCAGCACACAGAGACTACGGCTTAAGGTTTGTTGTGGGATATCAGCATTTTGCGCCAGCACCCTGTGTAACACGTCGCCTTCGGCATCAATGACCACCAACAGCAATTTATCCATTGCCAACCGCACCAGCTCTGCCTGACGGATCACCCGGCCACCGGCTTTTGGTGGACTGAGCAGACTGACCAGCCCGGTTAAGTTAGCCAGCAGCTGACCGGCGCGCTGGATCAGCACCGACGGCGGCAACTGCGGCAACAAAGTCTGTTGAATTTCATTCAGCCAACGCTGCGGCACCGCTTCGAGCTGCAGCATTTTATCGATAAACAGCCGGATCCCCTGCGTGGTCGGAATGCGGCCGGCCGAGGTATGTGGTGAACGGATCAGGCCCATTTGTTCGAGCTGGACCATGGTATTGCGCACTGTGGCAGAGCTGACCTGCAGGCCGCCTTGCTCGGAAATAAATTTCGACGATACCGGCGCTCCATCACTCAGGTACTGCTCAACGATCAGTTTCAGGATCAGCTCGGGCCGGCTCAGCATCAGGTTTGTTGCTCGTTAGGAATAAAACACTTGTCTATAGTGGGGATATAACCGAAAAAATCAATGACCTGATTTGCCGCAGGCGCAGCTGGCAAATGCGTCACCGCAGGAGCTGGCCTGTGATTCAGCCGCAGGAAAGTCTGGCAGCCACCGCCCCGGCTTTGTATACTCGGCCGATAAGCAGCAAGCGGAATGTCCTGCATGACTCCCAGTTTTCGCACTATTGGCCTTATCGGCAAACCCAATCATCAAGGCGCCAACCATACGCTGGTCAGTCTGTATCACTTCTTATGTAAATATGATGTCCGTATTCTGGTGGAAGAGCGTGTCGCCGCGACACTGGGACTGCCGGCCGTTGAAGCGGCCGATCTGGTCGATTTGGGTAAACAATGTGACCTAGCGATTGTCGTCGGTGGTGATGGCAATATGCTCGGTGCAGCGCGGGTGCTGGCACGCTTTGGCGTGGCCGTGCTTGGCGTCAACCGCGGTAATCTTGGTTTTCTGACCGACCTGTCACCGGAGAGTTTTCAGCTGCCGCTGTCAGAAGTTTTAGCTGGCCAGTTTGTCACCGAAAAACGCAATTTGCTGGAAATCGAAGTGCATCGCAACGATGCGATTAAAAGCAGCAACAGCGCCGTCAACGAAGCAGTACTACATGCCGACAAAGTCGCGCATATGATTGAATTTGAAGCCTATATTAATAACGAATTTGTGTTCAGCCAACGCAGCGACGGCCTGATTGTCAGCACGCCGACCGGTTCTACCGCGTATTCATTGTCTGGCGGTGGCCCGATCCTGACGCCTGAACTGGACGCAATGAGCCTGGTGCCGATGTTCCCGCACACGCTGAGCAGCCGGCCGCTGGTGGTAGCCGGCACCAGCGAGATCCGCCTAAAAGTGGCGCCGAGCAATGACGCGCACCTGCAGATCAGCTGCGACAGCCATGTGATCCTGGCGGTGATGCCCGGTGATGAAATTGTGATCCGCAAGCATCCGAAGCCACTGTTTCTGGTGCATCCACCGGGCTACAGTTATTTCCACGTGCTGCGCAATAAACTCGGCTGGGGCTCAAAACTCTATTAATCGTTTTGAATCATCACTTTATAAATTTTTTCATAATGCAGCTTGTCAGCCTGAAAAACACTGTATAAATTAACAGTCATTATCCGCCATGACTGGAACTGACATGCTGACCCATCTCCACATCAGTAACTTCGCGATAGTCCGAGCCCTTGAAATCGAATGGCAAGCCGGGATGACCACCATCACCGGCGAAACCGGCGCCGGCAAATCAATTTCCCTCGATGCCTTAGCACTGTGTCTCGGCGAGCGGGCCGACGGTCTGGCAGTCCGGCCGGGCGCAGACAAAGCCGATCTGGTCGCCACTTTTGAAATCAGTGCGTTACCCGCGGCACAACAGTGGCTGGCAGAACAAGATCTGGCCATGGGCCTGGAATGTATAGTCCGGCGGGTGATTGGGCACGAAGGCCGCTCCCGCGGTTATATCAATGGCGTGCAGGTACCGGCGCAGCAATTAAAAGCGCTGGGCCAATATCTGCTCAGCATCCATGGTCAGCATGCCCATCAGCAACTGTTAAAAAACGATTATCAACGCCAGCTGCTGGATGCTTTTGCCGCGCATCCGGAATTACTCAGTCAATGCAAACAACGCTGGAAACACGCGCAGCAGCTGAAAAGCGAATATCAGGCGCTGCAACAAAATCAGCAGCAACGGGAAGCACAGCGTCAGTTACTGGAATATCAGGTGGCAGAGCTCGACCAGTTTGCACCACAAGACGATGAATTCGCCGCGCTAGAAGCCGAACATCAGCGGTTAAGCCATAGCTCGGGCCTG
The DNA here is from genome assembly GCF_001518915.1 of Rheinheimera sp. F8. Classification (NCBI taxonomy): domain Bacteria; kingdom Pseudomonadati; phylum Pseudomonadota; class Gammaproteobacteria; order Chromatiales; family Chromatiaceae; genus Rheinheimera; species Rheinheimera sp. F8. Next base: position 4,401,871 of record NZ_CP013656.1, read on the forward strand.
ATCCAAAGCAGTGAACTCGCATTGCAGCTGCTATATGACAACGATGAATCCAATGCTTTTGCCATGTTGCGTCAGGCTTGTTTTGCCGTCACCGACAGCGCCGCCGTCGATGCACAGCTGAGCCCTATCGAGCAGATGCTGCAGGAAGCATTGGTGCAAATTGAAGAAGCCAGCCGTGAACTGCGCCGGTATGCAGAACGGGTCGAAATCGATCCGGAACGCTTACTTGAAATCGATCAGCGCCTCAGTCAGTGGCTGAATCTGAGCCGGAAACACCAGATCGCACCTGACACGCTGGCGCTGCATCATCAGCTGCTCAGCCAACAATTACAGGCCTTGGCCGGCGATGACGAACGCTTAGTCGAGCTTGAACTGCATATCCAGCAAGCGCTGCGCGAATTCAGCAGCACGGCGGAACAACTCAGTGTCAGCCGGCAGCAGGCTGCGCTGGAACTGTCGGCCAGGATCGCCAGCAGTATGGCCGAGCTCAGCATGCATAACGCGCGCTTTTTTATTGATATCCAGCCACAGGCGCCCGAGCGCGCTAACGGCCACGGCTGGGATCAGATTGAATTTCTGGTCAGTACCAACCCGGGCCAGCCGCTGCAGCCGCTGCACAAAGTGGCTTCCGGCGGTGAGCTGTCGCGCATCAGTCTGGCAGTACAGGTGATCCTGGCAGACAAGGTCACAACCCCTACGCTGATTTTTGATGAAGTCGACGTTGGCATCAGCGGCCCGGTCGCCGCCGGAGTCGGCCGGATGCTGCGTCAGCTTGGCAGCAGCACTCAGCTGATTTGTGTCACGCATTTACCGCAGGTCGCGAGCCAGGGCCATCAGCAACTTTATGTGGAAAAATATACCGACGGCATACACACCGAAACCCGCATGCGCACACTGACCGACGATGAACGGGTGCAGGAAATTGCCCGCTTATTAGCCGGTGAAAACGTCAGTGCGCATGCAATTGCCAATGCCCGCGAACTTTTATGCACACCATAAGTCAGAACTTGGCACTTTAATCTTGGCCGGCGCTTGCGGTATGATGCCGGTCACTTTGCTAACTAAAGCTGATAATGAAGAGAATTATGCGCGAGTTGACGTTAAAAAAAGCCGGAGCCTGGCTGTTTGCCTCTGGCCTGATGCTGTCCGTGACAGCTTGCAGCAGCTGGATTTACCGGATCGATGTGCCGCAAGGCAACTTCCTGGAGCAAAAAGATATCGATAAATTGCGCATCCAGATGAGCAAAGAGCAAGTCCAGTATGTCCTCGGTAATCCGGTCGCTGAAAATAGTTTTGAAGACAACACCTGGCATTATTTTTATGCGTTAAAAGGTGGCCGCGGTGACAATTTTGAGAAGCAGCTGGTGCTGAATTTTCAAAATGGCAAGCTGGTCAAAATGACCGGTGATTTTGATACACCAAAAGAATTTAACGTACCGCTGGATCAATAAACCAGCAGGCAGTCCGGCCTCTATTTAGTGCTACGACAAATAGCACTGCTCCAAATAGCACTACGACCAACAGAAAATAAAAAACCCGCTTTAGTGCGGGTTTTTCTTTGGCTGCTCCGGCTCTCGCTTTATGCTGGTTCGACCGGCAACTGCCACACAGCTTTACTGCACCGCTTTACTACACCGCATTGCTGCACAGCAGGAAAAGCATCAGTGCGCTGAGTCCGAACCATCATGGTCGTGATTTTTATGCTGTTGTGGCCGGCCACCGGTAGTTTTATCGGCTCTGCCTTCTTCTTTGGCTTTATCCGCCCGCTTTTTCCGCATGTCTTTAGGATCTGCGATCAGTGGCCGGTAAATCTCAATCCGGTCGCCGGCGCTCAAAGAGTCTTCCAGCCGCACAGTCCGGCTCCAAATGCCCACTTTGTGCTGTGTCAGGTCAATTTCCGGATACATCCGCAAAATGCCAGAGCTTTCAATCGCTGATTTGACGGTAGCATCTACCGGTACACTGACACTGAGTAACGACTGACGCTGCGGTAACGCAAACGCCACTTCAATCAGAATGACATCAGCCATGTGATACTCCGTAGACTTGTTTGGCTCTGTTGGTAAACGCCTGCACCATGGCCCCGGTTAGTTCATTAAACACTTTGCCAAAGGCAAATTCGATTAATTTACTGGAGAATTCAAACTCCAGTTCCAGCACCACTTTACAAGCCTGGTCATTCAACGGCACAAAACGCCAGCCACCGCGCAGAAATTTAAACGGGCCGTCGACCAGCTCCATGCCAATGCGCTGATGCGGTTCTAAACGATTACGGGTAGTAAAACTCTGGGTGATACCGGCTTTACTGATATCTAAACGCGCGGTCTGTTCAGTATCTGTGCTGGACAGCACCACCGCATGACTGCAACCCGGCAGAAACTGCGGATATGAAGGTACGTCGTTAACCAGTTGATACATCTGTTGGCAGCTGTAAAAAACCAGCGCGCTGCGCTCAATTTGTGGCATACTCACTCCCCTGGATCAGGTCGGCGATTGTAACAGATCCTGCCCCTGTCACAAGTTTTCACGGCAGCGACACAAGCTGTGTTGCAAAGGCCCGCAAGTCTTCTCTGAGTTAGCATGACTAAGAAACAAAATCAAAAAGATCAGGGCGGTACCATCGCCCTCAACAGAAAAGCCCGCCACGAATACTCTCTTGAAGACAGATTCGAAGGCGGCATGGCATTGCAAGGTTGGGAAATTAAAAGTATCCGCCAGGGCAAAGCCAATATCGCTGATTCCTACGTCATTATTAAAGATGGCGAAGCCTATTTGTTCGGCGCCATAATCCAGCCACTGAACAGCGCCTCCAGCCATGTCGTCTGTGACCCCGAACGTTCACGCAAATTGCTGCTGAACAAACGCGAGATCAACAAACTGATTGGCGCCAAAGAGCGCGACGGCTACACCATGGTCGCAACCGCGATGTACTGGAAAGGCCCATGGGTCAAACTCGAATTCTACCTGGCCAAAGGTAAACGCGAATTCGATAAACGCGACGACATCAAAGACCGCGACTGGTCACGCGAAAAAGAACGGATGATGAAGCATTCCAAGCGCTGATTTTATTTGCCAGGGCTTGAAACTGGCGAATTGATCACCACTTAGAACTAAAGCAGCACAGAAAGGCGACAAAGCACAAAAGCATTGCTTGCCGCGACGTGCTGCAGGGCATAGAATGCCCACGTAACTGAAGCGTTCGCTTCACGAAGAATTCGGGGCTGATACTGGATTCGACGGGATTCACGAACTCCTAAGTGCATGCCGAGGGGCGGTTGGCCTCGTAAAAAGCCGCAAAAAAGTAGTCGCAAACGACGAAACATACGCAATCGCCGCCTAATAAGCGGTAGATGCTCTTCCCCTCACGCATGCCTATAAGCTGAGACTCTGGAAGATCACCCCTAATAGGATCGCATGGCGGCTTTGTCCGGAGCCAAGATGCTAAAACCAATCGGACTCGCCCAACGATAGCCTGCCATTCGGCGCTCCAAGGGTTAACCAAACGAATGGATAAGCATGTAGTACTGAAGACGTAGGTTTTTCGGACGGGGGTTCAAATCCCCCCAGCTCCACCACTTAAAGTAAAAGGCCACCTTCGGGTGGCCTTTTGCTTTAAGTGGTAGTGTTGTGGCGGATGCGAAGCCTCGTTCGGGGTTCAGCCGGAGCTTGCGTAGCAAGCGGAGACAACGCCCGCAGGGCGGCCTCTCGTTGTCAAACGAGAGGTGAGCGGCAAAGCCGCGAATAAATCCCTCCACTCGGGTGGCCTTTTGCTTTAAGTGGTAGTGTTGTGGCGGACGCGAAGCCAGGTTCGGGGTTCAGCCGGAGCTTGCGCAGCAAGCGGAGACAACGCCCGCAGGGCGGTAAATCCCCCCAGGCCACCTTCGGGTGGCCTTTTGCTTTTCTGGCCGCGACCTAAGACATTTACAGAATAAATCCCCGAATTGTGCCGTCGGCTATTTAGTGTTCAGTATGTAAATGGTTACTATGGTTTTTATTNGTGGTAGTGTTGTGGCGGACGCGAAGCCAGGTTCGGGGTTCAGCCGGAGCTTGCGCAGCAAGCGGAGACAACGCCCGCAGGGCGGCCTCTCGTTGTCAAACGAGAGGTGAGCGGCAGAGCCGCGAATAAATCCCCACTCCGGTGATTTAATCGAAGCACCCACCTTCGGGTGGCCTTTTGCTTTAAGTGGTAGTGTTGTGGCGGACGCGAAGCCACGTTCGGGGTTCAGCCGGAGCTTGCGCAGCAAGCGGAGACAACGCCCGCAGGGCGGTAAATCCCCCCAGGCCACCTTCGGGTGGCCTTTTGCTTTTCTGGCCGCGACCTAAGACATTTACAGAATAAATCCGCCGAATTGTGCCGTCGGCTATTTAGTGTTCAGTATGTAAATGGTTACTATGGTTTTTATTGCGGGCGCAGATCCCTGGAACAATATTGTGACAACCTCATTCAACACTGAATTAATCCTGCAGCTGCTGCAGCAGCGCTTGCCAAACCTGCTTGCTGTTTATTTGTTTGGCAGTCAGGCCAGTGGCCAGGCGACTCCGTCCAGTGATGTCGATTTGGCGGTATTAGTGCCGGGTTATCTGGACTCGATTGAACTTTGGGATATCAGTGGCGATTTAGCTGAAGTGTTGCAACTGGAGGTTGATTTACTCGACTTTCGCGCCGCTTCAACGGTGATGCAGCATCAAATTCTCAGCACCGGCACGCGCTTATTAGCAACCGACCCACACATCAACAGCTACGAATCTGGTTTATTGTCCGATATGACGGATTTAAATGAAGCCCGGCAGGGTTTAATTGATGATATTCAGCAACAAGGCACAGTCTATGGCAAATGAACAGACAAAGGCGCCAGACGATGTGGTGCTGAATAAAGCCGCCAGCATCGAACGCGCGGTCAAACGAGCAGCAGAGGAATTTCATAAAGACCCGGCCAGTTTTGCCACCGATTTTACCCGGCAGGACGCAGCGGTGCTAAATATCCAGCGCGCTTGTGAAGCTGCGCTGGATATCGGCCAACACCTGATCCGCAAACACAAATTAGGCGTGCCACAAAGCTCACGCGATGTATTTACCCTACTCGCCGGCGCCAGTTTTATTCCGGCAGATCTCGCTGAACAATTGAAAAAAATGGTCGGATTTCGCAATATTGCTGTGCACGAATATCAGCGTCTGCAGTTGCCCATTACCGAGCACATTATTCAGCATCGCTTGGTCGATTTTCAGCGCTATTGTCAGCTGCTGCTGTGCAATCCAGCACTCTAATCCGGTCCTCTCATCAGGTACTTTAGTTTCATTGAACACAGCACAAAACGGACATTGTGCGGCAATCACCAAGGAATGCGATGTTAGCAGGCAGCAAACAAAAAGGTAAAATCAGTCAGTGGGATGACGACAAAGGCTACGGCTTTATTGAGCCCTGCCTCAAAGGCCCCCGACTTTTTGTCCACATCAGTGATTTCAGCCGCAAACCGCGGCGCCCGGTTGCCGGCGATATGGTGGTGTATCAGCCGACACAGGGCCCCGACGGCAAACACCGCGCAGCCAATGTGATCTTCAGCACACTGGATAAAGCCGCAACCGAACCCACCGCCGGCAAACGTAAACTCAGCAGCTTTCTGAGCCTTTGTTTTGTGATCTTATTCGCCATCGCCGTCTGGCTGCAAAAAGTGCCGTTGTCACTCGCTTATTGCTACCTGGCATGCTCGGTACTGACCTTCATCCTGTATTGGCATGACAAAGCCGCCGCCCGGCGCGGCAGCTGGCGCGTGCGGGAATCTACTTTATTACTGTTCGGACTACTCGGTGGCTGGCCCGGTGCCGTATTGGCACAACAAATCCTGCGGCACAAATCAGTCAAAGCCGCCTTTCGCAACTGGTTCTGGCTGACAGTCGGCCTGAATGTCTGCCTGTTGTTGCTGTGGTACGACCAAAGATTTATTGGCTTGCCTACAGGGTTATTTCACTAACCCATTCATTTAAAATTCATCCGCACCCGGTAGGCTGCAGTTATCCCTTGCTGCACATGTCCCGGAGTCTGAAATGGAAAAGCCTGTTTTACGTACTTTGTTAATTCTGACCGGTGTCGTGACGTTTTCGATTTCTGCCTGGTCGTCGGCGCCGGCGCGTTGTCTGGGTTTGCCGGATACGGATTTAAAGGCGATGTGCCTGGCGAAAGCGCAGTTGGATGTGCGCCGCTGTGGTGATATCAGCAGTCCGCTGTTGCAGCAACAATGTCAGGCGTCCGTCCAAACGCCATTCTGATTTCCCTGTTATTCGATTCCCCTGCTGGCAGCCTGGTCATTGTTGTCCTTTTGGCTGCCGGCTTTTTATTTGTCTGTTTCTTTTTCTGTAGTGGCGACAATGCCTTGCCGCGGTGGCGCAATTCTGGCTATGTTGGATTTATTCCCTGCCCACTGAAGCGACCAGCTGCCGATGCCGATCCCCGACCAGCCACATCTCTTAGCGCCATCACCTGCATCTGCCGGGTTTGCCACAGCTGCGTTGCCGCGCCAACTCGGTTTCTGGAGCTTGTGGTTACTGGTGATTAACGGGCTGATCGGCGCCGGTATTTTTGGTCTGCCGGCTGGTGCGGCGCGGCTGGCCGGTGATTTCAGTCTGTGGTTGTATCCGCTCTGCGCCCTGCTCATCCTGCCGGTGCTGTTGTGTTTTGCTGAGCTGTCGAGCCGCTTTGCCGGCAGTGGCGGCCCAGCGGTGTATGTCAGTGCGGCCTTTGGCCCGGCGGCCGGTTTTCAGGCTGGCTGGTTGTATTATCTGGCCCGGCTGGTGTCGGTAGCGGCCAATACCGTGTTACTGGTCGATTCGGTTTGTTATTTTCTGCCGGCACTGCAGGCAGGCCCGCAGCGACTGTTATTGCTGGTGGCAGTGCTGGGGGCGATGACGCTGCTGAACGTCTGGGGCGTGCGCAAAACGATGCGCTGGCTGGGCGCTTTAACTGTCGCCAAGCTCGCCGTATTGGTGGGTTTTGCGCTGGCTGGCTGCAGTGTGTTGCTGTGGCCAGCAACCAACACTTTGATACAAACGTTAAACCCTACTTTAAATACAGCGGTGCAATGGCAACCGCTGCTCAGCTACCCGGACATTGTCGACGGACCAGCTGCGCTGTTGTTATTGGTCTATGCCTTTGTTGGTTTTGAATCGGCGCTGATCCCGGCCGGTGAAGCCAAGAACCCGCAACGCGATTTGCCACGGGCGCTGATCTCGGCGCTGTTGCTGGTCACGCTGTTGTACATGGCGGTGCAGGCGGCCTGTCTGGCCTTATTACCCGATCTGGCGCACAGCAAAACGCCGCTGCTGGACGCCACAGCGCAGCTTGCGACACATTTGACCCCACACATATCCACGGAGTCCGCAGCAGCATTGATCAGTATCGCAACATCGTTGCTGATGCTGGGCATTATTGCTTCAGTCGCGGCCAATCTGCTTGGTGCGATGTTTTCCACGCCGCGGCTAAGTCATGCCTTAGCAGAACAAGGCCAGCTGCCGGCCTGGTTTGCCGCGGTGCATCCACGGTTTCTGACGCCGGCGCATGCCATCTGGTTTTTTGGCGGGCTGGCGTTGTTGCTGGCAAGCCTTGGCAGCTTTTTATATCTGGCTGCTGCCACAGTATTAATCCGCGCTTTGTTGTATGGTCTGTGCTGTGCAGCCTTGCCGGTGCTGCGCCGCCAGCAGCAATCCCCGCTGCAACTGCCGCTGGCCACACCTTTGCCATGGCTGGCGTGTATCGTCTGTCTATGGCTGGCATCACAGGTCAGCAGCACTTCAGTCTGGCTGACTGCTGCGCTCATCGCCTTAGGGCTTGCACTGTCGTTGCTGGCTAAAAGCGCATCAAAACGCTGAAAAGTTTATACCGTTCAAATGAATCGCAAGTGGTCGGTAATTTTCTGCCATATGTCGCCTGTAGCACCGTCAGCCAGGCCAGAACCGGCTATGCTGGGATTTATCGCCGTTCGTATGGCCATCAGGAAAATTGGCGGCAGCGGGCTTTAATTTTGCCGCTGCTGGCTCCACTTTAAATACAGTGACATCAATCAAGGGCTTAGGCTCTGGCATCCGAGGATTTAACATGGCGAAGAAACAACCGAAATCAGCGCAACTGGATATTGGCATTTCACTGGACCACCGGGAGAAAATCGTCAAAGGTTTATCCGCCCTGCTGGCCGACAGCTATACGCTGTATCTGATGACGCACAATTTCCACTGGAACGTGACCGGGCCGCAATTTAACAGCCTGCACAATATGTTTATGGCGCAGTACACCGAACAATGGAATGCGCTGGATATCATCGCCGAGCGCATTCGCGCGCTGGGTTTTCCGGCTCCGGGCACTTACAAAGAATTTGTTAAACTGACCTCGATTAAAGAAGTCGAAGGTGTGCCAAGTGCCAACGAGATGGTGCAACATCTGGTCACGGCGCAGGAAACCACGGCCCGCACTGCACGCAGTCTGTTTGAACTGGTCGGTGACGCCAATGACCAGCCGACCGCCGATGTGCTGACGCAACGGCTGAATGTTCACGAGAAAACCGCCTGGATGCTCAGAAGCCTGTTAGTCGAATAATCTCCCCCGATGCCAGCAGCATGTGCGCCATGCTGCTGACATTTTCAGCAAACTGTCGCAGCGCTGCCGGTGCAAGGTTGACAGCTCCTGCCATAGCACTGAAGATAACCGCCTGTATCCGCGCCCGCGTTGCTCCAGCGCTTTATAAAGGTTGTCCTGTGTCTGCATCTCCTCAACAAACATTTCTGCAAGGCCTTGGTCTTGGCATCGGCGCTGCGGCGTTATTGTTTTATTTCTGGCATACCGAAACGGTATATCAGCTGCAGCAACAGTGGCTCAGTGAACAAAAAGCCTTGCTGACGCCGCCAAAGCAAGTGCCGACGGCAGCCGACAACATCGAAACTATTGATTTGCTGATGCGCACCTATGCTGTCACCCCGGGCACTGAGGATGCGGATATGCGTGCAGCGCTGATCCAAAGCCGTCATCTGACGTTAGTGCAGCAATTGCAGCAAAGTACCCAGGTTGATATCAGTGATTTAGTGGACCCGGCCCGGCCTTTTAATGCCGCCCAGCTGTATGCCGCTTTATTACGGATCAAACAGCAACAGGAAAAACTGCAGGCACGTAAGCTGCTGGACGCCAGATTGCAGGCAAGCGCACCACAGCCGGCCGCCGTTAGTCCCCAGTCTTGATCCAGAAATATCTGTGAAGAAAAGATCTCGCCGCTGACTTTTCTGCGTACACTAGGAACAGCATTTTCCCAGTCACGGCAGCTATGAAGGCATTAATTCCATCCAACGAAACTGAACGACTGCAGGCGCTGCGTCAGCTGCATATCTTAGATACGCCCGCTGAAGCCGCCTTTGATGCCCTGACCGAGATCGCTGCGCAAATCAGCGGTGCCGGTTTTGCCGCCCTGACGCTGATTGACCAGAACCGGCAGTGGTTTAAAAGCACGTTCAACTTCTGTGAGCAGGAAAACAGCCGCGACAATTCATTCTGCTCCCACGCCATTTTAACGCCAAGCCAGCTGACCTATATCCCCGATGCCCGCCAAGACGCCAGAGTTGCCGACAATCCGCTGGTTACCTGCGCGGATGGCCTGCGTTTTTATGCCGGCGCGCCGCTGGTGCTGCGGGATAACCTGGCACTTGGCACCTTGTGTGTGTTTGATACCAAACCGTTAACCTTAACCGCGGCGCAGCAAAAATCGCTACTGCAACTGGCCGATCAGGCCGTTTTGCTGATGAACAACCGGTTATTACAACAACAAAGCGCCGAGCAGAACCTGCATTTGCAGCAGGAAAAAAACCGCATTGACGCCATCATCAATGGCACCAACATGGGCACCTGGGAATGGAACGTGCAAACCGGCAGCACTGTCTACAACCAATACTGGTACGGCATGCTGGGGCTGGATCCACTGACACAATCTGATGTTGATATCTGGCGCAGTCGGGTGCATCCGGAAGATTTGCCCGCCGCAGCCACTGCACTGGAACAACATTTTGCCGGCACGTCACCGTTTTTTGATGCGCGTTTTCGTATGCAACACCATCAAGGGCATTGGGTGTGGATCCACGCGGTCGGCCGCGTCATGGCCTGGACCGACGACCACCAGCCTTTGCTGATGTTTGGTACGCACCGCGACATCACCCAGGAGCGTGCTCAACAACAGGAAATGCAACGCACCCGCTCGCACCTGCAGGCGATTATCGATTCGTCCACCGAAGCCGCGATGATCTCGACCGATATTCATGGCGTGATCCGGCTGTTTAACCCCGGTGCTGAGCGGATGCTGGGTTATCAGGCCTCAGAGCTGGTCGGCACCAGTACGCCGGCTATCCTGCATGATCCAGACGAAGTGCGCGCCCGTGCCGCACAGCTGAGCGCCGAATATCAGCTGCCGATCGACGGCTTTGATGTGTTTGTCTACAAAGCGCGCCACGGCACCAGCGAAACGCGGCAATGGACTTATATTGGCAAGAATGGCGAGCGCAAACAGGTCCGCCTCAGCGTATCGGCCATCCGCACCGATCAGGGCGAAATCCGCGGTTACCTGGGCGTCGCCATTGATATCACCCAACTGGAACAACTGCATCACGCGTTGCTACTTAGCGAACAGCGCCATCGTTCTATGCTGGAAAACCTGCCGGGCGTGGTTTACCGCTGCATCAATGACGCACAGTGGACCATGTTATTTATCAGTGATGAAGTAGAAAAACTCACCGGTCACCCGGCCCGCAGTTTTATCCGCAATAAAAAGATTAACTTTGCCGAATTACAGCTGGCCGAAGATCAGCCCTTGCTGCGCGAAGTGGTCGACCGCGATCTGACTAACCACGCGCGCTTTAGTGTCGAATACCGCATCCGTCATGCCAACGGCGCCGTGCGCTGGGTGCAGGAGCTGGGACGTGGCATCTATGACCCCAATGGTGAATTGTTGTACATCGACGGATTTATCTGGGACGTCACCGCGCAAAAAGAAGTGCAGCTGGCCCTACGCGCCGGAGAGCAAAAGCTGGCCTCGTTGTATCAGCTGGCCCCGCTGGCGATCTTACTCAGTCAGTTTGACAGCGGTGAGATCCTGAACGTGAACCCGCAGTGGTACGAGTTATCCGGTCTCAGTGACGAGATCCCGGCCCTGCCGCTGCCGACCTTATTGTCGTTTAACCAAGTCCAACTGGAAGCCCGTCAGCAGGCTCTGGCCAGCAACGCTAGCTTTGGCCCGATCGAACTCGAATTGAGTCATGTCGAAGGGCAACAAATTCCGGTGCTGCTCAGTGAAGTGTTAATCCAAAACGCCAGCGGTACCGCGCAGGTCTGGTCGATTATTCAGGACATTACTGAGCGCCGGCGCATTGAGCAAATGAAAAACCAGTTTGTCTCGATGGTCAGCCACGAATTACGCACGCCGCTGACGGCCATTTCCGGCGCACTCGGCCTCATCAGTGGCGGCGCGCTGGGTCCATTGCCGGATGCGATGCAGCCGATGCTGCAAATCGCCTGCGATAACAGTGAAAAGCTGACGCAGCTGATTAACGATTTACTCGATATCGACAAACTGGTGGCTGGCAAAATGCAGTTTGAACTGCAGGATTGTTCGGTGCGTGAACTGCTGACACAAAGTGTGCGGCACAATCAGCCGTACGCCGACAAATTTCTTACCCGGATTGTGCTGGAACCCGGCCCCGACGCGGTGTTGTTGCTCGACCCGATGCGCTTTCACCAGATCATGGCGAATTTATTGTCCAACGCGGCGAAGTTTTCGCCGCCGGGCTCAGTGGTGGCGGTGCGGACTGAAAAAATCGCGCAGCAGCTGCGGATCAGCGTGCAGGATCAAGGGCCCGGCATTCCCGACAATTTCCGCGCGCGCATCTTTGAGAAATTCTCACAGGCCGATGCCGTGGACGCCCGCCAGCGCGGCGGTACCGGCCTGGGCCTCGCGATCGTGAAAGAACTGACCAACCGGCTGGGCGGTGAAATTGGGTTTGATAGTGTCACCGGACATGGCAGTTGTTTTTATCTGGAATTTGCCCTGGATCAGCAAGGCGAAGACAACAATGCCGGCGCTTTACATTAAAACTTCAAAAGGAGTTGCCGGCCCTTAGTTCGGGCCAGCCTGTGGATTTTACTCGTTGAGCACCGGAACCGGCGGCTGATACAAAATCACCTGATTGCGGCCGGCGCCTTTGGCCTGATACAGCGCCTGATCGGCATGTTCCACCACTACATCAACCTGCTGGCTGTCACTGCCGCTGGTCACGCCGGCACTGAGCGTGCAATGAAAGGTCTGGCCATTACTGACAAACGGAATACGGGCAAAAGCTTCGCGCAGCTGATTGACCACCTGACAGGCTTTATCCAGCTGACACTCCGGCAACACCAGTAAAAATTCTTCGCCGCCATAACGGCCAATCAAATCGGTTTTGCGCAGTTGTTGGCGTAACAAATTCGCCAGACTGCTAATCACCTGGTCGCCGGTCAAGTGGCCATAGACATCGTTAACCTTTTTAAAATGGTCAATGTCTAACATCGCCACACTGACGTTTTGTTGCAACCGGGCGGCGCGTTCCAGCTCAGCCCCCAGCCGCTCTTTGATATGCGCATGCTGCAGCAGGCCGGTCAGGCTGTCTTTGGTCATGACCTCGGCCAACTGGCGGGCACGCTGGGCACGGGCAAAGATCGCCACCACCAGCGCATTGTCACTGATTGGCTTGGTCAGGAAATCATCCCCGGCTTTAATCAGCGACGCCATCTGGCGGTCACTGTCAGTTTCGGAAGATAAATAGATAATAGGGACACCGAGCCATTCGTCCTGCAGCCGGACTGTCTGCGCCAGCTCGGGCCCGGAACATTCCGGCATATTAACGTCGAGCAAGATCACATCCGGATGAAAGCGCCGCAGCCCTTGAAAAATTTCGGCCGGATCGGTCAGGATCTCCGCCCGCAGCCCGGCATTTTGCAGCACCAGCGCATAATGCTGGGCTAACAACATGTCGTCATCAACAATCAGGACCCGAAAGGCATCGCGCTCACGGACCGACAACAGCCGTTGTAAGCGCGCTTCCAGCGTGGCCGGATTCAGCGGTTTGACAAAATAGCCGATCACCCCGGCCCGCACGGCCTGCAGGTAATGACTGAATTCATCCTGCGATGACAACACAAACAACGGAATAGGCTGGGCCTGCGGACATTGCAGATGACTCAGCGACTGAAAGGCCGCAGTGGAATCGTCCAGCGCATCTAAATCAACAATAATCACGTCGGGTGGATCAAGTTGAGCCGACGCAACTAACTGCGCTAAATCGGCAAAGCGTTCTACCTGATGGCCAAAGGTTTTTAACGTCTGGCCCATCGGTTGTGAAATCAATGGATCGTTACATAACAACAGGATGCGGGCATCGTTTTTATCCGCCCGTTTCTTTGGCTTGGTTTTGCTGAAACTTTGTGCACTTGGCTGACCGGCAGCTTGCTGCATTTCAACAAAAAACTGCTGCAGCAGCGCGTGTTCTTCCCGATCCGGCACTTGTTGCTGACTGAGCAGCGTTTTGACTTGCGACTCGATACTTTTGGCCACAGTGCCAACACGCGCCAGACCAAAAGTACCGGCGGAACCGGCCAGGGTATGAAAACGTAACACCAGCACAGCGGCCTGTTCCCGCCATTCGTGTGGTCCAGCCTGCATAAACTGCAACAGCAACCACTGCAACTGCGGGATCTCCTGTTGCAGACGCCGCAGGTATTGCTGGTTCAGTTCAGCCAGTTGTTGTTCCAGATTTGCCGGAATTCCGTCCATGCACTTCCCACATCAATATCAAGCAATTACTGCCTACTATAGCAAGGGCCGCAGCGCGACTCCAGCGCCGTCATAATCGCACCTGTAAACCCTGATTCAGACTTTGCCGGTATGCCTGTATCGCGGGCACTGCCCCCAGCAGCAACGCCAGACCTGTGACAATGCCGAGGCCAACTGCGGTATGCGGATGCCAGGCGAACAGGCTAATCACCAGACCATATTCACTGCTGAGCCAGGGTTGCAACGCCGCCAGACTGCCGGTCAGCAACAGGAAGGCGCCGGCGATACTGCACAGCGTCAGGATCAACACTTCCAGTTCAATCAGTAAAAATAATTGCCAAGGCCTGGCGCCAATGGCCCGAAGGATCGCCAGTTCACGCGCACGTTCCCGCTGTGCCGCCAATAAAGTGGTCGTCAGGCCAATCAGCGCCGCCAGTAACACTAACGCCGTGATCACCAGCAGCAGGTTTTCAACCACCACCAGCATTTGCCACAGCTCCGCCAGCGCGGCGCCGGGCAGGATCGCAGTCAGCGGTTCGGCTTTAAATTCATTGATTTGGCGCTGTACAGCAAAAGTCGCCACTTTTGATTTTAAGCCAAGCAAAGCGCCGGTCAGCACGCTGGGTTGCAGCGCCGCCAGCTCCGCTTCACTCAGAGTTTGTTTGGCTTTTCGCATCGCAGGTGCGCCGTTTTGCCAGCCCTGATGAATGGCTTCAATGCCGGTCAGACTGACGTGTACGGACTGATCAACCGGTGTACCTGTTGGCGCCAGGATCCCGACCACAGTAAATGGCTGGTCCTTATGCTGACTGAAACTGACTTTGCCCACACCGTGCGACAACACAATATCCTGTCCCAGCTGATAACCAAGCTTCTTCGCCACATCAGCGCCGAGCACAGTTTCATAAACAGAGGTAAATTCACGGCCGCTACTGAGCCGCAGCGGTTGCTGTTCGCCGTAGCGGAAATAGCGGAAATAGTCATTGTTGGTGCCCAACACCCGAAAACCACGGTGCGAATCGCCGAGCGCCAGCGGAATAGCCCAGCGTACCTGCGGATGGCGGCTGATTTGTTCAAAATGGGCGTAACTGATGTTATTGGTCGCGTTGCCAATGCGAAACACGGTGTACAGCAACAGATTGAGCTGACCGGAGCGCGCACCAACAATCAGATCTGTACCCGCCACTGTGCTGGTAAAACTGCGTTTGGCTTCGAGGCGCAGATGGTCAATCCCAAGCAATAAACTCAACGATATAATCAGTGAAAACAACGTCAGCCAGGCCGTGCCGCGCCGGCTCCATAAACTCTGTCGGGCCAGTTTCAGCAGCATAATGCCTCCGCGACTACTGGCGTCACGCCGTCCTGTAACCGATCCATATCAAGCTGAAAGCCAAAATACTGCGCCAGCGCCTGATCATGACTGACAAAAATCACCGTACTGCCGGCGTCATTGGCTTCCTGCAACAACACCCGCATAAAAGCATCGCGGTTGTCGGCGTCTAATGCGGATGTCGGTTCGTCGGCGATCAACAAGGTCGGTTTGCCCAGCAAGGCCCGCGCAATCGCGACCCGTTGCTGCTGACCGACGCTGAGCTGTGCCGCCGGCGCCTGCCAAAGATTGTCTGGCAGCTGCAACGCCGTTAATAAATCCCGGGCTCGCGCTCCATCAGCGGCTTTGCCGGAAAAGGCCTGCCCCAGTACCACGTTATCCAGCACCGATAAATAGGGGATCAGATTCAGTTGTTGAAACACCACACCGATCTCGCGGGCGCGGATATGGTCCCGTACCGCCGCTTTGTTGGGCTGCAGGCGTTGTTGTTGTAACCAGATCTCACCCTGTTGCAGCGTCAGCACGCCGCATAACAGGTTTAATAACGTGGTTTTACCGGAGCCGGAGGCGCCCCGCACAAACAAGTGTTGTCCGGTGGCTAATTGCAACGCCGGAATGTCCAGCGTGAAGGCCTGCCCCGGCCATTGATGTCGCAGATTTTTGAGTTCAACTGCGGGAATATTCAGATCCGCGGCCACAAGCTGTCCTGTGAAAAATGATATGATGCAATAAATCGTGATTTTATAACATATTGTCGGGAAAAAGCGCTTATGTTCAAACCGTTGTTAGTGGGATCCTGGCTGGTATTGGTCGCATCGGCGCCATTACAGGCCGCTGAAACAGCAAAAGCTGCAGAACAAGCACCAGCAGCGCGGGTCCTGCCCGCCGATAAAAGCAAAGTCATCGAACTGGAATGGACTGATCTGTTGCCTGACGCGGATTTACAAAAAATGGAAGGCTTACCGGAAGTCAGTCATGAAGGCGGCGAAGGCGCCGGCTCTGCCATCAACAAAAACCTCAATACCAGCAATGACCCATCAATGAAAGCCTGGGCTGACGTAATGTCCTCAGCCAATGTGCGTGGCGAGCTGAATGGTCGTCTGGTCAAAATTCCGGGATTTGTCGTGCCGATTGAATACGATGCAGACCAGAACATCACCGCTTTTTTCCTGGTGCCCTATTTTGGTGCTTGTATCCACGTACCACCACCACCACCGAACCAGATTGTGTATGTCAGCGGCGCGAAAAACTTAAAAGCCGATTTGATTTATAACCCATTCTGGATTGAAGGCACTCTCACCACAGATACGATGAGCCATGATCTGGCCAATTCGGCCTATAGTCTGAAAGTGAATAAGATCAGCGAATACGTTTACGAATAAATTCGTGACGATCTTCCGTAAAAAACACAGCAAATGCTGTGTTTTTTTATGCCGCTAACCGCCTTAGTTGGCCGGTGTTAAGTGAAATTCGCGTTGCTGTGGCGTCAGCGTCGCTGCGCCCTGTTGCTGCCCGCTTACCCATTGCACGTCAATCTGCTGCAGATCGGCGGCATGGCGAAACAAATCTAACCGCACCTCAGTCAGCGCGGCAGGGGTACTGCACTGGTAAGTTAAACTCAATTCGACATCGGCATGATGATGTGGATCCGGCGACTGCGGCCAGGGCTCATTCAACTGCTGTTGCTGCAACTGACACTTCGCCGCAGCCGGCAATTGCAACCACTGACCACTTTTTAACAACGTCTGGCTTTGCTGCCAGGCGGCTTTTTCTGCGGCGCTGCCAGGTGCATGTTCAAAACCGACTAAATTGGCGACCGGGCTTTCTAATAGCAGTTCGACTTGTTGTGCCTCAGTGGCAAAGCTCAGCTGCGCCTCGCCATGTACATGAGCCCCAAACGAGCCGCTCTGCTCAGACTCTGCCGCAGCGACGATAACTGGGATACTGAATACCGCCAGCAGTGGAATAACAGTGTGACAACGCATAGCAAATTCTCCACATCAGCAATGCTGCCGTTTCCGGCAAAATGTGACACTATAACAAATTTGTGCGACTGACCAGTTTGTTACGCCAGACAGCTGATTTGCAGGCCAAAACCCGGCCCGTCCAGCAGCTGCAATTCACCACAAAGTTTTTTCTCGACCAGCTGGCGCAAGATCGACATACCAAGGCCGGTGCCGCCCTGATGCGGTTTTGTGGTAAAAAACGGCTCAAAAATCTGCCGGCGCACTTGCGGGGTCAGGCCACAGCCATTATCGCGATAGACAAAACTCAGCTCATGCTGCTCATTGAGCGTGGCACTGATACTGATTGACGGATGCGCTGTGTCGGTAAATGCATGCAGGCAACTGTTGATCACCAGATTGGTCAGAATTTGTAACCAGACATCGGCGGCAGTGATCAACATCAGATTCGGATCAATATACACATCAGGAAACACCGGCACCTGTCGGGTGGCCGGGGTCAGGCTGGCGAGCAAATCCACCACCAGCTGACGAAACGCCACCGGCGCGGATTCGACCCGGGTCTGATGAGCGGCGGTGTCTTTGAATTGCTCCATCAGGCGCTGCGCCCGTTGCAAATTTGCCGTCACTAATAACGAACTCTCATGCATTTGCTCCAGCACCTGCATCGCCTGCGCGGCGCTGATCGTACGCTGACGCATGCCGTGGATAAAATCCTGCAGCCGCTGTTCCAGCAAGGAATTGGCGGTCAGCGCCACACCAAGCGGTGAATTCACTTCATGCGCGACGCCAGCGACGATCCCACCCAAAGTCGCCAGCCGGGCCTGTGCGGCCATCTGCTGATGCGCTCGCCGGACAATTTCATCTGAATCAGCCAGTTGCTGACTACGCAGCTCGACCCGTTGTTCCAGCTGCAGATTCAGTTGCTCCAGCTGGCTTTGTGCACTGAGAAAACGGTCGGCATTCAGCGCGCGTCCGACCTGATCAGCCAGCGCGGCGGCAAAACGGACCTCATTATCCTGCCAGTAGCGCGGTTGCCCGGTGTGCTCACAACAAATAATGCCGATCATTTTGCCAAGATGGCGCACTGGTAAATCCAGCATCGAAAAAATCTGGTGCGACCGCAAATAAGGCTCCAGAAACTCAGCGGTATTAGGGTCATGACGGGCATCATGTGCGACAATTGCGCGCTCGCGGCGCAGCGCCTGAAAATAGGCCGGAAACTGGCTGGCGTGTAATCGCAAAGGCTCCGTCGCCACCGCATGGCCATCCAATAACAGTTGGCACACCATGCTGTGATCATCCTGGTCATACAGCCACAAACTGACGCGCTGCACCTGCAAGCCGTTTTGGACGCTTTGTAAAATTAACTGACTGGCTTGATCCCAGGCCCCGAGGTCAATCAGCGGCGATGCAGAGACGTCCAGTAAAATTTGTTCCAGTGGATCCACAACACCCTCAAAATCCGGTTCGCTGAAAAACTAAACTAACGAAAAGTACCAGCGTTGTAAATTGTTCTGTCATGCCGATCCATTGATCCAGCACCGAACTTATCGCGTAGACACCTTTAGGTGCTGATTTTGCGATGAATTTCCCCAAATGTTATACAAATCAATGAATTCCTACTGATGCCGGCGTTGATTCTGCTGACCGCTGATCAGCTGAGCCCGGCGCTCAGTTCACTACGCGCGCTGCAACCCGGCGACCAGATCGTGATGGCCGAAGTGCAGACTGAAGCCCATTACGCGCCGCACCATCAGCTGAAACTGGTACTGCTCTTCAGTGCAATGCGTCACTTTGCCGCCACCCTGCAGGCGCAGGGACATCAGGTGCATTATTTCAACTACGAACAACAAGTACCTTCCCTGCTGGCCGCTGTCCGCCTGGTGCTGGCGCAACAGAGCGGCATCGACAGCGTCCGACTGACGGAACTGGCTGAACACCGGCTGGCGGCTGAGACGCAAAGCTGGCAACAACAACTGGGTCTGCCGGTTGAAATAGTCGAAGACGACCGGTTTATCTGCAGCCACGCCATGTTCCGGCGCTGGGCGGACGGCCGGCAGAGTTTTCGGATGGAATATTTTTACCGGGAAATGCGTCGTTATACCGGCCTGTTGATGGATGCAACCGGCCCGGTCGGCGGTCAATGGAATTTTGATGCAGAGAACCGGTTGCCCTGCCCCCCCGATTTAAAGTTACCACAGGCGCCAGAATTTGCGCCAGATGCGATCACCCTTGACGTGATCCGGATGGTGCAGCAGCAATTTGCCGGCCATATGGGTCAGGCGGAGCGCTTTTGTTTTGCTGTCACTGGCAAGGACGCCAGAGCAGCTTTTTTACACTTTGTGCAACATCGTCTGCCACTGTTTGGGAAATATCAGGATGCGATGCGCCAGGACGAAGCCTTTTTATTTCATAGTCTGGCCGGCATGTATCTGAATTGCGGCTTGCTTGACGCGCGCTGGGTTTGTCTGCAGGTTGAACAGGCATGGAAAGCCGGCGCGGTGCCGCTGGCCGCTGCTGAAGGCTTTATCCGCCAGATCATCGGTTGGCGTGAATATGTGCGCGGTTTGTACTGGCTGAAAATGCCCGAGTACCGCGAGTTAAACTATTTCGCCGCCGACCGGCCCTTGCCGGGCTGGTATTGGCATGCCGACACCAAAATGAACTGCATGTCGCAGGCGATCCAGCACACCATCAAGCATGCTTATTCGCACCATATTCAGCGCCTGATGCTGACCGGCAACTTTGCGCTGCTGGCCGGCCTGTCGGTGGACGAAGTGACCCAATGGTATCTGGCGGTATATGCCGATGCGTACGAATGGGTCGAACTGCCAAATACGCTCGGCATGGCGTTATTTGCTGACGGTGGTGTGCTGGCGTCGAAACCTTATGTCGCCAGCGGCAACTACATCGCCAAGATGAGCAACTACTGCCAGCACTGTCACTACGATGTGAAACAAAGCACCGGCCCGACGGCTTGTCCATTTAATGCGTTGTATTGGGACTTTATCGCCCGTAACAGTGACAAACTCGGCGGTAATGCCCGGATGCAACTGACTTATCAGCAATGGCGCCGTAAAAGTCCGGACGTGCAGCAGGCACTGCGCGACAAGGCTGCCGACCTTTTGATCCATCTGGAGCAACTATGACCCGTTGGCTGTTGTTATGTAATGACCTGTTGCGGCTCGACGACAACGCCCTGCTAAGCCTGCCGGAAACACGTGATGTTGGTCTGCTGGTGTGTATTTTGCCCGCTGCAGCCTACCGCAATGAGCGGGCCAGCCCACGCCGTTTGCAACAACAACTGGGTCTGATGACTGAATTTCAGCAGCGACTGGCCAGTCTTGGGATCCCGTTGTTATTGCGCCATGGTAAGCCGGCCACTGTGCTACGCCAGCTCTGCGCTCAGTATCAGATAAACCGGGTAGCTGCAGCAGAACCAACCGCCATCGATGAATATCGCTGGGGCACCGGTTTGCCGATGCAATATCTGGATCTGAATTCACTGTTGGCTGACGAATTAAGACCGGACCTTGCCACGTTACCGCGCAGCTTTACAGCATTTCGCCAGCAACGGGAACCTTTGCTGAACGTCAGCCCGCCACAGCAGCAGCCAGTGGCGGTGTCGCAGTTAAACGGCATTCTGAATGTAGCCACCGCTATCGCTTTATCAGATCTTCCGCCGATGCCTGCAGCGCCACCGGCAATAGTGGCGCCTGCGCTGGCCGCTCAGCTGAACGCGGGGATCAGTGACTGGCAGGCGCAGACCGAAACTGCGGCAATCGCGCATTTTGAACAATATCTGCAGCTGCATTTATCGCATTACAAGCTCAGCCGTAATGCGCTGATCGGCAGCGAATTTGCCAGTTTCCTGTCAATCCCACTAAGCAGGGGTACGCTGTCGGTGCGGCTGGCATGGCAGCTGATTGTGCAATATGAACAGAAATTTGGTCAGAGTGAATCCAGTTACTGGTTGCGGTTTGAACTGCTATGGCGGGAATATTTCCGCCATCTGCAACGTAAACATCCGTTGGCGTGTTTTCGCCATCAGGGGCTCGGTTTACATCTGGTGCCGGGACAGCCCGCAGTCGCCGGCGAAGGTTTCGAGCGTTGGTGCCGTGGTGAGACCGGTTTGCCGTTTATTGATGCCAATATGCGGCTGCTGGCACAAACCGGCTGGATGTCAAACCGTGGCCGGCAGAATGTCGCCAGTTATCTGATGTTTCAGCTCGGCTGTGACTGGCGCCTCGGCGCTGCCTGGTTTGAACAACAACTACTGGATTACGATGTGGCCAGTAACTGGGGCAACTGGGCTTATATTGCCGGCGCATTATATTCAGCCCCGCGCAGTTTTAATGCGCTGAAACAGGCGCTGGAATATGACGAGGCGGCCAGCTTTACCAGCTTGCTGCTCGGCAAAACGGCTGACGGTACACATCGTCATCAGCCTTATGCACAACCAGGCTGGCCGGCGCCCCAGGCCTGGACCTGGCAACAGTATTTGCAACAGCTGCAGCAACTGCCGGAACTCTGAACCATGCTGACGCTGGTCTGGTTTAAACGTGATCTGCGGATTGACGATCATGAACCTTTGGTACGCGCGCTGCAGCAAGGCGCGGTTTTACCGCTTTACATTATTGAACCGGATTATTGGCAGCAACCTGACACTTCGGTGCGCCAATGGCAATTTGTGCGCGATGCCGTCTATGGCTTACATCAGCAGCTGAGCCAACTGGGCCAACCTTTGCTGGTGCGACGCGGGCCAGCCACGCGGGTGCTGCGCGAGCTGTGCCGGGAATTCCCGCTGCAACAAGTGGTCAGTCATCAGGAAACCGGCAATCTGTGGACTTATCAGCGTGACGAAGCGGTCGGCAAACTGCTGCGGGAACTTGGGTTGCCTTGGCAGCAATATAGTCAGCATGCGGTTAAACGGCGTCTGCAGCATCGCGATCAATGGTTTGAGCAGGCCGATGCGTTTTTACGTAGTCCCTATGTTGCCACTCCGAATGCGTTGCCCTTTTTGACTGCGGCCCCGTGGCAAGAGGCATTGTGGCAGGCACCGCAGCGCCGAGAATTACCGCCGGTCGTGCAGATCCAGCAAGCGCATGCATTGCAACCGACACTGGATTCGTTCTGGCAGTTTCGGAGTAAACATTATCAGCGTGATATCTCAATTGCGGCGCGGGCCGGCCAGAGTTGTTCCAGGCTCAGTCCTTATCTGAGCGCCGGTCAGCTCAGTCTGCGCCAGCTGCAGCAACACACTTATCTGCAAATGAAACAACAAACCGATCCGCGACAACAGCAGGCCCTGGCGGCCTTTTTCAGCCGGCTGCGCTGGCATTGTCATTTTATGCAGAAACTGGAAGATGAACCGCGCATTGAATTTTCACCAATGCAGCCGCTGTATCAGGGGATGCGTGACCAGTTTGAACCGGCGTTGTTTCAGGCCTGGCAACGCGGTGAAACCGGTTATCCGCTGATCGATGCGGCGATGCGTTGTCTGGTCGCAACCGGCTGGCTGCATTTTCGGGCACGGGCGATGTTGGTGTCGTTTGCCAGCTACCAGCTGTGGCTGGACTGGCGCCCGGTGGCCTTGCATCTGGCCCGTTGCTTTACCGACTACGAACCCGGCATCCACTATCCCCAAATCCAGATGCAGGCTGGTACCACGTCAATCAATCCGAACCGGATGTATAACCCGCTGAAACAAAGCCTGACGAAAGACCCACAAGGTCATTTTATCCGCCAGTGGTGTCCGGAACTGGCGCGCTTGCCGAATGACTGGTTGCACCAGCCCTGGTTATTGCCCGCAACATTACAACGACACTATCAATGGGTGCCGGGGCGCGACTATCCCTTACCTATCGTCGATTTAGTTCAGGCGACCCGGCTGGCGCGCAGCCGGCTGACGCAATGGCACAGCCAATATGACAAACAAGTCTGGCAACAAGGCCGCGAAGTTGTGCGGGAACGCCATGCAAGCCGCAAACGGCCGCCAGAACGCCGCCCGTCTAAAACTGCACCGGCGCCTCAGTTAACGTTGGATTTCTGAGCCGCAGCCAGTTCAGCCAAAGGTAATGCGTCGGCCCAGCGCCGGCTTTGCTCAATCAATTCAAGCGCAGCACGGAAATACCCCGGATCAATCCGTTGCCAGTCATCTTGTGGCGTATGGTATTGCGGATGCACGTCGACACCAAAATACAAATACGGCATCCCGGCCTTACGAAACACCGCATGGTCACTGGCATTGGCCCAATCAACGGCGGCGTTGCTGTGGCGGCCGAGCCGTGACTGCCGGCCGTCATGCGCCAGCGTCAGTTTTAACGGCGTTTTTGCGGCGGCAGCGAACGTATTCAGCTGTGGTAATTGTTTTTTACCGGCCAGATACAAACGCTGATTCATTTCACCGCGGCTAATCATATCCAGATTGATATTCAGCAGCAGTTGCTCGCGCGGCACCGGCGGCGCCGCCAGAAACGCTTTAGCGCCATCCAGCCCCAGCTCTTCGGCGTCGGTCGCCACAAACCAATACGAATAGGCCGGACACTGCGTCATTGTCTGCGCTGCCAGATACAGCAAGCCAGCGACACCGGATGCATTGTCATCAGCGCCATTAAAGATCTTTTTGCCGCGGGGTTTCAGATGATCGTAATGGGCCGTGACGACGATATAGCGATCGGGATGCACACAGCCGCGCCGCAGACCCAGTACATTGACGCCCTGGCGTTGGCTAAAGCCTTCTTTAAACACAAAGGGTTGAAAATAACTGTCGCCCGGCGCTTGCAGCTGTAACTCAGTAAAACGCGCCTGCAGATATAGACGCGCCGCCTGATTGCCGGCCGTGCCAGTCGCGCGGCCAGCCATGTCGTCTGCTGACAACTGCTGCAGATCCTGCCAGGCCTGCATCCAGCTGGTGTCGCTATGCGCGCTATTGTTGGCTGACGCCAACGGCAGCATAACGCAGAGCGACAGCAGCAAGCCGATGCGCACAAGCTGCTGTTTAATCAGCTTGCGCCACTGCATTTAACATCTCAATTTTGTGGTCATACAAACGGCGATCGGCACCCGGAGCTGCATGCAGC
Organism: Rheinheimera sp. F8; assembly: GCF_001518915.1. Classification (NCBI taxonomy): domain Bacteria; kingdom Pseudomonadati; phylum Pseudomonadota; class Gammaproteobacteria; order Chromatiales; family Chromatiaceae; genus Rheinheimera; species Rheinheimera sp. F8. The sequence goes on from NZ_CP013656.1 coordinate 4,426,074, forward strand.
CGCGCGCGCTGCAAATAGCCTGACGCCGCAGCATAGTCATGCTGCAGAATAGCCACACGCGCCAGACCAAACAACGCCTCCGGCATTTTTGGTTCTAAACGGATACTGCGGTGAAAAGCGATTTCTGCATCGTTAAACCGCTGTTGACTCAGTGCTTCATTGCCCTGCATCACAAAATAATACGGATTACGCAGTCGTGTTTGCTGCACTTTATCACTGAGCCGCATCGCTTCATCATGACGGCCCAGCAAGTCATATAAAATCGCCAGATTGGCCATGGTATTTGGATGTTCCGGTTCAAGTGCCAGACTTTGTAAATAGGCCAGTTCGGCGGCTTCGGGCATACTGCGCTGACGATACAATACAGCCAGATTATTCCAGGTAGCTGCGACGGCAGGCGCCACAGCAGCTGCTTCCTGTAAATACCGATAAGCTAAATCAAACTGCTGCGTCAGCATCGCATCTGCAGCTTTATTGTTGTAAAACAACGCCACGATATCCGCTTCGCGAATTTTGCGCACCGGCAGGCGCTCGCGTGAGCCGCCTGCCCGTTCAAAATCAATCAGGAAATTGTGATCAGCCGAAATAAAGGTTTTGGCCAGCGTTTGCAGATAAGGTGGCGTGACTATCAGATTGACATGGCCATTCAGCACACTGGTGCCATTGCGGGTGATCCAGTATTCAGGGATTTGCACATCCTGAAACTGTACGCGAAACCCCAGCGATCGTGCCAGACTATAAGACAAGATAGTCAGTGACAGGCAATTCGCTTCGCGTTGTTCATAGGTTTCTAATGCCGTGAGTGTGGCATTATTGACGTATTGCAAAGGGTCGGTCTGCTCACGAAAAATAAACTTCAATAACGCCAGGCTACGTTCCCGCGGGTCGCTGTAAGCAAGGACTTCCTGTCGCGCCTTCAGCACTAAATCTTCCGGCAGTTTAAAAATCTGTTCACGTGTTTCGATAGGTGTATCAACCGGCATAAATGCCTGATCTTGTAATAGATCGTCGGCGGAACGCAGCATTTGGCTGCTTGGCGTTTGCTGACAACCGGTTAATGCCGCAATCAACAGGATTAAAACTATTCGCCACATCACACACCTCCACCACAGCTGAAGTTGTCGCCCGTGGGATTTCAGGCAAGCAATACTTCAGCTTAGTGCTTTGTGACCCGTTTATGACCAATATTTGTGACCAGCAGGGCAAAGAAGGGATGAAAAGACGACCACAGGACTGGCAAACTCTGGCAACTTAACGTAACGCAAAGCGTCGGTTGATCAACGCATCAGCTGGCAAGGCAATGACCATAATAAACGCCAGCCCGCCTGCGCGTCGTATTGCACAGCCACCAGCGTGCCCTTTTTAATCGACAAGCGGTTTGCACTGCAGTCCAGCATCAGCGCCAACAACTGGGATAACTCAGGTTCGTGCCCGACTAATAGCAACTTAGCCGGCCAGTCTGCCCGTGCCTGTTCAATTTGTTCCAGCTGTATTTTCGCCGCGGTGCCATGCGATAACCACAAAGTTTCCTGAACTTCGGTTTGCACATCGGCACTGGCGCAAACCAGCATCGCAGTTTGTAAAGCACGGGGATAAGGACTGGTCAGCACCAGATCCGGCTGTAACTGCTGGCGGCGGACAAAATTGCCGATCCGCATCGCCTGCTGCCGGCCTTTTTCCACCAGACACCGGTCGACATCGGGCCGCAACACCGATCGGTCTTCTGCTTTGGTATGACGCAACAGGTAAATGGTTTGAACCGACATAATCACTCCGGGCACTGGTCAGCTCCCAGTGTCAGCGATCCAGATGACAACAACAAGACAGAAAGTAATCAGGCGAGATTCCGGTTGAACACCAGAGCCTCTGGCGAAGGCTGGTTGCGAAGCAATTTTTTACAGGGATGTAGAAAACACAAAACCGCTAGGAGGCGGTTTTGGACGGCGGAACGCCGGTCCCGCAGGGATTTTTGGCGAACGCCAAAAACACAAAAACGTCCGGAACGTTTTCACTCGCAACATCCATGTCGCTCGCCTGACGGCAGCTAAAGCTGTGCAACACGGCAATCCTACCGTTTTTTGGACCGCCATTGGGTGAAGCCGGTCTTTCAGCAAGCCAATAGTTTGGCTTGCTGCCGGCTGAACGCCTGCGCCTCTGGTGCAGGCCGGAGGGTCACGTAGTGACATTTTACAGGGATGTAAAATGCAAAAAATCGCCTGGAGCGATTTTTGACAGCCGCAGGCTGGTTGCGAAGCAATTTTCTACATGGATGTAGAAAACAAAAAATCCAGCATTAAGCTGGATTATTTGGTGCCTAGGGGGGGACTCGAACCCCCACGCCGCGAAGCGCTAACACCTGAAGCTAGTGTGTCTACCAATTCCACCACCGAGGCATGTGTTCTGCGTATTTTGCAATACGACTTTATTTGTCTGCGACTTTGGTGCCTAGGGGGGGACTCGAACCCCCACGCCGCGAAGCGCTAACACCTGAAGCTAGTGTGTCTACCAATTCCACCACCGAGGCATATGCCGCCGACGCCGTGCATATTATGCGCCACTGACAAAGTCGTCAACTGCTGAATGCAAAAAATCTGGCAAAAGCGGTTTGATTGCACAAATCATCAGCAACCTGCAGAAATCTGCAACAGAACCGCCTGCGTTGTCGCTTTTAATTGCCGGGTACGTCGTGCTGCCGGCATAAAAAAACGGAGCCCCGGGCTCCGTTTTTCAGATCAAAACTAAAATCAATACTTGGCTTTTTTCAGCAGACCAATTTCTTCCAGACGTTGTAATAAATAGTCGTTGGAATTAATCGGCTGCGGATAGCGGTCCGGATTCTCAGCACTGACACAAGAACTCAGCGTTTCGATAACAAAGTCCGGATTCGGGTGCATGAAAAACGGGATCGAATATCGTGGCTGACCTGCAGCAGCGCCAGCCGGATTCACCACGCGATGCGTCGTTGACGGTAGCACATGGTTAGTCAGACGTTGCAGCATATCGCCGATATTGACCACGATAGTGCCCGGAATGGTCGTCACAGGCAGCCAGCTGCCGTCGCGACGTAAAATTTCCAGACCTGATTCGTGTGAACCCACCAGTAAGGTGATCAGGTTAATATCTTCATGTTGGCCGGCGCGAATACTTTGCGTCGATGTATCCTGGATTGGCGGATAATGGATCGGCCGTAAAATCGAGTTGCCGTAATTCACTTTATCTGCGAAGTATTGTTGTTCTTGCTTTAAGAACAGCGCCAAAGCTTCCAGCACCTGGCAACCGAGGTTTTCCAGCGCCTGATACAGTGTATACGTCGCCGCCTTAAACTCTGGCACTTCGCTTGGCCAGACATTCGGATACAGGCATTCGTGCTGCGCCGGACCATTGAGCTCGCGGCCAACATGGAAAAACTCTTTTAAATCCGGATGCTTGCTGTCTTTGGCTTTCTCAACGCCAAATCCCGTGTAGCCCCGCGCGCCGCCTTGACCCGGCACATGGTACTGCTGTTTTACTTCAGTCGGTAAAGCAAAAAATTGTTTAATTGCTTTGTAGGTTTCCCCAACCACTTCGTCTGCAATGCCATGGCCACTAATACCACAGAATCCAAACTCAGTGTAGGCTTTGCCAATTTCGGCAACAAAGGCGTCTTTGTCGGTGGCAAACCGTCTGATGTCCAACGTAGGGACTTGTTGTTGAGTCATAATATCGACCTGTTTTTAACTTAACGAGAAGAAAAAGCCTGCAATTGCCGCACTCATCAGGTTCGCTAATGTTGCGGCAAACAGTGCTTTTAAACCCAGCTCTGCGATATCACTGCGCCGACTTGGCGCCATACTGCCAAGACCCCCCAGCAAAATGGCAATCGACGAGAAATTCGCAAAGCCACACAGCGCTATCGTGACAATAATCTGCGTATGCGCCGACAATTCACCGGCCTGCACATGCTTCATAAAATCAACGTAAGCGACAAATTCATTAATCACCAGTTTCTGACCGATAAAACTGCCGGCCAGACGTGCTTCTTCCCAGTTGACGCCCAGAATAAACGCCAGTGGCTGGAACAGATAACCAAATATCAGCTGCAGAGTCAGACCTTCAAAACCAGCCAGCCCCCCGACCCAGCCAACGATACCGTTGACCAGCGCAATCAGACCAACAAAAGCCAGTAACATTGCGCCAACATTCAGCGCCAGCTGCAAACCGCTGGCTGCGCCTGATGCGGCGGCGTCGATCACGTTGGTATTGTTTTCGTTTGAACTGATTTCGGTTAAATCGTTTTTCGGCGTATCCGTTTCCGGCAACAACAGTTTTGCCATCAACAGACCACCTGGTGCTGCCATAAAACTGGCCGCAATTAAATACTTAAGCTCTACACCCATACCGGCGTAACCCGCCAGTACCGAGCCGGCAACAGAAGCCAGGCCGCCTACCATCACGGCAAATAACTCAGAGCGGGTCATGGTCGGAATAAACGGCCGCACTACCAGTGGTGCTTCGGTCTGGCCAACAAAAATATTCGCCGCCGCGCTCATCGATTCCGGCCGGCTGGTACCAAGCAGTTTCTGTAAGCCACCACCAATGACGCCGATAACAACCTTCATCACGCCGATGTGATACAGCACCGCAATTAACGATGAAAAGAAAATAATGACGGTCAGCACGTGAATGGCAAACACAAAACCATATTTTTTCGCACCGGCATCACCGAATAAAAATAAAATGCCTTCGTTGGCATAACCAATCACCGCACCAACCGCGTTGGACACACTGATCAACACATCTTTGCCTGCCGGCACATATAGCACAAAAGCACCAATCGCCAGCTGTATTGCAAAAGCACCACCGACTGTGCGCCATTTAATGGCATGACGGTGGGTCGAGCAAAGATAAGCGATTAATAAGATGGCAGCGATGCCAACTAAACTCATCATATTGATTTTCCTTGGATTTTAGGTCCGCTACAGCACTGCGGAATTATTGTTCTTGTGATGCTGAAATCCTAGGATAGCATCAAAAGATCAAGTAGTTACAGTTTCAAAGCGGGAGCCGGAGCTGAGTGCTCTGGCTTGGAATTGCTCTTATGGGGTTGTCTGAACTTGAAGTTTTGCCGGTCGATTATATAGCAGAATACTTGCAGTTGAAAAGAGACTAATTTAACAGCAATGCAAACAAATAAAAGACAGAATATCCCTGCTTGTTCGCTACCAGTTCAAAGATAATCAACGACAATCACTAAAAACAACAAATCCCGCCTTAGCGGGATTTACTTACCATGTGACGCTCGCTTAATTGGCAAGCAAGGCGCGGATTTTTGTTTTCAGAATATCAATCGCAATCTGGTTTTTACCCCCGCGGGTCACCACGATATCAGCATATTGCTTAGACGGCGCAATGAATTCAAAAAAAGCCGGCCGCACGTAGTTTTCATATTGTTCTGTGATGGAACTGATAGTACGACCACGGTCTTCCACATCGCGTTTGATCCGGCGCAGCAAACAGATATCCAGCGGCGTATCCATAAATACTGTGATATTAAACTGCTCACGCAGGCGTGCATCGGTCAGCAATAAAATGCCTTCGACCAGCACCACTTTGGCTGGTTGCACTTTAATCGTCTCGGTTTTACGGGTATGAGTTTTATAACAATATTGCGGCATTTCCACCGCACTGCCGTCGCGTAGCTGCTGTAAATGCTGCGCCAGCAATTCGTGTTCAAAAGCTGCAGGATGGTCATAGTTGGTCAGCACGCGCTGGTCCATCGACAGATGATCCTGATTCCGGTAATAAGCATCCTCTGCCAACACGGAGATACGTTCTCCGCCAAATTCTGCCACCAATTCCTGATAGACGGTGGAAGCAAATAAACTTTTGCCAGACGCTGAAGCGCCGGCGATAGCGATGATGGTAGGTTTGGCCACGGTGAACTTCTTCGAATAGTCAGGTAGCAGTATTATTAACGATCAGCTCTGTTTTAACAGTTCAGACTGAAAATATCCTATCGCTCTGACAAGGTCATTAAAACAAAAAGGACGCTGGCTACTTGAGCCAGCGTCCTGCTATTACCAACAATCTGAAATCAGAACCGGTAACTTACACCAACTTTGATACGGTACGTTGACTCAGGAGCAAAGAACTCAGAGTAATGTACGTTCGGTGTCGTATTGATGTCCGGTGCACGATAAACCAGTTGTTTCGTGTTTGGATCGTATGAAGCATCCATCAGGTTGATAGAACCAAAACGAGTGCCGTATACCTGACCCCAATCATCGTTTAACAAGTTCAGGAAGTTAGTAATAGTCACATAGAATGTTCCGCTATCACCTTCAGTGAAACCTGGCAATTCCTGACGGATACTTACGTCCATTGAACTTACCCATGGTGAATCACCAGCGCCTTTCGGAGCAAAACCACCAGCATAACGGTCTAAACCAAGGGCTTTAACGCGCTCCATAAACAAGGTTTTGTCCTGAGCACTGAAAAAGCGGATAGCCGGGTCGTTTTCAGACGTCGGGATATATGCCAGGAAAGCTGAGTTCGTAGTTAATGGACTCAGGAAATCACCCGGGTTACGCAATGGACCGTTGGTGCCGCCATTGCCAGACTGGTCGTCCATATCAAGGTTATTCATGATATAGGTAACCGGACGGCCTGAACGACGCTCAAAGAACATATTGAAATTCGTTGGGTATCCGCTGATAAATTCAGCCGAATAATCCAGACTCAACACAAATCGGTGTTTTGTTTCGAATGTTGAGCGACCTAAGATTGCATCGTTACGATTAACAACGATGTTATTACCGAAGTTGCTGCTAGCAGTCGAACTAGTACTTACGTGTACATCTTCAACATCTTGATTTGTATAAGAGAAGGTAGAGCGAATACCACTTTCCCACTCTTTGCTCAATGTGGTGCTCAGGATCTTAGACTCAGCTTCCAGATCTGTATTCGTCAGCATGATATCGCGACGTAAAGCACTGTTTGAGCTGTAAACATTCATCAAGCCGTTCAGGATAGTACCAGTCTTGCGACCTGGAACATCCAGTGCTATGTCTTTCCAGTATGAATCGTCCTGTTTACGCATAAACATATATTCAGTCGACCATTGGAAGTCTTCACCAATGCCTGGAATTTCGAAAATATAATCGGCAGCCAGTTGTGCACGCCAATCAGATGGAAGCTCGTAGTTTGGATCGACGAAGTTCACATCGGCTGATAAAGCCCGACCTGATACAGCATCTATTAAAGCCTGCGGTACACGAGATAAATCAACATTGCTATAAACAGGTGAGCTGGACAGTGAACCTGTATCACCTACACCAACACCAGTGTTTGAATAACTGTTAGATACCCAAACCGTTGGCTGACCGCCAGAGAACCGGCCGACACCGCCGCGCAGAGTCAGGTCAACTGTTGCATTGTAAGTAAAGCCAAAACGAGGTAACAGAATATCGATCCCGTCCAGGTTCTCGGTATTTTCCAGACCGTTACGCTTAACAAACGCAGTGTTTAATGCAGGTACATCATTAGACGACAAACGCTCATATCGAACGCCGAGATCCAGCGTCAATTCATCACTGACTGCCCATTCGTCCTGCAGATACAGCGCATGCTCGTCACGAACGAAGCTAGCAGCTGCATCTGACGGGTCGCCACTGAAGGTATTGCGATAGTTAACTTTGGCGCGACGTGCAGCAAAATCAGCAAGGCTGGCAAACTCATACGAACCTTTAGTGTTTTGTAAAAACAGGTTGTAGATGTCTGAACGTTTCAGCTGATAACCAAATGTCAGGTGATGTTCATCCAGCAGGTAGTCGCCATCCGCAGCTAAAATCAAAATCTTTTTACGTAAATCATTTGAATGGCGCGACGTATCAGAGCCAATACCAATGTTGCCTTCGGTATTACGGGTTGCACCTGGAATAGTCTTGATAGTGACGTCGCCAATTGCACTGTTCAGTGAAGCCTGAACCGTGTCGACCTGCATATAAGTCGCACTTAATTGGGTAGAGAAATCAGAATTCCAATCAGAATACAGTTTGTATGCGAAGTTATTCAGCGTTTCTTCTTTGTTATACCAGTTTGACGACATCCGCAGTAAGTTGCGGCTTGTGGTCGTGTTTTCGGTTTTGTTGCCTTTGTTGTACTGATAAGTCAGAGCTGAACGATGCATATCGTTCATATTCCAATCTAATTTGATCAGCAGCTTTTCGTCATCTTCAATCGGAGTAAAGTCCCATGAACCAGCATCCTGTCCATAAACTTCTTTGGCAATACGAATAACTTCGTCATAGGAAGCTTGAGTTGCGAAAGCTTCATTCGATGAGCCTGAACCTTTTGGTCCCCAAATTGGCAGTGTTTTGTTTTCGAACTTTTCAACGGCGGTGAAGAAAAACAGTTTATCTTCAACAATGGCGCCACCTAACGTCGCACCGAAAGTCTTCGAATTGTAATCCAGTGGAACTTCACGATTAGTCAGTTTGCTGTAAGGGGTACCAGCCATGCTGTCATTCATGAATTCAAACATTACTGAACCAGCGGTATCATTTGTACCAGACTTGGTTACAGCATCAATTAACGCACCCTGAAAACCACTTGCTTTCGCATTAAACGGCGAAGTTTCGATGGAAATTTGATCAATTGCATCCATTGAAATTGGTGGACGTTGTGTCGGGTAACCATTCGAGTTCAGACCGAAATCATCGTTTTGAGCAATACCATCGATATTGATACTGTTAAAACGTGGGTTCATACCCGCAACAGACAATTCGTTGTTGTTACCTGGAGAGACAACAGCCAGCGGATTATTCCGGACCATATCTTTAATATCGCGATTCAGACTTGGTGATTTTTCAATCTGATCAGCACCAAAATAACTGGCAGCGCCACTCGATGAAGTTGCAATTGCAGCACCGGTAACCGCAATACGCTCAACGGAAGCAGACTGCAGCTGACGGTTTAACTGGTAAGTATCGCCCAGTTGCAAGAATACGTCACTAACGGTTTCATCGTTGTAAGTGTCTGAGTCAACTGTAACTTTATATGGACCACCCACGCGCAGACCAGAAGCAACAAAGTTACCGGATTCATTAGTGACGACAGTGCGGCTGGTGCCTGAAGGCACGTGCAGAATGATGACTTTGGTTCCTGCGGCGGCGGCGCCTTCAGGATTCGAAATACGACCGCGGATTGCTGAAGAAGTATCAGCGCTGGCATAGCTAGAACCTAAGGCTACGGCGACTGCCATAGCAATATGTCTGATTTTCATATCGTTTTTCACCTGGTAGTTGTAGGTATTGTCAAACCCTGAAATAAACCAAACTGTATGTCCAATTTGGGTGGCAAGCTTAACGCAGTAACATTACGTTTTTCTTACACAAGCTCTTGCTGATGAAATATTAATATCAGCACGCGGAACTTATCCGCACATCTGCAGTCAAGGTGCCTGATGTCATGCGAGTGTAACATATCAGACCAGAAATATGCAGGCAGCCTAAATAAGTTTGTTTAAATTTTCGCTGCATTTTGGCGACATTTGCAGCTATCCAGCCATCTAAATCCGAAACTTCTGGGATAACGTGCCAGATCTGGTTAGGCTAGTCTGGTCTTTTTACGCCGGGTTTTTACTGATGAAATCACAAATCACAAGTCTGTTGGCCGGACTGGGGCTCTGTGGAGGTCTGCACGTGCATGCAACTGAACTGACTATTGCCACCTTTAATGTCAGCATGGAATCCGAAAACTATGTTGCCAAAGGCAGCCCGCTGGGCCCACAAGTGCTGGTACGCGAACTGGCCAACGGCCAAAATGCACAAATTCGTAATATTGCAGCAATCCTGCAGCAGGTGCGGCCGGATATTCTGCTGTTAAACGAATTTGACTACATTGCAGACCCGGCGCAGGGTGTAACGCAATTCATTCAGCAGTATCTGCATAAACCACAGCATGGCGGTCAACCGCTGCAATATCCCTACTTTTATTACCAAACGGTCAATACCGGTCAGCCGAGCGGTTTTGATTTGAATAATGATGGCAAAGCCGAAGGCGCCGAAGACGCCTGGGGTTTTGGTCATTATCCGGGCCAATATGGCATGCTGGTGCTATCACGTTTCCCGATTGATGCCGAAAAAGCACGGACCTTTCAGCACTTTAAGTGGAAAGATTTGCCGGGACATAAAGTCACCACTAAAGCAGATGGCAGCCCCTGGTTCAGTAAAGACACCTGGGAGCAGATGCGCTTATCCAGTAAATCACATTGGGATTTACCGCTGAATGTCGATGGAAAGCCGCTGCATTTATTAATCAGTCACCCGACCCCACCGGTATTTGATGGCCCGGAAAACCGCAATGGCCATCGTAATCATGACGAAGTGAAGTTCTGGGTCGACTATATATCTGGCAAAGCCGACTACATCTATGACGACAAAGGTGGTCGCGGCGGTTATCAGACAGATGCACCTTTTGTGGTGATGGGGGATCAGAACTCGTCACCAGATGAAGGTGATGCGCATCGCGATGCCATTCAAGCCCTGGTTTATCACCCAAAAATCCAGCATGAACCTGTACCGCAAAGCGCTGGTGGCGCGGCGCACAGTCCGGATAATCCGCTGGCGAAATTCCACACCGCCGGCTGGCGGATGCGCGCTGATTATGTGCTGCCGTCAAAGCAAGGTATTACCGTACACAGCAGTGGTGTGTTCTGGCCGGTTAAAGGTGAAGCCTTATACGATGCAGTCGCCAGCCGCGGCGCCAGCTCGGATCACCGGCTGGTTTGGGTGAAGCTCAGTCTCACCGGCGAAAAAAAATAAGTCTTTTTTGCTGATCAACAGCGGCAATTGCTCTCACGCCGCCGTTGCACTGTCGGTTCATAGAAATAAAAAAGCAGCCGAAGCTGCTTTTTTTATTTCAAAGACAATTACTTACCGGGGTTGTTCCGCCAGTGGCGCGCTGTAGGCCAGCTCCATATCCCAAGGCAGATGGATCCAGGTGTCCTGCTCAATGTCGGTGACGTATTTGTCGACCAGTGCTTTACCTTGTGGCTTAGCATAGACAGTAGCAAAACAAGCTTTAGGAAACCGTTCACGCAGTGCGCGGGCGGTTTCACCGGTATCAACTAAATCGTCAATCACCAGCAAGCGCTCTGAATCTGGCAGCGTGGCATCTTTCAGCACCTGCAACGAGCGTTGTTGATCATGGTCATAACTGGAAACACAAATGGTGTCCAGCACGCGGATATTCAGTTCGCGCGCGATGATAGTTGCCGGCACCAGACCGCCGCGGCTGACCGCGACAATACTGTCAAAATTACCGTGCAGACACATTTTTGCCAGTTCTTTGGTCGCGCGGTGGAACGCTTCCCAGGACACATAAAAGTTTTTATTGCCGGATAAAGACATGTCAGAACTCTCCTGTTACACCAAGGCCAGCGCGATTTCGACCATTTCGTTGAAGCTGGTCTGACGCTCATCCGGGCTTAACGATTCACCGGTACGGATATGGTCTGAGACCGTCATGATCGCCAGCGCATTAATGCCATACTCGGCAGCAACGCCGTACAAACCGGCCGCTTCCATTTCCACGCCGAGAATGCCGTATTTTTCCAACGTATCAAACAGAGTGTCGCTTGGGTTGTAGAACAGGTCTGACGTAAAGACATTACCGACTTTCACGCCGATATTTTTCGCCCGGGCAGCAGCCACTGCGCGCTCCAGCAGGTCATAACTTGCCAGCGCGGCAAAATCCATACCCTGCAGACGGTTACGGTTCACGGCAGAATCAGTGCTGGCGCCCATAGCAACTACGACTTCACGCACTTTGACCGACAGCGGCAAGCCGCCACAAGAACCGATCCGGATAATGTTTTTTACACCATAAAACTTCACCAGCTCGGTGGCATAAATTGACATCGACGGCACGCCCATGCCTGAACCCATCACGCTGACCGGTTTGCCCTGATATTTACCGGTGAAGCCATACATATTGCGCACAGTGTTAATGCACTGCACGTCAGTCAGGAAGGTATCGGCGATATGTTTAGCGCGCAGCGGGTCGCCCGGCATCAACACAGTTTCAGCAAAAGCGCCAGCAGCGGCGTGGATATGTGGAGTGGTCATAAACTTAATTCTCTGATTATTTAATGAGTACGGGTGAGTTCTGTCAGGAACGACTGGCCATACGCCAGGGTATCCAATGCAAAATACTCAGCAAAGGTCTGGCCCATGTCGGCAAAGCTGGCGCGCTCGCCCAAAGAGCCGGCGGTGATTTGCGGGCCGTAACACAATACCGGCACATATTCCCGGGTGTGTTCGGTGCCAATCCAGGTTGGATCACAACCGTGATCTGCGGTCAGCAGCATCAGACTGTCTGGCTCCAGCATCGCCATCAGTTCCGGCAGCCGGCTGTCGAAATACTCCAGCGCGTCACCATAGCCAATCGGATCCCTGCGGTGGCCGTAGTTCTGGTCAAAATCCACCAGATTGGTGAAGATCAGGCTTTTATCCGGTGCGGCTTGATATTCGCTGATGGTTTTGTCCACCAGTGCCTCAAGGCCATTGGCCTTCACTGCTTTACTGATGCCCTGATGAGCGTAGATGTCAGCGATTTTACCTATGCTGACCACAGTGCCGCCGGCAGCGGTCAGTTTGTCCAGTACTGTCGGCGCTGGTGGTAATACCGAATAATCACGGCGGTTACCGGTACGGGCATAGTTATTTGGCGCATCGCCTGAAAATGGCCGCGCAATCACCCGGCCGATATTGTAATCGTCCAGCAACTGGCGGGCAGTTTCACAGAACTGATACAAGCGTTCCAGACCAAAATGGCTTTCGTGGGCAGCAACCTGAAACACGCTGTCGGCCGAGGTGTAACAAATCGGCATCCCGCTGCGGACATGTTCGTCACCGAGGCGCACCAGAATGTCGGTGCCAGACGCATGACAATTGCCCAGAATGCCGGGCACGCCGGTACGGCGGCATAATTCGTCGATCAGTTCTGGCGGAAAGCTGTGTTGTTTATTCAGGAAGTAGCCCCATTCAAACAACACAGGCACGCCGGCGATTTCCCAATGGCCACTTGGCGTATCTTTGCCACTCGACAACTCGCGGGCATAACCATAGGCCCCAACGGCGGGCTCATTGTCAGTCACGCAAGCCATTTCAGAAGAGGCCGCAAAAGCGGCTTTAACGAGACCCAGTCTCGCCAGGTTTGGCAGTTGCAACTGCCGGCCTTTTTGATTGGCAAAAGCCCGGGCAATACTGGCAAAGGTATTGGCCCCGCTATCACCAAATTTATCAGCGTCCGGCGCACTGCCGACACCAAAACTGTCCAATACCAGAATCACAGCTTTTTTCATGGATTGACCCCTACAGCGCTTGATCTGCAAGCCAGTGGACTCACAGCAGATTTGATAACCATAGCTGAAGCGGAAACTGTTGATACTCAGTCTGCACTGACCGCTGCTTTTTTCAGCAAAATGACAAAACCAGTCCCTTGTTGCAGCGCGAATGCAAAAAGGGGCACGCAGATTAGAACGAACGCGAAGAATTAGCAACAACTTAACTGATTGCTGACAACACAGGCCTGATAACAGAGCCTGATGAAGCGATGACAAGACAGAGAAAAAACAGACAACACTGAAAAACAAAAGCCCCGGACACTGTCCGGGGCTTGTTGTTTTGGTGCCCAGAGGCGGAATCGAACCACCGACACGCGGATTTTCAATCCGCTGCTCTACCGACTGAGCTATCTGGGCAAAACTGGTCTTGAATGGTGCCGCTTATCCGAGTCGAACGGATGACCTACTGATTACAAGTCAGTTGCTCTACCAACTGAGCTAAAGCGGCATATCTCAAGCGAAACGGTTTTTGCTTGTGTAGCGAATTGATGAGGAAAATCAAGACACTAAAAATTTGTGGTGCCCAGAGGCGGAATCGAACCACCGACACGCGGATTTTCAATCCGCTGCTCTACCGACTGAGCTATCTGGGCAACGGGGGGTATTAAACGGATTTTGCCGGATCAAGTCAACTTTTTTTTGGCAAGAGCCTGCTAACCGCTTATGGATTGACCAATTCCGGCTATTCTGCTGAAACTATCAGCATATTTTCAGTCAATGACGACGAATACAGGCATGGCTGATTTTGAACCCAGCCTGCTTAGGTCGCAAATTTTCTGAAAGTTCTCAGATAATTAGAAAATACTGATTAAAATGAAAGAACTTCCATCTACCCGTACCCATCCATATGCCGCAATCAAGCTTTAAAACGCCGCTGTTTCTCATCTGGCTATTGGCTGTTGGCAGTTGTTTATTGTTCAGTGCGCTCTGGTGCCAGTCCTGGTATCAACAACATCAGCACGAGAATGGACAACGGCTGCAATTGCAGCATCAGCTGCAGTTAATGAGTCAGTTGTTGCCGGCTAACATTGCAACCATGCCGTTGGAACAAGCGAATCAGCGGCTGATGAACCTGCTGGCTGCACCGCAGCAACAAGCCTTGTACCTGCTTGGCCCCAACCAAAAAGTACTGGCGCATACCCCTGGCCTCGCAGGTTTTAATCCGTTGCATCCTGAAGCCCTGACTGCGGAATTGCAGCTTGCGCGTCAATCAGTACCACAAGGGGAACTGATCCTGGTGGTGCGGCAGCTCCAGACCGACTGGCAGCTCTGGTTGTTACTGGCGGCGGCTGGTGCTTGCCTGTTGATATTGTTAGGGGCTGTGCCGATGCGTTTATTCGAGCGTCGTCTGCAACAGCAGCAGCAACAACTGATCGACTCATTACTGCTCTGTATTGGCAGGCAGCAGTTTGATTTGGTACTGCCTGTGCCGGATAGTTTGCAGGCACTGGAACATCCAATGCACTTGCTGTTACAACATTGCCGCGAACAACAACTGCTATTGGAAAAAGCGAAAGCCGATTGCTCCCTGTTACAACACGAACTGGATGACAAGATCCTGCAGCGCACCGAAGCGCTCGCCAGCGCCAAAATCAGTGCAGAACGGGCGAATGAAGCGAAATCGACTTTTCTCGCCACGATGAGTCATGAGATCCGGACTCCGATGAATGGCATCATCGGTACCGTCGATTTACTCCGAAATACGATGTTGAACAGCAATCAGTTCCGCCTGACCAATACGGTGCGTGAATCGGCCTTTGCGTTGTTACGCATTCTTGATGACATTCTGGATTTTTCCAAAATCGAAGCCGGCAAAATGGAAATCGAGCACATTCCATTGTCGCTGAACGAAGTGGTGGAAGCTGTCGCCCAAGTGATGTTCACTGTCGCATTACAGCGCCAGCTGCAGCTCAGTATTTTTGTTGACCCTGCCATCCCGGAAAGTCTGCTCGGTGATCCGGTGCGTCTGCGGCAGATCCTTTATAACCTGACCGGCAATGCAATTAAATTCACTGAAACCTTACCGGGACAACGTGGCAAGGTGCACATCAGGGCTGAACTAATCGACGATAATATGGAGTTTTGCCAGATCCGAATTTCGGTAACAGATAACGGCAAAGGCATGACCCCTCGTCAGCTGAATCAGTTATTCCAGCCATTTTTGCAGGCAGAAGGCTCAATCACGCGTAAATATGGCGGCACCGGCCTTGGTCTGTCGATTTGTCAGCATCTGACGGAACTGATGTTTGGCCGGATTGAAGTCCAGAGTGTGATTGGTAAAGGCAGTGAATTCAGTGTGTTGATACCGATGCGCCACGCCGAAGAAGACATCCCGCGCCAACAACCCGATCTGCTGAATCAGCGGGTGTTGATTTGCAGCGACGACAGCGCACAGCAGGAACTGCTGCAGCGGTATCTGGCATCTTTTGGTGCGACACCGGTGTTGGTCGGTCCGGCAGAATTGTGGTCATCGCAGCAGGAGGCAGATCTGGTTGTACTGGATTGCAGTCAGTCGCCGGAAAGTGCACTTCAGCAGTTACCTGTACCGCTACCTGTGCCGACTTTGTTACTGGTCGCCGCGGAATCCTCGCTGCGCAGTGCACCAGCCGGCAGCGAGGTGTTGGAGCTCAATCCGCTCTGTCGCAGCAGCCTGGCGACAGCATTGTTAAAACTACAGGGGCAGCTCAGCAACAAACCGACGTCGCAATTTCCGCAGACACTGGACAGCGGCCCGGCCGTCGCAGGCGAAAATGCGCCGTTGTTGTTATTGGCAGAAGACAATCCGATGAATCAAAAGGTATTGGTCGAACAGATACAAACGTTGGGTTATCGGGTCGAAGTGGCCGACGACGGTCAAATCGCGCTGGATAAATGGCGGCAATATCGTTACCCCCTGCTGCTGACCGATCTGCATATGCCAAACCTCAGCGGTTATGATTTGGCCCGGGCGATCCGCAAAGAAGCCGCGCAATATGATGATGAAGACATTGTATTTACCCGCATTGTTGCCATTACCGCCAATGCCCTCAAAGGTGAGGCGCAAAAATGCCTCAGTGTTGGTATGGATGACTATCTGACCAAACCGGTCGAACTGGCCAAACTGCATGCGGTGCTGCAGCGTTGGCTGCCGCTCGTTGCGCCTGAAGCGCCTGAGCCGCAACCAGCCATAGTCCAGAACATGCCGGCGGTACCGGAAGCCGCGGAGGTCAGCCCAATTTGTTTTACCACTATCGCCAATTTTCTGGGGCCGGATCCGGCGAAACATCAACAATATCTGAATTATTTTGTCAGTCATGCCGCCGATTTACTGATGCAACTAAAGGACGCCCGACAATTGCAACAGGCAGACGTCTGTCGCAGCCTGGCCCATCAGTTAAAATCGATGGCCAAGAGTGTGGGTGCTTTAGCATTGTCGGAATTGGCATTTCAGCTGGAACAGCGGGCAGAACAGCCATACTGGCCCGAATTGAGCGCATTGGCGGACGGGTTACAACAGAGTTATCAGCAAGTGGTGGTGTATGTGCAGGAACGCTACAAACGCTGAGCATCGCGCTGCAGCGTTTGTCACGGTTAAGGCGTATCGCTTAATTGGCAGATGTATCCAGCGGTGCAAAAGATTTCACCAATTGGTCCAACGCCTGCATTTGTTGCAGATAATCTTCTAACTTCGCCAGCGGTAACGCGCAAGGACCATCGCATTTGGCCTGATTTGGATCCGGATGCGCTTCGATAAACAGACCGGCCAGACCCAGGGCCATGCCAGAGCGTGCCAGCTGCGCCGCCTGTGCGCGACGACCATCGGCTGAATCGGTGCGACCGCCTGGTTTTTGCAGCGCATGGGTCGCGTCAAAAATCACCGGACCATATTGCTTCATTTCGTCCATACCCAGCATGTCAACAACCAGGTTGTTATAGCCAAAGCACGAACCACGTTCACACAGGATCACTTTGTCATTACCGGCTTCGGCAAACTTAGTGATGATATGGCGCATTTCATGCGGAGCCAGGAATTGTGGCTTCTTCACATTGATCACCGCACCGGTATTGGCCATGGCCACGACCAGATCGGTTTGACGTGCCAGAAACGCAGGCAACTGGATCACATCAACCACTTCTGCCACCGGAGCGGCCTGGTAGGGTTCATGTACGTCCGTGATCAGCGGAATATTAAAAGTGCGTTTAATTTCTTCAAAAATC
Organism: Rheinheimera sp. F8; assembly: GCF_001518915.1. Lineage (NCBI taxonomy): Bacteria > Pseudomonadati > Pseudomonadota > Gammaproteobacteria > Chromatiales > Chromatiaceae > Rheinheimera > Rheinheimera sp. F8. The sequence goes on from NZ_CP013656.1 coordinate 4,443,658, forward strand.
CGCAACCCCTCTTCGAGGCCAGGGCCACGGTAAGAATGTACTGACGACCGGTTGGCTTTATCAAAAGACGCTTTAAACACATACGGAATACCGAGTTTTTCACAGACTCTGACATAGTGCTCTGCCACCTGCAGTGCCATGTCACGCGATTCCAGTACGTTCATACCACCAAACAATACAAAAGGTTTATCGTTGGCAACTTCCAGCTTACCAATCTGAATATTCATCGACGCCACGGGGGCCTCCTTCAATAATACGACCGACTGCTGCAGCCGGATACAAGTCCAAACTTAACCAAATAACACCGGAGTCTTAGTGATTGCCACGCGCACCATCAGTGCCAACCAGCCCAGAGCGCCGAAAAACGCGAACACCCGCAGCGCTTTGGTCCGGCCTTTTAACGCCATCACGCCAAGGGCGATGTAGGCCAGTAAACCGATAAATTTTTCAGTCAGCCACGGCGTGACAAATGGATATTGCTGAATGGTCAGCATCAGACCAACAGCAGATAACAACAAAAAGGTATCAATGACATGTGGCACTATTTTAAACAGTTTTTTCTGCAACAATGCGGAGTCACGCAGGCTCAGGACAAACCGAATAAATAACAACGACACACTGAGGGCAACCAATAACAGATGGGTATGTTTTAATGCCATGTACATTAGATTTTACTCCGGGATCAGATTGAGCAGACGCATGGGAACGACGCACAATCAATGGATTGGCTGAAGAAAAACGCATTTTGCATGTTCATCGCCAGATCGTCCATGCTTATCAGCAACAAAGCCACCAGAAGGTGGCTTTGTCAGCAGCGTATCGGCTTTATTCCTCGTCCGGATACTTAGTCAAAATCGCCTCAATTTTATCGATGCGGCTTTTCAGGATCTCCACCAGACGTGGGTCAAACTGGCGCCCCGCTTCGCTTTCAATGTGCGCCAGCGTTGCTTCGGCAGTCCAGGGGGATTTATAACAGCGGCGGTGCCGCAACGCATCATACACATCAGCGACTGCCGCAATACGGCCGTAGACATGAATTTCCTCGCCACGTTTGCCGGCCGGGTAACCACTGCCATCCCATTTTTCATGATGATCACGGGCGATCACCGCCCCCGCCTGAATAATGGCACGCTTGGAGTTTTTTAAGATCTCGTAACCGATGCTGGAATGGGTTTTCATCACTTCCCACTCGTGCTCAGCCAGTTTCATCGGTTTATTCAGGATGCCATCCGGGATACCCACTTTGCCAACATCATGCAATGGCGAGGCAAACATCAGTTTTTCTGCTTCATCACCCGGTAAGCCATAAGCCACGGCCAGTTCGTAGCAAATAAACGCGACGCGTTTGACATGATTGCCAGTTTCTATTGAGCGTTGTTCAACGGCCTCACTGAGCCGGTAAACAATCTCGCGTTGAGTATCTTCAATTTCATGCTGCAACTGCACGTTTTCATAGGCAATTTGCACGTTTTGCGAAAACAGCTCAATCAGCCGTTTTTGCGTTTCATTGACCTGATTCGGCAGCCCCGAGACATATAACAACGAACCATGGGTGAATTTACTGGTGCAGTAGGCCACCAGATAGTTTTCGCGATACACAATACTGCGGCTTCTGAGCGCCTGATGGAAAGCATCCATCAGCGTATGGTCCAGCACATCCGACACAGCACGGCCTTCCTGATGCTCAAACTCACCGAGACCGGCAAACACCACCAATTGGTCCGGATCGGTATTTTCGTGAATGTTACCGGCAACCAGTGACGAAGTGACCAGCAGCGCATTGTCATCGCAGCCCAAAATAGAAGTCAGTTGCTGCAGGACGCCATCGATGAACTGTTCCATCGAGTGCGAGGAAAACAAATCGGCAGAGGCCGTGATGATTTTCTCCAGACCGCGCCGGCTGTTGTCGATCGACAGAATATCGCGGTACGAGCGCAGGCTCGACATAATCACGGTAAAGAGTTTTTGTGCGGTCAGTTCGGTCTTGGATTTGTAGTCGTTGATGTCGTAATTGACAATCACCTGGCGTTCCGGCGCCTGTCCCGGTTGTCCGGTACGCAGGATAATGCGGACATAATGGTTGTGCAGTTCTTCACGGATGTAACGCGCCACAATCAGCCCGGCGTCATCAGATTCCATCACCACATCCAACAGAATAATGGCTGCATCGTGGTGGGTTTCAATCAGTTTCTTCGCTTCAGTGCCGGAATAAGCACTGAAAAACTCCAGATTTTTGCCCTGAAAGGCAAAATCACTGAGCGCCAGTTTCGTCACGGCGTGCACTTCCGGCTCATCGTCGACGATCAGAATTTTCCAGCTGCCGTTATGTTGCGGCGCCTGATCTTCCGGCTCATCCGCAAATAAAAAATCATTCGCCACGCTTGTTCCCTCTTGAGCTTCTGTCTGCTTAAGCTGATCTCTGTGCGACCTTCAGCTTAAGTGATTGAGATGAATTAATTATTTTAGTAATGAACAGAAATAGTTATATGCGCTAATCGCAGCGCGGTCAAAAAGATCGCCGCAAATTAGTCGTGGAAGTGATGGAGTGTTTACGTGGCGCGATGAGCTGCAGATCAGTCCGGCCGACTACCGCCGCTGATACGCCAGTTGCCGCCATAATCACGGCGTGATTGCACCGCGATAAAACCGGCATCCGTAAGGATTTGTTGTACCGCGTTGTGCTGCTGATGACCATGTTCAAGCCAGAGCCAACCGCCAGGCTGCAAATGTGCCGGCGCTTTGGCGCAAATTAACCGGATATCAGCAAGGCCGTCATCAGCTGCGACCAGCGCACTGAGCGGTTCATAGCGTACATCCCCTTGTTGCAGATGTGGGTCCGAGCCGTCGATATAAGGCGGGTTTGAAATGATCAGATCAAATCGTTTGCCGGCCACAGCCTGATACCAGTCACTTTGCACGACACTCGCATTGACCAGCTTTAGGCGACTGCGATTGCGCTCCGCCAGTGCAACGGCGTCCGGCGAAAAGTCGACAGCCGTGACTTGCCAGTCAGGCCGCTGCGACGCCAGCGTCAGCGCAATGGCGCCGGTTCCGGTACCCATATCCAACACTGTAGCTTCTGGCGGCAACGGCAGCGCCAGAGCTTGCTCAACCAATAGCTCTGTATCCGGTCTTGGGATCAATGTACAAGGGGCAACTTCGAGTTCCAGATCCCAGAACCACCAACGCCCGGTGATATAGGCGAGAGGCTCGCCACTGGCGCGTCGCTGTAACGCAGCATTTAAGCGGCTCAGTTCGGCGTCGCTCAGCGGTTGTTCCAGAAACAGCCGCTCACTGGCCGGATTTTTATCCAGCACATCGGCCCAGAGCCGGGTGGCTTCAAAAGCGAGATCGGTGGCGTGCGGGTCTTGCTGCGCCAGCGCCTGCAGCGCGTTTTCTGCCTGCTGCAGCCACTGACGCAATAACATCAGCGGTTTTCCTCGGCCAGTGCGGCCAGCTGGTCGGCCTGATATTCATGGCTAAGCGGACCTAATACCGGATCCAGATCACCTTCCATCACATCCAGCAGTTTATAGATGGTCAGATTGATACGGTGATCGGTCAAACGGCCTTGCGGGAAGTTATAGGTACGAATACGTTCAGAACGATCGCCCGACCCCACCAGTAACCGGCGTGTCGACTCTTCCGCCAGCCGGTGTTTTTCATCTTCAGCCGCCTGAATACGCGACTGCAGCACCGCCATGGCGCGCGCGCGGTTTTTATGCTGCGAACGCTCGTCCTGACATTCCACCACAATACCGGTTGGCAAGTGCGTAATACGGATCGCAGAATCGGTCCGGTTAACGTGTTGACCACCGGCCCCGGAAGCGCGGAACGTATCAACTTTTAAATCGGCCGGATTGATTTCAATGGCTTCACTTTCCGGCACTTCCGGCATAATCGCGACTGTACAGGCCGAGGTATGCACCCGGCCTTGTGATTCGGTGGCAGGGACGCGCTGCACACGGTGACCACCGGATTCGAACTTCAGCACACCATAAGCGCCGTCGCCCTGCACACTGACGATAATTTCTTTATAGCCGCCATGTTCACCGTCGTTAAAACTGATGATCTCAGTTTTAAAGCGGCGCTTTTCACAATAACGGCTGTACATGCGGAATAAATCACCGGCAAAAATCGCGGCTTCATCGCCACCGGCACCAGCGCGGATCTCAAGAAAACAGTTGTTGTTATCGTTCGGATCTTTCGGCAACAGCAGGATTTGTAATTCCTGGTCGAGGACTTCAATCCGTTCTTTACCCGATTTAAATTCTTCCTGCGCCATCTCCCGCATATCCGGATCGGCGTCTTTTAACATTTCTTCGGCGCTTTGCAAGTCGTCCTGCGCCTGACAATACAGCGCAAAATGCTGGGCGATCGGCTCCAGCTGACTATATTCGCGGGATAACTCGCGGAATTTATTCTGATCAGAGATCACGGCAGCGTCGCTTAACAGCGCCTGCACTTCTTCATAACGCTCGACCAGACCTTCGAGTTTGCGATATACCGATTCTTTCATGGAACAATAAATACCTGATTAAACATCCAACTACACATCTAACAGCGTGTTGATCAATGTTTGGGGTTGAGTAGTGTCATCTTGCAGCAACTGCCGGATAGTCCGGGTTGGCGCATGCATTAACCTGTTGCTGAGTTTAGTCGCTAATTCAGTCATCACCTTATCGGCACTCTGGCCGCTGGCGAGCTGATTCAGCGCCCGTTGTAATAATTCCTGCTTCACTGCGTCACAGCGTTCGCGGTAATCCCGCACCCAGTCGACATTGCCCTGCAGCGCCAGCCATTGACTGAAATCTGCCACGCCAACCGCAATCATCTGTTCGGCCTGCTCAGCGGCCGCCTGGCGGGACTGCATATTCTGCGCAACGATATTCTGTAAGTCATCGACGGTATACAGATACGCATCTTCAAGCTCTGCTACCTGTGCTTCGATATCACGTGGCACCGCTAAATCGACCAGAAACATCGGCTTGTGCCGGCGTTTTTTTAACGCCTGCTCCACCATGCCTTTGCCGACAATCGGCAAAGTACTGGCGGTGGAGCTGATCACCACATCGGCATCGACCAGCGCTTGCGGCACTTGCGCCAGGCTAATCGCCTGACCGTTAAACTGTGCCGCCAACCCGGCGGCTCTGTCATAAGAGCGATTTGCCACCGTCAGGTGTGCCGCACCTTGCTCCAGCAAATGTTTGGCAACCAATTCAATCGTTTCACCGGCGCCAATCAGTAACACTTTGACATCATTGAGTTTGCCGAAGATCTGCCGGGCCAGCGTCACCGCAGCAAAAGCTACCGACACTGCACTGGCGCCAATTTCAGTGTCGGTTCGCACCTGCTTGGCCACCGCAAAGGTTTTCTGGAATAGCCGTTCAAACACCGGCTGAATAGTACCCAACTGACGCGACTGACTATAAGCCTGCTTAACCTGACCAAGAATTTGCGGCTCACCAAGCACCAGTGAATCCAAACCGCAAGCGACGCGCATCAGGTGGGTCGAGGCGGCATCCGCGCTATGCAGATACAGATGCGGCTCGACTTCCTGCCGGTTCAGCTGATGAAATTGTGCCAGCCAGTCAATCACTTGTTTCGATTGTTCGCTGCTGCCGCTAAAATACAATTCAGTTCTGTTGCAGGTGGATACGATCACAGCATCAGTCACCGCCGTTTTGGCAGTCAGATCCAGCAGCGCATCAGCGACTTGCTCTGGCGCAAACGCCAGTTGCTCACGCAGGGCGACCGGCGCAGTTTTGTGATTGATGCCAAGTGCAAAAATAGCGATTCACCTGAAAATAAGTAAGGAAACTTTGGCAGGATATTGCCAGAGTACCGGATAAAGGGCGGATTGTACGAAAATCCACGGACGCTGAAAAGCCTGCTGCATAAGCTTGCAGGTCCGGCACATCACTTTAAAGCAGGAAAAACTGTGTTTTTAAAGCAAAATCTCTGGGCCAGCTGTTTGCTGGGCCTACTGTTAACCGGCTGCGCCAGCCAGCCGACACCCCAAGTTTCACGCCCACTCCCCGCCGCTGAACGCGAACAGGCGCTGGATGCGCTGACCGAATTTAAAGTGGTGGCGGCTCTGGGCGTCAAAGCACCCGGGGAAAATGTCAGTGGCACACTGAACTGGCAACAACACGGCGAATATTATCAGGCATCCATGACCAACTTCCTGGGTCTGACCGTGTTTGAACTGGAAACTCATCAACAAGGTGCGACAGTCAAAGTCGATGGTCAGACGCATCAGGCCATGTCTGCCGGTGCTTTACTGGATTATTTATCCGGCTGGTCTTTGCCGATTGAAGAGATGCAGTTGTGGCTCAAAGGCCTGCCTGGCCCCAGCAGTGAAAATTTACAACGCGACGGCATGGGCCGGCTGACCAGTTTTACTCTGACTGACAGCCGCGCGCGGCAATGGCAGGTCAGTTACAGTGATTTTTTCCCTGACGCCAAAGCACTGCCACGCAAAATGCAGCTGCAATCCGGCGAAACCCGCATCAAGCTGGTGATCCGGGAGTGGCAGCCATGACAGGCACTTTTATCAATAGCACGCTGATTTTACCGGCGCCGGCCAAACTGAATTTATTTTTGCATATCACCGGGCGGCGCGCGGACGGCTACCACAATCTGCAAACGCTGTTTCGCATGCTGGACGTGGGGGATGAGCTGAGTTTTCGCGCCAACCAAAGCGGTACTATCGATTTTCGCTGCTCAGATATCAGCATTGCTGGTAGTGACAATCTGGTCGTACGCGCCGCCCAGCTGCTGCGACCATTCGCCGCCCCCGATGCCGGTATCGACATTTTTTTAGAAAAATGCACGCCGATGGGCGGAGGTCTGGGGGGCGGCTCGTCTGATGCGGCAACCACGCTGCACGCGTTAAATGTCTTGTGGCAGCTGGGCTTGTCAACACAGCAGCTTGCCGATATCGGCTTAAAACTCGGGGCAGATGTGCCGGTGTTTGTGTTTGGTCAGACCGCCTTTGCTGAAGGCGTTGGCGAGCAGCTGCAGCCGGTTGAGTTAGCAGACTGCTGGTACTTAGTGGTGACACCGGATGCGCACGTCTCAACCGCTGCGGTATTTACCCATCCGGATTTAATTCGCGACAGTAAAGCACTGACGCTGGCAGATTTAATGACCAGTCCGTGGCGAAATGACTGTCAGCCACTGGTTGAACGTCTCTGTCCGCAGGTTGCAATAACCTTACAGTGGTTGGTAGAATACGCGCCGTCTCGAATGACGGGTACTGGTGCCAGTGTTTTCGCTGAATTCGCCGATGAACTCAGTGCTCGTCGCGCCCTGGCTGACCTGCCGGCTAATTGCCGCGGATTTGTCGCCCGGGGGCTCAACCAGTCGCCGCTGCTGACTGCGTTACGACATGCCGTATGACGAGGGATCAGCGCCCTTTTGCTGCCGGGTGCTGATTTCAGATTTTAACCGGAGCAATCCCTGAGGATCCTACCGTGCCCGACATGAAGATATTCGCTGGTAACGCCGTACCAGAACTCGCCAGAAAAATCGCCAGCCGCCTGTACATCAAGCTCGGCGATGCCGAAGTTGGCCGTTTCAGCGATGGAGAAGTCAGCGTTCAGATTAATGAAAACGTCCGTGGATCGGACGTTTTTATTATCCAGTCCACCTGCGCCCCGACCAACGATAACCTGATTGAACTGATCGTGATGGTCGATGCGCTGCGCCGCGCTTCTGCCGGTCGTATCACTGCGGTGATCCCGTATTTTGGTTATGCCCGCCAGGACCGTCGTGTCCGCTCTGCCCGGGTGCCTATCACGGCGAAAGTCGTGGCAGATTTCCTGTCGAGCGTCGGTGTTGACCGTGTATTGACCGTTGACCTGCATGCTGAACAAATCCAGGGTTTCTTCGACGTCCCGGTCGACAACGTTTTCGCCTCACCAGTGCTGCTGGATGATATGCGTAAGCGTGAGTTCCAGGCGCCAGTCGTGGTGTCTCCGGATATCGGTGGTGTGGTGCGTGCCCGTGCTATTGCCAAACTGCTGAACGATGCCGACCTCGCCATCATCGACAAACGCCGGCCAAAAGCCAACGTGGCGCAAGTGATGCACATTATCGGTGACGTCAAAGACCGCGACTGTATCATCGTCGACGACATGATCGACACCGGTGGTACCCTGTGTAAAGCGGCAGAAGCGTTAAAAGAACAAGGCGCCCGCCGTGTGTTTGCTTATGCTACGCACCCGGTGTTCTCGGGTAATGCCGCAGAAAACATCGCCAACTCAGTAATTGATGAACTGATCATCACCGACACTATTCCACTGTCGCCGGCCATGCAGGCCGTGAGCAAAGTGAAACAGCTGACGCTGAGTGAAATGATGGCGGAATGTATCCGCCGTATCAGCAACGAAGAATCGATTTCTTCGATGTTTGACTAACAGTCGACAGTGTTGATAAAAGCCGCTCCCAGAGCGGCTTTTTTGTTTGCCTGAACCTGGGGCCGGTGCTATTATGTCGCGCTTTTTTCCGCCAGAGCGCCTTGCGTTTTTCTGGTGAGAAAAAAATCTGAGCTGGTTTTCTGGTCGCGGAAACCGGCGTTCTTAATTTTTGGAGATCCAAATGTCTGAAGCCATTTACACGTTAAATGCCGAAATCCGTAACGACCTGGGGAAAGGTGCGAGCCGCCGCCTGCGTCACGCGGACAAAGTTCCTGCAATCATTTACGGTGGCCACCAAGCGCCTCTGTCAGTGACTCTGGACCACAACAAACTGATCCAGGCACAAGCCAACGAAGGTTTTTACACGCACATCCTGACTATCAATGTCGGCGGTGAAGAAGTAAAAGCAATCGTTAAAGCCATGCAACGTCACCCGTTCAAGCCAAAAGTCATGCACGTTGACTTCCAACGCGTTGAAGCTGGCCACGAGCTGCACACTGTAGTACCTCTGCACTTCGTTAACGAAGCTGCTGCTGGTAAAAAAGGTGGTATCGTTGCTCACCACATCAACGAAGTTGCTATCACAGTTCTGCCAGCTAACCTGCCAGAATTCATTGAAGTTGACCTGGCAGACGTTGAAGTTGGCGTAACTCTGCACCTGTCAGACCTGAAAGTTCCAGCCGGCGTGACTATCGCTGAACTGGCTAAAGGCGCTGGCCATGACCAGGCGGTTGTTTCTGTAAACAAACCAGCTGGTAAAGCGGAAGAAACTGCTGAGTAATGTCTGACTTTGTTCAGCTTATCGTGGGCCTGGGTAATCCAGGCCCCGAATATGAAAAAACCCGCCACAATGCCGGCCAATGGTTTGTTGAACAACTGGCCCGCCGCTATAACGTACCGTTAAAAGCCGACCCGAAATATTTTGGCCTGACAGGGAAATTCCTGTTAGCCGGGCAGGAAATCAAGTTGTTAATCCCCACCACTTATATGAATTTAAGTGGAAAAGCTGTTGCAGCAATGGCGCAGTTTTTTAAAGTCGCTCCAGAGCATATTCTGGTCGCGCACGACGAAATGGCGATAGCACCGGGCGTAGCCAAATTTAAGCTCGGTGGCGGTCATGCCGGTCACAATGGTTTAAAAGACATCACCAGTAAATTGGGCAATAATGCCAATTTTTACCGCCTGCGTTTAGGTATCGGCCATCCAGGTCATAAAGACCTCGTCACCGGATACGTGTTGGGCAAAGCCCCGCAAGCAGAGCAAAAATTGATAGAGGACGCGCTCGACGAATCGTTGCGTTGCCTTGAGCTGTGGCAAAAAGACGGCCTCGTCAAAGCCCAGCATCGTTTACACAGTTTTATCGCCACGACCTGAGGGTCTGGTAACAGCGGCTGCGCTATCTTGGCGCCGGCTCAGCACTGAGGATATTTCCATGGGTTTTAAATGTGGCATCGTTGGTTTACCCAACGTCGGTAAATCTACACTGTTTAACGCGCTGACCAAAGCGGGTATCGAAGCGGCGAACTTCCCGTTTTGTACCATTGAACCGAATACCGGCGTGGTGCCTGTGCCGGATCCGCGTCTGACGCAACTGGCTGACATCGTCAAACCACAACGTATCCTGCCAACCACAATGGAATTTGTTGATATCGCAGGTCTGGTCAAAGGCGCATCTAAAGGCGAAGGTCTTGGTAACAAGTTCCTGGCCAACATCCGCGAAACCGACGCCATCGGCCACGTCGTGCGCTGTTTTGAAGATGAAAACGTGATCCACGTTGCCAACAAAGTCGACCCGGCTGACGACATCGATACCATCAATATGGAATTAGTGCTGGCCGATATGGATAGCGCAGAAAAAGCCATTTTCCGCGTCAGCAAAAAAGCCAAAGCCGGTGACAAAGACGCCAAAGCTGAAATTGAAGTGCTGGAAAAGGTGAAAGCTCACTTAGAATCAGGCCTGACGCTGCGCCAGCTGGAGCTGTCGCCAGAAGAAAAAGCGCTGATTTCTTACATGAATTTCCTGACCATCAAACCAACCATGTACATCGCCAACGTGCTGGAAGATGGTTTTGAAAATAACCCACACCTCGATGTTGTGCGCGAAATTGCCGCCAAAGAAGGCGCTATTGTCGTGCCGGTTTGCGCCGCCATTGAATCAGAAATCTCTGAACTGGAAGATGACGAAAAAGCCGAATTCTTAGAATCAATGGGCTTAAATGAACCTGGTTTAAACCGGGTGATCCGCGGCGGTTATTCATTATTGAATCTGCACACCTATTTCACCGCTGGTGTGAAAGAAGTGCGCGCCTGGACTATTCCGGTTGGTGCCACCGCACCACAAGCTGCCGGCGTGATCCACACCGACTTCGAACGCGGTTTCATCCGCGCCCAAGTGGTGTCATTTGACGACTTTATCGCTTGTAACGGTGAAGCCGGTGCCAAAGAAGCCGGGAAATTAAAAGTTGAAGGCAAAACTTACGTCTGTAAAGACGGTGACGTGATGCACTTCTTGTTTAACGTCTGATTAGTTTTCTGCCAAAAAAAAGCCCGCGCTGCGGGCTTTTTTTATAGGCACAAGGCGCAGCTTAACCCGCCGCCCGATAGTTATCGACCAGCTGATAGCGCCTTGCATATAACGCGAATACACTGGCAGCCAGCAGCGCAAAAGCCGCAAAGAAGTACATCAAAAACGCCGTCTGACTAAGACCTGTACTGTCGACATGCGATAACACAGCTTCGCTGCGGATACTATTATTGGCCACCAACACCCACAGGTTACCGATCGTGACCGATAGCTGCCAAAATGCCGTGATAATGCCTTTCATCGCGGCCGGCGCCTGGCTATAGGCAAATTCCAGCCCGGTCGCAGAGACCAACACCTCACCAAAGGTCAGCAAGGCATACGGCAGCATCTGCCATAAAATACTGACAATATGACCATTATCCAGCCAAACCTGCAGGCTGCCCGCCACTATCCAGGCAAAACCGGAGAAAGCAATCCCCGCCCCCATCCGGCGTAATGCCGTGATTTTTAAGCCAGATCGTTCCAATAGCGGATAAAGCACAAAGTTATTAAACGGGATCAGGATCATCACCAACAACGGATTCAGCGCCTGCATCATCGCCGGTTCAAACCACTCAGGCCGGCTCATCAGATTTGCCTGTAATACCCAGGTCGAAGCTTTTTGATCAAACAAAGACCAGAATGGCGTGACCAGCGCAAACAGCACTAATACCCGCAATACCACTCGTACCCCATCCACTGCGTCATCCGGATGGACCCCACGCGCACGCTCAAGCTGCAAGGCGGCACCACCTCCGCCAAAACCAATCATAAAAACTAAAGCCAGACAGAAAGCCGCAACAAATCCTAAATTAGGTGTTTGTGACAGCGAAAATAACGCGAGCGCCACACCGGTACAGGCCAGATACAAGCCTTTATCTGCGTGACCAGCCTGTTTACTTAACAGCGCTGTTTTCACCACCTGCAAAAAGCTATGCGGATTATCCGGTTCCGGCGCAACGTGCACGTAGCGGCTGCGTCCAAGCCAAAAAAACAACGTGGCCAGCGCCATCAGCGCGCCAGGCAAACCAAAAGCCCATGCGGCGCCATAGTGTTTCAGCACCAGCGGCATCGATAATGACGCGAAAAACGAACCGAAGTTGATGGTGAAATAAAACCAGTCAAAAGCTTTGCGGGCCAGATGTTTATTCGACTGGTCAAATTGGTCGCCCATAAAAGCCGACACCAGCGGTTTGATGCCGCCGGAGCCTAAAGCAATTAAAAACAGACCGGCATAAAAACCTTCTTTGTTGGTCTCAAACATCGCCAGAAAAGCGTGGCCAATACAGTACAGAATACTTAGGTACAAAATAGTGCGGTATTTACCGAGGAATTTGTCGGCCAGATATCCGCCCAGCAGCGGAAAAAAATACACACCGATGACAAAGGAGTGGAAAATGTCTTTGGCTTCACCAGCGCGGAATTGTTCCGGCACCGACAGCAGCAACGCTGTCATCAAAAACGGCGTCAGAATATTGCGCATACCGTAAAAACTGAAGCGTTCACAGGCCTCACTGGCAATAATGTATGGAAGTTGGCGCGGCCAGCGCGCAGATTTATCAGTCATTAGTCATCCAATGGCGATTGTTCACGTATAAAAGGTTAGTAGCGATACTATCGCAAAAGCGCCAAGTGCCAAACCTTATCGGTCTTAGCGGCGATGATTTCGCCAGAAATTGCTGCGAACTGCAGCAAGGCGAACATAAATTCAGCAAACGATTCAAATGCATGGATTTGTGGCAAAAAAACGGTTGACGCAAAAAACATGGATGAGCATAATACGCGCCACTTGCTTAGGACAACTAAGACGCAGTGGCTACATAGCTCAGCTGGTTAGAGCACAGCACTCATAATGCTGGGGTCGCAGGTTCGATTCCCGCTGTAGCCACCACTTTCTCTGCGTTGTTCGCCGTAAATTGCGGAAATGGCGAAATTGGTAGACGCACTGGATTTAGGTTCCAGCGCCGCGAGGCGTGAGAGTTCGAGTCTCTCTTTCCGCACCAAAGCAAGTAAGAATTCTGCAGTTTCTGCAGGGGTATAGCCAAGCGGTAAGGCAGCGGGTTTTGATCCCGCCATTCTGGGGTTCGAATCCCTGTACCCCTGCCATTAATTTTAGTGGCAGTATGGTCATCAGTTCATACGTTACAGCCACATGTGTTTCTGCAGGGGTATAGCCAAGCGGTAAGGCAGCGGGTTTTGATCCCGCCATTCTGGGGTTCGAATCCCTGTACCCCTGCCATTCTTTGATAACCCAGCTTCGGCTGGGTTTTCTTTTTTATAACCAAATAAAAAAGCTGCAGATTTGCAGCCTTTTTGTTTCGACAAGCATTGGTTTCACTGCGTCACACTAATCCCGCTGCATATTTACCCACATAAGTTTTTAGCGGCCCTGCTTTTGCGGCCATCTGTAACCCGAGCCGGCGCAGCTGTACCAACGGTGTCAGTTTGCTGCTGAACACCTGATAAAACACATCCATCGCGGACATCATCAATAAATTCGCCTTACGCCTTTCACTCTCGTATTGGGCTAACAACGCAGGGGCAGCCAAATCAGCACCGGCAGCGAACTGTTTAATCAGTAATGCGGCCAGACACTGCGCGTCGGCAAAACCAAGATTGACACCCTGCCCTGCCAGTGGATTGATGGTATGCGCTGCATCACCGGCCAATACCAGACGCCCTTTGACATATTGATTGGCGTGACTTCGGGTCAGCGGGAAATAACCTTGTTTGATCACACTAAATTCACCAAGTACCGCCGGGAAATGCTGTCTGATTTGTTGTTCCAGCTGTTGTGGCGGCAGCGCTGCAAGTTGCTGTATGCGCAGATGGTCGTCATACCACACCAATGATGCCTCGCGGCCCGGCAGTGGCAAATAAGCCCGTGGCCCTTGTGGCGTAAACTGCTGCCAGGTCATCGGCAATGCATCGTAGCTGGTGCGGACGTGCACCAACAAACAGGCTTGGCTGTACTGCCAGCCCAGTGAGCCAATCCCCGCCAGTTGCTTCAGTTGCGACTGTGCCCCGTCGGCAGCAATCAACAGACGAGCTTTAATCTCACCCTGATCGGTCTGCAGACTGGCATAGTCGTTAAATTGCTGATACCCCAGCAGCTGAACCGGGCAAAACAGTTCGACGGTGTCCGGTAAATGTTGCCATAACGCCTGCTGAATATGTAAATTCTCGATGATGTGACCGAGGTGATCTTCACCCAATTCGGCGGCAGTAAAATCCAGCGGTGCCGCATCCCCTTCAAAAGCACGTAATGTTGCGTAAGGAGCCAGCCGGCTGCTTAATAGGCGCGGCCAGGCGCCGAGGTCTTTGAGCCATTGTTCACTGCGTCGGTTAATTGCACTGACCCGCAAGTCCACGTCACTGTGTTCGCTGATCGTGACTGGCATTTGCCGCTCCAGTAACGCAACTTTCATACCCGCTCGCGCTGTTGCCACAGCCAAAGCCGCGCCAACCATGCCGCCACCGACAATTGCAATATCAAACACGCTGACCTGCCTTATTCATGATGACCATCAAACACTTATCCTGAGCCGGTATTTTACGCAGCTTCAGCACCTGAAAGCTGCGGTAAATCACAAAATGACAATTTTTTTCGTTGGATGAACAAAAACAGGCAGACTGCGGGTCTGTTCATGCCAATGACTTTAATTAACCACAGGCCCAAGCTATGACCCGTTACCAACAGATGTTATTGTCCATCCCGCTGTTGCTTTGTACTTTTTTTGCCGGTGCGGCAGAGATTGCCTTAAAACCTGAGTTAATCCGACCTCTATTAAACGGTCAGTCAGTACCTGCCGGATTACAGGTGCAGGATAGTACAGGTGCCACTGTCGATTTGTCGGCTTTGATAAGCCAGCAAAAAACCATTCTGGTGTTCTATCGCGGTGGTTGGTGCCCCTATTGCAACACGCAACTGGCCGGCCTTCGTGATATTTCCCCGCAACTACAAAAGCTGGGTTACCGCATTTTGGCAGTCAGCCCTGAATTACCGGCAGCCAGTGCTAAGTCGGAACAAATGACCAAAGACGCAGCATTGAATTACCAGCTGTTGTCCGATTCTCACCTCAATGCTCTGCAGGGCTTTGGTGTGGCGTATTACATGGATGCAGCGACAGAGAAAACCTATAAAGGTACTTATGGCATACAGCTGACCTATGACAGTACCGGTCAGGCTGTGCTACCGGCGCCGGCCGTTTTTATTGTCAGTAAAAGCGGCGAAATTCAGTTCAGTTATGTGCATATCAATTACAAAACCCGCCTGCAACCACGGTTGTTGCTGTTGGCCGCTGAACTGGCCAATCAATAAGCCTGCCAAAATCGCATAAAAACCTAATGAATATCCGCGAATGCCGAATAGAAATTCGCGGATAATTCATCTCAGGCAAGGTACGGAAAAATCAGCAGAATTTCATTGACCCGCGGGGAAAAATCCGGCATTTTGCGCGGCCAAACTGCATTATGTGCCCGTCCATTACTGCCCGTCAGTCTTTGCTGCGGTGACGATAAGTGGCTAAAGTAATGTGTCCATTTTGTTCTTTTGCCAGGAGATGCTTTGCATGCGTAAGGTAACTGTTGCTGCCACTCAGATGATCGGTGGCTGGAATGTGGAAGAAAATATCGCCCGCGGTGAAAAACTGGTGCGTGATGCTGCGGCAAAAGGTGCCCAAATTATCCTGCTGCAGGAACTGTTTGAACGTAACTACTTCTGCCAGAAACAAAAACCAGAATATTTGGAATTCGCTACACCGCTGGAAAACAATCAGGCGGTCGCGCATTTCACTAAAATCGCTAAAGAGCTGAAGGTGGTTCTGCCAATCAGCTTTTATGAACGCGCCGGTAACTGCCTGTACAACAGCGTGGCAGTGATTGATGCCGACGGCACTTATCTTGGTACTTATCGCAAGAGCCACATCCCGGACGGCCCGGGTTACAGCGAAAAATACTATTTCACGCCAGGTGATTCCGGTTTTAAAGTCTGGGACACCGCCTACGCCAAAATCGGTATCGGTATTTGCTGGGATCAGTGGTTCCCGGAATGTGCCCGCACTATGGCACTGATGGGCGCAGAACTGCTGTTCTACCCAACAGCCATTGGCAGCGAGCCGCATGACCCGACTATTTCTTCGCGCGACCACTGGCAACGCACGCAACAAGGTCACGCGGCTGCCAATCTGGTGCCGCTGATTGCATCGAACCGCATCGGTACTGAATCTGAACAGGATTTCTCTATCACTTTCTATGGCAGCTCATTTATTGCTGACCAGTTTGGTGCCAAAGTGCAGGAAGCCGATGAAGTCAGCGAAGCGGTGCTGGTGCATAGTTTTGACCTCGACGAGCTGGCGCATATCCGCCGTAGCTGGGGCGTCTACCGTGACCGCCGCATCGACCTGTTTGAGACCTTGCTGACCAAAGACGGCAAAACAGTGCCTAAAAACAGCAACTAAGTGCGCTGCGGCACCACCGCAGGAAATCAGTGACAGACGAACTTCAGGCCGGATTATTCTGGCCTGACGACTTTTCAGCAGTATGTTGAACCTTGAACAAGGAACCTGACGTGAGCGGATTTATTTCAGATCGCACCTTACAAAGCACGCCCCGCGCTGATGGCTTTTATATGCCCGCCGAATGGGCCCGCCACAAACAAACCTGGCTGGTGTGGCCAGAGCGGACCGATAACTGGCGTTTAGGCGCGAAACCGGCACAACAAGCTTTTGTGGCAGTGATCCGTGCTATTGCCCGGTTTGAACCAGTGACAGTGATGGCGTCAGCCCGTCAGTTTGCCAATGCGCAGGCACAGTTGAGCCTGCAGGAAACCGTGCATCCGATCCGTGTCGTGGAAGTGTCCAATAACGACGCCTGGTGCCGTGACACCGGCCCAACTTTTGTCACCAACGGCAAAGAAGTGCGGGGCATCGATTGGACCTTTAACGCCTGGGGCGGCCTCAATGGCGGCCTGTATTTCCCGTGGGATCTGGACGACCAGGTCGCGCAAAAAGTGCTGAATATCGAAGGGCTGCCGCGCTATCGCACTGAAGGTTTTGTGCTGGAAGGCGGCGCCATTCACTCCGACGGTGAAGGCACTTTATTGACCACCGCCGAATGTTTGCTCAATCCAAACCGCAACCCGGATTTGACAAAAGCGCAAATTGAACAACAACTCAGTGACTACCTCGGTATTGATAAAGTGATTTGGCTGGAAGAAGGCATTTTTAACGACGAGACCGATGGTCATGTCGATAATATGTGCTGTTTTGTCCGTCCGGGCGAAGTACTGCTGGCCTGGACCGATGACGAATCCGACCCGCAATACACCCGCTCGCGCGCGGCGCTCACAGTGCTGGAAAACAGCACAGACGCCAAAGGCCGGCCTTTTATCGTGCATAAACTGCCGGTACCGGGCCCGTTACTGGCCAATGCCGAAGAATATGACAGTGTCGACTTAACAGGTGCTGCGGTACCGCGCGAAGCCGAAGCCCGCCTGGCTGGCTCTTATATCAACTTTTATCTGTGTAACGGCGGTTTGATCCTACCAACCTTTGACGATCCGATGGATAACGTTGCCGCAGATATCCTCGCCAAGGTGTTTCCGCAGCATCAGGTGGTGACTGTGCCTGGCCGTGAAATTCTGTTAGGTGGTGGCAACGTGCATTGTATTACTCAACAACAACCTGCGTAACGAAAGTTACAATGTGAAAAAGGCGCCATCAGGCGCCTTTTTGTTATCGAATGGTCTAATACCTGACTAGGCCGCTTTTTTCGCTGCGATATACTGGTCAACCACCCGTTCCAGGATCGTCAGTGGCATCGAGCCATTTTGCAGCACCACGTCATGGAAATCGGTCAGCTTAAACTTATCACCCAGTTCCTGCTGTGCTTTGTTGCGTAGTTCCAGTAATTTCATCATGCCGACTTTATAAGCGCAGGCTTGGCCCGGCATCACGATATAACGCTCAATTTCAGCTTCCACATCCGATTTCGCCATACCGGCATTACCGGACATATAAGCAATGGCCTGTTCCCGGGTCCAGCGTTTGTGATGAATACCGGTATCAACCACCAGCCGGATGGCGCGGAACAGCTCAGCCTGCAGCCGGCCTAAATCACCAAAAGGATCATCTTTATAGAGACCCAGCTCAGCCATCAGCCGTTCGGTGTACAGCGCCCAGCCTTCGGCATAGACGGTAAATGGCAGAATATTGCGGAAGGTTGGTAAGCCTTTCAGTTCCTGTTGGATCGCAATCTGGAAATGATGGCCTGGAATACCTTCGTGCACTGCCAGTGTTTTCATGCCAAATTTAGGCGTCGCGCGGATATCGTACAGATTGGCAAAAAATACACCTGGCCGTGAGCCGTCCATCGCAGGCCCATTGTAATAAGCTCCGGGCGAGGTTTTCTCAGCAAATTCAGGGACGCGTTGCACGTCCATAGGGGCTTTCGGTCTGATATTAAACGCCGGTACTAACCGGGTCTCAATATCAGCCAGAATGGTTTTGTAATCAGCCAGAATTTGCTGGCGGCCTTCATTGCTATCCGGATACAAAAACCGCGGATCATCGCCTAAGGCTGTCATCATCTGCGCAACATTATCGCCAGTGATGCCTTGCGCCTGCAGGATCGCCAACATTTCCTGCTGGATACGCGCCACCTCAGCAAGACCCAGCAAGTGGATTTGTTCCGGTGTCATGTCTGTCGTGGTGTGTTGTTTCAGTGCATAAGCATAATACTGGTCACCCTCCGGTAGCTTCCAGACGCCGTCATCGGTGGTCGCGCTGGCGACTGTATCTGTCAGATAGCCGGTCAGTTTCTGATAGCCAGGCAACACTGATTGTTCAATGGCCGCTTTGACCTGGGTGGTCAGTTGAGTGCGGTCAGCTTCAGTCAGACCGTCAATTTTTGTGATGGCAGTGCTGAAGTGGGTATACAGCAGTTGCTGATCAACAGCACCGGAGGTGAACCCCTGTACTTCATTCAGTACTTTCTCCAGCACAAAACGCGGTGGCACCACGCCTTTGGCGGCGCGGATATTTAAATCTTCCACCACCTGGCCAAAAACCCGGTCAAACTGCTGCAACCGGCTGATATATTGCTCTGCGTCCGTTTTGTCTTTGAGCTGGTGCGTATTGACCATAAAGCGCGGCAGCATACTCTGCACACCAAATAGCTGATTGACCGGGTAATCGTGATAACGCCACTTCTCGCCTTCGGCCTGATGCGCCATAAACCACTCCAGCATGTCGTAGTTCAGTTTTTCGGCTTCGGTCATGCTGTTACGGTCATATTGACGCAAAGTCGCCAGATCGGCTTTCAGTTTGGCAAACTGTTTATCGCCACTGGCCTGTGAGCGATCGTCCAGCTCAGCATTATGACCACGAATACCTACCCCCTCGAGTAAGCGTAACTGACTCAACAATTCCGGGCTTTGCAGACCAAATTCGAGGAAAACCCGCTCATAAAACACCCGGCTTGAAACCGGTTTAAACCAAATGGCATTCACCACAAATGCCGCCAGCGCCAGAAGCGCCAACAACAATAAACGTCCAACCCATTTCCACATCAGTATTCCCCTTTTTTATTTTTATAAAACAGATGCTTAAACAATAATGTCAGCAACTGCTTCCACCATAACCAAGACTGCACAAAAAAAACACAATTAAACTGGTCCGCGCTGCATATTTTTTTTAGTTCCGTTTTCGATTAAACTATGCGCCCATTGCAAAAGGTCCGCCCAGGAAGGCAGAGCTGCTCATTTTAAGTCGTAGGAGTACTCAGTATGGCCAAAGCCTGTGCATGTCATATCCTGGTCAAGACCCAGGAAGAAGCGGAACAACTGAAAAAACAACTGGCCAAAGGCGCCAATTTTCAGGACCTTGCGAAGAAACATTCATTATGTCCTTCCGGTAAAAAAGGCGGAGATCTCGGTGAGTTCAGACCGGGTCAGATGGTCAAAGCCTTTGACGAAGTTGTGTTTAAAAAGCCTGTACTGGAAGTTCACGGCCCGGTGAAAACCCAGTTTGGCTTTCATCTGATTAAAACCTTATATCGCGCCTGAGGCGCAGATAAAGCGAGTGCTGCATGCAGATTATTCAGTGTCAGTTTGAGTCCGAAGCGGCGCAGATCCTCGAGATCTTCAACCACGCCATTTTGCACACCACGGCACTGTATGAATACAAACCCCGCACCATGACGACGATGCAGCAGTGGTTTGCCAATAAAAGCGCCGGTAACTTTCCCGTCATCGGAATCAAAGCCGACGACGGCACGCTGCTGGCTTTTGGTAGTTATGGCACTTTCCGTGCCTTTCCGGCGTTTAAGTATTCAGTTGAACATTCGGTGTATGTGCATCCGGATCACCAGGGCAAAGGCCTCGGTAAGCAGATGCTGCAATTGCTGATTGAAGCGGGCCAAACGCAGGGTTATCACTTATTGATCGGTGGTATTGATGCGGAAAACAGCGCCAGTATCGCGCTGCATCAGAAACTTGGTTTTGTTCACAGTGGCACTATCAGCCAAGCAGGCTTTAAATTTGGGCGCTGGCTGAACCTGGCGTTTTATCAGCTGACGCTGCCGACGCCGCTGCAGCCACACGATGATTAGTCCGTGAAATAGCAAAAGCCCGCTTAACGCGCAATGCAGATCAGTTAAGAGTACTTGACCGATCCTGGCAGTGTAGGAAAATCCGGAACCCGTCATAGGTTCCGGATTTTTTTATGCCGTTAATTCAGGATTTAACCGAAGTCATTGAGATGTCCGGGGAGCCCGTCGCCCGGATGGAAGTATTTGCCAACCATATTCCAGATGAATGGGTCCGTATCGCCGCGGCCTTATCCGACAAGGTCACTATCCGCCGCAGGCG